>NZ_JAIMJB010000018.1 GCF_021295345.1 Motilimonas eburnea
TGTTTGTCTCCACTTTTAAAAAGTGAAATCAAACTATATGTTTGTGTAAACACTCAGAAACATTGATAAATAAATCGTTTTGGCGATTCGTTACCATTGCGTTGTTAGCCGTGGCTTTCAACATGAGCATTCACACAGATTGCATGATTAGATTGTTAAAGAACAGTGACTCGGTGGCTTTCGCTTCACCTCGTCAGGGCTGCGCATTCTACGCTAGCCGCTTTGAAAGTCAATCGTTAATTTGAAGAAATTTTCGATTTTTCTTTCTGGTTAGAAACCGAAGCTTTTAACCACCTGATTAGGCTTCAAGCCTTGCTCCGTAAGAGCCGCTGTGCCGTGTCAGTGGATGCGCATTATAGGGAGATTCGTTTTCGGCGCAAGGCTTTTTTTGAAGTTTTTCACACTTTGACGCTATTCGAACAAAACTCCCTCAAAATGAGCGATTTTGCATCATTTTAAACGACCAATAGCGACATCTCGTTCGCTTTTATTAGGGAACCTCTTATGTGTCGTTTGCTATGCATAAAAAAAGGCGACCCTGAGGTCGCCTTTTTTACTCTAAAGTAAGCTTGTTATTTACGTCTAACGCCTTTGGTTAGTTCAATAACACGAAGCTTAGCAATCGCTTTTTGTAGCTCGGCTGAAGCACGAGCAAAATCAACATCACCATGTGATGAGCTAATTTTACTTTCCGCAGCACGCTTCGCTTCTTCTGCTTTAGCTTGATCCAGGTCTTCACCTCGGATAGCTGTGTCAGCGAGAACGGTTACGCCGCCAGGTTGTACCTCTAGGATACCACCAGAAACGTAAAACACTTCTTCGTGACCGTGTTGTTTAACCAGACGCACCATACCCGGTTTGATCGGAGTCAGTAGAGGTGTGTGGCCAGGTAAGATACCTAGTTCACCTTCCGCACCCGAAACCTGGATAGATTCTACGCGACCGCTGAAAATTTGTTTTTCAGCGCTAACGACATCCAGATGCGTGGTCATTTGATTACTCATAACACTCTCCTGCTAATTACAGGTTCTTCGCTTTTTCCAGCACAGAATCGATGTCGCTTGCGTAAAGGAATGCTTGCTCTGGTACATCATCATAATCACCAGCTAGTAGACCTTTAAAGCCACGTAGTGTTTCTTTAAGCGGTACGTAACAACCTGGGTTGCCCGTAAATACTTCTGCTACGTGATACTCTTGCGTTAAGAACTTCTCGATCTTACGTGCACGAGCAACGATTAGCTTATCTTCTTCAGATAGCTCATCCATACCTAGAATAGCAATGATGTCTTTAAGCTCTTTGTAGCGCTGTAAGATACCTTGCACGCCACGAGCAACTTCATAATGCTCTTGACCAACAACGAGTGGGTCTAGCTGGCGAGAAGTAGAGTCTAGTGGGTCGATTGCTGGGTATAGACCTAGCGATGCGATGTTACGAGACAATACAACGGTTGCATCTAAGTGAGCAAATGTTGTTGCTGGAGATGGATCCGTTAAGTCATCCGCAGGTACGTATACCGCTTGGATAGACGTGATCGAACCCGTCTTAGTTGAAGTAATACGCTCTTGTAGTACACCCATCTCTTCAGCAAGAGTTGGCTGGTAACCTACCGCAGATGGCATACGACCTAGTAGCGCCGATACCTCAGTACCCGCTAGGGTATAACGGTAGATGTTATCTACGAAAAGTAGTACGTCACGACCTTCGTCACGGAACTTCTCAGCCATTGTTAGACCAGTAAGTGCAACACGTAAACGGTTACCTGGTGGCTCGTTCATCTGACCGTAAACCATGGCTACTTTATCTAGTACGCCAGATTCTTCCATCTCGTAGTAGAAGTCGTTACCCTCACGAGTACGCTCACCAACACCTGCGAAAACAGAAAGACCAGAGTGCTCTTTAGCGATGTTGTTGATAAGTTCCATCATGTTAACGGTCTTACCAACACCCGCACCACCAAACAGACCAACTTTACCACCTTTAGCGAATGGACAAATCAGGTCGATAACCTTGATGCCTACTTCAAGTAGTTCAGTGCTGCTTGATTGCTCTTCATAAGAAGGCGCTGCACGGTGAATTTCGTATTTTTCTTCAGTCGCAATAGGGCCAGCTTCATCAATTGGCTCACCTAGTACGTTCATGATGCGACCTAGTGTAGCTGTACCAACAGGAACCGCGATTGGCGCTTCTGTATTAACAACTTCTAGACCACGTTTTAGACCTTCAGAAGCACCCATAGCAATGGCACGAACAACGCCGCCACCAATTTGCTGTTGTACTTCCATCACAAGGCCTTGGTTTTGACTTTCGCTTGTGACTTTCAGTGCGTCGTACACTTTTGGTACGCTATCTTGTGGAAACTCGATGTCCACAACGGCACCGATAATCTGGACGATTTTACCAGTACTCATGTCAATTCCTCTAAAACCTTCATTAAACCTTGCTTAAACCGCTGCAGCGCCGCCACAAATCTCAGATAGTTCCTGAGTAATGGCTGCTTGACGAGCTTTGTTAGCAACTAGTTGTAGATCGTCGATCAGGTTACCTGCGTTATCGGTTGCCGCTTTCATTGCAACCATACGGGCAGCTTGTTCACAAGCGAGGTTTTCAACCACACCCTGATAAACCTGAGACTCAACAAAACGATTCAGCAACGTGTCTAAAATAGACTTAGGTGCTGGCTCGTAGATGTAATCCCAACTGTGTTTGCTTAGCTCTTCATCACTTTCAGCTTTTGGCAAAGGTAGTAACTGATCGATTGTTGGTTTTTGCACCATGGTATTTACAAACTTGTTGTAAACCACGAACAGGCGATCGAGCTTGCCCTCATCGTACGCATTCAACATCACTTGAACCGAACCGATGAGATCATTTACCGATGGGCTATCACCTAACCCGCCTGCTTGTGCTACTACATTACCGCCATGGCTATTGAAAAATGCGGTGGCTTTATTACCAATAACAGCAATATCAACCTCAACATTTTTCTCGCTCCAATCCTTCATGCCGTGGATGGCTTGTTTGAATAAGTTAATATTCAAGCCACCACACAAACCACGATCGGTTGAAATGATAATGTAGCCAACGCGCTTAGCTTCCCTTTCTTCTAGATAAGGGTGTTGGTATTCCAACTTACCAAGTGCGATGTGACCGATCACCTTGCGCATTGTTTCGGCATAGGGACGGCTGCTTGACATACGATCTTGCGCACGTCGCATCTTAGATGCTGCAACCATCTCCATGGCGCCAGTGATCTTTTGAGTGTTTTTAATACTCGCGATCTTGTTACGTATTTCTTTAGCGCCGGCCATTTTGTAACTCCTATATGATTAAATACTGACTGCTATGCAGTTCAGCTTTTACCAGGTTTGAGTTGATTTGAAGCTTTCTAAAATGCTTGTTAGCTTAGCTTCAATTTCACCACTGTAATCACCTGATTCATTAAGAGCTGCAATGAAATCGCCGTGCTCGTTTTTAGCGTACGAAAGCAGTGCTGCTTCAAAATCCAACACCTTGTTCAGCTCAACATCGCGTAAGAAACCTTTCTCAGCAGCAAATAGTGCCAATGCTTGCTCTACGATAGACATAGGCGCGTATTGGTTTTGCTTCATTAGCTCGGTTACTTTTTGACCATGGTCTAGCTGCTTACGCGTTGCTTCATCAAGGTCTGATGCAAATTGAGCAAACGCTGCTAGTTCACGGTATTGAGCTAGTGCTGTACGGATACCGCCAGATAGCTTTTTAACTAGTTTAGTTTGCGCCGAACCACCTACACGAGATACCGAGATACCAGGATCAACCGCTGGACGGATACCGTTGTTAAACAGTTCAGTCGTTAAGAAGATTTGACCATCGGTAATCGAGATTACGTTAGTTGGTACGAATGCTGATACGTCACCCGCTTGGGTTTCGATAATAGGTAGTGCAGTTAAAGAACCGGTTTTACCTTTTACTTCACCATTAGTGAATTTTTCTACGTAGTTTTCGTTAACACGAGCAGCACGCTCTAGTAGACGAGAGTGAAGGTAGAATACGTCACCTGGGTATGCTTCACGACCTGGTGGACGTTTTAGCAGAAGTGAGATTTGACGATAAGCAACTGCTTGCTTAGACAAATCATCATATACGATTAGCGCATCTTCACCACGGTCACGGAAGTACTCACCCATGGTACAACCAGAGTAAGGCGCTAGGTATTGTAGCGCTGCTGCTTCAGAAGCAGATGCAACCACTACGATAGTATTTTCTAGCGCGCCGTGCTCTTCTAGTTTACGTACTACGTTAGCAATAGTTGAGGCTTTTTGGCCGATAGCAACGTAGATAGAGAAGATGCCAGAGTCTTTCTGGTTGATGATCGAGTCAATCGCGATCGCCGTTTTACCAGTTTGACGGTCACCGATGATAAGCTCACGCTGACCACGACCAACAGGGATCATGGCGTCGATTGCTTTCATACCGGTTTGTACAGGTTGGTCAACCGATTTACGGTCGATAACGCCTGGTGCAATCACTTCGATTGGAGCAAAGCCATCGTTTTCGATTGGGCCTTTACCATCGATAGGCTGGCCTAGGGTGTTAACAACACGACCCAGTAGACCTTTACCTACTGGTACCTCAAGGATACGACCAGTAGATTTAACTTTTTGACCTTCTGCTAGATCCTGATAAGGACCCATTACAACCGCACCTACTGAATCACGTTCTAAGTTTAACGCGATGGCATAGTTGCCGTTTGGCAGTTCAATCATTTCACCTTGCATACAGTCAGCAAGGCCATTAATACGAAGAATACCGTCACTTACAGAGACGATTGTACCTTCGTTTCGAGCTTCACTAACAACGTTGAAATTTTCAATACGCTGTTTGATCAGATCACTGATTTCTGTGGAATTCAGTTGCATGCTCATTCCCCGTTAGGATTGCAGTGAGTCTGCTAAGCGGTCTAGTTTGCCGCGAACAGAACCATCAATAACCAAGTCGCCAGCAGTGATGACAACACCACCTATGAGTGACTTGTCGACACTACAATTCAGCTTCACTTTGCGTGCGAGACGTTTTTCCAAAGAAGCACTGATTTTGGCTTCTTGGTCTTTAGTTAACTCAACAGAAGAAACCACATTGGCTTCAATTTCTTGGTTGTAGTCAGCTACATAAGCTAAGAACAACTCATTAACTAAAGGTAAAACACTCAAGCGTCCATTTTCGGCCATCACCTTGATCAGATTCAGGCCATTCTCGTCAAGTTGACCTTCACAGATACTGACAAATATCTCGGTCAATTCAGCGCCGGCTCTATCACCATGTAGCAGCTGAGCGATACTGTCATTGTTTGCTACCTCGGCAGCAAAAAATAGCATCTCAGCCCAAGCTTCGGTGTTACCTTTTTCAACGGCAAAATCGAAAGCTGCTTTAGCATAGGGGCGAGCAATGGTTGTCAATTCAGACATAAAGCCCCACTCCCTTAAAGTTCAGCTACAAGTTTGTCAACGATATCGGCATTCGCCGCTTCATCAACAGAACGCTCGATGATTTTCTCCGCACCAGCAACAGCAAGAATCGCAAGTTGTTTACGAAGTTCTTCTTTAGCTCGGTTGCGCTCTGCTTCAACTTCCGCTTGGCCTTGGGCGATAATTTTCGCACGCTCAGCTTCTGCTTCTTGTTTCGCTTCATCGACAATTTGATTTTTACGCTTGTTCGCTGCATCAATAATTTCTGCTGCTTGCTCTTTCGCTTGTTTAAGCTGGTCACCAGCTTTAGCTTGCGCAAGATCAAGGGCTTTTTCTGCACGACTCGCGTCGGCTAGACCATCAGCAATTTTCTTCTGACGCTCTTCGATCGCCTTCATTAATGGTGGCCACACGAACTTCATGCAGAACCATACAAATAGTGCGAACGAGATCGCTTGGCCTAGTAGGGTAGCGTTAATACTCATAACGACACACCTCCTTAATTAAGGAAACTAATATTAGCCAAGTTGACCTAGGAATGGGTTTGCGAATACGAAGAATAGTGCAACACCCACAGCAATCATAGAGATCGCATCAAGTAGACCAGCTACGATGAACATTTTAGTTTGTAGTGCAGGCGCTAGCTCAGGTTGACGAGCAGAAGCTTCTAGGAACTTACCACCTAGGATTGCGAAGCCGATTGCAGTACCTAGTGCAGCCAGACCAATCATGATTGCAACAGCGATAGCAGTAAAGCCGATTACAGTTTCCATTTTTTTCTCCGTTTGAATAAAACTTTTTTGTAAAAATATTTAAAAAAATCTAGTGATCTTCATGCGCCATACTGAGATATACAATCGTCAGCATCATGAAAATAAACGCCTGTAGCACAATTACTAAAATGTGGAAGATTGCCCATGGCAATGACATAGACCATTGAGCCCACCAAGGTAGTAGTGCAGCGATAAGTATAAATATCAACTCACCTGCATACAGGTTACCGAACAAACGAAGCGCTAGTGAAATAGGCTTCGCAATCAAGGTTACTGTTTCCAATACAAAGTTAACAGGAATCAGTGCCCAGTGATTAAAGGGTTGCAGTGTTAGCTCTTTAACAAAGCCAGACACGCCCTTCACCTTAATGCTGTAGTAAACAATCAACGCAAAAACGCTCAAGGACAAGCCAAGCGTCATGTTAAGGTCGGTTGTTGGTACAATTTTAAGGTAAGGAATACCCATTAGAACGGCAGCATGAGGTACAAAGTCAACAGGGACTAAGTCCATTAAGTTCATCAGGAAGACCCAGACGAAAATAGTGAGACCTAAAGGAGCGATTAACGCATTGCGGCCATGGAACGAATCCCTTACCACACCGTCAACGAACTCCACCAGTATTTCAACGAAACATTGAAATTTACCAGGGACACCCGCTGTTGCTTTTTGTCCGACCTTGTAGAAAGCCCACAAGAACAGAACACCTAAGCCTACTGCAAACAGGAGAGAGTCAATGTGCCAAGTCCAGAATCCAGCATCCTGACATGCGTAATTAAATGAAATACCGTTTTCGGTAGTACACATAGTCGCATTAGTCAGGTGATGTTGAATATAACCTTGTACGGTTAGTTCTTCACCTTGAGCAGCCATTTTTCATCCCGCTGTTATTGTTAAAAAAGAAAGGAATACTCCATTGCGCTACTAGGGCCACAGCAAAAGCCAAATAAAGCGACAAGATATCTAACTTCATCCATGCTAATGCGATGGCTAGCATCACAATTGTTAGAACTAGCTTTACCACTTCTCCTAGGTACAAGCTCATTACCACACTTTTTGATTGTCTTGCGCCAGCAAAGGCAAAAGCGAGCCAAACAAAAATCAGGTTAGGAACTATGTAAATGGCGCCACCGACCAATGCAGACCAAGCCGCATGAAGGTTCCATACTACGCCACAGATAAGTGTTACCGCTAACACCAACAATGCCTGAAAGCCAATATGCTTCAGCGCGGCCTTGCGGCCATGAGCTACCAACTTTCCAGACACTTAGTTCTCCCAGCTTAGTTTATTGTTTGTGAATGAATTATTAACACTAGGATAATGAATTTATTCAACTGTACAAAAAACGCCACAAATTATACTTGGAAAGCGGCACAATGCAACTCGGGAAAGCATTGATTACAAGGGTTTTGCGGGAAAAGAAAGTAACGGGACATCACAAAAAGGGGATTGCTTTGTAAAAGCCCCGTTTTACACGACATTAGGTCGTGTTAAGGCATAAATTTGCTTAAAATATCGTCGAGCTCAGCCCCAGATTGATAATCGATCACCAATTTACCAGAGCCTTTTTTTCCTTGTTTTATAGACACTTGCGAACCTAAAAAGTCAGAAAGCTTTGATTCTATAGAAATTAGGGTTGGATCCGCTTCTTTCTTCGGTTTTTCCGAGTTAGAAGCCGACTGTTGCTTGATTAACTTTTCGGTATCACGAACCGTCAACTCTTTTGCAACAACCTGTTTTGCCAATTCAGACTGCAGCTCGCCCGAAACAGCCAGTAGAGCACGCGCATGCCCCATGTCTAAATCACCGTGCTCTAACAAGGTTTTTACATCTTCATTCAAACTGTTAAGGCGAAGTAAGTTTGTTACAGAGGTACGCGATTTACCAACCGCTCTAGCCACTTCTTGGTGGGTGAGTTGAAATTCTTGCATCAGGCGTTGCAGTGCTACCGCTTCTTCCATCGCATTGAGATCTTCACGCTGGATATTTTCAATCAACGCGATGGCCACCGTGGCCTCATCGGAAACATCCTTCACAACGCAAGGAACGGTATCTAAACCCACTTGCTTAGCCGCTCGCCAACGGCGTTCACCCGCAATGATTTCATAATCTTGCTCGCCAATTTCCCGAACCACAATAGGTTGAATGATCCCTTGAACACGGATTGAGTTAGCTAACTCTTCCAACGCGTCGGGCGACATGTCCTTACGTGGCTGATATTTACCTGAGCGCAGCGCTTTCACACTTAACTCTTGCAAATCACCTTTTAATTCTGTCGCACGATGTTGGGCGTTTTCACGGCTGATATCCGCTTCCACTTGGGCTTGACGTGCTGCAGCACTGGTTCCCAACAGCGCATCTAAGCCTTTACCTAGGCCTCTTTTTCTTGGCAGATTCATATCCAGTCTCTATGCGTGTGCAGGTTGAGTTTGTTGTTGCTCTTCGCGGCGTAACATTTCACCAGCAAGGGCTAAATAGGCTTTGGCGCCGTTTGACCCCTTATCATAATACATGGCGGGAGCACCAAAACTCGGCGCTTCAGCTAATCTGACATTACGTGGGATCACGGTGCGATACACTTTCTCACCAAAATGCTGTTTTAACTGATCCGACACGTCGGCAGATAAACGATTACGCGGATCGTACATGGTGCGCAAGATCCCTTCGATCTTCAAGCCAGCGTTAATCACCGCAGCAAGCTTACTGATGGTATCAACCAAGGCCGTTAAACCTTCAAGGGCATAATATTCACACTGCATCGGCACCAATACAGAGTCAGCGGCAGACAGCGCGTTCACCGTCAGCATGTTTAATGATGGCGGGCAATCGATAAAAATGTAATCGTACAGATGCGCTTCAGCTTCTAACATGCTTCGAAGCCTCGTTTCTCTTGCGAAACAATCCATTAGTCTAATTTCTGCCGCCGTGACATCACCGTTAGCGGCAATCAGATGATAGCCACCCGTGGTTTCTTTCACGACCGCTTGCGATACCGGCATCTCATCAATCAGAACATCATAAGCCGTGGCATCGACATTGTATTTATCAACACCGCTGCCCATGGTGGCATTACCTTGAGGATCGAGATCAATAACTAAGATTTTACGTTTGGTTGCAGCCATGGATGCGGCCAGGTTTACACACGTAGTGGTTTTACCTACACCGCCTTTTTGGTTGGCTATCGCTATTATTTTTCCCACGATGTTCCCTATAGAACACCTTGCCGTAGCAGGCGTTACACTTTTTTAATCAAAACCAGATGGCGTTGGCCTTCTAACTCTGGAACCGTTAATTTGTGCGTAGCCACTAATTCAAAACTGGATGGTAAGCTAGCGATTTCATCTTCGGGTAATATCCCCTTTAATGCGATAAAAACGCCTTGCTGTGAAGGTAAATGGGGACACCAATTTAGCATGTCGTGTAGAGATGCGAACGCACGACTTAACACCCCATCAAATCCAATCTCATCTTGATATTCTTCTACTCGACTTTGCACTGGGGTGACATTTTTGATCCCCAGTTCGAGTAAAACCTGACGGATAAACCGAATTCGCTTACCTAAGCTATCTAACAGCACAAACTCCTTGTCAGGGTTCATGATGGCTAAAGGCAAGCCTGGCAAACCAGGTCCAGTTCCCACATCAATAAAACGTTGTCCTTGTAAATACGGACTCACAACGATGCTATCGAGAATATGTTTTACTAACATATCTTCAGGGTTACGCACTGAAGTCAGATTGTACGCCTTGTTCCACTTATGCAGCAAGTTGACCAAGCCAATCAACTGTGATTTTTGTTGATCGGACACCGATAAATCAGTCTTTTTTATCAAAGCGTCCAGTTTTTGTTCTAACACGCGTTACCCTTCTTAGCTAACTTTGCGAAGCAAACCCATTTTTTTCAAATGAATTAGCAAAATCGACACCGCCGCAGGCGTAATACCTGAAATACGAGACGCTTTTCCGACGGTTTCAGGTTTTGCATCGGCTAATTTCGCTTTCACCTCGTTGGAGAGGCCAGAAATATTAGCGTAATCAAAATCGGCAGGGATCAAGGTATGCTCATTGCGTTTTTGACGGTTAATTTCTTCTTGCTGACGCTCAATGTAACCCTGATATTTAATTTGGATCTCAACTTGCTCCGCCGCTTGAACGTGCTCAAGTCTTGGTCCTAAGGCTTCAATTTCCATCAAAGAGTCATAGCTAAGCTCAGGACGACGTAACAATTCTTCTAACGAATGCTCACGAGTCAGTGGATTTTTCAACTTGGCATTCAGTTGTTCTAGGTAGTTAGACCCCGTATGGGCCCAAGTAGATCGTAGACGTTGACGTTCGGTTTCAATCAGCTCGAGCTTTTCATTGAACGCCTGCCAGCGAACATCATCCACTAGGCCTAATTCACGTCCTTTCGAGGTTAAACGAATATCCGCATTGTCTTCGCGTAGTAACAAGCGGTATTCCGCACGACTGGTAAACATCCGGTATGGTTCTTTAGTGCCTAAGGTTGAAAGATCATCAATTAATACACCAATGTAAGCTTGATCGCGTTCTGGGCTCCAACCGGCTTTGTCTTGTGCAAACAGTGCCGCATTCATACCTGCGATCAAACCTTGGGCACCGGCTTCTTCGTAACCTGTTGTGCCGTTAATCTGGCCAGCAAAGAACAAACCTTGAATAAATTTGTTTTCAAAGGTTTGTTTTAAATCTCGTGGATCAAAGTAGTCATACTCAATGGCATAACCAGGGCGCGTGATATGCGCATTTTCAAAGCCCTTCATCGAGCGCACGATATCAACTTGAACGTCAAACGGTAGGCTAGTGGAGATCCCGTTAGGGTATAACTCGTGCGTGGTTAAACCTTCAGGCTCAATGAAGATCTGATGAGATGATTTATCAGCAAACCGCATCACCTTATCTTCAATCGAAGGACAATAGCGAGGCCCAACACCTTCAATCACACCAGAATACATTGGGCTGCGATCCAAATTATTGCGGATCACTTCATGAGTTCGATCGTTGGTGTGCGTGATATAGCAAGGGATCTGCGTAGGATGATCTTGGCGCGATCCTAAAAACGAGAATACGGGTGTTGGATTATCACCGGCTTGAACCTGTAATGCTGAGAAATCAACGCTTCTGGCATCAATCCGTGGTGGCGTGCCGGTTTTTAAGCGATCAATGCGCAGTGGTAACTCGCGTAAACGATGAGCCAATGAAATGGAAGGAGGATCACCTGCGCGTCCCCCGCTGTGATTTGCTAAACCTATGTGGATCAATCCGTTAAGGAAAGTGCCTACGGTTAATACCACAGATTTCGCTTTGATCTTTAGGCCCATCTGGGTCACGACGCCGACAACGCGATCGTTTTCTACGATCAGATCATCACAGGCTTGTTGGAAGATCTTTAAGTTTGCTTGATTCTCTAATTTGCTTCTCACCGCCGCTTTGTACAAGGCCCGATCTGCTTGTGCTCGGGTAGCGCGAACTGCGGGTCCTTTACTTGAATTCAAGGTTCTAAACTGTATACCAGCAAGATCCGTTGCTTGAGCCATGATCCCGCCTAGCGCGTCGATCTCTTTGACTAAGTGCCCTTTACCGATCCCACCAATTGCTGGATTACATGACATTTGGCCAAGGGTATCAACGTTATGTGTCAGTAATAGGGTATTTTGTCCCATTCGAGCTGCCGCTGCAGCGGCTTCGGTGCCAGCATGGCCACCACCGACAACGATCACATCAAAATACTCGTGGTAATTCATAAATCCTCAATAAAGCAGCATAGATCTAACAAACAGCCGCGCATTCTAACTCTATTTTGTGTTGGGGAGAAGGATCAAATGATCATTAAAAAAATCCCTTTGGATCTAAATAAATATATATAGATCTTTAAAGATCTTTCTTATTAGATCTATATATTAGATCTCACAAGATCAGTGGATAACCAAGTTATTGATCATCGGATCAAGATCTTAAGTCAGATCATTGAGTGTGGAAATAGTGGGATCATCACGGGCATTCCCTGCGCTTAACTGGGTTACTTATCCACAAGACTAATCTGATATTAATCTGTGAATAGGATAACTAATGGTTAATCAGAGCTAAATTGCATAGTTATACACAGAAAAAAGATGGAATTTGGGTATGAAGTTTCATTGTTTATCGTTAATTGAGCAACTGAAGAGAAGGCTTTTGAAGGAAAAGGCAGGTTTACATAGCAGGGAGCTTAGCTGATAGCTCCCTTATCTATCGTTATTTTTGGTATTGAGTTAATTGATTCAGCCATTGCGGGATCCACTGCTCAGCCGCATCTTCTGGTATAGGGTAGGCTTGGATATCGATGGTTAATGGGTCGGCGGTTTGTACTGCGCCAAGTTGTTGCAATTGGTTGTCCATCTTAAGCCCAGCCTCACAAAACGTATCGTAACTTGAGTCACCTAATGCAATAACTGCATACGGCAGGCCACGTAAGTTGGGTTGTTGCTGTGCTAATTGCGTTGCAAACTCAACAATAGATTCGGGATAGTCTCCGGCACCATGTGTCGATGTGACTACTAGCCAAATATGGGCTTCATCATAAGGAAGCGCCGCTAAGTTAGGCGGATTATGAATGTGTGTGCTAAACCCTGCTTCTTCTATATAAGGAACCAATGCATCGGCTATGTACTCTGATGCTCCCATCGTCGTACCGACGAGTAAATGAATTGTTGCCATAAATATCCTCCTAACGTAACAGGATAAATCTATCATAATGGCTTATATTTACGTAAATAACTTTATCCTTATGCCAGACTGATGAGTAAAGTACTGATAATAGAAGATGACGAGCTGATGGTGCGCATGTTGGTTAGGTTGCTTAATAAGCTTGAGCTTGAGGCAATCACCTCAGAGTTAGTGCCTACGGATGAACAGCTAAAAGAGGCCTGTTTAGTCATTTCTGATATCTCATTACCCAATGTCCCAGGCATTGCACATATTGAGAAAATCGCTAAATCAACATGTTGCAACAAGCTGCCTGTCATCGTTATTTCTGGTATGGATATCACTACCCTCGAATCAACCCAAACCTTACTCAAGCTACTTAATGTTAATTTATTGGGGACTTTTAGAAAACCTTTTAACAAGAAGCAACTATCTGATTTTATAAAAGAAAGTATAATAGAGACGGTGGTAAAGTAGCTATTTTGTGATTTTTTTGAAATTTTTATCCTGATTGTCCGGTTCTATTAATTGAACTTAGCCAAGTGGCTACAACGCAAAAAAGTGAAGGATAAAAGTTATGCAAAAATCGAATCTTATGTTGGCTTCAGCCATTTCAGGTGTATTGGCATTAGGTGCAACCCTGGCTGCTGCCCCCGCTGTGGCTGCAGAGAAAGAGAAATGCTATGGCGTAGCGAAAGCCGGGCAAAACGATTGTGCCACTAAAACAACTTCTTGTGCTGGTACCTCTACGGTTGATAACCAAGGTGATGCGTTTATCGCCTTGCCTAAAGGCTTATGCGATAGATTGGCTGGCGGCAGTTTAACGCCGAAAGAATAATGACTTGCCCTATTAGTGCACTTGGGGTTGGCATTGGCTTACGCCATCCCCATTTTGCAGAAATCTTGGCTCAGCGCCCCGCTTTGGCATTTGTTGAAGTACACAGTGAGAACTATTTTAATCCACATAGCCGAAATCGCGCATACCTAGATCAAATAGCCCAACATTATGCCTTAAGTTGCCATGGTGTTGGTTTGTCATTAGGGAGTAAAGATCCTTTATCCAGTGAACACTTAGCCCAATTAAAAGCCTTAGTGGATGCGTACAACCCGGCTCTAGTGTCTGAACATTTAAGCTGGGGATCCATTGATGGTCGCTACTTTAATGATCTTTTACCCCTACCTTATACACAGGAAATGGTGCAACACTTTGCTGAGCGTGTGGATCAGGTTCAGCAGATCTTAGGCAGGCAGATCTTAATTGAAAACCCTTCGGCGTATTTGCAGTTTTCCCATGCCGATCTTTGCGAGTGGGAAGTGTTAAACCTGTTGGTTGAGAAAACGGGATGTGGATTGTTGCTCGATTTGAACAACATTTATGTGAGTTCGATGAATTTAGGATTTGATTGTGATACTTATCTGGCATCGATCGATCATAACGCGGTGGTTGAGATCCATTTAGCCGGATTCACTCGCAAGCACTTAGGGACGGGTGAAATACTGATTGATACCCATGGCAGTCGAGTGAGTGATGCGGTGTGGGATTTATATTCCCAATACCTCAAGCGAGATCCTGCTGTGGTGACATTAATTGAATGGGACACGGACATTCCCCCGCTGGAGGTGTTGCTAGAAGAGCAGCAAAAGGCACTGGCGATAAACAGGGAGCAAGATCATGGCTGCTAATCTTTCCCTGAGTGAACTGCAACACGCTTTCGCCGAATGGTTATCTGGTAAAGAAAGCGAACTCACTCCGCATATCAAATCGCATCCATTGGCTGCTCAACTGTCGCCGCAGCAGCGAATGCAGATATATCAAAATAATTACTTGGTGAGTTGTACTGATGCATTAAAAGCCACGTACCCGTTAACTCAACAGTTAGTCGGTAACGAATGCTTTACCCAGCTGGCTCGGCAATGGATCAAGCTATATCCCCCTGCGAGCGGCAATATTATTGAATACGGTGAGGGCTTCGCCCCTTGGTTGACAAGCCAAGAACGGCTTGAGTCATTGCCCTATTTGGCGGACTTTGCTGCTCTGGAATGGCGAGTCGAGCAAACTTGCCATGCTGAGTTGAATGAAAGCCCTTTTCCCTTTACCGAATTAGCCGAGGTTGATGAGTGTCGTTTTGGTTTACTTGCCTTCCAGTTGGCACCGCAGTATCGCTTAGTCGCCAGTGACTATGCCATCGGCGACATTTATCACATGCTACAAAAGCAACAAGTGGAGGCGCTTGATTTTTATCGGCCGCAGCATTTGTTATTGCAAAAACAATCAGATTTTTCCGTAACATTACATCCAGTTGAGCCTTTGGCGTATCAGTTCTTAGTGGCTTGTCAGCAGCAGAAGACCCTTGAAACGATCGCCCAAACTATGGCCATGGATCCCAGTCTCTATCTACAAAGGTTTATTCAACAAGGCGTATTGAGCCGCTTTGTGTGTAAGGAGGTTTAACATGCGTTTTTTAATTCAAAAATATGAACAAGCTGTCGATGCGAGCGACCACTATGTCGTTCCCTTGGTATTGTTACTCATTCGGGGTTGGGTTAGTTGGGTGTTTTTTCGCTCTGGGCTCATCAAGTTCAACAGTTGGGATAGCACCTTGTACCTATTTGAATATGAATATCAAGTGCCTTTGTTGCCATGGCTATGGGCAGCCTATTTAGGGACGGCTGCAGAGCTCATCTTACCTGTTTTATTGGTGTTAGGTCTGTTTACTCGTCCAACTGCATTCGCATTGTTTGTATTTAATATTATTGCCGTTGTTTCTTACCCCACCTTGTGGGCTGGCGGGTTTAATGATCATCAACTTTGGGGAATGATGTTGATGGTTTGTGTGTTGTGGGGGGCTGGACCCATTAGTGTCGATCGCTGGTTAGCAAAAAAGTGGGGCTGATCTGTCGATAGGTTGTCGAGAAACCAGCCTGCCACTCGGCAGGCTGAGTCAATTAGAAATATAAACGCACCACTGATTCGGTTACACAAGCTGGACGGCGACAGCCTTCAATCTCTACCGAAATTTCTTTAACTAACTCAAGTCCGCGTTTAATTGGATTGACTTTGCACAACCGAGTTCGAGCACGAATACGACTGCCAACCTTAACCGGATAAGGGAAGCGGACTTGGTTCAAACCATAATTCACCGTCATTTTGGCTGTTGGATAGCGTGGGTTATCACTGTCTACACTTTCGGTTAACACAGGTAACAGGGACAAGGTTAAGAAACCATGGGCTATGGTTGTTTTAAATGGGGACTGTTCCTCTGCTCGTGCGGGATCGGTATGGATCCACTGGTGATCTTGGGTTACGTGAGCAAAGTCATCTATGGTTTGTTGAGTAATATCAAACCAAGGCCCCACATGTATCTCTTCACCTAATTGCTGAGATAGCTGCTCTAGCACCGCCTCGGCTTTTGGGTGTAGTTCAATTGTCTTATGGGCAGTGCTAGACGTATCGTTAGAGATAAGTTGATGTTCTCTCGCCCAGTTTACCAATTGGCTGTTATGCGCCTTGTTGAGAAACTCAATCCAATAGTCACGAATTGTTGGCGAGAGCCAATCTTTTAGCTCAAATGGATTTTGTGCCAGAATTTCTTTTTTCTGTTTGAGAAAATCAACCACTTTCATATCGCTAACCTATACAATTAAGTTACATGATTAAGAGTTTATACCCAATCAACCTAGAGATGCTTGATTTCAGCGAAAATGTTAAGCCGCTGGTAGAAGGCTGTTGAGGTTAATTAGGTATTAGTAGGGTTACTTGATCTATTTATCCAGCTTGGTGTCGATTATTTTTACCAACTTATCATAAGTTCTTGATCAGGATAAAGGTAAGTTCCTGTTTTGTGACTAGCTGGTATAACCCATTATTTATACATATGCTTTGCAAGCCATAAATTGTAAAACAATACGCTACAAAACACCTTCAATTTTTAATAATTGTTCTTTAATGGCTAACCCTGCGGAATAACCGGCTAGCTTACCAGATGAGGCAATAACCCGATGACAAGGGGTGCAGATGATCAGAGGGTTTTTACCTATGGCTTGTGCGATAGCTCGAACGGCTTTGGGTTTAGCAAGTTGATCGGCCATCCATTTGTAAGTGACCGTACTGCCGTAGGGGATTTTCGTGAGTTGATGCCAAACTTGACACTGAAAATCACTGCCGTGAAAAGCAACTGGGAGTTTAAATTGCTCGAGTTCGCCGTTGAAATAGGCATCTAGTTGCTTTTGAGTTTCGCTAAAAAGTGCGTATTCGGGGGCTGTCGAGGCCTGAGTCAGCTGCTGATAATGGGGGAGGTAGGGCAGCTTTTTTTGCCTACTAAAATACAACCCTGTTAGCTTATTTTGTTCGCTAAACGCAAGCATCTCGCCTGCCGCAGATTTGAATCGAGTGTAAAACACGCTTGGTCCCTCAGTATCACACTGATAACAGTGAGTGTTGCATTCTAAGCGGAATCGAGTGAGCCATGATGACTCAAATCAATTCATCAATGATTTTTCTTTGATTTCATGCGTGGCTTAACGGATATAGCACGCTCACGGGGAATCCCTGAGTATGGCTTACGTGTGTCGGTCCGTTATGGATTAACTTTACCTGTTGTCAATGGTCTACAGTTCGTCGATTCATTGGCTAAGATAAGCGGATGGGTATTATATTTTATTTATGTATATATAAGTTATATGTTTGGGTTATTAGTCTTGCTAATAGTTTGGCTATACTATTACGTTTTAATATTCAGTTGTTTATGTTTATTTATGAATATGCTCGCTATCCCATGTATTTTTGGCGTATCATTTTGGGGGACTTGTTATTTATAGTTTTTTTATATTAAATGTGGCTAAACACAGTATTATATAATTGTGCTATGAAAGTTTTGTCGGTTTGATTGGTTTATCTGTCTAAGCTGATTATTTGGGTGTATTACAGCGTATTAATCATCATCTGACAGCGATTTTAACTTTGAACAAGCAAGTTGGTTTTGGTTATCGTGGAACGCATTGGGAGACGCCATAACTAATGGGCCACCAGCTTGTTTGTTCTTCTCTTTTCGAGATAAAAAAAAGCCGGCAGGGAGAGCCGGCTAAAAAGGAAGTAGTACTTGAACAGCCTAACCTTGCCTAGACCAGCCCGGTTAGTTGATGGTGTTATCTTACCCCGGCTATTGATTTTATCTATAAGGGAAAACCTAGATATTATGACAGCTGATAGCTGAGGGAACCTCTCCTTATTGCTTTGGGTATAACAGGCAAAAAAGTGATATATTGATTTGGCTCTAACATGGTGTTGGGCCAATTATGTTCTAATGACCTACACACCTAAGCTCCCTAGGGTGGTGAGTTACTTGCTTTGCATTTGTCAATGTAGGTGACCGTGTTTTGCTTGATGAGGTAAGAAATGAGTAACGTATTAGAATTAGTAAAAAATACACGTCGCAAGAATAAGCTAAAGCGTGAAATATTAGATAACGACAGCAAGGTTCGTGACAACCGTAAGCGTGTTGACCTATTAGACAATCTGCTTGATTACATTCGCCCTGAGATGACTCAAGAAGAGATCATTGCCATTGTTGAAAATATGAAAGCTGACTATGAAGATCGTGTCGATGACCACATCATCAAAGGTGCGGAATTATCGAAAGAGCGTCGTGAGATTAACAAAAAAATCCAAGAGTTTTCGCGCTCTTCTGCGCTAAAAGCCAAGGCAAAAGGCTAACCATGAGCCGCCTCGTAGAAAAGCCCGTTATGGGCTTTTTTTATTGCTGAAAGCGCCGTTTTAGCGGCGTTTGAGAAAAGAAAAGCCGCTTTTTACTGACACGCTTAAATTGGAATACGTGTCTATTTACGCTAAAATCTTGGGTGAAATAGGGTTTTAAGCTCTCACCCCGAGATTTGGCGAATAATAATACCTATATTTTGCCTAGACTACGTTATGGACTCACTGGATCCTGACCTATTGCCTTACCACTGAGTTCATTGGTTTAAGGTGATCGGAGATGGTATTCACTTTAGGAGCGTCGTGCGAATGGATTCCACTTTTGTTATTTTAGAGCGCATTGCGCAAAATGCTGATTGGCCCACGACGCAATCATGGACCCAAATGCTGCAACGTGAATTTCAAGCTGCGCTTGATTTACTTGATGGCTATCGTGATGATCCAGAAACCCTCTACCGCGCAATGAATTTGTTTATCGTGATGCCTAATGGTTGTTACGGTAAAGCGGGTGCAGGCGCGGTCTTATTGGCCGCTAGCCACTTTGAATCTAAGCTAAGCACCGAGGTGGCCAATGCTATTTCTCATTGGATAGAATCGGCCAAACTCGTCAATGACAGCATCCCCGCCGTCAGAGCCATAGAAGTGAATTTTTTAGTGCGCTCTGAGCAAATGGAATTAGCGGCAAGCAAGCTAAAAGAGCTGGTAAAGATTAACCCCGATGATTATTGGGCTTGCCGTAGTGCGTTAAATTATTGGGCTGAAACGGGGGATTTGGCTCAAGTGGCTATTTGGGGGAAGCGGGCTGAAGATAATGCGCATAGTTCGCGACGTTGGGAACAAGTCATTTGGCAAATGGGAGTTATCGCCCAGCAGCAGAAACTTTGGCAGCAAGCATTGGGCTTTTATGAGCAATTGTTGTCGGGAAATAACCAAGATTCACACCTATACTTACGTATGGCACAGGTATTATTTGCTTTATCCGAGCATAAGCGGGCACTGGCCTATATCAAGCAGTCATTAGCGATTAAGTCTACTCCGGTAGGTGAACAGCTCCAGAAAGATATTTTAAAAGCCAGTGTTTGGTGGCGTAAGTTATTGCCCTAGTTGAGCGCCCATTTGTTTTGGTGGGCGGTGCGAAAGGCGTCTGTTAGTTCAAACACGGTTTGATATACCCAATCAGCCTGATCGCGATACTGTTTGTTTAGTTCTGGATCATACAAACAAGACCACACCTTGGCATTTTTTGCCACTTCAATATCAAACCAATAATCACCTACATATAACAACTCATCATGGGCAATACCCCATTGTTTAGCGATGATATGTATGCCTTCAGGATCGGGTTTCGCTTTACAGTCTTCTCGAGTGAGGAGCAAGGGAATATTTAGGTCAAACTTATCCAATACATATCGGCTAGCATCGCGCATATTACGCGTTAACACCGCCACGGGTAGGGCAAGTTGCTCCAGTGTATCCAATAGCTCTGTTACCCCGCCTATCTCTTGTGCGGCTTTGGCGCCAGCCATTTCATGTTGATAAATACGTTGTTTTGCGGTGGCTATCTGTTGTGGGCACTGCAGGGTTTCTAGATGTTCTAAGATAGGCGTGTTAGCGGGAAAGTTTAAATCAAGGCGTAGTTGGTCAAAGTCGAGTTTTGAGTCGACTAAGGTGCCGTCTAAATCAAAAATCACCCCTTTGATTTTGCTCAGCTCCATGATACCTCCAAATAACGCGCTGCTAACTGAGTTAAACTAACTATAGCGCGCAGCGCATGATGATATTGCTACATAGATTCAAAAAGCTTCAGTAATTGGTCGCTGTCGGTCAAAATTTGTTGCTCTGCTTCTTTTTCGCCGTATACAGCATCGGCAAGCTCTTGTTTATGCTGCTGCAATTTTAATACTCGCTCTTCTACCGTTTTTTCGCAGATGAGCTTATAAACAAACACGGGTTTGTCTTGACCGATACGATAAGCTCGGTCGGTCGCTTGGTTTTCGGCCGCGGGGTTCCACCAAGGATCGTAATGAATCACCGTATCAGCGGCGGTGAGGTTTAAACCAACCCCACCAGCTTTCAATGAAATCAAAAAGACAGGCACATCCCCATTTTGAAATGAGTTAATCACGTCTGCGCGCTTTTGGGTTTGTCCTGTTAACTTAGCGTAAGGTATGTTGGCGTTTTTAAATTGGTTTTCAATTAACCCTAGCATTTGTGCAAACTGGGAAAAGATCAGGATCCGGCGTCCTTCTTCCAACATTTCTGGGACGATTTCCATTAAGAAATCCAGCTTAGCTGATTGACTGATTTTCTGTGCTTGCTCGAGTTTAACCAATTTGGGATCACAACAAGCTTGGCGCATTTTTAATAGGGCGTCTAAGAATTCAATCCGACTGCGCGCCAACCCTTTGCTAGCCAGTAAGCCTTGCACTCGCGATTCCATGGTGACGCGAATGCTCTCATATAAGGTGCGTTGCTCTGGTGGCATTTCAATCAAGTGGGTGATTTCGGTTTTCGGCGGCAGCTCTTTTGCGACTTGATCTTTGGTTCGGCGTAACAAGAAAGGCGCGATTTTTTGTTTCAACCAGAGTTTGGTTTGTTGATCCCCTTCCTTTTCAATAGGGGTTCGGTAGTGCTTATTGAATGCGCTTAAGTTACCTAAAAATCCTGGCATCAAAAAATCGTAGATAGACCACAGCTCACCCAGGTGGTTTTCCATAGGGGTACCCGTTAGGCATAAACGATGATCGGTATGCAATTTCTTCACGGTTTGGGTCATTTTAGCCGTTGGATTTTTAATCACTTGGGCTTCATCTAATATCAGCTCGCTAAACTCAAACGGCGCCAGTTCCTCACTGTCTCGCACCAATAGGGGGTAGGTGGATATGACAATGTCGTGATGATTTATCTCTTTAAATAACGCCTTTCGATCTGGGCCGTGTAACTTTAAGGTGGTTAAATTGGGAGTAAACTTTTTCGCCTCTGCCTCCCAGTTGCCCACCAAGCTGGTGGGACAAATCACTAACGCGGGTTTGTTAAGCTGGCCTATGTCTTTACGATGCTGCAAGAAGGCGAGGGCTTGAACGGTTTTACCTAAGCCCATGTCATCGGCCAAAATGCCTCCAAAGCCATATTCATACAAGAAATTGAGCCAGTTTAAGCCTTCTTGCTGATAGCTACGCAAGGTGGCTTTTAGGTTCGCCGATGGCGCAATCTCTTGGATACCCGAAAAATCAGCCAGCTTCTGAGCCAGCTTTTTAACGTGCTCGCCTCCAATCCAGTGATTGATATCTGGTAATTGAGCGAGTACTGCGGCATGGCTATTGGGTAGCCGTAAGGTTTGACTGTCTGGATTGGTCAGTTCTTCTAAAATAGCTAAAATAGGCTCGATAGTATTGCGTTTGATGGTGAGCATCGCGCCATTTTTTTGCGGTAAAATGAGGTCACCCTGCTGCGATTTCCAATCGGTATGGCGTTGTAGCCATTCTAATAACATAGGCAGTAAAGGTACGTTACGACCTTCAACTTCAATGGTTAAGCCAATATCAAACCATTGGTTACTTTCTTCTATTTCAACACTCATGCCTTGTACAGCTTGCGCTGACAGATCGATGTTATCGGCAAAATGAAGCTGCCAGCCAAGTTGTGTTAAGCGCTCGCCATGGAGTAATTTAAAGCCAAGCCAAAGCTCTTCTTGGCTCACTTTATCATTGCTATGCAAAAAGCCTTGTAGCACCTGCTTGTCGAGGCGTCCAGTGAGTAAATGTTGATTGGCCGGTTTTAATGGTAGGCTTTGGTATTGTTGCCATGCTTGCTGCTCTTGCTCGTGTTGGCGCTTAATATGGTAACTATTGCCTTCGATGCTAAAACGCGTTTGTCGCTCTAAATACACTACATTAGGGCAGAGTCTAACGTCGCCATATTGAAACCAAAACTCGGCTATCAGGCTCGCTTGTCCGGTTTCGAGCGTGCCTTTACTGATGCTAAGTATCGGCGTGAGTGGTGCATCGACTTCTATTTTGGGTAACTGAACGGGAGCTGGGATCACCTCTTCCGAAAAGTTAATTAACAACTCTTGGGTAAAGTGTCTGGCTTGTTGCTCGCCTAATACGGGTAGTTTTTGCAGTGCTCGTAATAATTCACCATCTAACTCACTGTCTATCGGGCCTGCGATTAATGCATCAGGGATCAGATACCATGGCTGCGGCGTGGGCAGCAGTTGCCAAGGCTCATCAATTCCATCTAGCTCAATGGCGAGTTGATATTGTTGTTGCTGCAGTTGCTGCCAAGCCAGGTTGAGGGGCAAAGGCGAGCCTAGCTGTAAAGGGGAGGCGGTACTTTGCCAAAAACACCGACCTGAAGAGAGCATGCGTTGCAGTGCAAGGGCGTCATTTTCGGTGCAAATCAAGGTGCTTTTGAGGTTGTACTTGTCATGCTCTTTAAGCAATAACAAGCGCACCAGATTTTTATCGAAGTCTGTCAGCCAAGAGTCAGACCAAGAGTAATCATTCACTAATTCTTCGAGGCGTTTGCTGCTAAATGCGCCGAAGCTGCCGTCACGCAGAGGTTTAGCGGCACCCACTTCAACCTGCACATGGCCATCTTTGTCATTGGACAAACAGTAGATGGCTTTCTCTTTGCTAAAATCAGCGTGAGTCTGGCTTTGTTGAAATTGTGGAGGCAGTTGACTAAACCAAATTTGATACGGGTCCGCTGGTTCTAATTGCTTTTGATACGCGAGTAATAAAGCGACGGCGTGTTTACAGTTCCAACCGACCGGACATGAACACTGACTGCGGATGATCAACTTGCCCGGTTGATTGCTGGCCTTCACTTCGACATTGGTATTATAGGTCACGTCTTTATCCGCTCCCGTCAGGCTACCAATTAATTTGTCTAACTCAGGGCTATATTTGCACTTCTGTACCAAGCCATCGGTGAACACTTTTTGGCCGCGATCAAAGGTCGGGGTGCCAAAGCTATTACGTATGTCTTTTTCCGAATAATCCAACATGGTACTCAGCATCACTCTCAATGTTTTTCAGGAAATGGGCTCGATTATAGCGCTATTTAGGGCGTGAGTGGGAATTGTCTTTAATCAGGCAGCGTAGTTTGCGCTGCCTTTACGCTTGTTGCTTAAAAGCTAGCCTAATATCAGGGCTTGGTGCAATTTGGTTTCTTATTCGCGGTTGGGGGGAGAGTGGCGATTTTATGCTGTAGATCTTGGATCCGAGTATTGTGAGACGGGTGAGTTGAAAACAGCTCAGGTGGATTACTGCCCTTGGCCGCCTTAGCCATATTGAGCCACAACTTCACGCTTTCGTTAGGGTTAAAGCCCGCTTGAGCCATGAGCTCTAGGCCAAGCATATCGGACTCTGATTCCTGAGTGCGGCCATAAGGTAACAAGATACCGACTTGAGCGCCAAGGCCTAATCCTGCCATTGCGATGTCGTGATACTGACTTGAGCCCAGTGCTGCACTAGATAGCTGTAAACCTAAGTTAGTTAACTGAGTTTGTGATAACCGTTCATTGCTGTGATTAGCCAGAACATGAGCGACCTCGTGGCCGATCACCGTCGCCAATTGGTCTTGATTCTCTGCCACCTCGAGTAAGCCGGTATAGACACCGATTTTCCCTCCTGGTAGGGCAAAAGCATTGACCTGCTCGCTAGCAAAAACAACCACCTCCCAATTGGCGTAGCCCGCTTGTGGCGGAACTTGCTTGATAATGGCATTCGCCACGCAGCCCACGTATTGGTTGGTTTTTTGATCCTTGCTGATGGGGAGTTGCTTTTTCATTTCAGCAAACGATTGCTCACCGAGCTGAGACATTTCAGCGTTAGAGAACATAATGATCTGGTTACGCCCTGTGGGTGAAGTTGAACAGCCCGATAGCGACAGGGCCGCGACAAGTAACCCCAGTTTAAGTGAAGATTGACGAAATACAGCCAGCATGGAAGTTCCTTTGCCAATGTTGAATAGGTATTTGAGAATAATAGCGCTCACTTTGCTATTTAGTCTTGCTCTTGTTGCTCTTGCTCTGCAAGCTCATTTAATTCAGGTAACACTTGCTCAGCCCAGCTTAACCAAGCCTGCTCCATGATAATACCGCGCTGTAAGCTGAGGTAAGCCAGTTTGTCACCTTTACTCAGTAGGCTTTTATCAGACGGAAAATGATCCAAAAAGCTTTCAAACTTGGCCAAAGACGCGCCATGCTCTTGTTGCAGTCGAACAATATCATCTCTTATTGATGAGGCATTGGCACATTCGCCAGCCATAAACTTGGCGAGAAAAGGAGAGTTAAGTAAGCGCTCTGAGGTAGGTTGTGCTAGCCATTGCTCCAAGGCTTGCTGCCCTTGTTGGGTGACCTTATAAATTTTCTTATCGGGCTTGCCTTGTTGAGCTTGTTTGATACAGCTTATCAGGCCCTCGTTCGCCATTTTTTTTAATTCACGATAGATCTGCTGATGGCTCGCCTGCCAAAAGTTAGCGGATTTATCGTCATATTCTTTGGCTAGCTCGTATCCTGTCATATCCCCTTTTTGCAAGGTAATCAATAACACGTTTTTTAGGCTCATATCTGGCTCTTTATTATGATTGGGCGTGTAAATAATAACGAATTCATCTAATTTGTTCGAGTGTTGCTGCAGATGGGGTTCACTTTTATTGTGTTTTTTGACAATAAAATGCTGTCGCCTGATGATGGCGCGGTCTTTCTTTGATGCCAATCGATCTTGGCTTAATCAAAGGAGAGGGATCACAGTTTGTCTCGTTGGTTTTACTCAGTCATGTTGATTTCAAAAGGAAAATGAGGTTAACAGGCTACACTTAACGTATCTACCTTAGTTGTGAGTATGGCCTATGATGAAATCTATCTGCTTGATTGTGTTGCTTACTTGCCACTCATTTGCGGCTGCCGCTGCAACCACACATGAGCTTGAACTCGATTACCCCTTGATGCTGATGGGTCTGTTTGGTGGCTTGGCCATGTTCTTGTATGGCATGGAAAAAATGACTCAAGCCTTAAGTCGTGCCGCTGGCAGTAGAATGAAGTACGTGTTGGGCAAGCTGACCACTAACCGAGTTAGCGGGGTGTTCACAGGGGCGGGGTTAACTGCGGTGATCCAATCCTCGTCGGTCACTACTGTGCTGGTGGTCGGGTTTGTTAGCGCGGGCTTAATGTCATTAAATCAGGCGGTTGGCATAATTATGGGGGCCAATATCGGCACCACCATCACAGCTCAAATCATCGCCTTTAAAGTCACTAAGGTGGCATTGGCATTCATCGCGCTCGGTTTTTTAGGCCAAGTGATGGCCAAGACGGAATCGGCTAAAAACTACAGCAATATTCTATTTGGATTAGGGCTGTTGTTTTTGGGAATGAACACCATGAGTGATGCGATGTCGCCATTACGCACCTTTGCGCCTTTTGTCGACTTCATGGCAAAGATGAACAATCCCCTCTTCGCCATCATGATTGCCGCCATCTTTACTGCCTTGGTGCAATCATCATCTGCCACCACGGGCATTGTTATTGTTTTAGCAAGTCAGGGATTTGTGAGTCTTGAATCCGGTATAGCCATGGCCATGGGGGCCAATGTAGGGACATGTGTCACCGCTCTGTTGGCCGCCATAGGCAAGGGAGCGGAATCCAAGCAAACCGCTGGCTTGCATTTTTTGTTTAATGTCATGGGTGTGATTATCTGGTTACCCCTGATCGCCTTATTGGCTAATTTGGCCACCTCCATCTCACCAGCTTACCCTGAACTGCTAGGCGTTGAGCGTTTAGCGGTAGAAACCCCCAGACAAATAGCCAATGCGAATACCATTTTTAATGTCATGAACACCGTTATTATGCTGCCATTTAGCCATCTCTTTGTCGTCGCGGTAAAAAAGTTGGTGCCAGCAAAAGAAACCACCAAACCGCAACGGAGTTTGGCGTTAAAATATGTTCGAGAAGACTTTTTAGCGACGCCCGATATCGCGCTAGAGCAAACGAAACTTGAGGTTTCTCGCGTTGGCCGCCGCGTGGTGAACATGCTCAATGCCATGCCGCCTTTAGCGCAATCCATGGCCAGCGAGGTCGATAAGCAACAAGTGCGAGAAACACTACGTGACATCGCCAAAATAGAAGACGAAGTGGATATTCTCCATGGCAAGATTTTGCGCTATTTAGGCCAGTTACGCCAATCCCCCCTGACCGAGCTGCAGAGTAAGCAACAGATAAACTTGGTGAGTATTACCGATCATCTTGAAAACATAGCCGATACCATAGTGAACGTATTACTGCCCTTAAGTCATCACACCTTGGAATCGAATCTGATGGCCAGTAAGGAAATGCGCGTTGTGCTGGATACTACCCAAAGCCGGGTGCGAGAAGCCTTACTCGACAGCGTGAATGCCATTCGCCGCAACGACGATCAACTGGCCGAAAATGTGCTCAGCGCCAAACGTGAAATCAACGTGTTGCTGGAAAAGGTGTTAGCCCGCCAAGCCGAGCGCTTAGTGCAAAACACCGACGCCAGATTAGACATCTTTCGCGCGCAAATGGAATGGGTTAACGGCCTTAAGCACGTCTACACCCTAAGTAAACGCATCGCTAAGCTGCAATTGCGTAAGGTGAATTAGGGCGAGATCCGCTAAGGGTAAGTTTATCTCGCCAAAAAGGTGATCGGACTTATTTACTATGTCCTCCTTTATCCATTTGGCTGGGATGTTGATAGCATTGTTCTCTTTTGAGCGGATCAATAGATCTTAGTTGGGTTGGGCCAGATTGTAGTGCTTGAAGACTCAAGAGTTGTTACGTTTGAAAGAGCTATACATCACTTCTACTAGTAATTATCCTATTAATAATCATCGTAAAACCAATATAATAACTAAATGAAAGCTCTTAAACACAAATGTTTTGGCCTCTAGTTAGTGATTAAAGATATTCGTACAAGGTTGTGGGGGGAACCAATGCACTGGGAGTGGTTGATATGTCAATAATTGTTAGTCAGGAGTTTATTGAGCCATCGGATATTGAGCAGGAAATAGCTAGGCAACAACAGACTAGTGTTATCGAAGTTGGCGCTCAATCTCTGCCTTATCAAAATTTAGACCCAGCGCAGTTCGAGTGCTTACTTTGGGATCTGTTTCGCAGCGGTTTTGAAACAGATCTTGGGCATGACTATACGCGACTGATGCTCACAGGAGCAGATCAGGGGCGCGATGTATGGATGACCTCGCACGAAATCCCGGTTGGCTTAGTCCAGTGCAAACGCTATAGCGAGAAGATTACCCAAAAAGAAACAATAAAAGAGATCGTTAAGTTTCTTCTTTACGCAGACCTGAATAGGAAATTGTTACCAAAACCCGAGTGTTTCACTTATTACTTAGCTCTTAGTTGTGGCCCAACGGGTGAAGTTGATGAGTTTTTCAACACGCCAAGTTCATGGCTTAGAGATAACCTTGAAGAAATCGAAACAGCAGCCAAAGCTGTTATTGCTAAGTATGCTTCTCTAAAGATGGTTGATCTAAGCTGTGCAATGTCACCTCTGCGCGAGCGATTTCAAGCATTGAACTATAGGTTGTTAAGGCCTCATGAACTGGATAGAGCTCTTAGTATCCATACAGATGTGAGAGAGCGGCACTTTAGGATTCCGGTTCATTCACTGCAATTGTCCAGAGCTCCGTTTTCTGGTAATAATACCGCTGTACCAAACGACTTGGCTCAAGCTAGCCGACAGCTTGCCTGTTGGCAAAAGACTATTGAAAACCGATTTATAGAACGACCTGAGCTACAAGATTTGCTTCAGCTGGTTCATTCAAATGAGAGTAGTTGTCATATTCTGACTGGCGTATCAGGCAGTGGGAAATCGTCACTACTATCTGCTCTTTATGAACGCTTACTTGACGACGATTTTTCTGTTCTGGCAATTAAAGCGGATGAGTTAGATGTCAAGGTTAACGATCTGACTGAGCTGGCAGAAAGTCTCAAACTAAGTGGAAATCTTACCAATATTTTGCTTGGGGCTTCACAAACCAAACCAGTGGTATTGCTAATTGATCAAATGGATGCAGTTAGTGAGGTAATGGATCAAAGCTCAAACCGTTTTAGAGTGCTTGTAGACCTGGTTGTTTCTCTAAAAAGTCGGTTTGAGAGCATTAAGTTAAGTGGCAAAAAGCCAGTTCATATCATCGTGACTTCTCGCCCCTTTGAGGCTAGTTTTGATACTCGTTTTACTCAGTTGGAAGCAAAGTATATTGAACTACCATTGCCTGAAAAGGCAGCTGTTGAAGCACTTTTAACTGACTTTGGGATAAAAATATCATCGATCCCGCCATCTATGTATCCAGCAATTCAAGTTCCTTTCGCTTTAAATCTGTATGTAAGCCTTATTAAGGCTGGTGAACAGCCTGACCAAGTTACGTCAAAGAACTTGTTACAGCGATGGCTGGATAAGAAACTGACAGACAGAGCAAGTCGAGCTGAACAGATGCTTTTTTTAAAGCGTCTGGCTCAGGATATGGTGAGTAACGAAGTGCTCAGGCGTCCTGTTGATGCTTACCAGTTTGAGAGCGGCCACGTTATTGCAGCGCTTGAGGCGGCTGGTATTTTGTTGCGGTATGATAAGAATATAGGCTTTAGCCACCAAGCCTGGCTTGATGATTTTCAGGCTCAGAGTTTTAGCAATTCAGATGATTTGTGTAGTTTCGTCTACCAAAAACAAGATGGCCTTTTTTCTAGAAGCACGATTTTGCGAGGACTTGAATCTTTGAGGGAAAGAGATCCTATGGGGTATCAGTCGACTCTTGACTCATTACTCTTCGGTGGTCGATCACGACGTCATATCCTGCACCTGTTAGTTGATATCCTGGCAATTTCTCCAACCCCAAGTGCATCCGACGCTGAACGAATTCTTCGATTGATTAATGGTGACGTAGTTTTAGCTAAAAGAGCAATATCTAAAGTAGCGGCAAACTGGAGCAATTGGCGAGATCATTTGATAGCTAGCATACCAGAGATAATGGAAGAAGCTGAATATAGTAGTCACGTGGTGGAATGGTTGATCGCTGAGTCTAAACACGATGAAGGGCATGTCATATCACTACTTAACAGGCTTTGGTTTGAGCCTGCTTATGACGATATGACTCTTCGTGTACTATGGCGAGCTTCGGCATATTCAGAGGCCGCTTTTCGACTTTTTAGGCAATTAATGGCTAGGAATAATGCTGATTCGCTCTATATAGAAGGGTATCTATCAAATTTATGTGAGAAAGGATACACCAAGCAAGCATTAACCATTCTTGTTGCTTGGTTGAACTCGATCGATGACAAAACAGCATTAGAACAACATATCTACGGCTTCGAGAAACTTGCTATAAATCATCCCTTGGAATGTATCAAAGCGATATTGCCATGGGTAATACAGTTAATAGAAGAAAATAGCAGCGCAAAACTTGGTTACACTTACCGTAGTAGAATCAGGTCTGTTATTGAGAGGGATGAACAGTCCGATAGTAGTTCTTTGTTAGGTGGCCTCCGCCTTGCAATTTCAACTTCTGCCCAAAATACGCCAAACGAGTTGCTTCAATTAATCAGACCATACATGGCTGTTGATATTGATGATGTACAGGTCATTGTTGCATCAGCTCTATTGTCTAATGGAAAACACTATGCGCAGGACATATATGACTATCTGCTTGGTGACCGTTGTCGCTTACAGTTAGGTTCTGGTTACTTCAAAGATGAAGATAATGTCGGTTATACATTTAATGGCAGTGTTACCCTGGAACTGATAGAAGAAGCGGTCTCACTTTGGAATGATAAGCAAGTTTCTGTCATTAGAGATGCTATTGAGCAGTTCCGTTCGCATCAGCCAAGCGCTGATTATCCTGCTGATATGAAGCTAAGGTGTATGCATTACAGCGAGGGTTACCGACTGGCATTACTTTCGAGGTTGCCATCAAAAGCTTTGTCCCCAAGAAGAAATAGACAGATATCAGAAAGAGACAAAAGACACGAGCCTGCTATTGGTGAGCGTTCCAGAGGAGTTGGCATGGCTTCTGTCGTTAGGTCACCAATGTCCTCAGAACAGATGGGGAAAGCCCGAAAACAAGATATTTTAAATTTGCTCAATGAGATAACTGATCAGCATAAGCGTCATGGTGAGGGACGGCGTTGGCTTTCTGGTGGAGTCATTGAGTTGTCTAGCGCTTTTGGTTCGTATGCTGCCAACAACCCTGAGCAGGCAATAGAGCTTATTACGGATGAGTTTCGTCAGGGCTTGCACGAATATGCGGCCTCTGAGGCTATTGAGAATTTAGCGAAGTCTGAAGTTGTAGCTCCAAAACAAGTAGTGAATCTTATCATCCAACTCAATCAGCGTGGGTTTAATTCGAAAGAGTGGATAACCGGCGTTGCCAGAGCATTCCAAGCTATAGCAGGAAGGGAAAATGGGTTAGATGATCAGTGTATTCAAATACTTTTGGGTTACTTAAACTCAAACTTAGATACAGGAAGTGAACTTGAGGGAGATTTCACGGGGGGGGGACCGGGGCAGGCCCTGCTCTTTGGTCATTCTAATGGCTTTCGTGCCGTCCCAGCTGGAAATTACACTATCATGTCTGCCATACATCAAGGGTTGCTTTGTCGCCAGCCCCCGAGTTGCGATACATGGGTAGATGTTTTATTGCAGTTTTTAAATACATCACAAGACACAGAAACTTGGAAGTGTCTATTGCTGTTTCAATTTCGCCATTTACGTTGGGCGAGTCAAGATAAGTGTAATGAGTTGGTTAATCGGTTGGTTGATGAACATTCCCGTGTATTTTCGTTACCAACAACGGCTATGACAATCTGGGAATTAGCTGATGTATTACAGCCTGTAACACTGCTAAAAATTGTTAGATACTGGCTATCTTCGAAATCATCAGTCTTGATTCAAGTTGCTGGAGAGTTTGTTACAGGGCAGCTGATCATTGGTAACGAGAATAATGAACTACATCAGATTTGGAGTCAGCATTTCGGTCTAAAAGAACCTCATTTCATGCGTGGCATTATCCATGCGGCATGCACTGGTTGGCATGAGGCGGGAAAAGTTCGCGGCGATTCCCACAAAATGCTTATGGCGTGCCTTCAGGGTGACATAAAGGAGCTAGTCACTGCATTAAACAGTTTGTTTCCATATAGCAAGCAGATGCCAAATGATGAACTGACTTATGATGTGGTTGATTGGCTTGCTGGTCATCCTGAAGTTGTATCTGAGTTAAACAGGCACTGTCTGATTAGCAATCTGGTCAAAATTAATTTTTCTCCTAAACTTCAACTCTCAATACTTGATATTGCTAAGAACTTAGTAAAATCGCAACAGAAAGCAAATCCAGAGCGCCAATATTTTGAACATAGCGAAGAGTTGGTGCAACTAGCAGTTACTTTACAGAGAGGAGCTGGAGCGATAAAAGAAGGAGCAATAACTTTGTACGAAACCTTATTGGATGCAGGCAACTATCAAGCAGAAAAAGCTGCGCAGGAAGCTTTGAGGTTTTAGAGTATTTTAACCTAATTAATTAGTAGTGGATTGCGGGAAAGGCATTCCTCTTTTGGTAAATCGGTGCATTCGGCGTGTTGGCAGAGTAGGGCTTTCGCATGTGTAAGCCTAATTCTGACGCATTGGATAACTTTTATTTTACAAGTTAGATTGGAATAAGTGGTTGCGAACATGTTTCATATTGAAGACCAAGTGGATTTACAGGCTCTTTCTGAGTCAGCTGAATTAGAGTTTAAGCTTGCCCAGGGGAAAAATGGCAAGGGAAAGCTCCCTGATGATTTTTGGCCAACTTATAGCGCAATGGCTAATAGCCGTGGTGGCTATGTTGTACTTGGTGTTCGTGAAAAAAAAGGCAAATTGACACTTGCAGGAATTGAAGACATTGAAACCGTCCGTAAGCAACTTTTTGACACTGCAGGTAATCGTGACAAGGTTAACATTAACTTATTGACTAATGATTGCGTGCAAGTGGTATCTGTAGAAGGTAAACAATTGTTGGTTATCGAAATTCCTGCCGCTCGTCGAGAACAAAAGCCCGTCTATCTGAAAAACCAGCCTATGAAAGAGACTTTTATTCGCCTTCATGAAGGAGATCACCGTTGTAGCGAAGAACAAGTAAAACGCATGATGGCTGAACAGGTTGAAAGTAGTAGAGATGACAAGATCCTTAAAGGATTTGATTTTAGTGATATTGATCCTGATAGCCTTAGTGTATACAAAAATTTGTTTGCTGCAGCTAAGCCTCAGCACCCTTGGCTAGAGCTTGATCTATTTGATATGTTTAAGAAAATTGGTGGGTGGCGAAAAGATCGTCAAGCGGGAGTGGAAGGCGTTACGTTAGCAGGCGTACTTATGTTTGGCACATGGGAAGCGATTCAAGATGCCGCTCCACACTATTTTGTTGACTATCGAGAGAGAGATGAGGCCAATACTCAGCGCTGGATTGATCGTGTCTATCCCGATGGTTCTTGGTCTGGAAATGTATTCGACTTTTATCGGCGTACATACAGAAAATTAATCACCGATTTAAAAGTTCCTTTCGAGCTGCAAGAAGGAGTACGGCTGGATGAATCTAAGGCTCATGAGGCAATTCGTGAAGCCTTGGTTAATACTCTTGTTCATGCTGATTATACTGGACGAAGCTCAATACTGATCGTTAAACGCCCTGATCTGTTTGGTTTTCGAAATCCAGGATTGATGCGTATACCACCGGAAATTGCAGTCAAAGGTGGAGAAAGCGATTGCCGTAACCGACGCATGCACCAGATGTTCTTGATGATCGGTGCTGGTGAGCGAGCTGGCTCAGGTATACCGAAGATTTACAGTGGTTGGGAGGCTGCTAAATGGCGAACTCCAAAACTGTATGAGAAGCAATCGCCCTCTGAACAGACACTTTTAGAGCTATCAACAGCAAGTCTAATTCCTAACGAAGTTACAGATCTACTAGGTTCTTTATTCGGTGATCGTTTTTACACGCTTGATGAACTTGAGCAGATGATTGTTGCAACGGCGGCTATTGAGGGATGGGTTAACCATGAGCGGGCATGCCAGTTAACAAGCAAGCACTCCCGTGATGTAACATTGACCTTGCCTAGGCTAGTTGATAAAGGCTTTTTGGTTGCAAGTGGTGTAAAGAAAGATAAGTCTTATAGTTTACCTGGTATGGACCCCCCTTCTCCCGAAGATGTTTTCTCAAATGCGTTAACCTCTCTCGACAACTTAACGCATAACGTCGACAGCTTAACGTATAACGTCGACAACTTAACGCATAAAGATAGTAACTTAACGCATAGAAGCTTGGTTGATAAAGACAACAAAAGTGATAGTAGGGATTCACAGGGTCGCCTAATAAGCGATCAAATAGATAAGCCCTTTGTTTATGAGCTTGATGAATTGGCTGAAGCTTTCCGTTTGGAGCTTGTCCAATTAGGTGCTCAAGCTAGAGAGCAACGGCGCTTGGATACCAATACCATGAAGCAATTGATTCTCGAGCTTTGCAAAGGGCATTATATTTCCGTTGCTGTGCTTGAGGCGCTGTTAGATCGTAAAGCACAAAGCTTACGCCAAAACTATCTGAAATCTATGGTATCTAAAGGAGAACTTAAAATGGCTTTTCCTCATAAACCTAATTCTCCAATGCAGGGATATACTAGCGTAGGCTAGGTTGTTAGCCCCAATTAATTTCTAATCCTGCAAGGTTAATCGGGGCTGAATTTGGTTATGGAGAGTTGCTTCTTTTATTTACCTATACAAAAACTAGAGAATATCCGCGTTAACAGGTCGTCACTGGTAAATTCACCGGTGATTTCACTGAGTGCTTCTTGAGCTAAACGTAGCTCTTCGGCCAGCAATTCGCCCGCCATATACACTTCTAACTGCTCCTTGCCGTTATCGACATGGTGGCTGGCGATGTTCAAGGCTTCTAGGTGACGACGACGGGCCATAAAGCCGCCTTCGGTGCTGCCTTGGTAGCCCATGATTTCCTTTAAATGCTCACGCAGGGCATCGAGACCTAGGCCAGTTTTGGCACTGATGCGATACACGGGGTGGCCGTGATCTTCGCTGATAGAGAGAGATTCACCGGTTAAATCGGCTTTGTTGCGCACCACTGTCATGCCGATGTTTTGCGGTAGACGCTCCACAAAGTCGGGCCAAATTTTAGCGGGGTCAAGCTCATCCGTGGTGGTGCCATCCAGCATAAATAATACCCGATCAGCATTATTGATTTCTTGCCAAGCGCGCTCGATACCGATTTGTTCAACCACGTCTGGGCTCTCACGCAAACCAGCGGTGTCGATGATGTGCAGTGGCATGCCGTCGATATGAATATGTTCGCGTAATACATCTCGGGTGGTACCGGCAATTTCGGTGACGATGGCGGCTTCTTTACCGGCTAGGGCATTTAGTAAGCTCGATTTACCAGCATTAGGGCGGCCGGCTATCACTACCTTCATGCCTTCACGCATAATGGCGCCTTGTTTGGCCTGATTTTGTACCTTGGCGAGCTTATCGATAATGGCGTACAGCTGGGCTTGGATATGGCCATCGGATAAAAAGTCGACCCCTTCTTCATCGGGAAAGTCGATGGCGGCTTCAACGTAAATACGCAGGTGGATCAGGGCTTCTACTAGCTCATGAATTTTATTGGAAAACTCACCTTGCAATGAATGCAATGCGCTTTTGGCGGCTTGTTCCGAGGTGGCTTCAATAAGATCGGCAATGGCTTCGGCTTGGGCTAAATCCAGTTTGTCGTTCATAAAGGCGCGTTCAGAAAACTCACCGGGGCGAGCGCTGCGCACGCCATCGATAAGCAGAATACGTTTAATCAGCATGTCCATTACGATGGGGCCGCCGTGGCCTTGCAGCTCTAACACGTCCTCACCGGTAAATGAATGTGGCCCTTTAAACAGCAGCGCTATGCCTTCGTCTAGCGCTTGATTGTGCTCATCTAAAAACGGCAAGTATTCGGCATAGCGAACGCGCGGTTGCTTGCCCAATACGATCTCAGCAACCTGCTCACAGGCGGGGCCAGAGACGCGAATAATGCCGACGCCGCCGCGTCCAGGTGGAGTGGCTTGGGCTACAATTGTGTCGATTGAGTTCATCTGAATATGCCTACTGCAATAGGTTATGCTTTTAGTTTGGTTATTATACTTGGTTAGTAACAAAAAAGGAGCCAATCGGCTCCTTGTTTCGGTATAGGTTAATCACCCATAGCTTTTAAGCATTGGTATTAAGCTGTGGCTAAGCCGTAGCTAAGCCGTAGCGTTCTTACCTAACCCTTTTTTGTCTAGCTCGCGGAAAATCATCCACTGTTGTAGCAAGGTAACTAGGTTACTCATTAGCCAGTACAGTACGAGACCTGAAGGGAAGAACAAGAAGAATGCCGTGAATACCACTGGCATGTATTGCATGATCTTCGCTTGCATTGGATCTTGGATAGTGGTCGGCGACATCTTTTGGATAAAGAACATACTAATACCCATCAGAATAGGCAGTACGTAGTAAGGGTCTTGTACCGATAGGTCGGTGATCCAACCGAAGAAAGGCGCATGACGCAGTTCTACCGACTCCATTAATGACCAGTAAAGCGCAATGAAGATAGGCATTTGCAATAAGATAGGTAAACAGCCACCCAGTGGGTTTACTTTCTCTTTTTTGTAAAGCTCCATCATACCTTGCGATACTTTTTGCTTGTCTTCACCGTAACGGTCGCGTAGCTGTTGGATCTTAGGCTGAAGTAAACGCATCTTCGCCATCGAGGTGTACTGTGCCTTGGTTAGCGGATACATCACCCCTTTGACCGCAAAGGTCACTAAGATAATCGCCACACCCCAGTTACCAACGATGCCTTGGAAGAACAATAGTAGTTGGAATAACGGTTGCGCAATAAACCATAGCCAGCCGTAGTCAACGGTTAGGTCTAAATGTTTACCTACCGCAGCCATTTCGTCTTGTAGCTTAGGACCAACCCATAGCTTAGTGCTTAGGGTCGCTTGCTCGCCAGCATTCACCGTTTGTGCAGGAGCGGTATAGCCAATCGCTGCATCACCACCAATCACGTTGCTATAAATGCGATTTTGTTGCTCTTCGCTAGGTACAAAAGCTGACACAAAGTAGTGCTCAAGCATCGCCACGTAACCGCCGTTCGTGTTGATGTTTAAGTTTTTATCTTGCATGTCGTCAAACGAGTACTTCTGGTAGCGCGTATCTGTTGCCGGTGCAGAATAAGCCGCGCCACGGTAAACAGGCATCACTAAACTGCCGCCAGAAGGTTGAATGGTTTGCTTTAATTGGCCGTAAAGGGTGAGGCTAATTGGGTTGTCTGAACTGTTAACAACTTGGTAGTCAATATCAACTTCGTAGCTGCCTTTTAGCAGAGTGAAGGTTTTGATGTATTTGACACCGTTTTCTGCAGTAAAGAATAATTTCGCAGAGACCTTATCTTCACCTTCAGCAAGAACAAAGGCGTCTTGCTTAGTGGTGTAGTGCGGGCGGCCTTTTGGACTCGCATCTGGACCCTGGCCTGTTAAACCACTTTGGGCAATATAGGTGTTACCTTGCTCACTTTTCAGTAGTTTAAACGGGGCGGGCTCATCTTGAACCTCTGGGTACAACAGTAAGTCAGCTTCAACGATGTCACCGCCCACGGTATCGATGATTAACTTAAGGGTATCACTCTCAAGTGTAATGCGTTTGTGCGCTGAAGTGCCTGATTCAACAGGAACGTCTTGGTTAGAGTCAGCAGAGGCTGCAGGCACATCGGCACTTAAATTGGTGCTAGTCGGCACACTCGCTGATTGTGTTGCGGCAACGGTTGGTTGCTCCGGTTGTGGGTTTTTAAATTCTGTCCAAGCGACAAAAAGTAAGTAACTCACAAACAGTAAACCAATAAGTAAAAAATTACGTTGAGATTCCATAATTTAGTTAATCTCTTTTGTTGGGTTTAGGAACGGGGTCGTACCCACCAGGGTTTAAAGGGTGACATTTTATAAGACGTTTGCCCGCTAACCAACAACCTTTTACCAATCCGTGCGTTTTAATTGCCTCAATTGCGTAATGAGAGCAAGTTGGATGGAATCGACAGCGTGGTCCAAGCAGTGGACTAATAAGTATCTGGTAGGTCTTTATTAAGACTATGACGGGCCAAGCGGCTAACCGTTGCAGCGGCGAACGATTCTTTGCCATAGCTTACCTAATAGCTTCGTTAGCTCTTCATTACTGAGGTCGCCAGAGCCGCCTTTAGCGATGACAACCAAATCGACAGCGGGTAACTGATGCTGGCGGGTACGAAAGCTTTCTCTCACGATACGTTTTACTCGGTTTCTGCCTACCGCAAGTTTGATGTGCTTTTTTGGTATAGCAAGACCTAGCCTTGGATGGTTCAGACCATTGGCTTTAGCGAGTATGGTTATTTGTGGAGATGAAGCTGGAATGGCGTCTGAGAAGACATTTTTGAATTGCTCGGGAGTTAACAAGCGTAACTCCCGATTGAACGATAAATTAATCACGTCTGATTAATTATGCGCTCAGGCGTGCGCGACCTTTAGCACGACGACGCGCTAACACTTGACGACCGCCTTTGGTCGCTTTGCGAGCGCGGAAGCCGTGTGAACGCTTACGCTTAAGATTGCTAGGTTGAAAAGTACGTTTCATGGTTCTTTCCGTTATCAGTTAACTGTACAGTTGGCTTTCGTTCATAATGCTGTGAAAGACATTATGTCGGTTGGCCTCAAAAAAGAGGGCGAATTCTATACCTTGAACTAGGTCAAGTCAATTTAAATGCCATCATATTGGGTGAATTTTATTCAAAATAAAACTCGCCTTTCAAATACACCTTATATATAGAGCTCATATTATAGTGCAAAGAAAGTGCGCGAGATTATATAGTGATTTGGCAATTAAGCAAGGATCCTAAGGATCGTCAGTGTAAACAGATGATCGCAAGCGATCTAATTAAGCCAGGTTTCTTGAAACCAGCCCCATACCCCAAATGAAAAGCCAGGAATAAGGTCGATGCCGGCAGCGGACTTGAGCAAGTAAAGGATCAGCAGACCCAGGGCGGTGGAGAAGCATAAAAATACACTCAGGATCATGGCTTGGATCAAGCGAGATATATTGCGTTCGCGACGGCTAAGCTCTCGGCGGTTGCGCCCAGCCAGAAACACATAATAATAACGCCAACGCAGTAATTTTACGGTGCCGCGCAGATCGATGGCATGGTTACCCCAGCTGCGTGCGCCTAATGCCACTTTTAAATGGATCAGCTGCTCATCGCTAAAACTATCGTGAAGATCTTCGGGGATGCGCTCTAGCAGGTTTTGTACAAAAGGATCTTGTTTGATCGAACCTTTAGGTTTACTCGGGGTTGGCTCCATCTTACTGAATCCTATAGCCTATTTTGTATTTATCATAAACCCTTGTCAGGGGCGGGTAAACTCACCTAATCCACATAGTGAGAGCGGCATTGCCGATTGCTATCATAATCTGTTGTGATCTGTTTTTGTCAAGGCGCAAATTTGCCAATATGGTGATATAAAGCCTAGAGAATTCGGCCTTAGCAAGCTAAAATATGCGACCGTTTTTTTGTTTTGGAGTGATCTGTGTCTTCTTCAGTTTGGCAACATTGCCTCGTAAGATTAAAGGATGAATTGCCGGCAACAGAATTCAGCATGTGGATCCGCCCACTACAAACCGAGCTGAAAGATAATGTATTGACTTTTTATGCGCCTAACCGTTTCGTGTTGGATTGGGTGAGAGATAAGTACCTCAATCATTTTACCTCTTTGCTAGCCGAGTTTTGCGATAATGACATGCCGATCCTTAAGTTTGAGGTAGGCAGTAAACCCGTTGTGGTTGAAACCAAAGCAGCCAGTAAACCTGCACAGCAAGCGCCCGCCAATAATGCGAAACAAACCCCATGGGAGCAATCTGAAGCTAAAGCCAAACCAGAGATCTTTCACCGTAGCAATATTAATCTTAACTATACCTTTGATAACTTTGTTGAAGGTAAGTCAAACCAGTTGGGCCGCGCGGCTGCGCGCCAAGTGGCAGAAAACCCGGGGGGGTCGTATAATCCCTTATTTTTGTACGGCGGTAGTGGTTTAGGTAAAACCCACTTATTGCACGCCGTCGGCAATGGTATTCGTGAGCACAAAAAAGACGCCAAGGTGATTTACATGCACTCGGAGCGTTTCGTGCAAGACATGGTGAAAGCCTTACAAAGTAACGCCATTGAAGAATTTAAGCGTTATTATCGCAGCGTCGATGCCTTGTTGATCGATGACATTCAGTTTTTTGCCAATAAAGAGCGTTCTCAAGAAGAATTCTTCCATACTTTCAATGCCTTACTTGAGGGTAACCAACAAATTATTCTCACCAGTGACCGTTATCCAAAAGAAATTGATGGCGTTGAAGACAGGTTAAAGTCGCGCTTTGGTTGGGGGTTAACTGTGGCCATTGAACCACCTGAGTTAGAAACTCGTGTGGCTATCCTTAAGCGTAAGGCCGCAGAGCATAACTTTGACCTTCCTGACGAAAGTGCTTTCTTCATCGCTAAGCGTTTACGCTCTAATGTGCGCGAATTAGAAGGGGCGCTAAACCGCGTGCGTGCAAATGCCGATTTTACGGGCCGTACAGCGACCATCGATTTTGTGCGTGAAGCCCTGCGTGATTTACTGGCTTTACAAGAAAAGCTGGTCACTATCGACAACATCCAAAAAACCGTTGCCGAATATTACAAGATAAAAATGGCTGATTTGTTATCTAAACGCCGTAGCCGCAGTGTGGCGCGCCCGCGTCAAATAGCCATGGCCCTAGCAAAAGAGCTCACTAACCATAGCTTGCCTGAAATCGGTGACGCCTTTGGTGGGCGTGACCATACCACTGTACTTCATGCGTGCCGTAAAATTTTACAGTTGCGTGAAGAAAGCCATGATATTAAAGAAGATTATTCTAACTTAATCCGAACCTTGTCATCTTAAGGAAAGGCCTCCATGCATTTTTCTATTAATCGCGAAGCGTTACTCAGACCATTGCAATTAGTGACAGGCGCCTTAGGTAGCCGGCCCACTTTACCTATTTTGGGTAATGTATTAATCGAAGTGAGTGATAACTTACTTTGTTTAACGGGAACAGATTTAGAGGTTGAGTTAATTGGCCAGATGCCATTAGAAGGTGAGGTTCAACCCGGTCGTACCACAGTGCCAGCGCGTAAGTTACTGGATATCTGTCGTGGTTTACCGGATCAATCCGAAATTCGCCTGACCCTTGAGAATGAAAAGGTTATCTTGCGCTCTGGTCGCAGCCGTTACACCTTGTCTTCGTTACCGGCCAATGATTTTCCCAACATTGAATCCTGGCAAAGCATCGTTGAGTTCAGCTTGCCGCAAAGCCAAATGCGCCGCTTAATTGAAAGCACGCAATTTTCCATGGCGAGCCAAGATGTGCGTTATTATCTCAACGGCATGTATTTCGAAACCGATGGCCACGAGCTGAAAAGCGTCGCCACCGACGGCCACCGTCTCGCTATGTGTTCAGTTAAACTGGAACAAGCATTACAGAATCAATCTATTATTGTGCCACGTAAAGGCGTGCTTGAACTCATTCGTTTGCTCGATAACGATGACCAAGCTTTGCAAATACAAATTGGCAGTAACAACATTCGCGCCATTACCGCAGGCTTTACCTTTACGTGTAAGCTTGTTGATGGACGCTTCCCTGATTACCGTCGGGTGATCCCTGATAACGGTGACAAGGTGCTGTCATCGGGCCGTGAAGAGTTAAAGCAAGCCTTTGCCCGTGCTGCGATATTATCTAACGAAAAGTTCCGCGGGGTGCGTCTCACCTTGTCTGAGAACTTATTGAAGATCACGGCGAATAACCCCGAGCGTGAAGAGGCCGAAGAAATCCTTGATGTGAGCTTTCCGCCTCACGATTTAGAGATAGGCTTTAACGTTAGTTATGTGCTGGATGTGCTAAATACGTTAAAATGTGAGCGAATTAAGTTCACGATGCGAGATGCTAATAGCAGCGCCTTGATTGAAGCTGACGAAGCCGCAGAGCAGGGCGCTGATGCCATGTATGTTGTGATGCCAATGCGCTTATAACATGCCTATTACTCAGGTTAATGTAAGCCATTTTCGTAATATCAAGGCGGCCAGCTTAGAGCCTGATTTAGGGGTCAATTTACTGCTAGGCAACAACGGCAGTGGTAAAACCAGCATCTTGGAAGCCATTCACTTTTTAGGGCTTGGGCGATCGTTTCGCTCACATCTAACAAAACGTGTTGTGCAGCATGAACAAGAAGCATTTACCTTATTTGCGCGGTTTCAACAGCAACAACAAAGTGTGCCTTTAGGCCTGCGCAAATCTCGTAGTGGTGAAACCGAGTTAAAGATTAATGGCCAGCGAGCCGAGAAGTTATCTCAGTTGGCTGAGCTGCTGCCCTTGCAGTTAATCCATCCAGAAGGCTACAGCTTGTTAACGGGTGGTCCAAAGGGGCGGCGTAGTTTTATTGATTGGGGAGTGTTTCATTTACAGCCCTCATTCTTCCCGCAGTGGTTAAGAGTAAAGCGTTTGCTTAAGCAACGTAATGCCGCCCTTAAAATGGCTGGCTCTTATCGGGATATTGGATTTTGGGATAACGAACTGTGTGAGCGCAGTTTAGTGATTACCCAGCAACGACGCGAATATCTCAAGGAATTAGAAGTTGAGATATTGAGTACGGCAAATGACTTCTTGCCGGAATTTGATTTCACCTTAGATTTCTTTCAAGGGTGGGATAAAACTAAGGAGCTGCAGGGCTACTTGGAGCAGAATTTTGAGCGCGACCGTGCCTTAGGGTACACCAGTATTGGTCCGCAAAAAGCCGACCTACGCATTAAGGTAGACGGTGTTCCTGTTGCAGATGTGTTGTCCCGAGGTCAGTTAAAATTATTGGTTTGTGCTCTTAGGCTAGCCCAAGGCAAATTCCAAAATGGGGTAGGTTCAACTAAGTGTATTTTCTTGATTGATGACTTTGCGTCAGAGTTGGACCGAGAAAAGCGCATACCCCTGGCAAAACACATTGCCGAATCCGGCGCTCAAGTGTTTATCACTGCGATTGAAAAAGAGCAGGTAGAAGAACTCTTTGGGCAACAAATTAAAGTGTTCCACGTGGAACACGGAAACGTTTCAGAGCAATAAGTGAGATCTTGGTATGTCAGAGAACTCTTACGACTCGTCGAGTATTAAGGTGTTAAAAGGCTTGGATGCGGTAAGAAAGCGTCCGGGCATGTATATTGGTGATACCGATGATGGTTCAGGTTTGCACCACATGGTATTCGAAGTGGTGGACAACTCCATCGATGAAGCCTTAGCTGGCCACTGTAAAGATATAGTCGTCACCATTCATTTAGACGGCTCTGTGTCGGTTAAAGATGATGGTCGCGGTATTCCTGTTGATATCCATGAAGAAGAGGGGGTTTCGGCCGCCGAAGTTATCATGACGGTACTGCACGCAGGCGGTAAGTTCGATGATAACTCGTATAAGGTATCAGGTGGCCTACATGGTGTGGGTGTATCGGTAGTTAATGCGCTGTCAGATAAACTCAAGATTCGGATCAAGCGTCACGGCCGCGTTCATGAGCAGATCTATCATTTAGGTGTGCCAGAAGCGGCTTTAGAAGCAAAAGGCGAAACCGAAAAAACGGGTACTGAAATTCGCTTTTGGCCTAGCCCTGACGTGTTTAGTGATGTTGAGTTTCACTACGATATCTTAGCTAAGCGCTTACGTGAGCTGTCGTTTTTAAACTCAGGCGTGTCAATTATTCTTCGCGATGAACGTGAAGAAGACAAGCAAGATCACTTCTGCTACGAAGGTGGGGTTCAAGCCTTCGTTCAATACCTCAATACCAATAAAACACCGGTTCATGAAAAAGTATTCCACTTTTCACACGAGCGTGAAGATGGCATTGCGGTAGAAGTTGCGATGCAATGGAACGATGGTTTCCAAGAAAATATTTTCTGTTTTACGAACAATATTCCTCAGCGTGACGGTGGGGCTCACTTGGCTGGTTTCCGTGGTGCGCTGACACGTACACTGAATAACTACATGGAAGCCGAAGGGTTTAATAAGAAAGGCAAAACTAATACCAGTGGTGACGATGCCCGTGAAGGGTTAACCGCTGTGGTATCGGTTAAAGTGCCTGATCCTAAGTTCTCATCGCAAACGAAAGATAAGCTGGTTTCGTCTGAAGTTAAGCCTGCGGTTGAACAAACCATGGGTGAAAAGCTATCAGAATTTTTATTAGAAAACCCGAATGACGCAAAAACCGTCGTTAACAAAATTGTTGATGCGGCCCGTGCTCGTGAAGCGGCACGTAAAGCGCGTGAAATGACCCGTCGTAAAGGGGCGCTAGATATTGCAGGTTTACCGGGTAAGTTAGCAGACTGTTCGGAAAAAGATCCGGCCTTATCTGAACTCTACATAGTGGAGGGTGACTCTGCGGGTGGCAGTGCTAAGCAAGGGCGTGATCGTAAAACCCAAGCGATTTTGCCGCTAAAGGGTAAGATATTAAACGTTGAAAAAGCGCGATTTGATAAGATGCTTTCATCACAAGAGGTCGCCACCCTGATCACGGCTATGGGCTGTGGTATTGGCCGTGATGAATATAACCCTGATAAAACGCGCTATCATCGTATTGTTATCATGACCGATGCTGACGTCGACGGCTCGCATATTCGTACCTTGCTGTTGACCTTCTTTTATCGCCAAATGCCAGAAGTGATTGAACGTGGCTATATCTATATTGCTCAACCCCCCTTATATAAGGTGAAAAAAGGCAAACAAGAAAGCTATGTTAAAGATGAAGGCGCGCTAGAAAGTTACCTTACGAGCATGGCCCTTGATAACTCAAGCTTGCATGTTAATGCTGATGCACCTGGTATCGGTGGCGAAAACCTAGAAAAAATTGTTAACCAGTACCGTAGCGTTAATCACATGATCAGCCGTTTTTCCCGTTTATACCCAGCGGTAGCGATGGAAAAATTGGTCTATACCGACGCACTTTCTTTGGCTGATTTAGCAGATGAAGAAAAGGTTGAAGCTTGGATCAGCTTAATCATAGACCAGCTGAATGATGAAGAAGTCAGCGGTGCCATTTACAGCCATAAGGTTATCAAAGATACCGAGAATGATGTTTATGTACCCGTTGTAACGGTTCGTCTTCACGGCCTAGATAAAGATTATGAATTCGGTTATGACTTCTTCTCATCTAATGAATATCAGCAAATCACTGCCCTTGGCCAAACTCTTTCTAATTTATTAGAAGAGGGGGCATTTGTTAAGCGAGGCGAGCGTGTTCAGCCGGTGAGCTCATTTGAACAAGCATTAGAATGGTTGATGAAAGAATCTAAGCGTGGCTTATACATTCAGCGTTATAAAGGGCTAGGTGAGATGAACCCTGAGCAATTATGGGAAACCACCATGGACCCTGAGAATAGACGTATGCTTCAAGTTAAAATTGAAGATGCGGTCGGTGCGGATCAATTGTTTACAACCCTAATGGGTGACCAAGTTGAACCTCGTCGCGCTTTCATTGAGTCTAATGCGATGAAAGTGGCTAACTTAGACGTGTAATCCCACCATAAAAGTGGAGATGAGTAAGAGGCCAAACAGTCAGTTGTTTGGCCTTTTTTATTTATGTTTCACGTGAAACATAAATTCCTGAAAGTGAAATCGCGACACATATATACGTTATCTCGTTGGTCATTACCTTAAACAAAGCGGGTCTTAGTTAACCTTTCTATTGGTTAAGCGTGTAGGGTAGTTTCGCAGTATTTCCTAAACTTGCTCTGCAAATGGAGCTTATAAACTTGAATCGGTGCTATTCGCTGAGGGTTTGACTATTACAGAAGGAAGGGGGATAAATGTGCTGGTAAGCTGGAGTCAGTCATATTCGCCGAGCAAGCTCGCCTCCCACAGGGATGGGCTGCGTGGTAAAGATAATGCCACTGTGGTTAGGTGGCATCATTATTTAATAATTCAAGAGTTTGGGTAAGAATAGAGGTTAGCGATTATGCTCGGCATAAATAGCATTAACTTCACTCGCAATAATAGCAATGCCCTTTTCGACATCTTCTGGTTTTTGTGAGTAATTCATCCGAATACACTCATGAGTGTGTTGCCATTCTTGCTCTAAGCCTGGGAAGAAGTAGTGGCCAGGTACGACTAAAACCCCCTTTTGCTTGAGTCTTTGGTACAGCTCCTCACAAGTTACCGGCAGGTCCTTAAACCATAACCAAAGAAAAATGGCGCCTTCTGGTTTGTGAATACGAAACCCGGGAACAGCTATTTGTTCCTGCAAGAGACTAACTGCATGTTCCGCTCGTTGCTGGTAAAACGGCTTAACGATTTGCTCGCTCATCTCGATAATGGACTTATCTTGTATAAAAGGTAAAGCGAGCTCAGGGCCTATGCTTCCGGGTGATAAGGCAATGATGCCAGATAAGTTAGATAGGGCGGTGATGGTTTGTTCATTGGCAATGACAATGCCGCAGCGTGCGCCGGGTAAACCTAGCTTTGACAAGCTTAAGCACAAGATAATGTTGTCGTTCCATATGGGGTTGACGTCGGCAAAAATGATATTTGGAAATGGGGTACCATACGCATTATCTATGATTAAGGGGATGCCTTTTTCTCGTGCGATGACATCCAGTCTTTGAAGCTCTTCATCTGTGACCACATTACCGGTTGGGTTGGTAGGGCGAGACACACAGATCAGGCCTATGTCATCACCCACTTCTAAATGGTCAAAATCAACATGATATTTAAATAAGCCCCCATCCAGTTCTTCGATACTGGGTTTGGCAGCGACAAATACTTCGTCGTCCAAGGTTGCATCAGCATAGCCAATGTATTCAGGCGCTAGCGGGAACAGGACCTTCTTGTGGCGGCCATCGTGGTATTTACCAGCAAACAAATTAAATAAATAGAAGAAGGCATTTTGACTGCCGTTCGTTAGCGCGATATTTTTCTTACTGATATCCCAGCCGTAAGTTTCACGAAACAGGGTGGCTAAAGCATCGAGAAAGGTATCCTTCCCCTGTGGTCCATCATAGTTACCTAGGGCATCAATCAAGGCTCCTGATTGATTGAGCTCGTCCAGCTTGTGTTTGAACTTTGCTTCAATTTCAGGAATCGAGGCAGGATTGCCGCCACCGAGCATGAGGATATCGTCGCCACCGCGGATACCTTCATTGAGGTCATCCATTAACTGGGTTATGCCTGAATGGCGGGTAAACTTGTTACCAAAGGAAGAGAAAGACATTTTTCAAACCTACTGAATAAGCTATCTAATATAGCGAGTCATCACTACGGAAAAATCGAGCAGTGAAGATAGCGGAAAATGGCAACATTGTCATGTTGAATTATGGCGCTGGCACTTGGCTGAAGTGACCATTTCAGGTTGTCTAAGCCTATGGCAAAACAGACTTCAAAATGATGTTTCACGTGAAACACTTTGATATCGGGCTGAGGCTAGTTAATAGAACACCTGCTGATTGTGAGCAGAGTGTAGTTGGAATAGGGCTCGGTTGAGGATCATTATTGGTGGCGTGAAGGGGGCTATATTTTGGACTCAACCTAAATCAACACGTTTGGTTCATATCCAATAAATCACATGCAGCGAACTAAAATTTGTGATCCCAAGAACAAATGGGGCGCTATGATTTAAGTAAATTGGTGTTTTGAATAGATGGCTTGGAGAACAACCATGAGCACAGAAAATGTATTCCACTTAGGTATTAATGCGGCAGATATTGAAGGGGCAACCTTAGCCATTATACCGGGCGATCCTGCGCGCGTTGAACGTATTGCAAACTTGATGGAACAAGCCAAGTTCCTCGCTTCACATAGAGAATACACCATTTACCTCGCTAAGATAGATGGGCATAGTGTGGTCGTGTGTTCTACGGGCATTGGTGGGCCGTCAACGTCTATCGCCGTTGAAGAGTTGGCGCAAATTGGCGTACGAACCTTTTTACGCATAGGTACAACAGGCGCTATTCAACCCCATATTAATGTTGGGGATGTTATCGTTACGAGTGGTGCGGTGCGGTTAGATGGTGCTAGTTCGCATTTTGCGCCGATGGAATTCCCAGCTGTGCCAGACTTTGATGTGGCCACTGCGATGGTGGCAGCGGCAAAAGCATCGGGTGCAGACGTTCATGTGGGCGTGACCGCCTCAAGTGATACCTTCTATCCAGGTCAAGAGCGCTACGATACCTTTTCAGGCCGAGTGGTTAAACGTTTCCAAGGCTCGATGGAAGAATGGCAACAAATGGGTGTGTTAAACTTTGAGATGGAGTCAGCGACCTTGTTTACCATGTGTGCTAGCCAAGGTTTAAAATCGGGCTGTGTGGCAGGGGTTATTATTAACCGTACACAACAAGAGATCCCTGATGAATCGCAAATGAAAGGCACTGAGCAGCGGGCAATTAGTGTTGTGGTCGACGCAGCACGTCGCTTATTGACGGCGTAAAAAGCAATATGGGAGCACAACCTAGTGCTCCCAATGACGCCTATTCGCGGCGGATGACGACCTGAGCCTCCATAATCACATCGCGTTTTAGCTTACCTTCTACCACGTCTTTAATGGTATCCAGATCCGCCCCTGTTAATGCAGCAGGAGTGACAATTTGCAACGAGAGTTCAACGGGCTCTACCGCTCGAGCTTGAACATGGCGCAAGATAACGCTGCCGATTTGCTCACCCTCAAGATCACGCACGATATTGGCTTCATCCGATAACCGCATAAAGCTAAATACCAGAGGGATGCTGACTAGGGCCACTGCGATGAGGGCAACACTCAACCCTTTTTTGGCGCGAGTAAAGGGCGCAAAGCCCAAGGCTAAAAACGTTAATGAGGCGGCAAACACGATGCCCGCTAAGTTAGTTAAGAACAGTAGGAATGCGCCCCAAGCGACATGCCAATCGAGCCAGCCTAGACCTATTCCGGTGACCGCTAACGGCGGCACCAAGGCTACTGCGATAGCTACCCCGGCTAAACTTTTAGCTGCATCAATGCGGGCGTGAGCATAAGCACCGGCGATACCTGAGATAGCAGCCACGCCTAAATCAAGCAAGTTGGGGCTCAGTCGAGCTGCAATTTCATTGGTGATCACTTCCATCGGCATAATGAAGCTGGCGGTAGCGGAGAACAGTAACGCCATACATAAGCCTGTAGTGAGGGTTTTTGAACTGGCCATCATTAAATTGGGGTCTTGCCGTGTCAGCGCCATGGATAAGGAAATGATCGGTGCCATTAAGGGGGCAAGTATCATGGCACCGATAATTACGGGGGCTGAGCTGGCATATAAACCTATGCTCGCCAACAGGGTGGATAACACCATTAAGGTTAAAAAGGCGGGTGAAGCCGTGGCATTTTCGCGTAGCAACTGATACAGATCTTTAAACTCTTCAGGGGCAGCGTGGGCAATCCAAGACAGGGGTTTAGCCGCCATCGCGTTAATGGCTTCACCAGCCGGTAAGCGGGCCACCTTACGTTGTTCTTTACTGCTTTGTGCGCAATCGACAATGGGAAGCGAATCCCCTACTAATAAACTTAAACAGCGCGGTTCAGTATCAATCACTAACTCATCAGCCGAGACTTTGCGGCTATCAATTTCATATTCAAGGGTGTGATTATTTGTGATGGTCAGGGTCTTTGTTTTTACCAAGCCAAGAAAATCGGGCTGCTTCATCACTCGGTTAAAAGAGGCTTTGATAAAGAAGCTAAGGATCTCCATCACGCTACGGGGCGCCAAAATCATCGCATGGTGCATACCATCATTAGGGTGGCTGTCTGTTAAGATATTTCGTGAAAGCATCGACCCATGTGCGTGCTCGACGACGACGACCCCCACAGCTGCGGTGCTAAAACTGCTGTCATTGGCGGTGGTGAAGGTAAGGCGTTTAGGCAAAAAATCATTAACATGGCGAATGTTATGCAATGCCTTTTCAAGCCGTTCTTGCCACACATTACTTTGCCCACCCGGACGCAAACTAAAGCCATGGCCCAATACCACAGAGCTAAGCACTATTTCACTATTACAGCGTAAAATATCCACTTTTCTCGGCTTGGCTTGTTGTGCCGCTTTGACTGCCTTTTCAAGGTTGCCTTCGAGGCAAAAACCGCGTCTAGCGTAACTTGCGTTAGGATGCGGTAGGATAGCTAATTGCCAGCCTCCGGCTATCGCGGCTTCCATGATGGCTGGCACATGTTGATCGCTCACATAAGCATAAACACGGCTATCAGGGTTGAACTGAGCTGGGTCATCGGCAGTCCATGCTTTAGGTAAAATATCTTCTTCAAACAGCGGTAGGACTTTGTGAGTGATACCCTCACGGTCTTCGACATCAAATAATAAAAAGTTGTCAGACATTGGTTACCCTAATGTTAAATAAAATGCACTGACCGCATTATGATGTTTAGTTGATAATCAAGCAAGAGGGCCTAACTTGCCGTAACCTAGCTTATATGAATAGCTTTATGTGGCTGCTATTGATTGAATTATCTTTACCAATGGCGCTTGTTATTGTAGAAGTAGGTCAACAAAAAATAAAACAAGGATGTCCTATGTTTAAGCTTCGTTGCGTGATTGGCCTTGCATTAGTCTGTTCAACTCATGCCTTTTCTACTGCTTCCCCTGAATCTAACCCGGCACAATGTCCTTATCCATTGTCGACGGTTGATAGGGATGACTTAGCTGAGTTAATGCAGCAAGGTATTGAAAACTGTTTGCTTACTACGGGTAATAAGAATTTTACCCGCAGCCAGCATACACTCACCATTCCAACCGCGAAGGGCAAGGTGCGCTATGTCGATAAGCCTTCTGAGTTTGATACTCATAGAACTTATAAGTACATGGGCTATGATGCGAAAAATGACATGCACATGGTGGAAGGCAGTGGTGGGGAATGGCGTTGGCAGGAGCTGATACACCATACCAAAGGCTATAAATATACGCTCGATGGCCTGCTTATTGATGGCGGCATATCACCAAATGCGGGCTGGGCCATGTTTACTTCTGGCGATCATTCTTGTGAGCATGAACTGTATATTGGCAAGTTAACTGTTAAAAATAGACAAGGGCAATTTACCGGGGTGAAAGATCTAACGCCTCTGGTGAGTGTTTGCAAAAATGGCTTGATATCTAAACCGTTCAGCGTCAAATGGGTATCTCAAAGTCGTGCTCGAGTTGAGTGGAGCTGTGAGCAAAACTATCAGCGAGTGAGCAAAGATGAGACGCTACTGATAAACAAAAATGGTCAGTGGCAGGCAGATAGGTTGCCTTGTCTTGGTCAAGCAACTCAACAGGCTTCGACAAAAAAGGTTAACTCTAAGCCTGAGACCTTAGTTAAGGGGATGTCATTAACCGAGGTAGAGCAGTTATTTGGTGGCTTTGCTGAAGCTTTTCTGGTTGATCCATTAGCCTTGTTATCTGAAAGCAGTATTACTCGTATTTGGACGGTGAATGGCGCTAAGCTGAAGGTAAAGTTTATAGATGATAAGGTAGAGAGCTGGACTTATTAAGCCAATTAAAGCAGCGCGCGAAGCGCTGCTAAATGGATTTAAACCAACTCAAGCATGGTTTCGGCACTTGATGCGCCGAAAGATTTGGCGGGCTCAACGTTCAGTGCGGTGACAACACCGTCTTTTACCAGCATGGCGTAACGTTGTGAGCGTGTGCCGCCAAATTGCCCCGTATCCATTTCCAAGCCAATGGCACGGGTAAAGCTGCCATCACCATCGGCCAGCATGACAATCTCATTGGCGTTTTGCGCTTCACCCCACGCCTGCATCACAAAGGCGTCATTAACGGATAAACAAATAAGGCTGTCTACGCCCTTGGCTTTAAATTGATCGGCTAATACCACGTAGCCAGGCAAATGCGCTTCGGAGCAGGTCGGTGTAAAAGCACCCGGCACAGCAAAAAGCACGACCGTTTTGCCAGCAAATAATTCCTCCGTGGTCGGGTTGGTTACGCCTTGTTCGGTCAGTAGCGAAAAGGTGGCTTCGGGTAATTTATGGCCAACTTCAATCATGATGTTCTCCTTAGGTGCTAGACGAAAATGCCTATACTGGTGATAAACACAATAGCTGCTGAGTATAATCTATGCTATTAAAATGACATAAAAAAACCCGATACGGAGATCGGGCTTTTAAGGGGCTAGATGGGCTTAACTTAGCCTTGTAATAGCGAAATATCTGCAATCTGTAAAAACAGGCCGCGTAGCTGGGTGAGTAGTGCTAAACGGTTTTGTTTTAGCGCTTCGTCATCCGCCATGACCATCACCGAGTCAAAGAAGGCATCGACGCTTTCACGTAGGCTAGCGAGCTCGGTTAGGGCTGTTTGATAATCACCTTTAGCAAACACTGGGCTCAAGCTCTCGCTTAAAGCGGCAACTTGACTTGCCAACGCTTGCTCGGCTGCTTCTTGCAGTAGCTCAGGGTTGACCTGGCCACCCGAAGTCACGTCATTCTTAGCCAGAATGTTACCCACACGTTTATTAGCTGCTGCCAATGCTGCCGCCGCCTCTAAGCTGCGGAAGTGGCTCACGGCTTTAACACGCTTATCAAAATCGGCTGGTTTAGTTGGGCGGTTCGCTAGCACTGCTTGGATCACGTCTACTTCTACACCGGCTTCTTGATACCAAGCGCGGAAACGACCGAGTACAAAATCAACCACATCTACGGCCACATTGTCATTACTGAGCTTATCACCGTAGAGTTTAGCGCTTGCAGTGACTAAGTCGGTCAGATCCAGCGGCAGGTCTTTCTCTACGATAATACGTAGCACACCAATGGCGGCGCGGCGTAATGCGAATGGGTCTTTATCGCCTTTAGGTGTTTGGCCGATGCCAAAGATACCTACGAGTGAGTCCAACTTGTCAGCGAGCGCAACGGCACACGCGATTAACGAGTTAGGCAGCTGATCACCAGAGAAACGCGGCATGTATTGCTCATTAAGTGCTTGAGCGACTTCATTGGCTTCGCCGTCGTGCTTGGCGTAGTACATCCCCATGACGCCTTGAACGTCTGGGAATTCCATGACCATTTCGGTCATCAAATCGGTTTTAGACAGTAAGCCAGCACGTTGCGCATGGGTGCTATCTGCGCCAATTTGCTCAGCAATCACTTTGGCTAAATCAGCAATACGTTCAGATTTCTCTTTAAGTGTCCCTAGCTGCTTTTGGAACAACACGGTCGCCAGCGAGTCAAGGCGGCTTTCAAGGGTTTTCTTCTTATCGGTATTAAAGAAAAATTCCGCATCGGCTAGACGAGGACGGACTACCTTCTCATTACCATCAACCACTTGTTTTGGATCGCGGCTAACAATGTTAGAGACAAAGATAAAACGTGGCATTAGATTGCCGTCTTTATCCAATACAGGGAAGTACTTCTGATTATCTTTCATGGTGTAGATCAGCGCTTCCGAAGGCACTTCAAGGAATTTTTCCTCAAATGAACCGACCATGGTCACTGGCCACTCTACCAAGGAGTTAACTTCTTCTAAAAGGTCGTCATCGATGTCGGCAACCCCATTTTCATGGGCAGCCACGGCATTTACTTGCTCGCGAATGGCATCTTTACGGCGTTGGTAGTCAACAATCACCTTACCTTTCATGTCGAGTAGGTTTTCGTATTCATCGGCATGGCTAATGGTCATTTCGCCTTCACCTAAGAAGCGGTGGCCGCGGATCACGCGATCAGATTCGATACCAAGTAATTCACCTTGAATCAGCTCACTGCCGTACAGCATGGTGACCGTGTGCACTGGGCGAATAAACTGAGTTGGCTTGGCACCCCAACGCATCGGCTTAGGAATTGGCAGCTTAGCTAATGCGCTGGCAGCAATCGCAGGAATGAGTGCGGCAACAGGCTGGCCTTTTACTTCTGATTTGTGTAGCAGCCATTCACCTTTATCGGTGACTAAACGCTCGGCTTGTTCAACCGTAATGCCATTGGAGCGCGCCCAACCTTGGGCTGCTTTAGTTGGATTGCCATCGCCATCAAATGCAGCACTGACCGCAGGGCCGCGTTTTTCAACGATCTTGTCTGCTTGTGCGGCTTGCAATTGGCTAACCACGAGAGCCAAACGACGAGGTGAAGCTAACCAGCGGACACCTTGGTGGGCCAGCTCGGCTGTGCTTAACTCTGCTTCAAAATTAGCGGCAAAGGCCTCGGCTAGGGTGCGCAGTGATTTTGGTGGTAATTCTTCAGTACCAATTTCAATTAATAAATTTTCCATGTCTTCCTCTACGCCTGCTCTTTACAAAGTGGGAAACCTAGCTCTTCACGCGCCGCGTAATAAGCTTCTGCTACCGCTTTAGATAGGGTACGCACACGTAAAATGTAACGTTGGCGCTCGGTCACCGAAATAGCATGGCGGGCATCCAGCAGGTTGAAATAGTGCGATGCTTTCATCACTTTTTCATAAGCAGGTAGCGGCAGTCCTTTTTCGATCAGCGCGTGACTTTCTTGCTCACATTGGTCAAAAGCGGCAAATAAGGCGTCTACATCGGCATGTTCAAAGTTGAAGGTGGATTGTTCAACTTCATTTTGATGGAAGATATCGCCGTAAGTCACGCGACCCATAGGGCCATCGGTCCAAACCAGATCGTAAACGCTATCAACGCCTTGTACGTACATGGCCAGACGCTCTAAACCATAGGTGATTTCACCCGTTACCGGAGAACATTCTAAACCGCCCACTTGTTGGAAGTAGGTAAACTGCGTCACTTCCATGCCGTTTAGCCAGATTTCCCAGCCAAGGCCCCAAGCACCTAAGGTGGGGGATTCCCAGTTGTCTTCAACAAAACGAATATCGTGAATAGAAGGGTCGATACCAATCGCTTCTAAAGAATCTAGGTACAGCTCTTGGATATTATCTGGCGAAGGCTTAAGCACCACCTGAAATTGATAGTAATGCTGCAGGCGGTTTGGGTTTTCACCGTAGCGGCCATCGGTGGGACGGCGGCAAGGCTGCACATAAGCGCTGCTCATTGGCTCTGGGCCAATTGAGCGTAAGAAGGTTAATGGATGAAAGGTACCCGCACCCACTTCCATGTCGAGTGGCTGTGCAATCACACAGCCTTGGCGTGCCCAATAATCTTGCAACGCAAGGATCAGGCCTTGAAAGGTCTTGATATCGAATTTTTGCATATTGGCTTAGCTGCTTTTCTTAAAAAAATACGCGCAAGTATAACTTTTCTGGCACTGGGTTTATAGAGCGATTTTTGTGCCAAACCTTCGTTATGACGTATTTCTTTGACTTAGCAGAGCCTCGTCCAAAACCGAGAAGGCCATGGTAAAACGTGACGGGTTGTCTGTTAGCTTTTTTTGATGAGATAACGATAAGGGGAGGCGTCGATGTCACTGGCGACCAAGGTGTGATCCATAAAGCGACAAAAACTAGGGATATCTCGGGTGGTTGAGGGATCGTCTGCAATCACCAACAATAGTTCGCCGCTGGCCATTTTACGCACGGTTTTACGTATCATCATCACCGGCTCTGGGCAGCGTAGGCCCAAGGTGTCTAATTGCTGATCTGCACTTTGAAATATATCGCTCATGTTTTGCCAATCTTTACTATAAAACTAGGTTATGTGAGGTTGAGTTAAATCATCTGAATAGTGATGAGCCGATCTGTAGTGATCTTGTCTGAATTCAGTTTTGGCCAAGCTCTGTCCCAGCATTTTTGCCAAAAGCCATTAAACTTAAAAAGGCAAGCATATCACTAAGGAGGCCGATATGTTACAGCAAATGATGCGGTTAAATCTCTATTGTGCGCTGGGTTTTTTTGCGTTCGCGATGATAGTCCTGAACAGCCCCATCGGCAATACCGCCACTTGGTTGACCAGTTTGATTTTGATTGCCATCGGTTTTTGGATAGAGCTGGGTGATGATTTTCAAGATGACGACGACGAGCTGGATTGAGCTTATCCAAGGCATGAAGAATAAATCATTGTTATTGCGTCGCTTTTATCGCCACATGCAACTGCTGAACGGCCTGTTCGGGCGTCACCCTAGGGTGATTAAAAAAGTGGCTGATCACATCCACTAACGCATTTTGGGTTAAACCCGTATTCGCCATCCCTTGGGCCAGTGAAGGCACCCGCTCAAACTGTTTAAAATCCTTGATATCTTGCTGCGAGCAAAAATCAAAGTGGGCGGGGCTGATATCTTGTCTGGCCGGAATAGAGCCTTTTAATTGATTAAACGCGATTTGAATTTCGGGATCGGCAATGGTCTCTGCTAGGGCTTGTTGTGCTTGTTTGGCATCTGTGCCTTGATGATGCTTAAAGAACACGAAAGTGTCGATATTATAACTAAATGTTTGTCCATTGCCTGGGGCCGCAAGGCAGAGGTAGTCCTTCTCGGGTACTAACCCCAACAGTTGTAATTCTCCTTTTACCCAATTACCCATCAGCACCATACCGGCCTTGTTCTCGGCTAACAGGCGCGCATTGGTGTCCCAATTGCGATCGATGGCTTGGTCATCAACAATCGGCCGCAGTGCTCGAAATTGTCTAAACGCAGCAACCAGTTTTTGGTCGTGGCTTGGTGTGATGTGGTGCTCGACAAAAATTTGCCGATACACTTGTGGGCCTAATTCGGCGATCACCACACTTTCAAACAGTAATGCATCTTGCCAAGGCTGCAAACCATGTGCAAAACCAATATAGCCGGCTTGGCTGATGGTTTGGCTGGCGCTAATAAACTCATCCCATGTTTGTGGCGGGGTTAACTTAAGTTCATCAAAAATGGCCTTGTTCAACCACAATGCGTTAACGCGATGAATATTAAATGGAATAGCGACATGTTCAGATTGATAACGTAAATGTTGAGTGACCGTGGCAGGGAAAATACGCTCCCAATCTAAGGCGAGTGGGGTTAGGGGTTGTAGCAGCCCTAAGGATGCCCACTCTTGAATATCTGGCCCTTTTATCTGTGCGCTAGCCGGTGGATTGCCCGACATGGCTCGCGTGCGCAATACCGTCATCGCGCTGCCTCCGCCGCCGCCGACAATCGCAAAATCTTGCCACTGGTGGCCTTGTTTGGCGAGGGATTCTTTAACCACATTTAACGCCGCTGATTCGCTGTCTGAAGTCCACCAGTGCAATGCTTCAACCTTAGCCGCCCAGCTGGGACTGGCCGATGTGGCGGTGAGCGTTGCGGCGATAAGCCAATGGCAAAAGGGACGAGATAGACGCATTAAAGCTCCGAATAGGGACTACGAGGTAAACGTAATTTTACCAGTAACCCGCCATCACTGGCATTGATCAGTTCGATATCGCCACAGTGGGCATGAACAATATTACGCACTATACCTAAGCCTAGGCCATAGCCTTCTTCTGCTTGATGTAAGCGTACATAGGGGTTAAATATACGTTGATGTTGTTGCTCGGGGATACCAGGGCCACGGTCTTGAATGGTGATATGAAGGTCATCACCTATGTCCATTAAGGTGATCAGGGCTTGATCGCCATATTTGATGGCGTTATCCACCAAGTTGGTTAAGCAACGTTTGAGCGCTAAAGGCTTGCCGCGGTAGGGGGCAACGTAATGGCCAATGATCCGAGTTTGCTGTGGGTAGATTTCACAGACTTGATGGATCAGCTTCAACATGTCTACTTCGGCAATGTTTTCATGAATGTCTGTGTCTTTTACGGTTTGGATGGCGCCTTTAACCATCATTTCCAGATCGTCTAAATCCGCGTTAAATTTTTCAATTTGCGTTTCGTCATCGAGTAACTCAGCACGCAGGCGTAGTCGCGTGATGGGGGTTTTTAAATCGTGAGAAATGGCACCGAATAACGATTCTCGATCAGCAATATAACGTTGCAACTTTTGCTGCATTTGATTAAACGCCCGTGTGGCGGTGAGCAGCTCCAGGGCGCCTTCTTCTTTCAATGGTGCTTGGTGTAAATCGATGCTCATGTCTGACGCGGCTCTTGCGAGGCGAGCCAGCGGCTGTGTTTGCCATTGGAATAATGCAAAGGTAAACAGCAATAAAAACAGCGTAGTTAAAATGATGGTGGTGAGCTGTGGGCTGGGGATCCAATCCTTGTGTTCGACGATATACGGGGGCGGCATCAAGGCGGCAAGGTAAAGCCACTCATTCTTCGACAACTCAATTTGCAGCACCAAGATAGGCAAGTTTTGTTCGTGAGTCAGCAACGAGTAACTCGCCCACGAGGGGGGGAGCTCGGAAAGTAAGGTGTTATTATTTAATACCTTGAGTTTGTCCGGCCGGGAAAAGTCTATTTTTACTGGATACTGAGGGCCGAGCTTTTCCCTTAGAATGTCGTGAATTTTATTGATCACTAAGTGTTTTTGCGCAGAGTCGGCAATCGGGGTCAGCTGGATTTCTTCGCTGTTAAGTGACACAAAGAACCGCGAACCACCCATATTACGCAATTGATCTAATACGATATGGCGGTATTCAAGAGGCAGCTTTTTGAAAAAGCTAGCGGTGCTAGCGGCGCTATTTGCCAACTGTTCGGCATTACTGACCAGTGCGGTATTTTCTTGCTTGGTGAATAAGTTAACCCAAATAAAGCTGCTAATGCCTTGGGCTAGGGCTACCGACACAATAATGATCATCACCATGCGGTGTAGCAAAGAGCGTGGCCACAGCCAAGCAAGCAGCCGCGTGGTGAGGTATTTAATTTGCTCCGTGCTAGCCTTCATGTCGGACGGTTGCGATAAGGACATAACCAGCACCACGTATGGTTTTTATTAATTTAGGGTTTTTACCATTGTCACCAAGGCGCTGGCGTAGTCGGCTGAGTTGTACATCGATGCCGCGCTCCATCGGCAGGGCTTCACGGCCGCGGGTCGCGTCGGAAATGGTATCTCGGTCGAGGATTTGGTTAGGGTGCTGTAAAAACAACATCAGCATATTGTAGTCGGCACCGGATAACGCCAGCTCCTCGCCATCCTCACTTAATAGGTTGCGTTTTTGGGTATCCAAACGCCAGTTGGCAAAGTGAATGTAACGCGCTTCGGCGCTGGCACTAAACTGCGCTCGTCGCAGTAAGGCTTTAATTCGCGCTAATAATTCCCGTGGGCTAAAGGGCTTGGCGATGTAATCATCGGCGCCAATTTCCAATCCGATCACACGATCGGTTTCGTCTGAGTTAGCGGTTAACATAATAATGGGGACGTTAGAATCGCGGCGTATTTTTTGGCATAAGGTAAAGCCGTCGTCACCGGGCATCATGACATCAAGAATGATCAGATCGGGTTGGTTTTGGCTTAAACATTGAAACATGGCTACCCCCTCTTCGGCGGTGGCCACATCAAAGCCTGATTTACTTAAGTACTGTTGCAGTAACTCACGAATCTCTTTGTCGTCATCGACAATTAGTATCTGTTTGGTACTTGTCATGTGTGCTTAGGGCTCAACCGTTGTGACTGGGTATAAGCTGTCATTGAAGCCTTGCTGATAACAAAATGCAATCGCTGTTTTGCATTAGTGTGGTGTGGCGCGTTACACCATTATGATCAGCTAGGCCTGTGGGAGTGGACATCCATTTCGCGAAATAAAGCGTTAATAGCGCATCATTCGCAATATAAATATCGCTCCCACATAAATCTTAATACAGGAAGCGGCCTATTGGATTAAGCAGTTTACTTACACCTGAGGTGAAGTGAAGGGGGGCATTAGACACGGTATAACACAAACAACCTTCAGCGGTATAAGGGCTATGATGGTGCTCCCCATTTAAGATAATAAAGTCTCCCTTTTCATAGCGACCAGACTCATCTTCAAAGCAGCCATCCAGTAATAAGGTCAGCTCGTAGCCTTTGTGGGTATGATGAGGAATGGCACTATCGGCATCGATTTGTAATAAGCTAGCGTGCACGTCACCTTCGTCCAAACCTAATCGAGCACGCTGTATATTACCTAGGCCGCTCCATTTTGTTTGGCTAAACTGCCGAAGCGCGCGCGGCAGGGTGTAGGTTTTCTCACCTAGTGCCATCTGATTACTGGACTCAACTGCGGCACTTTTTAAAGCGGGCGCGTCCGTTGGCTGCTCTGTAATGGCTGCCAGCATGGTAGCAAACTCATCAACGGGCTGAGCTGGGGTTGGTTCAGCTAGCTCGACAAGCGCCTCATTACCGCTAAACTCATCGGCCATGGCTTTTGTGGCTTTATCAGCAATTGCCTTGCAATGGGGGCAAAGCTCTAAGTGAGCACTTACTGCAATTGAAAGGGATGCTGGTAATTCACCTGCCACAAAGGCGTGAATCATCGTTGATTCGGGATGGTGTTTAATCATTGTGCAGCTCCATTTTTTCTTTCAATTTCTCTAAACCCAGACGTAAACGTGACTTGATGGTGCCAAGTGGAACGCCGAGGTGCTCTGCTAGCTCTTGGTGCGTCATCTCTTTTAAGTAAATGGCCTCTACCACTTCTTTTTGTTTGGGAGGTAGTGCCTCTAATCCTTGAATCAATTGTTCACGCATCAAATGATCGTCTTCGTAGTCCGGCTCGGGCTCCGCTTCTTCATACAGAGGCCATAAGTCGTCACTTAGGTTATCTTCTTTGTTATGTTGTATCTTTCTCAACATATCAAAGCTGTAGTTACGCATGATGGTAAATACCCAAGTTGACGCTTTTCCTTTTTCCGGGCTATACAGTTGTGCTTTTCGCCATACTAAGCTCATGGTTTCTTGTACCAAGTCCATGGCTAACGCCTCTTGGCGAAACTGTTTTAACCCGAACGCCTTGATTTTAGGAGCAAAGAAAGCAAAGAGCTTAGCAAATGCAGCCTTGTCTTGATGGCTAGCAACAGCCATTAGATATTGGTTTAAATCGGGTTGCACATCGACTGCTGATTCTGACTTGTTAATAGTGGCATCCGCTAACTGATTTGTTTGATACATGATTCTATGCTCATCGTTGCTGATGTAAAGTCGCTGCTGTTGAGTTTCCGTAAAGCAGCACAGTTCGTATTATGAAACGAATGCCCCTGTGCAATGGATCAATTCCTAGTGTGATTTTTATTGGCGAACATCATTATGTTGCAGTAACACATCATCAATCAGTTGAAGCAGCCCTTCAAATTGCAATTGCATAAACAATGACTGTTTCTTTTCGGCCGGCATAGGTAATAATTCGAGCCAGCGTTGGCAAACCCAGGTTAAATCCTGCAGTGGTTGTTTCAGGTCTTGCTGTTGGTATAGCGCATGATCTTTAAGTAGCCGGGCCAAGCTATCGGCTACGAATTGATGTTCATCACCCACCGCTCTTGGTTGCCAGTTTTCCAATAGGGTGACTTCACCTTGACGTAAGCCGTCCTTATCTGTGGTAAAGCTATTGATTTTAAATCTCTCTTTGCCTTCGATGGAAATGCTCAAGGTGCCATCTTCAAAACGGTCAAAATCGTATATTTCAACCCGTGTACCTGCTTGCATCAATTCTTGTTGTGCCGCATCCGCAAAGCTACATAAGCCAAACCCAGTTTGATTGCGCAGAGATTCTGAAACCATACGCTGATAGCGCGGCTCAAAAATTCTTAACTGTGTTTTCCCACCAGGTAGTAAAAAAACCGGTAAGGGGAAGAGGGCTAATTTCATCTTGCTATTCCTATTGTGTATCCGATTATTATTACGAGCGGCTATGACAGATTGATCACATCTTTGGGTAGATGCTAGGTAGGCCAGTAGGAGTAGCAGTCATGCTGCGAAATGCTTGGTGATGGTATTTAGGATAAATAAATCGCACCATCACTGGTGCTTCCACGATCTACTTAACACAGCAAAATGATCAATTTGTACATGGCTATCGTTTAATTGCGATTAGGTGATGTCAAAACACGGTCTTAGGGGGAAACTATGAAACATTTGTTCATCTTGGGCGCACTAAGTGCTGGGCTGGTGAGCGGCGCTAGTCAAGCTCAATGCCTTGATTTTTTGCAAACAACAAAACAAAAACTTAATTCAGACCAGCAAGTTGACTTGTGCGAGTTAACCCAAGGTAAAACTGTGCTGATCGTCAATACCGCCAGTAATTGTGGCTTTACCCCTCAATTTAAGGAGCTAGAGCAACTGCATCAAGACTACCAAGATCAAGGTTTGGTGGTGCTTGGCTTTCCATCGGATGATTTTTTTCAAGAAGAAGACAGTGAAAAAGACACCGCTAAAGTTTGCTATGTTAACTATGGCGTGACCTTTAATATGTTTGCGCCCATTTCGGTCAGGGGTAAGCAAACCGACCCCATCTTTAAGCACCTGACGGCACAATCGGCCTCGCCGAAGTGGAATTTTTACAAATATTTAGTCAGCGCCGATGGTAAGCAGGTCAAGCACTTTACCAGTACCACTAAACCAAGCAGTGATGACTTTCAGCAAACATTACAAGCCATGTTGGCTAAGGCAACACAATAAGTGAGTGATCTTATTTTACTTTAGTTTGTTAGGTGTTAATTTGGCCGCTGAAACTTAGGCCCCATCGCAACATTTGGAGAACGACCTTGTCTCGATTTACTGCGCTAACGGAAAACGCGCATGAAAAATTATCAGCCAGCACAGGCGTGCTATTAACCAATTTAGGCACGCCAAAGGCCCCAACCGCGGCGGCGCTACGTCCTTATTTGAAGCAATTTTTATCTGATCCTCGCGTGGTGGAAATCCCACGCTTGGTGTGGATGATTATTCTCCACGGTATCATTTTGCGCGTTAGGCCGGCTAAATCCGCCAAGCTGTACCAAAGCATCTGGATGGAAGGCGGCTCGCCTTTGCTAGTACATAGCCAAAACCAGCGTGATAAGTTACAGCAGCAACTCGATGCACAGGGGTTAAACGTTAAGGTCAAGCTAGCGATGCGCTATGGTGAGCCAGATTTGGCTAAGGTGATGCGTGAATTTCAGCAAGAAGGTATACGCAAGGTGGTGGTATTGCCACTTTATCCGCAATATTCAGGGCCCACCACGGGGTCGACCTTTGATGCGGTGAGCCGCGAGCTCAATCAATGGCGCTTTGTGCCGCAGTTGCACTTTATTAACAGCTATCATGACGACCCCAACTACATCACGGCATTGGCTAATTCGATCCGTGAAGACATCGCTGCTAATGGCATGCCCGACAAATTAATATTGTCTTATCATGGCATGCCCAAACAGTTTTTCGACAACGGCGATCCTTACTATTGCCTGTGCATGAAAACCTCTCGCCTCGTGGTTGAGCAATTGGGATTAGATAAAGACCAAGTGATCACCTGTTTTCAATCGCGCTTTGGCAAGGCGGAATGGCTCAAACCTTACACCGACGCCACCTTAACTGGACTGGCTGAGCAAGGGATTAAAAATGTCGCGGTTGCTTGTCCGGCATTTAGTGCCGATTGTTTAGAAACCTTGGAAGAAATGGTGCATGAAAACCGCGATGTGTTTATCGAAGCGGGTGGTGAGCAATACCGCTATATTGCCGCATTAAACGATCGCGATGACCATATCGAGATGATGACAAAGCTGGTTAAACCCTATCTATAAGTTTTTCATGTTCCAGTAAATAATAAAAAAGCACCTGTAATAGGTGCTTTTTTATTTTCTCTTTGATGGCGAAGGGGCATGGCAACCTCAATATTAAAGCGCCTGACTAGCTAAAATTGGGTTTAGCCGAACGAGTGTTATCACTGCAATTACCCTTCATGTAACAAAACGTTCTTCCTTCCTTTCCAGATCACTGAATGCAAAAAAATATTGTACCTATCTCATTTTTGCTTCTTTATCAGATAAATAGCACGACATCGACCATACTGTTAGTGAACCATAAGAAGATCAGGGACGTAATCAAACCATCGAAATTTAAGCGGACAGTCAATGAAACCAAGTATTGTTATTACCGGCGCGGGGCAAAGAGTGGGTCTAGCCCTAGCCAAGCATTATGTTGCCAAGAGGTATCAGGTGATCGTCAGTTATCGCAGCCATCGAGCAGGTGTGGATGAATTACGGGAGTTAGGCGTGATTTGTATTCAAGCCGATTTTGCTCACCAGCAGGGCATCGATGACTTCATTGCTCAAGTGCAGGCTAATACCACCACCATTCGGGCCTTGATCCACAATGCGTCAGATTGGGCGGCAGAAAAACATAGCCCAGATTTAGCTGGTTTGATGACACAAATGATGCAAGTGCATGTGCAAGTGCCTTATCAGATCAACCACGCTTTAGCGCCTTTGCTGCTAGCCTCAGAGCAGGCCGATATTATTCACTTCACCGATTATGTTGCCGATAAAGGTAGCCAAAAACACATGGCGTACGCCGCCAGTAAAGCCGCATTAGCTAACCTAACCTTGTCTTTTGCCGCCAAGCTGGCCCCTAAGGTCAAGGTGAACAGCATCGCGCCTGCCTTGCTGATGTTTAACCAAGGTGACGATGACGCTTATAAATCCAAAGCCTTGGCCAAATCCTTGATGGGATTAGCACCGGGTGAACAAGAGGCGGTTGCTTGCGTGGATTATATATTACGAAGCCAGTACATCACTGGCCGCACTTTACATTTAGATGGCGGCCGCCATCTGGTTTAATCATTTTTGAGGTCTTTATGCCAACCAGCCAAGCCATAATAAATATTACCGATTTACGCCTGCGTACTTACATAGGGTTTAACCCAGAAGAAATGGAGAAGATGCAGGACATTGTGATCAATGTAGAAATTCATTACCCCGCAGAAAAAGCACGCTTGTTTGATAATGTGTCAGACGCCTTAAACTACAAGGACGTGACCAAGCAAATCATTCATCATGTTGAGGAAGGCCGGTTTTTGTTATTAGAAAAGCTGGTGGATGATGTCTTAAAAATCAGCCACCAGCACCCTTGGGTCACCTATGCCAAGGTACGCATAGATAAACCCCATGCCCTTAGGTTTGCTGATTCGGTGTCCCTGACCTTGGCTTGGCAGCAAAGCTAGCAGGGATTATTTAACCTTATTTTCTGTCGGTGTTTAGCCAGCGGTTTACTGGTTAGAATAGCGCCGCTTTCGCGCCCGGTTTACGTCTGGGTTAGCTCAATAAGGAAAATAAAATGTCTCAATATGTAGTATGTGCCCTCTATAAATTTGTCACCCTCGACGATTATCAAGCCATTCAAGCTCCGCTGTTAGCGGTGATGCTCAAGCACGATGTGCGCGGTACCTTGCTGTTAGCCCAAGAAGGGATTAACGGCACTATCGCCGGCAGCCGTAGCGGCATAGATGCGGTCTTAACCTGGCTAAAAAGTGACCCTAGATTGGCCAATATCGGCTATAAAGAGAGTTTTGATGTCGAACAGCCGTTTTTACGCACTAAAGTGAAGCTGAAAAAAGAAATCGTGACTATGGGGGTGGAAGGTTTAGACCCTAACAAAGTGGTGGGCACTTACGTTAATCCAAAAGATTGGAATGCGTTAATTTCCGATCCCGAGGTATTAGTGGTCGATACCCGCAATGACTATGAAATCAGCATAGGCACCTTTAAAAATGCGGTAAACCCCAACACCGAAACCTTCCGTGAATTTCCTCAGTATGTTGAGGAAAACCTCGATAAAGATAAACACAAAAAAGTCGCTATGTTTTGTACCGGTGGTATTCGCTGTGAAAAATCAACCGCATACTTAAAAGAGCAGGGCTTTGAAGAGGTTTATCACCTAGAGGGTGGCATTCTTAAATACCTTGAAGAAGTGCCAGAAGAGGAAACCTTGTGGCAAGGTGAATGTTTTGTCTTTGATGGCCGCGTGGCGGTTAATCATCAACTGGAAAAAGGCCATTACGACCAGTGTAATGCTTGTCGTTTGCCGATTACCGAACAAGACAAGCAAGACTCGCGTTATGTGGCTGGAGTCAGCTGTCCGCAATGTTTTGATAAACAAAGTGACAAGCAAAAGCAGCGCTTTCAAGAACGTGAAAAGCAAATTCAACTGGCTCAATCTCGCGGTGAAGCGCACCTTGGTGGTGATGTAGGTAAGGTGATCGAGCAGCGTCGTCAGCATAAGCAAGAGCAAAAGCTGGCGCAGCAGCAAAAGAAATAGTCATCTAGTGCTAGCAGGTCATTGAGAGAGTAAGACCGCTTAGGGATTACTCTTTTTTATCTGTTTTAGAGATTGAATAGCAAACAAGCTTACGCATTATTTTTGCTTTCTTTAACCCCATCCTTAGGCTTAGCTGTTAGATATCAAGAATGGCTAAGTGGCTTTTAGTCCTTTAAATCAGTTGTTTTTTATTTTGTGTTGTTAATCACTATGATCTGAGCTAGTTATCAGTATACTTGCGGCATGATTGTTTTATGATTAATTTTTTATTCTGTAAATTTAGGAGCGTTAAATATGGAATGGTACAAGTTATGCTGGGCAAAATATGCCACGTTTGAAGGTCGTGCACGTCGTAGTGAATACTGGTATTTTACCCTGTTCAATATCATTGCGATGTTCGTGCTGGGTGCGGTTGGCGGTATTCTTGATGCGATTTTAGGCACCATGGGGATTATCTCTACGGCATTGATTGCTATTTACGGCTTGGCTGCGTTCATTCCTGCCATTTCGGTCATGGTGCGTCGCCTACATGATACGGGTCGTTCAGGCTGGTGGTTTTGGATTGGTTTAGTACCAGCGGTTGGCGGAATTATTTTATTGATTTTCATGATTATGGATAGCCAAGATGCCAACAACTTTGGCTCAAATCCAAAGTTAGCGGCTGCTTAAACTGTTTTGCGGCAACCAAAAAAGCCAAGCAGATGCTTGGCTTTTTTGTGTCCAATCATGGCCGATTCGTTATTTTGTCATTGGCGTTAGCACCAATTCCACACGACGGTTTTGCTCGCGGCCAGATTCGGTATTGTTATCGGCGATAGGGCGGGTTTCACCATAACCGATAGGATTCACTCGGTTATTAGGTAGGCCTTTTTGCAGTAGATAGCTGGCAACAGAAGCGGCTCGTTTTTCTGATAGGGTTTGATTGTAGCTTGCTGCACCTGTGCTGTCGGTATGGCCGAGCACGTTAACGCGCGTTTCATTAAATTCTTGTAACACTAAAATCACGCTATCCAATGCAGGCATGGCGTTTTGCTTTAGGGTGCTTTGGTTAACGTCAAAGGTAATCGCATTAGGCATATTTAATACTATGGTATCGCCAACACGGGTGACGCTTACGCCGGTATTTTCCAGCTGTTGGCGTAGGTGCATTTCTTGCGTGTCCATGTAATGGCCTACGCCCATGCCCGCTAAACCACCAATTGCCGCCCCAATCAGCGCGCCTTTGGAATTATTGGCAATAGCGCCGATAACCGCCCCGCCCGCGGCCCCGATTAGGGTGCCTTTAGTGGCGTTAGAGGTTTTTTCTTCGCGGGTGTACGGATCCAGAGTGGTACATGCGCCGAGTAATAAACTACTGGTGACCACAGAGGTGACGAGTAAGGTGCTTTTTTTCATGTTTACTATCCTATTAACTCTATTGCCGATATTTATAAGGGTTTTACCTAGTTTAGTGAAGCGAAACCAGCTTAATACTAGGTGAATTATTATTTATTATTGATCGTGTCTGCTATCGTTGAGGTCTAAAGCCTCAGACAAAAGTGCTTTTTTTACCGCTTTTAAACAAAAATTCATTTATACGTGTTATTTTTTATTAAGAATTAAGCGGTTTTTTATTAGACTGTTTCCCAAAATTATCGTTGGAATAAAAAATATGTCATTGAGTGTTGTCATTCTCGCTGCGGGTAAAGGAACTCGCATGCGTTCTAAATACCCGAAAGTACTGCATAAAATTGCCCACAAACCCATGGTGCAGCATGTTATTGATACAGTCAAAAGCTTGGGCGTTGATAACATTCACCTGGTCTATGGTCACGGTGGTGACTATATGAAAGAAGCCATTCAAGACACTAAGCTTAACTGGGTTAAACAAGAGCAGCAGCTCGGTACCGGTCATGCGATGCAAGTGGCGGCGCCACATTTCAAAGACGATGAAAAAATCTTGATGGTTTACGGGGATGTGCCGCTACTGGGTGCAAACACCATCAAACGTTTAGTTGCAGCCCAGCCTCCTGGCGGTATTGGCTTATTGAGCCTGATGGTTGACGATCCTACCGGTTATGGTCGTATTGTGCGTGAGCACGGCTTGGTTTGTGGCATTGTTGAGCATAAAGATGCGTCGCCCGATCAACACCGTATTCGTGAAATCAACACAGGTATCTTGGTTGCCAACGCCAAAGACCTGCAAAACTGGCTATTCAAACTAAGTAATAGCAATGCTCAAGGTGAGTATTACGTTACCGACATTATTGAAATGGCCTATAAACAAGGTCGCATTGTGAATGCGGTACAACCTAGCTCGGCGATTGAAGTTGAAGGGGTGAATAACCGCTTACAACTAGGCCGATTAGAGCGCGCTTTCCAATTGCATCAAGCCGAAGAGTTAATGATGGACGGCGTGGCGATTTTAGACTCCAGCCGTTTTGATTTACGCGGCTCCCTAGATTGCGGTATGGACGTTGAAATTGACGTCAATTGTGTATTTGAAGGTAAAGTGCGCCTTGGCAACAACGTGAAAATTGGCCCTAATTGTGTGATCCGCAATGCCAAGATTGGCGATGATTGTGAAATTAAAGCCAATAGCGTGATTGAAGGCGTTGAGATAGGTGAAAGCTGTCAAGTTGGGCCGTTTGCGCGTTTACGTCCTGGCACAGTATTAAAAGATGGCGCAGCGGTTGGCAACTTTGTTGAGATGAAGAAAGCCACCTTAGGCAAGGGCAGTAAATGTGGCCACTTATCATATCTAGGTGATGCGTCGATTGGCGCGGGCGTTAACATAGGCGCAGGTACCATTACTTGTAACTACGACGGTGTGAATAAATTCCCAACCGTGATTGAAGACGGTGCCTTTATCGGCTCAGATACGCAACTGATTGCGCCGGTCACCATAGGTCAAAACTCGACGATAGGCGCAGGCTCGACCATTACCCATAACGTGGGTGAAAAAGAGCTAGTGATCAGCCGCGTGAAGCAGCGCCATATTCAAAATTGGCTACGTCCAGAAAAGCAAAAGAAGTAGCGGCGAGCAAACTGGAAAGATAATTGCATTATCAACAATGAGTAGAGGCTGAGTGAATGCTCGGCCTTTTTTATTTGAAAATCTTCGGTAAGGAATCCCGAAGCTTCTACACTTCTAAGGATGGATATAAAACCTAATGAAATCATGAGTCATGGACCATAAATGATGGAACAAGCTTGGCTCAAACAATAAGGAAACAGCCTATGTGTGGGATTGTTGGCGCAGTAGCGCAACGGGATGTTGCGGAAATACTACTAGAAGGACTACACAGATTAGAATACCGCGGTTATGACAGTGCGGGTATTGCAATTAATCATCAACAAGGCATTCAACGCCTGCGACGCTTGGGAAAAGTACAAGCATTAGGTGATGCCTTAAACGAAACGCCATTATCAGGTGGTACAGGCATCGCCCATACTCGCTGGGCAACCCATGGCGAGCCTTCCGAAATCAACGCTCATCCTCATGTCTCAAGCCGCATCGCGGTGGTTCATAATGGCATCATCGAAAATCATGAAAAACTGCGCCAGAAGCTAAAAGGGCTCGGTTTTGAATTTGCATCGCAAACTGACACCGAAGTCATCGCTCATTTAGTCGCGCATCATCTGGGGCAAGGGGATAACTTGTTAGGTGCGGTGCAACAAGCCGTGACAGAGCTAGAGGGTGCCTATGGCACAGTGATCATGGATGCCCAGCAACCCGAAAAACTGATTGTTGCCCGCTCTGGCAGCCCATTAGTAATAGGGGTGGGGGTGGGTGAACACTTTATCGCTTCCGATCAGCAAGCCTTATTAAACGTTACCCGCCGTTTTATGTTTCTAGAAGAAGGCGATGTCGCTGAAATCACTCGTCGCGAGGTTAAGGTGTTTGCCAAAGATGGCACCGGCGTTGAGCGCAGCGTGATTGAGTCCAACGTCACTCACGATGCCAGCGATAAAGGCGAATATCGCCATTACATGATGAAGGAAATTTTCGAACAACCCACGGCCATCATCAACACCTTAGAAAACCGCATTGTTGGCAACACCATTTTGTGTGAAGCCTTTGGCGCGGGAGCGGGCGATACCTTCGCTACCATAGAGCATGTGCAAATCATCGCCTGTGGTACGTCTTATCACGCTGGCATGGTGGCGCGCTATTGGTTAGAAGCCATGGCAGGGGTGAGCTGTAATGTCGAAATTGCCTCCGAATTTCGTTATCGCAAATCCTTTGTGCGCCCAAATAGCTTGATCGTAACCTTATCGCAATCAGGTGAAACCGCCGATACCTTAGCCGCTTTGCGCTTGGCCAAAGAAATGGGCTACACAGCCAGTTTAAGTATTTGTAACGTGCCGGGCTCATCCTTAGTGCGTGAATCGGATCTCGCCTTTATGACAAGAGCGGGCGCCGAAATTGGTGTGGCATCGACCAAAGCCTTTACCACTCAGCTAGCCGGTTTATTGCTGTTTTGTGGTGCCATCGGAAAAAGCAAAGGCGTGCTAAATGAATGGGCAGAAGGTGCGTTAGTGCAATCCTTGCAACGTCTACCCGATGCAGTGAATCAAGCCTTAGCCCTTAATGACAGCATCGCTAGCCTAGCCGAAGACTTTGCTGAAAAACATCACGCGTTATTCTTAGGCCGTGGTGACCAATACCCCATCGCCATGGAAGGGGCGCTAAAGCTTAAAGAAATTAGCTATATTCACGCCGAAGCCTATGCCGCTGGTGAACTTAAACACGGCCCGCTGGCTTTAATTGATGCCGATATGCCCACTATCGTGGTCGCACCCAACAACGAGTTGTTAGAAAAGCTCAAATCCAACATCGAAGAAGTGCGTGCCCGCGGCGGTCACCTATACGTTTTTGCCGATGATGAAGCCGAGCTGGTGGCAAGTGAAGGCATCACCTTACTGCGCGTGCCTCATGTTGACGAAATTCTCGCGCCCATTGTCTACACCATCCCGCTGCAACTGCTGTCGTACTACGTCGCCATCATCAAAGGCACAGATGTCGACCAGCCGCGTAACCTCGCCAAGAGTGTTACGGTAGAGTAAGTTGTTGATTTTAAATGGTTGGTTGCATATGGGTAGGAGTGAGATTCATTCCGCGAAACAGCGTGTTACCTGTTAATTATTCGCGATATAAATATCGCTCCTACCCGGGGGCGATGATCTCGTAGGAGCCCCAGTAATGGGGCGATTTGACTGAGAATTTATCGCAGCATTATTGCTGCTCCCACACACAGTAGTTTCCATCCCGGTGTGACTATTTGTTTTCACTGAATTTGGCTTGTTGGATTAGCACACTTAACCACAGGGCTGCCATCAGGACGGCGGCTGTCCAGTAAGGTAGACCTGGGTGGGCTTGATACAAGATGGTGGCCACTAGGGGGGCCAAGATAGAGCAAAGTCCTTGAATGGCTGAAATGGTTCCGGCCGCGGCGCCTTGTTCGTCTTGGTTGACTGCATTAGCGGCCATGGCTTGGATGGCGGGAAAAAGCAGGGCTAAGCCTATGGCCAGCAACATATAGCCAACAATGAGCACCACAGCCGAGTGGGCGAGGGCGATGGTGAGCAAGCCTGCGCTGGCTGCGATAGGGCCAGCCATCAAGCTTTTGAGTAACAGGTTGTGCTTGATTTGTGCCACTAAGCCTTGCGTTATGCCTAAGGTGACCCCCGTGATGGCCAGCACTATGCCCGCAAGTTGGGCGGCCGACTCTGGCGTGTCGCGGATTCTGTCTAGCACCAAAAAGCCAATAATGATTTGCGCGGTGAGCACGGCAAACATGCAAGCAAACATGGCCAGCGCGGCAAAGCGAAGGCGCGGATCAAAAAAGGAAATGGGCTGGTCGGGTGCTTGTTGAGCGGCCTTGGTCTCAGGCAAACGCAGCTTAATCAACAACCAAGCTAACAAGGGCAAACTAGACAACACATACAAGGGCAAGGTTAACGAATATTGCGATAACCCGCCACCAATAGCGGGGCCAGCCACCAGTCCGATGGCGCTGGCTGCACCGATCGTGGCCATGGCGGCTTGGCGCTGATCGGCCAAGGTGATGTCGGCCACTAAGGCGTTGCTGATCGGGGTGATAGCCGCCAAGAATAAGCCTACCAAGGCGCGCACCAAGATCAGGCCGACCAGTATCACTAGAGTATTAAAACTACCCTGCAAGGACATATCCAGCCATATCGTCATCAACAAAAAGGACACGCCATAGCCGAATGTCGCTAGCAGTAGTAAGGGTTTGCGGCCTTTGTTGTCACTGGCTTCGCCCCATTTTTTTGCACTGAGTAGCCAAGTGATGCCAGAGATGGCGACCACTAACCCACCATGCCATTCCATCAGACCAATCTCTCGAATAATCGGGCCGATCACTGGGATCACCGCCATCATGGCGGTCATGCAAACAGCATTGAGTAGGAATAATTGTTTGATAGGACTCATTTTATTGACTTCAAAAGTAAAACTGCGAGGTATATGAAGGGGGCAATATACAGGCAATATATTTTTATTAAAAGGTTTAATGAAAAGCGTTATCATTATCAATTTTAAGTTTTAGCCGGATGAAGCGGTTCTCCAATGGGTTAACCATTGGGTTAACCATTGGCTAATCCAGTTACCGCAAATGGGGCGGCACTTAGGCTGAGCTGCGTGCCACAACAGAGTAAGAGTGTGATGATGATAATTGATAGTGGTTATGTGGATGTGATGGGTAGCAAAATTTACTACCAAGTTGCGGGGAACAAGGAAGGTAAGCCCTTACTTATGCTTCACGGTGGGCTGGGCTCGATGCATGAGTTAACGCCTATCCAGCAAGGCTTAGGGCAAGATTTTATGCTGATTAATGTCGATTTGCGTGGCCATGGTCAATCGCCTTTGGGCCATTTTCCGCTGAGCTATCAGCGATACCAGCAAGATGTTGAAGCCGTGTTGCGCCATCTCGCTATTGACCGCTATGCCGTGTTTGGGTTTAGTGATGGAGGCATAGTGGGTTATCGTTTGGCGGCGCAGCAGCCAAATCAGGTGAGTCACTTGATCACCCTTGGCGCCCAGTGGCGATACCATGAGAACGATCCGGGGATGCAGTTATTGGCTAGCCTAACGGCTGACTTTTGGCGAACGCGATTTGCTCATGACGTGGCCTTATATGAGCGCTTGAATCCGCAGCCCCATTTTACAAAGCTGGTTGATGCCGTTAAGCAAGCTTGGTTTGATTCAACAGGCTCAGGCTACCCCGGCCAGCAAGTGACCCAGATCCAGTGTCCAACCCTAGTAATAAGAGGGGATAGCGATTTTATTTTCTCCCTTGCTGAGGCTGTGGCATTGAAAGCAAAAATAACAAATTGCCATCTGGCCAATCTACCCTTGGCTACCCATGGTGCACATCAAGAGCATCCCGACTTAGTGGGCATGATGGTGCAACGATTTTTATCAAGGTCAAATAAGTCATTAGGTAGAGCAGCATGAATCAGCAAACATGGCAGTCTCTTACTCAGGCACAACAAGCCTATTGGGACGAATACTTACAACACCCAGACAAGGGGCTATCAACGGTGGCCCATTGTTTAACACTAACGGGTGAAATGAATGTGGCCAAGCTTATTCAAGCCATTGACCAAGCTTTAATCGAAGCACAGGTGTTAAGCCTTAGGTTTAAACGAGTCGCCAACCAAACATACCCACTACAAAGGGTGGCCAGTGAACAGCCCGTAAAGCTTGAGGTCAATGATCTGCGAGATCAGCAAGCACCGATAGCCTGTGCAGAAGCCGCGATGCGCCGAGATGTTGCCATGCCTATCAATCTAAGCCAAGATGCCATCACTCGGGCCCAGTTATATCTTATTGATGAACATACGGTCATTTGGTATATCCGCAGTCACCATATCGCGGTTGATGGCTATAGCATGCAATTACTAACGCAGCGCAGTGCCCATCTTTATTCCTGCTTGCTACACCAAGTCACACCGCAACCTAGCTTTAAACCTTTAGAGGTGTACCTAAAAGAAAGCCGAGATTATTCACAAAGCCAGCGTTTTAGTTTGGATCAAGCCTATTGGCAGCGCTATCTCGAACAGACCGAATTACCCTTGAGCGATGGAGCGGGCGCACTAGCCGATACCTGCGCCGTCGTCAGAGAGCTCCCCGATACGCTAGGTCAAGGGTTGGTGGCCATGGCGCAAAAGCTGATGATAGGATGGAGCGATCTACTGACCTTGCTTTGTGCGGCATATCTATACCAAAGTTGGGGTCGTGACGTAACGAATAAGCCTTTGCCCGTGTGGTTGCCATTTATGAACCGTATGGGGAACCCGTGCGCCAACATGCCCGCGTTAATGGTCAATACCATGCCTTTCTTGGTGGTTCAGCAACCGGATGAGCCCATCGAGCAGTGGCTAAAAAGGGCGGTGGGTGAACTCAGAAACCATTATCGCCATGGCCGCTATCGCGTGGAAAATAAGTTATCCTCAGGGCAGTATCATGTTTCTCCTTTCATAAATGTCCTTCCTTTTGAGGGTGCTGAATTTCACGCTTGCCACACAACAAGCAAAGTGATGGCGGGCGGTGTGGCAGACGGTTTTAATATCACCTTTCGCAGCAACCGGGCGGCGGCTTGTATGTCATTAACCGTTGAGGCGGAAGAGCGCTTGTTTAGTCGCGCGGAAGTTGAACGGCATGCGGACGACTTGCTGCATTTTCTCTCTCAGAACCCCCAGAGCCAATCCCTATAAGCGACGAGCTCGGCTAGTAAGCACAAGTTTTTGTGGGAGGCGAGCTCGCTCGGCGAATTGTAACAGCCAAACTTAAACTCAGGCCCACATTCTGTGGAGGCCTGCTCAAGGAATGCCGCCAAAGCAAATAGTGAAGTGCGATGAGCACAGACAAAACTAAATAATAATTATAAACAAAGGTAAATGAGAATGCTTTACATTTGTTTGTTATATCTATAAAGTGCTGCCTGAAATTCGTCAGGTCACTGAAACAAAAACCTAAGCGCTTTTGCAATCTCACTTGTTGTGCGTTTTCGGCGTTTACTCAACATGGCGATTTCTAAGTCGGAATCTTGGCTCATGTATTAATTCGCAGCCAATGAGAACAAAGGACGTTCAGCTAACACCCGTTGTTGCGGCGAATGCCAGCGCGACTGAAATTGAATACTTCCCACTTTCTCATGCATTGCGGTACATGAACGCACCTAAAGTTAATGCTCAATGAAGGAGAATTTTAAATGACGGCATTACGCCCTGCGCCAGCGAATGAGCTAGCAAATAGCCGATTCAAGCTGCGCACCTTATCCGCGGTAATCATGGGTCTTTGTGTTAGCGGTCAAGCGCTTGCAGACACGGAAGGCAAGGAGCAAAAAACAGAAAAAGCGGAAGTGATTACGGTATTCGGTGAGAAGGTAGAGCGCTCGATATATGACACTGGCTCGAGTGTGCAGGTGTTTGATGAAGACCGGATAGCCACCACACCCGGTGCGACCGAAATTGATGATTTGATTCAGTTAACCCCTAATATTGTCGACTCTGGGGTTGGTAACAATTTACCCTCGGTTCGTGGTGTCGATGGGTCAGGCCCTTCTATTGGCGGCTTAGCGGCGTTTGGTGGTTCAATGCCAAGGCTAAACCTGTCTGTTGATGGACGCTCGTTAGGTTATTCCGAAGCGGCTTTTGGTCCACTTTCGTTATGGGACATGCAGCAAGCCGAAATTTACCTTGGCCCACAAAGTTATGTGCAAGGTAGAAACGCATCGGCGGGTGCCATTGTATTAAGATCTAACGATCCCACTTATGAATTTGAAACTAAGGCAAGGGCCGTATTAGGCCAACAAGATTTTTCTCAAACCGCTGCGGTCATTTCAACGCCGATTGTTGAAGATCAACTGGCCTTTCGATTGAGTGTTGATCAGCAAAAACGCGACAGCTACGCTAATTTAATCACTTACGAGCCAATCGGCGATCCTAATCGCATTGAGATGACCACGGCTCGGGGTAAATTCTTGTTTGAACCTGCTGGCCTTGTAGGCTTTAAAACAACCTTAACCATTGCTCATATGGATACGCGCGGACCGCAATCCGAAACGGAGCAAGGCGCAGACATGCGCGCCATTTATAAAACTAAGTCCACCAGTGGTATTTGGGATATCACGTACCAGATATCTGATACGTTAACCTTTGAGAATAACCTGATTTATTCCGATCTTTCGTACAATCGCTACTCCAACCCAGCAGCACCTCGCGGTAAGCAAGACATCAGCTCAGACAGCAAGCAATTTCAAGTAGAGCCATTACTTCGCTATCACTCGACAAACGGCGATCTATCAGGCCTAGTGGGGGCGCGCTACTTTAAGTCGGACGATGATGAGGCTTACGAAGAGCTAGGCTCATCCACCCCAATGAAAGGTAAAAACGAAACCGTGTCGGCCTTTGCTGAAGTCACTTATGCCATTACCGAGACAGTGGACGTCGTGGCGGCGGGCCGACTAGAGCATGAAAACAAAAAACGCTTTATCGACTCGCGTTTTTATGGCCTAGATTACGATAAATCTTCAACGGTATTTTTGCCAAAGCTGGAGTTTGCTTACAAACCACAACGAAACCAAACCATAGGTATTCGTGCAGCCAAAGGCTTTAGCTCGGGCGGCGCTGGTTTAGGCTTTAACGGCATTAACTTTGCTGGTTTTACGCCCTATGAGTATGACAACGAATACGTGTGGAACTACGAACTGTTTACTCGCCACAGCGTGTTAGATAACGTGCTAGAGCTAACGTCTAACGTGTTCTATAACGATTTTGACGACTACCAGGTGCTACAAACTTCCACCAACGGTGATGTGCGCGTTGATAACGTAGACGGAGCTTACACTTATGGTGCAGAGCTTGGCAGCCGCTGGTTTGCAACCGACGATTTAGAGCTATCTGCCGGCGTGGGCTTGTTGAAAACCCACTTCAAGGCACCCACGGGTGAGTCAAACGAGTTGCCTCGAGCGCCTTCTCTCACGGCTAACATCGGTGCGTTATACACCCTATCAGAAGGATTTGAGCTCAGTGGTAACGCAAGATACACAGGCGGTTACTTCACCGATATTGAAAACACCCCGAACGAAAAAATCGATGCTTACTGGGTGGCCGATGCTCAGCTAGCTTATGTATTTGATCACGGTCGTTTAGCCTTGTTTGCAACCAATTTGTTTGATTCAGATGATGATATCTACAACTTCCGTGGCGTGTTGACGAAGCAGCAACCGCGCCTATTCGGTGGCTCGGTAGAGCTGTACTTCTAATCTGCTAGACCTTAGCGCCTTGCCTTGAGCAGGGCGTTTTTTTGGCTAATAAAAAAGCAGCCCTAAAGGCTGCTTGAGATAGAAGATGAGGCGTTATGCGGGTACTTCATTGGTTGCGATGATAGCTTGTTATGCCGCTAATGTGGGCTCAGCCATCAGCGAAACAAATAGACCAAGTTAATGGTTAGCCTGCTTCAGTTGATGCGATGATAGCTTGCCATGAGGCGAGTGTTGGGTTCGCCATCAGCTGAGCAAAGTTAATATCTAACCCCGCATTTCTCAGTTGGCCGGTTAGCCGCATCATGCTGATGGAGTCTAAGCCGAGTTCAATCAGGTTCATGTCGGGGGTAACCGATTCGCTAGGCACATTGAGTAGCTGGCTGATCACGGCTAACAAATCAATATTCGCTGCTTGCTTTGACAAAATCATTTCCTTGTTGTTCGGAAGCAAAAACTTCCAATAGTGACGGTAAATTTGCCCTACACAATATCATTACTTGATTGTGTAATCCAAATGATTATCATTGCTATTTGTGTTGTTGGAGATAAACCCGACCGCTAAAGGCAGCAAGGAAAGGCTTTCTTCTATTGCGCGCGACAAAGACTATTAGGATCAAGAGGGACATTGTGCTGAAGGAAAATACCGACCAAGCTAGCTTGTTAGAAGGCTTTGTAACTCAGCCTGCGCATCAAGCAAACAAATTTAGCGAAGCTAATATTTGGCTTAATACGCCGCTGTGGGGAATATTAACAGAAGGTGCTGAGCGCCATCCGACCAAAACGGCGGTGGCAGATGCGACAGGTGATCTTAGCTACCAAGCCTTATTGCTTGCAGCCGATGAAATAGCAGCTGGATTACAGCAGGCTGGATTGGTAGCGGGGGACAGGGTGGTGTTTCAAATCAGCAACAGCCTAACCTTCGCCAAGGTCTTTTTTGCCTTACAACGTGCGGGCTTAGTACCTGTGCTGGCATTACCGGCTCACGGTATTGCTGAAATTAGTCACTTTGTTAAGTTGGCCGGCGCGAAAGCCTACTTTGGCGCTAACTTAGATAATGATGGCAAAGCCCTGCAGATCGCCGATGCTTTAAGCTGCGAGTTTGCGCAGCAATTAAGCCATCTTTATATCGCCGGCGAGGCGGGTCAATATGCCGGTTTACCTCAAGGCGATGAAAGCCAGTTTGCTCCTGCTACACCGGATCCCGACCACCCTGCGTTATTTTTAGTGTCAGGTGGCACTACTGGTTTGCCTAAGCTGATCCCAAGAACCCACAACGACTATCGCTTTAACATTGCAAGCTGCGCCGCTGCCAGTGAATTTACCCGTGACGAAGTTTATCTGGCGGTGCTGCCCGCTGCGCACAATTTTACCTTAGGCTGCCCCGGTTTATTGGGGGCGCTGCATGTGGGTGGCAAGGTGATTTTCACGGCTAACCCTAGCCCTGACTATTGCTTTGCGGCGATCGAACAACATCAGGTGACCGCGACCGCGTTGGTGCCCGCATTGGCGCAGCTGTGGACCGCGGCCAAGGAATGGGAAAGTGCCGATACCGTTAGCTTAAGAGTCATGCAAGTGGGTGGCTCTAAGCTCGCCTACAGCGATGCTTTAAAAGTGCAGCAAGCCTTTCCCGGCGCCTTGCAGCAAGTCTTTGGTATGGCAGAAGGTTTGATTGCTTGCACCCGTTTAAACGATGACGAACAACTGATCGCCACCAAGCAAGGCCGCCCAGTTAGCGAGTGGGATGAAGTGCTTATCGTCAATGGCGAGGGGCAGCCCGCTGCACTCGGCGAAGAGGGCGAGTTATTGACCCGAGGGCCTTATACCTTAAGGGGTTACTACCGTGCTCCCGAACATAACCAGCGCGCCTTTACTCAAGATGGTTTTTACCGCAGTGGCGATCGCGCCATGCTCGATGCAAACGGCTATATCGTGGTCACAGGTCGGATCAAAGACGTGGTGAACCGCGCCGGTGAATGCATTGCCACCGATGAACTAGAAGAGCACTTGCTAATGCACCCCAATGTGGCGCAAGTAGCCGTGGTGGCGGTGCCCGATCCGCATTTAGGAGAAAAAATTGGCGTTGCCTTAGTTAAAAGAGGCCTCGCGCCCACCTTGCAAGACTTGCGCAGCTTTCTTAAGCAGCAAGGATTGGCCGCATTCAAGCTACCCGATGAGCTACATCTAGTGCCTAGCTTGCCGAAAACAGCGGTGGGCAAAATAGATAAAAAGCGTGTACCGGGCCCAGATGGAAGCCCTTGGATGAGTGCCGCTATTTAGAATTTGTTGAACGAATATATCCGCTACCAATTAGTGGGGTATAGCAGTAGGGAATAACAATAAAGGAAAAAATGTGTCGTCTTTAAAACAGCCAGAAGCTTGCGAAAGCCTGAACGATATTCGCATCGGGATAGATTCCCTAGATAAAGAGATAGTGCAAATTCTCGCCAAACGTATGGGATATGTAAAAGCCGCCGCCCAATTTAAGCCCGATGAGCAAAGCATCCCCGCGCCCGAACGTGTGGTAGTGATGTTGCAAGACAGAAAAAAATGGGCCGAACAAGCCGGTCTGTCGGCCGAGTACGTCGAGCGCCTATTTACCGACATCATAGATTGGTACATCAACCAACAAATTAAACACTGGCGCAGTGAACATGGGCTGAGCATTCCTGAATCCAGCCACAGCGCATAAACATGACCAAGCGATTTGATTTATCGAGCCTGCTGCCAGATTCAGCGCTGATAAAAGTGTGAAGGACAAAAATTAATGGCGATACCAAAAATAGCAAGTTACGACTTGCCAACGCACACCGAGTTTCCAACTAACAGAACCCATTGGCAAATCGACCCAAGCAAAGCCGTGCTGCTGATCCACGATATGCAGGAGTATTTTGTTGGATATTATGAAGTGAATGCCGCCCCGATGGCGGATATTTTAACCAATATTCAGGCGCTTAAAAAACAAGCCAAAGCGGCGGGGATACCCGTGGTGTATACCGCTCAACCCGCCAACCAAGACCCGAAAGACAGAGCCTTATTAACGGATTTTTGGGGGCCGGGGTTAAATGGCGATCATACGCCCGTGGTGGCCTCATTGGCGCCAGAGCAAGACGACATAGAATTTGTAAAATGGCGCTACAGCGCGTTTAAGAAAACCCCGCTACTTGAATACATGCGCGAAAATAACAAAACCCAACTGATTATTTCGGGGATTTACGGCCACATAGGTATTTTGTCGACCGCATTAGATGCCTTTATGTACGATGTGCAGCCCTTTGTTATCGGTGATGCCATTGCGGACTTCACGCGCCAAGACCATCTTCACACCTTAAATTACGTGGCCGGCAGAGCAGGTAGCATTAAAACCTTAGAGCAAGCGGTGGCGGAGATAAGTGCATCTAAAGGGTGTGGTTTAAGCCTAAATGTATTGCAATCCGATGTCGCTAATACCTTAGGCGTCGATGCTAACGATATAGATGTAAACGAAAACCTAATGTTTATGGGGCTAGATTCGATGCGCGCCATGACACTGGTGGAAAAATGGAACAAACAAGGGGCCAATGTGTCGTTTGCGCAATTAATTGAGGCCGTTTCGTTACAAGAATGGTGGCAGGCCATCGAGGCAACCCTCACCACTTCGCAAGGGCCAGTATCGGCTTAACCAGCAAATTCAAAAAGGTAAAATGATGAGCGATAACAACGAGCGTACCTATCCCATGTTGCTGGACTTTGTTCGAAAGCAGCCGGTGTCTAAAAACTTATTGCGCGTGACCGTGACGGGAGAAGACCTCAAGGGCTTTCCTGAAGATCAAAATGGCACCCATATTAAGGTGTTTTTCCCTAACCGTGAAAGTGGCATCCTGCAGCTACCGTACCGTGAAGGTGAAACCATCATCTGGCCCGAGCACAAGCCCGTGCCCAGAGCGTATACAGTGAGAAAATACCGCGCCGATGTCAACGAGCTGGATATTGACTTTGTTATTCATGGCACCGACGCCCCTGGCGGCGGCTGGGCATTTAAAGCCCAAACGGGATCGCAAATCGGCTTAGTTGGCCCAGCCGGCCCCGAGCCACTGATCCAACCGGCTGATTGGCACATCATCGCCGGCGATCTGACTGCCGTGCCCGCCATCAGCGCGATACTGGAGAGCTTGCCAGCAGACACCCTAGGTTATGCCTTTATTGAAATCGATGATATGGCCGATAAACATGACATCGCCCATCCTCAAGGCGTAACACTGCAATGGTTAGTACGAGATGCCAACAGCGGTCAACACCTGTTAAGTAACGCCATCAGCGGCCTAGCTAAGCCACAAGGCGCGCAAACCCTATCGGCGTTTATTGCCGGTGAAAATGCCAGCGTGATAGCCTGTCGTAAATTGCTCAAAGAGGAGTACCAGCTAGCGAGAAAGAACATGTATGCCATTCCATATTGGAAACGCGGCAAAGACGAAGAGGCCTACCACGCCGAACGTCACGAAGTGATGGATGCAGAGTATTAATCTTTGATAATGCTGAAAAAGTAGGAGCGGCAGTCATGCCGCGATTTGCACCAGCCTATGCCGCTTAGTCGGATCTAACTTCTTAAAGCACGTTATACTTTCGTTATTTGTATAGAATACAGTGGTCTACAAGCACTCTTTCTATATCTTGTCGTTGTGAGATGATGACGCTGCATTGTATTGTTGTCATCTCTTGCTCTTTTATTTTGTACAAGATGCGCAATCCATTGTATTTATATTCTCTTAGGGTTTTTATGCCAAGGTCTAATAGTGTGAGCGACAAGGGGGCTGCTAGGGGGTTCTCTTTGACAAGGTCTTCAAAATGTTCAATTGTTGCTAGTATCTTCTCTATGGCTTTGTCTTCTTCCATGTGATGAGCCATAAAACTAATTAAGTTGTTGGTCAGCTGTTCAAACGTTTCTGTATATTCAATTCGCACTTCTTGGTTCATCAATATTCTCTCCAAGTTGAGATCTTTTTTTGGCCAATCTTTCCTTGAAGGTTTCACTTGTCATCACACGGTTGTTCTTATCGTCTTCTTCTGAGAAAGATATTAGCTTGAGCAGTGCGACTGCTTCATCTCTTTTTTTTCTTTCTTGGTAAGACTCTATCACATAGGCTGGTTTGCCGTTTTGTGTAATTGTCATGGGTTCTTCAAGTGCCAAGTTGGCTGCGTTTTTTTTCAAATAACTTATTGTTTCTATACGCATCTCGCGTGTCCTCCAGTTGCTCGGATCCAATTCTGTCATATCACCGTGCATTTAATTGGTTTATCACTAGCTGGTCATCCTAGTTATCCTTATTATCCTATAGGTAGTATGTTAATAAGTCAAACTGTAGACTTTATATAGTCTAAATATGGTTCGGTGGTGAGGTTGTACATTTACCAGAACTGCGGTTTGTCATTAGGGAGGCGAACGTTGAATATTGCACTGTTTGATTTCGATGGAACGATCACGAATGCAGATATGTACACCAAGTTTCTGCACTTATCTGGAACAAAGCGAAGGGCACTACTGGGAAAAATAGTGCTGCTACCCTTTTTTATCCTTTATAAACTGGGTGTTATACCGGCCCCTAGAATGAGAACCATTGCTAGCTTTGTGGCCTTCTTTGGCCGGAATGTTGATGAGATCGTAGCTGCTGGGGAGAAATATGCTGAGGATATTGTGCCGAAATACCTTAGAGAAGTGGCTATAAAAAAGCTGAATTGGCATAAAAAGAATGGCGATCAAATTGTTATCGTGTCTGCATCACTCGATGTGTATTTAAAACCTTGGTGTACTAAAAATGGGTTTTCCCTCGTTTGTAGTGAGCTTGAAGTTGACCGTGGTCGGTTTTCTGGACGTTATGTCAATGGTGACTGCAGTTGTGAAAATAAGCCGAAATTGATCCATTCTAAGTTTGAACTAGAGCAGTACGAAAAAATCTATGCCTACGGTGATACAAAAGAAGATTTAGCCATGTTGAGTATGGCAGATGAAGCCTACTTTAACTGGCGGCACTACACTGCCGACGAATAGCTCTTGTAGCAAAGCGGCAGTTAAACCCTTATCCATGATTAAGGGATTAACTGCGTTCCTCACAGATATTGCATACCGCAAGGCGGGCTCAAAGCTGTGCATACTCCTCTCTCAGCAGCTTCTTATTTATCTTTCCGACCGAGGTTTTTGGTAGGGCGTCGACAAACTTGATTAGATCTGGGATTTTGTAATCGGCAAGGCCGCTATCACGCAGGAAGTATTTGAGTTTTATCGGGTTAACTTCAGCGCCTGCGAGTTTGACTATTACCGCGCAGCTGCGTTCGCCTAGGTAGCTATCTGGGATTGCGATTAATGCCGCGTCATGGACGCCTTCATGGCGTAGCAGTTGGTTTTCGACTTCTTCTGCCGCTATCTTTTCGCCGCCGCGGTTGATCTGATCTTTATCTCGTCCCGTGACGATAATATTGCCGTCTGTGGTGAGTTTGACGATATCACCGGTGCGATAAAAGCCTTGTTGATCAAACGCGCGCTGATTGTGCTCGGGGGCTTGGAAATAGCCGCGGATGGTGTAGGGGCCTTGGGTCAGCAAAAAGCCTTCTTCACCCTCCGCCACTGGGTGTCCGTCCTCATCGACTACCTTGACTTGGTCGTGAGTTGAAATCGGCCTGCCTTGGGTGGCAATGATAACCTCGATGGGATCATCCAGTCGGGTGTAGTTAACTAGCCCTTCAGCCATGCCAAACACTTGTTGTAGCTGGCAGCCCAGCTTAGTTGGCAGGGCTTTCGCGGCCGTTTCACTGAGTTTTGCCCCGCCAACTTGAAGCAAGGTTAGGCTACTAAGATCATGCTGGGTTGAAGGCGCGTGTTCCATCCAGAGTAATGCCAAGGGGGGCACTAGGCCAGAGACGGTGACTTGATGGGCTTCAATCAGCTTGAACGCGGATTTTGGCGTGGGATCTTGGGTCAGTACCACAGTACCGCCAGCAAAGAACACGCCTAACGCGCCCGGTGAGCTTAACGGAAAGTTATGGGCCGCTGGCAAGGCGCACAGATAGCATGTGTGTTGGTTAAACTCGCAGATCTCATTGCTGCCAATTACGCTGTAGGCATAGTCGTTATGGGTGCGGGGGATCAGCTTAGGAGTGCCCGTGGTGCCGCCCGATAATTGAAAAAACGCCAACTCAGCTGCGGTTGCGGTTTGCTGTGTGTCGGGCTGTTGGTAGAGATCGGCGAGGGCGGTGAATCGTGCGTCTTGCAGATGCTCGCGCGCGCAGCGCACCACTAGGTGCTGCAGCGTGTTGGTTTGCGCCAGCACTTGTTTGGCTAAGGCTTGATAGTCAAAGCCCGATTGCTCGCCATCAATTATGTAGGCTTTTGCCTTGGCGTGTTGGCAAAAATAAGCAATGTCAGACAAGCGATGGGCGGGCAAGGCGAGCACGGGGCGAATGCCTTTTTGCAGCAGCGCAAAGTAGCAAAAATAGAACTCGGCCACATTGGTCATTTGTAGCACCACGTTGTCGCCCTTGGTGAGCCCCAAGGAGACAAAACCCGCCGCCAGTTGCGATATGCGCTCAGCCATTTGTTGATAGCTAAATTGGCGCTCACCACAAATAATGGCGGTGGCGCTGTCAAACTGGCTAACCGCTTGTTGTAAATGATCAAACAGGGTTTGGTCTTGCCAATATCCTAGGCTGCGATATTGTTCGGCCAGCGCGGCTGGCCATGGGGTAAAATCAGAATTACTTGCCACCAGTGCCACCTAAGCCGTTAGCAAATCTTGTAGTTGGATGCCAGCGGCGGTCAGTATGGTATTCATTTTAGCACCGGTTTCATCCAATTCGCTTTGAGGGTGAGATTCATTGACTATGCCAGCACCGGCGAACACCTTCATTTGGCGTTTTTGGACCTCGGCGCAGCGGATCGTCACCACCCATTCACCATTACCTCTTGAATCACACCAGCCCACCATGCCGGTAAAGTAGCCGCGATCAAATAGCTCTAGCTTGCTGATGGCGTCGTAGGCTTTCTCTCTTGGGTAACCACAAACGGCTGGGGTGGGGTGTAACTCGGCGGCGACCTTTAACACATTGGTTGCCGGGTCATTCACTTGTCCTTCCAGTACGGTCGAAAGGTGCAGCATGGTTTTGGTTTCGATCACCGAAGGCACCATAGGCGTGTATAGGTTGTGACAGTATTTGCTCATCACGCGCTCGACTTCTTCCACTACTAAGCCGTGTTCATACAGATCTTTGTTGGTGTTGAGTAGTGAGTTGATCGAGTCGCTATTTTGTTCGTCAGACTCGGAGCGAGGGCGCGAGCCGGCCAAGGGATTTGAAATGAGATGGCTGCCTTTTTTGGCTACCAATAGCTCAGGACTCGCCCCCATTAGTTTGTGCTCTGCACCGATACTTGCAGCAAAGGTATAGCCCTTTGCATTGATGGATAATAGGTTGCGTAATAGGGCTGGCTGTTGGATATCTGTGTCGGTAGCAACCTCGACAGCGCGAGACAGCACCACCTTAGAAAGCTCCTTGCTGGCAAACATGTCCAGCAGGTTTGATACCCCTTGCTTATAGTGATTGCCGTTGGGCGAAGAAACTATGCGCGCTTGGGCCGTTGCAAGCGAATTGGGCCGCAGGGCGCGGGTGCTACTGGAAACAAACAGCTGCTCGGGAATAATAAACTTGGTCGGGTTTTTTTCGTTAAATGGCACCATGCCAAACAGAACCGGATTATCAGATTCGGATTTTTTCGCGGCTTGTAACATTGCGTTGGCTTTATCGGCTAATGCTGAAAACGCGATGGGCTGGTGGATTTCATCTAGTACACCCTTGCCCAGCATGGTGTTGTTAGGAGAAGCGAAAAAAAACGGAGAAGACACGAGCTCGTTGTCTAACAGTTCACTTTCCATCTTTGAATAACCTATCACTTCACGTTTCATAACAGATCCCTCTTGATATATAGATGGTGATGACGATGCACCTAGGTCTGCGATGACCCAAATCGGCTTTGGTTGTGCATTTTTTCATCGGCTTGCTTATTTTGGGCTGTAAGATTACATTTATCGACAATTAAATGCTAATGATAATAATTGTTATTAAGCATTAATTTTTTAATTGGTGCCTTGTTATCGGTTGCTGTTAGGCGTTTAAAACATGCGAATCAAGGCTTTTATTTATTATATTTCATATGGTTATATTTTTTCATGGATGGATTTTTAACTGGGCAGCATGTTTTGCTGACAGGGGCTGCCAAGGGGATAGGGTTGAGTACTTTGGCACATTTACTCGACGCTGGCGCTAAGGTGCTGGCAACGGATATTGATGATCGATTGTTAGCGAGCCAATCCCGTGCGCTGGCCAGCCGTTATTCAGGCCAGTTACGCGTAGCCAAGCTGGATCTGTCCCAACCCGATCAAGTGATATTAAGTATTCAACGCTGGGCAGCTGAGTATGGCGAGTTTGATCATCTGGTGAGCTGTGCTGGCATTCTGCATTTAGGTGCGCTTTGCGATATGCCTCATCAGCAAATAGAGCAAACCTTTATGGTGAATTCATTTGGCGTACTGGCTGCAATGCAAGGAGTGGCCAAGGGCATGAAGCAGCGGGGCAAGGGCAGCATGGTCATAGTAGGCTCAAATGCCGCCAATACCCCCAGAGCCAATATGGGGGCTTATGCAGCATCGAAAGCGGCGCTGCACATGTTGGTGAAATCCATTGGCATTGAACTCGCGCCATTGGGGATCCGTTGTAATATTGTTAGCCCTGGCTCAACTCGAACCGAAATGCAGTTGCAGCTTTGGCATGAAAACTACGGTGAAGCTCAGGTGATCGCCGGTGATGCCAAACAGTTTCGTTTGGGTATTCCCTTGAATAAGATCGCCGAGCCCAAGGACATCGCCCAAACCATCTTGTTCCTCATGTCCGATGCTGCTAACCACATTACCATGCACGACCTTCGTGTGGATGGCGGCGCAACCCTTGATCATTAGCAGCAGTTTGGTAGGAGCTGCAGTTTTGTGGGAGCTGTAGTTTGTAGGGGCTGCAGTTTTGTGGGAGCTGCAGTAATGCAGCGATTAATTGAAAGACCAAATCGCCCAATGACTGGGGCTCCCACAAGATAGAAAGACCAAATCGCCCCATGACCGGGGCTCCTACTGGATTTTTCCTCCACAAAATTGCCTCCCAAATCCCCCCTGATGGTAAATACAACATGAAAATGATAATGGTTATTGTTAATATTCATTGCAATTGATAACCGAGTATTGGCTGTGCCCAATTTAGCCTTGTGGCGCATTTAATGGATTAAAGAGTGTGGAAAGAAAGATGAGAGAGTTGACGACTGTACAAGCTGCTTACCTAGTTGGCAGACAATCAGGTCAATCCATGGGTGGGGTAGCGGCCCATATTTATGCCGAGTTTGACGGTGAGCATCTAGATCAAGCTAGGTTGGCACAGGCCGTTACTAAGCTGTTTACCCAGCATCCTATGTTGCGTATGCAGATAACGCCAGAAGGTCAGCAAACCATCGCGCCTTTGTCCTCTATTCATCAACTCACGGTCGATGATATTGAGCATCTCTCGCCAGAAGACACGCGTGCTTTTTTGAACAATAAGCGCGTAGCCATGACCGATCAGCAATTGGATTTGAGCCAAGGACAAGGGGCGCAAATCAGCCTGACGCGCCATGCCAATGGCCAATGTCGCTTGCATATCGATGTGGATATGATGGCCGTTGATGCGCAGAGCTTTCGCATCTTAGTCGCCGATTTGGCGCGTTTCTATCATGAGCCTGCGACAAACTGTGAAGCACCACAAGGGGTTTCCTTTTTTGACTATTTAGACCAGCAGGCAGCAGACAGCTACCTGATTGCGAAAAGGAAAGCGGATAAAGCTTGGTGGCAAGGGCAATTAGCTAAGGTGGCCGATGCCCCTAGCTTGCCTTATGTGAGTGAGAGCATAGACCGCCAGCATGGCCATAGTCAGCGCTTTACTCATTTATTTACATCGACAGAAAGAGCCGCCATTGAAGGGCTAGCCAAGCAGCATCACCTTACCTTAACCCAGTTATTTTTGGCCTTGTTTTCCCAAGCCGTAGGCAGTGCGTGTGATAAGCCCAGCTTTCGTTTGAATGTGCCGACCTTTCATCGCGGCTTTTATACCCAAGATGTGGATTCGACCATAGGCGATTTTTCCAATTTGTTGATTTACAGTGCCAGTTTACGCGCCCAGGAATCGACCTTACAGCTGTGTCGACGCACCGCTAATCAATTAAATCAATTGCTTAATCACGAAAGTTATTCTGGCGTATCGGTGATGCGCGATCTATCGCGGTTGCACGGCACGGTGCAGGCATCGCCCATCGTCTTTACTTCGGGCATGGACATAGCTGGCGATAACTTGTTTGCTGATGAGGTGACGCAGGCATTTGGCAAGATGAACTGGGTGATTTCGCAAAGTGCGCAGGTCACCTTAGATGCGCAGATTGCCCCGGCTTATGACGGTATTTTCGTTAACTGGGATGTCCGTATGGATGTGTTTCCAGACGGCTTTGTCGATACCTTGTTCAACAAGTTTATCGCCATGGTGCAAGCCTTGGCTGGCGATCCGCAAAGCATACATCACACCTTAGAGCACACCTTGGCTCAGCTTGGCTTTGCGTGTCCTGCTTTGCCATTACCGAGTTCGGAGCCTAAGCCACTCACCGAGCTGCAAAAATCATATTTACTGGGTCGCTCGACCCATATCCCGATGGGCGGCTGTGCGATGCATGAATTTAGAGAATATCGCGGCCAAATCGACCCTGTTGTGGTGGAAACGCGACTGCGACATTTGGTGGCCAAATACCCCGCCCTGCGCACCCATATCGATGACGTTAGATTAGTGCAATATGTATCGGCAGAGCCTGTGCTGAATTATCAGTGCCATGACCTACAGCACTTAGCGATTGACGCCGCGTTGCAACAGGTGGACGCGATCCGCCAAGCCAGTAACCATGCTAAACATGAGCTGTCTAAATCGCCTTGGTCGGTGACGGTGATCCAACTGCCCGCATCGGATTTAGCTTATCAAACCTTAGTATTTACCAGCTTTGATGCGTTGATTGTTGATGGCCGCACTCATTCGCTGATCTTATCCGAGCTACTGCAAAAGGAAGCTAATCAAGGCCATGGATTAACAACAGGCTTTGCCAATGGTCAAACTCATCCTCCCGCGACAACACCTGATAGTGCCAAACGCCAAGCTGATGAAGCCTATTGGCTCGATAAGCTGAACCCAGAGTGCGCGCCGCCAGCGCTGCCGTGGAAGCAGCGCCTTGATCAGATCACAGGGTCGCGCTATCAGCGTGAAAGTATCGTGATTGATAAGTCGCGATTAACCCAACTGACCATGGTGGGGGCTACCCATAGCTTGTTTTTAAACTCGACGCTATCGGCGTTGATCCTTGAAGGCATGTCTTATTGGACCTCAGAACAAGAGATGCGAGTTGGCTTTCCCGTTGCCATTCCACAAAGTGATCGCCCGTTAGGTAACGATTCGACCTTTGTGATGTTGGAATACCGCAAGAATGAAGGTAGTTTATTAGAGCGCGCGCAAGGCATGCAAAATGACATGTTAGAAGCGCTAGAACACCTTGATTTTTCTGGCATAGATATCAACCGCCAGCTGATTAATTCGCGCTCAAGCGCACTGGCGTTACCCGTTGTGCTGACCAATGGCCTAGCTTGGCATACCTTATCGGCCCAAGACGACTTAGTCTTCTTTGATGGCATCACCCAAACTCCTCAGGTTGCCTTAGATATCCGGCTCAATTTCGATGAGCACAAGAACCTAGTATTAAGCTTTGACTACGCCGTTGAGGCGTTAGAGCAGAAGGTGGTGGTGGCGATCCTTGGTGCCATTGAACGCCATATCCAAGCCTTATGTGACACCCAAAGTTTTGCGATCGCTTCCCATCAGGTGCTGAACCTTGATCACTATAAGCTAAACCGTGATAGCAACGAATTTGCATGCTCGCAGTTTTTAGCCAAGATAGCGGATAACCTAGGCGCAAATGCCAGCGCTGACATCGCGATAATTTGTGGCGAGCGCCAGATCAGCTATCAAGACTTTGGCGCCGATGTGCATAAAGTGATGCAACACTTGGCCCATTTAGGCTTAGGGCAAGGCGATGTGCTGGCGATTTGCTTACCAAAAAGCCCAGAGCATTTGGTGATGGCCCTAGCGTGTTCCCTGTCTGGCATTATCTGGGTACCGATTGATGCGTCGTCACCCGAAGGACGTTTGGATTACTTACTCAGTAATTGTAATGCCAACTTAGTGGTGACCTTAGCGCCGTCCACGCGGGCCAACGCCGTCACTTATGATTCGCTGCTGCAAAGCGTTACATCAACTTATGAACCGCTTTCGCAGCAAGCCTTGATTGAACTAAGCCAAAGTGAGCAGGGCGCTTATTACCTTTATACCTCGGGCACCACGGGCAAGCCTAAATGCGTAGTGGTCAACAGTCGCGCCACTTCGAATGTGATTGGCGAAACCTGCAAGGCGTGGCAGATAACGTCTGACGACGTGTTGATGTGCGTTACGCCATTTCATCACGACCTTTCGGTGTTCGACATTTTTGCTGCATTTTCCTCGGGGGCAACCTTGGTCTTACCGGCCGCGGGCGAAGAAAAAGATGCGATCCGATGGAATCAGTTGGTGGAGCAGCACGGCATCACCATTTGGCAATCGGTGCCGGCCTTAATGGAAATGCTACTGGCCTGTATGCAAGGGGAAAAGCTGAAATCCCTGCGATTGGTGTGTCAGGGCGGCGATTATGTTAAGCCTAAAACCATCGACGAGCTTAGAGCGTTGCCGCAAGACATCACGCTGGTCTCCATTGGTGGCCCAACGGAAACCACGATTTGGAGTATTTGGCACTTTATCACCGACCAAGACAAAACCGTGATCCCTTACGGCAAGCCATTTCCCGCCAATCAATATTACATTATGGACGGCCTAGGTAAGCATGTGCCGCAAGGCGTGGTCGGTCGGATCATGACGGCTGGGGTGAACTTGGCATCGGGTTATTTGGCCGATGGCGAGCTTACCCAAACGGATTTTGTCACCATAATGGATGACCAAGGCAATCCGGTCAGAGTCTTTAGAACTGGGGATTTGGGCTACTACCGTGAAGATGGCAACATCATTTTTGCTGGTCGGGTAAACGGTTATGTCAAGGTCAGGGGCGTGCGCGTGTCGCTGCCGGATGTGGAAAAAGAACTCAACCTGTGTCCTTTGATAGAGCAAGTCTTGATCGTGGACTATACCGAGCGCAATGGCGATATCGCCCTTGGGGCCATTTACACCTTGGCCGAGGGCCAATCCGCCAGTGCCGCCGAGATACGTGAGTTTGCTCAGCAATGCCTACCCAACTCGCATGTACCGTCACAGCTGCTTGAGCTTGAACAGCTTCCCTTATCAAGAAACGGTAAGTTTGATCGCATTCAAGCCCGAGAGCTATTGGTCAGCGCCATGGGGCAACCCAAACCCGCGCAGCTTAAGGTAGCGAATTTGACTAAGCAGAATGTGGTTAAGCCAACTGTCGCCCAGCCAAGTGTGGCCCAACCAAGTGTGGTCCAACCCAAAGCCATTAACACAACCTCGGAGCTAGCGACCATCATAGCCGCTTACGAGCAGGTAACCGGGCAGCAGTTGGCTAGCTTTAATGAAGAAAGCGCCTTGCTCTTACTCGGACTAAAACCTTCTCATTTAAAAGAGATAGCCGCAGCCCTTAGCCAAGCTTTTTCGCGTAAAGTGCTAGCGCGTAAGCTCATACAATGTCGCACCGCAAAAGAAGTGGCGGCTGTGGTGATGAGTTGATGTGATTTTTCATGATTGGCACTGCTTTTTAATTAAAGCAGTGCCCTAATTAGGCTTGCCAGCTTTGGTGGCATTTTAAGAAGCGTAAGTACAGGATGTTGCTGGCGAACTCTCATCACTGGGCGTTTAAAGCTTTTATCGCTTTGGCTGCGCGGCTGTCTCCTTGTTCTGCGGCTTTTTGGTACCACTGCAGAGCGAGCTGCTCATCGCGCTTAACACCTAGTCCATTGTGATAAAGATAACCAATATTGGTCTGTGCTGTGGCATGCCCTTGCTTGGCAGCTTTTAAATACCATTCACGTGCTAGCTGGTAATCCTGCTGAACTCCCAGTCCCTTATCATAAAGGTAACCAATGTTGTTTTGGGCTCTGGCATATCCTTGCTTGGCGGCTTTTAAATACCATTCAAGTGCGAGTTGATAGTCGCGCTTTACTCCTGTTCCAACTTCATAGAGGTAACCAATATTGGTTTGAGCTCTGGCATAACCTTGTTCTGCGGCTTTTAAGTACCATTCAAGCGCGAGCTGATAGTCGCGTTTAACCCCTAATCCTTCTTCATAGAGGTAACCAATATTGGTCTGTGCTGCGGCATGTCCTTGTTCTGCTGCTTTTAAATACCATTCAAGCGCGAGCAGATAGTCGCTTTTAACTCCTAATCCTTCTTCATGGAGGTAACCAATATTGGTTTGGGCAATCGTATCCCCTTGTTTAGCAGCTTTTAAATACCATTTACGTGCTAGTTGGTAATCCTGCTGAACTCCCAGTCCCTTATCATAAAGGTAACCAATGTTGTTTTGGGCTCTGACATATCCTTGTTCTGCGGCTTTTAAGTACCATTCAAGCGCGAGCTGATAGTCGCGTTTAACTCCTAATCCTTCTTTATAGAGGTAACCAATATTAGTCTGTGCTCTGGCGTGTCCTTGCTTGGCGGCTTTTAAAAACCATTCATGTGCTAGTTGGTAATCCTGCTGAACTCCCAGTCCATTATAAAAAAGGTAACCAATATTGGTCTGTGCTTTGGCATGCCCTTGCTTGGCGGCTTTTAAAAACCAATGAAAGGCTTGCTGATTATCTTGCTGGACAAAGGTTCCTTCTCTGAAATATAAACCGAGCTGATACTGCGCCTCAAAGTTGCCTGATTCTGCTTCTTGTTCTAAGTAATCGAATGTTGACTTAGATGGATCACTTGTCTCAAGAGCCATACTTTTTAAAATGACTTTAGCAGGTACATAACCCTGTTTCGCGGCCATTTCCAAGTAGTGGATAGCTTTGTTTGGATTTGTTGGGACCCCCCAACCATGTAAGTAGGCCATTCCAAGGTGGGCGTACCCTGCCAAAGACTCTTGTGCAATGGCTTTTTTGATCCAAGTCAGCCCTGATTTGTGATCTTTCTCGGTACCTATTGCATTTTGATACATGTAGCCGACCATGGCTTGTGCATCAGGTAAACCTTGTGTTGCTGCCAGCAAAGTCCAGTGGAACGCTTTAACATCATCTTGCTTCGTATAAGCGTTACTCCGATACAGCCTTGCTAGCGCATATTGAGCTTCGGGATTATCGTTCTCGGCAGATCGATGATAGTGTTCAAAAGCTTTCTCTAGATTGCGCTCGGTATATAAGCCTGCTTCATAGAACATACCGATAATATAGTTAGCATCAACTTCCCCTGCGCTACCTAATTCTTCTACTGTTTGGAAAACCTTTTCTTTGTTGTTGCCGCCATTCGTTATGTAAGATTTAAGCCACATACGCTTGCCCAAGATGTTACCTTGTGACGCTGCGCGCTCAAACCATACAGTGGCATCTTCGTTACGGATATCTAGATCATTTTCGATAACGACTCCCATCAACACCTGTGCCAGTGGGTCACCGAGATGAGCTGGTTTCTCGCACGCTTTATAAGCTTTATTCAGGTTAACCTGAATGCCATCAGCTTCATTTCCCCAAATGTAATCTATGCAGGTATGTAGGGCGTCAATATGCTCAGGGTCCATGTAGAATTTGATTTGTTCGGGTGTTAAATTGTTGAAAAATAGAGCTTCTTCTCTTTGGGATGTGGTGTTGACAGGTTCACTTTTGTAAACCAATGGGGTCGCTGGAGGGGTATTAGCGCATCCCCAAACCAAGCTAGTAACTAACCCCAGGGTGGTTAAACGAAATGTTCTTAGTGATAACAGGGTAGAGATGCGCATTATAGATACCAACTTACTGATTTAATTGCGGGTATATCATAACCACCGCTTTGAACAACGGCTAGAGAAAATTTTGAGAAGGCTCAAATAGGATTTAATACACAAAGATTACCCGTATGTAGTGAGATAAAACGGTAATGAAATTGGCGGCCGTGGTGTTAAGTGAATATTGAACCACTTACGGAAGCGCTAGGGTGTGGTTTCCTGTCGCTTTACGTTTGATATTGTTGGTTTCAAGTGGAAGTGAAAATCATTTTTTGGATTAGTGAATTGAGAGCAGATCGATTCGCGATTAAAAAATCGTTCCTACCCAAGCCAAAAGTATTGGTAGTCGCTCTCAACCCTGTGGGAGCGGAATTTATTCCGCGATTAACAATGGGTGCCTAGCGTATCTTATTGTTTATGACTGGGGCTTTTTGTCATCGATTTTAAGAATTTGATGAACGCCTTCACTCTTCCTCTTCTCTGCTAACTTATGCTCAATGAACACCAAAATATCTTCGATTGACTCAAGGTCCAATACTTCTCGATCATGCCACCGAACGAGTGGCAACTTGTATTCACTTAGTACATAGTTCATCACGTCTTCTACATCATCATCGTAACCCCAAACAGAAAAACGGTTGTCATTTAATTTTGGAGCTTCAGGCTCTTGCTGGAATATTGAGGTATTGTAGATGGCAATAACGAAACACATAGCAAGATCTGTTGAGATAGCGACTTGCTCACACTCTTTTATAAAATCAGCTAAATCGGCTCGAGAAAAATCCGGGTAGATAGTCCCGTTATCCTTATATCCACCCTTATCAAGCTCCATTTCCATCGATACATCAGAGTAAAGCATGTAGATAAGGTAGCTGACAGCTATCACGAGTAAAACTACCGAGATATATAAGTTCATAATTGAAAGCTAACTGATTTTATTATGGGCATCTTAGTGAAAGCGTGCATTTCATATCTTATTGTTTATAAACAGGATTTTTACCTATTTGGATATCGGTGGGGCTCACTCTTCCTCTTCAATACTAATCCGGTTTCGTATAGGCTTGCCGCTTACGCTTAATACTCTCCAAAACAGAGGGGTGCCTTTTTATTAGGGTGCTGCATTTTTGCTCTACATCCTGACGGTACTTTTTCTGCTCGTGCCATTCTAAATCTTCTGGCGGCGGCCCGGCTAGTTTTACGCATTCGGCATCTACCGACATGTTGTAAATTGAAACGTACTCTAGGTTCTGCGGGGTTCGGCACACGCCCAGACAGATGCCTTTATCATCGTATTCCGAGCATTCCCAGACATAATCAGGCAGGTTAAGAGCATTGCCATAAAAGGTTCTACCTTTATCAAAAATGCCAGGGAACGGCACCATAATATGCTGGTCGCTTTGCGGTCGGGGCTCATTGTTTTCATTCATGGTCGCAAGGCCGCTGCCAAAGGGATCAGAGAAGGTATCCACTAAACGTGAATGTTTCCCTTTATGGTAGCTAATTTTGGTCTGACAGGTCTCAGAATAGTACGTTGTGTTGGCAAATACTGAAACGCTGGCGAGTCCCGCTAGGCATATCGTTAACCAATGTACTGGATTAACCTTCAGCATCGGTCGCCCTCCCTTGCTTAAGCTGTGACAAATAAGATCAAAATTTAATCTATTCGTGACCTTATGACATGATGCTGGATCAAGATAAAGGGATTTATCAAGGTTGTGGCTGTGGGACTGCAGTCAATACCTAACCTAGGTTAGGTATTGATGAGTCATTCAGCGCTATGTTCGCTTTAGTGAGTGATTAAAATTGATAGCCCAGTTTAAAGCGAATATCACGGCCGGTGTCTAGGGTTCCTGTAGCCACTTCGTTGGTTTCGCCGTAGCTGGCATGGTCTCGGTAGGCTTTATCAAATAGGTTTTTGACCGTTAGAGTTAAGGTGAGTGGCTGATGGGAAAATGGCGTCCACTGGGCATAAATATCATGCAGGGCGTAGCCCGGTTTCTCATCATACCCTTCGGCGACATGGGTCAATCGTTCGACATAACGGCCATCGTAGCCGAGTTGCAGTTGTTGCGTGACTTGATAGTCGAGGGTGAACACCCAAGTATCGCCAATGGCGGTGCCTATGCCCTTGGTGTCGTCGTTCAGGGGTTGGCCATTGAGCTCTGGTCTGGCGTGGCTATAGCTGAGTCCTGCGATTAAATCTTGCCAGTTATAGGCCAAGGTTGCGCTGCCGCCTTGGTTTTTTAGGGTGCCGACATTGGTTAATTGACGAGGGCGGGTGTGGGTTTCTGCAACCACATCCTTTATTTTTAGGTCAAACAACTTGGCGGTGAAGGCCCAGTTGTCGTACTGCCAATTCAGCCCTGCTTCTTGAGTAATAGCGGTTTCTTCTTTGCGCTCGGGATGGCTGGTTGCACCATCCAATTTGAAAATCTCACGTACGGTGGCGCCACGGATCACCTGACCAGCACCGGCATAAATGCTTAAATTTGGCAGGGGTTGAAATGTTAAGGTGGCATTGGGGCTCACGCCTGAGTGGTTAAACTGGCTGCCTTTTGATTCTTTAAGCTTGTATTTATCGTAGCGAGCGCCGGCGGTTAAGCGCCATTGTGATGCGATCTCCCAATCTGCCTGCGCGTAAACACCTTGCACGCGTCCTTTGTCTTTATCGGCGCCGTAGGTTGGGCTGGTTAGATGCCCTTCATCTTCGCGATAATCAGCGCCATAAGTGAGGGTTAACACGTCAAAGGCGGAGGTGTTGCGCACATCGATGCCCAAACTTTCACCCTCACCTAAATAGTCGCCCCAAGGCCCTTGAATGTGCTCAAGGGATGTTTCGGTGAGATACGCATTCACTTGCAGATCAAGCCAAGCGCTGCCTGCAGGCGCAAAATGATATTTGCCGGTGAGGGTATCGCGCTGCATTTCTTGATTGATGGCGATATTTTTCTTGCTGGGTTGCCATTGTGGGCGATGGTAGCGATACGCTTCGTCGCGGCGGGCATCGTAGCTTAATACCAACTGTTGATCTGGGGTGAATTCGGCAACGGCTTTAAACAAGCCGGCTTGGTTTTTTGAGCCGGTATGGGGTTGCGAGTTGCCTTCACCATCCACAAAGTCGTCCAAATCACTCAGGGTCACACTGGCAAGTACGCTGACCTTGTCGGTGGCTCGAGCAAAGCCTGTGGCACTGCCTTTATAGCCTTCCGTGTTGCTGTAATAGCCCGCATTAAGTTGTGCGCCCGCCCGCTCATCTGCGGCAAGTAAATCTTGTGGATTTTTTGTTTCAAAGGCAATGGCGCCACCCAATGCGCCGGCACCATCGGTCGCGCGCACCACCCCGGCTTGCACCTTCACTGATTTGATCAGATCGGGCTCGATAGATAAGCGCCCTTGATGATGGTAAAGGTTGGCGGCTTGCACGGCGCCGTCTATGGTGACGTTGAGCATATTGTCTTCAATGCCACGTAAGTATATTTTTTGTGATACGGCTGAGCCGCCGCCCACTTGCACTTCTGGGGTAGTGCGAAACACATCCGACAGCTCGTTGGCTTGCCGTTGTTCTAATGTGGCTGAATCTATGGTTTGCTCAGCTTGATTGTTAGGCTTAGCAACAATGACGATGGTGTCTTGTTGTTCGGCGTGTGCCGTATTGACCAGCCACTGGCTCGCAATCAAGGTAGCTAAAGCAGATAGTTTAAAATGAGTATGGTGTATCATAATGGCCCTGTAGTAATGATATTTATTATCATTTGAGGCAGCAATACTCGCCATCTCGGGGCTGCTGGTAAAGCACTTTTACAACTGTTACATTCATTTTGTTAATCGCCGAGGCAATAGCCGATACCATGCACAGTGGCGATCCTTTCTTCATTAAATCCTACACCGGTGAGTTTTTTTCTGACTCGGCTTAGGTGCATGTCTAAACTGCGATCATGTACGGTCCAAGGCTTTTTCAATACGGTTTTATACAAGAAACGCTTATCGACCACCTGTTTGTAATGGGTTGCCAAGGCCCAAAGCAGCTTGAACTGAATAGGGGTTAAGGCAACGAGGCGCTCTGCCACTCTTACCTTACCTAGCCCCCGATTGAGATACAGATCGCCTAGGAGCATTTCAGTGCGAGATAGGGCAACGGAAAGCCGTTGGCAGCGGCGCATTGCGGCGATGATCCGTGATGGTAGCTCCATTAAGTGTTTGGGCCCGGCAACGTAATCGTCTCCACCCAATGAAAAGCAGAGCTCACATTGATGCAGGGAATATTCATAGACCAGCACTAAGGTGGGCGTGGTGGTGTAACTGCGAATGGCACTGAGCTTATCTTGTTGGGCCGATAAAAACTCGTGGTTCGCTATTAAGATCACGTCGTATTGTTTTTCGTTAAGGATGGCTAGCTCGAAGGCATGTTCAGCAAACACATCCAACTCAATATGTGGCAGGCTTAAGATCTCAACAATATTGCCGGCAGGGTAATCTCGCGCATGGAGTAATAAGACATTTATTCGTTCCTGTACCGCTTCATTCACAGGTGTTTCTCCTTAAACTTATTGATAATTATTATCAACAAATAACCTGTGATGTCTAGGCTCTTATTATGTTTGGGAGGGCGTAGGGTTAACAAAGGTGATCTGGCGAGGGCAGCCTTCCCTTGCCAAGTTAACGGCTTATTGACGGATATTAATATCCTTGGTGAGCGCCTGAACTTGCTTTTGCTCGCTTTCTGTCAACTTGCCGTACCACCTTGGATAGGGCCAGCCGTAACCCCAGCGAAACGTAGTGGGCAGAAAGGGAGTGCCACCAACGCGCACGCCTGCCTGCATCAGTAAAGCGATTTCTTGTTCGCCCAGTGCCGCGACACATTCTTTTAATGCCATGTCTGCTGCTTCGCGTTCGCTGTAGCTGCCGCCTTGCCAATAAGCAAAGTCATGTTGGGTACAACATGCCAGCCACAACTCATTGTGCTCTAAGGTGCCATCGGGAAAGGCACTGCAACCATCGCTGGTAAAAGGCTTTAATACATCGGCCATAGCGCCATTGGATATCAATAATGCCAATACCAGCAATATCTGCTTCATCGTTTAAAATCGCCTTTTATACAATAGGTTATATAGTGGATTACTGCTTAAGATTATTCCTTTTTCTGGGCGTGATGCAATGAGAATTCCAGATTATGAGAGGGCGGTGTGACCCCATTTCAAAACAAAAAAGGCGAGCCTAAGCTCGCCAAACAACACTGATAGACAGTGATCAAGGCTACGGAATTAGTCGTCCAATAAAATTTTGTCTATTTTTTGGTCGCCATCTTCATCAAGGAACACAACTTCATCAAAGGTTGCGGCTTGGTCAAAAAACTCACTGACCGCCAGTTCGCCTTCAATTTCAATACTTTCATCTAGGGTTAAGGTTAACCCGGCAATCTTAACCTGCTGATTATCAAGATCCAGATTTGACGCTAATAATTCAGCTTCCAACGTGCTGCCGTCTTCATTGTCTTCACGCTCTATCTCTTGGGCAACTAATCCAGCAGCGGTTTCTACTAGTTCTACCTCAAGGTAATCACCCACTGCCACATCACTGAGATTAAAGCGGCGCACATCATCACGCTCATCATCCCATTCGGTTCGGTTGTTAACCGCGAGTGTTAGGGGTTGACCAAAAGCGGATAAGGTTAAGGTTTGCGCTTCCAAATCAACGCTTTCGACCTGTGCTGCTAGGTCGATTTCTTGTTCATCACCGGCGCGTAATATGTCAATCGACTCCGCTACCAGCACACCTTGTTTCATCACGCCTTCAACTTCTACTAACATATCTGTCGTGAGTGGCTCTTGTAATGTAACTTGGCTGGCGTCAATGGTGACCCCGTTTAAGGTAAAGCTTTGTTGGTTTTCTAAGGCAGTAATCAAGCCTTGTAGTTCAACTTCTTGCGCTTCTTGCGCGTCAAGTGATTCAATTTCAAGCGCTTGAATCGTTTGGCTATCCAACGCGGCTAGGGTGCCTTCCACTTTTACCAGTTGACCTTCGACTAACGCGTCAGCGCTGGCATTGATCATCTCGACGGTCAGAGGGGTTACCCCTTCGCTGAGTGTAAGGGCAAATTGACTATCGGATAATTGAGTCACCGTACCTATCACCTGCACTTCAGATGCGTTGGCCGCAAACGGCTTATCGTCTAGTTCAAAATAACTGGCTTCAAATTGCCCTTGAGCATTATAAAAGCCACTGAGCTCAACCATCTTGCCGGCGGCTAACAAGGTTGTATCTTGGCTGAGTTGCTCAAAGGTGACCTGATCAAATTGGGTTTTGCTGCCATGCAGTACAACCTCAACCCCCATTACGGGTAACACGATTTGTTCGCGGCCTAATGCCATGATGTCACCGCTAATTGGCCCTTCAATGCCCGCATCAAAGTACACCTTATTAGCAACACCTTGATCATTTTGTGCTTCACCTTCAACTCGCACCACCATGCCCACAGATAATGCGGATTCATCTGTGGCTTTACCATTAACAAAAAACTGGCTGTTATCGGTGTTAAAGCGCACCCCATTAACAAAAATGCTGCCAAAGCCACTGATTTCACCCGAGAACTGGTTACTGAGTGTGATGCCTGTGCCGCCGATACCCCCACCGCGATTAGCGGTAGAGTCGCTGCCGCCACATGCAAATAACGTTGACGCGATCAACGCGACGCCGACGCTAAGCGCACATTTATTAAACTTCATCATTCTGATTTCCTTGTTTATTCTGGTAATAGTAAATGCCGAGGCTGACATAGCAGCAATCCGATTCGTCTTCTCCTTCAGGCACCTCTTTTTCACCCAGCCACTGGTTGAAATCTTCCAATAGGGCTTGCGAGTGTTGAGCGGCGTAAGCATGGAATAATTTAAGATCTTGCTGACGAATAAGAGAGTTGGACACCTTTCGTTGGAACCAGAGCTGATCAGCATCACAAACCAAGTTGTGATTTAAGGTGCTGATCAGCTCAGCGGTATCCACGCCAAGAATCGACAACTTAGCTATTTCATCTGCTCGCGGGACAAAAGCGTGTTGCACCAACATCACACCGCGTTCAGAAATAACCACGTTGCCTGCCGCGCTAAGCACATCCAACATAGCCTTGGTGGGGATATCACCGCTATATCGCTTAACGAGGGCTGCAAATGAACCTTTTTCACCTTCGATTGAAAGGAGAGAGGGATGCAAAGGCGCATCTGAAAACTCAGCGTCATTCAACCAACCACTGATAACTCGGGAGGCCCGATTATATTTATTCCCGGAGGTATTACTCTGTGGCTGCTTGAGCTCATGTAGACGTTTGGTTTCTTTACGGGTTAGGCCAGTGAGAGCGGCGACACGAGAGACGGTTTGTTTTTTACCGCTTTCACCATGCTCAGCAAACGCAACGTCGACATAAACTTTTTTTACTAATTCACTGAATTCACTGAACACAACACCATTGCGTAGCAAAATGCGCACCAGTGGCTTCAAGATCATTAGCAGCGCTTTTCTTAGCGCAATTTCTCTTATTTCATTCATGTTTGGGATTATATTCCCAAAATTTATCAGGTCAAGGGTTGGGAATGGTTAATTTTATTTAGCTGATGAATTTAATACTTAGGTATGAATAGAAAAATACAATAGAAGTGTGGGGGACGAAGGGGGCTGGCCCTGCAACCCCTAAGCTTATGGGTGACGATGTGCTACTGACTTGATTGTGCTTCTACATACCAAGTGCCATGGCAAGGGGCATTGGTTACTTTCCACTCACCCTCAATACGGCCATGGTTAGCCGATCCTGTAAAGCGATAACCCCACCTTTGACTATCGGCATACAGCACCAGCTCGCCACTGTCGGCGATCCAACCCTTCAGCAGGGTATTGTTATACTTTAACCGCAATGAAACGATGCCGTCTTTAATCGTCCCAATGATGCTTGTTGGCGAACAGATGCTGTCACCACTCACATCAACGCGTTTTCCCTGCCAATTGCCGTCAAAATGATTCGAAACAATGAAAGGCGGGCTATCAGGTAAGGCTTCGTTGATAGGTGTCCGTTCTGGCTTTGTTGAATTGCTCACAATGAATGCAAATACAGCCAAAGCGATAGCCGCAGCCAACCATTTCTTCATTTCGGATGATTCCTTTATGTGTTTGATATATATAATATAGTGCCGTAATCTTTGGCAAAAAGCTGAGAGGATAGTCAAACTAGTGGGGTTTGATTGGCTTGCTCACATTCCGCCCCGCGGCATAACACAAAGGTAATGCTGGCCGGGTTTGACTGAAACTGAGGGAAGTATGCCTGCGCTAAAGCATGATTAATCTAGCCAGTCGACGGTTTTTACAAACCAAGTTGTTGGTATAAATCTGAGTCTAAACTTCTTGCGAACTAGCTTTTCCGACAGCTTGTATACCACTACATAGTGATTCTTATGTACTTCAACGTTCGCGAATTCAAAGCCTTGATCTTGACACCAATCGATGCCCACTTGCTTCACCGCTCGATAAGTGAGCCTTGATTCGATCCGTGAGTATATATAAAGCGGCAGGAGCAGCGCACCAATGCCACCAACCACATTAAGTAGCAACCTGACTTCATTGCTCATTTCAAGAGGAGCGATCAGTTTAATGAGTAGAAACATTAGGCCATATAAGGCCGCAATGATTAACGGTGCCACTTGTACTCCTCTGTGCAACAGCGCGTTTGGAAACAGGGACTGGCTATAATTTCATGGAATTGATGGGAGTCCTCAATTTTCTCCTTGTTTTAAGTTGCATTTGGTACGCTTTTTATTAGTAACTCTATAACTTGCATATCCAGAAATAATACTCCTATACAAGATATGAAATAAATAAATTTATTCCCGTTAATCAGGCCTACAGCTAAGCGAGCCAAGAAAAGCGAGTAAATAAAGAATACTAGGCAATAAAGTATAGCTAGCCCAAAACCAGATAAAAATCCGATCACTTCAGGTATATAAGGCTTAGAGATATATATAATAGACATCAGTAGTAAACCAACGGTAGCAACGTTGGTGTAATGAGAAAGAATGCAATCTAATGCCTTTTTATTTGAGTTTTTATATTCGAAAATATCAAAAAATGAGCCTATAAAGCCCACAACGTCTAGATTCGACTTTTCTATTAAGTAGTTCAAGATAAAGCAAGTCGGAAACGTAAAAAATAAAGACCAAAATATGAAAGAGTCTGTAAACGTCCATTTTAGAGGGTTAAATGAATCATAAGCCAAGCCGTAAATAAAAAATAAGCTTAAGCTAAAAATACATGAAAAAATCAATAGTCCATATGAAACTAGCCAATTACTTTCATTATTAGAGTTTACCACAACATTTCCTTGAAGATGAACGCCCGCATTTTCGGTTGGTCTGGATCTCAGCGGAAAACCAGTCCGTCAAAATGTGTATGCTATATTTTTTCTCCATCATAGGCTCCTAATATCATATCAGTCATGTTTTTTGATTTAAGGGCTTGTTTATCTTCTACATTGGAGCCCGATTTATCAATAACATTGATTGCCTTTAGAAAGATATTCGGATATACACTTTCATCATTTAGCTTATCAATGATCGGAGCACAAAAACGCTCACATTTTTTCTGACTATTTAATGGTGGGAAGTCTTTCGTACTAGCGATCATAGGTACGAGCATTAAAATATAGAAGCGAACTTTCTTGTACTTCTTGTCAATAGTGCCATTTAGAAATAGCGAATCGAGCCTATAGAATGCAAGCCCGGCCATGTAGTATGGTGAAAACTGATGATCTTCTTCGAATAACTTTGACCCTGGGTTACCCATAGTTTTTACCAAAGTACCTAAGTATGTGGTCAGGGCGGGATTCCACTTTGTTCAACTTTTAACCAAATATAATCTTTGAACGATATTCGCCGGACCAACCTGACTTTCTACGCTTGGCTGCTAAGCTATCTTTTTCGCTAATATCCTGCTTTATCGC
>NZ_JAIMJB010000019.1 GCF_021295345.1 Motilimonas eburnea
ACTCACCCGTCCGCCGCTCGTCAGCAGAGAAGCAAGCTTCTCTCTGTTACCGCTCGACTTGCATGTGTTAAGCCTGCCGCCAGCGTTCAATCTGAGCCATGATCAAACTCTTCAATTAAAGTTTTTTTGGTCCGAAGACCTGCTCAATGAATTCTGTTTATTTGTTTGTGCAAACACTCAGAAACATTGATAAATAAATCGTTTTGGCGATTCGTTACCATTGCGTTGTTAGCCGTGGCTTTCAACATGAGTATTCACACAGATTGCATGATTAGATTGTTAAAGAACAGTGACTCGGCTTTGCCTCGTCAGGGCTGCGCATTCTACGCTAGCCGTTTTGAAAGTCAATCGTTAATTTGAAGAAATTTTCGATTTTTCTTTCTGGTTAGAAGCCGAAGCTTTTAACCAACTGATTTAGCTTCTAGCCTTGCTCCGTAAGAGCCGCTGCGCCGTGTCAGTGGATGCGCATTATAGGGAGATCCGTTTTAGGTGCAAGGCTTTTTTGTAAAAATATCGCTCTTTTTACCTTTTTAGGTCGAAACGGTCAAAAAGCACACTAAACTTCAGGAAAGCGTGCCTTTTTTAGCTAGATTTTTTCTAATCTTGCATAAGATGTAACCAACCACTTGCTACCTTGATTATCAAAATGCACCTGGATCCGACTGTGATCACCGCTACCTTCGTAATTGAGTACAGTGCCTTCGCCAAATTTGGCGTGTTGAACGCGCTGACCTAAGGCAAAACCTGTGCTTTCGAATGATTCATTAACCGAACTATTAGAAAAGCGACTAAATTGCGTGGGTCGACTGACTTGGGTTTTCAACCTAACTTCGTTGATACACTCATCCGGCAGCTCTTTTAGAAAACGCGACGGACGATGGAATTTCTCTTGGCCATATAGACGACGACTTTCGGCATAACATAAATACAGCTTTTGCATCGCTCGGGTCATACCGACGTAACATAGGCGACGCTCTTCTTCTAAACGCATCGGGTCTTCCGCTGATTGCTGACTCGGGAACATGCCTTCTTCGACGCCAACGATAAACACCAAAGGGAATTCAAGGCCCTTTGCCGAATGCATGGTCATCATTTGCACCGCATCATCAAACTCATCCGCTTGCTGTTCACCCGCCTCTAATGCTGCGTGGGTAAGAAATGCGGTTAGATCCGACATCTCTTCGGCTTCTTCCGGCTTTTCAAATTGCTTAGTTGCCGTCACTAACTCTTCTAAGTTTTCAATGCGAGCCTTGCCCTTTTCCCCTTTCTCCGCCAAATACATGGCTTGAAGCCCCGAATGAAGCACAGTGAAATCGACTTGCTCGTGCAAAGGTAACTCTGCGGTGTCTTGTTCTAATCGATCGATTAACTCAATAAACTGGCTCAACGCTGACGCTGCTCGACCCGCAAATACCTTTTCATTCAGCAGTTGCACTAAGGTTTGCCATAGGGTTTCACCGCGATCACGGGCGGCAGAGCGTAAAATACCCAGCGTTTTATCGCCAATACCACGCGCTGGGGTATTAATGATGCGCTCCAGCGCCGCGTCATCTTGGCGCGAATTGATGATACGTAAATAAGCTAAGGCATCTTTGATTTCTTGACGATCAAAGAAGCGATGGCCGCCATAAATACGATATGGCAAGCTGGCCTGCATTAAGGCTTCTTCTATTACCCGAGATTGCGCGTTGTTACGATACAAAATAGCACAGTCGTTCAAATCACCTTTTTCATCGCGCCACTGCTTAATTTGCCCGACCACAAAACGTGCTTCATCGACCTCATTAAAGCCCGCATAAACCGAAATAGGCTCGCCTGCGTCGCCTTCGGTCCACAACTCCTTACCCATACGCTCACTGTTGTTGGCAATCAGTTTGTTCGATGCTTTTAGTATGGTGGCGCTTGAACGGTAGTTTTGCTCTAGGCGGATCGTTTCCGCACCTTTATTGTCATCGAGAAAACGTTGGATGTTTTCAATCCGCGCGCCGCGCCAGCCATAAATGGATTGGTCGTCATCGCCCACTATCATGAGGTGGTTATCACTTCTGGTTAATAACCTTAACCAAGCGTATTGGATGTTGTTGGTGTCTTGAAACTCATCCACCAAGACGTTGCGAAAACGGTTTTGATAATGCTCGAGAATAAATGGGTTGTTGAGGAACAACTCGTGGGCACGCAGCAGGATTTCGGCAAAATCAATCAAACCGGCGCGATCACAAGCCTCCTGATAGGCTTGGTAAATTTTAATAAAGGTCGCTTCAATCACATCGCCAAACGCATCTAGGTGTTTAGGTCGCAGTCCTTCATCTTTTTTTCCATTGATATACCACTGGGCTTGCTTCGGCGGGAAGGTTTTCTCGTCTAGGTTCATCCCCTTACAAATGCGCTTTAACAAACGCAGCTGGTCATCGGCATCCAGCACCTGAAAATCTTGCGGCAGGCCCACATCATTGTAATGGGCTCGCAGCAAACGGTGGGCGATACCGTGGAAGGTGCCAATCCACATACCACCGGCGCCACTGCCTAGTAAGCCTTCAACCCTAGCCCGCATTTCCTTGGCTGCTTTATTGGTAAAGGTCACCGCCATGATCGAAAACGGCGAGCTATGCTCAACTTGCAATAGCCAAGCGATGCGATGAACTAACACCCGTGTTTTACCACTGCCAGCACCAGCGAGGACAAGTTTACTGGATTGCGGCGCGGCAACCACCGCACGCTGTTTGTCGTTAAGACCGTCGAGCAAGAGTTCAGGATTCATATAAGCACTGTGTATTTATTCAGTAATGGGGAGATTATACCCAAACCAGCGCGAGATGCTAATAGTTAGCCCCCGCGACTTAGCCTGTGGTTTTTGGTTATAGCAGGTGTAGTAATTGGCTTAGTTCAGATATTTCTAAATCAGGCAATAAGCGGCTGTGTTGATGGCGACGCAGCAAATGGTCTTGATCGTTAAACCAAACCGCTTGGGCGCCGTGTTGCTTGGCACCAAATACATCCGTGGTGAGGTGATCGCCGACATGCAACAGATCGGTGACGGCAATGTCTAAATGGTTAGCCGCCACGTCAAACATATCCAGATGCGGTTTGGCTTTAAGTCCGTCACCGGCTTTAAGCACTAAATTAAAAGCCGAAGCTAAGCCGATTTTGTCCAAATCCACATTACCATTGGTGATGGCCACGATGGGATAATGCTTAGCCAACTCGGCCAGAATCTGCAGACTTTGCGCTGGCACGGCAAAGTCACTGCGCACCGCGAGAAAATAATCAAAGACTTGCTGCGCTTGTTGCTCGGGTGACGGATGGGCAAGCTCGGTAAAGATCAACTGCAGGGCGGCTAAGCGCCACGCGGTGACATCATCTTGTAACTTAGGCTCACGCGCTAAGGCTTGTCGCTTGTAATCATGCCATTGCGCTTCTGTCAGCTCGGCCAGCTTAGGATCTTGTTGACGCAAATAGGCTAGGCTTTGTTGCTCGGCGTTTATGATGATCGGGCGGTTGTCATACAAGGTGTCATCGAGATCAAAACTAAAGGCCTTGAACGGTTTTAAACGACGATAAAATTTCATTCTTTGCTCTCTTTACTGCGTTTTGATCTTGGGTGGGCGCTGTCATACACCTTAGCAAGATGTTGAAAATCTAAGTGGGTATAAACCTGCGTAGTAGAGATATTGGCATGTCCTAATAATTCTTGTACCGCGCGCAGGTCACCGCTGGATTCTAACATATGGGTGGCAAATGAATGGCGCAACTTATGGGGATGAACTTGAGCTTGTAAGCTTTGCTTGAGTCCCCATTGCTCCATTCGCGTTTGCACGCTGCGCACCGATATTCTTCGTTTCTGTTTCGACAAAAATAAAGCAGGTTCATCCACCAAGGCAAATTCACCACGCACACTTAGCCATACTTTGATACTGTCGATGGCTTGACGACCAACGGGAAGGATACGTTCTTTATTGCCTTTACCGATCACGCGTACTTGGCGTTCATCGAGTTTAAGAGAGGTTAAATCTAAACTCACCAATTCTTGCAACCGCAAGCCCGATGAATACATCAGCTCCATCATCGCCTTGTCGCGGATGACCAAGGGATCACTGGCGTCTAAATCCAGCAATTTTAAGATATCGTCAACATCAAGGTTTTTCGGTAAGGGACGCCCTTGCTTAGGCGGACTGACGCCGGTACAAGGATTCACCTTAAGCCATTCTTGGCGCAGGGCAAAGGCGTAGAAACTGCGCAGAGCAGAAAGTTTGGTTGCTATGCTGGCGGCGCTGATGCCCTTTTTATGTAATTGGGCAATCAGCTGGCGCACATGTTGAGAATCAACCTCGCGCCAATCATCAATATTGCGCTTGGCCAACAACATCATAAACTGCTGTAAATGTTGCTGATAATTGGCCAAGGTATGGCCACTGAGTTGGCGTTCGGATTTGAGGTGCTGTAAAAAAGCATCAAGCCACTCTTGCATACATCACCTCAATAACTCGACTTACGCTTGTGCGTCTCTCACTTTCACTAACTTAGGTAGCAAGATAGCAATCACCCGACACAGCTGATCGAGTAGCAAGGTATCCATTTCAGGAACAAAGTGTTCGGCATTAGCGCTGCCCACAGCCAGCATGCCTTGATTTCCGTGATCACCCAACTCGATCAAGGCCACCGAATTAACCAAAGCTTGCTCACCAAAAATCGCATTTTTATCGACTAAATTAATCCGACCAAAGTAATGCTCATGGTTGCGTAAACGTTGGGTACGCAAGCCATTTAAGGTGTTTTTGTCCAAGCCATAAGCGGCGTATTGCACCGGCAAGTCAAAATAGTCGTTGTCGAGCTTTAACGCCAACGCGTTTAAACGCAATTGTTGCTTAAACACCTTGGTTAAGGTGCGCACCAGTTGGTTTAGGGTTTGCGCTTGCAATAGCTCTGGATATAAATCGCCATAGGTACGCGCGATACCCTCGTTTTCAGCAGCAATACTCATCAGCTGAGTGATTTCTTCCTCAAGCTGAGCCACCTTTTGGCGCTGGCGCTGCATTTGCAATTGCACCAACGACACCGTGCCGTGCTCTTCATGAGGCAGCTTTAAGGAGCGCAATAACTCGGGGTGACGCAAGAAGAAGTCTGGCGAGTTAGCCAAATACTGCGCCACTTGCTCTTCATCTACCGCGATTTGATGTGGCTCTATCTCATTCATAACTGGATTTGCCCATCAAACACATGCTCCGCCGCGCCGGTCATCATGACGGAACCACCCGGTTGCCATTCAAAACTGAGCTTGCCACCACGCAGTTCAAGGGTACATTTAGACCCAAGTTTACCCTGTAATTGACCGACCACAGCCGCAGCACAGGCGCCTGAGCCACAGGCTAAGGTTTCACCCGCGCCGCGCTCCCACACTCGCAACTTGCCATAGCCTTGATCGACCACCTGCAAAAACCCAACATTGACGCGCTGCGGGAATCGTTCATGATTTTCCAGCAGTGGGCCTAGCACCTCAACGGGTGCGGTGTCTATGTCATCCACCAAGACCACACAATGAGGGTTACCCATGGAAACCACGCCGCACATGGTCGCGCCTTCATCGGTCAGGACAAGATAGGTTTTTTCTTCTTTTTGCGCTTTAAATGGGATCTTCGCCGGCTCAAAAATCGGTGCGCCCATATCCACTGTGATATTGCCGTCGGGTTGGGCAATCAATTCAATTTTACCCTTGGCGGTACTCACGCCAATGCGGCTTTTATTGGTGAGCCCTTTCATGCGTACAAAGCGAGCAAAACAGCGCGCACCATTGCCACATTGCTCAACTTCACTGCCATCCGCATTGAATATGCGGTAATGGAAGTCGAGATCTGGATTATAAGGTGGCTCAACCACTAATAGTTGGTCAAAACCAATACCAAAGTTGCGATCCGCTAAACGGCGGATCACATCATTGGAAAAGAACACGTTTTGGGTCACGTTATCAACGACCATAAAGTCGTTACCCAAACCGTGCATTTTCGAAAAGTTTACTAACATCTAGTCAAATTCCTCAGGAAGGTAATACGTTTTCACCTTTCCACAGGTCTTCATGGGTTTCACGCGCACGCACTAAATAGGCTTGGTCGCCATCCACCATGATTTCAGCAGGACGACAGCGGCTGTTATAGTTAGAAGCCATGGTTGAGCCATAAGCTCCAGCACTGCGCACCGCCACATAATCGCCTTGCTCAATAGCCAGCTCGCGATCTTTACCTAGGAAGTCACCGGTTTCACAAATCGGCCCGACGACATCATAAACGCGCGCCTGACGATCAGCGGACTTGTTAACGGGCTCGATACGTTGCCAAGCGCTGTAAAGAGAAGGGCGGATCAAATCGTTCATCGCCGCATCAACAATGGCAAAGTTTTTGTGCTCGGTTAATTTCAGGAACTCAACCTTAGATACTAAGATACCGGCATTGGCCATAATGGCGCGACCAGGCTCAAACAACAACTTCAACTGACGATCGCCAAGACGCGCTTTTAACGCTTTGGTGTATTCAGCAGGTTGCGGCGGTGTTTCACCGTTATAAGGCACACCTAAACCACCACCCACATCTAGGTGGCTAATTTCAATGCCTTTAGCCGCTAAATCGTCGATCAGTACAAGTAGCTTGTCGATCGCTTCAATGAAAGGTGAGATTTCAGTTAGCTGCGAACCGATATGGCAATCCACGCCTTTAATTTCTAGGTTGTCTAGACCACTGGCGATTTGGTAAATAGCCGGCGCTTTTTCAATATCGATACCAAATTTGTTTTCTTTTAAGCCAGTAGAAATATAAGGATGAGTACCCGCATCTATGTTTGGATTAACGCGGATCGAGATCGGCGCTTTTTTATTCATCAGGGCGGCCACTTCATTGATACGCAGCAGCTCGGCTTCCGATTCCACGTTAAAACAATAGATGCCCGCTTCAAGAGCAGTACGAATTTCAAGCTCGGTTTTACCCACGCCCGAGAACACTACTTTTTGTGGATCACCACCCGCTTTTAGTACGCGCAATAGCTCTCCCACAGACACGATGTCAAAACCTGAGCCCAATTTGGCCATTAGGTTAAGCACACCTAAGTTAGAGTTAGCTTTCACCGCATAGCAAATGAGATGAGGGTGGTCACCCGCCGCTTGGTCAAATGCATGCCAATGACGCTCTATGGTTGCACGAGAATAAATATAAGCTGGCGTGCCGCTTTGCTTAATCACGTCTTCAACTGCTAAGTCTTCCGCGAAAAGACGTCCATCTTCCTGATAATTAAAATAATCCAAAGCTCCACCCCTAATTAGATTGTTCGATTTCGTTATTATTGGTTAATTCTGCTGTCGGCATCGGTGTTGGTTCCGGTACCGATTCTGGCTGCGGCTCAGGCGTCGGTAAATACAGCGGTCCCTTGACACCACACCCCGCAAGCAGTAAAACCAAGCCTATACTTAAGGCAATTTGGTTTGCTCTGCTCATAATCACTCTGTATCAAAAACGGTTATGGGCTTTATACCCAAGACACCTCAAGATGCAGGATTCAGAGCGGCTCATTATGTTCAGTTTGAGGTAAAAAGACGAAGGAATGGTCAACCCTTTCAAGGCTTTTTAACGAAAAAATGGACATAATGAGCAGCTCCCAAAGGGCGAGTTTTGTAGGCTGTTATGCTTTGTTGCTGATTTTCAACGTAGAATAACTATGTCTCAAATCAGCGTCGCGCCTAACAGCCAACAAATTCTCGCTGAACAAGCATCTAGAGGTTACTTGGGTATATAATCGCATTCACCATGATAAAAGCAATAGGAATGACGCAATGAATGACACCGAATTTCACCGTTTAGCCGATGAATTTTACCAACTGCTAACGGAAAAGGTCGAACCCTTTGAAGATGATATTGACTGGGAAGTCAATGGTAGCGTACTTGAGCTTGAGTTTGCTGACCGCTCAAAAATCGTGATCAACCGCCAAGAGCCGCTGCATCAAATCTGGGTGGCCACCAAATTTAACGGCCATCATTTTGAGTATAAAGATGGCCCTTGGATCGACAACCGCGAAGGTGGCGAGCTATTAAGCTTTTTAACAGACGCAATTGAAAAGCAATCGGGTATTAAGGTTAACCTGACGGATGCTTGATGCTATCACCCTAGAGCCAAATCAAACCGCGACGGCTTGCGTTATTTGGCTACATGGCTTAGGTGACTCGGGCGCAGGCTTCGCGCCTATCGTGCCTGAGCTAAACTTGCCCAACCAGCATCGCGTTCGCTTTATTTTTCCTCATGCGCCCATCTGCCCCGTGACCCTTAACCAAGGACAACGGATGCGGGCTTGGTACGATATCAAAACCATGGATTTAGCGAATCGCGCCGATGAAGTGGGTGTGGTTGAGTCGGTCGAATTAGTCAATGGGTTAATCGCTGAGCAACTTGCGCTAGGTATCACCGCAGAGCAAATCGTGATTGCGGGCTTTTCTCAAGGCGGCGTCGTCGCGCTGCATTTAGCATGTCGCAGCCAACATACCTTTGCCGGCGTGTTGGCCATGTCAACTTATCTCTGCCAAGGTAACAAGCTGGGCCAAGAGAAAACGCCTGCCAATCTCAACACCCCGATTGCATTTCAACACGGCCAATACGATGAGGTGGTGCCGATGCAAGCGGCTAAGCAAGCACGACAAACCCTCCAAGAGCACGGGTTCAACACTCAGTGGCAGGTTTATCCTATGCCACATAGCGTGTGTCACAAACAAATCGCGGATATCAGTCAATGGTTACAACAAAGGTTGGCTAGCGCGATGCAGTAGCAACGATACTCAATCAAGCATATCTAGGTTGATTGGGTATAGCTAAGAAACTCGACTTATTTGCTCGTCGGCGGTGTCGGTCATGGTGGGCGAGCGATAGGGCCGCAGTTCTAACTCGCCATTGGCATCACTGATGATTTCATAAAACTGGGGCAGGTTAAAGTTGATCACGCCCTCCCCTTCCTGACGGGAATGGGCTGAGGTATAAAAGCGGTTAACGCCCTGCACTAATTCTTCTTTGTTTCCGCTAAAGTGCTGATAGGTTTCAACCCGATTCACCTCGTCGACGATATAGATATTGAAGCCCGTATCATGATTTTCAAAGAAGAACTGCACTAAGCCTTCACTCGAGTGAGAGGCCACTATTTCAGGGGTTTTAGTGTGATGGGTTTTATCTAAGCGCAGCGGCATGCGCTGTAATTTGGTGTCGGCAATTTGGGAGTAGAAATCGATAGCATTTTCCAATTTCTTCACCGAGACCCCGCGGCGCTCATAAAACACGCCGAATTTTTGGCTGCCCACTAATATGGTTTTAACCGCCTGATCACGCTCTGAATTTAAACGTGTACTAATGCCTTCAACCACTAATTGTTGGAACCGATTACGGATCAAGCCTCTAAAGTGTTGGGCATAGCAAAACACATCGATACGATCGGGCGATGACGCATCATTATGCATCTTACCTAATATGGTGGTTAATGCTTCAATCACGCTTTCTTCGCCATCAAAGTGCAAAGTGCGGATTTCATTCCAAGAATTACGGTAGACCAGATCGATACTGCCCACCAAACACTCTTTGTTAACACCAAACGAAAACACATCGCTGGCATTCACATCAAACTCAATGACTTTGTTGGCCCAGTGGCAGGTTGGATCGGACTCTAAATTGAGGAAAATCCCTAAATGCCTGATCTCACATGGTCGGCTTAACGCGAGGTTAGTTGCATTAGGCACTTTGACATTGAAGGTCTGAGCCAGATCTTGGCTAAACTGCAAGAAGTTTTCTTGCACTAAATCGGAGCCTTGATTAAACAAGTGCAACTTGGTCGACTTAACTAACAAGCCATTGAAATAGCTCCAAGCGATCAGCTTAGTCAGATAACTGCTGTGCTCAAGAGGGGCGCGACCTATGATTTCTTTAGTATCAAGGCTGGAATTATAGAGGTACCAGCCTTCTGGGTTTGAGCGCCCTTGTGGCACTTGCACGACACTCAAATGCGGCTCGGATAAATCAGGCGAAATACTCGGGTTAATCAGGGCAACCTTGCCCGGTAGACTTTCAAAAGCGGCATAAAGCTTACGCGATAAAATACCGATGTCTTCGGGGTTAATGCATTCGCCAATATTATTGCGTCTCGCAAACCGGATCAGGTTACGATAACTGACCATTAAGGCTTCAAGTAATTCACCGTGTGCACTGCGCACTTCTTGAACCTTCCAGCTCTCTCTATTGTCCAGATGGGCCAATATTTGATCGCTCCATTGCCACTGGGATACGATTTCGTGCAATGCGTTTCGACGCCAAGCCGGCTCATCGGGCTTGGCAAGTTGCGACAGGCGGTCACAGGTTTTTAAATAAAAACAACGACGAGCGAGATCAAGTCGCTTTTGGTCATTGGTGGCTTCTAAATACTCGGTTACCTGGTTTAACATCAACCAATAAGCATCGAGTTTTTTGTCGTGGAAACTTTGCTGTTGGAAGGTTTTCTTAGCGCGTACCGAGATCAACTCGGTATTGGGGTAAGCCCATGAATATGCTTCCATTAGTAAGGTTTTAATTACGGCTTTGTACGGACTATCAATCCCTTTATACAACTGCCACAAACTAGAGCCAAAATACTCTTCTGCTGGAATGCGACCAAAACCACCTAAATCTAACCAATCGTCGGGGTTTATCTGTCCCGCCGCCACTAACTCAGCAACATACTCATCATAGTTGGCCTCTTGCTCGGCAGGGATCATATACCAAAGTAAAGGCTTGCCCGCGATGCATAGTGCGCTGCGATAGAACTCATCCAGCAACAATAAATGTGAAGCACTGCCACACCCTTCTTTACTTAGGTGTGAGCAGTTTTGGGTGCGAAATTTATTATCCGGCACCAAAAAGAAGTTAACTTCAATACCACGGGTTTCCGCCCACTGGGTGATAAGTAAGCACTTATTCTCTAACAGTAAACGGCGTTCGCGACTGAGTTCGTGGCAATGACAAATCCAAATATCTAAGTCACTGTCACAGCACTGACCAATAGAAGAGGTGCTGCCCATGGTATACAAACCTAGGATAGTGGTTTCATTGACTTCAATATTGGTATCGCAATTGGCGGTTAATGAGAGATCGCGGACAAAATTACGCTGTTCTTCGGAAGGTTCAAATGCGGCCACCCCATGAGGGACCTCCCCACTGACATAACCTGGTAACAAAGGGTTATTATAATGAAATAAAACGGGAATAAAATTAAAAACATAACGGCCTTGAGACGGCAAAGCATCCCTTGCGTACTGCATACGTAAGAGATTAAACTCATCAGCCCTGTGTTGTAATGTTTCTAATTGCTGCAAGAAAAACACCCTTCAAAAAATGTATGACTAGCTCACCAACAACAGGCTTTTTGATCAGCTTGTTAATCCTCGGGTGAACCCATAACCACACAGAAAGTGTGATCATGTTAACAGTATAATCGTGTTAGGTAAACATAACTGCTTATAAAACCATCGCCGGCGATGGTAAATTCAGCCCAGTCCCATCAACAAAACATTATTTGCGCAGCAACATAGCAAAACATCTTGGGGATGAAAATATAATTTCATCTCTTTTCCGCCTCCTGTTCCCCGGAGCAAGCACAGCCAAGTGGCAATAACTGGCTTAAGGGCAGCTTTAATGATCAACAGTCGCCGAGATATTTGATAATATTTGACCAAACTCAATAGATTGGAAAGAAGATGGCAATAAAGACATTACGTATCGCAACACGCAAAAGCCCCCTTGCCATGTGGCAGGCAGAGTATGTTAAAGCGGCACTTGAAGCGATCCACTCCGACCTTAATGTCGAGCTGATACCTTTTGTCACCAAGGGCGATATTATTTTAGATACCCCCTTAGCCAAAGTGGGCGGGAAAGGCCTTTTCGTCAAAGAGCTAGAACACGCCATGCTGGCTGGTGAAGCCGATATAGCCGTGCACTCAATGAAAGATGTGCCGATGGAGTTTCCAGAAGGCCTTGGCTTAACAACCATTTGCGAACGAGAAGATCCGCGCGATGCGTTTGTCTCCAATCATTACCAACGCATTGAGGACCTGCCTGCTGGCGCAGTGGTTGGCACCTCAAGCCTGCGCCGCCAATGTCAACTGCGCGCAAGCCGTCCCGATTTAACCGTCAAAGACTTACGCGGTAACGTTAATACCCGTCTAGCCAAGATGGACGCCGGTGAATACGATGCCATTATTCTCGCTACGGCAGGCCTGTTACGCTTAGAGATGCATGAGCGTATTGCCAGTTTTATCAGTCCAGAGCAAAGCTTACCCGCAGTAGGCCAAGGCGCAGTCGGTATCGAATGTCGACTCGATGACCACGAAACCATCGCCCTATTAGCACCTTTAGATCATCCAGAAACACGTACCCGCGTGTTGGCCGAGCGTGCGGTAAACAATACCTTAGAAGGTGGATGCCAAGTCCCCATCGGCAGTTATGCTGAGCTAGAGGGTGATCAAATCTACCTGCGCGCCTTGGTTGGCAGTCCAGATGGTAGCACCATGCTACACCGTGAAATCCGTGGCGCGAGTCAGGATGCTGAAAAGCTAGGCGTTGAACTGGCTAATACCTTATTAGATGCGGGCGCCAAACGCATACTCGATGCGGTTTATCAAAACGCATGACCGATCAGCTGCGCATTTTAGTCACGCGACCGGAGCAACACCAACGGTCGCTGCTTGATGCCTTGCGCCAACAAGGCTGGTTTGCCATGGGCCAGCCCCTATTAACCATCACTGCAAATCCGAAGATCGCGCAACTCGAACCCTATCAAGCTCAACTTCATGAGTTTGATATCATCATTGCCATCAGCGATAACGCCGTTAAGCATACCCATCAGTGGTTACGCCAAAGGCAGTTAAGCTGGCCCACCGCGAGTCGTTACCTTGCCATCGGGGAAAACACCGCCACTCATTGGCGACAGCTCGCTAACATTTCGGCCAGCTTTCCGAGTCAATCAAATTCTGAAGGGCTACTTAAGCTCCCAGAGCTCGACGCGGTATCAGGCCACAAAATATTGCTGCTAAAGGGAAATGCCGGACGCGAACTGATAGCCTCGGCGTTAACTCAGCGCGGTGCAAAAGTGATTGAAATCGAGACTTATCAGCGTCAGCCTTTACCCTTAAATGGCCCGAAAACGGTGGCAAAATGGCAACACAACAATATAAATAGTGTTATTATCACCAGCGGAGAGATACTCTCTGCGCTGATAAATTTAGCACCAAAAAGCGAGCGCAACTGGCTGTTTCAACTAAACTTGATTGTGATAAGCCAACGCATTGCCAAGCTAGCCCAAGCAGCGGGTTTTACTCAAATATGGATCGCACAAGGTGCAAGTTCATCTTCCTTGATCCAATGCCTTCAAGAAATCAAATAACACAGGACAGGTGTCAATGACTGCTAAAAAGAGTAATTCAAAAAACGCCAACAGCACCCCGTCAAAGCCGGCGCCTAAGAGCCAGTCTGAAACGCCGCAAAAAACGCCGGCCAATCCCGAAACGGTAACCCAACCAGAATCGGACGCGACAGCTCATTCAGCCAGCCAAGGCAAGCCTAAACCCACTAAGCCTGATCCTAAGGCCACGCCGAAGCCAACGCCTAAATCTGAGGCTAAAGCAACCACTAAACCCGCTTCAACCAGCACTAACGGTAATAAATTAGGTATTATCGCCATTGTGGTCAGCTTGGGTTTATCGGCTTTTATCTACTGGCATCACCAACAAAATAGCGCCGCACAACAGCTTGAAATTGACCAGCTAGAGAGTCAAATCAGCACTCGCTTAGAAGCACAAATCAGTAGCGCTATCCAAAGTCAAAGCAAGGAGATTAGCGCACTTAAAGAGCTAAACCGCGTCGCCACAGAACGCGTAAAAGCCCTTGAAAGCAATCTTGCTGCCAGTGGCAAGCAAAGTCTGTTACTTAAAGAAGACATTGCCAACCTCCAGCGCAATATTGCCGAAATGGATGTGAGACGCCCCAATGACTGGATGCTCGCCGAGGCGGAATACCTGATGCGCATGGCTGCAAGAAAGTTATGGTTAGAGCATGATGTTGAATCCAGCATTGCCCTATTACTGGCAACAGACCAACGCATCATGGAGCTGTCAGACCCAAGCCTAAGCCCATTAAGACAGGCGATCATCAACGACATAACCACACTCGAAGCACTGCCAAAGCTGGATAAAGATGGCCTAGTACTAAAGTTAACCAGCCTTGAACAACAAGTTGATAACCTCAACATTGCAGGCATCAAACTACCTGAGTCCTTAACTGAAACCGACACCACCTTATCTTCCGATGTAAGCGACTGGCGTGAAAACTTGAAAAAATCTTGGCAATCGTTCGCCGATAGCTTTATCACCATAGAGCGTCGAGATGGTCGTGTAGAAGCACTCTTAGCTCCGGATCAGGCTTGGTACCTAAAAGAAAATATTAAAAACCAAATTACCAAAGCACAATTGGCGGTATATCGTGAACATCAAGCTATCTACACTGAATCCCTGACAAAAGCCGCAAAATGGATCAGCCAATACTATGATCAAAACAACCCAACCACAGGGCATTTAGTCGATAACCTCACCGAGCTAAGTAAAAAAGCGGTCACACTGCAATACCCAGATCAATTAAAGGCTAAACCTGTGCTGGAAGAAGTCATCGATCGCAGAGTGAAGAAGTCGCTGGCAACACCATTGCAACAGGAGACAAGTCATGATTAAAGCCGCCATCCTTGTTGCCATCATTGTTGCTGGATTAATCTTTGGTCCTGAAGTGTCTGGCAGTAAAGGCTACGTCCTGATCGCGATGGGCAATTACACCATCGAAACCAGCGTAACAAAGGCCATTATACTATGCATCTTGTTCTACCTGCTGTTGTTGGGCATTGAATGGTTATTTCTTAAAACCATGGGCATTAGCCGACGTTCGTTTGACTGGTTACGCGGTCGCAATAGCCGCAAAGCACGCAAAAACACTTACGCTGGTATGCTGGCGCTGGCCGAGGGCGACTATAAAAATGCAGAGCGCTTAACTGCGACCTCGGCTAACCATAGTGATACCCCTTTACTTAACTACCTTGCCGCCGCAGAAGCTGCGCAAGAACAAGGTAACGATGCCAAGCGCGATGACTACCTTAAACAAGCACAAGAAAACAGCAAAAATGCCTTTGCCGTTGGGCTCACTCAGGCCAAGTTGCAATTAAAGCAAGGCCAACTTGAACAAGCCCTTGCCACCCTAACCTTGTTGCACGACAAGCAGCCCAAACACAAAAAGGTGTTAGAGCTATTGTGCGAGGTCTACCAATCACTGGGCGAGTGGCAAAAGCTGATCGATATCTTACCTGTATTACGCAAGGTGCAATTATTCACTGTTGATCAAGGCGATCAGCTGGAACTTCGCGCCTATGCTGGCGTGTTTGGCCAACTTGTCAAACAAGAAGGCAGTCAAGGTTTGCAAGTGTATTGGAATAGGCTGTCACGCAAGCTAAGGGCCGAACCAAGCTTAGTCGATGCGGTTGCTGGAGAACTGATGGCAATCAAGGATCACTCAGCCGCAGCCATTATCTTGCTCAATGGGATCAAAAAAGCGGCACCAGAGCAACTATTAAATCGAATCAAGCAGCTTGAACTGGAAAATTATCAAGATGTGCTCAACAGCCTTGAACACGCCCATAAAAAGTTCGCTAGCAACGCGGCGATAGAGTCATGCTTGGCACTATGCTACCAAAAAATGCAACAACCACAGCAAGCTATCGAAGCCTATCAACGCGCCATTGCCATTGTGCCCAGTAGCCATGATTATTATCAACTGGGTTTATTGCTTGAGCAACAGGATCAAGCCAAAGCACAAGATTGCTACAAACTAGGCTTGCAGCTTAGCCAAGCATAAAGGTGACAAATGATAACCACCTACTGAAGTAGGTGGTTTAGGGCAAAAAACTAAAAGCCCAGCAAGCTTGAGCTGGGCTAATGACAAGTCTGAACAATAGGCAACCAAGTCAACCCGCAACCCCAGTAGCACTAACCGCGACTTTGCAGCCAATCTTTGAGTACCTCGCCCGCTTGTTCCATCTCATAGTCATCTAACAAGTGACTGACTTCATTCGCTACATCAGCATTTTCAGCGCTTACACTTGGTTTCAGTTGCTGCCACAAGGTGCTGGCTTCACCACTGGATTGCGCCAATAATTGCTGCAACTTCTCTAAATCCTGATGACTGCCATGGCTGTTCGTGGCCGCCGACTTAGCCATCGAGCCCGCTTGTTGTGCAAGCCAAGCTTCTAATTCAGTCAGTGTCGTGGTCAGTTGTTGGCAAAAATCGTCACTGAGCTCAATCTCATTCACTGCATCAAGCATGACCAACTCTTGCTGCTGCGCGGCTTGGTGCAACTGCGTTAAACCAATATTACCGGCGGCACCTTTTAAACCATGTAAAACGCTCTTAACTTGCTGGTTGTCATTGAGCAACAAGGCTTGCTTCATGATATCCAAATCTTGCTGATGCCCTTTGACAAATTCATCCAGCAGGCTCATGAGCAACACCTTATTGCCAGCAAGGCGGTTTAGGGCTTGGTCAAGGTCAACTTGTGGCGGTGGAGATTGCCATGGTTGCTCATCCCCATGACGATTAATAGCCGCTTGCTCATCCGACCCAGGATCCACTTGCTGGCTTGGTAACCACTTAATTAACAAGCGTTTAAGCTCATCAGGATCGATAGGCTTACTGATATAATCGTCCATCCCTTGACGTAAACATTTCTCTTTATCTCCCGCTAGGGCATGGGCTGTCATTGCAATAATGGGGAGGTCATGTTGTTGGCGGATCTGACGTGTGGCTTGATAGCCATCCATTTCAGGCATTTGAATATCCATAAAGATCAGATCGAATGTCTGACTATTCGCCAGCTCAACGGCCTCTAAACCATTCGACGCGATGGTAATGTCCAGCCCCAACGCCTTAATTAATTCTCGGGCCACTTGTTGGTTGATAATATTGTCTTCCGCTAACAAGACGTTACCTTGCAGCAAGCCGCCTTTGATTGCCGTGACTTTGGTATCAACGTGAGCCGCGCCGTTCAATAATTCATGCAAGGTATTAAACAGAAGTGACTGATTAACGGGTTTAGTGATCAGGTTCATGATGCCCACCTGCTGCGCATGAGCCGATGCTTCCTCACGACCATAAGCGGTCACCATAATGATGGTCGGCAAGCTCGCTATTTCACTCGCTTGCTGTAAACGACGACAGGTTTCTATGCCATCTAACCCGGGCATTTTCCAATCCATCAAGATCAAATCATACGGCTCTGCTGACGTATGTGGAGCCAATAAATGTCGAATCGTTGCTTCACCCGAAGCCAAGGTCATGACATGCATACCAAACTGAGACAGCATCTCAGTTAAAATAAGCCGTGCACTTTCGTTATCATCCACCACTAACACGCGCTTACCTGCCAATCCGCTACCCAGCATATCCTTGTTGCGCGCTTCACCAGGAGCGAGATCGACGTAAAAATAGAAGGTGCTGCCCTCGTTTTGTTTGCTGGTCACCCAGATATCGCCACCCATTTTTAACACTAGCTGCTTACTGATTGCTAATCCTAGCCCGGTGCCGCCGTATTTACGCGTGGTTGACGTATCAGCTTGAGTAAACGATTCAAAAAGTTGCGATATTTGAGATTCACTGAGCCCAATTCCTGTGTCTTTAACGCTAAACAGCAAGCGAACAGAGCCAGAGGCGACAGATTTAGCGCTCACCTTGATTAACACCTCACCCACTTCGGTAAACTTCACCGCATTGCTGGTTAAATTGGTCAGCACTTGAGCTAAACGTAACGGGTCACCAATGTAGTTAACGGGAGTATCTGGCTCGCTGTGCACGAGCAATTCAATGCCTTTTTCTTCCGCCTTGGTGCTGCATAAAGCGGCCACTTCTTCTAATACCGCGGTAAGCTCAAACGGCACAGACTCAAGCTCCAATTTGCCTGCTTCGATCTTTGAGAAGTCCAAAATGTCATTAATAATGCCAAGCAGATTGCGTGATGACGCTTGAATTTTATTGACATAATCGGCTTGAGACGTATCTAAATCGGTTTTTAATGCAAGGTGGCTAAGACCGATGATCGCGTTCATCGGTGTTCGAATTTCATGGCTCATATTGGCCAAAAAATCACTTTTGTATTGGTTGGCTTGTTCGGCTTCTAATTTCGCCACATTTAATTCCGCCATGGTGGCTTCAGCATGGCGCCTTGCTTGCTCTAATTCCTGTACCCGTTTTTCCAACTGCTGCTCGGCTGCTTTGCGGTCGCTAATATCGTATAACCACAGCAGCACGCCTTGTTGATTAGATTGAACCAGACGCTCCAACGATAAAATGGCCCAAAAAATATTACCCGATCGGCCACGCAGTTGAACCTCACGGGGGCGCACTCGTCCGGTGGCTTGGAATTCGGCTTGGCAGGCCACACGCTGGCCTTCGTCTGCCCAGCCATATTGAAATTGACCCGAAGTCAGCAAGAATGATAAATCCGACCCTAACAACTCATAGAGCTGCGAGTTAGAGTAGATAAGGCCACCGCCTTCCTGTTGGACAATGCCCGCCCCGATGGGACTTAAATCCAGCACACTGCGTAATCTGGCTTCGTTATCTCTTAATGCCAACTCCATGCTTTTACGTTCAGTAATGTCTGAAGCCGTACCGCATACACCACTCACTGTGTTGACTTCATCGAATAAGGCAAAGCGACTGCGTAAAAACGTCATGCGCTGGCCATTGTTGTCTAACTCAACTTCTAATTCATCACCTTGGGTTTGCGAGAGAATGGACTTATCGCCTATAAAAAACAGTCGCTTAGCTGCATCAGAAAACACTTCTTCTGCGGTTTTACCGATAACATCTTGGCTTTTTACGCCAAACAAGCGCTCAAAGCTGCGATTCACAAACACAAACTTATTATTGGTATCTTTCAAGTAAAATAAAGCACTTGCGTTGTTGAGGATGGCTTTGGTGCGCACCTCACCCTCACGGATCCGTCGTTCATCTATTTCGCGCTGTACGATCATTTTATTGTAAGCCGCGATCACTTGGCCCAATTCATCACGAGACGGCCAGCTAACGGTTTTAACACCTGCCCCATCAGACATTTCATTAATCGAGGCTAACAACCGGCGCAGCGGGATACCCAGCATACGATGGGTACTAAGCAGAGAAACCCCAGCAATCAGCAGAATAAAGACGACCAGCATAACCACATCGGACTTGATCCTTTGATAGCTTTTTTCACGAATATTGTCATCGCGAAATACCACACGTAACGCCCCCATCACTAAGGAGTCATTACCATATTCATAACGAATATGCTTCATGATGCTGATCTGTCCAGTTTGCTCTGGGGTTTGATCGCCGATTGACAGCAACACGTTGTTTAATTCATCGGTTAACACGGCCGAAACGAAGGCATCATCAGAAGCGATGTAACTGAGTGCGAGCTCCAACGCCTGATTATCTAAGTTCCACATATGCGAACCCAAAGCCTCAGACTGTACCGAAACTAGCTGGTCAAGGTGATGATGCAAAGAATCACGCTCAGTAACGTAATGCCGATACTCCAATATGGCAAACAACAGGGTTAAGCCAACCGCAGCCGTGGCAATGAAAATGGCTAACATTTTTAATGCTAACGAACGCGTCAATCTCATCATACTTGCTTATTCATCCTGAAATTCAGCCATAACAAACCGGTTCCTACCTTGCTCCTTAGCTTGATACAAGGCAACATCCGCAAGATTAAACAATTGCTCAGCACTGGTGTGTTGACTGGGGAACACGCCGGCTCCGCCAATGCTCACCGTTACATGAGGGGCGACCAGCGAATACCTGTGCGCGATGGGATTATCGTGCAATACCTGACACACTTGTTCGGCGATTTTCTCCAGTGCCGATCGTTCGGTTAACGGCATGACAATCACAAATTCTTCCCCACCATAGCGCGCAACCAGGTCCACACTGCGCAAAGGAATGGATTGCAATAAAGAGGCAACTTGAGACAAGCACTCATCACCTTGCTGATGGCCATAATGATCGTTGTACGCCTTAAAGTAATCGATATCCAACACCAACAGCCCCAACATACCACCCGAGCGCAGTAACTGCTGAAATTGCGCGGCTAAGTATTCATCTAACCGCCGTCGATTTGCCAATCCCGTCAGCGGATCTAGCGTACTCAAGGCTTTCAATAAGTCACCTCGTCGTTTTAGCTCAAGGTGATTATTCACCCGAGCGCGTACAATCGCGCTACTAAATGGCTTAGTTACATAATCAATGGCCCCCACTCTTAGGCCTTCTTCCTCATCGGTTTCTGAGTCTTTGGCTGTGATAAAAATCACTGGGATGTCTGCCGTTTCAGGATTCGCCTTGATCCTTTTACACACCTCAAAGCCATCCATTTTGGGCATCACCACATCAAGTAGAATCAGATCAGGCTGATGCTCAACAGCGCGCCGTAACGCTTGCTCACCATTCTTAGCGACGATGGTGTCATACTGGTGCTTCAATAATTCAACCAAAATGCTGATATTGATGGCTTCATCATCGACAATGAGGATTCGATAACGCGTTTCAACTTGCAACCTCAGATTCCTTTTGTTGTTTGGGGAGATGGCTGTTGCACCTTAGCCCTATTATCCCATTTTAATGCTAACGCGCATGGGTAAATAGTCCACTGCATCACCTCAATATCGGCTAGGGCTCACATTTAATGTAACCGAGCGGAACTAAATATGGACATGAATATCAAACAGCTAAAAAATACGTCACCCGATATTTAATTGACGAATAAAACGAGCACTAGCGCAAGCCGGTCACCCTCTTTTCATCCGAAACACAAGGATCACGTGTTGTTGAAAAATGCCCTGCCATTTCAGACCAAAGTCAGTTTTACATTACTGGGCCTATCGAGTGTCTTAGCGTGCTTGTTTATTTATGTGTATTTTAATATTAGCCAAGGCATAGGTGATGAATTTAGCCGTAATGCACAAAACCAATTGGCCGACACCCTGATCAACAATGTTCGAGAGCAAGGCTTAGTGACCAGTCAATTACTGGTCTCACAATTAAGCCAAGCCAGTGAAATAAATCAACTTAACAGCCTTCAAAACTTAGCTGAACTTGTCGAAAAAAACCACCTAAGTTATGCCTTTATCTATGACCATCTCGGCAACCTGATTGGCCCCTATCAACACCAGCAAAGCGCTTGGCCAACTAACTTGCCCAAACTACAGTATCAAGCCGAGCTAGTCAGTAATGGTATCGTCAATATTTTCAGCCCGATCCCTAATGCCAATAGCGACCCTCACACCATGCTACTGATTGGCTTCCCTATCAGTGCTGCAGAAGAAACCAGTGTATTGCGTAGCAGCTTAAAGCAAAATTTATCCGACAGCTCATTACAATTCTTAATTCAAGCGGGGGTTGGCACCCTTCTGATCACCCTGCTGGCACTCGCGGCAAGCTATTATTTCTCCAGCAACTTAATTCACTCCATCCGACTGTTGACCAATCGTGCGCAGCGCCTTGATGAGGGCGATTTAGAAGTCAGCTTGGCACTGGATCGTCAAGACGAACTGGGACAACTGTCACTTTCGTTGCAGCAAATGCGTAACAACCTGATTAATAACTACAATGAGATGTCGCAACTGGCATGGTATGACCCCCTGACCGGTTTATTCAATCGAGAAGGTGGATTCCACCATGCTCGTTTGCTATTTAATGCGAAGGCAAACCAAACCATTAGTTTGGCGGTGATAAACTTGGACGGCTTTCAGCGAATTAACGACAATATGGGCTATAAAGAGGGTGATGAAACCCTGCAGGCTTTTGCCCGGCGCTTGGTGCAATTAGTGAATCGCTTGGCCCATAAACACTTACTTGCCCGCGTCGGAGGGGATGAGTTTATCGTCATTGTGCCTCATCCTCAAAGTGAGCTAGTTTGTAGCCAAATTGCCACCGAATTGTTAGCCCTAACCAAACAAGCTATTCAAACGGCAAAAAATGCCCACGCGCTCACCCTAAGTATTGGCATCGCCTCTACTCCCAAGGATGGCAACGACTTTGACACCTTATTAAAAGCCGCCTCAATTGCTTTACACACGGCGAAAAGTGAGGGCAAAAACCGCTTCACCCATTATCAAGCCGACGCTAACCAGCACGAGTGGCAACCCGAAGTACTCAAAAAAGCACTTAAGCAGGCGATTGAAAGCCAACAACTCTTTGTGCTTTATCAAGGTATTTTCATCGCGGATAACAGCCTAGTGGGAGTGGAAGCCTTAGTCCGGTGGAACCACCCTAAGCTAGGGCCCATTTCCCCTTCTCAGTTTATTCCCATTGCAGAGCAATCTGCCCCACTGATTGAAGACTTAACCTTATATGTGTTGGAGCAGAGTTGCGCGGCCTTCGAAGAACTATTAACCAATGATAAAGAGCCTTTTCGCATCTCACTCAACATTGCCGCTTGTTTATTGAATAACCCAGAATTAGCAGAGCTGCTGCTTTACAGCTTGAGCGAATACCAGGTAAAAGCGGAGCGCATTATCTTAGAGATCACCGAAACGCAACTCTTATCCGACATGGATTTCTGCTGCCAGCAATTAGACAAGCTGAAGGCGGCAGGATTTACCCTGTGGATCGACGATTTTGGTACCGGTTATTCATCATTAAGTTATTTACATAAGCTCCCCGTCGACGGCATTAAAATAGACCATAGTTTTATCGATCAACTCGAGCATTCAAGCGCCAGTCAGGCCTTCATTCGCGCCATTGTTGAGCTCGCTAGGGCACTGCAGGTAGACACCTTAGCAGAAGGTATCGAAACAGAGGGACAATACAAAATACTGAAAGGAAATGGTTGCCATTGGTTCCAAGGGTTTTACCTACATAAACCCGCCAACCAGCTTAATGTTCACGCTTTTCGCCAGCACTGCCAGCCAAGCGTGAAAAGAAGCCTAAGTCCAAAACGCATCAATGCCTATTAGGGGCTGGTGATCATAAGATCTTGTTTTACTAAGTTCAGATAAACAAAGCACAGCGGTGAGCCGCATCTTGAAATGTGGAGGATATCGGTCAAGGGACTAAAGCAACATGTAAGGCAACATATAAGCCTAAAACGGATAAGCCCAAGGCTTTAAACCTAGGCAATAAGCCTAATAAGGCAACACCTTCAACACACTCGCCTAGCGCTCGCGCGGACGGCGCTGCTTGCGAAGATGGCACCAAGCAAAAAACTGTAATATCGCAATTAATAATAACCCTACCAACAACCCAGCAATGGCGGTGGCAAAGCAATTACTGCCCACATATAGAAAAGCGCGTTTAGGCTGATCCACCTGATAAGCCACCATCAAGGCTTGATTTGTCAACTGAGCAAAGGTGGTCGCTACACTTAGGGAAACACTGCTCGACTGCTGCGCTTGTAGTGCCTGACCAGCAACACGATAATCAAAATTAAGGTGAGATTGACTCAACTGCCATTGGTCAACGGTGACTCTTGGCCAAGTCTTAATATCATCTGCAACATCATTCACCACATTAAAGTGCATCAAACTATAAAGTGACAGTGCCACTATGGCCAAAGCCAACAATTGGCCCATACGAATAGCGAAACGATAAAAACGGCCGCGTCGTGATGATTGCTCTTGCACTTGCATAGCACGCACTCGTAAAGAAGCGTCAACCACACCTAATTCATAAGTTTCCATTAGGTACTTTTGTGCTTGTAGGGGTTGCCCTTGCCCAAGAAGCGCCAAAAAAGTGGCGTCTTTTCTTATTTTATCGTCCATGTGCTTTATCTAGCCAAATTGGCTAACTACCTTGTTATTATTATCTTTGTAGCAAACCATGCCCTGTGCAGAGATGGTTACAACGTGTGAGAGACTTAAACCCAATCTAGTTTTATTACATCAGAATACGGCAAAACGTCAGTTCAAACAGGGAAGTGGTTAACAAAACAGCTAGTTAGTAGAGCCAATTGGCCTTGGGTGGTTGATTTTTGCTCACCAACAGGGTCAACAGGCTCAAATTATTCGCGCCAGTGTGGGCCTGGCGAATATTTAATGCCTCCAAGGCCTAATGAATCGATTCATTTAGAAAGTAGCGCTCACCATTAAAATGAGCAAAAACATACGCTAACATAGGGTGCCGGATATGCTCGTGGTCATCGCTCTCCAACAAATTTGACTCAGCAATATAAGCTAACTTGTTTGAATCGTCGACCATCACCAAATACCAAGGTTGCATTATATTCTCACCAGAGCTCAGCAAATGCTGATACTGCTGCTCTGCAAGGTTAAATGCGGCGTCAACACCGTATATCACTCCCCGGTAACCATGAACTTGATGCTCCACCAATTGGCCCATATGAAATTTACAATGTGTCATCAGCTTCTCCTTGCGAACCATGATCGCCTAACGTTCCCTGAGTCGGTGCCAAACGCTATTTGAGTCTCGCGGCAAGCCCGTTTAAACTAATGGGCCAAAATATACCTAGCTGGAAGCACCATGTTATTTTCTGTTCTCTTTAGTTTTAGTTTGCTTAGCTTGTCTTTGCTTGCCCCACTGCTAGGTTTCACTTGGTTTGACTTTGCTCCCACCCAAGAAGATATAGGTAACATACTGATTGGAATTAGCTTTACCGGCTCAATTCAAGGCATTTTGCTACCCATCATATTTTTATCAATTCATTATTCAAAGACAGCAAAAGAGTGTTGGCGAACATTCTACTGCCTGTTCCCCTTGTTTATCTTGGCATTGTTAATTGGCTGGGGAATCCAAGCAATAACACAACATCCCATGCCCAATGTGGTTAATTTGGTCAATGGTGGGTTACTTGAGCCGACCTATTATCAGTTAAGCCGTGAAGAACAACATCAAGCCATGACCGCCGCCTTAGCTCAGAGCAACGGTCTAGCTGACTACCTCAAAGCCGAATGGCGACAATGGACTGGCTATGCCATGCCCGCCTTTCACGCCATCGCGAGTTTTACCGTGGCCCTGTATTTTGCCGCCCTATTCTTTCGTCGTCAGCAAGGGGTTACGGCTATGTTGATCTTAGGCTGGGCTCACGCTTGTGTGTTTATCCGCTTGCTCATTGATATGCAAAGACCACAAGATCTATTCGTCGGCTTGATCATTGCCGCCCTATGCGCTCAATTGGCCTTGATGTACCTTCGCAGTAATATCAAAAAAGAGGATGCCATACGCGCATTACGGGAAAAGAAACTCGCAGAGGCTAACGCCGCCGAATAAAAGGTCAAAGGTCACGTGACGCTGCCCTTAATCAGCGTCACGCCTAACGGCCAGAGGCCAGCGGCCAAGACCGACAAATGCTCACTCAACAAGCATGTTGACGTCACTTGGGTATCAGCTACCACTCATGCTTTAAGCTGAAACAATGATCGCCATAACAAAACAAATGGCCCGCTAAATAATCTTGCAATCAACTTCACTAATTTCGCACAAATTAGTCAAAATGTTATAAAGATGATATATCTTGTTTCTATAAATTAACGATTTAGATATAAAGCCATGACATTTATAAGAGACTTCAGTTTACTGCGGTGTACTCACTATTTGATGATTTGGTTGTTGTTATGCTTCTCACCTACCTTATTATCTTCACCGTTAACTTACACCCCCCTTAATACTTATCTCAGTCAGCACCCAAGCCAGCAAGCTATTAGTGAACACTTTTCATTGCGCGTCCGAGCAGCTGCCCAAGGGATTAGTGTAGAGCAGCAGCGACCGGTACGCATTTTTGTTATTTACCCTGGTAAGCAGATATCCGATTACTGGCGACGCAGTATCGCTTCCTTTACCGCACGATTAGACGAACTGAATATTCAGTACGAGCTCAAAACGCACTACACCCGCCCAGCCATGGCGCAGGAACAACAAGAAAGACTGTTAAATAGAGCAACCCGCTACCGTGCCGATTACATCATCTTTACCTTAGACACTCATAAGCACAGTGAATTTATCGAGCGACTCCTTAAGGTAGGGATCAGTAAGATCATCCTACAAAATATCACCACCCCAGTAGCACAATGGCAAGCTAACCCCCCCTTCTTGTATGTGGGTTTTGATCATGAAGCTGGCAGCCGCAAACTCGGCCAGTACTTTAAACAAAAGACACAAAATTCAGGAGATTACGGCGTCGTCTATTGGTCACCGGGATTAATCAGTGAAGCCCGGGGCGAAAGCTTTATCAACGAACTAAAGCAAAGCTCGGCGCTCAATTTAGCCCAAAGCTATTACACCCAAGCCTCACGTCAATCCGCCTATCGCAGCACCCTCGCCATTCTCAAACGCAATCCGCAGGTTAAGTTTATTTACGCTTGTGCCACCGATGTCGCCCTAGGAGTATTAGATGCATTAAAGGAAACCGGCTTAAAAGACAAGATTATGGTGAACGGTTGGGGCGGTGGCGAACAAGAACTCGCCGCCATTGAGCAAGGCGAGCTAGACGTGACCGTGATGCGCATGAACGATGATAACGGCGTGGCCATGGCGGAAGCGATCAAATTAGATATTCAAGGGCTGGCATCACAGGTACCACAGGTTTACTCAGGTGACTTTGCTATCATTACCAAACAAACACCTGCAAGCCGACTGGAACAACTAAAGGCCATCGCATTTCGCTATTCAGGCATACCTACTAGCAACCAATCTCTGAGACAATCACAGAGCAAGCACCAAGCCGCGACGCGCCAGTCATCAAATAACCAACGCAGTCAGTAACCGCCCTTAGCCGATTAAGGGCTGACTCAGTTAAGCTGGGCGTGCATTCTCACGCAGCCAAGCCACGGTTTCAGCGGCAATATTGAACGCGTTGTCACCTAGGGGAATAATCAATTCAGTTTTCGGCGGTAAGGTTTGGATCAAATCGCCACCTTGCACCTGACTGATTTGAGGGCTCAACTCAGCGACATCCACGCCAAACTGAGAAATCACCAACGACTTCACGCCGGGATTGACTTGTGAAGGCGCGTAAGCAGGGGTGTATTGTTCACCTTGAGCGGTTTTAATGGCATTTAATGGCACGTAAAACACGGTATTTAAAAACACTGGCCACAATTCATTTTGGTCTGTGGTGCCCTGCTCCAATCCTTCGATTAACTTGATAAATTCGGTTTTCTCTCGCGCTGTCATCATGACTTCCTTGTTTGCTATGACTAGCGCCATATTGCACCATCTGAGCGCAACAAAGAAGGCTTAAAACCTTAACTGCCTCACACCTTAATAATAAAGGCAGCATAATTGATAGGAATTTGGCAAAATTGACCAACGCGACATTGAGCCAACCAGAACAGCAGGCAGGCCATGAACATCACCTTAAAACAGCTCCGCATTTTTACCACCTTGGCCAAAAGTGCCAATATTGGCATCGCCGCACAAAGCCTATGTTTAACCAAACCCGCCGTGAGCATGGCGTTAAAAGAGCTAGAAAACCAGCTCAATCAAACCTTATTCGAACGTTTACCCAATCGGTTACGCCTTAACAGCCAAGGTGAGTTGCTGCTGCCACTGGCTCATGAACTCCTGTCGCGCAGTGAAGAAATCAGTCAATTATTTGAAAGCCAAGCGCTAACCGGCGAGCTGCACCTAGGTTGCAGTAAAACCATAGGCAATCAGCTCATGCCCGCCATTTTGGCCCAGTTTCGCCAACAAACCGGCCACCAAAGGCAAAGCCTGCAGATAATGAACAGTCGCGATGTGTGCCAACAAATCGCCAATTACGAGTTAGACCTAGGGCTTATTGAGGCCAATGTTTGCTTACCCGGTCAGGTATTGGCGCCTTGGCATCAAGACACCATGTGCATTATTGCCCCACCCAATCACCCTTTAGCACAACAGAAGCAACTGCCACTTGCCGCATTAGAGCAACAAAACTGGGTGCTGCGTGAAGATGGTTCGGGCAGTCGCGCTTGGTTTAATCGCGAGGTGGCGGCCCATTTACAACACTGGCAGCTGACCCTTGAGCTTAACGAGGCCATGGGCATCATTAACTGCGTGGCCCATAATCTGGGCTTATCCTGTATTTCTGAACTGACCGCCAGCGATGCCTTGCAAAGCGGCAAAGTAGTGGCGCTGGATCTGGCGCAGCCCCTCACTCGCCCGCTGTTTTTGGTGTATCAACAAAACAAACGGCAAAGCCCCTTGTGCCAGCGCTTTATCGAACATTTACAGCGCTGCGTTGGTGGGCTTTAGCTAGATCATAAAACTCTTAAAACCAAGACCAGTCACATTTTGTTATACGAAACGCCGTGAAATCATCCCTGATGGCTTAACTCTGCCTCCGTGCGGCAGATATTCGTCTAACAAAACATGACTAATTGGCCAACATTAATCACCCATTTTACAACCTACTTCACTTGAAAGCGGCGCTGACTACGCACTTGGTCGCGCACATAGTGCAGCGCAACATAGCCCACGACTAAGGTAGCGACGATCAGCTCCAATTTAGCCAACTGAATTAACAGCTGAGCCCAACTTGGGTTATAGCCTTGCTCCAATACAAAGCCAGCCAGTTTAAACAGCGCCGTTGCCCCAATGACGGTAGGAAAGGTAAAGGCCGCAAAACCGGGGGTAAAAGGTAATTGCAGTAAGCGAAAAAACGCCAAGTACAAAAAGCCGGTCATCAAAATAGCCAGTACCAATAAGCCCACTAACAGGTAAATATTCGGCTCGGCAATCAGGTTTAAATACCCCGCCAAACTTAAGCTAGCAGGCGCGGCCAAGATGGCTAAGGTTGGCTTAGCCGCATCGGGCAAGGCGCCGCAGCAACAAAGGCGAAACAGCATAATCGGCAACAAAATCGCGTAGCAAGTTAAACCAAAATACAACAAGGCCATGGCTAATCCATTAAACTGGCTCGTCGGACACGTTAACGCCGCCACAATAATGCCCACCGGCGGTACGAACCAGCTTGGCACCATGTCAGCCAATTTAAACTGGCGCAGGCGATGGTAACTAAACATCACTAAAAAGGTGATATGCAAAGCAACGGCCGCTAACCAAACCAGTTTCGCCCCTAGCATTTGATGGCTAGCAAAAGTGCTCGCCACCACCATGCTGGCCATGGCAAACGTCGGCACCACACTGCCCACCACGGGATGAGCTAGATCGGCCAGCAAGCCATCGGGATGCAGCACAAACTTAATCAACAACACCACCAATAACACCGCAGCCACTTGCGCACTAAGCAACTGAAAATGCGCCACACCCGATGCCATTTGATCCCAACCCCACCCTAAGCTGGCAATGGCTAACGCCAAGCCCGCCATAGGCGTGTGGAACATCAATGTGCGCTGCTTAATGTGTTTCATGGTGTTGCCCTCTGTATTCACTGCTAGCAAGTGTAGGGCAAACCAAAGAGTAAGAATATTTGAATATTTTTAATACAGCGTTAATTTTAAATTAACACTGTATTCGCTCAGCTACAGCTCATTGGCTTTACGATAAGCGCCTTGGTAATCAAAGATTTTATCGCTGATTTGCCAAAAGTGTTTTTGCTTACGGGCAATCACAAAATCCGGTGCGACGAGTTGATCGCTGAGGGTGAGAACTTGGTTTAAGTTAGTAAACGCTTGCGGCGCTGCGCCTTGGCCACTGCGGCGACCAAATTGCTGATTAAAGATAAAACGCTGGCCTTGATTGGCCAAGTCAAAATACTCTTCCAGCTCAAGCCCCTGCTCGTCGAAATAGGTGATTTTCAACTTCCCCTTATGCTCGCTGCACACCATGCCGGCACAGCGGATCACTAAGGCATCTTTTAATTTTAACGCCGCCTTGAGCTTATCGTCGGGATCCACCAAGGGCTGCTGACATTCGTGGCAAACGCGGGCGGCTATGTCGTTTTCGGCATTACAATTGGGACAGTTTTTAAAGCGAAAGCGAAAGTCACACAACTCAACCTCGCCTTGCTCGGATTCAAAAAAGCCCTGACAGCGACGACCAAAATGCTCGGTGACCTTACCTTGGCCGTCGGTTCGCCCCCAAAACACATTGGCAAAACCACAAGCGGGGCACAGCACTTGCACCGGCTCGGTATCACCTGCGGGTTTCTTTTCGCCCACTTCCGGGGCGTACAAATCATATTGATTGCCCGCATAATCTATCACTAAACAATCTTGCTTGCCCGGCGCTAAGCGCAGCCCGCGGCCAACAATTTGCTGATACAAGCTCACCGACTCGGTGGGACGCAAAATCGCGATAAAATCCACATGGGGCGCATCAAAGCCGGTGGTCAGTACCGACACATTAACCAAATAGCGGAGGGTTTTGGCTTTAAAGGCTTGGATCAAGGCATCGCGCTCGGGCGTTGGCGTGTCGCCGGTGATCAAAGCGCAAGATTGCCCCGCTAAGTAACCGGCAATTTCCTTGGCGTGCATCACGGTGGCCGCAAAGATCATCACCCCTTGACGATCTTGCTCATCCGTTAGCTGCCGAATATGCTCCACTATGCTTAAGGTGGCGCGCTGCTGGCTGCGTAATAAGGTGTTCACCTCGTCGGCCTTATACTCGCCATTGGCGGTGGCCGATAAACTCGAAAAGTCATACATGGCCACGCTGACATCAATTTGGGTCGGCGGAGTCAAATACTTATGTTTGATCATATAGCGCAGCGGCAATTCATAAATGCAGCGGCTAAACACCTTGGCCTCGGTGCTGCGCACCATGCCGTGATAATGGTATTGGTAGATCCAGCCCGTGCCCATGCGATAGGGAGTAGCAGTCAGGCCGAGCACTTTAAGCTGCGGGTTAAATGCTTTTAGCTGCTTGATCACTTGCTGATATTGACTGGTATCTTGCTCCGACACACGATGGCATTCATCTATGATCAAAAGCGAAAATTCATTGGCAAAGGCAGGCAGATTACGCGATACCGATTGCACACTGGCAAAGGTCACCTGATGCTGGGTGTTTTTTTGTTTTAAGCCGGCCGAGAAGATCCCCGCAGACAAACCATAGCTTTGATACTTAGCATGGTTTTGCTCCACCAGCTCTTTCACATGAGCTAACACCAATACCCGACGCCGCGCCAGTCTGGCTAACTCGGCGATCACTAAGCTTTTACCCGCCCCCGTTGGCAACACGATCACCGCAGCATCATCACTGCGACGAAAATGGCGCAACGTGGCGTCAACGGCTTCTTGTTGATAACTGCGTAAGGTGAAGGTGGACATATAAACTCAATACTCATCGATGGAGTGAGTATGATACCTAAACGCGTGTTAAGTTGAAAAACGCAAACGCGCTAAATGCAAAAATGCCGCAATGAGTGACCCCTATGCGGCATTTAGAATTCATGATGAGAGGCTAGGTTATAGCTCTTTATTAATCTGATGGGCTTCGTCCATCACGCGTTGGCCATTGTCATCCACCAGCCAAAGGCGATTTTCACCCACAAACAGCTGAGTGCCATCTTCAAGGGTGATGGTGTTGCCCGCGTCATTCCAGTTAAATGGGGCTTCCTCAATCACAGCGGCGCCCATTTTGCCTAGGTAGTTACGGCTTAATGCGTATGTATTGTCAGGCTTTAGCTCAAGTAAAATTTCAATGCCGTCACAATCTTCACATGGAAGGGTGCCACGGTAGGTGCCGTTCCAATCCAATGATACTTTGGCGCTATCACCAACAGGCAGCTGCGGCTCTGTTGTTACCTCTGCTACCACCACCTCTTCAACAACGGCTTCGATGACCTCTGGCTCTGGAGTGGGTTGAGTATTGGCTGACTCTGACTGGCAACCAACTAAAGCTAAGCTACCTAATAAAGGAAAAAGTAATACGCGCTTCATCTTAATGCTCCTAAATATCGTCATGTCGCAGCATGAATGGCTGCTGTTTAGACAACTTTAATCGCACAAGGGCTCAGTTAATAGTAGGAAAAACCCCTATAGCTCAAGACAATGGTCATAAGCTATAGGCGTTGCATTGGGGTAGCAGTGGCAATTAGCTTGCCTTGGCGATCACGGCTTGCTGGGCGTGATGCAAATTAAGTGCGGTCACGATGGCATTAAATGATGCTGTCATAATATCTTGATGCACCGCGATACCTAGCACACGAGCATCTTCTATTTTCACTAATAAATAGGTAATGGCTTCGGCTTCAGCGCCCGAGGTCATGGCGTGCTCGGCAAAATCAATCACGTCGATGCGCAGGCCGGTTTGTTGTTGCAAGCCATTCACAAAGGCATCTAATGCACCGCGACCTATGCCTTCTATGGTTAATTGGCGCGCCGCTTCACCTTGGTAGCTCAATTCAGCCTTAACATGATCGCTTTGCTTACGCTCGATTTGGTAATCCCCTAAAACATAAGGGCCCGAAGTCGATAGGTAAGTTTGCTTGAACAACTCGCTGATTTGATTCGGTGACACTTCCGCGCCGGATTGCTCGGCGGTTTTTTGCACCACACCACTAAATTCAATTTGTGCCCAGCGTGGTAATTGCACGCCTAGCTCGCGCTCTAAGATCCAAGCGATACCGCCCTTGCCTGACTGGCTGTTAATGCGGATCACCTCTTGGTAATCGCGACCTAAATCGGTTGGGTCAATCGGTAAGTAGGCCACATTCCAAATATCGCCCTCTTGGCGCTGCGCCAAACATTTTTTGATCGCGTCCTGATGACTGCCCGAAAACGCGGTAAACACCAACTCACCCGCATAAGGGTGACGAGGATGCACAGGCAATTGGGTACAGGCCTTAACGGTTTGCACCACTTCATCGATGTTTGAAAAATCTAATTCAGGATCAATACCTTGGCTGTAGAGGTTCATCGCCATGGTGACCACATCCATATTACCGGTACGCTCACCGTTACCTAATAAGGTGCCTTCGATTCGATCGGCGCCGGCCATCACACCTAGCTCCGCAGCGGCCACACCACAGCCACGGTCGTTATGGGTGTGCAAGCTGATGATGATCTGATCGCGTTTCGCTACGTGTTTCACAAACCATTCAATTTGGTCGGCATAAACGTTAGGTGTGGCCATCTCAACCGTAGCAGGCAAGTTAATAATCACCTTGTCGTCACCTTCTGGCTGCCAAGTGGCAACTACGGCATCACAAATTTCTACCGCAAAGTCTAACTCGGTGCCGGTAAAGCTTTCTGGCGAGTATTGTAAGATCCACTGGGTTTCAGGGTTGGCTTGCGCTAAGGCTTTGACACATTCGGTGCCTGTTACCGCGATATCGATAATGCCGGCGCGATCTAACTTAAATACCTGCTCGCGCTGTACCGTTGAGGTAGAGTTATATAAATGCACCACGGCACGTTTAGCGCCTTTTAACGCTTCAAAGCTGCGCTCAATTAACGCGGGGCGCGCTTGGGTTAACACTTGAATGGTCACATCGTCTGGGATCTGGTCTTCTTCAATCAACCAACGCACAAAGTCAAAATCAGGCTGTGAGGCCGCGGGAAAGCCAACTTCAATTTCTTTAAAGCCCACTTTCACCAATAAAGCCCATAGAACTTTTTTCTGCTCTACCGACATCGGCTCGATCAGCGCTTGGTTGCCATCGCGTAAATCCACGCTACACCAGGTGGGAGCTTGCTCAATCACCTTATCTGGCCACTCTCTGTTGACCATTTTAATTGGTTTAAACGCTTGATATTTCTTATGGTTAAACGATGACATCTGAACCCTCGCCAGCAAACTAATAATTATTTTATTGTTGCTAGTATAAAGAGGTAAAACGGCAATATCTTAGCTCATTTTAACCACGCAGGTAAAAATTGAACAATCAGTCACCAATAATATAACATTTTAAGCAATAACCAACCCTAACCAAGCATTCTCGTCTTTATGACACCTCTTGGTGGGATATGCTTTACTTAGCATAATTATTATTATTTCCTAGACACAGGGTTAACTGGGGGCTAAAACCTTATAACCCTTCTCTTAAACATCGATACAAGGCAGTCTTATGGCGGATGATGACGATATTCTGATCTTTGAGGATGACGAGCCAAGTGATACCACACCTAAGGTGCAAGCCAAGGAAGACCGTTATTGGAAAGTGATGATTGTCGATGATGAGCAAGACATTCATTCCGTTACCCGTATGGTGACCCATCAGATGCGCTTTATGGATTTGCCCGTTAAGACTCTAAGCGCCTATTCGGGCGCAGAAGCGAAACAGCTGATCAAAGAAAATCCCGATACGGCTTTGATGTTTTTAGATGTGGTGATGGAAACCGACCACGCCGGGCTCGACGTGGTAAAGCATGTGCGTAATGAATTACAAAACACGCAAACGCGTATCATCTTACGCACCGGCCAACCAGGCCAAGCACCTGAACTCAACGTCATCGTCGAATACGACATTAATGACTATAAAGAGAAGGCCGAGCTCACCTCGCAAAAACTACGCACCACCATTTATGCCTCGTTAAGAAACTATCGTGATATTCAAGCGATTGAAATCACCAAACATAATCTTGAGGCCATGATCAAATACTCCCACGAGCTATTACATGAGCAAGCCATCCATGACTTTGCGAGCCATGTACTAAGCCAGATGACCACTTTACTGCACCTGGGTGATGATGCCTTATATTATCGCACCGCACAAAATAGTGATGATAAGGAAGTACTGGTCGGTATCGGCGAGTTTGCGGCATTCTCTGACAACAAGCTAAGTGAGTTACCAACCGAGATTCAAGATGAGCTTAACGAAGTGCAGCGCACCCAAAGTAATCTATATTACGGTGATCGCTACGTTGCCTATTTTAAAACGGCGGAAGGCTCTGAGCATATTCTCTATTCAAGAGGCAAACCACGTCATGAGTTCTCAGAGTATGATCAACACCTTATAGAAGTTTATTGCCATCATGTGGCGACCGCTTTTAGTGTGTTTCATCACAAAAAATAAACCCTACTCACGGTTTTGCCGCCAACATAGGGGTTATCCCTAATAGTGATTTGGTTTTGTCCTCCATATATTTGAAGCTATCAATTTAGGAGGACGAACACATGGCTCACATTATTTTCTACGCTGATTACGACAAAACCACCAAGCAAAAGCAAAAACAGAGAAAAGAAGTGGTGCTAACCCATCAAAATGACAAGGGTAATAGCTTCCAAGTTAGCCGTGATATGTTAGACGAGGAAATTACCTTTACACCATTATGGGAAACATCGACTCCACCTCGTATTAACCTGTAAAATTCGATAAAACTGATATAAAACCTTCCTAATACTGGTCAAAACATAGATAAAAAAGCTATATTTATTTTATCTTTGACCAGTAAGAAATCATCAACCCTATGTTTAAGCGTTTATCGCTACCTTTTCTGTTATTTGGCTTACTTTGTATCTCGCCAATGGGACTGACCAAAACCATCGTGAAGGTGGGCGGATATCCTTTTGCGCCCTATGTCACTAAGTCTGCGGATGGCCGCTATTCTGGTTTAACCTTAGATATCATTAACCAACTCAACCAGATCCAAGACAAATATCAGTTTACCTTTGTTTCTACCTCTAGCCCCTATCGCTACCAAGCCTTTAGCCGTAATCGCTTTGAATTGATGTTTTTCGAAAATAAAATGTGGGGCTGGCAACATGCTGATTTTTATACTTTACCGCTCCCTATTGATGACGGAGAAGTCTATATCGCGAAACATGATCCCGCCGATCCAACCGATTACTTCGCTGACATCGCCAGTAAAAAGCTGGTGTTGGTTGAAGGCTATCACTACAACATTACCAACGACCTAACCGATAAAGCGACGTTAAAGAAAAAGTTTGATGTCACCTTTGTCACCAATAACCATGCCAGTATCGAAGCGATTCTACGCGGCCGCGGTGAGGTAGCGCCTGTGACTTGGTCTTACTTGCAACATTATTTTAGAGAGAACCCACAAGCGAAAGAGCGAATTATTAGCTCAGAGCGCTGGGATCAACGCTATCAACATCAGGTTTTATTAAGCCATAAGGCTGCCATCAGCCACGATGAGTTGCTGTTTTTGTTGCAAGAATTGGATAAAAAAGGGGTATTAGACGAGCTTGCGACCAACTATCAACTTAGCCGCAAAGTAAGCTATCGCTAACGCTGGAATACACCACGTTGAACTGCTGTTTTTGTGGCAATAGTTGGATAAGTACGGAAGATTAGGCAAGCTTGCGACCCCTATCAACCCTGCCAACTTAGCCACAAAGTGAGCTATCGCTAGTGCTGGGATCCACGCTGGTTTTATTAAACCATGAGCCCCCATCAGTCACGATAAAGCACTGTTTTTGTTGCAAGAATTGGATAAGTACGGAAGATTAGACAAGCTTTCGACCCCTATCAACCCTGCCAACTTAGCCGTAAAATAAGCTATCGCTAGTGCTGGGATCCACGCTGGTTTTATTAAACCATGAGGCCGCCATCAGTCACGATAAAGTACTGTGTTTGTTGCAAGAATTGGATAAGTACGGAAGATTAGACGAGCTTGCGACCCCTATCAACCCTGCCAACTTAGCCACAAAGTGAGCTATCGCTAGCCATGATCTTGATTCTTGATTACACTGCCGCTTTCTGTCGTTACTAGCGAGCCCCCTATGCGCCTTGATAAATTCCTTTGTGAAGCGACCTCTTGGTCTCGAGCCGAAGCCAAAAAAGCCATTGCCCGAGGGCGTGTGGCCCATGCAGGGAATACCATCACCGACCCAGGATACAAGCTCAGTAACGATGCCAAGATCGCGTTGGATGGGGCGACACTTGCGCTACAAGGCCCAGTTTATATAGCACTGTATAAACCCGAAGGCTACATTTGCGCCACCCAAGACGAAGTCTATCCTTGTGTTTTACATTTAATCGAACAAGCCCATCAACAACCCTTACACCCAGCGGGCCGCCTTGATGTGGATACCACGGGGCTGGTTTTGTTGACCAGTGATGGCCAATGGTCACACCGCGTCACTTCGCCGAAGAAACATTGTCATAAGGTGTACCATGTTGAATTAGCAGAGCCAATTTGCGCCGATGCACAAGCGCAATGTGAAGCGGGGATCTTGTTACACAATGAAACCAAGCCAACACGCCCGGCCAAGCTCGACATACTGACGCCTACGCAAGTCAGGATCACCTTACAAGAAGGCAAGTATCATCAGGTAAAACGGATGTTTGCAGCCTTAAACAACAAGGTCATCAAGCTGCACAGAGCCAGTGTTGGCCCTGTTGACTTAACAGGGCTCAATGAAGGCGAGTGGCGCTATTTAACGCCCGCTGAAGTGGCTGCGTTTTAACGCAAACTACCTTAAGAGTCGCTATCAATATAGCCCGTTGCAGGGTTAGGGCCATAACTGAACTTCACCTTCACCTGCTCATATAGCATGGTCTCCACCTTAGCTAAAAAGTCTTCACCGGCTTGGTGAGGTCGATACTTAAACATCGCCTCAATCGCCATGCGCATCCCTTTCGCTTCAGGCTCAGCCTGATATACCTCACCGGTGCGAATAAACTCCAAATAAGTATTTATCTTGGTTTGCAAGGTGTAGAGGTGTACATCTTCTTCATCCCACTCAAGTGCGTCCAAAATGGTTAACACTAAGGTTTCATTTTCCTTATCGATACTGATTAAATCCACCGTATCTAGCTGTTCTACGCTCATTTTTAACCTTCTACTGCTTGTAAACTTTGTTCCACCAAGGTGGGGATATTTTCGATGGTGCTACCCTGACGAAAATGTGAAACCACTTGGTCGGCCATGGTGACCAAGCCGGCTTGTTCGTAACCTTTGGCCTTCACATCTTGATATAGCTGTTCTAAAAACGTTTGCGCCCCCAAATGACGCCATTGCACCAAATGCACCAACTCACGACAGTGTAGGCTCCAATCATCGCCGTGCTGACGCAAAATATAGTAGCCATGCTGGTAAGAAATAGCATTCAGCTCTGAGGGCATCCAGTGTTTGGCTAATAGGCCCTTGATCCCGCCTAGCTCAGGCATAGGCAATGTATCAACCAGCATAAAATGACATTGGCGCAAAAATTCATCGGGAAAATAGCCCTGTAAGTAAGGGGCAAGCACCTCACAGCTGTGCATCTCTTGTTGATGCTGCTGACCCAATTGCTGCATCCATTGAATGATTTGCTCTGTCATCACAAGCCTGCCTTAATCTGCCACATCCTGGTTTTCTTCATCCCAGTCATCTTCTTCAATTAGCCCAGCCGCAAGGGACGCTTGCTCGACGAGCGCAGCAAACCCCAAACTGAAATCAGGCATTAACTCGTACATTTCTTGGCTAAAACTCGCTAAATCAACATCCTCTTGCAGCGCCACTATGGCTTGGGCGTTGTCTTTGCTAGCAAAAAAGCTCAAGGTCATATACGCCATTGAAAAGGCTTCATAAAACTCGTCATCTTCCGGCAAGGCATCAAGTAGGGCTTGAGCATAGTCACCACTTCCAGCAGCAAAACCAAGGCACCACTCATGCAGCGGATGTCCGGCTAGAAAGTTGGCATCACAACCAGCCGAAAACTCTAGCTGCTCAGGTAATTGCATCCCTTGTTCATAAACTTGTTGGCTAATTTGATTATGTAAAGTGATCAAGGCAAACAATTTATCTTCGGCAATGTCGCTGGGCAATTGCCCGCCTAACATTTGCGCTAACCAGACATCCGTCGGTATCGGCTTAGGCGCACATACCAAGGCAAATAAAAACCCCTTGGTGGCCATCAACGAAAAGGTATTGTTAGGGGTTTCGGCACTATTTAACCAGGCCGACAGCAGCACTTCGTCTTGCTGACTTAAGTTTGAAGCTAATTCCACGTTGGTGATTCCAATCTTGGCAGTAAAGAGTAAAGCATTATCTTGCTTGATGTTATTTGGGGCTGACAGCGGATATATCGCGCCATCTTCGCCCCTTATATCGCTGATTAATCGTAAATCGTTGGGATAGGCTGACGCTTGTGCTGCGTGCGTTGATAAATCGCGATCAATTTGGCCTCAACTTCAGCGGGCACAGGTTTTCCTTCAAGGAAGTCATCGATTTGGTCATAGCTTATACCAAGGGCAACTTCATCTTCCAACTGGGGCTTAAGGGATTCCAGATCCGCTGTTGGCGCTTTATCCACTAACACGGCTGGCGCACCGAGATGCGCTGCTAACGCCCTAACTTGACGCTTGTTTAAACCAAACAATGGCGCCAAATCACACGCGCCATCGCCAAACTTAGTATAAAAACCCGTGATGTTTTCCGCGCTATGATCGGTTCCGACCACTAAACCTTGAGTGAGGCCTGCTACCTCATACTGTGCCACCATTCGCTGTCTGGCTTTAACATTGCCTTTCACAAAATCAACCGCTCCCGCATCGGGTAACGCTAGCCCTGTGTCAGCTAAGCCCGCTAAACTGGCCTGATGCAAGCCTTCAACAGCGGCTTCAATATTCACGGTAACGCGATGACTTGGCTGAATAAAATCAAGGGCTAGTTGAGCTTCATCTTCATCTTGTTGCACACCATAAGGTAAGCGCATCGCAATAAAACGATAATCATTGCCGCCTTGGGCTTGATTTAACCCCTCAATGGCTAATTGACACAGCCTGCCAGCGGTACTGGAATCAACGCCACCGCTGATCCCTAACACTAAGCTTTTACAGCCAGATTGGCTTAGGCGTGACTGAATAAACTCGATACGTCGTTTAATTTCAAACTCGACATCTATCTCGGCTTGTACCTTCATTTCAGCCAAAATCTGCGCTTTCATTGCTTTGCCACCCTTATTATCGCTATTGGTAAATGGACAAATTTAGCACTATCAAGGCGTCGGGCAAAGTAGTAGCCCCAATCCGACTACAATTAATTACACTAAGCCCTTTACCAACAGCCAAAAAATAACTAAATTTCATATAAGTATTTAAATAGAACTTAATATTTATCGAGGATACATTATGATCGGCACCATAGAGGTATGTTGTTTTAGGTTGCAACAAGGGCAACTGCAGGTGCTGCTACATAAACGTAAAATTGAACCCTTTATCAATCAGTTTGGCTTGATTGGCGGTGGCATATCGCCGGAACAAGATGCCGATATCAAAGACACGGCCACCCGAGTATTGCAGCAAAGAGCAAACCTTAAGTGGCGATACCTAGAGCAAGTCAACACCTTAGCCAATAACCACAGAGATCCTCGCGATTGGTCAATATGCTGCCTGTTTTTAGCCGTTATTGACGCAGAGCAAAAAGTTAATCCCCACTGTAAATGGATCAATGTATTTGATTTAATTAACTCTAAAGTGAATCTCGCCTTTGATCACTTGTCACTGATTCAACAAGCCCTGCTGCGCTTAATTAACAAAACCCAGTATTCCAGCTTACCTGTCTATTTCTTTGCAGATCAATTCACCTTACCTGAATTACAGGATGCCTTTGAAACCATTTTGCGCAGCAAGTTACCTAAAGCGGCTTTTCGTCGTCGCCTCAACCGTCCTGATATTTTAGTCGACACTGGCGAGCAAGATCGTAGCCAAAATCGTCCAGCTAAGCTTTATTGTTGCGCCGAGCAACATTTATTAGTGCACTTTGATCAGTTAATGAAAGGCCATAGCAACACAACGCCTGACCTCACGCACACCACAACCGACCAAGATCCACCACAACAAACTAGCCAAAATGAGTAACTGAATATTATATTTATCGTTATGATAACCCCCTACTGAAGTATTTGGGGAGATAGGGCTTGGATTTACTCTCACAACAGATTCACGATCTCCAACGTCAGCTTGACCGTTGTAATCAACAGCGTGATGTTTTAGCGCTATTAATTGACACCTTTTCCATGGTTATCGATGCCACCCAGGTGTGTGTCTTAGATCTCCACCCTAAGCCCTATCAGCTCGCCAGCCAAAAACGCAATCAAGCTTGCCAATATAGCGCTGAGCTTGACCCGGATTTAGCGAATCATATTGCCTTTCCCCTTACACGACGCCAAACCACTTGGTACCACCAGCAATATGATCAAACTTGGCAAATCCTCGTTTGGCCAGCAAAAGTCAATACGCGCTTATGTATTGCCTTTCAGGCACCGCTATTTTCTTTATCTCAACTGGACCAAGCCCCTTTATTTGAGAGCGTGTTGAGACAGTTGGGTTATCGCCTTCAGCTCGATGGCTACCAACAAGTGAATGTGCAATTCAGTGCAGCCAGTGAAAACATGGAGCAAGCGGCACAAGGCGATTCGAAAAAGTTCGCCGAGTCGCTGATACTACTGCAAAACATCAACCTACAATTGAGCAATGCGGATTCATTGGATCAGTTGCATCGAGAAGCCGTAGAGAGCCTAAGGACACCACTCAACTACGATCGTGCCGCCCTCTTTTTACTGAACCCCCAATCCTCAACCATGAACCCCACTTACGGCACGGATGAACAAGGAAATACGACCGACGAGCATAGCCATGTCTATGATATGCACAAAATGTCCCCCTTATTTATGCATACCTGCTTGCACACCCAAGAGTATTTTGTGGTGCTCGAAGACGTGCCTTTATTCAGCGATCAAAACGTGGTTGGGCATGGCTGGAATGCCATGTTAGTGCTGCGAGATGGTAGCAATCTGCTGGGCTGGATCGCACTCGATAACCTGATCAATCAACGCCCTATCACCCCTTACGACAAAGAGCTGTTACGCTCCTTTGCTTACATGTTTAGCCAAATTCTCGTGCGCAAGCGAGCCGAAGAAAACCTTAAAATGCTCTATAACAGCAGCGAAACCCTCTCGGCTGCGAAAACAGAATTGGATGTCTGTTACCAAGCCGTCTCCCTAGCGCAACAGCAATTAATGCTCGATCGGGTCGCAATTTTTCTCAGTGATGACAATGGAGCAACGATTCGAGGCACCTACGGCACCGACTTGCAAGGTAACATCGTTGATGAAACCTGGTACAACACCCCCACACCCAAAACGGATTTGATCAAGCAAGCGATTCAAAATGAAGACGTATTAGCCATCGAAGATCCCGCCACCCTTTATCATAACAACCGCCCCGTTGGCACGGGTTGGAATGCGATTTTACAATTACGCAGTAATCATAGAGTGATCGGCTTTTTATTTGCCGACAACCTGATCAATGGCTACGCCTTGAGCTTACATGCCCAGCAATTGATCCGCATCTTTGGCACCACATTATCAGAGATGCTCGCACGTAAGCAGGCCGAACAAAACCTGATCCAGCTAAACAAAGAGCTTGAGCAAAAAGTCACTCAGCGCACCCAACAACTGGAAGCAAGTAATCAAGCCTTGGCGAACACCAATGCCAAGCTGAATCGCCTGATTATCACCGATCCCCTCACTGGAGTCGCTAACCGTCGCTCGCTAGACAGCAGCCTACAACTTGCCTTGCAGCATGCCTGTCGGCAGCAACTCAGCTTGCATGTGGTCATGTTCGATATCGATTTCTTTAAATCTTACAACGACCACTATGGCCATCTTGAAGGGGATGAGACACTCAAGCAGGTGGCAGCCTTATTATCACAGCATTTTCGTCGTGCTGATGATTCCTTAGCGCGCTTTGGCGGTGAGGAGTTTGCGCTAGTTATACAGGGCCAACCGCAACAAGAAGTGATTGAGCGAGTCAACCAAGCTATTCACAGTCTAGCTGATCTGGCGATCCCGAACCTGCATAGTGAGCTGGGCAAAGTGACGATTTCCGCTGGCATGACCACACTGGATTTAGCCTCACCACCGTCCGTAAACACATTGCTTAATCAAGCTGATATCGCGTTATATCAAGCTAAGCGTCAAGGGAAAAACCGCCTTGCCCTATTTAGAACATAAGCAGGTTAACGGCACAGCTTATAAAAATGCAACCGAGTCAAAAAAAGCGACCGCGGTCTGCTTATCACTGATTTTACCTTGATGTTTACTCATTAATAACAACATGTGGCCTTGATAAACAAACATGCGTTGCTCCATTTGCATTGACTGACCATTTAAATCCAAGTCAAATACCACTCGATAACCCCGCTGGCCATCTTGTTCAATAAAACCACGCTCTCGTAATATCACCGCATTTTCAGGTAACTGTTGACCCATTTTGTTGATGATATCTTGAAAACTTTGCTGGTCTAGCTCTTCAATCGAGCCTTGGTCCAAGGTTTCCACCACCGAGCTAAACACGAGACCGGTTAAGGCCACCTTATCTTGTGGGGTTGAGTTGACGATCTCAAAGGTGACTTGTTCGGTTGCTTGTTGCTCAACCTTGATATCGGCGCGCGTGTCCACTGCAACGGGGATGGTTTTAAAATAGTAGGTCTGTAGCGATTCCGGTGCCGCAACCAAAAAATAACCCGCCACCGCGAGCCCCAGAACGCCAACCAACGACATCAATCCCTTCATTTTTCGCCCCAAAATAATATGTTAACTAGGTTTCGCGATTTACTTTATCACCTCAGCATGAAGAAATTAATCCATATGCATCCAATGGACGTAAAACTATTTAACCCTGAAATAATTTTTTGGCGTTTAATCAACCTGTAATACAAAAGCACTATAACCAGTGACAAAGGGCAGGAAGTACAATGGAAATGTCATTATCTCAAGCAATCGCACGCATGAATCAAATTGATGGATTTAAGCAAGTCATGCTTTGTTACCAACATCAAGTGCGTAATTTTGCCATTACAGATCAAGTCAGTCTGGAAGCGCTGCAGCAAGAGTTGCAAACATTGCGTAGTTTTGAATTATTTATCTCCCACCGTGAAGGCGATGAGGTGATAGTAAGTGGATTGAAGTTTGCGCAAAACCAATTCGCCGATGTGGCCCCTATCGAGTTGGCCAACAAATTAAACATGGCTGGCCTAATGACCAGCAACATGAGTTATCGCCGCATTATAGCGACCCATTAGGGGTCACCTGGCTAACGCCAATGCTGTATCTCTTCCCTGCCTTGTCGAGAGAGTTGGTACACCCCCGTGCTAATGCGTTCAAACCAGTGATATAAGTTCGATGACAACATGTTTCCTGCTTTAGGCTCGTCAATGGCTTTCGCCAATACGCCCGCTTTTGTGGCCCCATGATGCTCAAGATATTGAGCAATGCGGATCATTCGCTGACGATATACCGTCATTTTTTTCCCTTTGCTACTGGCCCCGCCAAGCTCAGGGTCGCCTTGTCGCTGGTGAAATTCGTTCAGTACTAATTGCTTTTTTGCCGTGTTTTTTCTCGGCTGATAGTCTCCGATGGAAACTAATGTCTCAACATAGGCTTGCTCTCCCACAAAGGCGACAACAATTAACCCCAGCCCCAAACGACGCAGTAACTTAATAATGCTTTTTTGCTGCTTTTTGAGTGGCGCACAATCGGCGGGAACGGCAATATAAACGAAATCCGTTAAGGCCAAGCGCTCTACCGCTTGTAAGATCAACGTCAGGTTTAGGGTGTTCTTTAGCTCCACGACCAAGATGTCATCTTGACGAACCGCCATCACATCACACTGTTTCACCTCCCCTTTCACCGTGAAGCCCTGAGCCTCCAACATGGCTTTAATGGGCGGGTAAAGATCCGTTTCTAATCGTTTTATTGTCATGCTTCGTAAGATAGGGTAATAAGTTAAACTCAATATGCTGTCGCATCTTAACGTGAAAGGACAAAAACTGTTATGGATTCAGTCACGCAAATCGCCCTTGGTGCCTCGGTTGCCGCGGCGATTGGTTACAAACCTTTTGGTAAAAAAGCATTAATTGCTGGCGCCCTGTTAGGCACCTTACCAGATATGGATGTAGTGATTAACTATGGTGACGATATCGCCAACTACACCAGCCATCGCGGTTTTAGTCACTCATTATTTGTACTGTCTGCCTTAGCTGGCATCCTGTTTCTATTGGCGAGGCAATATTGGCAAAGTGTGCGCGCGCATCCCGTCGCGGGATTTATGCTGATTTGGCTTGCGTTGATCACTCACCCCCTACTGGATTCTTTTACCACCTATGGCACCCAAATTTGGTGGCCAATGACCACCCCGCCGGTTTCCTGGTCCAGTGTGTTTATCATCGATCCTCTATACACCTTACCCTTGCTCATTGCAGGGCTCGGGTTAGCCATTTCCAAGCACCCCACGCGCTGGCAGAAAATCAATACTTGGGCGCTAGCCCTAAGTTGTGGCTACCTTGGCGCCAGTCAATTCGCTAAATGGCAAGTACAGCAGCAGGTCTATGAACAAAGACCTAACGCACACACCCTTTTTGTTGCGCCTACTCCCTTTAACATTTTGGCATGGCGAGTACTCAGTTATGAGGGCGAACAATACAGCGAAGGCTTTACTTATGTTTTTAATCGCCAACCGATTCAATGGCAACACTACAGCACGGGCCGCGATCAGCTAGCGAACTTTACCTCCCCCCACCTAAGCCGGTTAGAGTGGTTTAGCGGCGGTTTACTCCAGTTCAATCAGGTTGATGATCAGCTTCACGCCACGGATCTCCGTTTAGGCATGGGCGGCTACTACCCGTTTAGCTTTGCCATTGCTCAAGCCAGCAGCGTACAGGCAACCACAGCTTGGCAAACCATGGTCCCTATTCAATTGCCTCAGCCTAAAGCCGACTTTTCACAGTTAATGGAGCGCTATCGCAATATCGCACATAATTAGGGCCTGTTGACCTATTGGGCTTGTTTTTGCAGCGATTTGTTGGGTATTTATACAAGGCAGAGACTTTGCAGCATAGCCATCTATGCAAAAAGGCGCTAACACAGTAGAAATGACCAACAAACGCTGTCCTTTGGATTCGGCTAAAAGCGTTTTGTGCGTCGTTGAGCAGTATTTACTTAGAATGCTAAGTTACACACTACTCGCCTTGCCCAAAACGCTTTTATCTCGAACAAAAATTAACCACGAAAGGTCAACAGGCCCTAATGGGAATGGAGTGCAATGGCTTGTTGACGGTAGTGTTCAATCACGCCTTGTTGCTTCATCTCCCGTAACGTTTGCGCCACTTTCTCTGCAAGCTGCTGGTGTTTACGGTGTAGAAATAAATAGCTGGGTTTGGTCGCTAGCGTCGCCACCGGTTTAATGGAGTCTACATCGTAAAGTGCGGGATCCAGTTTAGCTAACGCATCTTCAACCGAGAGATCTAACTCTAAAAACACATCGGTTCGTTTGAGGATCAGTCGCTTCACCCCTTGTTCCGTGGTGGTGACCTTAGAGACCAGCTCAGCGGGCATTCTTGGCGGGATCTCCATTGCAAACAGCTTAGAACCGTTACGGTATTCAACGCGATAGGCCAAGCTGTTAAAGCTGTCCCAACCTTCAAGTGTTAGCCCGGCAAGGTGACTGTAAGCCACACTATTCATGGAAAAGTGTGGCTCCTGCACGCGGATCAAATCCGCTCGACCTTCGCCATAGCTGGCAATTCGGTTGATTTCACCGTCCAATTTCCCTTGCATGAATATCCTCGCTACCCTCGCAGCGGGAAAACCTAAGTATTCAAATTCATAACCATGGCGCTTGAATGCCTCACGATAAATCAACTCAGCCCAGAGACCGTAAACGGACAGCTTTAAATTATCCGATCCCCCCACCACAATCCGCGGAGTGGCCAACACCCGAGCACTCAGAAAACTAAAACACAACAAGCATATCATCGCGGCGTAGCTCAGTTTCACTTTCCCTCCCTAGACTGGTTAGCCAATAAGAAATAGAGCTATTTCATAGCTAACTATAGGCAGAAAGAGGCAGCTCGGTGGTGTACTTTAGTTGCTCCATGGCAAAGCTTGAGGTGACCTCCGTTAACCCAGTGACACGGCTAACGAGCTTTTTATAAAAGGCATCAAAGCTGCGCATATCTTGCACCACCACCTTTAACATATAGTCATATTCACCGGCCATGCGATAACACTCCATCACCTCTTCTAAATCCTTTATTTGTAATAGGAAATCATTAAACCATTGACGACTGTGCTGCTGTGTTTTCAATTGCACCATGGCAATTAAGTCTAACTTTAAGTGTGCCGCATCAAGCAAGGCAACTTGACGCCTAATCACCCCCATCTGTTGCATCCGATTAATACGTTTCCAGCAAGGCGTGGTGGTTAAATTCACTTGCTCGGCAATCTCGGTCAACGCAACGCTGGCGTCACGCTGCAACAGGCTCAAAATTTTAACATCTGTCTTATCTAGCAAATTCGCCCCCATAACAAATATAAAATAGAAATATTTTCTTATTATGGTCAATAATGAAGAATGTTGAGCAACTTTTTCTCCATTTTGCCCCCTATACTGAAGCCACTTTCCCTGATAGTGAGAGACAGATGGCATTATTAACTTGGCGAAACCAAGCCATACAAGCAATTACAGCAGATTTACAACGCTCGGCCGAAACGCATTTAATCAAACTCAACCTCCCGGCGCTGACAGGTATTGATATCTATTTAAAAGATGAAAGTACCCATCCCACAGGGAGCTTAAAGCATCGCCTTGCTCGGTCACTGTTTTTATATGCCTTATGTAATGGCTGGCTTAAACCAAACACCCCCATCATTGAGGCTTCTTCGGGCAGCACAGCGGTATCAGAAGCTTATTTTGCACAGCTCATTGGGTTGCCATTTATTGCCGTCATGGCGAAATCGACCGCTGCCAAGAAAATTGCCGAGATTGAGTTTTATGGCGGTCAAGCCCATTTGGTTGACTCAACTGACCAAATTTATGCCACCGCTCAAGCGTTAGCTCAGCAATTAAATGGCCACTACATGGATCAATTTACTTATGCTGAGCGCGCCACAGACTGGCGAGGTAATAACAACATAGCCGAGGCCATTTTCCAGCAAATGCGAGCAGAGCCTCATCCAGTTCCTCGTCATATCGTGATGTCAGCGGGGACAGGAGGCACCAGCGCCACCTTAGGTCGTTATATCCGTTACCGCCAAGTCGACACCCAACTGACCGTGGTTGACCCCGAAAACTCGGTTTTTTTTCGCCACTTTCAAACAGGCGAGCGCGATTTAAAAAGCAGTAAAGCCAGCAGAATTGAAGGGATAGGTCGACCAAGAGTGGAACCTTCGTTTATCCCAAGCGTGATAGATCGTATGCGCTCGGTACCGGATGCCGCCAGTATTGCCACTATGTTGTGGTTAGCAAACAAGCTGAACCGCAAGGTCGGCCCTAGCACGGGAACCAATGTTTATGGCGTGCTTAAGCTTGCTCGGAAAATGCGAAAGAAACAGCAAAAAGGCGCCATTGTCAGCTTGATTTGTGACTCTGGCGACCGATACCTAGATACCTGTTACCAACCCCATTGGGTCGCTCAACAGATAGGGAGCATTAGCCAGTATCAGGACTGGCTGACTCAATTTGAATAAGCAGGCATCGTGAAGACACAAAGAAGGCAGGAGCGCAACTCGAAGCACTGCGGTCTAAAAGGCTGACAGCTATTGCTGATAAATGGCCTTGTAATTGTCCGTGAGTAGCCCTAAAAATAGGTTTTCTAATACCTGACGCTTCGCCTCTTGCGATAACGAGTCCGACAACGGGGAAAGGCGATTAGCTTGGATATGCGCCAAACCTTGGATCATAGACCATGCCGACAGTGATAAAATGGGTTCGTACTTAGGGACAAAAACACCTTTTGTGATGCCTTCCTTGATGGTCTCTTGTAATAAGGCAAAATTGGCATGGGCGATATCAGCAAAGTTTTGATCGAGCCATTTATCCTTGTCTTCATAACTAAACATATAGTTAAACAAACCTGGATGAGACTGTGCAAAATCAAGGTACATCATTCCCATGTCAATCAATCGCTCTGCCGGCGCGAGTTTATGATCGGCGCTGGAAATAAACCTGGCCAGCAGCCGATTGGCTTGCTTGGCGAGCTCAAAGTTAAGCCCAGCATCATCAACAAACAGGGAAACGAGACGGTCTATATCATGCGGCGTCTGCTCGGCCACGGCTGCCACATCGGTTAGTTTTAGTTTGCCTGAATCCAAAGCAGCAATCACGTCTGCAATGACTTTTCCTTTTTCAACTTCACTCACAAGTTATCCTCCTTGATAACAACCAACTTAATGCAAGATTATAATTTACAGCAGAAAAAGTATCCCATTTAATGCCCTGTGGCGAAACAACAAAGGTGCTTATTCTGTGCGGGAAGAATAACGAAATGCACGCTTTTTATACTGCTCTAATGTTGCTGGGTGGATCCGCTTATCGACCAGTTTAAAATCGCCAGAGTAGACCTGAGGGATAAGCGCATCCTGCCCCTGTAATGACAATTTCATTGCTTCAGCCATGGCGACGCCGTTATCGTCATTCATTCGCATCACGGTCACATCAAGCTCCCCTGCTAAAATGGCTTCCAGCTCTTTATCTCCTCCGCCCCAACCATTCACCGCAATCGGTCGCGTTAGTTTTTCAGTGCGGCCAATGGCCGTTGTAATACCAAACGCCACATCCGTTGAACAGGCATAGATAAAGTCCAAGGGTTGGTCATTTTCTTGTGTTAACATCTGTTGCACCGCCAGCGCCGCACCATGCCTCGAACCATCAGTGTAAACCGAATCAACTAAGGTTGACCCGGAAGCGTGTTGCATATGAATAAAGCTATCGCCGCGCATTTCACTCACATACCCGGGACTACGGAAAACTAAGCCATAGTGCGCACGAGGAAAATGTTCACGAAAATATTGATGCAGCATTTTCGTTCCCGTCACATGATCAAACCCGACATACATAAAGGGCGGATTATCTTGCCAAGCACGATAAGGGGTGGTGATGTTTTGCAGGATAAGCTTCATTTTTTTCTGTTCGAGAATATGCCCGATCAAGCTAGCATGTTCGCTGACATCTAAGGTGAAGATTAAATAATCCGGCTGGTAACGCTCGGCTTTTTCTATTAAGCGCTGCTGCTGTTCTAATGCAACAGAAGGCCTGGTGTGGTGGTTATATATTTGATACTGGATGTTAAGCTCATCCAGACGTCCCGTTAAAGAAGCAATACTGCGACGCCAGTAATCCGAAACTTGATGGCCAGGGTAAACCACAAAAATACGCAGTGGCGCTTGCTGTTTAACACTTAATGGTTGGCCGGGCCCTTGTACGAGTTTATCAAAATCGGCGGCTAACCGAGCTTGCTGAGGAAAGGCTTGCCAAAAGTCGTCTAGGGACCAGTATTCTGAGGATGAGTTATGTGAAGCCCAACATGGGTTTAGCATAACCAACCCAATTAAAATGGTCACCGCGAGCTTCATGAAACAATGTCCTTATCTTTTTGATCTGACTCCAAACTATAGATTATAAATCATCTTATGCCGTATTACTTATCTCTCCTGCCCCCTTAGCGATAAAATCACCCATTGAGCGGACCAGCAGACGCCAGAGCCGCTCAATGGTATGTCACTTACTCTAAGGTAATCACCACCTGCCCCTGACGCGGCAGCAGATTAACCACAAATTGCTGTTCATTAATTCGTGCGATGGTCGGCTGCTGTGCTGCGTCAGCCTGTTGATAGTGCGCCGCGATTTGATTCACCGCCTGGTCAGCACTCACGACCACACTAAGCTGAGTATCATCCGCTAGGTATTTCTTGCACACAGGATCACTGAGATCAAAACTCAACACCAAACTTGCGTCGTATTGCGTTGTTGATTGCATTTGGCAACTGCGACGAGCCATGCCATAACGAATCACATCGCTCGCGCCTGCAACCCACAACTTACCCTCATCAACCAAAGATTTAACGTAATCTAAATGACCTTGGTAACGCTGTAATGGGATTTGTTCCCATGAGGTATCCTCAACCCCATGGAAGGTACGCAGTGCCCAACCACCTTGCATCACAGCGTCATCGACATAGGCCCGTAAAATATCATCACTGCCTTCATACACAGACCAAATACCTGAATTGGTAAATAAGTCGTTCTTAATAAAGTAGGGATCAAAACTATCGGCATCATTTACCCCACGAGCGAGGTAATAATTAACCGAGCGCATGCCAATAAAATCCGCGTCTGCCTTTAAGGCAGCAATGGACTCGGCGCTGGCTTGATCTTGTGGGAAGGCATAAAACTCAACGGCTGTCGGTACTTTTTCCATTAACATTTGTTGTGCTTGACGAATTTCAACCTCATCAGACCAAGCGGGATCGACAGGGTTGGTGTGCATCCATGAATGGTTATAGATTTCATGTCCTGCGGCCGCAAACTGCTCTACCGCTTGCCAATGGTAATTAGCACAATTACCCGCAATCACCCCCACAGACCCTTGCAGGCCACGTGCTGACAACTCAGGAATGGCATGATGTATGATGCCATCGGTAATATAGGCACATAAGTCATCATGTTGAATCGTGTAAGCGGCCGTTGCGTTATTCTGCCAATTGGCTACTTCGGCTGATAGGCTCGCGCCTTGCTCAGTCACAAATTGCCAGACTTTTGCCGGTGGCTGCTCGTTCTTGGTCCACCATTGAGCTTGATAAATGCTCTTACCTTGGATAATAAAACTGCCTGCAGCATAAGCGGTATCCGGTTGCCACTCCTGTAACTCAGGAACCGCAGCAACAAGCGCTCGAGCCACACTCTCACTACAGCCAGAAGCATTGCATAGCTCCACCACCAAACGATGCTCACCAGGCGTAAATTTAACTTCGCATGATCCGCTTTGCTTGCTGTTACCTTGCTCTTCAAGCTCTCCTGTACATAAGGCTTCACCATTACTGAGTAAGGTCCAACGCTGGGCATTTTCTCCCCACCACATGTTCCAACTCACGGTATAAGAGGTATAGACATTGGTGGTCGTGGGCAGCACATCAAGTTGAGCTGGACTGGGCGCTGCGTGGGCCACACTCATTAAGGTTGCCCCACAAACGGTTGCCCCACAAACGGTAGAGATAATGCGTGAAAGATAAGTTAATTTGGCCATGTTTCCTCCTTGTAAATGGCGTTAGCTCATTCATCATGCCGCAAACGGGAGGATTAACCAGCTGGCTCCCTAGAAGGTTTCACCAACATCAAACCAAATTAAAATAAACCTTTAAAATTCATACCCTTAAACATATTTGTAAAGAGGGTATCAATGCACCAAATCCACCAAGCCGACTGAGATGCATTCACGCCGTCATCACCACCTCAGTTGGGCGCGTCAGTAGCAAACGAAAGTGGCGGGTTAAATTTCACCACAACGAACAGATAAACACAAAAACAAAATTAAAAACAACAACTTAACAAAAACCCGTGTTGCACTCACTTTCATCAAATCACGCTCGTTGCTGCCACCAATGAGGAAAGTGTTGTTGGATCCATTGCACATAACTCTTAGAAACAGGCACCACTTCACCCGTATCTAACCGTAATTGCCATTTGGCTTTCACCAGTTTTTCCAAACAAACCACTCGGTTAGGATTCACTAACCAAGAGCGATGTACCTGCAACAATGCTTGATTATCAAAATATAACTTAATGCCTGTTAAGCGCATTAATATGTAGCTGGGCTCTGTTTGACCATCAAGATATAACCCACTGTAGCCGCGTTCAGCTTTGATATATCGCAGCTTTTCCTTGGCTTGAGCGATGGTATGTAACTCCCCTAGCAATTGTGGCTGTCGACAAAGTTGCATTAAATACTGACGGCACTGGCCTAACTGATCTGTAAGCTGACGAAAGTGGGCTTCATTTGAGTGTTCAGGGCTTACTTCTAACTGCAACACGCACGCATCCAAATCGTCGAGTAATAACTGAATGGAGTGATCACTTTCGCTCTGCTCTCGGGTCTCACTTGCCGCAATTTGACGCTCTCCTTGGTAGACCGCAGCCGACTTGACCCCAGGATGGCGCGAAAACCAACTCACTAACTCTTGATGTAACCCTTCGACGCTGCGACTTTGTTGCCAAACAGGCAAAATGTCCCGTTTCGGCTCCATCTGCGCCACCACAGATGTCGATCCCGGAGAATCCGGCTCCTTCGCTAACGTCCCTTGCTGCCAAGCCTGCAACTTAGCAACCAATTGCTGGATCGGCTCAGGGGTCGCTTGATCCGTCAATTTGTTTTGCTCAAGCAGAGTAACTAAATCAGGTAAGCTAAGAGGTGGAGCCAGATCATGCTGACGCTTAACGCGATAAATCACGCCCAGTAATAATCCCAATGCCCCGATTGCCAACAATATCCAAGTTAACCAAGGTTTCACATCGAGCCATAAGCTATGTCCGTAATCATCAAACTGGTGGATTTGACGCAATACACTGGCATGGCCAACCGCATCGCCTGACAAGGTCCATAATGCGGTCCCCGCTAACCGCTGGCTGTGAGCATAATCTAGCTTAGCGTCAATGGCTTCCTTGCTATCATATGAGAGCCATATTTGTTGCTGTGGGTGAAACAGCCAAGCGGCCTTGGCATCCTCATCCCATCCTTGCTGCCAATCCGCATCGGCAATAAAGCCTTGAATATCCTGCTGGGAAAACACGCCCGTGGGGCCGGTTTGATCATTGTCCCAGGTGCCTAATGGCACTCCAGTCGTCGCCTGACCGACGCCCGGTTGTGTTACACCTTGCCAACCCGTCCCTTGGCTAGCAAGAATCAATACCAATTTATCATTTTGGCCACCCAGACCGTAAAAGCGCGTGATCGCCGAACTCACACTTAGCTCACCAGCGGAGGCATACAAAGGCACATAATGTCCCGTGTTTTTATTCCAACGGCCATGAAAATCAATGCTAAGTAAACTAATAAAATCAACATAGTGCTGCATTTCAGGCAAAGGCCAATTAGGCATCATTTGAGCATCGGCCGACAGGGTCACACTCAAGCCGTAGGATTGGCCGCTGGTACGACTTAAATTATCCAATGCTGCGCGGGTGGCTTTAATCAATTCAAGATATTGTTGGCGCTGCTGTGGCTTGGCGACCTCTCCACGATGTTGCATCACAGGTGAACGCCAATCTAACTCAACGCCATCAAATTCATATTGCTCGACAAAGCGCGCTACACTGGCGGCAAACTGTTCTGGTTGCTCAGCGGCCACCGCAAAGTGCTTTGAATAACTCCAACCTCCTATCGCGATAAAACGTTGTAAATCAGGATGACGTAAGTGCAACTTACGCAACTGGTTAAAGTTACCACGGCGACCACCAATGGCGCTGTCGTCTGGGTAAATACGGTCTACATCGGCATATTTGTCACCTAAAATCACCTCGCCAGACGCACTAACATTGGCATAGGCATAAATAAGGTGAGTTAAGCGCTCGGCCGGTACATCATTAACGTGATATGAGTGGCTATAGGTCGCCCAAAACGGAAAATAGCCCGCGCGAATGGGCTCAGCCCCAACCGTGCCAGCCATTAACAGGCTCCACCCCCAAAGCCATGGGAAAAATAATTTCATAGCTGCAATCCTTTGCTGCATTGTTAGCGGGTATAAACCCTTCACGCCTATCGAACATGGGTTATAGCTAAAATCAGGTCAGAACTAAACGAATCGACTCAAGCAACAACAAAAAGAACAACCAGGCTCACAAACACGGCCTGATTGCGGTCAAAATATGCCAGCCATGATGCCTCCGCAGACCCCAGGGTCGCATTGATCCGTGTTCATTTTGAGCAATTATCTCAAAATTTTGTTTAGCCAGATAAAAAACCCAAAAATACTGACATAAATCGCCTATTTGAACGTAAATACTTATTGCTAATCAGAAGATAAATGTACTAATTTTGCTTAAAGATATTGAGGGACCAAAAGGCGCAATAATCGCCCAATATATTTAATGATGGCAACGCAATAGCGATCCTATTTTGATACCGATATTCATTATGTTAAGCGCGATATATTCATTTTTTTAAGTGGAAAACAATATGATTGAACAGTTTTTAGGTGATTGGCAGTTAATCCCTGACCGAGCCGATATTGAGTTTGGTAGCCACCCTGTCAGCGGTCATTGTTTAATTAGCCAAGAAGAAGACACCTTGGTTATCTCGTTCTTTAGCAAGAACGAACGCGATATTGAAAAGAAACATCATTACGAGCAAGTTCCAGACGGTCAATTTCGTCCCTACACAGGAAAGGGGTCGGGCGATGAGGACTGTTTAGAGTTTAAAAAGCCTAACCTGTTAGAAGCGGTTATCCTAAAAGACTCCGACGTCTTCTTTAGCAAGACCCTTGAGATCAAACCTGATGGCTGCTTAAAACTGGTAATGACCAGTGCATTACCAAGCCACGAGTTAGTATCTAACACGTACTATTTTGAAAAATAGAGATTATCTTAAGCGCTGTTTAATCAAGCCCTGCGATCTAGATTAGGCTAATAGAATTAGCCTAATCTGGTGTTTTGCTTTCGACTTCCAGAAAAACCAATCCATTGCTAAAATTGCCACTTTTCTTCTAGAGCATAGCATGATGAATAAAAGCTTACTGACCAACCTTTTAGCCCTAACCGCGTTGATCTTAGGCTACTCCCTAGATCATGAAATACTGTTATTTGCCGGCTTGTTTGCCTTTTCGGGCGCCATCACCAACTGGTTAGCCATTCATATGTTGTTCGAAAAAGTGCCCGGACTGTACGGCTCTGGGGTCATTCCTGCCCGCTTTGAAGACTTTAAGCTCGGAATAAAAAACCTAATGATGGAGCAGTTTTTTACTGCAGAAAACATTGACCGCTTCTTAAGTAAAGAGCTTGACAGTAAAACTCAAATCGACCTGCAACCCGTGATCGAACAAATCGATTTAGAGCCGAGCTTTGATGGTTTGGTCGATGTGATCTTAGCATCTGATTTTGGTGCCATGCTCAACATGCTCGGCGGTAAAACCGCCCTTGAGCCGCTCAAGCAGCCCTTTATTGCAAAAATGCAGCAAGCCATGTTCGACATTAGCCAGCAGGATGATTTTCGCCAAAACCTAAAGGCTCAATTAGAGCAACCTAATATGATCAATGACATTCGCGACAACGTCGACAGCATCATAGTGCAACGCTTAAATGAACTCACCCCAGAGTTGGTCAAACAAATTGTGCAACAAATGATAAAACAGCACCTAGGCTGGCTGGTGGTATGGGGGGGAGTATTTGGTGGCATTATCGGGGTGCTATCGGCACTGATTAGCCAAGCTTAAGCAGCCAAGTCTGGCACAGTGCTCGTTAACAAGGGCTATTGCCCTTGTATGTCTATCTCACGATCGCGAATGGTGGCAACAATTTTGCTGCCTAATTGAAACGAAGGCACGGTCGCAGTGGTGATGCGGCCGCTGCCATAACTCGCCCGCAATTTCACCATGGTGGATTCCTCCAAGCTAAAACTCACTTGCTGCTGAGGCGCTAGCTCACCAAGTTGCTGTTGGTTTTGCTGCCAGTTGGCCGTCACCACCACAGTTTCAGCCGATTGATTAAGCACGGTAAATTCCGTTTTAGCGAGTTGCAAGTTCACCGCATAAACCACAACCGTCACAAACAACACGAAAAGTGCCAATGCACGCCGTGATAATCGTTTACTTACCGCCATCAATGCCCCTCAATACGCTGACGTACCAATCAGAATAAATTTACCTTGTTATGCCAGCTCTTGGCCATCAGCACAAGGGCAACACTAGAACCCATTATTGGCGGCTTAACTTAAGCTTGGCAGAAAATTGCACAAACGCGGGTAATGCTAAGGCCCATAAAACAGCGATAATAACCCCTGAAATAACACTACCGTAGGACAGTTCTACTGCGCCAAGACGGTAGCCCGCCAAGTAACTTGCCGGCCCAGCAACAGCACCAATCAAGGCAACCAGCACCAAAGGAATGCGGCGTAACCATGCCAAACTGTGGTTTAAACACAAGGCAAAATGGAGCCAGATAAAGATAAGCCAAACCGGCATTAAGACTTGGTCAGCAAACACAAACACTTCCAAGGCCGACAAGGAGGAATCCATGATAATGCCAACTAAGGTCACGCCAAACATCAAGATCACATCCTGACGACGTTGAGGGCTTAAATAGAAATGTCCAAATAGCAATAGCAGGGTGATCGGCCAACTGTCCTGTTGCATCAAAATAGAACTGAACCACACCAGTTGAAACACCAAGGCATTCACCCAGATGAAGTGCTTAACAAGCCAGCGAGGGGCTGAGTGGGTAGGCCAGCTACCCTTAGTCGAAATCATTTATCTAACCAAACTCAATCACGTTAAGGGGCGGCGATAATACGTTAAACATCAAACTTTGCAAATTTGAAAGTTCCCTTTAGTCGTTTTGATAATGCTCGCTGCGGTATTCCGGCTTAGCAGCAACCAAGTGAACCGTACTAATACTGCGTTCTAAAAAACCACCTTCGCAATAACATAAGTAAAACTTCCACAAGCGAATGAAATCGTCGCCGTACCCCATCTTTCTTATATCGGCTAAACTGTGTTCAAAACGCTGCAGCCAGTCACGTAAGGTACGGGCGTAATCTAAACCAATGTCATGAAGCTGCATCATCACCATATCGGTTTTATTGGCGATGTGCTCGCTCATGACACTAATCGAAGGTAAACAGCCACCAGGGAAAATATAACGCTGAATAAAGTCGACGCCAGACCGGTAACTGTCATAGCGCTGATCGGCAATGGTAATGGCTTGGATCAGCATCTTACCATTGGGTTTAAGACGCTCGCTGCAGGTGGTAAAAAAGGTCGACAAATATTCATGGCCCACGGCTTCGATCATTTCGATGGACACCAATTTGTCGTACTGGCCTTCCAGTTTACGGTAGTCCTGCTTAAGCAGGGTAATTTTATCTTGTAAGCCTAACTCTGCCACGCGCGCGCAGGCGTATTCATATTGCGCATCAGAAATAGTGGTGGTGGTCACGTGCACGCCGTAATGCTGCGCCGCATAAATGGCTAGACCGCCCCAACCCGTACCGATCTCCAGTAAGGTTTCGCCGGGTTTTAACGCTAAACGCTGACAAATCAAATCAAGCTTATGTAACTGTGCCGTGTCTAAATCCGCATCCGCACTCGGGTAAACGGCGCTGCTGTATTGCATTTCTGGATCAAGAAAGGTGCGATACATGTCATTGCCCAAATCGTAATGGGCGAGAATATTCTTACGCGAGCCTTGCTCCGAGTTGCGATTGCCTTTGTGCACTCTTAAATGACGCAATCCAGATAACCAAGCAAACCGCTTCTCTAGCTTGTCCAACACCCTTAAGTTACGCCCTAGCACTTGGATAACCTTAGTCAAATCTGGACTGCTCCAGTCACCTTGAATATACCCTTCACCTGCGCCTATGCTGCCCCCCAATAAAAACTGACGCCAGACACGGCCTTGATGAATAATGATTTTGGCTTGCAATGACGCAGTTTGATCACCATAAAACACGCGTCCATCGTGGTCTTCAATGGTCAATCCCGCTTCTTTTAGTTGAGACAGTATTTTACAGATGGCTTTTTTGGCTAGCTTGTCCAGCCACTGACTAGGTTGAGCTTGCAGTGTGACTGCGTTTGAATTATCCATTTTTATGCTCCGTCGCTGACCCAGGATGAGGGATATAGGGCACTTTTTTTAAGTAGAGTTTGAGTGCCTGCCAATAAATTCCCGCCAAGGTCTTTATGGTCATAGAAGGCAGTTTTATCACTTGTTTACGTAAACTTTGATTGGTTAGATCTACCCGCTGTAACATTAAACTGGCATCAAACAGTTTAGTGCTGTTGCGGTTTTCCATGTGTAAGCGTAGTTGCTTAGCCGGCGGCTTTATACGCCAATGGTATTTCATGTCTAAATCCATAAAAGGTGACACGTGAAATACCTTATCGGTCGGCTCGTTGGATTTCACATCCACCAAGTAGTAGTGGCGTTCATTCCAAGGGGTATTACTGACCTCAGCCAATAAATAAACCAACTGATCGGCTTGGTCATAGCAGTAATAAAAATTGACTGGGCTGAAATAGAGGCCAAAACAGCGCAATTGGCCCAGCATTAACACACGGCCACCGTATTCGGTGCCGCCCAAGCTTTTAACCTGTTGCCACACGGCTGCGCGGGACACCCGCTGCTCAGGCTGTAAGTAATCACTGTGACGCAAACTGAGCGCGGCCCATTTATCTTGCTTAAACCAGGGGCCAAGTTCAGCCACCGTATCCAGTTCATCAAGATCCAAAGCCAAGAAAAAGACCCGGTATTTAAACTCATGCTTAACGGGCGTGAAGCGGCGATGGCGCACCATACCCTGATAAATGGCACTGTGTTGAATGGGCGCGCAGGCGAGGCTCATAGGCTGAGTCCAAAGCGCTGACACACATCCAGCGCACTGCGCACGCCATCTTCGTGAAAGCCGTTATACCAATAGGCCCCCGCAAAGTGAGTATGGCGCTGGCCACAAATGTGTTGTCTATCTTGCTGCGCCGCTAGGCTGGCTTGGTTAAACACTGGATGCATGTATTTAAATTCACGCAAAATTTTGTCGCTGGCGATGGCATGGCTTTGATTTAAGGTAACGCAAAAGGTCGGCGCATCGGCGGGCAACCCCTGCAAAATATTCATATCATAGGTCACGCTGGCCGGATTATCCCTCTGGCCATTGAGCTGATAGTTCCACGCAGCCCATGCTTTTTTGCGCTTCGGCAATAAGTTGGTATCTGTGTGTAATACCACGTCATTGCTACTGTAGGCCAAGTCACCCAATATCTGGCGCTCTTGTTCGCTGGCATCGGCTAGCATGGCGAGGCTTTGATCACTATGGCAAGCCAACACCACTTCGTCGAAAAACGCTTGTTGGCCATTGTTTAAGGTTAACACCACCCCCTCGTCACCACGCTCAACCCGAGTGACGGCCGTGTTTAACTGGATTTTGTCTTTAAAATCAGCAACCAAGGGGTCGATGTAACTGCGTGAGCCACCCTCTATCACGTACCACTGTGGGCGATCATTAATGTTGAGTAGGCCATGGTTATGAAAGAAGCGAATAAAAAATAGCAAGGAGAACGCTTCCATATCGGCCAAGCTGGATGACCAAATCGCCGCGCCCATGGGTAAGATATAGTGTTCACTGAAAAAGTCTGAAAAGTGTTGTTGGCGCAAAAAGTCGCCCAAGGTCAATTCAGGATCGATGCTTTGTTCGGCCCACAATGCCTTACATTTGGCATTAAAGCGCAGTATTTCACTAATAAAGGACCAAAACTTAGGGTTAATAAGATTACGACGTTGGGCAAACAAGGTATCAAGGTTGTGACCATTATATTCCAGCCCTGTTTGGACATTATTGACGCTAAAGCTCATCTCCGTAGGCTTGGCTTTGACGCCGAGCTGTGCGAGCAAGCGCTCGAAATGAGGATAGGTGCGGTCGTTAAACACAATAAAACCGGTATCAATCGCCCAGCGCTTGCCCTCTACTTCCACATCGACCGTTGCCGTGTGGCCGCCGATATAATCATTAGCTTCAAACACATGCACATCGTGCTCTCGATTAAGCAAGTAGGCCGACACTAGGCCTGAAATACCGGTACCAACAATCGCTATTTTTTTCATTATTTGCGGATCCTTGCAGCCAAACCTTGCCAAATAAATTCAGGTAGCATGGCGAGTGTTTTTAAGATGAATGTGAATTTTTTAGGAAAATGAACGTCAAAACGATCTTTGGCCAAGCCCGCCATAATGGCAGCACTGGCTTGAGCCACATCGATACTCATCGGCATGGGAAAGTCGTTTTTGGCGGTCAAAGGGGTATTAACAAAGCCGGGGTTAATTAAGCTCACGGCGATACCACTGGGTTTTAAATCTATCGCTAAAGTACGCGCCAGATAGCTCACCGCCGCTTTGCTTGCGCCATAGGCTTCTGCTCTTGGTAAGGCAAGATAACTGGCACTGGAGCCCATTAACGCTAACTTACCACCTCGCTTTATCAGTGGCAGAAAATGCTGTAAGCAATAACCAAGACTTATCACATTGGTCTGCATCACCCGTTCAAACAAGGCTCCATCAAACTGCTTAGCATCGTCTATATACTCACAGGTGCCAGCGTTAAGTATCGCTAGGTCTAATGCCGTGATTTTGCGTGCTGCTTGGCCGATTTGCGCTACGTCATTAATGTCGAAGCACAGGGGATGAAGGTGTTCACCTGCCGCTTGTTTAAGCTCAGTTAAGGCCGCCTGATTACGACCACAGGCCCACACTATCCAGCCTTGCTTGATGTAATCAAGGGCTAACTGACGCCCTATGCCAGAAGTGGCACCGGTGATTAATACTTGTTGCATTAATACTCCTTGACTCATGTTTAGCGCGTAGCGCGACGCTTGACCTGACGGATGCAACTACCCAATAGCGGAATATGCTCATAAAGCATTTCTCCGAGATCGACATAATCACGGTGATAATAAATTTTCTCATTGAATTTCAGATGGCTCGCGCCATTCACCCGAACTGGCTTGCCGCCATTAAGCTTAGGGTGGCAATAAGTCATCAGCCAAAACAAACTGGCTTGACCATCTTGCTCTATCACCTGCTCAATCGCAAAGTGGCATTGACTGAGTGACTGATAGAGGCCAGCAAAGTAGTGCTCTAGCTGTCCTAAACCCTGCACATGGTGCAAGGCATCAATGAATTCAATGTCGGCATCATAAACCTCAGCTAAGCGTACTAGGTTGTCTTTATTAAGTTGCTGATAGAGTGCAACAAATTCATTGATAATAGTTGATTTCACTGGCGTCCCCTCTTTCGTTAGCATTAGCCTTTACCTAATACAGCAAATGCATCCAACGCCCTTTTTCTTGCAAAACTGTGGTCCACCATAGGTTTAGCGTAACGAATGGGGCGCAATTCGGGTTTCGGCAGGTGAATATTTTTTGCTGATAAATGCGTAAGTTCTGGGCAATATTTACGGATAAAGGTACCGTCGGGATCAAACCGTTCGCTTTGTCTTACCGGATTGAAAATACGAAAATAGGGCTGGGCATCGCACCCCGTGCTCGCCGCCCATTGCCAGCCGCCATTGTTGGCCGCCAAGTCAGCATCGATTAATTGCTCGCTAAAATACCGCTCGCCCTTGCGCCAATCGATCAGCAAATGCTTCGTCAAAAAGCTGGCCACCACCATACGCAACCGATTATGCATCCAACCCGTTTGATTCAGTTGGCGCATGGCAGCATCCACCAAGGGATAACCCGTTTCACCGGCACACCAGGCATTAAAGTCAGCTTCACTTTCCCGCCACACAGCATGGTCGGCTTTCGCAACAAAGTTATGGCCCATTGACAGTTTCGGGTGCGCAATCAACAGGTGACGGTAAAAGTCACGCCAAGCTAATTCACTGATCCAACAAAACGCGCCGCTATCGGGTTGTTCCAACGCATCAGGAAAATGCAGTCGTGCCTGATGCAAACATTGCCTTGGACTGAGCACGCCCATCGCTAAGTAAGGCGACAAGCAACTGGTTTGCTCCAAGGCGGGCATGTCTCGGTAGCTTTTATAATCAGCCAAGCGATGCTGCACAAAATCAGATAACGCCTGCTGGGCATGCTCTTCGCCAACGGGCCAAAGCTGGCTATCGCGCATCGGGTAAGCGAGGGTGATGGGCGTAAACTCAACAGGGGCCGCCATCGGGGTCGGAGCGGGTAATGGCACAGACCCGCCCTGCGCCAATTTAGCCAACCACTGTTTGCGAAATGGGGTAAATACCTTAAACATGTCGCCAGCCTGAGTGTAAACCGTGCCCGGCGCCAGAATGCTGTGGCCCTCAAACAGATGTAAAGGCAAACCCGCACTGAGCACGGCTTTATCACGGCGCACTTCATTTAGCTCGGGCTCGGTATTGGCGTAAATACCTAAAATTTGATGACGCTGGCAATAGTCGCTTAAAAAGCTGGGAATGTCGGCAAAGCGATCCACCTGACAACACTCAGTCACCACACCTAACTGAGCTAATTGTTGCGCCATTGTATTGAGCTGGCGCTGCATAAAGTCAGCTTGAATTGGCGCTAAATGATGTTGATGCCATTGTGTTGGGCTACTAATAAATAGGGCGCGAGTCGGGCCAGCAGCCAACGCCGCGCTTAAAGCTGGGTTGTCATTAATACGAAAATCTTTACGGATCCATAGCAGGTTCATTGCCAGTTCTCTTTATGTTGACGACTGTCGGCGACAGGCAGCCCAAGATTCATTTGATGTAATGCGGCAAATTCCCCAACCAAATAACTTTGGTTGGAAAACTGCATAAACAATTGTTTTTGTTGTGTCGTTACTTGCGCAGGCAAATCAAACAGCAAGTTGGCCGGGGGCATTCTGGTGAGTGCTAAATTGAGTTGAGCAAGCTCCTTTAGCATCAACAGCGTCACCTTATAGCCAGCCAAGGCCCATTCATTCACTTGTAATAGTGGCTGCCACCAAACACGCGGCCCCACACAAATAAGCCATATTGCCTCCCCTTGGTTGGCCTGATTGGCTAACTGCCAACGGGTGTAAAATCGCAGTTTCACTTGCTGCTCTAACCAAGCTTGGATCAGATCGCCATCTGCTCTTTGCTGACATACAAGCTGACACTGCTTAAGCCAAGGTAACAGCACCTTCTCAGCAATCAGGCTAAACGGATACAAGGAAGTAAGCTGATCTAAACGTTGATGTAACTTGGTTGCATCAAGGGCAACACTCTCCCCCAAAAGCTCATCCACCTGTTGCTGCCAATTACTGGGTTCGGCTTGTACCACAGGTTGCCCCAGTAAAGGCTTAACTTGGCTGATGGGAACCCCTTTCTCCAACCAGCTAACAATTTCGTGCACACGTGCAACATCTTGCTCACTGTAGAGCCTGTGCCCTTTGGCGGTTCGTTGTGGATTTAATAAGCCAAAACGACGCTGCCACGCTCTCAAGGTCACGGCATTAACGCCCGTTTGCTGTGAAACCTCCCGAATGGGGTAAAGAACTTGATCAGTGCTCATAGCGTAGCTTCAGCTCTTCAGGATGCGGGTTTAAGTAAATTTGCTGTTCTATATACGCATCGGGATACAAGGTTAAGTAATGCTTAATCAAGGTCATGGCGGCCAATAGCGGGATTAACCCCTGACGGTATTTATCTATGGTTTTTGCCAATTGTTGGCGCTCTTCACTGCGCAAGCTGCGCTTGAGGTAACCTTGGATATGCGACAAGGTATTGGCGTGACTTTTACGCGTCGGGTGGCCCTTAAGCACTTGCATAAACAGCTCGATATACTGATCAGCAATGGTCTCGACATCGCCTTTAGCTTGAGCCAATAATGGGCCAAGCTTGTAGTAAAGGTTAACATCGTGCGCCATAAGCAGGTATTTGTAGCGAGCATGGAATTTATACAAAGCATCACGTGTGGCACCTTGTGCCCGTAACGTTTGCCAATCATGGTAAGCAAACACCCGAGTAATAAAATTTTCTCTTAGTACAGGATCATTTAGTCGGCCTTCTTCCTCTACTGGGATTAAAGGGTGATCGGCCATCACTTGAGCAGCAAACACCCCCACTCCTTCGCGTACCGCATCCTTGGTACCGTCTTTATACAAGTTCACTCGCTCCATACCGCAAGTGGGCGATTTAGCGCAAAAAATATACCCCGTTATCCCTACCAACTGAGCCGATTTTTTACTTGAGAATTCACGCAGCTTATCGGTCACATCGAAGCTATCGTCCGATGCCTTAACCCGAATATCACCCAATTGATTGACTAAACGAATGGTTTTGCGCGGCGCCCCCATGCCGATGGCCATCTCTGGACAAATAGGTTGAAAATCAAAGTATTGACTCAGGTCGTAACGGCAATACTTACTTTGTTTATGACCACCGTCAAAGCGAACTTCTTGGCCTAATAAGCAGGAACTGATACCAATTTTTATTTTATTGGGTTCAAAGCTATACATTCGTGATGTCCTTGTACAAGTGAGATAAACTAACTTTAGTCAAAAGTTGTACTAGCAGAGTATATATGTACAAGTTTTATATTTGCTTGGATCACTGCGGGAAAATTTTTTTATAATATTTTTTTATTTCATTAATAAATAGATAATAATACCCCTCCTCTCGTGCTCAGGACTTAGCAAGTGAAATTCGCCAGTAAAACCGCAACCTTACATGTTCACATCACCAGCTTATTCGTCACACTCATATTTATCTTTGGTTTGATTTTGGCGATTTTTAATTATCGCCAAAGTAGTAGTTTGATCATTGATGCTTCACATCAAGTGGTTAGACAAACTGATAGACAAATTGAAGAGCACTTTGAAACTGGTTATAAGGGCTCAGTCACCCTAGTTGAATTACTGGCACAAAGTAATCTGGCTCAGTCCAGTCAGCTTGGTACTGACATAGTGCCGGCGCGACTAAAGCAAGTACTGAGTAACAGCAACGGGGTTGAAGCGATTTATATTGCTTATGAAAACGGTGACTACCTCTATCTATCTAGGCTCCCTCTCAACCAAGCGACCAAGCCACAAGCTAGCTATCTACTCAAAGTATTTCAACAGCCTAGCAGCGAGCTTCCCCACCAAGGCTGGACAGTATTACTCGATGCACAGGGACAACCCCTTGACTCGACCCAAACTCAGGTTGAAGTATTTGATCCAAGAGCGCGGCCTTGGTACCAACAAGCAGCTCAGAGTGACGCCCCTATCCTAACCCAACCCTATTTATTCAAATCGTTGAATATAATGGGTATTACTTTAGCGAAACAAAATAAACAGTCGCAGGCCATTGTTGCGCTAGATTACTCGATGGAACGCCTGTCACATACAATAGCCTCGCGCAAAGCAACTCCTAACTCGTTGTTGTTTTTAGTCAATCAACAGCAAGAGCTGATCGCATCTAGCTTAATTGATATCGATACGGCTCCTGAACACTTAGCGCAACAGCAGCAAGTTAGCCACCCTATTATCCCTTTTATGCTTTCCAAGTATTCTTTGATTCCTCAGCATTTAGATTTTGAATTCGCCGATCATCAATGGTTAGGAGAAATCAGTGAAGTTCAATTATCTGAATTACAGGTTTATTATCTGATTTCTGTTTCCCCCAGCTCAGAATTACTGGAAAATGCCTATCTAATTCGCAATCAGACCTTGCTGATCACCTTAGCGATTATCCTTTTAGTTATTCCTATCGCTTGGCTCGTTGCCCGTTATATTTCTTCGCCAATCAAACGCTTAACGAAAGAACTTGATGCCATAAACAACTTGGACTTCAGCCAGCCCATTAGTAAGGTAAGTTACATCAAGGAGGTAATCGATTTAGCCACCAGTGCAGCCACGATGAAAACCACGGTCAGTCAATTTCAAGCCTTGGCTTCGAGCATGTTAGCCAGTCATGACATTAATCATCTGGCAAAGCAAATTATTGAAAAAACAACAGAAATGAGTCACGCCCAAGGGGGGATAATCTACCTAGCATCCACGGAACAGCCCGAGCTTTTTCGCTGTGAGTCCGTTTATTTTACCAATCCAAGGGATGAGTTAACGGCACAAATCAACCAAGCCCTAACCCAACAAGATCAGATAAAGTTGTCTACTATTTTTGCCGATGAGCAAGACGTCAATGTCAGCCAACGACAACAGACAACGCAACAGTCTCCTTTGGATCTATTGGCTTATGCCGTTTTAGATTGCACTCAATTTACCGTTACTTGGATCAAATTGCGTAACCACAGCAATAAGGTCATTGGCTTTTGTGGTTACCTAGATCCACCACAACATTCGAATCAACGTCGCCCAAATCACTTTATACAAGCCTTGGCTGGTTATTCGGCGTTGGCTCTAGAGGGGCAACAATTATTGCAACAACAAACGGCCTTGCTAGAAAGTTTTATCGAGCTTATCGCTGGCGCAATTGATAGCAAGTCGCCTTACACCGGCGGGCATTGTTCACGAGTGCCAGAGCTCACCAAAATGTTAACCCGAGCAGCCTGCGATCAACGTCAAGGTGCATATCAAGATTTTCAATTGACGACAGAACAATGGCAAGAACTACACATAGCGGCATGGCTGCACGATTGTGGCAAAATTGTCACGCCTGAATACGTGGTAGATAAAGCCACCAAATTAGAAACCATTTATGATCGGATTCATGAAGTTCGGATGCGATTTGAGTTACTTAAGCAGCAAGCGCATAGCCAGTATTGGCAAGGCATCGCCCAAGGAGGTGACTGCATCGAACTTGCGAAGCTCAGAGATGACTTGCTGCAAACCTTAGATAAAGAGTTTGAATTTGTGGCTCAGTGTAATATCGGTGGCGAGTTTATGTCCGACGACAAAATCGCACAGTTGCAAGCCATAGCTCAACGCACTTGGACTCGAACCCTAGATGATAGGCTAGGTGTGGGTGAAGAAGAGTTAAGACGTAAACCATCCAGTCCGGCTAATTTACCCGTCCAAGAGCCATTACTCATGGATAAGCCTGAGCACTTATTTACCCGTCAAGATGATGAACTGACCGCACCGGGCAACCCTTGGGGCTTTAATATGGATACCCCGCAATATCGCTTTAACCGAGGCGAATTACACAACTTATCAATCAAAAAAGGTACCTTAACCGAGGAAGAGCGCTTTATCATCAACTCACACATGGTTCACACCCATATCATGTTAACTAAGCTGCCGTTTCCAGAACACCTCAAACAAGTTCCCTTAATAGCCTCTAGTCATCATGAAAAAATGGACGGGCAAGGCTATCCGAAAAAAGTACCTGCAGGAAACTTACCCTTAACCGCACGAATTATGGTGATCGCTGATATTTTTGAAGCGCTGACCGCGGCCGATCGCCCCTACAAAAAAGCCAAAAGCCTGAGCGAAAGCATTAAAATTATGAGCTTTATGGTGAAAGATCAGCATATCGACCCTGAATTATTCAAGCTCTTCCTTTCATCTGGGGTGTATTTGCAATACGCCCAAACCTATTTACAACCACAACAAATTGATCAGGTGGATATTGCCGCTTATCTGTAAAACAAGGTGGGTACTATGCCAATATTTTTTATCTTAGTGCCCAAATAAAAGTTGACCTAGCAACCAGTTACATTACATTTGCCTACACTTATTTTTGTCAGCCCAAACAGCAACGACACGGCGAGGAATGTCCATGGATGTCATCTCTGTCATCATTTCACAATACAAACTACTGATCACCGTAGCCGTGATTGCAGGCTTTCCGTTGTTAGTGAAGACACAAAATAAAGTGTTAGAAAACATGGTAAGGGGGCGCATCGACCCCCATCGAAAATACCGCGCAGGCCTACTATTAAAAATCATCGCTGCCATTGTCATGCTCTGTTTAATCTTGATTATTTGGGGGATTGAGCTGCGAGGATTATTGGTCGTCGGATCGTCCTTATTTGCCATGTTGGGGGTCGGCTTATTTGCTGGCTGGTCACTGTTAAGTAACCTGACTTCATTTTTATTGTTATTTATTCAAAATGACTGCCGTGTAGGTCAATGGGTGCGGATTGTGGATGGCGCCAACTTTGTTGAAGGTTGCATCATGGAAATGGGTTTAATGAATGTGGTGCTGCAACACGTTGATGGCCACAAGGTACTCTATCCCAATAACCTGTTTATTGTTCGCCCTGTCATGGTGCTCAATAAGCCGCCCGAAAAAACCAAAAAAGTACAACCCAAGCGATTGATTGGAAGAGCGCAGGCATAACCTCTAATCGGAGTCTTTATGGAACAAGATATTAGCCTAATTATCTCGCAGATTTCTGCCGCGCCACCAGAGACTCAAGATGCGCTGTTTAATTCTGCGGAAAAAGAGCTTGATGACGGAGCCCTGTCGCTGATCCTTGAATCGCAGCCCATCGAGAAACGTATTCACCTTTGGCGCACCCTATCACTGAACCACAGTGTCGCGGTGTTGACCGAGATGCGCTCCGACGCACGTAATTCGATCATTCAAAACTTATCGCCAACCGAATTGGACTTAGTGTTATCGCGCCTCGATAACGCCGACTTAATCGAATGGGCCGATTATCTGCCTGACGAAATCGTTGAGCAGGCGCTAGGCTTGATAGATGAAGAAGAGATTGAGCTATTCGATCAAGCCAACGAATATAATGATGAAGAAATTGGCCGTTATGCCGAGCGTAAAATTCTTATTTTGGCAAAGGGGTTAAGGGTTCGTCACGCCTTAAGGCTCATCAGCCGTGAAGCCAGTAACCCACAACCCACGATTTATCTCGTTGATAAGCATGGCAGTTACTACGCGACACTCGCGGTATCTCAATTATTTAACGCCCCCCTCGATCAACCTGTACGCGAGTTAGCCGACATCGAGCAACAGCCCATTGACGCCGAGATGGGACTGCTAGAAGCATCCGAGCTGATTGAACATGCCGAATACGACTGCTTACCCGTAGTGAATGAACACAAGCGCTTAATCGGCCAAATAAGTGTTCGCTTGGGTATGTCGATTATTCGCGAACAATACGAAGAAACCTTAATGGCACGGGCGGGTTTGAGTGAAAGCCAAGACTTATTTGCCCCCATTGTTGATAGCACCAAAAAACGCGCGGTATGGCTCGGCATCAACCTGATCACGGCTATTTTTGCCTCTATTACCATAGGTTTATTTGAAGATGTGATCGCCGAAGTGGTGGCATTGGCGGTATTAATGCCGATCGTTGCCTCTATGGGAGGGATCGCGGGCAGCCAAACCCTCACCCTGATGATCCGCGCCATGGCACTCAATCAAGTATCTGCAGGTAACTTACTGTCATTAATCAAAAACGAGTGTGGTATTGGCGCACTAAACGGCTTACTTTGGGCCTTAGTCATAGGCTTGATTGCAGGGCTTTGGTTCCAATCGCCCTTGATTGGCGCCATTATCGCGTTGGCCATTTGTGTTAATATCATCACCGCCGCACTATTTGGCGTATTAATCCCTATGGCACTCGATAAGCTAAAACTCGATCCCGCGTTGGCTGGTTCGGTGGTGCTCACCACCGTTACCGATGTGGTTGGTTTCTTTGCCTTTTTGGGCACGGCGACCCTGTTGATCTTGTGATCGAACCTGAACAAAATAGTCGCTACCACCCCTTATGCCAAATCAGTCAACCACACTATAATCGAGCCGTGATCTCACGGCTCAAGGTTAACTGTTTTCACCTCGGTAACCCGAACGGATCTGCTCGTCTTCAATATCCAACACTTCACCGATAAAGGTTTCTACTTGCTGCTCGACATGCTTATCCGGCTCAGAGAAAAAGGCGATATGAAACACAGCATCACCTTCATTAACTAAAGGCAGGGTCTGTTGACCTATCACAATACCACTGCGTGGTGCTTTTAGGACGGATTCATCAACACCGAGCGGGGCGCTAATGTAGGCTAACACTTGCCCTCGGCTCACTCGCTCACCTAACGACACTTGACTGCGAACAATGCCATCGGATTCGGCTCGCACCCAGCTACTCGAACGCGCAATCACGGGCTCACTGGCCCGTTTTTTCCGCGACATTCTTAACATGCCCAAGTTACGCATCACGCTGATCACACCTTGTAAGCCACCAGCAATGGCAATGGGATCAAAACGTAACGCTTCACCCGCTTCGTAAGTGATAACCGGAATATCGAGGCTTTCTGCTTCGCTGCGCAATGAGCCATCACGTAAAGAGGCATCAATAATCACAGGTGTGCCAAAGGCGTTAGCCATGGTATTGGTGGCTTCATTGGCCAAGTTGGCGCGAATTTGCGGCAAGTTAGTACGATGAATGGCACCTGTGTGCAGGTCAATAATATGGGTGCAATGCTTAACCAAGTTATCAAAGAACACATGGGCCATCCGCGAGCCCAGTGAGCCACGTGCCGATCCGGGAAAACAGCGATTTAAGTCACGACGGTCTGGTAAGTATCTGGATTTATGTATAAACCCAAAAACATTGACCACAGGCACGGCCACCAGCGTGCCCTTCAATTGCTGCGGGTTAATTTTTGCCAACAGCTGCCTGACGACTTCGACCCCGTTCAATTCATCACCATGAATAGCGGCGCACACCATCAGCACGGGACCTTGATAAGCCCCATTTATCACCTCAACGGGAAAATCCAAGGTAGAGTGGGTATAGAGTTTCGCCGCCTCTAAATCCAACTGTCTTCTTTGGCCCGGTAACACCTGTTCACCGAGTAAGGTAAACGCTTGATTTTTCTTAGCCCTTGCCACGTGTCGAGGTCCTTTTGGATGCTGCATTTTGCTCAATAAATTCAACCACTAAACCAGCAATGTCTTTACCCGTCGCCTTTTCGATTCCTTCTAGGCCAGGTGAAGAGTTAACTTCCATCACTAGCGGGCCTCGCTCAGAGCGTAATAAGTCAACCCCAGCCACGTTTAGCCCCATAATTTTAGCGGCAGCGATCGCGGTACGGCGCTCAGCTGGCGTGATTTTAACCAACGAAGCACTGCCTCCTCGGTGTAGGTTAGAGCGAAACTCACCTTCCCCAGCTTGACGTTTCATTGCCGCAATCACTTTATCGCCAATTACAAAACAGCGAATATCGGCACCACCCGCTTCTTTGATGTATTCCTGTACCATGATGTTCGCTTTTAGCCCCATAAAGGCTTCAATCACGCTTTCTGCGGCTTTACGTGTTTCAGCCAGTACCACGCCGATACCTTGGGTGCCTTCTAGCAGCTTGATGACCACAGGCGCGCCGCCCACCATGTCCAACAAGTCTTTCACATCATCGGGCTTGCTGGCAAAACCCGTGATTGGCATGCCGACACCTTTACGAGATAACAACTGCATAGAGCGCAACTTGTCACGCGAGCGCGTAATGGCAACGGATTCATTGACCGGGTACACCCCCATCATTTCAAACTGGCGTAACACCGCACAACCATAAAACGATACCGAGGCACCAATGCGCGGCACAATCGCGTCAAAACCACTTAACTCTTCACCTTTAAAGTGAATTTCAGGTTTATCTGAATTGATGTTCATATAACAACGCAACGCATCAATCACTTTTACTTCATGGCCACGCTGTTCACAGGCCTCAATTAAACGGCGAGTAGAGTAGAGATTTTTGTTTCTGGATAAAATTCCAATTTTCATTGCTAACATTCCTTACGCGGGACCGGGTCCTGCTAGGTAGGATCCTTGCGGATCGACAAATATACGCCCGTTCATGGCTGTGCGCCCTAATAACATTCTAAACATCATGCTATCGCGATTGGTTAGGGTCATTTCAATCGGCCATTGCTGACCAGCAATCACTATATGAGTCGTAATGACATAACGTACTTCAGTGTGGCCACCCGAATCCGTCACACTACGCTGATCGGTTATCGGAGCTTCACAAACGACTTCAAGCTCGTTGTTTTGTTGCTCTGGATGCAGCCAAAATCTAACCCAAGGTTTGTCATCTTTGCTGAACTCTTCCACTCTAAAGGCATGCAAACAAGAAGTTCTCGCCCCTGTGTCTACCTTGGCTTTAATCGCAGAAATACCTAAATCCGGCAGTGACACCCACTCACGCCACCCCACTTGAATCTTGTCAGTCATTCGCTAAACGTTCCTTTCCACCAACCCAATCGTGAGAGCTTATAATAAGCTTGCTTTTTATACTTAAACACCTGATGAAACAAGTAAAAAAACAATCTTTGCAAAATCCTTGTGTCACCTAATTTACTATAGCTAGGGTTGGTGATTTTTCCGCTATGATAAACAAAAAACACGGAGCAAATAGCGATGGCATTTTCAGGGTTGATTCACTGTTTAGTACTGGATGGCAAGGGTGGCGCGAAAACACTGGAGAGTATTGAGCAAATAAACCAATGGCAACAAGAGGACGGTTATCTGTGGCTACACCTGGACTACACAGATCAAAGCAGTGTCGATTGGCTAACCACCCAATCCGGGCTATCGGAGCATGCCATTGACTCTCTGTTGGCGGGGGAAACCCGTCCTCGCGTCACGGGTACAGATCATGGTAACGCCTCCTTGTTATTTCTCAGGGGGGTCAACTTGGCCCCCGAGCAAGACCCGGAAGACATGGTTTCCATTCGCCTTTACGTTGACCAAAATAAGATAATCAGCACGCGCAAGCGCAGGTTACTCTCGGTTGACGACATACGAAAACAGCTGATGGCGGGTCAAGGCCCTGGCAATATTACCGAAGTCATCGCCATGCTAACCGACCGTTTAACCATGCGCATGCAGCACGTCATCGACACCCTAGAGCAGCGCATGGACAATATCGAAAACGAGATATTTGTCGCAGGGGAATTAACCATAGGCCAAGAAATATCGGCAATTCGACGCCAAACCATTGTTCTTAGGCGCTACATCGCCCCACAACAAGCCGCACTCAGTAAACTCTATGAAAGTGACTACCCTTGGATTGATGAAGCCTTTCGCCATGAGTTTAAAGAAGCCGCCAACCACTCGATGCGCTATGTCGAAGAACTCGACGTCATGGTTGAGCGCGCACAAATAGCCTATGAGGAGCGGTCTGATCTGCTCTCAGAACAACTTAACCAACGCATGTACGTGATGTCGGTCGTGGCCGCCATCTTCTTACCACTGGGCTTTCTAACAGGCTTGTTAGGTATTAACGTGGGCGGAATTCCCGGTGCCGATAATCCGGCCTCGTTTTATATTTTCATTGTCCTGCTCGTCACGCTGACGGCGTCAATGATAGGGGTGTTTTGGTGGAAAAAGTGGCTCTAGGGGCTATAGCCCCTATTGAGGTAACCTGATTATAAGCTTAACGGATTATGCTTGGCTGGATAATCCGTTTTACTGCCCAAAGAATTGACTATTCTTCGTCTTCTTCGGTTTCAAGTTCACGGTTAATTTGGCTACGATTTGGATTACCCGTCACACCAAAAAAGGTTTTACCTTTCGCCAAGGTGCGATATTTGATCCAGACCTTTTCCACCACGGATTCAGCGGGTACTTCGCCTTGTGCTACTTTGACAAAACGCTTTTCCTCGTCCGTCATCGGGGTTTGCTCGCCTTTTGCTAAGGCCATCAAGGTGCGTCCAATACTTTCTAATAGTTCAGCCTCTTTGATGGTAAAATCACCACTACGCTTAAAACCGTAAGGAAAAGACTGATCGTCATAAAAAGCCGCGCCGCATGCAAAACTGGTCGCCATAATTATTTTCCTTCTTTTGCTGATTTTAGTTGCATCCAGCTGAATCTTAGTCATTATTCGCAATTACTAAATCAAAATATTTTTTTCCATAGCGTAAAGGTTTTTTATGGATACTGAGCTACTTAAAACCTTTTTAGAGGTTGGTCACACCCGCCACTTTGGTAAAGCAGCCGAAAACTTGTACTTAACACCATCGGCGGTGAGTTTTCGTATTAAACAATTGGAAGGTTTGCTCGGTGTCGCACTGTTTAGTCGCCATCGCAATAATATTCAGATCACGCCAGCAGGGGAAAGAATGCGGCCCTATGCGGAAGCCATGCTAAACGCTTGGGAGCGCGCTCAGCAAGATATTGCACTGAGTGAAAATAATACCATGCAACTTTCCATTGGGGCGGCGCCCAATCTATGGGATTCGTTTTTACAGCCATATATTAATCAAGTTCATAGCTCACTACCTAGCCTAGCACTGCGTGCCGACGTTATCTCCCCGCAACTGATGTCACGGCAATTGCTCGAGCGCAGCTTAGATATCGCAGTGTTATTTGATCCGCCTAAGGTGGATGATATTAAGCGTGAGTTACTGCAACAAGTTGAACTGGTCATGGTCACGAGCGATCGCGATCGTCCTCCTTTGGTCGAAAACATTGAGAAATACATTAAGCTCGATTGGGGGACCGCATTTAATATGCAACACGCCCGTGAATTTGCAGGCCTACCCCAGCCGGTACTGCATACCAGCTCGGTACGGATTGGCCTTGATTTTATTCTGCAAAATGGCGGTGCAGCCTTTTTGCCGCAAGCCTTAGTTCAGCCCTATATTGAAACAGGCGATTTAGTTGCGATTACCGATGCCATCAGCCTAGAAAGAAGTGTTTACGCCGCTTATTTGCCAGATAGCGATCACCTTGAACAAATACAACAAGTCATTCGTTTTTTTCAAGCTCAATAAGCCCTGTGCCTTGACAGCACAGCCGGTGATGTAAAACAGCTCAACAGATAAAAGCGAGCCTAAAGGATTACAGAGTGAAAAGAGTTATTATAAGTTGGAGCTCAGGTAAAGACTCCGCCCTCACGTTGCATAGGATGCTGCAGTCTGACCATTATCAAGTGGTCGGCCTGTTCACCACTTATTCAGCTGAAAAAGCATTGGTGCCCATTCAAGCCACACCCATTGAGTATGTGCGCCTGCAAGCCCAAGCCATGGATTTACCCCTATTAGAAATTGCCATGGATAATGGCACGTCTAATGGCCAGTACCAGCAAACGTTACTCACCGCCTTACACACTTGGGATCTGGACTTCGATGCTATTGCCTTTGGTGATATTTACAATAACGGCATCGTCGATTTTCGTCGAAAAGTGTTTGCCGACACCGAGATAGAATGTGTCTTTCCCTTACTTAAGGAAGCCACTTGTAAAGAATCACTCGATATAGCCGCGCAAATTATCGAATCTGGCGTTCAAGCCATGTTGCAAAGCATCAACTTAAAACACTTAAGCCCTGAGTTCTGTGGTGAGATTTATCATGATGAATTGCTCGCTAAGCTGCCCGAGCAGGTCGATCCCTGCGGTGAAGAAGGTGAGTTTCATACCTTTGTGTTTGACGCGCCATTTTTCAAACGCAAAATCATCATAGAACCGCTTGATCAAGTGCATCAACACTATCACCACGGCTCGGACATGAATATGTTAGTGCAACGTTTTGCTGCTCAGCTTGCTGATTAACCTCCGCTCTGCTTAAGCTGATTCCCCATTAGATATCGTATGAATAAGTAGCAAAACTTCGTTTTCAGGGATGAAAACGTAGAGCGTATAGGGACATATTCGCCGCGTTTTTGCGGATTATTCATACGATATTGCTGATCCAAACCTCAGGTGCGTTAATTAAGCTGAACAAGGGCACAGGTGATAGTTGAAAGATACGCCGCTTTGTTTATTCACAACGCTCAAATACCGTGGCTATGCCTTGACCTAAACCGATACACATGGTCGCTAAACCAAATTGAGCCTGTTGCTGCGCCATCACATTGAGCAAAGAGCCGCAGATCCGCGCACCCGAGCAGCCCAATGGATGCCCAAGCGCAATAGCCCCCCCGTGCAAGTTAACTCGCTCGTGCCAACCTTCTAGTTGCAAGGCTTGCAACACAGCTAACGATTGCGCTGCGAAGGCTTCGTTAAGCTCGATCACATCGATATCTTGCAGTGACAAATGAGCTCGCTCTAATGCCTTACGCGACGCTTCCACCGGCCCTAGCCCCATCACCGAAGGCTCGCAGCCCGATATTGCCATGCTGCGTACTCTCGCCTTGATCGGCAAGCCTAAAGCTCTGGCTCGCGCCTCACTCATTAATAACAAAGCCGCTGCGCCATCAGACAAAGCCGACGAGGTCGCGGCGGTAATCGTGCCATGGACAGGATCAAACACCGGCCGTAATTGCGCTAACTGCTCTACGTTAGTTTCGGCGCGGACCACCTCATCCGCCGCAACCGAAATTAACGCGCCATCGGGGCCATGGCCTAAAGTGGCCACCCTTTCATCATCAAACTTGCCCTGCTGATGTGCCTGATACGCTAACTGATGGGAGCGCTGAGCAAACTCGTCTTGCTGCTGGCGTGAAATGGAAAATTTTCTGGCGAGCAATTCCGCGGTTAAGCCCATCATACCCGCGGCTTTGGCGGAATATTTGGCGATACCGGGGTGAAAATCGACGCCGTGATTCATCGGCAGATGGCCCATATGTTCTACCCCGCCAACGATAAAACTGTCACCATCACCACACATGATGGCGCGGCTAGCATCATGCAAAGCTTGCATCGATGAGCCACATAAGCGATTAACCGTGACTGCACCGATGGTTTTGGGCAAGCCAGCCAATAACGCGGCATTGCGGGCAATATTAAATCCCTGCTCCAGGGTTTGTTGTACACAACCCCAGTAAATATCTTCAATGCTGCTCGCATCGAGCGCTTCATTACGGGCTAATAGTTGCTGCATCAAATGGGCACTTAAATCTTCGGCGCGAACGTGGCGAAACACGCCACCTTTGCTGCGCCCCATGGGGGTGCGGATTGCGTCCACTACCACTACTGAATTGAGTTCTGCCATGGTGCACCTCTTAGTAATAGATTTCGCCAGCGGCGGCTTTTTGTCTTAATGAATCTGGCACTTGATATAGGCTGCCTAGGTGGCTTAAGGCATCGGCCTTAGCAATAAACGCGTTGAGCCCGACTTGTTGTAGCCAAGCAATGGCGCCGCCGCGAAACGGCGGGAAACCTAAGCCATAAACTAAGGCGATATCGGCTTGGGCAGGGCTTGCGACTATGCCTTCGTCAAGGCAATGGATCACCTCGTTAACCATAGGGATCATCAAGTAATCAATCACTTCTTCTGAACTCATTGCCACCTGGCTTGGGAAATGCTGCGCTAACAGCTCATAGGCAAAAGAAGCGATTTCTTTATTAATATGCCCTTTAGCATCACGGCTGTAATGATAAAAACCCTCGCCCTTTTTTTGGCCGTATCGCTGCGCTTGATAAAACACATCAATGCAATCGGTTTGCTGTTTCGCCATACGGCTAGGATAGCCTTGCGCCATCACTTCGCCCGCATGATGGGCGGTATCTATACCCACCACATCAAGTAAATATGCCGGCCCCATCGGCCAACCAAACTGACTTTCCATAATGTTGTCAATCATGGCAAAGTCGACGCCCTTAGCAATCAAATGAGTAAAGCCAAAAAAATAAGGGAACAGCACGCGGTTAACAAAAAAGCCCGGGCAATCATTCACCACCACAGCCGATTTGCCCATTTTATGGGCCAAGGCGACCACGGTATCTAGGGTGGCTTCTGAGGTTTTTTCGCCTCGGATCACCTCCACCAGCGGCATGCGGTGAACCGGATTGAAAAAATGCATACCGCAAAAGCGCTCTGGATTGGTTAAGCTTTGCGCCAACAGACTAATGGGAATAGTCGAGGTATTGGACGCTAAAATGCAGTCGGAGCTGACGTGTTGTTCGGTTTCGGCTAACACCTGCGCCTTAATTTTCGGATGCTCGACCACGGCTTCAATCACTACATCGGCATGCTCTATGGCGTCATAACTTAAGGTGGGCGTAATGTTGATCAGGGTTTCACCTAGGGTCTGACCATCAATCCGACCGCGATCGAGCTGTTTATTCAATAGCTTATTCGCTTCATCCATGCCGAGCCTAAGGGCGGCTTGATTGATGTCCTTCATTGCCGTTGCTAAATCATGGCTAGCGGCTTGATAAGCGATACCGCCCCCCATGATGCCAGCCCCTAATACCGCAACCTTGTTAACGGGTTTACCTTGTTTGGCTAATTGCTTAGCGGCTTGCTTTAACTGCTGATCATTAAGAAAAATACCGACTAGGCTACGCGCCACATCGGATTTGGCCAACTTAACAAAGTGTTTGTTTTCCACCACTAAGGCGGCATCACGCGCTAAACTGGCCGCTTTTTCGATCGCTTTTACGGCGGTGATAGGCGCGGGATAATGATGACCGGCTTGCGCAGCCACCATGGCATTGGCGGTGGCAAAGCACATGCTGGCTTCGATAGCGGAAAGGGTCAGTGGCGCCAACTTTTGTTGCCGTCTTGCTTGCCAATCTAGTTTGCCGGCACGTGCATCCGCTAACATGGCCAGTGCGGCAGCTTGCAACTGCTCGGTTTCAACAATGGCATCGATTACGCCAACGGCAAGTGCCGCTGGGGCTTTATGTTGTTTTCCTGTGGTGATCCAAAGTAACGCGTTATCAGCACCGATTAACCGCGGCAACCGTACCGAGCCACCAAAACCCGGCATGATCCCCAACTTAACTTCAGGCAAACCTATGGTAAGGGAAGCGTCGGCAATACGAAAATCACTGGCTAAGGCACATTCACAGCCGCCACCCAAGGCAAACCCGCGCATCACGGTCACGGTGGGTACGTTAAGATCTTCTAGTCGATTAAAAATGGCATTGGCTTTAGCTAACCACTCGCTAAGCTCCTGCTCAGGCAGTGAGAATTTTGGCAAAAATTCGGTGATATCTGCCCCGACCATAAAATCAGCCTTGTTATGGCCGATCACCACTCCCGTTAACCCATCCAGCTGCTCTAAGCACTGCAACGCCTGAGAGAAAGAAACGAGGGTACATTGATCAAACTTGTTCACCGAACCGGCACTGTCAAAACGTATCTCCGCCACCCCTTGGGGATGCTGGATCACAGATAATGCATCGCTTTGATATAACATAGGACCTCCTTGTTCCTTGGTGCTGATCAATCAAGGAAAATAAATGAGATATCCTTAGTTTAGACAGGGATTGTAAAGGCGGTATGACATTTATAAAACAAGCCAACAACCAAAGTTCTAAGCTGGTGGAATAAGAGGGTGCCCAGCTAACGCCAATGAAGGAAATCACAGAACACACGCAAGATGAAAAAAACATTAGCACTTTTGACTTATTGCTCTATTATCTAATTCATCACTATAACACTTTAATAGGAAATGAAAGATGAGAGAGATTATCGCACTAGGCTTATTAGTCTCGGTCATGCTTCTTACTTTGTGGCTGCTACAGCAACCTCTGTTATTCGTGTTTCAGCTCGGCATCATCTTGCCGTTCATGCTTTTTCATCTCACCCGTTCTGCATTGGATCATTTTCAAAGCAAGCCACTGTTAAAACTGTAAACCATGGCTTTTACTCTGGCTCTACAATGAGCCTCATTATGTAGTCAATTGCTTGGCTGGCTTGTGGCGAAATGGGCCCTTGTTGCTGCAAGTCAGCTAAAGCAGCTTTTAAAGCCTGCGCTTGTTGGGCCGTGGGGGCTTGCTCATTAATTAACAGCAAAGCTCCCCCTTCCACCGACACCGTAACATAGGCTTGATTCGCATCGCGCAAATACAAGTACAAATCCTCAGAGTAAGGATCTATCCCCTCTTCTTTTAATGGTGCAGTAAATAGTTGCTCAAGCTGAGTGGCGAAGCTTAAACCAGGCAATAGCAGCGCAATCCATAACCATTTTTTCATTTTGCAGCTCCTCGATTTAGTGCGAGCAAGTTGGAAATGGGCGAAAACATCCCTTAAACTGTCGCGCATCACAGGATATTCATTACGTTAAGTTAAAAGTATAGGGATAAGTATGACAATTACCGAGCTTCTCGAGCAACTAAAACACCAAGCGGAAACCATAGAGTTTAATGATGTCATGTCTATAATTGCAGACAATTACCACTATACCCCTAGTGAATTCAGTAATGGCTTAGGTGACGAGCAACTCATCAATGCCGCGGGCACCAATGAAGGCTCTTGTCGCTTATTTGCGTTTGCCCAGCTTCAGCAATTGGATCAGGCACAAACCTTAGCCCTATTTGGTCGCTTTTATCGTGAGGATGTGTTGCAACATCCACAAGGCAGTGACCACGGTAACATCCGTAACTTCATAAAATATGGCTGGGATGGCATTCAATTTAAGCAAACGCCACTTGTCGCTAAATAACCCAATCAAGCCCAGTTTGATGACAACTGGGCGACTCATTTCTAAGCAGCCTTTTACTTGAAGACAAAAATATTTCGTTTTACTGCGTTGACTCCGTGCTGTAGATAGTCCTTTCACCTATTTGGAATATTTACATGTCAGCATTAATCCACCAGCTCCCTCCATCGGATGGCACGCCACCACAATTTGAAGTCATAGCACAGGCGTTAACCCAGCAAGGTTACTGCATTATTCCTGATGCCTTATTGGATTACCCAAACTTAACCCAAGACCTATTGCTCCAAGCATCACAAATGCCAGCCAATGCCTTTAACAGTGCAGGAATAGGGCGAAAACAAGATCATATTCAAAATGATTTTGTCCGCCGTGATGAGATCCATTGGATTGATGGGCAAACAGCCGCCGAACAGGCTTGGCTTAAGTGGAACCAAGCCCTCAAGGATTACTTAAACAAACGCCTCTATTTAGGCTTGTTTTCATATGAAAGCCACTTTGCCCATTACAAGCCTGGTGCCTTCTATAAAAAACATGTTGATGCCTTTCGTGGTGAAGCCAATCGCGTGCTCACAACCGTGTTCTATTTGAATCCCAATTGGACAACAGAAGATGGCGGGGAATTGGTTATTTACCCTGAGCAGGCTGATCCTCATTCAACCGACATCATCGAAAAGGTGATTCCCACATTCGGCACCATGGTCATTTTTCTGAGTGAAGAATTTCCTCATGAAGTGCTACCCGCACGACGCGACCGTTACAGCATCGCGGGGTGGTTTAGGGTGAATAACATCACCAAATTGGATCCGCCACGTTAGCGCCTTGCTCATCCATTAATCATAGCCAAGCTACCTCAAACAGCTTGGCTATTGATATGGCCTTGTTTCAGCAGTGGCACAGGCTCACGATTTAAATACCCAGAATTTATTTAAGGCAAAAATAACCACAGGCGTGACGAAAGTCAGCAAAGCAAGGTACACATAGTGATGCAGCCCTAACCAATCTATGGTGACAAAAGCCCACAATAAATTGAGTAGTAAGCCAAATATCGCTGTTTTGAAAAAGCGTACGAAAGCACTTTTTTGACAACTCACCGCAGCGGCCTCGGCTTTAAAGGTCCATTTAAACTGCCCTAAATAGGACACGGTAAATGCCACTAAAAAACCCACTATATTAGCAGGTAGCTGCGCCAGACCCACTGAGTCAAATAAGATATGAAATACCAAGGCGTGAGTTAAGGTTGCCCCCACGCCAACAATAGCAAACGAAGCTAGCTGTTCAAGCCTGATTTTTTGACTAAGCATTTGTTATATCTTCTGATTTATCTTTTGACTCATCGATAGATTCATCTTTTAGCTTAGCGGTCACATCCAGGCTATCGCTCGCGACTTGATCGCGGTGATCATAAATGCCTTCGATAACATAAAGCGGCCGACTTTTGACCTCTTCAAAGATACGACCAATATACTCACCTAAGATACCTATACCTATCAGGTTGATTGCACTAAAGAATAAGATCAGGGTAATTAACGACGCATAACCCGGTACATCAACCCCTAACACTAAGGTTTTAAAGATGGTAAACGCCATATAAATAAAGGCGATAATGGCCACAACCCCGCCTAAGTAACTCCAAATGCGCAATGGCGCGGTCGAGAAGCCGAGAATGCCATCAAGGGCAAAATTCCATAGCTTCCAATAATTCCACTTGGTTTCACCCGCTGCGCGTTGCGGACGATGAAAATAGACGTACTCGGTCTTAAATCCAGGAAAAGCAAATAAGCCTTTCATAAAACGGGCTTTTTCTGGCATGCGGCGAACCACATCAAGCACCTTTTGGTCAATCAAGCGAAAATCGCCCGCATTTTGTGGTATGTCCACCTTACTGATACGACCAATTAAGCGGTAAAACGCCATCGCGGTTTTGCGCTTTACAAAGTTATCGTCACGGCGATCACTGCGCACAGCCACCACAGAGTTAGCCCCTTGACGCCACTTGGCCACCATTTCGGTAATCAATTCTGGTGGATCCTGTAAATCAACGTCCATCGGGATCACGGCTTGGCCTTTTACATTATCCAAGCCCGCGGTTAGCGCCACATCTTTACCAAAATTACGCGATAGGTTGATCAGCCGGATATGGCTATCAGGCTGCATGGCTTTTTCATGCAAAATATCAAAGGTTTTGTCAGTACTGCCATCATTGACGAACACAATTTCATAGGATGAAACGCATTGCTTTAAAATTGGCGTTAAGGTGTCGAGAAACAGATCAATACTCTCTTCCTCATTTAATACACAAACCACAACGCTCAGTTCTGGATTAATTACCATGGTGTCCCCTTGTTTTTGGCTCTCTTCCTTGAGATGACCTAGTTAATTTTGTTATTAGCGGCGGCGTTGCCAAATACCTTTTGGCGGCTCGCCATTGCGGTTAAAGCCAAACCAGTCATAGTGACTTTTAATTTGCTCATTGATGGCTTGCCATTGTTGCTGTTTACCCGCATCAAACACAATATACTCAACCCGATGAGCTCGCAGCCAATCACGACTACTGCCTAAGTTGCCGGCATAAAAGCTACGGATTTGTTCCGTCATTTTCCAAACTTGTGGCACTTCGCCATGCCAGGTGCGCAAGTGCGATGGCCAGCCCATTAATGCAGGCTTGTCATTGAAGATAGCAAACACGCTAGAGTGCATGTACGCATTGTTTGGAACATTTTCTAATACAATACCGCGAGGCGCTTGTTTGAGAAAAGCGAACATATCACGATTTGCAGGGTTGCCAGTAAACCACTCATGCCCTTGAAGTTTGCCCATGTGCGCCTTGTTCGCATGAGTGAGGTAGTTAACCACATCGATACCTGCGGTAGAGGTAATCAATAGCACCATAATGGCCGATGCCTTGATCCAAATTTTTTGTGCACCTAAACAAATCGCACCAAATAACACTAAGGCGCCCACATAAATCCAACCCCACCATTTCATCACGGTGTTGGTGCGAATAAATTTGCCGCCGGTCGGATCGTCGATATAGATCATTTCACTGATTAATAACAGCAGACCAAAGGTAATCACAAACGCGGCCGCTAATTGTCGCCATTTACGGTCAAACAAGGCGAGTAACATTAGCGCTAAAATGGGCCATTGCATGCCCACAAATCGTGCCCACGGGGTATGGTCATCACCCGTCACTAGCTTAACAGGCGTTGATACCCCGCCACTGGTAAAGCCAATTAAGAAAGGGTACACCAATAAACCGGCTAACAAGCCACCACCTATCAAGGCCAGCCAATCAGGCTTTTGCTTTTGCCAATAAGTTAACGCTAACCAACCACATAGCAAAAACCCTTGTAGCGGAAAGACCCAGGTATTCGTTATCAGCATCAAAGGCACCGTTGCACCTAACATAGCAGTACACAAACGCACGGCCTGCTGAGCCTGAATCGACATAATGAGCACTAAGGTGATCAATAGAATCAAAAAGCCGCCGATGGGCGGGTGATAATCACCAACAAAGAACTGGTAGCCATAGTTTTCCAATGGCAACACCCTTAGCTCAAATTGAGGATTGGGTTTATTAATTGGGAACAGCAGCTCAGCCATTTCAGCGTTGGTTTTGTCACCGCCTTGATGGGCCTTCTCATCGTGGGATCCGGTAAAACGAGCACCACGAACCAAATTCATAAAGGCATGATTAGAGACCTGATGGCGATAGCTATTTTCTGCATTGCGAATATCTTGCTCAGACGCTTTATCGATGTGTTCCGCTTGTAATATTTGCGGCTCGCTAGGTTGCTTATAAACCAGATGCAACAACGGCGATAAGCCGGTGCCACCAAATGCTAAGGTAGCGACTAATAAGAGCTTGAGCCAAGTTGATTTAACAAAGTGCCCAGCCAAATACCAAGCTAACGTGATGGGCAGCGCCATCAAGATACAAAATGATAAGTTGTAGGTCGTGCCCACGTCCAGACTAAAAATACGACCAATCAGCGCACCAAGGTAATGCTGAAAAGCATAATAAAAGTCAAACTTATGCGGCGCATACCAATTGTCATCCGGCGGTAAGGTCGCCCCATTCATATAATTACTAATAAAATAGAGATCCGTTATCCGCTCTGAGCTGACATTAATGGCGGGCAGCGAAAAACGCCAGATAAAGGCGTATAGAAAGGCCAAACCAAATACCAGCTCAGCTCCCCAAAACCCACTGGCTTTGAGGTCTCCTTGGCGCTGGTAGAGTAAGTAAGCACTTGCCAAAGAAGTCAGTGGCCACAACCAATTTAAGCCACCCAAGCCAACAAAGTGCTCGATAAAAAAGAACACTAATGCGAATAACAAAATCCCCAATGCACGGGCGAGCGCAAAGTTAGGCAACCAACGACGACAGAATAAGGTGAGGCCAGCCAAATTGAGCCAAATAATGGCTAAGGTGAGAGCCAAGTAAATAAAATGCATGATTAATAACTTCCTTGTTCTTTACGCTGCCAAATACCTAGCCTTAAATCGCCATGCTCTTTAAACGGTAACCAAATGTAATCTCGCGCAATCTTTTGCTGAACATTAAGCCAGCCTTGGCGATCTGCATTGTAATCATCCTGACGCCACACTATGTATTGAATCTGATGCTTCGCCAGCCAAGTTAACGGATCATCCAATTGACCTTTAAACAATTGCTGAGCTTGTAAACCACGTTGATAAATAAAGTCAGCGTTACTACGCCATTGTTTTTGGTGAGACGGCCAACCCGTGAAGGAAGGCTTATCCGCAAATAAGGCCATCGCGGACGTTGACGAATAAGCCATACGATCAAGGCGCTCCAGCACCACACCGGCAGGCGCATTTTTTAAGTAAGTCAGTATCTGACGGTTTTCGGGGTGCTTAGTCAACCAATGGTGACCATGTAACTTACCAAAGGAAGACTTATCCGCGACAGAGAAATATTCCACTAACGTCACGCTATAACTCGATAAAGCAACTAATGGAATAAGCGTTAACCAACGTAACCAACCCGCTTGCTTGGCAAATAACACCCCGCATAAGCCAACCAGCATTAATACTTGGATCCAAGACCACCACTTTAAAATGGTATTAAAGCGATCGAACACCCCACCCATGGGATCATCAATGATGATGAGCTCGGATAAGCCTAAACATACGCCACTAATCACCATGATAAATGCAGCGAGTGGTAATTTTTTTACTAACCCAGCAGCCAGAAGCCACAGCATTAACACCGGCCATAGAATAAGCAACCACTGGGTAAAGTTAACATGTTGATCGGCGCCAACCCACTTAATCGGCGTACTCAGTGCATTACTGGTAAATTCGAACAAGAAAGGGTACGCCAAAATCAATGGCGCCATACCACCGGCAATAACAGATTTAAGACAGAGTGAGCGACCACAGATGGCTCGGTATCCGAGCCACGAAAACACCAACAGCGCTTGCAACGGTACCACCCAGGTATTGGTTATCAGCATGAGCGGGCCAGTGGCCACTAAAATCCCCGTCAACCAGCGCTGTTGTGCTAATGTGGTTCGGATTTTTTCTAATTGAAAAATACAGGCTAACGCCAGTAATAGCAGAGTAAAACTGCCAAGAGGGGGGTGATAATCACCTTGAAAGGTAAGATAACCTATGGTCTCCAGCGGCATCTCCAAATTCGTGCTAGGCGCGACACCAAAATACTCCTTACCAAAATCGGTGTTTACGCGCTCATCGTACATACCTATGTAACGCACACTGGCCCAAAGCTTACTTTGAGCCGCAAAGCGAGCCTGATTTTCTGGGTAATCATACATAAACGGAACAAAGGGTGACACGCCTGTGCCGCCAGCAACAACCGCCAAGAGTAAAACGAGTTTAAGGTATTTGTTCTTACACCAAGTGCTTGCGATCGCCCAAACTAAGCTAAAGATAAAAGCCATGACCAATGCAGAGGCGAAATTATAACTATGGCCAACACTCAAGTTTAGAATTCGCCCTAATAAAGCGGCGCTGTAATGTTGGAAACCATAGTAAAAATTAAACGTGTAGCCGGGTAACCAATTGTCAACAGGGGGTAACTGAGTGCCCGCCATGTAGTTACTAACAAAAGACAGGTCTGTTAGGGCTTCTGAACCACCATCGATATCGGGAAAGGCCATTTTCCAAAATAAGCCATAACCAAGACCAACAATGAAAACTAATTCACTCTTCCACCACCCTTGGCGAAAGGAGGCGTTAGCCTGATATAGCACCCATACAGATAAGATAGTCGTTAAAGGCCAAAGCCAGCTTAAGTTACCTAGGCCGATGTAGTGCTCAATAAAGAATAGAAGCAGACAAAATAGTAACGTACCAGCAAGTTTACTGACGGCATAACTGCCAACGAAGCGCTGTCCAACCACCGCAACGGCAGACAAATTGACGCAGAGAATTAGCAAGGTCATTGCTAAAAATATCAGACTCATAGCCTTGTTCTTCCATGATAATGCAAAATGTTAAATTAGCTTGGGCCTACCTCAGCCAATTAAGCAAGCCCCTGCTACTATCCTTGTCTCAGGAGAGGGTTGAGTTTAACAAACAAAATGGCTTGGTTCTTCGACCTATTTAGCAAAATAACCCTATACCAACAGGAATAATGGCATGATGACGTAGTCACTCGAAAAACTGATTAAATGAATAACCCTATTCAGCAACAAAAAAGGCCACCCAATGGCAGCCCTTTAGCACTCCTTTACCCTAACCATTCAATCTAAGACCAGGTTGTCCATTACGTTTTGCAACTGTAACCCCTTAGATTGGCGGATCTCTGCTTTCTTAAGCTTGTTATGAACTAACTCTAAGGTAATACATAGCGGCTTTTGCACATCTTTCTCGAAACAGTAAATCGTAAAATGTGTTTCTAGGCCGACTTTATACTTGGGCGTACTGCGAATGACGGAAACCAAAGAAAGGTTAGTGCCATTGATGGGAGAATGGTTAGTGCCATTGATGGGAGAATGGTTTAAGTAAAAGGTTTGACTGGCGATCATGCTTTTAACCAGTCGTACATCAGCGCGGCGTTGCTTGTAAAGCAACGCTAACGTTACTCCCAGCAAACTAAATATGGCGAAGTAAAAAATCATTACAAGATCCCTCTAGTAAACAATTGAATATAATTAATTTTAACTATTTGTGTTTGCTCTCTACGTCCGTGCAGAGAATATCTGCTCAAACATTAAACAGATATACGGTGAATTGTGCCTGATGGATTGTAAAAAAAATGTTGGCTGGATCTAATTTAGCTGTGGAATGAGAATTAAATGACTAAATTATTTATTTTAATGACTATCAACAACTATTTTTGCGCTAAACGTGGGCGGAATCGTTTCCGCCCGTTGCCTAAAATTACTTCAATGCCTGCTCTAGGATCGCTCGGCTAGTGTCTAACGTGATACCTTGGTTTTCCCCTAAGACAACCATATTATGTTGCTTTAATTGGTTAACAATGGCGGAAATAGCAGCGGCTTTGTCATCGCCATATTTGTCTAACTGGGTCGCAACACCTAGGCTATGATAGAAAGACTCAATAGCCGCTATCGTCTGCTCTGCCAGATCTTCACTTTCTTCAAGCTTGAATACATGACGTCCCATTTGCGCTAACTTAGCCCGCTTGCATTCAATCTGATTACGCAACAGCCAAGGTTGCACTATGGCTAGCGAGCGGGCATGATCGACACCGTATAAGGCAGTCAATTCATGACCTATCATGTGTGTAGCCCAGTCTTGTGGCACACCTGAACCAATCAAACCATTAAGCGCCTGATTAGCGGTCCACATCAAGTTTGCACGCCAGCTGTCATTGTCTCGCTCAGCAAATTGCTCACCTAAGGTTTTTAAACTGTTCAGTAACACTTCGGCATAACCATCTTGCACCAACGCCCCAGTAGGCTTAGTCAGGTATTGCTCACAGGTATGCACCCAAGCATCCACTAAGCCATTGATCAGTTGCCTTTCAGGTAAGCTTTTCATCACGTCTGGGTCCATAACCGCAAATGCAGGTTGAACAGCAGGGGAAAGGAAGGCGAGCTTGTCCTGAGTGGCTGCCTTAGTGATCACTGAGCCCATGTTTGATTCAGAGCCCGTCGCGGGCAAGGTTAACACGGCGCCGATTGGTAAGGCCTGAGTCACTTGATGCTGGCCCGTTAATATGTCCCAACCATTTCCCGCGTATAAGGCCGCAGCGGCAACATACTTAGCACCATCGATAACAGAGCCTCCCCCGACCGCGAGAATAAAATCGATATTCTGATCTTTCACTAACTCAACCGCTCGATCTAAGGTCTCGACCGTTGGATTAGGCTCAACTCCCGAAAATTCAATCACATCATGTTCAGCTAAGGCTGCCAAAACTTGTTGATAAACGCCATTTGCTTTAATCGAACCTCCACCATAAAGAAATAGCACTTTCATGCCTTTTTGGATGGCTTGCGAAACAGAATGAATCTGCCCTTGTCCGAAAAAAATCTTGGTTGGATTGTGATAAGTAAATTGCATTAGCTTCCTCTCAAATTTATGGTTAATCTAAAAGCAACGAACTACCACTGCATATTAGTACCCATACTTATCATAAAATAGGTGAATTACTGGATAAAATATGCCTATTTATGCCAATAACGGTTTTTAACGTAAAACGAGTAAGGCCATGACTCCATCACACCCGTTTACCGCTTTAATGAAACGATACTGCCAGCAGCAAAAACTCGATCACTTAAATGGGCTCCATCAAGCCAATATTAATGGCGTCTGGTTCTACCGTAGTGATACCCAAAGTGAACGCCAGTCACTGGTATACCAATCCGGTATTATTATCATGGGCCAAGGGCAGAAGCGGGTACACCTATCGGAGCAAACATTTAGTTATGGGCCTGGTGATTATCTGGTTCTCGGCGTACCTCTCCCCCTTGAATGTGAAGCTTGGGGGCAACAAGATGAACCCTTACTTGGTATAGCCATCGACATTGATCCTCAACGACTTGCGCAGGTTGCCGGTCAACTAAGGCAATTTGATTGTTTTTCCGACAGTACAGCGCCGGAATGTGGCTTAGTCGCAAGCAAAATGGCTCCATCATTAGAGCAAGCCGTAACACGCTTACTGGAAGCCATGCTAGATGAGGCCGAGGCAAACATTTTAGGGGATAGCATTATCACCGAAATTGTTTATCGCATCCTCATTCAGAAACAAGGTAGGGTGCTATATGAATTGGTCAATCAGGATAGCCATTATGCCCGCATCGCCCAAACATTAAACTGGCTCCATCAGCATTACCCAGACCAAATCTCCGTTGAACAACTCGCAAAAACAGCCAATATGAGTTTGTCTTCATTTCATCGTGCCTTTCGTCAAGTAACCCTAGAATCACCACTGCAATACCTTAAAAAAGTCAGGCTTGATAAGGCTAAAGATCTTATTGTGAAAGAAGGAAAGCGCATTAATGATGTTGCAGAATTAGTTGGCTACACAAGCTCTTCACAATTCAGTAGGGAATTTAAACGCCACTTTAAAACGACCCCGAAACAGGCTGTCAATACCCTGTAAGGCCTGAGTTACTCAACTCAGATTTAGTGTGGGAGTAAGATTAGAGGGGTGCCCTACTCTGCTTTGTTGCTGGTCTTTAAGGAGAGATGTTGCTTTCAGCAGACGTAAATAAGCCCAAGTCATTCAACTCAGGTTTAGTGTGGGAGCATGATAAGAGGGGTGCCCTACTCTGCTTTGTTGCTGGCCTTTTAGGAGGGATGTTGCTTTCAGCAGATGTAAAAAAGCCCAAGTCGTTAGACTCGGGCTTTCTTGTTTGGAGCTTGGCGGTGTCCTACTCTCACATGGGGAAGCCCCACACTACCATCGGCGCTGCTGCGTTTCACTTCTGAGTTCGGC
>NZ_JAIMJB010000001.1 GCF_021295345.1 Motilimonas eburnea
ACGCAATGTGCGCAACTGTACACCGGTTGGGCCGACAACGTTGAATCCAGAAAAAGAGTCAATTAAACAGACAGAAAAACAGGCCGCCTAAAGCGGCTAATGGTGACAACTAACTTGAAAAACGCCGATAGCTCGGATGTACAAAACCCTTTTGCTGAATATGTCGTCGCCATTAAGGCTTACTATACCTTCCAATGGCCTGTACGTTGGCGGTTAGGGGCTGCGGAAGGATTGTCCTATAGTGAAAAAATATCCTATATCGAACAAAGTGAAATGGATAGGAAAGGTTACAAACCAAGCAAGTTACTAAATTTTTTAGACTTTTCAGTTGATGTGAATCTTGGTGATACATTTAAAAGCAAGTCGTTAGATAAAGTGTGGTTAGGCTATAGTTTACACCACCGTTCTGGGATTTTTTCAACTTCTTCTGCTTTTGGGCGAATAAAGGGGGGCAGCAACTACAACACTCTTTATCTACAGTGGCACTTTTAGGTAGTTAATTCAGAGGTTAAAAATGTAACAATGCCTGATTTCAGGCACATATAAATAAACTTAGTTTTCGTCAAAGACGGAAATAAGGTATCTTTAGCGGGAAAATTAACCCCTTATAAGTCATAGACAGAGTTAAAACATGATTATTAAACCAAAAATTCGTGGATTTATTTGTACGACTACCCATCCCGTTGGCTGTGATGCTAATGTGGCACAACAAATTGCTTACACTAAATCGAGAGGCCCTATTAAAAATGGCCCTAAACGTGTACTCGTCTTAGGCTGTTCTGCGGGTTATGGTTTATCGTCTCGTATTTCGGCGGCATTCGGTAGTGGCGCTGCAACCTTAGGTGTGTGTTTTGAAAAGCCGGGAACGGCGAAAAAGCCCGGCTCAGCGGGTTGGTACAATTCAGCCGCGTTTGACAAATACGCAAAAGCCGATGGTCTTTACGCTAAGACGGTCAATGGCGATGCATTCTCAAATGAAGCCAAAGCCAAAGTGATAGAGCTGATCAAGCAAGACTTAGGTGAGATAGATCTTGTGGTTTATTCATTGGCATCTCCGGTACGTAAAATGCCTGACACGGGTGAGGTTGTACGCTCAAGCCTTAAGCCGATTGGCGAAACCTACACATCGACCGCCATCGACACCAACAAAGACACCATTATTGAAGCCAGCGTTGAGCCTGCAACAGAAGAAGAAGTGGCGAACACAGTTACCGTGATGGGCGGTCAAGATTGGGAGCTTTGGATTGAAGCACTGGCTGAAGCGGGCGTATTGGCTAAGGGTGCACAAACCGTGGCTTACTCTTACATAGGGACAGAAATTACTTGGCCTATCTACTGGCACGGCGCCCTAGGTAAGGCAAAAGAAGATTTAGACCGCGCAGCGGGCGAACTTAACAACAAGCTCGCTACTGTTGATGGCTCGGCTTACGTTACCGTACTTAAGAGTGTCGTGACCCAAGCCAGTGCTGCTATTCCTGTTATGCCTCTTTATCTTGCAATGGCGTTTAAGATCATGCGCGAGCAAGGTATTCACGAAGGCTGTATGGAGCAAATCCAACGTCTATTCGAAGCGCGTTTATACAAAGAAGACGGTAGCGTGCCTGAAACTGACGAGGCGAATCGTTTACGTTTAGACGATTGGGAGCTACGTGATAGCGTACAAGACGCCTGTAAGGCATTGTGGCCGCAAGTGACGACAGAAAACTTATTTGATGTAACGGACTATCAAGTTTACAAAGATGAGTTTATGAAGTTATTTGGTTTTGGCATTGAAGGCGTTGACTACGATGCTGATGTTGAAACAGAAGTTGAGTTCGACTGTATCCAGCTTTAATTAAGGTGTTCCTACCACAGACAAAAAGCCGCAACTGACATTGCGGCTTTTTTTATGGCTATTTTTAGCTAGCTTGATCCCTTGGCTTTATTGTAGGCTAGGGGCGGAATACAGTGGTAGGCGACAAGGCAGTCAGCGGTTATGGATCATATTTCTCGAGTATTACAGTTAACAGATTATATTGAGGCCAACTTACCGAATGTGTTATCCGTTGGCCAATTGTCTGATTGGCTGGGGGTAAGTAAATGGCACTTGCAGCGAGAGTTTAAGGAAATCACCGGTCACTCCATCGGTCAATACAGCACCGGGCGACGCCTAAGCTTGGCTGCCCAATCTTTAGCAAAAGACAATTACCGCATTTTGGATGTCGCGCTTAATTTTGGCTTTGAATCCCAAGAAGCTTTTGCTCGGGCATTTAAGCGTCATTTTAAAATCTCACCCAAAAACCTAAAGGGCCAGCAAAGTTGGGCGGATAACATCAAATTCCAGCCTCTGACCCAAGGTTACTTAGAGTGCTATCAAGAACTTAAAAATATTGAGCCGAAGCTTGTTAAGTTCGATAACATGCAACTGGTTGCCCTGCCGCGCGCTTATATCACCATTAGGCATGATGAGGCCGAGTTTAACCAGGCCTTACAGGCCCATTGGAACGACTTTAACGACATCATGAGCCAACGCTTTCCTGATGTGACCTTGCCCCATGAACAATGCTTTAGTGTGGAGTTTTCAAATCATTGTAGTTATGCAACGGGTGAGTTTTTAATGATGTGTGCGGCCTGTATTAACGGCCCTATAGCTCACTTATCCGTTGACCATTCCTCCACGGAGAGTGATTTGATCTATTTTAACTTGGCGGCTAAGTCTTACTTTTGTTTTGAACTCGCTAGCCACGATTGGGTGGCGCCTTTTTTACGTTACCTTTGTGAACATTACTTACCTGAACAAAAGCTTGCTTTAGTGGATTTTCCGGTGCTATGGCAAGGGACAGAGTCGGGAGGAGTCAAATGTTTTTTACCCCTTTCGCCAGATAAAGCCCTCACCAGTGCGCCTAGTGCATTGCAAGGTACGCCTCAATTGGTAGCATTTACACCGCCTTTGGTCTGCCTTAAACGCCAGCAAGCCCCGCTGAGTTGTCACAATTTAAGCCAGCGTTTGTGCTACTTTGTCGAGCAGTTTCCAGAGTTGGTCTGTGATGACAAAAGTGATGTGCAACCGGCCTTGATGATAGGTGACTTACAAGCAAGAAAGTTTAACATCGAGCATGAATTTCATGGGGCGCTGGCCACACCTGTTGCATCTGCAGATATGAACAGCGTACAACTCCCAGAAGCGGATTACCTCAGTTGTCAGTTACGAGGTAGTTTAACCGCCATAGGCGAAGCCATGGAATATGTTTACCATTACTTCTTATGGGATTCTCCCTTTTATCAAGTGCAAGGCATTGAGTGGTTGACCGATATGACTTGCCTACCTAATGGCGAATACTGCTGTCAATGGCGGGTACCCGTCAAACACCGCAGCGGGAAAAAGTTACGCTAAGGCGCCCTTACTTGATCCGCACGCCATGTTTGAGCACTTCTGCCGCCATTTCTTCTTCCTCCCCTGAGCGCACAAACACATAGACGGTGCGCTCAACTTGTTGATTGAGCCAAGCTTCTAATTTGCGTGCTTTGGTTTCATCGCCAAACCAGCCTTTGAGTTCAACAACGACGATAAAAGGTGCTTTGTCTTGGGCATCGGGCACGACTTTTTCGGCAACAAATGCGTGCTTAACTAAGCGATGTTGACGCAGGCGTTTAACCAAATAAACGGCCTGTTCGTCCTGCTCTGAGGGAGGTTGCAGCGCATCATCATAGTGGAGTTGGTTTATTTCTTGCCAGCGCTGCTCAAGCTGTTGGTATTCGTATTGATAGCGTCGATACCAAGTTTGCGCCTCTTTTTCTTTGCCTTGATTTTTTAGGTAATGCCATGCCATTTCACACGACGCCAGCGCAAATTCTGGATCTTTGGCTGACTTAGTCAGTAGGTCAATGATTTTGTCTTTGTTTTGTTGATAACAAACGCGGGCGAGGGCATAAGCGGCCTTAGCTTGGTTAGGCCGGCGCTGATAGTAAAGGAAATAGCTTTTGCCGGCGTGTTTAAGGGAATGAAGCTCTTCGAGTAAATTGGCCTTTTGCCATAGCTGTTCATCATCTAGCTCACTGGGTTCAATCTTAAGTAACTCGGCTAGTTTGGCTTTTTGCTCCTTAATGTATTGATAACGCTGATGCCAGCGTTGGCGCATGGCTTGATACCAAGATAGGTCAAAGTCCTTGACCAAGGTATCAAAGTGATCACCTAGCCAAACCTGCGCTGCATACTGTTTAGGAGGGGCGGGTAACCTTGGCTCGCCGTCTAACGCTTTAATGCGATCCGCTAACGAAGGGTGGCTATCGGCATAATCTGTTTTAACGGCTAGCGCGGTTGCTAATTGCTCGTTTAGGTCAATGTTAGCTTGATCGTTATCAATCAAATAGTCGGCAAATCCGCGCCATGGCATGTGTTGGGGCTTGGGTTGGCTGTCGGCTTGCTTAAAAAATTCATCCCAATAGTTTGATTCCAGGTAATCAGCAATCACATAGCTAGTGATTAGGGCATCACTCATATCTTGGTTAGAGGTGAGCTTGGCAGCAATGCGATCGGCTTGATATTCATTGGTGCGGGCCAACACAAAAGAATAGGCGTGAAACCGCGGGGCATACCAATTAAAGAAGCTCGCCATTAATTTTGCGCCCCAAGAGTCTTGCTCTTCGAAGGCTCGCATGATTTTAAGCCAGCTGGCTCGCACTCGGTAGATCCAGCCAGCAAATTGACTGTGATTACCCGATAAATGGCCAAGTTCATGGGCCAGCACTGCCTTGGCTTGGGCTGGGCTCATCGCCATTAATAATTCTAGACCAACAAACAAGGTGTTCTTTTGCCAACCAAAGATACCTAAACGTGGCGTTTGCAAAATCGCGGCATTATGCCTTTGTTCTATGATGACTTGGTGGATCTTGGGCGTTTTAAGCTGGTGGCGCAGTTCGTCGAGCTGGGCAAAGAACTCGGGGCATAGCCCTCGGGTGAGCTCATAACCTTGAGGCGGCTTAAATTTTATCCAGAGGGATTTGCCTAATATCCAAGCGGCCGGAATAGCGGCAAAAATGACCTTGGATTTAAGGAGTAAGATAAACAGCCCGGTACTAAAAAATGCGAGGCCGATTAAACCGCCAATGATGCCGAGAAATAATGCAAAGGCCCCAAATATAACGAGGTAACCTAGCATGGCAAACGCGAATAAGCGCAGCTTATAGCCACGCTCACTGTTCATCACTAGACGCTCTGCGGCGATCACCGCGTCTTCAAACACACTGTCGTTGCCTTGGCTCACAGATAAATACCTGACAAAAAATAAAAGTGTGAAATTATTGTCAAGTTTCCATGGCTGGACAAGCCCGCCGCGATCAATTTGTGACCTTAGCTCACCTATTGAAACATAAAATTAGCGATGGTTTTTTGAATGCCTACAACGTCGGTGCCTTTTTTTAGCTCCTTGACGATGGGCGCAGATGAGCCCGAAATCCAAATCTTTAATTCTGAGTCCATATCAAAGGTGCCAGCCGATTCCACGCAAAAATGGGTGATGGATTTATAGGGAATGGAGTGGTATTCCACCTTGCTGCCGGTGATCCCTTGTTTATCAATTAAGATCATACGTTTGTTGGTAAACACAAACATATCGCGGATCAGCTTATAGGCTAGCGCGAGCTGCTCGTTGTCCGCCATGATAGGCGATAATTCTTGGTTTAACTCGGCTAGGTTAACTTCACTCGCATTGCCTAAGATGGCATCAAACAGTCCCATGGTCGTTCCTTTTGGATTAACTATTGTGTGTTAGCCAGCCTAAGGTGATATGCGTTCACAGGCAAGACTGAGATAGTGTTAAACCTTGTTATTCACTAAATAAATTAGAAAATAGAGCAATAGCCCAAATGCGGTGCAACCAAGTATAAACCCCAACACCCCTATCGCTATTTTCTTTATTTCTGTCATCAGTGATTCAATCATAAAAGCCCCTTATCGAAAAAGTGAGCCAGCGCGTTGGCTGCTGGCCCGTGTGATAGCCATCTTGCTTGTTAATTCATTTTTATCTCGGCGGTTTTATCTTGGTTGAGACTAAATTGGACTTGCGCCATGGTTGGTGGCCCCATTAATACCGGGTTATTTGAGTAGCCATAGGGCTCTTGTGGCATGCCTTGGTGGTTCATGGCTAACTTGTGGTCGTCGTCTAAATCCTGCAGCACAAAAATGGCGTAGTCGCCTGTTGGCACTTGGTTAAGCACGATGGGAGCAGCGGCTTGCTCTAGGCTATAGGTTTGCTGGAGGTAAGACGCTTGCCCTCTAAGTAAATCATCACTGGTGCGGTACACAAAGAGTTTAATATTGCCTTCTGGTTTGGATATGTTGCTTAGTTTAATGGTAAGTGTGTGCTGAGATTGAGGCGAGCTCTCAGCTTGGCTTGCGGTTTGAGTGGATGGCGCTGGCTCACAGGCCATCAGTAAGCTGGTGACACTGGCGATAAGTAATGCTTTGGTTTTCATCATGTTTCCTTTTTGGATCGGTTTTTTGGTTTTAGTACGCATTTGTTTTAGAGCGAATAGGGTTTAAGCGCGAATAGGGTGGTGAACAATTCGCCGCTGGGCCCGCTGTTGCCAGCCTTGGTGTATCAGGGCGGGGATAAATAAGCTGCAAGTGATAGCTAAAATAGCCAGCGAGTAATACGGGGTTTGCTTGATAGCAAATAAAAATGGCGTCGCAATAAATATCACTACCGTATGCCAAGCAAATACTTGCAATGAGTGACGACCAAGTAAGCTGAGTCCAGCCATGTTTAGGGCATGTGGCCAGCGTTTGATGATATAGCCAAATAAGTAAGCCAGTAGCAGTAGGTTTACGAGCCTGAGCCAGCCTAATTCGGGTTTATCGGCTAGGGCGTAAAGCACACCTTGATGAATGCCAAGATCCAACAGGGCACCGTGGTGGACTAAAAACATGCTAGCACACAGCACGAGAGCTAACCAAACAAGGCTAGGGTAACGGTACCAATTAATTCTGCCTTGACGTCGATAAAAACCAATACAGACGCCAACCACAAAAATCAGTTGCCAAGCGAAGGGGTCAAAATAGCCTACGCGAATGGCTAAATCCGGTGAAATCGCATTAAAAAGTGGCGCTAAGTCAGCTTGATTAATCCAGCCACTGGCTAGCCAAAGTAGCAAGCTTAGCAGCAGTAAAACGGGCCCAAATCCTTTACGTAGCATCAGCAACATCAAGGGGAGTAGCAGCATAAACAAGGTGTACATAGGCAAGATGTCAAAATACGCGGGGCGATTAAGCAGCAAGGCGGATAGCCAGGCTGCGTGCTCCGGTGCATTGATAAAGTTGGGCATGATAAACAAGTAAAAATCACGCATCCCAGGGTTGATGGTAATACTGATCCAAGCAACCATAAGCACTAAAACGAGGCAAATCAGATGGTAGTAATACAAGGTGAAGGCGCGGCTAATCGCCTTGCGGGTCAATTGGGATGGGGTGTACTTTTGATTGGTGTAAATGAAGCCGGCCAGTAATCCCGAAATAAAGATAAAGCCTTCAGCGGCGCCAACTTGACCCAAAGGTTGCAAGCTAACCAGTTGCAAAACAGTTTGCCCCCCACTGTTCCATACCAGATGATTGATCATCATCAGCACCAGAAACAGCCCTCTTAAGGTATCTAATCCATCGATTCTGTTCATATTCCTTCTCCTAGATAGGTTTTCATTGTTAGCTTAGCCACGGCGGGGAAGAGAAACTGACTAAAAATGCGCATTTAACATTTTTAACGGATTTGACGTCGGGTTAGCCTTTCTGTTTAACTGTCCGTCTTTTTAATTGTCTGAAAATAAAGGGGTTGTATGCTTAGAGATGCCATAGTTGAGAAGATGATACGAATTTGTGACGAAAAAATAGCGAAGAAGGGAGAGCAAGTTGGCCTTTCATTTTATGCGTTTTTCGCCAATAAGAACGATGATCCCGCCACTTTAATGGCAGTGGCGACCTGGTGGATCCAAACCCATCAGTTAGATCACTTTGAAAAAGCCGTTAAGATAAAAAATATGTTGGCAAATGGGCAATAAGTTAGTCGCCCTAAAGCGATAGCGGACGAGTTAGGCGATTGCCGCTAAGGTTTGTTACACTGGCCGCCTTTTTCGTTCTTGTTAAGATGTCGCCATGTCGTTTTCTGCTCTCATTTCTCATCCTCAATTACTTTCTGCCTTGGCTGAGTTGGGCTATCAACAGCCAACGGCAGTGCAAGCCCAAGCCATTCCCCCCATTTTAGCGGGCCATGATGTGATGGCGGGAGCCCAAACCGGCACAGGTAAAACGGCGGCGTTTTTACTGCCCTTGTTGCAACAGCTACTGACGACTCAAGCTGATAACCAAGTCGATGACCAAGTCGATGACCAAGGCGATGACCAAGTCGATGACCGAGGCGAAATCCAAATGTTAGTACTGGTGCCAACGCGTGAGTTAGCCACCCAAGTCGCGGCCAGTTTCAGCGACTATGCCAAGCATACGCAGCTAAAAGCGGCGCTGGTTTATGGCGGGGTGAGTGTCAGCGCGCAAACCAAAACGTTTAAACAGGGCGTGGAGGTGGTGATAGCCACACCGGGACGCTTGCTGGATCACCTACGCCAAGGCAATCTTCATCTCAATAAACTCAAGTATTTAGTGTTTGATGAAGCCGATCGCATGCTTGATATGGGCTTTGCCGATGAAATCAATGCCATATTGCAGCGCTTACCTAAGCAGCGCCAAACCTTGCTGTTTTCGGCTACCTTCGATGACAAGATCTATCACCTCACCAAGCGTTTGCTTAATCAGCCAAAGCGCATCGTGGTGGATAACCTAAACAGTGTTGCCGAGCCCCTAGAGCAGCGCGTTTATGCCATCGACCCTGAGCGCAAACGCGCTGCCGCCGTGAGTTTGTTGAAACAACAACAAGGACAGGCGTGTTTAGTGTTTAGTCGCACTAAGGTCGCTGCCGATGAGCTAGCACAGTATTTTTGCCAGCAAGGGCTTACTGCCCATGCTTTTCACGCTGATTTATCACAAGCGGTGCGCGAGCAAGTGCTCACGCGTTATCAGCAAGGCGAGCTAAGTGTGCTGGTGGCAACGGATGTCGCTGCCAGAGGATTAGATATTGCCGATCTTGCTTGTGTGATCAATATGGAGCTGCCTTTTAACGCACAAGATTATGTGCATCGCGTTGGGCGCACTGGACGCGCAGGCAAAGCTGGTCAAGCCATTACCTTATTGGCCAGTGAAGAAGAATGGCGTTTAGAGGAAATAGAAGCGCTGATCGATCAACGATTAGCGCCGCAGTGGTTACCAGAATTTGAACCGGATCTAACCCGAGCTGTGCCGGTGGATAAGAAAAATAGCCGAGGGGCAAAAAAACGCCGCGCAAAAAAGCGCGGCTATCGAAATCAATGAGCTAGCTTTGCTGGCGCAAGTCGCGCTGCAAAGAAAAAAGGACCAAGGCTAAGGTGACAGGCAAAACGCCGTATAACGTCATATTAGCAAGGGATGCGGTGTAGTTTAGACTCAAGGCAACGCCGATCAGATAGCTGGTATAAAGTAAGTAGAGTAAGAAGAAGGTCGCGCCTTCCGCTCTGCTTAAGGTTGCTCCGGTAAAAAACAATGGGGCACAAAGCAGCGCAACGCCTAACATAATCGGTAAGTCTAAACTCACTAGCTGCGCATTCGCGGCTAGTCCCTCTGGAGCGATAACCCCAGCAACACCCAGTACAGCTAAAAGATTAAACACATTACTGCCAATCACGTTGCCTACCGCGATATCTCTTTGCCCTTTAACGGTGGCCACAATAGAAGTGACCACTTCGGGTAATGAGGTGCCGATAGCGATGATGGTTAAGCCAATTACGGCTTCACTTACCCCAAAGGCCTTGGCAATCGCAACGGCGCTGTTAACCAGTAAGTTGGCCCCCACGACCAGCAAGACAACCCCTACCAGCAACCAAAGGATGTTGTGCCACCAAGGCGCACTGATATCTTCCTGTGCCTCTTCTTGATCTGGGTTGTTTTTACCTTGAACAAACAAAAATACAGTATAGCTGATAAGTAGCACCACTAAAATGCAGGCGTCTAGGCGACTGAGTAAGCCATCACTCACCAGCCAATAGACTAGTGCTGAAATAGCTATCATCATGGGCACATCTTGCTTGATTAGCTGCTTTGAGATAATCAACGGGCTTAGCATGGCTGCCAGCCCAAGAATGAACAACACATTAAAGATATTGCTGCCGACCACATTGGCTATTGCCATTTCGGTTTCACCGGAAAATGCTGCGCCTATGCTTACAGCAAGCTCAGGGGCACTGGTACCAAACGCCACTACGGTAAGGCCCACAACTAGGCTTGGAATGCCAGCCGTTAAAGCCAATCTAGCCGCGCCCTTAACTAAACAGTCCGCGCCGTAAATCAACAGTACTAATCCCACCACTAACAACAGATAAACCACTTTATTTGCCCTTAACACTGGACCAGCTAAGCCGGCTGGAAATAGTCAATACGCCTTTCAATTTGGCTTATCGGCGCTTAGACAAGGGGATAAAACACCTGTCTATAGATTGCGGATATTAGGCTGTTTTTGATTGATTAGATAGTCTTGTAATAGGGTTGTATAAAGATATTTTTCACTGCCAGATTGTTTTCTAACTTAATGAAAATGCGTAACTTAATAGCAAAGGCAAGGTGATGATAGCCGCGGCATTACCATACAATATCATTGAGGCCACTTTATCGGGCTCGGTATCAAATTGCACCGCATACAGATAATTCATCACCGCAGGCGGTAACATACAAAACAGTACCATCATTTGTTGTTGTAATACCGGCAGCGGAATGAGTAAAGCAATCATGCAATAAGCCACAGCCCCTGTTACTAGGCTTAAGCCAATACTTTGCAGGCCAATAGTGAGGCCGTTGAGCTTGAGGTTGGTCATCTGGCTGCCTAGGGATAAGAGCATAATGGGGATAGCGGCTTGACCCAATAATTCAGCGGCTTGGTGTAACGGTGGGTATAAGGGCAAATTGGCTAAATTCACCACCATCGCCACCAGCGCGGCAATAAATAATGGCATTTTAAATAAGCTGGCTAAGCTACTAAGGCCTCGGCTTGAGCTTAGCACCAGCCCGCCAAAGATCACGTGGACACAGGTTGATACAACAAACAGCAAGATAGCCGCCTCACTGGCTAAGGTTCCAAATGCATAACCAAACAGAGGAATGGCCAGATTACCGCTATTACGAAAGCACATAGCAGGGGCCCAAGTTCGAAAGTTAAAGGATTGACTTCTGAGTAAAGCAATCAACACCATGGGGATCAATAAAGCCAAGATGGCGGCAAGTAATAGTGGGCCTTGCTCTTTTCCCAGAGGCGCTTGGCTAAGCGCCGAAAAAATGAGAGAGGGGACAAAGACCGCCATATTCAAGGTATTTAACCCAGAGAAGTCAATTTTTAGGGTTTTATTGACGATAAACCCAGCAATAACCAAGGCAAAAATAGGAAATAAAATAGCGGTGACTTGAGCCAGCATTGAGAGGACGTATTCAGTTAGATAAAACACGACGTTACACCATCCCAATTGATAAATATACCCAATCAACTTGAAGGTGCACTCCTAAAGGGCAAGTTGGTCAAGCGTGTATGCCGCGTTATTGATTTTGATAAGGGGAAGCCATTACCTGTAATTAATACCGTGCCCAAACGCCTGTAAACGCTTGCTGAAATCAAGCTTATCCAGATTGATTGGGGACACAAGTTGGCAAGGGCAATGGGGGCGCGTTGCCATCAAACTAACCATGATCAAGTTGCAGCGGCTTGTGATAAATAGTTTTTGATTAGTTTATTTAAATCTGGTGTGTCCTTGCTAAGCTTAAGTTAACTTAAGGAGGACTTATGCAGCAAAATCAAGTCAAACAATGGTTATCCCATGGTGGTAAACCTACCTGTATTTTAATGGCTTATGCAGATTCCGCCTTTTACCGGCCCGAAGTGATAGTGCATCGCCAGCCTGAGCCCATCACCGACAATCATGGGGATATTATTCATTTTAATAGTTTAGCTAATGCTAAATTAGCATTAAAAAAACTGGGCTTTGAACAAGCAACCCTTAAGCTCACCTTGCCTTACGATGAAATGCTGGGTGAAGCCGTAAAAAGCGAGCATTGCTACCAAGACATGAAGATTTGCTTATAAGGCTTAAGTTTTAGGCCATAACCCAGTGGCAACAAAGCTCTCACTAAATCGTTAACAGGGCGCAGTCTGCTTGCCAAAAGTAAACTGCGCCGTGATGAGTTAGCTTTTTTGGGGCAGGCTCTCTGCCGCTTCTTCTTCTAATATTTCCGAGCTCGCTAAATACAAGAAATGTAAATGACGCTCATATTGAGTGATGGCATCGGCGATGATTTGCTCTTGGGTATAACCAAACACATCATATTGTTGGCCACCTTGGAGCAAAAACACTTCAGCGCGGTAATAATCGTCATGTTTCTCATCGGCGTAAGTAGGCACGACAAAATGACGTAAGCGGATCCCGTAAGAAAAGTTTTCCGCCTCTTCTTTGTAGATGGTTAAGCGAATTTTCTCTTGGTCTTCAATGAGCTTGGCGTTGATACCTGCTTTTTTAAACTGTTCGCATAGTTCAGTCAAAGCTGGACGAACGGTACTCTCAATGAAGCTTTCAGCCTGTTTCAAACGCGGATGCACCAATAGGGTGTTTAGACGCTCTTGCCACGGCACTTGGCTTTGTGCGAACTGCACTGAGGTATTATGGTTTTGTACGCTGTTTTGCAGCATTAAATCATGGCGCAGTGCTTTAAACAGGCCATAGCAAAATAGCAACATGACAAACATAAAAGGAAACGCGCTGGCAATGGTCAGTGTTTGTAACGCTTGTAATCCACCTGCATAGAGTAACGCCGAGGCAATGATACCGATCATGGCCGTCCAAAATATCCGTTGCCATACCGGCGTGTTTTGTTCACCTCCTGCGGTTAACGTATCGATGACTAAGGCGCCTGAATCGGCTGAGGTGATAAAAAAGGTAGTGACCAATAAGACAGCAATCAATGACAGCAAAGAGGCTAATGGGAACTGCTCAAAAAACACAAAAATGGCAATCGCGACATTATCATTAACGGCTTGAGCTAGGGTGTGCAAGGTGTCAGATGAAATAATATCAATGGCACTATTACCAAACACCGTCATCCATAAAAAGGTAAAACCAGAAGGGATAAAAAGCACACCAACGATAAATTCACGTATGGTCCGTCCGCGCGAGACTCGGGCAATAAAAGTGCCGACAAAAGGCGACCAAGAAACCCACCATCCCCAATACAGCATGGTCCAGCCACCCAACCAGTCTTCTTTATGGTCGTAGGCATACATATTAAAGGTACTATTGACTAACTCACTCATGTAAGTGCCGGTATTTTCGACAAATGACTGAAACAATTGAGCTGTTGGTCCCAATAGTAAAACACCCACCAACAGCGCAAGTGCTAAGAACATATTTAAATTAGACAAGCGCTTAATACCGCCGTCTAGGCCAAGTATCACAGAGATCGTGGCTAATATCGTGATCACTACAATTAATGCCAGCTGCACAAGCACGGTTTGTTCGATTGCAAATAGGTGACTTAACCCCGCATTGAGCTGTTGTACACCGAACCCGAGAGAGGTGGCGACACCAAATAACGTCCCCACCACCGCAAAGGTGTCCGTAGCATGGCCGATGGGGCCATGAATACGCTCTCCGATAATGGGATATAAAGCTGAACGGGGTAATAGTGGTAGCTTATGGCGATAAGAAAAATACGCTAAGGCGAGGGCGACGATGGCGTAGATCCCCCACGCATGTAGACCCCAGTGGAAAAAGGTAATTCGCATGGCATCTTTGGCTGCGTCAATGGTCGCCGGATCGCCCACGGGCGGGCTGAGATAATGCATCACGGGCTCAGCCACACCAAAGAACATTAAGCCGATACCCATACCAGCTGAAAACAACATAGAGAACCAGGAGATATTGGAATAATCTGGCTCGCTGTGATCGGGCCCTAATTTGATATCACCCAAACGACTGACCATGACACAAACGATAAAAATCAGAAAAATGGCCACGCTCAAAATATATAACCAGCTCACTTGGCTCACCAGCCAGTTTTGAACTTGATTAAATAATTGATTACTAAGGTTGGGTTGAAGTGCCGCGAACAAGGCAATAGAAACGGCAATGATTAAGGATGAAATGAAGACGGGTTTATTTATTTTTGTTGAAATGTGCATAATTACTCAATAGGTTAGCCAAGAAACACTAGGCTCCGGACTCAGGGCTCAGGCCTTAGCTAAGGTGGTTTACAAAAGGAAAGCCATGGATGACTATCCCGCTTTATATTCTGTTGTATTTGCTTTTGATATAGGCAGTGTAATTAATCACTGATAAATATTATTTTAATGGCTTAAAATAGTATTTTTTAATCAAAAGTCCGACTAAATGCTTAATTTTAGCAGGTTTTGGCCAAAAAGCGAGCACTGCCATTGCCTAAACGCCTGTAAACGCTTGCTGAAATCAAGCATATCTAGGTTGATTGGGTATATAAACGTTAAATGGTGAGTGCTCATAAGGAAGAGGTCATGAGTGACGAAATAAAATGGTTGCAGCTAAAAGACTGGGTTAGGGGGTTGCAAGCCAACCATCCGTTTCCGGGCATAGGTTACGTGCGTTGCGACAGTCGGCAACAGTTGCGAGACTTGCAAGCGGCACAAAGCTTTTTGGTGATCATTGTTCAGGGCAATAAGCGGGTTGTGAATCAAACCGATCAACTGCAAGTGAACAGCAAGCACGCTATGGCGTTTCCTGCTCATGCTGACTTTAGTATCATCAATACGCCAGAAGAGGGGGCATTTTATGCCTTAGTGCTGCAATTTAGTCCTGATCAATTACAAGGCGTACAAGGCTCACACGGCCAGTTAGTCCAACAAGCATTGGCATCTAAAACGACCTTTCAACCGTTTAAGGTGTCTGGCTCCTTGCTTTCCAGTTTGTTGCACCTATTAGATGCTTTACACGGTGAGTTGGACTCGACCTTGCTAATGCACAGATACAATGAGGTGCTGCTCGCGTTGTTGTTGAGCGGCCAAGGTGGCTGTTTATTTGTGCAACCCCAAGCCAAATGGCGTGATAAAGTCAGCCAATTAATCTCCCTTGATCCGGCCAATAATTGGTCATTAGAGAGTATGTCTGAGCGATTGCATGTCAGTGAAACGACCCTAAGGCGACGCTTGCGAGAGGAAGGCGTGGGATTTAGGCAAGTATTAGCCGACACCCGACTAGGCCACGGTTTGTATTTATTACAAAGTGGGCTTGAGCGCCGCCCAATCAGTGATGTCAGTGAGCGCTGTGGTTATCAATCCGTATCGAGTTTCAGTGCTCAGTTTAAGTCGCGCTTCGGCATGTTGCCTTCACAATTACAAAAATCAGTGATCTAAGTGACTAGGGCCTGCTGATCTTTGGAGCTTGTTTTTGCAGCGATTTGTTGGGTATTTATACAAAACAATCGTTGTGGGCAGCAACTTTGTGGCATAGTCGCCTACGCGAAAAGGCGCTAACGCAGTAGAAATGACCAACAAACGCTGTCCATTGGATTCGGCGAAAGCCCTTCGGGCGTAAGCATTCTGTGCGTCGTTGAGCAGTATTTACTTAGATTGCTAAGCTACACACCGCTCGCCTCGCCCAAAACGCTTTTAGACAGGGTGTCTCCCACTCGAACAAAAATCAACCACGAAAGGTCAACAGGCCCTAAATCTTAATTGGCCATTTAACAATAAATATTGGCCAGTTGACGGCAACATCATAGGGACGCTTATCTTAACCTGTAGTTGTTTTCAAACAACAAGGAAAAGCAGATGAAAAAGATAGGCTTAGCACTAATTCTTAGCAGTGTCATGGGCTCCGCTCAAGCCCTTGAGTTATCCAGTGATGATATTGTTGAAGGTGGCTTAATGGACATTAAGCATGCTTTTGACCAATGGGGCTGTGGTGGTAAGAACATTTCTCCGCATTTAAAGTGGAGTGATGTGCCCGAAGGGACCAAGAGTTTTGTGCTGACGGTGTATGATCCCGATGCGCCTACCATTAGCGGCTTTTGGCATTGGGTCGCGTTTAATATTCCTGCTGATGTGACGGAGTTACCGCAAGGGGCTGGCAATCAGGGCAGCAAGCTGTTGCCCCAAGGGGTAGTACAATCTAACACGGACTTTAATGCCCAAGGATACGGTGGTCCTTGTCCACCTACCACAGATGGTATGCATCGCTATCAATTCTCGATTCATGCCATGAAAGTGGATAAGCTCCCTTTTGGTGCTGATATTAATCCCGCTTCTGTGGGTTATCAGATCCATGTTAATAGCTTGGCGTCCGCTACCCTTACCGCAACTTACAATCGCGATTAGACACTTGTTCTAGTGTTAATACAATTTGATGCCAGACATTGCGTCTGGCATCAAGGGCGTGTTTTCCCATTGGGACGGTGAACGGCTTTTTAGGCCCTGAGCGGTGCCAACAGCTGTTTAAACATGCTTTGGGTAATGATGTAAATTAGGCCAATCGCGATCACAGGCAATGCGGCAAAAAGCCACCAGTGCATTTGCGGTTGCATCTCAAAGCCCCATTTCACCATACTGGCAATGACAGCTTGTGCACCTATGGCCGCACAAAAACCCGCGATAACTGCCATGATGCCGTATTCAGCCCAAAGAGTGGCGCTAATGCGCTTTTTGCTGGCCCCTAGAGTGCGATAGAGCTTAATTTCCCGTTGGCGCTGCGACACACTTAAACGCAGTAAAGTTAACACTAGGAGTAAACCACTGATCACGGCTAAGCTGGCCAGTACGGTTAATGACCAAGCGACTTGGCCTAGTAAAGACTGAATTTGGTTGGCCATGGTACGCAGATCCAACACGCTGACCGTTGGGTAGTCTCGTGCCAGTTGGTTTAACAAATCCGATTGTGCTTGTTCAACCCGGTAACTGATGAGCCAAGTAGCGGGCAAATTGGCCAGCACATCTGGGCTAAAGATAAAGTAAAAATTGGGTTTCATGTTGCGCCATTCAACTGCGCGAATGCTGTTTACCTTAGCGCTAAAAGTTTGGCTATTCACACTAAAGTGTAAGGTGTCACCCAGTTCAATGGAGAGCCTTTTGGCGATTTCTTGTTCCACCGACACGCCGCCTTGAGAGGTCCACTCTCCAGCTACCAATTCATTATGGCTAGGTAGATTAGCAAGCCAGGTGAAATTTAACTCGCGGCGCAGGGCGGGGTCTTTTTCACTCTGCTGCGCTTCATCTTGTGTGGCTTGTGAAGACTGTAACACCTCGTCGTTACGCTGGATCAAACGGCCTCGGATCACGGGATAAGCCAGTGAGTGAGGCAGTTGCCACTGCTCAAGTTGATCTGTATAGGGGGCTACTTGCTCAGGCGCGATATTTATGGCGAATACATTGGCGGCATCAGGCGGTAAGGTTTGCTGCCAGTTATCAAGCAAATCACTGCGCAGTAGCCAAATTACGCTTAATAGCATTAACGAACAAGTCAACGCCCCAAGCTGAGCGATGCTGGCTGCTTTACTGCGATTAAGGCGGCTTAAGGCTAAGGTGATGCCCGGCCCCCATTGCTTCTGTTGCAGCAGTTTGGTGACGAATAAGCCTATTCCACCCAACAAAATCAGCAGTAGCACAAGGCCAAGTAAGGTTAACCACATCAAGGTATTGCTGCCAAACCAAAGCACCAAGCTTAATAGGGGTAACACGAGTAGGGCAAAGGGCCAATAGGCTTTGGTTTGCTTGGTTTCACCTTGAATAATGGCGGTAGCGGGCGTGTCTAGTAATCGCAGCAAGCTGATGCCCATGCTGGGCAAACCGACCAAGAGTGCTACGCCTATACTAATTAGCCATGGGATCAAGCCGATACTCGGTAACGGATCGGGCAGTAGATCTTTAAGAGGCAGCCTCAGTAATTGTTCTAATGCGAGCCCGGCAACTAAGCCTAAGGTGCTGGCGAGGCCAAACAACATGAGCAGTTGGCCTGCTAACCAACGCTTTAACCAGCTGCGGCTCGCCCCCAAGCTTTTTAACATGGCCACGGTGTCGCGCTGGGTATTGCTGTAATGCTGGCTGGTTAGCACTAAGGTGGCGCTGGCCATGAGCAGCACTAAGAGCAGGGTCAGTGACAAGTATTGCTGTGCTTTATTAAGAAACTCTGCGGTGCGCCCTTGGCTTTGTTCACTGATCCAGCGTTGACTTGGCGTGATAGGGGCTTGCTGCAACTGTTTTAGGGCGCTGTCCTCGCCTTTAAAATAGGCGCGATAACTTAATCTGGCGCCTTCGAGTGACGCCCCGGTTTTGGCTAAGTCATCAAGGTGGATGATGACTGTGGGCATTTGATTAAATGGGTTAAATGACAATTCGGGATCTTGAGCAATTAAGCCTGAAACGGTTAACTCGGCATCGCCGATGGCCACCGTGTCACCGACCTTGACGTCCAGCAAATTAAACAAACGCTCGGCAAGCCAAAGTTGATTGGGCTCAACATGGCCATAAAATGCCGCAGTATTATGACTGGCGTGACTGTTGATGGGGGTGGGGTCTAATACCAGCTCGCCCCTTAATGGGAAATCGCTTTGCATGGCTTTAACGCTTACCAACTGCATGCCATTATCACTAAATGCCATGGTGCGAATACGGGTTTGCAAGCTGTATTGTAAGCCTAATTCACTGGCCTGACTTAATAGCTCGGGGCTGATGGCTTGCTGATTGGATACCAAGACCAAATCGCCGCCAAGGGCTGAGCGACCTTGGTCGACCATGACTTTGTCAACCCGGGTGACCAGCGCGGCCAAGGCAAACACACAAGCCACAATCAAGGTTAAGGCTAAGGTAATGGGCCAAAGTTGGCCTTGCCAGCATTCACGCCAACGCCATTTTGTTAACAGATTCCCTTTCATTCGGCCACCTTACCTGCTGCTATGTGTAAGGTTCTATCGCAGCGCTCGGCGAGGGAGGGATCATGGGTTACCAGTACTAAGGTGGTGCCGTGCTCTCGGTTAAGCTGGAATAAAAGCTCAACAATGCGGCTGGCGGTTTGCTGGTCTAAATTGCCCGTCGGCTCATCAGCAAACAATATTTTGGGCTGGCTAATAAAGGCTCGCGCAAGGGCCACGCGCTGCTGCTCACCACCGGAAAGCTGTGAGGGTAAATGATCGGCGCGCTCAGCCAACCCCACTTGTTGCAGTAGCTGATTGGCCAATACTTCATCTTGCTTTGCGCCCTTGATTAAAAACGGTAGCATCACATTTTCCCGTGCGGTTAGGGTTGGGATCAGCAAAAAACTTTGAAACACAAAACTAATATGCTCGCAACGCAGGGCGGCACGCGCTTCTTCATCGAGTTGAGACAAGGCCTGACCAAGTAAATAAATCTCGCCAGAGCTGGCCACGTCTAATCCGGCAAGTAAGGTCATTAAGGTGGATTTTCCCGCGCCCGATGGGCCAACAAGGGCTAAGCTTTCACCCGCTTTAACTTGTAGCGAAACGTCTTGCAATATGGTCAAGCTATCCGTGCTTGTGGTAACTTGTTTAACCACATGTTCAGCTTTAATAATGGGATCAGACATGTATAAACCTTTTTTGTTTCTTTTAATGACTGGCTTAAGCCTAATGAGTAGCCTAGTGTACAGTCAAACCTTACTGATTGTGGGTGATAGCCTGAGTGCGGGCTATCAAATGGCAGCTGAGCAAAGCTGGCCCGCCTTATTACCTGAACGCTTAGCTAAGCAAGGTAAGCCCTATCAAGTCGTTAATGCCAGTATTTCCGGCGATACCTCAGGCAATGGTTTAGCTCGGTTACCTGAGCTGCTTAAATTGCATCAACCCGATTACGTGTTTATTACGCTGGGTGCCAATGATGGCTTACGCGGCTTTGCGCCACATATCTTACGTAACAACCTTACCAAGATGATCACTTTAGTGAAACAAGCAGGTGGCCAAGCCATGATCATGCAAGTGCAAGCGCCGCCCAATTACGGCAAGCGTTACAGTCAAGCCTTTGCTCAAGTCTTCACCGAGGTGAGTGAGGCGCAAAGTGTGCCATTATTGCCTTTTTTTCTTGAGCCTATCATTCTACAACCGGACTATATGATGCCCGATGGCTTGCACCCGACAGCAGCGGCGCAACCCCACATCGCTAATTTCGTTAGTGAGCAGTTAATTTCACATCTGTAACCCCATCAATATTTAATCTTTCAAACTTAACTTGTTAATTATTAACAGGTTAAGTTTATTGCAGTATTTCTTTTCTTTACCGTTAATTTATTTTGTTGGACTGTACAGGTTAAATGTTTTTCTATTCGCGCAACCGGACTGTTGCGGGGCTAGCGCACTGCGCTCAAGCTCAAACGTGCGGCTATTGGGCTGTGAGGTAACAGCCTGTTTTTAAATTAATTTTTTTGGATTGATCCATGACACAAGCAACAGATCTAGAAGCCGTTCGCGCTAGCTACAATGTGCGCCACTGGAGCCAGGGTTTTTACGGTATTAATGATGAGGGTGAAGTATATGTTGCGCCTAAAGCGGACGAGCCTAACCACACCATCGCCTTAACTGAAATCAGTCAGCAGGTGCAAGCGAAAGGGTTAAGTTTACCCGTATTGGTGCGCTTTCCGCAGATACTACATCAGCGGGTCCATAATTTATGCGCCGCGTTTAACCAAGCCATCGCTGACTACCAATATGATGAGAAATATTTGCTGGTTTATCCTATTAAGGTGAATCAGCAGAAAGAAGTGGTAGACCAATTGCTTGCTAGCCAGCAAGACAAAGAGGTAAAACAGCTTGGCCTTGAAGCGGGCAGTAAAGGTGAATTGCTCGCCGTGCTAGCGCTGGCACAAAAAGTCAGCTCGGTCATTGTCTGTAATGGTTACAAAGACGAAGAATATATCCGCCTTGCTTTGATCGGTGAAAAGCTGGGCCACAAGGTGCATATTGTCTTAGAAAAAATGTCTGAATTGGCCATGGTGCTCAGAGAAGCAAAAAAGCTTAACGTATCACCGCGCCTAGGCTTGCGCGTGCGTTTAGCATCGCAAGGTAAAGGCAAATGGCAAGCCAGTGGCGGCGAAAAATCCAAGTTTGGTTTATCGGCTTCGCAAGTATTGCAAGTACTTGATGTCTTGAAACAAAACAACCAAGTGGATGCGTTGCAATTGGTGCATTTTCATCTTGGCTCGCAAATGGCCAATATTCGCGATGTGCGCACCGGTGTCAGTGAGGCCGCACGCTTTTATTGTGAATTACGAGAGCTGGGTGCGAACCTATTGTGCATGGACGTCGGCGGTGGCTTAGCGGTGGACTATGATGGCACGCGCAGTCAATCGTCAAATTCCATGAACTACAGCTTGGCCGAATATGCCAATAATATCGTTTATTGTATTGGCGATATTTGTAAGCTTTATAACCAGCCAATGCCGATGATTATTTCCGAGTCAGGTCGCGCCCTGACGGCCCATCATGCCGTGCTTATTTCAAATGTGATTGGCGCAGAAAGCTACACGCCCGAGGACATAACACCACCGGACGCCGAGCAACCTTTACTGCTGCAAAATATGTGGCGCTCTTGGTTACAGTTAAGCGGCCGCAATGATGATCGCGCCTTAATTGAGATCTATCACGACTGTCAAAGCGATTTGGCCGAAGTGCACAGTCAATTTGCCATGGGCGTGTTAAACCTGACCCAACGCGCCTGGGCGGAGCAGCTTAACTTACGTCTGTGCTATGAGCTCAATCAAATGCTGGACACCAAAAACCGTTTTCACCGCCCCATTATGGATGAGTTAACGGAAAAGTTAGCGGATAAGTTCTTTGTCAACTTTTCGCTATTTCAATCTTTGCCCGATGCGTGGGGGATAGACCAGGTGTTTCCTGTGTTGCCTTTGTCCGGTTTAGATAAGGTGCCCAGCAGCCGTGCTGTGTTATTGGATATCACCTGTGATTCCGATGGCACCGTGGACCAATACGTTGATGGTCAAGGCATTGAAACCACCTTGCCTGTCCCGCCTTGGTCGAGTGACAAAGAATATTTAATGGGCTTTTTCTTGGTGGGGGCTTATCAAGAAATCTTAGGTGACATGCATAACTTATTTGGCGATACCCACAGTGCGGTTGTGGTGATGGACGAGCAAGGCAAAGCAGAGGTGGTGTCGATTGATGAAGGCGATACGGTAGAAGACATGCTGCAATATGTGCATCTCGATGCGCAGGAGTTTAGAGCCGCGTTCCGTGACTTAATTAGCGCGAAAATCCCAGCCAGCGAGCAGCAACAAATCTACCAAGAGCTGGACTTAGGTTTAAAAGGCTATACCTATCTGGAAGAGGTATAAACTCAACATAATTTGCCGCTAGGGCTAATACGCCCTTGCGGTATCTCATTTATAAATAAAGGCTCGATGGCCATGAATGATGTGTTTTCACAAATAGATAACTCACTTTACTCCAATGGGATGACGTTTTTACGCCAGCCCTTGGTGCGAAACCCTCTCTCCACCGATGCGGATGTCGTTGTGCTTGGCTTGCCGTTTGATATGGCTACATCGGGCCGTTCAGGGGCGCGCATGGGGCCCGACGCCATTCGTCGAGCTTCGGTTAACCTAGCTTGGGAAGATCGCCGTTTCCCTTGGCCTTTTCGATTGTTTGAGCATGTGAAGCTGGTCGATGCCGGTGATTTAGTCTTTAGTTGTGGTGACAGCGCCGATTTTTGTCAGCGTTTGGAATTGGCTGCATCGCAAATATTAAGCAGCGGCAAAGCCTTATTGGGTTTAGGGGGCGACCATTTTGTCACTTTACCCTTGTTGCGTGCCCATGCTAAAAAACATGGCAAAATGGCTTTGATCCACTTTGATGCCCATACGGATACTTACAGCAATGGCAGTCGTTATGATCACGGCACCATGTTTTATCATGCTCCCAATGAAGGGCTTATTGATAAGCACCATTCGGTACAAATCGGTATTCGTACCGATTACACGGAAAAGGGCCATGGTTTTAATGTGATTAATGCGATGCAAGCCAATGACATGAGCGTTGCCGACATTGTTTCGCAAATCAAAGCCACGGTTGCCGATTTGCCGGTCTATTTAACCTTTGATATTGACTGTTTAGATCCCGCCTTTGCGCCGGGGACCGGCACGCCCGTTTGCGGTGGACTAACCACAGATAAAATACTGAAAATCATACGCGGTTTACAAGGTTTACCCCTAGTCGGGATGGATGTAGTTGAAGTTGCACCTGCTTATGATAACAGTGAGATCACCGCGTTAGCCGGGGCGACCATTGCCCTAGAGCTGCTTCACTTGTGGGCTGTAACCCATCAGTCATGTTAAGGCCTGTTGGCCTTATGACGCCGGCTCAATAAGATGAGGCCAATGAAAACTAAGCCATAGCTAAGCCAACGACTCGATTGCCATTGGTTTAGCTTATGGTCGAGTTGCGCTTGCAATGACGCCAGTTGTTCTTCAATCTGATGTGCGCTGTTTCGCATCGCCTTCATTTCACCCTGTTCGTGAGCAAATCTTACCTCCTTCATTAGGTCGTCAATACTTTGTATTTGAAGTGAAAAATCGGTTACGGATTGTCGCAACTCAGGGGGAACCCCTTGCCACTTTTGCAGGCGAGACAGGGTGTTTTGAATGTCAGCTAATAGTTGATGATTATCTTCTGTTACATAATTAAGTAAGCGCTCGCGCAAACCCAGTAGTTGGGCGTAAAAAGCAATATTAAATTCCCTTGCTTGGTTTTCTAGCTCTTTTTGCTTCACCATCAGTAAGTTGAGTTCGCTGAGCTCTTGTTGAGGGCGATAATCTAGTTCACGAATGGTGGCGGAAAAGTGCTCTTGATATTGGTTGAGTAATTGGGTTATTTGCTCAATTTGCGCCGCTGAATCGGTTGTGCAATGTCTGGCAAGGTTCACTTCTTGATAGAGCTGCCCGCTTCTGTCGAACAATTGGTTTTTATACTCGGCTTGGCGTCTCGCGATGTAATCTTTCTCATGGCGTCGTAAGGTTAATAACGAAATTTGCGCTTGTTGAATGGTGTATTGGCATTGATAAACCTGATTTTGCTGATAATAGCCGAGCTCCAATAGAATAGCGGCTAATACTAAACTGGTGATAGCAAATAGCATACCTCGATTGAGGGCTCGATTGAGTCTTCGACTAAGCGCCTTGGCCATTTAGATCCCTATACTGCTCATGTTTTGTCAAATTATAGACCAAGTTAGCCACGGACAGCTTGCTCGAGCAGCCCTAAAGTGATGTCTTATGGTTGCCATCGGAACTATTTTGCCATTAAGCCATACGGTGGGCTTACGACCATGGCGGGACTTGCCTGAGTGGTGCTCGTGGCCGCTAACCCTTGCCAATCCAGTAACATGATGGCTAAAACATTGCGGTGCTCGCCACGCTCTAAATTAATATCGCCACTGACTGACGGGATCATATTATGCAGTGGGTGAATGGCTTGGCTGATGGCTTGTTGGGTTTTTTGCACAACGGGATCATGATCTAACTGAGCCAACAAAAAGTTGAGTCCTACCTCGGCGATGACGTCTTCTTTACAGCGAGCCAATATGCTGTCTATGTTGTTACGGTAGTAATCAAATATCCATTGATGCTGACTTTCGACGACAGGCTTAAGGTAATATTGGGAGTCGGCAAAAATAATATGGCTCATGCCATAGATCTTATTGTTAAATTGCTGCTCACTTAACAGGTGATCTTGTTCGTCTGGATAGGCAAGACGAAAAGCCTGGCTAAAGGCTTGCGTTAAATCTTGCTCCCCTAATTGGCGCAACCAATAAACATGATTTGCCATTTGCGCAGCCCAAGCGCGGATCATCTCTGGATCCATGGCGTACTTGGCAAAATCATAACGGCGAATGATCTCTCTCAATTTGGCATCCTCTTTGTGCTTAAGGCCAAACTCATCCGCTCTTGCCATGGCGCTTAGTAAATCTAATCCCAGATACATATATTCGGCTTGATTCAGCGTTGCTTGGTAACGGCGTTTTTCGCGCTCGGTTTGCTTACCTTTCAGGCTCTGCAAACGCGATAGCGCATAAGCTTGGATTTGAGTGGGTGTGTGGACATCGCTGGCAAAATGATTAAGGCGATTGGCAACACGTGCGAGATCAACCCAAAGAGATAACAGGTATTTAGGATCATGGGTTTGGCGATGCATTCGCAGGCCATAATGGGCGAAAGTGTAGGGCTTTAGGGTAAATAATGCGGCTTCATAAGTGGTTTTTATTCGCTGTGCTTGCTCAATATATTGCTGTTTTAGTGCTTGTTCTGGTGCGACTTGGGCCTGACAAGTCGAAAACAGACTAAACCAAATAAACAGGAGCAGGCAAATACCGGAAATACGTTGGGGAAAGAGCTTCATCGTCCATGACTTTTGTGAGTAGTGTCTAGCTAGATGCTATCAAGTTATCGCGCTGTGCGCGCTGATATTTTTTTACCCTTAGATAAACCATGGCTTGTCAATGTCACTCCCCTTAAGGAGCGGTGATGCCTTATTGGCAGCGGGTAAAGAGTTGCTGCCATTGCTGCTGGTGGCGCCGGCTGGCTTGGGTGAGGCGATGTTGCGTGTTGAGTATTTGCGGTATGGCTTGGCGCGTGGGCGCTTCAATTGCCTCAGGGATGGGCTCAAATAAGGGGGCAAGTAACGGCATCACTTGGTGCAGCTCACTATTTAAGGTGGCGATATAGGGCTGCATCAACGCCACGTAGCGGTGACTAAAAATGGCTTTTAACTTGTTAAATGACATGGGATGGCGACGGCTATGGCAGGGGATTTCCTTGCCCTGAGAAACCAACAAATCAGTGGCAAAATCCAGTGCTTTGATAGCGTGCTCAGAGGTCATTAATAGGCTCGGTAGATAACGGCTTCGGCTCATGACCTCTAAGTGAAGATTGAGTTGGGCTGCTGAGTGTGCCTCGCTCGATGGTGGCTGGCTAAGCTTAACTTGGTTTAAATATTTTAGGGTCGCCAAACTCGCTTGGCTAAATTGATGACCTTGTAAGGGAAAAAGCTGGCTATGGCCAAAGAAAAAACCATACCCCATGTTATCACTGAATAACAGTTGCCAGAAATAGAGGGGGCGTTTTTGCTGTTTTTCAATCTTTAGCTCACTGAGGAAGGCACGCTCTTTAGGGCTTAATGTGTCGACAGTATTTAGGCAATGGGTAAGCTGTTTAATTAAGTTAACTTGGAACAAAAAACGATCACCACCTCCTTGGTGCTTGTTGAGGATTTGATTTTTGTCACTGGCCGCATACAAAAGATCGCATTGTTTAAGTATCAGGCTTTCTAACAAGGTTAACTGGCGATCAGGTGACGCCAGCGTTAAGTGACGCTTGCTGGGGAAATCAGTGATTTCTCTATCGGCTTTAGGCACATTAAAGGCATCAGCCAGAAAATCACTGTATTGGTATAAGGCCTGTTGTTCTGCTTGGCGGCATCCTGATAACAAGACCGTTGAGCCCATCATGATCAAGAGTAGGCATGCCCATTTTGATGTACTTATCATGGTTTCAACTAAAACAAGTGGTTAGTAATGTACGTAACCAAACGTTAGCTGGATTCTTATCCATTTTTTTTGACCAATTCATATACATGCTCATGGGGGCCACTTTAAACGGAACGGGTAAGATTCTGATGGGTAAATACTGTTGCAATTCCATTGCGATGCTCTCGCTACAACAACCTAGGGCATCGCTTTTTGCAACCATGGCAACCAAGGCCAAAATGGAGGCTTGTTCGCTGTAGAGTGCTCTTTTTGGCAGAGGTTCAAACGCCAATTCATCGACCACAGACTTATTGAATCGTCTTAAATTTAAGGTGACATGGCGCTCGTTGAAAAACTGCTCATAGCTGAGGTGATCTTGAATTCTGGGGTGGTCAAGGCGGCAAATACAGCACATCTTATCTTCTAACAGTTTCTGTGAATTGATGCTGGCACTGCCAGGTTTGATGAAATCCAAAATCAGGTCAACTTGGCCAATGGCCAGATCATCATAGGTTTCTTCTTCGTATTTTGAAAAAGCCTTGACGATCACTTGGCATTGGTAAGGACTGAGCAGCTGGGTCAGCTTGTCATTAATGTTAAGCATGTAGCCTTCATTGGCGTAAACAATTAATTCGCGATGGCTGGTTTTTGGATCAAATGCTTCGTAACCTTTGACGGTTTGTTCCAACGCTAACAATTGCGGTTGCACTTGGCGGAACAAATCATGGGCGCTGATGGTCGGTTCAACGCCTTTGCTCTTACGGGTAAAAAGCTCGACGCCCAAACGGGTGTTCAATCGTTTGATGGCATGGCTGACCGCTGAAGGCGTTAAATCTAATTGCTCGGCGCTGTGGCTATAGGAGCAGGTTTGATACACGTGAGTAAACACGCGCAATAGGTTTAAATCAAAGTGATCGGTTTGTGCCATAACCCTACCTAACATGCTGAAGTGAAATCTGTTTATAGCATGATGATGAGCGTCTTGTCTGCTCTAGGTGCACCTTAGGTATGCCTTAGGTACGCCTTAGGTACGCCTTTGGCAGACTCAAGGTTCGGAAATGTTGAAAACTTGGGCTAGACTCAATGAAAAGTCATCAAAACTTCTCTTAATGTCTGAACTTCAAGGTAAAATTAAATCACGAAATCGATGGGCACTGCTAACCATTGCGGTGTTACTGTCTATGTCTATGTTAATGATTCAATATTTTATCTCGTTGCAGCGGGCCGATTCTGAAGTCATCAATATTGCGGGTAAGCAGCGTATGTTGTCGCAACAAATTACCCTATATATTGCCTTATCAACCTCTTCTCCTGATGCTGCTGCACGCTATCGAATCAAGCTTGCAACTGCCATTGAGCAATTTATTGCCGGCCATCGGCACCTACTTAGTGTCGACAATGGCGGTCAGTATTTGTACCTAGATAAAGAATTGCAACAATATTACTTCGGGGCGCCAACAGATCTCGACAAATTAACCCGGCATTATTATCAACATGCCCTGTCTTTACTTGATGGGCTGGGCCAATCTTCGATGGTCGATATCGAGCACCATGAACAAATAGCCCACCTTTTACTATCCAAGTTAGACGGTGCGGTTGCGTTATTTGAAGACAAAGCCAGTCAAAAAGTGACCTTGCTATCGGTTTTAGAATTGCTCACTTGGCTGACCATGTTGGCCTTATTAGCCCTGCAGCTTAAGCGGGTTTTTATCCCGATGGAGCAAATGATTGCAACGACCTTAAGCCGGCTGACGACAGAGCAGCAACGAACAGAGCAAGTCAATCAAAGTAAAGACCGTTTTATCGCTCGCGTCAGTCACGAGCTGCGCACCCCTTTACAGGGCTTACTCAGTGCAATTGAAAACCTCACGGTCAACACGGGTCGGCATGGCATTAAGTTGCAAGCCCAGCACAGTGTAAGCCGCTTATTGCTGGTATTAGATGAGCTAAGTGATTATCACCAGCTTGCGACGGGCCAGTGGCAATTATTTCCCAGTGTGGCCAATTTACAACAAAACCTGATGGCGGTGCTGCCTGCCTTTGATTATGCCTGTCAAGAAAAGGGGCTGGAGCTGAAGGTAGATTTTGATGCTAGCTTAAATTGTGATGCCCAGTTAGACCATGCTCGGTTAACCCAAGTGGTCAATATTTTGCTCTCCAATGCCCTAAAATATACTCACCAAGGCTTCATTTCTGTGGCGGCTAAAGTTGAGGCAAACCAGCTTTATTTGGAAGTCAAAGATAGCGGGATCGGCTTCAACGGGGTGTACCCTTATTTAAATGATCAAGGAAGCGAAGAAGACCACTATTTTCAGGGGCTGCAAACCAGCTTAGCTCGCTTGCAATACATCTTGTCCAAGCAAAATGCGCAGGTTGAATTTAGTGATAACCAACCTCAAGGGGCGGGTGTCAGTCTGGTTATACCGCTAATCACGGTCACCCATGATTTAGCCCAATGGACGCCTAAGTGTGCGCTGATTGTCGAAGATGAAAGGGTGAACACCCTAGTGTTACAGCAGTTATTAAGTCATCTTGGTATTGACTGTGATGCGGTGGAAAATGGCCTGTTAGCGACACAACAATTGGCTGAGCGTGAATACGATGTCGTTTTAATGGATATTAATATGCCAGTGATGGATGGTTTTGCCGCCATCGAAGCCATTCGCAATCAATTACATTGCCAAACACCGATTTTGGTGGTGACCGCCAACACGGCGGCCAGCACGTTAACGCGGATCTACCAACTGGGGGCGAATGGACATCTGTATAAGCCCATCAACTCGACCAGCTTAACCACGGCGTTGAATATGTTAGGGGCTAAATTAGCGAGTGGCTAAATTAGTTAGTCGTTAAATCTAGGCCTCATTAGGGTAGTTGAGCTGCCAATCTTGGCGTAGCTGATCCATTAATCCCAATACGCTAAGGCTAAGCTTTGCGGGCACCAAGGGACTCATTGTGAGTCCTTGCGCCAAACAAGCTTGCATGTGCCGCACTTCTAATTCATAGGCACTGCCTTGATAGGGGCAGGGAAGCGTTTTAAGTAAGTGCCCACTTTTATCTATCACCTTGATGGCACTTGGGGCAAAGCTAAAGTTATCAATTTCTGCCATGGCTTTATCGCCCATTACCCTCGCTTGGCAGGGGATGTAATGACCGATACTAAAATCCAAATTGGCCATTAAGCCATGTTTAAAAACTAGCTGCACTTGAGCGTGTAAATCCACGCCCGTTGGCGCTTTTTCCACTTGGCTATGTCGTTGAGTGATGTCGCCCCCGCCTATAAGGTAAGCAAACGTCAAGGGGTAGATGCCGATGTCTAGCAGCGCGCCGCCGCCTAAATCTGGATTAAATACGCGGTTTTGCCAGTCTTGCTCCGCCGCAAACCCCATACTTGCTTGAATGCCTTTTAGTTGGCCTAACTCACCATCGGCAATGAGTTTTTGCAGTGTGCTAAAAGCAGGAAACTGCGGGATCATCATGGCTTCCATCAGCATCACTTGATGCTTTTTGGCGAGGGCAAAAAGCTCGTCGGCTTGTTGGCGGTTTAAACAGATAGGTTTTTCACACAACACGGCTTTGCCCGCCAAAATACTTGCCTTGGCTTGGCTGTAGTGAAAAGGATGGGGGCTGGCAATATAGACGATATCTAGGCTTGGCTCGGCTAACATCTGCGCGAGATCGTCATAGTAATGGCTGGCATTGTGTTGCTTGGCAAATGCTTCGGCCGAGCTAAGGGTTCGCGAATAGACCGCCATTAGGTTAGCATCTTGGACTTGTGCTATCCCATTGGCAAATTGTGTGGCGATATTGCCGGTGGCGATAATTCCCCAGTTAAAACGTGGCATTGGCATCCTTGATATTTAGATTGATTTGATTGTGATGGCGCTTGTATAGTGAAACTCTTTTCAGTCGTACTTTAAAATTTCTTTAGCAGCTTAGGAAGCACTTCATGGATCTTTGGCAAGGCTTGATATTAATTACCTCAATTCATCTGTTGGCTGCAGCCTCACCCGGGCCAGATTTTGTGTTGGTGTCGCAGCAAACCTTAAGCCGCGGCAAAAAAGCCGGTTTGCTTTGCAGTGTGGGTATCGCGTTGGGGCTTTCCATTCATATTCTTTATTCGGCCTTTGGCTTAGCCGCGGTGATTGCCAATTCGACGAGCTTACTTTGGCTGATAAAGGTCTTAGGCGGGGGATACCTTTGTTATCTGGGCATAAAAGGGCTATTGGCCAAGCCGATTGCGCCTAGTGCGTCAGCTGAGTCTGTTGCGCCAGTTAAGCCATTATCTGGTGCGAAAACCATAGGTTTAGGCTTTTTATGCAACGCCCTTAATCCTAAGGCGCCGATTTATTTTGTGTCCCTGTTTACCCTAGTGCTCACCCCAGATATTCCCATGGGCCATTTATTTATCTATGGCGTATGGATGATGGTGATCCAATTAGCTTGGTTTTCGGCCGTGGTTGGCCTGTTATCTCGCCCCGCGATCAATCGTAAATTTATGCGTTTGGGTCATTGGTTAGATCGCATCTTAGGCGGTGCCATGGTGGCATTAGGATTAAAAATTATAGTGAGTAAGAGTTAGCTTTACTGCAACCACAAAGCCGCACACTAGGTGCGGCTTGGATAGGGTTTAAGCCTTATGTGTTACCTATTATGTGTAACGCGGTCTTCGTCTTGCTGCGACTAAGCCCATCAATGCAGCTAAGCTAAGCCAAGTTAGGCTACCCCCGCCGCCAGAGCCAGTTGATACTTGACTCTTAGTTTCGGTTGATGTGGTAGACGGATCAAGATCAACAGGGGCTGTGCTAGGCTCCGCGGTAGGCGCAATCGTAGGCGCAGCCGTTGGTGCAATAGTTGGCGTAGCCGTTGGCTCTGCGGTAGGGGCCGTTGTGGGTTCAGGCGTTGGCTCTAGTGTGGGCTCTGGCGTAGGCACGGGCGTAGGCTCTGGCCCATTGATAATGACTTGCACTAGGGCTGTGCTTATCCCGCCTTGGCCGTCACTGATTTCATAACTGAATTGATCCCTTAATTGCGTGTTGCTGGCAAGAGAGCGGCTTAACTGGCTATCAAACTCGATTTGATGATTAACGATACGGGCCTGACCGTGAGTTGGGGCGCTGACAATGCGTGTAAGGGTTAACGCATCACCATCGATATCAATATCGTTGGTCAGCACATCTAGCATGGCGAGACTATTTACGTCTTGGTGAAAATCATCATCTTGAGCATTGGGCGCGTCGTTCATGGCCGCGATAGTGAGGCTAACTTGTGCTGGCTTGGATTTCACCCCGTTCGCCAAGATCACCCGATAACGAAAGCTGTCCTCGCCATTGGCATTGGCAGTGGCTTGATAAAGGCCGCTGGCGGTATCAAACAGGCCCAACTTAGGCGCTTCGACGAGTTCGATTGCCTGCATTGGATAGCCCAGCTTAATGAAGTCATTCGCCACAATATCGAGTGTCAACTGAGTGTCCTCATCCAGTTGATAGCTATCGCTTTTGGCTTGCACAAACTGGTTTACATCGGTTTCTAATAACGCAGCAAAGGGCGCATTAAGATAACCATAATTAAACAGCGCGCCGTCTTGACGCTCTTGCGTGGTGCCAATCCAGCTTGGCGTAAGATCGTACAAGCGGCTGCTGTAGTCATGGCTATATACCGGGTTAATTTCGAGCTCGCCGCCGGTCACTTCAAATAATAAGATCCCCTTGCCTATGGGCAAGCTCACCTGAGATGGCAGCATAATGCGCCCTTGTTCTGCATCAACTTGCCCCTGCCACAGCAACTGAGGTGTCCTTGCGTTGAGATCGAGGGCTAAGCCGGTACCCTCGCTGGCATAGTAGCTAAGGGTTAGGTCAAGTGGGGCAAAGCCAGTGGCATAGGCAAAATAGTTAAACCCGACAAACTGATCAAAGGTTTCACTGATATCGATGGCAAAAGCAATGTTGTTTAACTGATGTCCACGGTAAAGATAACCTCGCTCAAGGGGAGTAAACCAAGCACTTTTGTTAGCGTGATCGGGCAAGGTTAAGGTAAAGCTGGCCTGCTCAGCCTGACTTTGAATGTCGCTGATTTCGACGCCCGTTTGCTGGCCATACACATTCAACAGTGACGGCGCTGAATGGTCACCGAGTACTGGGTTTTGACTACTGCCCGGGTAGAGGTCGCCTGCGTCACTTTGACCTTGGTTAAAGCCAAGGTGATTGCGGTTATCTGCTTGCATGACTTGTACTTGCATTGGGCTGTTGTCATTAAAAGGCTGGCGAATATCCACGCTGGTGATCAGCACCCCTTCACTCACCAAGGCTTGATCGTAGCCTTGCAGGCGGCGGTTTTCTATATACAAGCGAGGCCCTGCCTCCTTAAGATAAGGGTCGAGGTACACCATGGCACTGTCATGCTGCGTATCTAGCCGATATTGGCCGGATTGGGTTAACACCCTTGGCGTCATGAATCCAGCTGCTTGTTTACTCCATGCCGTCATATTTACTGGGGTGTCACCCGCATAGAGGTCACCGGGTTTTTGCGTCCATGAGCCCCCACCCATTAGGCCCCATTCACCAATCGAACCACGCTCAAAGTAGGAATATAAGTCGGGTAGGCCTAACATCAAATGACCCAGTTCATGAACGATCACGCCCAGGGTAGCTTGATTGTCATTTTGAAAGTCACCAAACACGCAGTACTCAGAAATACTCACCTGATCTAAGGTGATAGCAGTATGGGCCGACTTATGAGGCCAGATGGCAGGGGTCTGCAGGCTGCCTGACATATCATTACCGGCAAATACAAACATCACCGATAGTTCGTCAGGGCTGATTTCACCGTCTTGGTTGTGATCGTACTGGCTTAAATCAATGTAAGGATCGATCTGTTGGTAGGCTTCGCTAAAGGCATAGTCCAACAGCGTAGGGCAAAAATGTTGATCGTTACAATTTGGGTGGGTTTGGGCCAGACTGACATTAATAATGCCATCATCCACAGTGCCTGCGGTTTCTTTGGCTGGGACAACGTGATACTGGTTATTGGAGTTAGCTAAAAAATAATCCGAGGTGCTCTGACCCTCATGGCCAAATACGCGTTGACTAAAGTCATGCACCATATTCTGGTCGCTAAATGACACTTGCACCACTAATAATGGCTGCGTCACCGTTTTATCAGACGCGCTTCTCCTTTGAATGTGTTGGCGCGCTTGAGGTCTCGTTTGCTCCGCCTTGGCAAATGCTTTGTTTTGGATGGCGAAGGTGTTGCCAATAAAGGGATTAAAAAAAGCGAAATCAGGTGCGGGCTGCGCTGCCCTAACCGCGATATCCGAGGCGACAATATGAGTGCGTGAAACCGCACTTTGGTCTTTAATTTGGGTTGTTCGAGCATATACCCAGTGATCTGCTTTGGCGGGATCGCGCGTTATCGCTGCCCCTTGCTCTGTTTGGTACCAATGTTGGCCAAAGCCACCGCGTATCTGCACTTGTTGCTCACTGCCATCGGCTAAGGTGATGGTATGGGAGCCGGAGGCGGGAGGGGTGGCCGCCAAACTAGGCATAGCAATGGGCATAGCGGTGAGCACAGCGAGCCAAGGAAACAGCTTGATCTTGTTCATATCGTCCTTTTTGTACTGCAAAACAAGGGAACCCATGATTGTCGGTGATTAGGACGATTTCTCTAACCGGATTTAAAAAAGGCTCAGATAATGAGACTGGTTTGCTGTTGTAGTGAGCAGGGGCTTGTGAGCTTGTATTCCAAAGCAAACAAAAAAGCCCCTGAGGTAGGGGCTTAAGTCCGTCATGATGTGTGATTAGCGGTTAATCGGTGAAATACCGGTTTTTGCTTTACCATAGCTGTAACCGCTGTGATCTTGTGGCAGAGCCATCTTAAACCAGAACTCAAAATCATCCATGTATTGAGTCAGCTCATCTAACTTAGCTGCGTTGCCTTCCAGTTTAGCGCGACCTGATTTTACAAGTTCAGGCAGGCTAACTTGTTTAAGTAGCATCAAGGTCATATCGGCGCGATTAAGAATCAGGCTAAAGTCGGCTTCTTTAATGTTATAACCTTCAATGTTGCTTAAGCGACCATTACTGGCTTCAATGGCATACTGTTCATCGCGATCTGGCATGATCAGGTTTGCCTTAAGGGTAAAACCATCCTCGGCGGCTTTAGGGCCGTTAAAGCGCACGCCCATAAAGTTAAGAAAATCACGTGTGGGCATGGCTTGCATTATATCCGGTGTCACTGCCTTAGTTGAGTTCACCTTGACGATGCCGTTACGCAGTTCACTGGCGCCAGCAAGGAATACGTTACGTTCGCCCGATGATTCGCTTTGGTAGCCAAGCTGCTCTAAACAATCGGCTTGTAGATAACGGGCTTGCATATTTTCTGGGTTGGCAAACACCACGTTATTGACCACGGTCGCACACCAGCGATATTCACCTTCTTCGAGGGCTTGTTGACCCACTTTAAGGATGTTTTCTTCACCAAAGGCTTCGGTGTACTTGGTGGCTTCATCGACGCTATTTAAATGCAACAAGTTAGCTGGGTTCATGTCGAAGTAACCTATGTATTTATTGGCAACCGCTTTAGCGTTGCGGTGATATGAGCCATGATAACCGCGTAAGTACCATTCATCGGCTAAGGCTTTTGGCACATAAAACTCATCTTGAATGTCGGTGATGCTGACGCCGTGGTTAATCAGACGCAAGGTTTCATCATGTAAATAGCCATACATGTCACGTTGCTTGCGCATGTAGTCTTGGATTTCGGCATTGCCCCAACGAGGCCAGCCGTGGGAGGCAAACAACAGCTCGGCTTCACCGCCAAATTTATACAAGGCTTCGTTGATCACATCGGCCCATTGCAAGGTGTCGCGCACAAAGGCGCCGCGCAGGGTGTAAACATTGTGTAGACCCGCTACCGTGGTTTCTGCACCCCAGTAGGCTTTATAAGCCGGAATATAGGTATTCATTTCCGATGGCGCTTCGGTATCGGGGGCATTTTGCATGATCATCTCAAGGCCATCGACCGTCACGGTTTCAATGTCTTCATCGACTTGATGAGTGGGTAAAATCAGTGATAAACCGCCGTTAGCTACGCCTTTACCGATCGCCGCATCCACTTGACCTAATTCGCTTTTTTCTAAGGTGTTGCCGTACTGATACACCACACGACGCGCCATCACATTGCCTGCCAAGACGTTTTCTGAAATAGCAAAGTCAGAAAATGCGCGCGGTGCGATGATTTCCACTTCGCCTTTATCCACTTGCTCCTGGCTCACCACGCCTTTTACGCCACCAAAATGGTCACCGTGAGAGTGAGAGTAAACCACACCTTTTATGGGTAAATTGCCATCTTTAGCGTGTTTTTTAAATAATTCATAGGCGGCGGCCGCCGTTTCTGGAATGGTTAGGGGATCAAAGACGACCCAACCATTATCACTGCGAACAAAGCTGATCTGAGCGAGATCATAACCGCGCACTTGATACACCTTACCCGGTAGCAACTCATATAAACCGTGCTTCATGTTCAGCTCGGCTTGACGCTGCATGCTGGGGTGAATGCTGTCGTAATCTTTGCCTTTTAAGAGGTAGTCATAGCTGCCTAACTCCCATACCACATTGCCGTTGGCATCTTTTATTTCTAAGTTGTCTTGACGGGCGATAAAGCCTTTATCGGCTAGCTCAAAATCTTTGTCATCGGCAAAAGGCAAGCTCTTGCGCAGCTCATTTTGGAACTTAATGGTGTGCTCGGAAGCGGGCTTTTGTTTTGCATTCCATTGTTCGTTAGCATCGCCATTGGTTTCGCTAGCCCAAACTGAGCCAGACATTGCGAGGGCAATTGCGGTCGTGATGGTGGTAAGTTTCATAGTGAGCCTCTTTAATTGATGGCAAAAAGTGATGAGTTTGTGGCTAGCTCATCGATGGCAGGCCTTCAACTCGTTGTTCGCGAACAATTAACCGTATGTTCGCTGCATTAATTGGGTAAATTCGGTTTGGCTGGTGGCGTCATGCATTAGCTGCAAGCGAACAATATCGCTAAAGCTAGCCTGTTTTCTGGCCATGGCCGCGAGTGCATCTACGTCGGTGACCAAGATGTCTTGAAATTGGTCTTTTGGCACTTCATGTGCATTTAATGTCAGGGATTGACCGTCGCCGCGTAAACGTAAAAAGTGCATACCGCTGGAGTCAAATAAGGTGATATCCAATATTTCGCCTTGGTAATGCTGCTGCAGCTGACGTTGCATCATAAATTGCACCGTATTTAATGAGGTATTGGCAACGGGCGTGATCTGCCCCTTGCTGATGGCCTGATACATGGCATCGGCGAGGGCATAAGTGCCAGCAGGTACGCTGATTAACACCCCGTCAATCGCGCCATCACCAATACAAGCCTGGCTGGTGGCAAGGGGCATGGCACTTAGCAAGGTGCCTAGGACTAAAGGTCGTAGTCGTGCTGGTTTCATTTTCGGCCTCATTGCTGTTGAGCGCATAAGGCCATATTAGGAGGTGTCACTTAAGCTAACAATAAGGCTACCTTAAGTTAAGGTGTGAATTATATTCACATCAATGAGGCTTACTGCAAATCTTCTATTGTGATCGGGTGAAATTGACTGCAGGCATTGACCAAGGAATTGGCCGTGAGGCTGGGCACGCCATAGACATCACAGCGCACCCCATATTCAGCCAACTTGGTGAGCAATAAATCAAAGTCACCGTCGCCCGATAACAAAATCACCTTATCGACTTCGCGCACGGCTTCCATCATGTCTATGGTAATGCCCACATCCCAATCGCCTTTGGCTGAGCCATCACTGCGTTGAATATAGGGTTTTAGTTTCACCTCAAAGCCAATGTGGCGCAGGGCGCTTTGAAATTTATGTTGGCCATCATCATCGCGTGCGATGGCATAAGCGGTGGCGGCGACGATCTCATCTTGCGCTGCGATGTTTTGCCAAAAGGCGCGGTAGTTAAACGGGCGCCCGTAGGCTTCGCGGGTGGTGTAGTAAATATTTTGCACGTCAACAAATATGGCAACGCGGCGTGGTGTTTGCTGCACAGTCGGTTCCTAACATGATGAAAATTCCGTTTTCACCCTACAGCAGTTGTGACTGGCTGTTAAGTAATTGATGGTTAATCCTTGCCATCAATAATATTGAATCACTTGTTAAAAATTATCAAATTTTATTATTTGGTGTTCTCACCTAGTCTGATTAGGCGCTCATGTTTGGCGCTTTGAATATTAAAAAATATGAATCAATAAGATAAGGAGAGGATATGCAAAGAGAGAGGCTAGATAACAGGTTATCGGGAGGCTGCTATTGGCAGTTTGCCTCATGAGTCAACTACCTAGGTTGATCTCGGCATCGTCAATCACTGACAAGGAGGCAACTTATCCGACACTGGCGCATTCTGCCCTAGGGCATGAACAACACCTGCAACCCTTGGCTAAGCCAAGCCTAGTCGATTTGGCGGCGCATTACGGCCACGACAAGGCAGTCAAAGCACCTTGGTACGCGTTTGGCTTGGCTATTTTTGCCGGCGCATTTATTGCCCTAGCGTTTGTTTTTTACATCACCGTCACGACAGGCGCGGGAGATTTACCTTGGGGATTTGTTCGCTTGGCAGGCGGTTTAGCGTTTAGCTTAGGTTTGATCTTAGTCGTGGTGTGTGGCGCAGAGCTATTTACCAGCACGGTATTAACCACCATCGCCTGGGCCAAGAAAACCATTACCACAGGTCAGTTATTGCGCTGCTGGGCTCGCGTTTACAGCGGTAACCTAGTGGGCGCGCTGCTGATGTTGGCCTTGGTAATGGAAGCCGGTTTGTGGCAATTGGATCTTGGCCAGTGGGGATTAAATGCGCTGCATATTGCACAGCATAAAATTCACCACAGCTGGGGCCAAGCCTTTACCTTAGGGGTGCTTTGTAACTTATTGGTATGCCTAGGTATTTGGATGACTTTTAGCAGCAAGGACATGTTGACTAAAAGCCTGCTACTGGTACTACCTGTGGCTATGTTTGTTAGCAGTGGCTTTGAACACAGTATTGCTAACTTGTTCATGGTGCCACTGGGCATCGCTATTCACACCTTTGCCAGTGACGCGCTCGCCAGCAGTTTAGCCGTCAATCCCGTTGAGTTGACGACTCAATTTAATGATTTAACCCTGGCTCATTTTATCCTTAATAACCTGATCCCGGTGACTCTAGGCAACATAGTTGGCGGCGGTCTGCTGGTGGGGTTGGGTTATTGGGCCGTTGAGCAGGGAAAGCAACCAATACCAACCACCATCGCAATGAAACACAACCCAATTTCAATACAGGATGAACAAGAAATGAAAAATGTAATTAACCAATTAGCCGTTAAAGATCTGATGGACACCAGCCCTGTTACCCTCAGTGCCGAGATGAATGTATATCAAGCCATTGAGCTGTTAGCCGAGCAGCAAGCCCGCTGTGCAGCCGTGGTCGATCCACAACAAAGGTTGTTAGGCTTTGTCTCTGAACAAGATTTATTAAGAGCCATGTGGTCTGAAGAATACAGCACGCAGATCCAGCTAGTGGTGGGGGATTTAATGCAGTTTGAGATCTTAACCGTGGCACCTAATGACTCGGTTGCGCAATTGTTAGAGTCCATGGTGGTGGATAAAGAAGCCCTGTTTCCTGTCTCTAGCACGGGGATGTATTTAGGGGGCGGCTTCCAAAGCTATGAGGCGCGTTTACGTAGCGCCAGCGCCCGTCGCCCAAGTGCTTATCCCGTGGTCGAGCAAGGGCAATTATGTGGCATGATCCAACGTGAGCATATTCTAAAATGTTTGGTGCGTGGCCATAAGCCAAAGCAAATTGAAACTCAAAATGAGGCCGTTAGTGCGGCTTAATAAGCAAAAGCAATAAAAATTAACTAAGCCAAAGCCGTTGCAATCAAACCTTGCAACGGTTTTTTATCGATTTAGCGAGTGGACTTATTTGCTTGGCGCTCTCTGCGTTTGACTAGGCGTCGCGCTTCGGCCAAAAAGCAATCACGCAGCGGGTTTTCACCGGCATCATTACGCCAAATGAAAGACAAGCTGCGTTTCATATTAAGTTGCGGGGTATTAAGCACCACCAAGTGGCCATTCGTCACATCTTGCTCGACATCTAAATAGGGCACGCAGCCAAGATAATTGCCGTTTTTGACCAAGGCTTTTAACACGGGCACATGTTCGTATTCCTTCCAGACATTAATGTTTTCAATCAGGCCGTGCACCGCACCATCAAAAATTCGTCGCGTTCCCGCGCCCTGTTCGCGCAAAACCCATTTGGCTTGCTCAAGCTGAGCTAGGTTGACCGTGGTATGACGGGCAAAGGGGTGGTGCGGTGAAGCTATCACCACGAGATGATCGTCCATCCAGGTTTCAGAGTGAATCCGTGCGTCATCATTGCGTCCTTCGATAATGCCCAGTTCATATTCATAATTGAGCAAACCTTCAATGACATTTTCGGTATTTTCAACTATCAGCTCTACCCTAAGCTCTGGAAAGTCTTCATCAATTTTACTGATGAGATCGGGCAGCAAATGCTCCGCTGCGGTTTGGCTTGAGCCCAATTGCAGTTGGCCACTGATGATATGCTGCTCGTGTAACCCTAATTCAATTTGCTGCGCATCTTGCAATAAACGCTTCGCTCTGGGCCTAAGCCACTTGCCCCAGTGGCTTAGACTTAACCGGTTGCCTTGCCGGATAAACAACGGGCGATCGAGTAAATTTTCAAGTTGTGACAATGACATGCTGACGGCCGATTGGGTCATGGATAACTTTCTTGCGGCGGCGCTCACACTTTCCAAACTGGCGACGGCATCAAATACGGCTAATTGTTTTAGAGAATATTTCATCATGACAAAGGGCTCGGCTAAATGAGGGATGGCACCATATCGAGTGTATTTCTGTAGCTGGGACTAGGTATCAGAAATATTGATGGTTTATTTGATGCCTATTTTATAAGTTAGCCACAGCCTCAGCAATGCCTTTGTTCTGCGCTGATTTGATCTAAGTCGGTATTTATCTTTTAAAAATGAAGCTTTATGCAATTTATCGCGACTAATGTGATAAAAAAGTAGAATAGTTGGATTTACAGCTAGCCATAAAGCGTCATGCTTTGCGGTTGGCTGAGTCTATATGTGGTTGAAAATGGTGTTTCATGTCTGTTAATCGTTGCAAAAAGGTCTCTTCTGCTACTTCATCGCGCGCGCCAAAAAATAAGGGCAAGCGTCACCGGGTTAATTTATCTCCTGCTGGCCGTAAGGCCACGTCCCCTCAAGTGGACAAGGTGAAAGCTCGCCCTGGGGCGGCAAAAGCAGGGCTGCACCAGCGCAACCCGCATCAAGGGCGATATAACATGGCGGCATTAACTCAAGCCTTACCTGAACTAAAGCAATATCTTCGCCTGAATCCTCGCGGCGAGCAGACCATCGATTTTGCTAATGAGCAGGCGGTGTTGTGTTTAAACCAAGCCATATTGGCCCATTATTACAAGGTGAAGTTCTGGCAAATCCCTAAGGGCTATTTATGCCCGCCCATCCCAGGGCGGGCGGATCATATCCACCATATCAGTGAGCTACTGGCCAAACTGAATCATGGCAAGGTCCCCACAGGCAGTAAGGTTAAATTGCTGGATATCGGCACGGGCGCTAACTGTATTTACCCTATTATTGCCAGTCAAAGCTATGGCTGGCACTGCTTGGCCAGTGACATTGACCCGGTATCGGTGAATACTGCCAATGCCATTGTTAAATCGAACGCCGTACTGACGGGAAAAGTGGAGGTGAAATTACAATCCAACCCAAATCAGTATTTTAAAGGGATCATCAGTGCCGATGACAAGATCAGTTTAACCCTGTGTAACCCCCCGTTTCACAGCTCGTTAGAGCAGGGCTATCGGGGCAGCCAGCGGAAGTGGCAAAACTTAAGCCGCAACAAGGGAAACCAGCACAACAAGGGTAAAGGGCACGCGCCGCAAAAAGGTAAACCTCAACTTAACTTTGGTGGCCAACAAGCTGAGTTGTGGTGCCCGGGGGGAGAGCTCGCCTTTGTCAAAGGCATGATTAACGAAAGCCGTCAATTTGCCGATCAGGTGTGCTGGTTTACCAGCTTGATTGCCAAGGGCGAGCACGTTAGGCCATTAAAAAAACAGTTAGCTGAGGCGGGAGCGGCTCAGGTCGAAATATTACAGATGCAGCAGGGACAAAAAATAAGTCGCATCGTCGCGTGGAGTTTTCAAACACCCGCGCAACAAGGTGCGTGGAAAACGCATTGGTAATAATTAAATAAAAGAGGGAAATGATGCAAACAATAACGGAGTGGGTCAATCTGATTAATGGCTTTGTCTGGGGCACACCTATGTTGGTGATGATCTTAGGGGTGGGGCTATTTTTATCATTAGGCTTAAAACTATTGCCTATTTTAAAACTAGGCGCTGGCTTTAAGCTGTTATGGCGTGGTCGCAGCGGCGATCAAAGTAAAGAAGGTGATATCAGCCCCTATAATGCGCTAATGACGTCCCTTTCTGCCACCATAGGCACGGGGAATATAGCGGGGGTTGCCACGGCTATTTTTGTCGGTGGGCCGGGAGCATTATTTTGGATGTGGTGCACCGCCTTAGTGGGCATGGCGACTAAGTTTTCCGAGGCGGTATTGGCAGTAAAATATCGTGAAGTTGACGCCAACGGCCAGCATATTGGTGGCCCCATGTATTACATAAAAAACGGCCTTGGCAGCAAATGGACTTGGCTGGGCACGGCATTTGCGTTTTTTGGTGCGTTTGCTGGCTTTGGCATAGGTAACACGGTGCAGGCCAACTCCATTGCCGATGCGTTAAATAGCAATTTTGGTATTCCCATGTGGCTAACCGCCGTGGTACTAACGGTGCTGGTAGGCGCGGTGCTCATGGGGGGCATCAAGCGTATCGCCGATGTGGCGGGTAAGCTTGTGCCCTTAATGACGGTGTTTTACTTCACCGCAGGGGTAGCGGTGTTAATCATTAATATCAGCGAAATCCCTGCAGCCATCTCTTTGATTGTGCACAGTGCGTTTAATCCGGTGGCCGCGCAAGGTGGCTTTGCTGGCGCGGCGGTGTGGGCAGCCATTCGCTTTGGTGTCGCGCGCGGTGTGTTTTCAAATGAAGCTGGCCTAGGTAGTGCCCCTATTGCCCATGCCGCGGCGCAAACCAATAATCCAGTGGAGCAAGGTCTAGTGGCCATGTTGGGGACCTTCATTGATACCTTGATTGTCTGTTCTATCACCGGCTTAGCGATTATTGTCACTGGGACGTGGACCTCGGGCGAAACGGGGGCTTCGTTAACTTCATTGGCCTTTGCCGAGGCTATCCCTATGGGCAACTATGTGGTGGCTATCGCGCTGGCAATCTTTGCGTTTACCACTATTTTAGGTTGGAGCGTGTACAGTGAGAAATGCGTGCAATACTTATTAGGCGAGCGTGCCATTAAGCCGTTTCGTTTAATTTGGACCTTAGTCGTGCCGATTGGTGCCATGTTGTCGCTGGACTTTGTTTGGTTATTGGCAGATACCTTAAATGCCATGATGGCGATTCCAAACTTGATTGCCCTAGCGCTGTTAAGCCCGGTGGTGTTTGGTTTGACCAAGCAGTATTTCAACAAGCAGAAATAATGTTTCAAGTTAACGCAGCAGTGAGCTAATGCAAAAAGACTGCTGCGTTGACTCGCTAGTTACGCCTAAGGCTTAACTAAGTTACAACTTAGTTGTATCGCAGGATTATAAGTAAAGATCCAGTACGGCTCTTGGCTCTAACTCTTCACCATCAAGCTCATTGTTCCAGTTTAACCCCACTAGCACCTCATCCGTTGCCAGTGTGGTGAGCCAATCTTCTAAGAATTCCTCAAGTGACAGCTTGGTAGGCACAAAGCTCGCCCACTCATCCACACAATGACACTGCGCATCTTCCTCTTGGCTCCAAAATGGCATCACTTCCGAGTCTTCAAACTCAGATGAATCTAATGATAGCCACTGGCCTTGGTCGTTACAAAGCCCCCACACGGTTTCAGTTTTCTGGCTGTCAGCCACAAACAGGGCGGTGTTCTTTTTCACATCTTGGGTTAATTTAGACATAGTGCGCTCTCAGTGCTTAAGGTTAGAAAGGGTAACAAATTCGATTAAACTCGTTGAATGTGGCAAGCATAAGAAGCTAATGCGATAAAGTCTATATATCTTTGGATGAAGTTGTGGTGTTGATGTGTGATATCAATAATTGGGTGTGCGATGCAGGGGGGCTCTGGGCTTGCTTGATATTTTAGTTAAGCAACGCGCTTCGAGGGGACGGCAAGCTGTCTGCAAGCCTGCCCAACTGCACAGGTGGCATAGGTATCATTGAGATTGCCCCCGCTATTGCGCTTGTTCCCCGCTATAGACCTCAACAAATTCAATATCAACAGCTTTAACGCCATATATTTCTTCAAAAGCGTCATTCAAAGATTTAAACGCGCTGACCAGATAAAAAGGGCTAATACTTCCAAAAACATAGTAAAAAGCAAGTGACTTAGTCATAAGGTCGCCAGCCTGGGAGTCTCTTGCTGGATTAAACTTCCTCATTTTCACTTTCTCATAGAACTCCATGATTTCGAAAGATAACTCATCATCTTTAGTCCACTAGGAAAACCTTGATTCATCATTCAGCACTTGTTGGTATGTATATTTTATGGCCGAAAGGTAGTCCATAGGAGGTGATATTCTAGGCGTAGAATCAGACAACTTTTTCTGTTTAAAAAACTTATCAAGGTTAGACAAGGAAGCTTCGCTAGCGTTAAAGCTCCCTTTTCTATCAGGCCAGTTCTTAATATTTGATGGACCAACATCAAGTCCTGCATAGAAGAAGAACATTCCTACCCGATTTGCGACAATTTCCAGTGTTCTCTTGGACATCTCATAGCATTTTCTTTTATCACTCGCATATTTAATGGATGTCGTCATTACAAAAAATATATATGCAGCAACATATGAATACGACAAATTCTTGAGAACATTATCTATTTGATCTGCATAAGGAAACCATGGTTCTGCGTTTTCACCAAAAATACCGAAAACCACTATGTAAATAATTCCGATGCAAGCAACACTGAATGCTACCTTATGAGACTTGAAATCTTTTATAAATGCATACCAAAATACACTTTTGAAGGTGTTTCGTAGTTTTCCAATCATTTCTCACCTGATGTTTTATCCTTATCTTTTAGCACCTTACCAACAAACCATTTCATTATAAAGTATTGCCTATGATCTAATATTGGACATATATGGTCACTCCCTATAATTCAAGGGGAGTGTGTTTAATTTATGTGTATTTTTAGCTCAATATATCACCTTGCACTAAGCTGGAGCTTTCACTGTTGGGGTAACGGTTTCTCGACATATATCCGGCGTCTTAAAGGCTGTAGTTGTACCACTACACACCAATCCATTTGCGCTAATTTACATCCTACCCCGTAGTAAGTAGAGCACTACACGGCTAAAGCTAGGTTAATTGGGTTTGATCAGGGGGCAGGGATCTGGCAGCACTAACCGAACGGCTCCTTTGACGACTTCAATACGAATGGTTTCTGTTTCAGAATTGACAGATTCGCCATCAAAGTTGGCTGGAATGTTGCGGCCAGCGGTTTTGGCTTCTACCCAATCACACTGGAATGTTTTGATAAACTCACCGTTACGGGGAAAGTTGGATAGCTCACTAATTACTTGCGGCAGCTGGCTGGGTTCGAAATGGCGGATCAGTGTCAGTTCCATTAACCCATCATTGATCCAAGCGTTAGGAGCCAGCTGTTGCCCCCCTCCAGCCTGAGATCCATTACAGAGAACGCCGGCGAGAATGGTGCCACTGAAGGTAAATGTTGCGCCTTTTAGCGTCACCGGGTAGGGCTGAAACCCTGCCGCCTTGGCGATGCCCATCAGGGTGTAAGCGCCTCCTCCAAGGAAGTTTTTTAACTCAACCGGGGTTTCTCGGGTTACTTCGGCACCAAAACCAGTCGAGATCACGTTGAGACAATAGCGACCAGCCATATTTAGCAGATCACATGCCTCACTTCGCCCTTCAAGAGCCAGCCTTAATGCTTGCTCTGGTTGCTGTGGAATATTAGCACTGCTAGCAAAGTCATTGGCTGTGCCCAGCGGCAATATAGCGAGTTCCGGTCTTTTGTTATATTCATATTGCATTAATGCGTTAACTGCTTCGTTAAGACTGCCATCACCACCGCCAACTAAGATCCGTGGTATTGAGCGCTCAATAGCTTCGTCGACAAAGCGCAATATATCGCCGCCTTCCCAAGTTACTCTCACATCCAACAGTTGCCCCTTATCACGCTGTTGATAGATAGCAGCGCGGATCTCCTCGTTGCTCGCTTTTTTACCGTTGAGGATCACCATTAGATGAGACATGAATATTCCTTATTAGCCTAAGTATAGGGGCTGGCATTTGTATCATTGTTATACATTATTCGTTAAAGGGGAGCAAAAAGTCAGGCAGCCACTGACTTGATCTATTTCACACCTAAACCAGCTTCAAAAGCAATGCCACCTAAATGAATATTCTAGCGATCCAAGACTTTTTAATAGCTCTTAACCCAGGAACTAAACCAGTAAACTAAACCTGTAACTAAGGCTCAAACAAAAAATGCTCATACCATCAAGCTTGATGGTATGAGCATTGAATAACCTTAATGGATACCAGTTTCAGCTACAGCCAAAGTTAAAGGGTTATTCCCCTTGTTTAACCTGTGCGACCAAGGGGAGGGTGCGGGTTTTTATGATTAGGGTCACCATAGCTAAGGTCGCAATGGCTAGGCCAAACACGGTCGACGTGGCCATGGGTAAACCAAAACCTATGCCTGCATTGGCGAGGTAGGTGAAGGTTACCGCGGTCATAAAGGTGGCTGGAATACTGCATATCCAGTGGAATTTACCTTCGCGCGCCAAGTAAGCGGCCGCAGCCCATAGCATAATCATGGCGGTGGTTTGGTTGGCCCAACCAAAGTAGCGCCAAATCACGCCAAATTCGGCATGGGTGATCAGGTAACCAATAATAAACATAGGAATGGCGATTAATAGGCGCTTAGGCATATTTTGTTGAGGCAGCTTTAAGAAGTCGGCAATGATCAAGCGTGCGCTGCGAAACGCGGTATCACCCGAGGTGATAGGTAGCACGATAACGCCTAAGATTGCCAAGATGCCGCCTATGGTGCCAAGTAGTGAGGTAGAAACCTCATGCACCACGGCAGAAGGGCCGCCAGCTGCTAGGGTAGCATTTAATGCATCGGTGCTTTCGTAGAAAGACAAACCTAAAGTACACCAAATCAGTGCGATCACACCTTCACCTATCATGGCGCCATAGAACACAAAGCGGCCTGATTTTTCATTTTGCATGCAACGCGCCATCAGTGGCGATTGGGTAGCATGAAAGCCCGATACCGCGCCACACGCGATGGTGATAAATAGCAGTGGCCACAAAGGTAAATCCGTTGGATGCAAATTGCTGAAATCAATGCCTTGTGAGTAAAAACCGTGGTCACTGACCGCAAGGCCGATGACTAAGCCAACGCTCATGAAAATGAGCAGAGCACCAAAAAAGGGATAAAAGCGGCCAATGATCTTATCCACGGGGACGATAGTGGCAATGACGTAATAAGCAAAAATAAGTGCAATCCACATGCCCACACCGGTATCTGACAGGCTACTTAAAAGGCCTGCTGGGCTAAGTACGAAGACCACGCCGACCAAGAGCAAGAGCACCACGGCAAAGGCATTCATAAAATGCTTAGCCACGTTGCCCAGTTGTTGACCCACTATGGTGGGCACGCTGGCGCCATTGGCGCGCACCGACATCATGCCAGAGAAATAATCGTGCACTGCGCCGGCAAAGATACAACCAATCACGATCCAGAGCATGGCAACGGGGCCATATAAAGCACCTAAGATGGGGCCAAAAATGGGGCCAACACCGGCGATATTAAGCAGTTGGATCAGGTAGACTTTTTTATTGGACATGGGCACAAAGTCAACCCCATCGGTCAGGGTATGGGCCGGGGTTTGGCGCTCAGGTTTAGGGCCAAAAATCTTTTCGATGACTTTGCCGTAAGTAAAATAGCCAGCCACTAATAGGCCGGTGCAGAGTAAAAACCACAACATGATTTCTTCCTTAATAGAGGGGTTAATCACATCAGGCTAATCGATAAACAGATCCTATTCGCGGCCAAATTAGTTAAGTGGTCATATTGAATGGCTAAGCGGTTGGCTGGTCAGTTAAGTGGTTTTACTCTTGGTTTCTCTTTGGCTAATCAGGAGCAGTTAATTAGCCAATCGACCAGCATGTTAAGCAACGGTTACTTAACAATGGATTACAGGTTTAATGTTGAAGAGAGCTACTTATTCATCCGTCAGCTCTTCTCTAATGGCTAAAAACTTGTCACGATTGTCTAGTAGTAAGGAAACAAGTAAGGGCTCGAAGAATTTTCCTGATTCTTGCTCAATATACTCAAATACCGATTCAATGCTCCATGGCTCTTTGTAGATCCGTTTTGAACAAAGGGCATCAAAGATATCTGCCAAGGCACAAATGCGGCCGAATATAGGAATATCGGTGCCAGAAAGCCCCTGTGGGTAACCTTGGCCATCCCATCTTTCATGGTGTGTTCCCGCGATGATGGCGCCCGCATCAAGCAGTGTTAAATGAGAGCCCATAAGCATTTGCTGGCCTTTTTCGGCATGGGTTTGCATTAAGGCCCATTCTTCATCATTGAACTTGGCCGGTTTATTTAACACCCTGTCAGGGATCCCCACTTTACCTATATCATGTAAAGGGGAAGCAAATAAAATGGTCTCACAATCTTCTTCCGATAACCCATATAGTTGGGCGAGTAACTCGCAGTAACGTGCAACACGTTTGACATGAAATCCGGTTTCATTTGAGCGACTTTCTACCACTTCGGTCAGGCGATAAATGACTTCACGCTGAGCCTTTTTCATCTGATCGTTTAGGTCGATGTTTTTAAGGCCGACCACTAAATTTTCGGTGAATACTTCTAGTAAATGTTTATCAAGGGCTTCAAGTGAGGTGTCCACTTGAATATAAAAAGCCATGGCATAGTGAGCGCTTTGGCAGTAGATAAGTAATTCTTGCTCTTCGAAAATAGTGCGGCGAGTTGTGATTGCTCGCTCAATAAGCTCGGCAAATGGCAGGGTTGTGGTGCTGTGTTGTTGTTGCTCTTCTTGGGCAAACTTACCTGTGCCGCAAATGGTGAGAATGGAGCGGCGGTTTATGTCTGTCTCAAAAACTTGCTTTGTTAAATCAAGCAGTAAGGTGTCTGTTACATTAATAAGGGTGACAATTTGTTCTAAGGCCGCTTTGGTAAATGCAACAAACCCTTGTTTGTCCATTACATTTTTTGTTGCCTTAACGACTTGTTCCATGCCCACTTTACTGTGCTCTAAAATCATAATGTGTTGATAAGCACGCAGCGCTGTCATGGTGGTGGTAAAGAGCTTTTGCGCGGTCAGCTCGGTTTTTGCCTTGTAGTCATTAATGTCGTAATCGCGGATCACGGACGTTTCTGGAGCTTGCCCCGGTTGCCCGGTTCTAAGGACAATTCGCACATTATGATCGTGGAAGTCTTCGCGGATCCATTTCGCTAAATCTAATCCAGCATGTTCATTTTCCATCACAACATCGAGCAACACCATGGCGATATCACTGTGTTCTTGAAAGGCAAGTTGCCCCTCTTTGCCTGAATAAGCACTGATAAAATGAAGAGGACGGTTCTCAAACTCAACGCCAGTCAATGCCAGTTTCGTTACCTTGTGTATTTCTTCTTCATCATCCACAATCAACACATTCCAAGGGGGATATGTGCTTACTTGGTTGTCATCTTCATCGGCGAAAAAATCATCACTGAAAAGTTCATCGTTCATGGCTAATCCTCTGCGGGTAAATAGATATCTGCACGTAAACCTGATGGTTGCATATGGTGCAATTCAATCTTTCCATCCATTTTGCGAATGATGTTGTATACGATGTTTAACCCCAGTCCTGTCCCACCTTTGCCCCTTTTGGTTGTAAAAAAGGGTTCAAAAAGTTTGCTTAGAATGTCATCACTCACCCCTGTGCCCGTATCAAAATAACTTAGGTGTAGTTGGCCGCTCTCAATGGCTGCGTTGACTTCTATGGTGCCTTGGTGGCCGTCGTCAAAGCCATGTACTAACGAATTGTTGACTAAATTAGTGAGTATCTGATTGAGTTTACTGGAGCAAGCGTGGAAGATGACCCCTTCATCAATATGGTTGATAAAAGAGATGGGGCGATTTTTGAATTTGTGATGAAAGCTGTTTTGAATATTATCGACTAACTCTTTCATATTGATATCAAAGGTGGCATCGATGGACTGGTCAACAGCGAGCTGCTTAAAGCTTTTGATGAGCTCACTGGCACGTTGTAGGTTGTTTTCTATTATTTCACCTGTTTCTAAGGTGTAGCTAAAATAGGTTTCCAAATCCGACTTTTTCATGGTTTTATTTTGGTACAAGCCTTGGATTTGTTTTGCTTGTACGACGAGGTGTGATGCCGCGGTGACGCCAATCCCCAAGGGGGTGTTAACTTCATGAGAAACCCCCGCCACTAACCCTCCTAGTGAAGCTAATTTTTCTGACTCGACCAATTCAGATTGCGTTTGCTCGAGCAATTCGATCTTGTGTTTTAACTGAGATGAGCGCTCGATGACCAAGGCTTCAAGGTTTTCATTAACGTGTTTTAACTCATTTAAATAGTTATAGCGGACCAAGGTGTGGCCAAGGGATTGGCCAAACTGGCCTATTATTTCCTTTAGCCAGGGTTGCATGGGGCGTTTATGTACTAAATTATCGCATGCTATCCAGCCGATGGGCTTATCTCCATCCCACATGGCCGCCATGGCGTTCCAGCCCTTGCCTACCACCTTGTTGTAGTAAAGTAAGTCAACATTTTCCCACACTTCCACATGCTCCTTGGAAGCCAAGGTCATTTCTACCCAAGGGGCTTCGGGTATCGGTCCTCGAAACTGGGTTTCATCTTTTACCTGACCATCTTCATCTGTGCCCCATGTGCCGACCATTTCATTGGTTTCGGGGTCTAATAGAAAGATGGCTAATCTATCGAGATAAAGGTGCTTTTGTGCCTCAATAATGGCTTGTTTGTACAGTTGTTCTAATGAATCTACTTGACTGAGTCTAAGCATGATTTCATGCAATCGAGACATGGTGTTGGCAAACATTTGCCAACTTTCTGTCGTTTCATGGTCAGCATGGCTTAACTCATACAAGTAAAGGCCATCAATGTGACTTACCTTGTCCAGTTGTAGGGAAAGAGCGGTAAAGTCGGGTTGCAATAATTCACTGGCGTCAAGTTTCTCCAGGAAGCGCTGGATATCGACTGCGCCTCTTGTCAGTTCGGCCTTAAGGGGTTTGCTTTGACAAAGGTAGTGAGACTCAGGCTGATATAACATCATCAGCGAAGAGGATTGTGTGCAATATTGTTCGGCCCAAGTGGAAGCTGTCATATCCCATACTTTCTCTGTTTATTGTTCAATTTAGTTCAAGAGCTGAGTTATTGCTAACGGCTTCGTGAGCGCTTTCACGACGACATGCAAAGCATGTGTTAAGCCGAGTGAGTTAATCTGGTGGTCTAATGCGCTGAGCTATGGCAGGAGGGAAAGTGTCACGGGAAAGAAAATACTTCTTTATGTAAACCAAGTGTCTGTTGTCATTGTTAGAAGGGCTTGCAGTGCGACCTCTTTATTGCAATCCAAAATGTTGCTTGATGCTTTTTAAATAACGCCGGCTGACGGGGACCTTATGGCCTGAGGGCGTGATGATGTCGGCGTTGCCGTTGTCGTGTAGTTGGATCTCTTTGATGGCGTGCTCGGCAATCAGGTATTGGCGATGACAGCGCAGCAGCGGGGTTTTTTGCTCTAAGGTTTTTAGGGTTAATTGAGTATGGCTTTGCCCTGCGGCGGTGATCACATGAATGCCGCAATGATCGCTCAGGACGTATTCCACTTCATTTAAGGCGATCAAACGTATGGTTTGCTGAAAATAGCAAGGCAGTACATTGAGGGATTCGGTTGTATTGAAGCTGATGGTTTTAGGAGAGCAATCTTGACGAAGGCGCTGTAAGGTTTGGTGCAATCTGGTGCTGGCTATAGGCTTTAAAATGTAGTCAAACGCTTTTTCCTCAAAGGCTTTAACGGCAAATTCATCGAAAGCGGTGACAAACACGATGCGCGGCAGGTGCACCTCATCTAGCATGGCGGCCAGCTCTAAGCCGGTGATTTTGGGCATCTGAATATCTAAGAAGATAAGATCTGGCTTGAGTTTATTGACTAACGCTAAGGCTTCAATGGCGTTACCTGCCATGCCGACACATTCAAAGTCGGCTTCGCCTTGCATTAAATAGTTTAATTCATCACGAGCCAGTGGCTCATCATCGATAATCAGATAGCGGATCATGGATTTAGCTCCTTGGCTGAGGCTTGGGTTGATGTTTGGGTTGGCAGTGGCAAGCGAATATTGACCCTAGTGGTGACGTTAGGCTCACACTCTATAGTAAGGCCGTAGTCGGGGCCAAATTGGCTTTTGATGCGTTTGTCGACGATATCTGAGCCCAACCCCGACTCTTCATCCCTTACTTTTGTTGCTTGATACAAGCCGGCATTATCGGTGACACACAGGCATAAATGTGTGGTATGGGGTTGTATTGAGACCTTGATAACACCGGCCTCAAGCAAGTGCGATGTGCCATGTTTGATGGCATTTTCGATAATGGGCTGCAAGGTAAAACAAGGCAGTATCAGGCTGCGGTAGGTGTCTGGGATGTCTATTTCAACCGTTAAGCGATCGCCAAAGCGGGCGCGCTCTATGGTTAGATAGGATTCCACGTGCTTTAGTTCTTCATCTAAGCTGGTGATATCGGCGCTGCGCTTGAGGTTTTTACGGAAAAAGTGCGATAAGTTCAGCAGTAAGTCGCGCGCCTTGTCGGGGTCGCTGCGGGTGACGGCGCTGATGGTGTTAAGGGCGTTAAACAAAAAGTGTGGGTTGATTTGGGCGTGGATCAACTTGAGCTCAGATTCTGTTAACAGGCGTTTTTGCTCTAAAAACTGACCAAATAAGATTTGGCTGGACAGCAGCTTGGCGATGCCTTCACCTAAGGTTTTGTTTATATTAAGGAATAACTTGTGTTTGGGTTCGTAGAGTTTGATGGTGCCCACTACCTCACCATCACCAATGCGCAGAGGAATGACAATGGCCGAGCCCAATTTGCAGTTTTTGTCTATGCTGCATCGATAGGGGATATTAATGCCATCGGCAAACACCACCTTGTTGTTATTAATGGCCTCTAGGGTGAGGCCGGAGCAGATGGCACGGCCAACCACATGATGCTGGTGGCCGATGCCGGTAAAGGCTAATACGCGTTGTTTATCGGTGACCGCGACGGCTCCAACCTTGGTTTCTTCTAAGAGAATATTGGCTATTTTTTCTGCGCTGGCTTGATTTAATCCCTTGGCGGCAATGCCTACGGTGCGATCGGCAATCAGCATGGCTTTGGCCGAAAAGGCACTGGAAAACTTATCAAACATGGCCTTTTGGTCGCGGATCATATGCATAAATAGCGCTGCGCCTAGCGCATTGGCAATCAGCATGGGCGGGGCAATAAGGGTGACTAAAGCAAGGGCTTGGTCAAACGGTTTGGCGATTAATAAAATGACCCCCATTTGCACGGCTTCAGCGGCCAAGGTAATAAAAAAAGCCAGCCAAGGGCTAAATAAGCCTTCGATATTGCGTTTTTTCACTAAGTAAAGGTGCAATAACCCGCCCATCAGGCCTTCTAAGGTGGTGGAGATCATGCAGGCCAAATCGGTAAAGCCGCCCAGACTATAGCGATGTATACCACCGGTCAGGCCGACCAAAAAGCCTACCACAGGCCCGCCAAGTAACCCGCCTAATACCGCGCCAACCGCTCGGGTGTTAGCGATGGCATCTTGTACCTCTAAGCCAAAATAGGTACCCATGATACAAAAGCCACTAAATACAAAGTAAATAACCACTTTATGAGGCAAAGAGACGGAAATAGACACTAAGGGCCTAAAAATCGGTGTTTTACTAAACAGGTACGCGATCACCAAAAATACGCTGAGCTGTTGGATCAGTGAAATGATAAGGGCCATGGTGTGCTGTCCTGTCAGACTTAGCCCAGCGAAAGGGCTAAATAGGTAAAAAGGGGACTTATCTGTGTTTATTAGATATTACAATAGCTTTGCGTGTAACTATGTTAGCTAACCCGCATAAAAAACTATCTTGTCCCACTTTATCTGCTGCTTATATAGCCCGATATGATGAATAAACATGATAAAAACGAAAACTGGCTTGCAAATCAGGGATTGATTGGTATTTTGTCATCTCGGCCTGTGCCGATTTAGCTAAGCTGACCAATGTCGGAATTGGTCAAACGATAGGCGAAGTAAGGGTTAACAATAACAAAGCCCGAGACTTCAAACTTCAATTCGATATCATAAATAGTGGGTTTATCATGCAAAAAGACAGTTTAAATAACGTTCATATTTCTTCAGAACAAGTGCTGATCACACCAGCCGAGCTAAAAGCCAAATTACCAGTATCTGAGAAGGCGCTGCAATTCGTACAAGATGCACGCACCACCATCTCAAATATCATCCATGGTAAAGATCATCGTTTGCTTATCGTCTGTGGTCCTTGTTCCGTCCATGACCTAGACGCAGCTAAAGAATATGCCTATCGTTTGAAAAAATTGCATGAAGAATATAAAGACACCTTGTATATTGTAATGCGTGTCTATTTTGAGAAGCCGCGGACCACAGTTGGTTGGAAAGGCTTTATCAATGACCCACATATGGATAACTCATTCGATGTTGAAACCGGTTTGCACCTAGGCCGTGAATTATTGGCTTGGATTGCGGAATTAGAGCTGCCGGTTGCGACCGAAGCCCTCGATCCTATCAGCCCACAATACTTAGCCGAGCTATTCAGCTGGTCGGCAATTGGTGCGCGCACCACAGAATCACAAACACACCGTGAAATGGCCAGTGGTTTATCTATGCCAGTGGGCTTTAAAAACGGGACCGACGGCAGCTTAGCCACCGCGATTAATGCGGCGCAATCGGCAGCGGCGTCTCACCGTTTTATGGGCATCAACCAAGAAGGCCAAGTAGCCTTGCTACAAACCCAAGGTAACCCAGATGGCCACGTGATTTTACGTGGTGGTAAGCAGCCAAACTATGATTCGGTTAATGTGGCATTAGCCGAGCAAGAAATGGAGAAAGCGGGTCTGCGTCCTGCCATTATGGTGGATTGTAGCCATGCTAACTCAAGCAAAAATCACGAGTTACAACCTAAGGTGTGTGACAACGTGATCGGCCAAATTCAAGCGGGTAACCGCTCTATCATCGGTGTGATGATCGAAAGTCACATCAATGCGGGTAATCAAAGCGCGGATTTACCGCGTGATCAAATGCAATATGGCGTGTCGGTGACCGATGCGTGTATTGATTGGGATACCACGGCCGAGCTGCTGAAGAAAACCCATGATAATTTGGCCGCGCCGCTGCAAGCGCGTTTGGCTAAGTAATAGGTAGCTGTATGTCGCATCCATTAGATAATTTGCGCCATCAAATTGATGAAGTGGATCAACAACTCGTTGATCTACTGGCGCGTCGATTAGATTTGGTGCATAAGGTTGGTGAGGTCAAAAGTGAGCATGGCCTGCCGATTTACGCGCCGGATCGTGAAGCGGCCATGCTCGCTAAGCGTCGTGAAGAAGCTGAAAACAAAGGCGTGCCGCCGGATCTGATTGAAGATGTGTTGCGCCGCACCATGCGTGAATCTTATGCCAGTGAAAACGACACGGGGTTTAAAACCGTTAATCCGGATTTACGTTATGCCGTGGTCATCGGCGGTGGCGGTCAGCTTGGTAAGCTGTTTGTTAAAATGCTGCGCCTCTCGGGTTATCGCGTTGAAATTCTTGATAAGGATGATTGGCACAAAGCCGATGATTTGCTAAGTCAAGCTGGCTTAGTGATAGTTGCAGTGCCCATTGAGGTAACCGAAGCCACAATCGCTAAGTTAACTCAGTTGCCGCAAGATTGTGTTCTGGCCGATATCACCAGTACTAAATCGGGTCCGCTGCAAGCCATGCTTGCCGCTCATGCCGGTCCTGTGGTGGGATTGCACCCTATGTTTGGCCCAGATATTTCTAGCTTTGCTAAGCAGGTTATCGCGTATTGTGATGGCCGCGGCAGTGAGCAATATCAATGGCTGATCACCCAAATGCAGATCTGGGGTGCGCGTTTGTATCCAACCTCGGCACAGGCGCATGATGAGGCCATGACCTTGATTCAAGCTCTGCGCCACTTTACCAGTTATGCCTATGGCGTACATTTAGCGGCGGTGGATGCCGATGTGAAGCAGTTACTTGAGCTTTCATCGCCTATCTATCGTTTAGAGCTGGCCATGGTGGGACGCTTGTTTGCCCAAGATCCTGAACTTTACGCTGATATAATTATGGCTAATCCAGATAACCTGAACATGATCCATTCGTATCATGATTCTTTAGGTGAGTCGGTTAAGTTACTTGAAGCCGGCGATAAGGCGGGTTTTGTGGCGTCATTTAATCGCGTTAGTGAATGGTTTGGCGATTATGCCCAGCTGTTTATGAAAGAAAGTAAGGCGCTGTTGCAGCAAGCCCATGACAGTCGACACTATCAAGACGACAAATAAACAAAATTAAAGTATGAAAAAAGGAGCCTAGGCTCCTTTTTTTAGCTTTCCACTTATTTTAGCTTTCCACTTTGGGCTCCTCGCTCTGGCATTCCAATTTGTGCTCAGTGAGTTCGGCTTCGATGTCGATGATCTTACGTTTGTAGCTGCCTTTGACCAGCTGATAGTTTAGCTCAGGGGCAAACCACAGGTGCAGTTTTCGATCTTTTTTGCGCACTTGGCTGATCTTGATAGCCTTGATTTCTTTGCCGTTAACCTTAATGGTTTCTTCGCCTTGAGCTTGAAAGAAGTAGCGGCTGGTTTCATCACTTTTTTGCAGCACAAAATCAAACTCATCACGGTTTTGGGCCATCACATAATGGCGCATTTGCAGCGAGATGGCTTCAAAATCAACAATGGGGTGCTCTAGATCGGCGTAATCTGTGGTTTCACCATTTAAGGTTAACTTGCTGGTTAGCCCATTTGCACTGAAGGTCGTTTGAATGGACGTGGTACTTAACCCTTTTACATCTTGCTCATACGCTCGAGTTAAATATCGGTTTTGTATTTGGTTCCACTGCACGGTTGCTTGATGCACGCCGCGAAACTTGAACATTAAAAAAGAAACCTTACCGGAGGTGGAAGCCTTGATCATGCCGTCCTGCCAAACTTGCTGACGGTTAACATGGCCTACCTTACTGCCTTTATAGCTAAGTTGATAGGACAGCTTATCTATGCAGTTTGCTTGTTGTGGCTCACTGGCAGCCAAGGGAGCAGACCAAGCCAGACCAAGGAAGACAGAAGAGGCAATAAGGGCTTGCGCTCTGAGGCGGTGCCATAATTGGTTGACTTGCACAATTGACTCTCCTGTATTGAGTGTTTAGGCCTGATCTATCAGCTTGCTTAGGGCCCCTAACTTTTCTAGCTTCGGTATTTCATTGGCATCGCTATCTATGATAGTGCCACTTAAGCCTAACGCAATTAAGTCTTTATTTAACAATAGTAATTCATCTTTAGCAATGGTGCCTAGGGGGTGAACAAGAATAGGCAACTGAGTTTGGGCCTTTAAGCGGCAGGTTTGTGTTAAGTTTAGTTGGCTGACGTCGCTTTGGTAGTAGCCCTGTTCACACAAAATGACCTGCTGGTTACCTTGCTCCATGATGGTGGATGCACTGCTTAGCCAATTGTCGTTGTCGGTTGTGGTGGCGCGGCACAAGATAACTGGGCGATGCTGACGACCGACCTGCTCTAGTAGTTCAACATGATGCATTTGTTCGCCAGCGAGGTAGAGCATATCGGCGTACTTAGCCGCTATCGCAACTTCACCAAGCTGTTTGACCGGCAGTATCAGGGAAAGGTTGAGTGCTTTTGCTTGTCGTTGACAAGTTTGCCAATGTTGCATTAGCCCTTGGTTGCTTAGGGGGGCGTTAAAATGAAGGAGCACGCCTTGCACGCCTGCATTTTTTAGCTTTTGGGCCGCTGGGGCAAATTCCTCTTGGTCGCCTAGGGTGACATTAGCGAGTAGTTGATATCCTAGCGTATGGCTTAAGTCAGCATGGGCTTTTGGGGCCGATTGTTGAGACTGAGCTTCACCTTGATGATGGATCTTTGCTAGCTCGGCTACTGGGACTTGTGTGGCTTTTACCTCATTGCTGGGGTAGCAACCTAACACTTTTAAGTATTGCGTTTGCGGCGTGATTTCACTTAGAGCTTGTTGCATGGCTGGCGCGTCTAGGTTTGCGGCTAAGTCGATATAAAACATCTCCTCCCAAGGGTTTCCTTGAATAGGGCGCGATTCCAACTTAGTCAGGATGAGATTGTATTGCTTAAATACACTTAACACATTGAGCAGGGCCCCTGCGCTTTGCCCCGTTGCTAAAACCAAGGTGGTTTTGGCTGGGATCTGACTGGTCACTTTAATGGCTTGGCGTGCGATCAAGATATAGCGACTTAAATTATCTTGTTGATTGGTGACAGGGGCTTGCAGTAGGGCTAAGGATTCAACTTGAGGCTGTTGACGGCTGCAAATCACAGCGCCATGGCTATTTTGCTGCGCTTTATCTAGGGCTTCGCTGCTGTTGTGGCAATACACTAAGCTGACTTGTTCTAGCTGTTGCAGAAATTGACTCGACTGCTGCGCTATTTGTGGTGTGCAGTAAATGGTTGTCAGTTGAGGTAGGGTGACTCCCTCAGGCGCATAAAGCCCATATTCCGTATCTAATACAATTTCACCCACAATAGATAAGCTGGTGTGCTGGAGTAAATCATAGACTTCGTTGATGCTGCCCGCGCTGGTAGTTTCGATGGGAAGAATCCCTAAGTCAGCATTGCCGTGTTCAACTTCATGTATGGTTTGTTTGAAATGTTTACAAGGCCATTCAACCAAGGCTTTGCCTTGACGGTTTAAGTATTTTTGTCCCGCAAAAAGGCTTTCACTGTCTGCCACATAGGCCAGTTTAGTTTGTGCCATGGTCGACTCTGGGTTGACTAGCTGCTGTAAGTAGACCTGCTGCGAGCGCACCGAATCTTCTAAGATGGTGTGGTATATTTCGGTGATGTAGTGGGCGTCTAGGCCGAGGGCTTTACCTTGTGTTATGAGCCGGGCTAATAAGGCTTGCTCGCGCTCTTCGTCTCGAACTGGCCTTGGATTGGCTTGCTTACTGCGCGCCACATCTAACGCGATCGCTTTGCGTTTGGCTAACAAGGTTAATAATTGACTATCGAGTTCGGTGATCGTGCGTCTAATTTCTTCTAAATCTAAACTGGCCATACATTTTCCTGAATAAAAAAACCTCCCCAAGGGGGAGGTTTATTATGGCGATTTTGAGCGGTTTTACCAACTGCGTTTTAAGCGGCAACCTCTTCTTGTTCCTCAACGGCGCGCTTATGGGCACTTGAACGCTGTGCATTGGGTTTGTCGACGTGTTTATGCAGTTGTTTTTCTAATTTTTGTCCTAATTTGTTGATGGCCACATAAAGATCGTCGTGACTGGCGGTGGCAAACAAATCACCGTTTGGAATGCCGATGGCCGCTTCAATTTTGAATCCTTTTGGCTCCTGAGTAATGATGAAATGCGGCTTGATAAGGGGGATCTGCATCTTTTCTAATCGGTCAAAACGAGCCGTGATTTTTTCACGCATTGGGGTAGTGATAGTCATGTGTTTACTTGTGATTTCTATAGTCATAAATAACGCCCCTGATTGTCTTTTTTTGCTTTGGTTCTGTTTCAGATTACGATTTTTTAGAAATAAAAATGTGATTTTGATCGGTCTTTTGCTTAAGGGAATTTCTATCGATTAAATTTATGATCTAGGCGAGTTTATGCTTAATTAATCCGGATTTTTGCTTGTTTTCGACTACGCCCTATAGCAATATTGAACAGATAAGCAGCCTGGGTTAGGCAACGGGGGTGCCGTTGATGTGACGCCCGTGCTGTTATTCTATCTCATCGTCATCGCAGCGATGCTCCTCGATTTTACAAATCAAATTTATCAAATGTTCGCCGTAAACATAACGAAATGGGGAGAAACCTAAGTTATCATGTTGTATTCACACCAATTGAGTTCAAGCTATTTGATATATGTTTAAAGGGATATTTACGAAAAAGGCGACCGATGCCGAAGAAGCCCATCAACTTGATTCTCCTGAGCTGCCTTTAGCCAGAGCGAAACTGGTTGAGTCTCGGTCTGATGCTAATCCCTATGAAGGACAAAGTGTTTTTTGGTATTGGGATGTCGGCCAAGACAGGATAGTGTTTCAAGGCTGCAACTCGACCAAGATGCAAAAGGTAGCCGGGCAAGTAGAACTAACCAGCCAGCGTTTGATTGAGTTTGTTTGTCCTGAAGATCGCGCCGCATTTCGGGTTTTTCTCGATGAAGCATGGCGAGGGGAAGCGCCCGCCCCGATGGAATACCGAATGATAGCCCCCGATGGTGAGGAGTTTTGGGTAGTCACCACTTTAAGTACCCCGATTTTAGATGATTTAAGTAAGCCATGTATCCTGGCTACCACCACAGAGCAAACCCTCTACCGCAGCGCAAATGAACAGCGCCAACGCCAAAATGATATGTTGTTGCACTTGGCCACGGATCCAGCCTTGAGCCAAGGCGACAGTGCTAATTTCTTTGCTCACTTGGCAAGGCACTTATTCGAGTTGTTTAAATTACGTCATGTTAGCTTTTGGATGGCAAACGAGACATTAACATCGCTAACTTGTGTTGAGTATTTGGGCGACGGCTTTGGCAAATTGGGTGAAGTGTTATTGCACCAAGACCATCCTGCATTTTTTGCTTCGGTGATGGAGAGCAAAATTATTGTCTCTAGCGAGATGGCCTATGCCCCCCATTCGCAAAGTTTAGAAGTACCAGAGCATATTCGCTCGAGTATGCAAGGGAGCATTGTTGCCGAAGGGGTGGTCAAAGGGGTTATCTTATGCCAAGTTGCAGGCAAGGTTCGCCAATGGAGTATTGACGAACAAGCATTTTTAAAATCTGCAGCCGCATTGGCGGCCCGCGTGATGGAAATGGCACAGCGCGGGCAACAAGAAAAAGCGCGCTTACAACGTGAAGGGTTAATAGACGTTATTTCTAGTGCGATTTCTGCACAAACCGGTCAAAGCTTTTTTAATGCCTTAGTGGCCGAGCTTGCAAAGGCATTAAAAATGCGCACGGTGATGTTGTGTGAAATCGAATCGGATTACACCGCACGCACCTTGGCCATGGTTGAAGATGGCGAAATGCAACAAAGCATGATTTTTTATACCGCGGGCTCACCCTGTGAAAGGGTGAGTGAAGCGGGGCCGCAAATATTTAAAAAAGAGGTTAAGAAGTATTTTCCTGACTGTGGTGAGTTTGTTGATTGGCAAGTAGAAGGTTACGTTGCTTGGCCATTGCACAATGGACGAGAGCAAATCATCGGCTATTTAGTGTTAATGACCGACGATGTGATTGTCGATGATGCCAATGTTAAAGCGCTATTGAATACGTTTTCGGTCAGGGCGTCAGCTGAATTGGTGCGTAAACAAGATGAAGCACAAATGAAGCTGTCGGCAGTGGCATTTGAAACCAATGAAGGCATCATTATTGCCGACCCTAACGCACTGATCCTGCGTGTTAATCATGCTTTTACCGAAATTACGGGCTACAGTGCCGATGAGGTTGCAGGCCAAGATATCAGTATATTAAATGGTGAGCGCCGCAGTGACCAAGATATTTCCCTTTCACAAAAACTCGATGAAGAGGGTAAGTGGAGCGGTGAATGTTGGCGTTTACGTAAAAATGGCGAGCTTTACCCGCAATGGGAAACCATTACCTCGGTGCGGGATGATGAAGGTAATGTGACCCATTATGTGATTTGTTTTGAGGATATGTCGGAGCGAAAAGCGGCGGAAAAACGTATTGAGAACCTCGCTTATTATGATGAGCTGACCGGTTTACCGAATCGGCGTATGCTGCTTGAGAGTTTATCGGATGCCTTTGAACAAGCCCGAGCCAATAATATGGTGGGGGCGTTACTGTTTATCGACCTAGACCATTTCAAAACCATTAATGACTCTCTTGGCCACGCTGCCGGTGACTGGATTTTAGAGCAGGTTGCCAGTCGTTTACGTAATATGATCCGTGACGATGATATATTGGCGCGCCTTGGCGGGGATGAGTTTGTCTTGCTATTACCTGACCTTTCTGAAAATCCACCGCACGCAGAGCAGCAAGCCAATATTGTGGGTGAGCGCTTGATCCAAATCGTCTCCGCGCCTTATCACTATGGCGAGCAAACCCTTCATATTGGCGCCAGTGTCGGTATTACCCTGTTCCCGGGCAAAAAACAAAGCGCGAGTGACTTACTAAAACAGGCCGACACAGCCATGTATCAAGCTAAGTCTGCCGGGCGTAAAACCTTGATGTTCTTTGATATTGGCATGCAAAAGCAGGCCGATAAACGCTTGACCATACATAATGCGCTACGCTCAGCCATTGAAAAGAATGAGTTATTGTTACATTTTCAGCCGCAGCACATGGTTAGCACTGGGGAAATAGTTGGGGTCGAAGCACTGATCCGCTGGCAGCCTGAAGGAAAGATGATGGTGAGCCCCGTTGAGTTTATTCCTATTGCTGAAGAAAGTGATTTAATCATCGAAATTGGGTACTGGGTCTTAGTAGAGTCTTGTAAACAATATATGCGTTGGGTTGAGCAAGACATCCATTTACCGCAAATTGCGGTTAATGTCAGCGCGAAACAGTTCCACCACCCAGATTTTGTTGAGCAGGTGGAAGAGGCCCTTAGGTTATCGGGGATGGAGCCAAGCCATCTGAACTTAGAAATCACCGAGTCAGTGGTGCTTGGGCATGCAGAAGAAACCATTCGCAAAATGACCTTATTAAAAGATAAAGGCATTAGCTTTTCGGTGGATGATTTTGGGGCAGGGTATTCATCGCTGTCATACCTTAAGCGTTTACCTGCCGATGAACTCAAGATTGACCGTTCATTTATCCGCGATATCCCGCGTGATACACGGGATATGGCGATAGTTGAAGCGGTGTTGGCGCTCGCCAAACACATGGGATTCAGTGTGACCGCAGAAGGCGCAGAAACGCGCCAGCAATTGGAATTTTTGCAAAAACAAGAATGTAATTTTTATCAAGGTTACTTGGCTAGCAAACCCATTACTGGCGATGCAATAGTTCGCTATGTCAAGCGCTTAAAAACCATCTAATCGAAACAACAGTGACAGTTTATGTCGCTGTTGTCACCGTTTGTCGCAACTTTTGTTTATCTTTATTTGATTTTGTCGGTTTTCTGATAAACTGGCGCCTCCAATCTTGATTGAGTGTGACAAGGACGGTTATATGCAGCTCAAATCGCTTTTATTGTTTGTTGGCTTGCTTAGTGCACCTGTATTTGCGGGTAAAATATACACTTGGACCGATGCGAATGGTACGGTGCACTACAGTGCTACCCCTAGAATTGATGCTAATGCTAAGCAGTTTGATGTCTCCACGACCAATGTGATTAAAGCCGATCCTATCGACATCAAAACCGCTGCTCACGCCTCCCCTGATACCGACTATTCAAGCCAAGATGCCGCCAATATGATGAGTAGTGACATGTGCCGAGGGGCTAAACGCAAACTCAAGTTTAGCTCGCAAATGATTACCAGTGGCAATTATGAGTGGAAGGGCAACAAATTCAATAAAGAGCATATAAAAGCGATGCAAAAAAACGCCAAGAAACAAGTTGAAGCATTTTGTTAGGATAAAGTTTACTAAGTTCAATGGCGATAACCATGGATTTTGTATCTTATGGGGCGGTGACAACCCGCGCTTTGGTTAAAGGGGTGATCATTCTTCACAGATTGGCTCTTGTTGAATTTGACAATAACCGCTAACCTCTATGCTACGTTTTGTTTTTCAATATGTTAAGCATGGTTTGAGGTTGTGAGTTGATGAGAAAATTAGCTTGTCTTTGGTGCTTTATCTGGGTTAACTTTCTTTTTGTAGTCACTTCATTGGCAAACCCGCTGCCAGAACAGGCTAAGCATGCGATTGCCATGCATGGTGACGTGAAATATCCCGCCGGTTTTAAACATTTCGATTACGTCAACCCTAAGGCGCCAAAAGGGGGCGTTTTTAAGCGTGCTGGCCGAGGCACCTTTGATTCGTTCAACCCGTTCATCGTCAAAGGCACGCCAGCTGATGGGGTGAGCCTGATTTATGACACCCTAATGCAGCCGTCGGCTGATGAGGCGTTCACTAAGTATGGCCTTATTGCTAATGGCATTGCAGTGGCGCCAGATTATAGCTCAGTGACGTTTTGGCTTAATCCAAAAGCACGTTTTCATGATGGTCACCCCATTACCAGTGAAGACGTGGTGTTTAGTTTTAATACCTTCATTGAGCAAGGGGCGCCTCATTACAAATCCTATTATGCGGGGGTGGATGGGGTCATCGCCTTAGATCCACATCAAGTTCGTTTTGATCTCAAACCCGGTGACAACCGTGAATTACCGCTCATTTTGGGTCAACTGGTGATTTTGCCTAAGCATTATTGGCAGCAACACGATTTCTCAAAATCCAGCTTGCAGATCCCTCTCGGCTCGGGACCCTATAGAATTGATTCCTTTGATGCGGGAAGAAAAGTGGTTTATCGCCGTGTGGAAGACTATTGGGCGAAGGATCTCAATGTGAATCTAGGTCGTCATAACTTTGAGCAACTGAGCTTTGATTATTTCCGTGATACCACGGTAGCCTTTCAGGCATTTAAGGCGGGGGTGTTTGATTTTCATCAAGAGTATTCCGCTAAGAATTGGGCAACGGGATACACAGGCAAGGTATTTGAACAAGGCCAAATTATCAAAGAACAACTCAAGGATGCGAACCCGCAAGGGATGCAGGGGTTCTTTTTTAACTTACGTCGTGACAAGTTCAAATCTCGACAGGTGCGCGAAGCCATTGGGCTGATGTTTGATTTTGAATGGTTAAATCGACAGTTTTTTTATCAAGCTTATACCCGAGGTGATAGTTTTTTTGCTAATTCTGAACTGGCTGCGAAGGGCTATCCAAGTGAAGGGGAGCGAGGGATCTTGACTCCCTATCGAGATGAACTGCCTGCTGACGTCTTTGCTCCGGCCTACCGTCCAAGCAAAACCGCTGGAGATGGTAATATTCGAACGCAAATGCGCCAAGCTGTTGCGCTGTTAACCGAGGCGGGTTATGAGCTCAAGGGGGGGCGCTTACTCGATGCGAAAGGAGAGCAGTTATCCTTTGAGTTTTTAGTCTATGACAAAGGGTTTGAACGGATTATTCAGCCATTTCGACGAAATTTAAGTCGCATCGGCATTGCTACCGAGATCCGCTTGGTGGATATTTCACAGTACATCAATCGTCTCAATAGTTTTGATTTTGATATCACAACCTTACGTCAGGGGCAGTCCAGCTCGCCGGGTAATGAGCAGCCTTTATATTGGAGTTGTGAGGCGGCCAATACGCCAGGGTCTCGAAATTATGCGGGGTTATGTCACCCGGTGGTCGATCAATTAGTTGAAGGACTCATTGCAGCGCAAAATCGTGCCGATTTAGTATTACACACTCAAGCCCTCGATAGGGTATTGCGCCAATTGCACTTTGTGGTGCCACAGTGGTACAGCCCTTATCACCGTATTGCTTATTGGGATAGATTTTCACGCCCCCATACTCAGCCGCTTTATGATATTGGGTTAGATACTTGGTGGTATAAGGGAGCGAAACAGGAGGTGAAGGTTGAGTAATCACTTAACGGAAATAGACATCGCCCTGAGCGTGGGAGAAAGAGATGCATAGTTATATTTTTCGTCGATTACTGCTTATGATCCCGACCTTGATTGGCATTATGACTATCAACTTTTTCTTAGTTCAGGTGGCACCGGGCGGGCCCGTTGAGCAAGCGATAGCTAAAGTGCAAGGCTTGTCTGGTGATGCGACTAATCGTATGGGAACCGGAGATGGCAGTGAACTGGTTAGCCATTCATCGCAAAGCCAATATCGCGGTGCGCAGGGGATTGATCCTGAGTTTATTGCTCAACTGGAGCGTCAATATGGGTTTGATAAACCGATAATCGAGCGCTACTTCTTGATGCTTTGGAATTATGCACGATTTGACTTTGGAGACAGTTTTTACCGCGATATCAAGGTCACGGATTTGCTGCTGGAAAAAATGCCCGTGTCCATTTCCTTAGGGCTTTGGACCACCTTGTTGGTGTATTTGATTTCTATCCCCCTAGGGATCAAAAAGGCCTCCCGCCATAATTCGGGGTTTGATGTTTGGACAAGCACTGTAGTGATCATAGGCTACGCGATTCCGGCCTTTTTATTTGCCATTATGTTAATTGTGGTGTTTGCAGGAGGCACTTATTTTAGTTGGTTTCCACTGCGAGGCTTAACGTCAGATAATTTTGCTGAGCTGAGTCTGATGGGCAAAATTGCTGATTACTTTTGGCATCTTGCCTTGCCCGTTACCGCCTCGGTGATTGGCAGTTTTGCTGCTTTAACCATGTTGACGAAGAACGCTTTCTTAGACGAGATAGCCAAACAGTATGTGGTCACGGCGAAGGCGAAAGGTTGCAGTGAAAAACGCGTGCTATATGGCCATATTTTTCGTAATGCGATGTTGTTGGTGTTGGCGGGGATGCCAGCTGCATTGATCGGTATTTTTTTAACGGGCTCGATGCTGATTGAGGTGATTTTTTCCCTTGATGGCTTAGGTCTGCTTGGTTTTGAGTCGGTGGTGAACCGAGATTATCCGGTGATCTTTGGCTCCTTGTATCTGTTTACCTTAGTCGGGCTGATCTTGAAGCTTGTCACCGACATCTCCTACACCTTGATTGATCCACGAATTAACTTTGCGGGGCGTAGTTAATGCAAGCTTGGCAGACTTTTAAAACCAATCCGATTAATCAGCGCCGCTGGCAGCAATTTCGCGCTAACAAGCGAGGCTATTATTCCCTTTGGCTGTTTGTGGTGTTGTTTGTGATCAGCTTGTTTGCCGAGCTAATTGCTAATGACAAGCCCATTTTGGTGTCGTATCAGCAAAGCTGGTATATGCCTATATTCAGTGCTCATCCAGAAACCACTTTTGGGGGGGACTTTGATACTTGGACTGACTTTAGCGATCCTTATATTCAAGACCAGATAAACCGACAGGGCTGGATGATATGGCCACTGATCCCATTCTCATATGATTCCATCAATTATGCCCTGACAGAGCCTGCCCCTTCAGCCCCTAATCAGGTGAACTGGCTTGGCACTGACGACCAAGGGCGAGATGTGTTAGCGAGACTGATTTATGGTTTTCGGATATCGGTGTTGTTTGCCTTAGTGCTCACTTTATCCAGCTCGGTCATCGGCATCACCGCAGGCGCTATTCAGGGCTATTACGGTGGCTGGATCGACTTGCTTGGCCAACGTTTGATTGAGATTTGGGAAGGTTTACCCATGTTGTTTATGCTGATCATTTTGGCCAGTGTGGTACAACCTAACTTTTGGTGGTTGCTGGGGTTAATGTTGCTATTTAGTTGGTCTAGCTTGGTCGGTGTGGTACGCGCCGAGTTTTTACGTGGCCGCAACCTTGAATATGTTAAAGCGGCGAAAGCCTTAGGGGTCAGTGATAAGGCGATCATGGCTAAACACATTTTGCCCAATGCCATGATTGCGACCATGACCTTTTTACCTTATATCTTTACCGGGGCGCTGACGACGTTAACGGCGCTTGACTTTCTTGGTTTTGGTTTGCCGCCAGGGTCGGCATCCTTAGGTGAGATGGTGGCCCAAGGTAAGGCTAATTTGCAGGCCCCCTGGCTAGGTTTAACGGCCTTTTTCTCGTTGTCGGTCATTTTGGTGTTATTGGTGTTTATTGGCGAGGCGGCTCGTGATGCATTCGATCCAAGGAGAGCCCAATGAATATGAATCAAGCTACGACGTTATTGTCGGTATCGGATTTACGAGTCAACTTTGCAGATCGATGTATCGTGGATCAGGTGAGCTTTAGCTTAACTAAAGGGGAAACGCTCGCCTTGGTGGGGGAGAGCGGCAGTGGTAAGTCGCTTACCGCTTTATCGCTATTAAGGCTATTACCAAATGGCGCCAAGGCAACGGGTCAAGTGGTACTTAATGGCCAATCAATTTTGCCACTCGATGATACCCAGATGCAGCAGATCCGCGGTGAGCGCATCAGTATGATCTTTCAAGAGCCAATGACATCGTTAAATCCGTTGCATACGATAGGTCAGCAAATTGCAGAAGTGTTGTGGTTACATCAAGGTCTTAATTATCAACAGGCGATGGCTCGCATGCTCGAGTTGCTTGATTTAGTGGGTATCGATGAGCCAAAGCGACGCTTAAAGCATTACCCTCATCAGCTATCAGGTGGCCAACGTCAAAGGGTGATGATCGCCATGGCTCTGGCCAATGAGCCTGATTTGTTAATTGCCGATGAGCCAACCACCGCGCTAGATGTCACGATTCAAAAACAAATTTTGGAGTTACTGAAAGGCCTACAACATAAATTGGGAATGGCCATTTTACTGATTACTCATGATCTGAACATAGTGCGCCACTACGCCGATAACGTGCTCGTGATGCAACAAGGAAAGTTAGTTGAGCAAGGGCTAACTCAAGCATTATTTGCCTCGCCCCAGCATGGCTACACTCAGGCTCTATTAGCAGCTAATCCAAGCGGCGAGATGGTGCCTCTGGTTGATCCTAAGCCATTATTAACGGCCAGCAATATTCGGGTATGGTTTGCCAATAAAGGCGGTTTGTTAGGGCGAACACTGTCTTATTTTAAGGCGGTAGATGGCATTGATTTGCAAGTAAATCAAGGTGAAACCTTAGGTATAGTGGGTGAAAGCGGCTCAGGGAAAAGTACGCTAGCTCAAGCCATTTTAGGTCTGAACGCCAGCCAAGGTAGGGTCGATTTTCTTGGCGAAGAGATCAGTGATAAAACATCCGCTCAGCTCGCGCCGCTGCGTAAACAATTACAAATCGTGTTTCAAGATCCGTTTGGTAGCTTAAGTCCGAGAATGTCGGTGCAACAGATCATTAGTGAAGGTTTGCTCGTGCATGAGCAGTTGTCCCCAGAGCAAGTTCAAGCCAAAGTGAGCGAGGTACTAACTGAAGTGGGCTTGGATGAATCGGCAGCCAACCGATACCCCCATGAATTTTCAGGCGGGCAACGCCAACGTATCGCTATTGCGCGCGCCTTAATTTTACAGCCAAGGTTAATCGTGTTGGATGAGCCGACTTCGGCGCTCGACCGTAGTGTGCAAAAGCAAATTATTGAGCTGCTAAAAGCCTTGCAAAAGAAATATGGCTTAAGCTATGTGTTTATTAGCCATGACTTGGCTGTGATAAGGGCGATGTGTCACCGAGTGATGGTGATGAAAGGAGGTAAATTAATTGAGCAGTCTGAGGTAAATTCATTATTTAACCGGCCGAAATCTGACTATACTCGGCAGTTGTTATCGGCCGCCTTTATAAGTTAACAATAGGAGTCACCTTTGCGTATATCCATTTTCTGTGTGCTTTTCATTTTCTCCTTTGCCAGTGTGGCAAGTTCTTTATCACAACAACGTCAACTGTATTCAAAAGCCCTCGCTGCGCAAAAAGATAAAAATTGGACCCAAGCTGAGCTGCTTAGAAAAGAACTTGGCAGTGAGTACCCTCTGGCTGTGTTCCTTGAGTATAATGCCCTAAAGCAGCAATTAGCCTTTTTACCGTTAGAAAAACTCCAAACTTTTGTAGCACAGAACCAAGATTCGTATTTAGCCAATACCTTAGAGCGTCAGTACCTATCTAAGTTGGCACAGCAACAGAAATGGCGAAGCTTTTTGGCCATTCAACCCAGTGAGCCCAGAAGCTTACATCTTCGTTGCCACTACTATAATGCCCAACTCCAAGTGGGGCAGCGTGAATTAGCATGGCAAGGTGCGCAGCAGCTTTGGCTAAATGGCCGTTCATTACCCAATGCTTGTGACCCGTTGTTTGCAGGCTGGAAGCAAGCAGGAAAACTCAGCCAAGCATTGATTTTTGAACGCATGTTACTTGCTTTTGATGCCAAGCAACCCAAATTAATGGCCTATTTGCAAAAGAGTCTACAAGGCAACTATGTCAGTGAGGGTGAGCAGTTAATCGCGACTTATCATAAGCCAGAGGGATTGCTTGATTATCAGCAATATACCACAGGCAGTGTCTACCAGAGTGAAGTGATCGCGCTGGGGTTGCTTAAGCTGATCCCTAAATCGCCAACCAATGCGTTAAAAGCCTATCAGGCTTATTTATCCAAGGTTGAATTTAATGAAGCGCAACAACGTAAAGTTGAATTAAAACTCATCCAATATGTGATGTATCGTCGTTTAGATGGCAAGCTAAAGTGGGCTGATAAGCAGCTCGCTCAATGGCGTGACGCCGATGTCATCGAGCAGCGGATCCGCTATGCATTGGCTAAAGAGCAGTGGCAGACGGCCCTAAAATGGGTCGATACCTTGCCAGAGCAAGCAAAACAACATGAACGTTGGAAGTACTGGCAAGCACGTTTAAATCAGAAAGCTGGCCGAGACAAAGCCGCTAATGTCTACTTTGCTGAAGTCGCTAAAGAGCGTAGCTTTTATGGTTTTATGTCAGCACAACGTTTAGGGGTGCCTTACAGCCTAAATATTCAAAAGGTGACTTTAGATACAACCGTGATCAGCGAACAAATGCCGGCCTTAGCCCGTATTAATGAACTTTTATATCATGGCGCGGATAACTTTGCGCGTACCGAATGGGGTCACTTGATCAGTCGCCATCCAAAGCCCATCGTGGATCAGTTAGGTCAATATGCCCTTGAGCAAGGCTGGCTTCATTTTGCGATCTTAGCCAGCATTGAAACCAAGAGCTGGGACTTGGTTGAGCAGCGTTTTCCTCAAGTTGCATCGGCCACATTTAATAAATATGCTAAGGAGCGGAACCTAGATAGCAGTTATTTATTTGCGTTAGCCCGACAAGAAAGTGCGTTTCATACCCAAGCTCAATCACCTGTGGGAGCTCGCGGTTTGATGCAACTAATGCCAGCTACGGCTAAATATACCGCTAAAAAGATTGGCGTCCCTTACAATGGCGTGGCTAGCTTGTATGATCCTGAGGTGAATGTGCGTCTCGGTAGCGCATACATTAAAGGGTTATTAGATGACTATAACGGTAACCGCATTCTTGCCAGTGCAGCTTATAATGCCGGACCAAACAGGGTTAAACGTTGGCGTAACAATAGCCCAGGATTAGCGGCAGATGTTTGGGTTGAAGTGATCCCGTTTCGTGAAACTCGCGGTTATGTGCAAAGTGTGTTGGCCTACAATGTGGTTTACCAACACCAGCAAAACAAGCCATTGCAGATGCTGACTAAACAAGAGTGGAATACGCAGCTGTAAGTGGGATAGAACAAACAGCTTAGTGGGAGCTGCAGTCATGCAGCGATTAATTTAGGTTTTGCTTAACCGAAGTTTAAGTTCAATAAACAACAAAGGCGCCAATTGGCGCCTTTGTTGTTGCTGAGGTAAACGATTACCAACAATCTCCAGGCGCTTTGGTATCAGCTTGATCTAATGTCAGTGGTGTACAAAGCGTTGAGCCTGCTTTATCGCTCGCTTGGGTTGTTCCTGTTTTAGCACTTGCTTTCAAGGTGTAGTTATTTGCATCATTTGATTCAACCGTGAAATCATAGTACGAGTTACTCGCATCCAACCCCAAAGAAGCGAAATCAGCAGCATAGGTGGAGTTGGTAATACGCCAAGATTCTTGTTCTAACGCCGCTTTCATTAAATGGGCTTGAGCATCAGCACGACGCGTCTTTTTCACATGATCTTGGTAGGAGGGGTAGCCAATACCCGCTAGGATAGCAATGATAGCAATTGCTATTAACACTTCTATTAATGTGAAACCTGCCGCTTTATATATTTTTGTCATTAATTTTAATCCTTGTGTTTAACTAGGGTATTCCTATAGCTAAATAGGATATGCCGATTTTATTGTTAATAAAGTCAAATGCATAGAATGTGACAGCAGTATATGCCAATTTGGTACCTGCATCACCTATTAAGGATCTCCTTGGGTCCCCTGATTGTGGTCAAAAATTGCACGTGATAAAATTTACTGGATTAATTTTTGAAGTGTGCTACATCACAATTTATGAGGTCATGGATGATAAATAAGCCATTTAATGTAAAGGGCTTTACCTTAATGGAGCTTCTTATTGCCGTTGCAATACTAGCCATTCTATTAAGTATTGGCGTAGGTTCCTACAGCAGTTTATTCAAAAAAAATGAGCTTAGAGGGGCGACCGAGTCACTTTATTCTCTTCTGACATACGCCAAAAGCGAATCGATCAAGTCCAATAGCCAAATTGCCGTTACCTTTAAAGAGGGGACCGATGGCGCGTGGTGTGCTGGGTTAAGAACCGTATCGGGTGCAAATAATACATGTGATTGTGATGCGCTAATCACGGCTGATAACAGCTGTAAGTTAACCTCTGATGCAGGTACAGCTAAGCGTTTAGTGGTCGTTGATGGCAGTGAGTTTGGTCAGATAGATTTAACCGTCAATAGCATGACAGATAAAACAATAATTTTTGATAATGTACGAGGCATGCCGGTGCAAACAGGCCGTGTGCTAGGTAGTGTGCAGGTAGCAACTGACGAAGGTGACAAAGTCAAAGCGGAAGTGAATATCATGGGCAATGTGAAAACCTGTACCGTGTCTGGGTCGTCTGATTACGCATCTTGTACTCCATAGGTGTCCATATGATTAGCCGCCGTTGCCAAAACACTCGCTTGCAAAAGGGATTTAGTTTAGTCGAACTGATGATCTCTATGGTGCTGGGGTTATTGGTGGTGGCGATGATGATTTCACTTTATACCACGAGTGTGGTGAATAACAGTAAGATCATTAGTTTGGGCAAGCTTAATTTAGAAATGAAGAGCTTAATCGAATTAATGTCGCGCGATATTCGTCGGGCGGGATACTGGGCGGGTGCCACTTCGGCAGCATTTAGCTCAGATTTTAGCCATAATTTGTATAACAATGCATCGTCAGCCATAGCGGTTTCCCCTGATAGCACTTGTATCACATTTGCTTATGATATGGATGCAAACAACTCTGCGATTACAGCGCAAGAGTTTATTGGTTATAAACTTTATCAGGGCGGTGTCTACATTCGCTCTGGTTTTTCCCCTTGTGGGACGCAAAATAACTGGACGCGTTTAACCAACGACGCCATTTATGTAGAAAAACTCACTTTTGCGTTAACTCAGGTTAATGCAAAAGGTGAAACCGGCACCGTACCATCAGAGGGCCTAAATACAATGATGAGTACAGTGACCATTAACCTGAAAGCGGCAATCGATTCGCAACGCGACAAATATGTCGAGTTAGATAAAACCGTATTGGTGCGCAATCAAGGTTATTGAAGATTTTAACCAGTAAAGGGTTTCCGTAGAGAGACTCGGTTTTAATCAATAAATAAATACCCATAGGGCGAGTTTTGTAAGCTGTTATGCCTTATTGCTGATTTTCAACGTAGAATTACTATGTCTCAAATCAGCCGCCTAACAGCCGTCAAATTCTCGCTGAACCTGCACCTCTGGGGTAACTTGGGTATTAAGCTCATTGAGAAGTACAACGGGAGCTGTATGATCAAACCTATTTCCTCATATAAACAAGAGGGGATGGCGACCTTAATGATCACCATCTTACTCATGCTAAGTGCCACCGCATTTAGCTTTTACACCGCCAAGAACAAGCTATTTGAAATTCGTGCATCGAGTAATGATTATCGTTACAAAGAAGCCTATGCCAATGCTGAGCTTGGTTTAGATTATGCCGGAACCTGGCTGGCCTTTGGCAAAGTGGATGTAGGTGGCAAGCAGCAGCCTGCTGCCATGTCATTTTTGAACAAAACCAGTGATGAGCCACTCAGTATGAATATTGGCTCAAGCTCCCACCCTGGTACCCAGAAATTTATTAACTTCTTTGCTTCCAACCAAGTTGAAGTCGTCGTCAAGCAGAGCCCTAAGAACCCAAAACTGCTTAATGTGATCAGTACTGGCCGCTCCCGTGATGGTCAGGCACAAGCGACCGTCAGTCGTGAGTTTTATTTTTCGGGTAATGCCAATAATGGCGGTAACGGCATTCCGTTAGCGCCGATTACGACCAATACACAAACGTTAATTGAAGGAGCTGTTTCATTAGCCAGTAACCCTAAAGCCTTTTCCGATCAAGAATTAAGTTATTGGAGTAGCTTTCATGCTCTGCAATTAGCCGGTAACTGGTTCAGCTACAGTAACGATGGTTTTGCTGATTTATCTAAGTTTGAAAATACCCTTGAGGCCGGTGATGCCACCCTTGAAAATGAGTTAGGTTGGTATAGTGCCGATACCCTAGCAGGATTTCCTGATGGCAAAGGGGGGGAAGAGACCTTTGCAAATAATGATATTTCATTGGCGGATCCGCGTTTCCCTGAAAGTTTAAAATCGGAATACTTAGGCGTAGAAGAGGCTGACTTTGCTAATTTACGCAATGAAGTGGCGCAGCGTGCGGCTGAGGGCGAAGAAGGCATTATTTTTGTTGAACCCAATGAACTGGGGGTCTGTGAAGTCCCCCCTGGTGGCGAGGGCGAGAAGGTCGTGTGGATTTACGGTGATTGCCCAATCCATGTCGGTGGCATTGATGGTGCTGGCTATAACGCAGGCTTAACCACAGATGCTGTCACTTTGATCATTGATGGCAACGCGGATTTTCGCGGCGGAGCTTCAATTAATGGTTTAGTTTATGTCGTTAATAGTAATAAAGAAACGCAAAACAGTGCGGCAATTAATGCCAAATTTGGCGGCTCCATCAGTGTGAAAGGCGCCATGATAGTGGATGGGGTTAATCATGGTGTGGTGTTAACCTCTGGCTCTATTGTAGTGGACTACAGTGCAGAAGTGCTGCGATCTCTCTCGGGAGTGAGCAAGAACACAGGCAGTAGTCGTTTTGGTTGGGTGCCTGGCACCTGGCGAGATTTTAGCGAGTAAATGGACTTAGTCGTTATATCATGCAACGTAAAGCGCAAGGGTTTAGCTTAGTCGAAATTCTTATCTCCGTACTGATTATTAGTGTGGCGGTAATGGCGACGGTTAAATTACAAAAGCATTTGTTTCTTAAGAGCAGTCAAGCGGAAGCCCGCTTGGTTGCCCTTGAGCTTGCGCAAGCGAAAATGGAAGACTTTAAAGACTTTCTTACCCCAGATGATTTTGCTGCCATAGCCAGTGGCCATGAAGGCCCCCAGCACTATGGCATATATACCTACGAAGTAAAATGGGAAGTGGAGGAGCTTAAATTACTTGATGGCACCACTAACCCGAAAAAAATTGATATCTCTGTGGCTTGGCAGGGGATCAATCAGACCGCCCATGAAGTGCAGTTGAGCGGCTTTCTCAGTCCATTAAGCCAATTCTCATCCGACAATATCTTTCGCGATCTTACCGGCAACTAATTTTTCGACACTGCCTTTTCTTCCTGCTATTTAACTCGGTTATACTCAGTCAACTTTCCTGATTGCTAGGCCTGCTTATGATTGATTTTAGAAGTGATACCGTGACCCAGCCATGCGCGGCAATGCGTCAAGCCATGTTTGATGCCCCCCTGGGCGATGATGTTTATCAAGATGATCCTAGTGTGAACGCACTACAAGACTACGCCGCCGAGCTATTAGGTTTTGATGATGCCCTGTTTACGCCATCGGGAACCCAAGCTAACTTATTGGCTTTAATGGCCCATTGCGGTCGTGGCGATGAATATATATGTGGCCAGCAAGCCCATAACTATCTTTACGAAGGCGGCGGTGCAGCGGTGCTCGGCTCGGTGCAGGCACAGCCGATTGAAAACCTAAGGGATGGCAGCATGGATTTAAATAAGGTGCGAGCGGCGATCAAGGCCGATGATATCCACTTTGTTAAAACCAAGCTGATTTCTTTGGAAAATACCATCAATGGCAAGGTACTTAGCCAAGACTATATGGCGGCGATCCAAGCCCTCGCGTTTGAGCATAACCTGCGTATGCATCTTGATGGAGCGCGTGCCTTTAATGCCGCAGTGAAGCTCGATATTCCTATCTGTGAGTTAGTCCAATATTTCGACTCTGTTTCTATTTGTTTGTCAAAGGGATTAGGCGCGCCAGTTGGATCTTTGTTAATGGGCAGCCAAGACTTTATTGCTCGAGCCAGACGCTGGCGTAAAACCTGCGGTGGAGGTATGCGCCAAGCGGGTATGTTGGCAGCAGCTGGCTTGTATGCATTGCAGCATAATGTGGCTCGCTTAGCCGACGATCATGACAATGCTTTGTATCTGGCTAAGCAACTGGCAGCGATCACTGAGCTAGACGTCAAGCCTGAATTAGTGCAAACCAACATGGTATTTGTTAAATCAGAAGTGGTGAATTTTAATGAGCTGGCAGCGGCGCTGCAAAACCAAGGGATATTCATCTCAGGTGGCCAAGTGCTGCGTTTAGTCACGCATTTAGATGTCAACAAGGACAAGATAGATAAACTGGTGGCGGCGATTAAACGCTATATTCGAGGCTAATAATCTAATTGTTGCAACAAGGTAAACAGATCGGGTTGCCAGTGATGCTTGGCTTGTATTTTGCTGCCATTAAACTCAACCTGCTCAGCTAACAGCGCTTGTTTTTGCTCAATATACATGGGGCTAGAAGCGGGGAAGGCGATTTTGAGTTGGCTAGCTATCACTCTATGCCAAGGTAAATTAAGGCGCTCTGGGGCCAGTTTTAACGCTTTACTGACAAGGCGAGCATGCCTTGGCAAGCCGGCTAAATCGGCAACTTGGCCATAGCTCGCTACCTGCCCGCTTGGGATCAAGGCCACCACTTGATAGATGCGCTGAAATTTTTGCTGTGTGGTTTGACTCACTGATCGGTTACCAAGTTTTTTAACCATATTTTGCGGTGTACGCGAAACAATACCATCACCGCCTTGACGATTTCTTCACTCAAGGAGCACAAGTAAACCAGGTATAACGGCCAGCCCCAAACGGTCGCTGCGATAAAGGCAAGGGGGATACCAATACACCACATACAAAATAGGTCAATGAATATACTGTAGTTAACATCGCCACCGCTGCGCAGTACCCCCATGATACCCACCATATTAAGTACCTTGATACTCAATGCCAGCGCCATGATCATCAACACGCGGATTGCACTGTCTAGGGTGTCACCTTCAAAGCCACTGAAAATATTCGCAATCTGATCTTTAAATAGCAAGATGATTAAGGTCATCAGGATGGCTAATATGGGGCTAAAGATCATAAACACCCAAGACTGCTGCCAAGCTTGGTCGTATTTATCAGCGCCTAGCTCGTGGCCAAGCATGGTTGAGCACGCCACTGCAAAGCCAACAAACAAGGCAAATATACTGCCTTCAACCGAGGCCAGCATGCTCATCACCGCCAACTCATCAACGCCAATACGGGCAAAAATAAAGCTGTAAACCAGCACGCCAAAGGCCCAAAAGCCATCGTGGATCAGTAATGGCACCGCAATCAAGGCAAAGCGTTTCACCTCTTTGATTTTGAGTGCTTGAAGCACATCCTGTTTTGTAAACACGACCAGGCGGCGCTTATACAGCACATAAACAATCAACAGCAGCGTTTGAAATAATCGAGACAATGTCGTCCCCCAAGCACTACCTGCCACGCCCATGGGCTCAAAGCCTAAGTGGCCGAAAATCAGTACCCAGTTTAGAAACACATTCACTATGATAGCGAGAATACCAATGTTGGTGGGGGTTTTGGCGTCACCGACAGCACGCAATGCGGCTTCAATGGGCACCACGATGGCGGTGAGTAAGATGGTGGCGCCAGTGATGTTTAAATACACTGAACCTAGCTCAACTAGAGCGGCGGCATCACTGGCAAAGGCAATGACTTGCTCGGGGGCTAAGGTATAAAAGAGTGCAAAAGGGAATGAAATGCTAAAGGCACATATCAGGGCTAATACTAAACAGCGGCGAACCCCTGATACTTCCCCTTTACCATAATATTGTGCGGCGAGCACGCTGACTCCGCCGGATAAACCAAAAATGATCAGTAGGTTGAAAAAAAAGACTCGGTTTCCCAGTCCAACCGCAGCCACTTCGGCTTCGCCCAGCTGACCGACCATTAAGATGTCGACCAAGCCAAGCAGGGAAAACAAGAACGACTGTAACGAGATGGGCAAAGCCAGATGCCATAACTTCTGTAGGAAGTCCGGATTGGTTGCCGTTGCTATCTTCGCCTTCATCTTGTTTCCTCATGGTTCAACGGGAAACCGAAAAGATTCGATCAGGTGTTGATTTATAAGACCTAAACATCATAGCCGCTTTTGCTAAATGTTAGCATAGTGTAAACTCGCATCATGTTGTTCTAAACTATCATTTGGTGATTTAATGGAACTTTGGCAAGATTGTTGTGAGGCCGCAGATGCCTGCCAAGAGGTGTTTTTTGGCCCAGAAGAAGCTATATACCTACAAGATCAAGGGATTATATTGTGTGGCACCAGTTTAGCACGAGAGCATTTTCTGGTGCGTCGTACTCGGCCAAATTTCCATGTGTTGTTGTATAGCATCAAAGGCCAAGGCAAGATGCTTACCCCAAACGCTGAGATGGTGATCGAAGCCGATACCTTAACCTTGTTACCTGCAGGCAGCGTCAATGGCTTTCAATTAGATTCTGATGAGTGGCAAGTAGCGTGGTTGATTTTGGAAAACAACGAGCAATGGCAAGGCTTGGCAAATGGTGAGCCTAAAGTGAGTTATTGCGAACATGCTCAAGGGATATTTCATGCCATGAATATGTACTTTTCTGAGGCCAAGTTAAGCGGTGATCAATCGGGGCTCGCGGTCAATTGCCTCGATATGTTAATGCAACTGACCCACAAATCCTTATTCAAACAAGGCCAGCAAAGTGGTATTGAAATTAAGTTGCGCCATTTATTTAATCAAGTTGAACAGCAATTGCATCGACCTTGGAGTGTGGCCGAGTTGGCTGAGCAATTACATTATTCTGAGCCGCACTTTTTCCGCTTATGTTTGCAATATCTGGGCATGAGCCCCAAGCAATATTTATTGCAATTAAAAATGGCGCGGGCCAAGCACTTGTTGGTCACGCAACGTTGGGCGGTCGGACAGGTCGCGTTAGCCCTTGGCTATTCCGATGTGGCCAACTTCTCCAATCGCTTTAAAAAACATTTTGGCGAGTCCCCCAGCCAAATGCGTTTAAGCCGTCAAGTTTAGTCACTCACAAAACCATAAGACACAAAAAAGGCCAGCGAGGCTGGCCTATTTAGCTGCTTTAATCTTACCGATTATAGCGCGTGCAGTATGTTGTCTACCGATGCTTTTGCATCGCCAAATAGCATATCTGTGTTCTCTTTAAAGAACAGTGGATTTTGTACGCCCGCATAGCCAGATGCCATTGAACGCTTAAACACGATAACATTCTTCGCTTCCCACACTTCAAGCACCGGCATACCCGCAATCGGTGAGCCTGGCTCTTTTGCTGCTGGGTTAACGGTATCGTTAGCGCCGATAACAAGTACTGTATCTGTGTCAGCAAAGTCATCGTTGATCTCGTCCATTTCGAGTACGATATCGTAAGGCACTTTGGCTTCTGCTAGTAGTACGTTCATGTGACCCGGTAATCGACCCGCTACAGGGTGAATACCAAAGCGTACATTGATGCCTTTGTCGCGTAGTTTACGCGTAATATCGGCAACCGGATACTGAGCTTGAGCTACCGCCATGCCGTAACCTGGAACGATGATCACGCTGCGGCTGTTACGTAGCATTTCGGCAACTTCTTCGGCTTGAACTTCGGTGTGCTCGCCTTGTTCACCATCACTGGCAACCGTGCCGCCTTCTGCGCCAAAGCCACCTAAGATAACGCTGATGAACGAGCGGTTCATCGCTTTACACATGATGTAAGATAAGATGGCACCGCTCGAGCCCACTAATGCACCTGTGATGATAAGTAGGTCGTTTGATAGCATGAAACCGGTCGCAGCAGCGGCCCAACCCGAGTAAGAGTTAAGCATAGATACCACCACTGGCATATCAGCGCCACCGATGGAAGCCACTAGGTGAACACCGAAGGCAAAAGCGATGAGCGTCATTAGCAGTAGTGCAAACATGCTGCCGTTTTCAGCGTTTACGAACAATAGCAGTAATAAGGTAGAGCTACCTAATGCCGCTACGTTCAGCCAGTTCTTCGCCGGTAGGTTTAATGGCGCACTTTTAAATTTACCGCTTAACTTACCGTAAGCAACAATCGAACCGGTAAAGGTGACGGCACCGATAAAGATACCTAAAAATACCTCTACTAAGTGGATCATGTGCTCGGCGTGAGCATCTGGGCCTGGTACGACTTCAGGTGGCACGATAAACGAGTTGAAACCAATTAATACCGCGGCTAAACCAACGAATGAGTGCAAAATTGCAATCAATTCTGGCATTTCAGTCATTTCAACTTTTTTCGCCTTGTGCACACCAATAGCAGCACCGATTAACATGGCAAGGATGATCCAACCTAGACCTGATACACCATCGCTAAATACGGTGGCGAAAATCGCAATCGCCATACCGATAATGCCGTAGATGTTACCGCGTTTAGCCGTTTCTTGCTTGCTTAAGCCATTAAGGCTAAGAATAAATAGGATAGCGGCTATGATATAAGCGGCTGTCATAATTCCTGCTGACATTGAATATCCCCTTAGTCTTTAGTAAACATTTTCAGCATGCGCTGAGTTACAGTAAAGCCGCCCACTATATTGATAGTGGCTATCAGCACGCCGATAAAGGCCAAGAAGCTAGCAAAGCCGTTTTCACTGCCTACTTGCAGTAGGGCACCGATCACGATAATGCCAGAGATAGCATTGGTTACACTCATTAGCGGAGTGTGCAGAGAGTGACTTACATTCCATACCACACCGTAACCCACCACACAGGCTAGAACAAAGACGGTGAAGTGAGAAAGGAAGCTACTTGGTACGCTGTCGGCTACCCAGAAAAAGGCCAGCGCGCCTAAGCCTGCGATAACCGGTTTTAACCAAGGGTTGGTTGGTTTTTCTTCAACCACTGGGGCTGGCTCAGCTGCTGCTTGTGGCGCAGGCGCCGCGCTGACTTTAATCGCTGGTGGTGGCCAGCTAATTTCGCCTTCTTTAACTACTGTGGTACCGCGGATAACTTCATCTTCAAAGTCGATGTTGATGTTACCGTCTTTTTCTTTACACAGTAACTTCATCAAGTTAACTAGGTTAGTACCGTACAACTGGCTTGATTGCGTCGGTAGTCGGCCGGGTAAATCACTGTAACCGACGATTTTCACGCCATTTACTTCAATAATTTTACCGTGTTCGGTGAAAGCACAGTTACCACCGGTTTGCGCGGCTAAGTCCACAATCACACTACCGGTTTTCATTGACTTAACCATGTCTTCGGTAATGATCAGCGGCGCAGGGCGACCCGGGATCAAGGCCGTGGTAATGATGATGTCCACGTCTTTGGCCTGCTCGGCAATCATTTCGGCTTGCGCTTTTAGGTAGCCTTCACTCATTACTTTGGCGTAACCGTCTGTACTTGAGCCGTCTTCTTCGTAATCAGGCATCAAGAACTCTGCGCCCATCGATTCGATTTGCTCGGCAACTTCTGGGCGGGTATCGGTTGCGCGCACAATCGCGCCTAAGCTACCCGCTGCGCCGATGGCGGCAAGACCTGCTACACCGGCACCTACTACTAATACTTTAGCGGGGGGCACCTTACCTGCAGCAGTAATTTGACCGGTAAAGAAGCGGCCAAATTGGTTAGCGGCTTCAATCACAGCACGGTAACCGGCAATGTTAGCCATTGAGCTTAATGCGTCGAGCGCTTGAGCGCGTGAAATACGCGGCACGGCGTCCATCGCCAGCACGTTAATGTTCTTGCTGCTTAATTTCGCCATTAACTCTTCGTTTTGTGCAGGCCAAATAAAGCTGATTAAGGTCGCTCCTTCTTTGATCAAATCGATTTCTTCAAAGGTTGGTGCGTTCACCTTAAAAATAATGTCTGACTGCCAGATGGTGTTGGCATCGGTTGCCAGTGTTGCACCCGCGTCAACATAGTCTTGATCATTAAAGCTGGCTTTTTCACCAGCGCTGGCTTCAATAGAAACTGAAAATCCGAGTTTTAATAGTTGCTCAACGGTTTTGGGCGTCGCGGCAACACGAGTTTCATTTTCTAACAGCTCTTTTGGTACACCTATCTGCATAGTTATTCCCTGAGTTATTAAGTTTTGTGCACATTTTACTGATAACAAATCAGCAAGGCTGGATCTGGATCATGATTCAGTGGCTTAGCTTAGTTTTCAATAAAGGTGTTATTTTACAACATTTACCCGTCATCCTAGAGAAAATAGCCGTTTCAATCTACTAGTTAAGGGAAAAAAGAGCTATTTTCTTTGGATAATTACGTCATTTTTTATAACCTATCGTTCTAAAGCCAAAATTCAATTGGTTATTTGGGTATAAAAAAGTCATAAACTGAGTGTTAACTCTGTGAGCGTGAGGGGTGGCCTTGAGTCATAAATGAATAGTTAGTTAACTAACTATTGGTTGGACTCTGCCACATTAAGCTTGGACATGGTGCGATTAGCAGGTACGCATCGAGCAACAAAAATGATCAGAATCAGGACCGGCGCGCCTAACAGAGCTGATACGGTAAAGAAGTTGACGTAATCAAAATGATCGACATACATTCCCGAAAAGCCTGCAATAAATTTGGGCAGTAAGATCATCATTGAACTGAACACGGCATACTGAGTCGCAGAAAAAGCCTTGTTGGTAAGGCTTGATAAGTAAGTAATAAAGGCTGACGTCGCAATGCCGGCACTGAGGTTGTCTAGGGATATCACGGCGATAAGAAGGTGAAAATTGGTGATTTCAATCAACCCTTGATAGCCAAACATGTTTATTTCGCTTTGTAATAGACTGGGTTGGTCTTGTGTCATCGCGAGCAAAGCAAAGGTAAGGTTGGTGGCTGCGGCTAGCAGTGCGCCCACAAACAGTATTTTCATGGTGCCAAAGCGATGGATCAAGATGCCGCCAATACCAGCGCCGACTAAGGTCATGATCACACCAAACACTTTCGTGACGGCGGCAATTTGCTCCTTGGTGAAGTTCATATCGACATAGAAAGGGTTTGCCATGATCCCCATGACAATATCTGAAATCCGGTAGGTGGCGATCAGCGCTAAAATCAACAAGGCTTGCCAACGATAACGCAGGAAAAAGTCCATAAACGGGTTGGCGATGGCCACTTTCAGCCAGGCTAAGAGGTGGGCAAGGATGGCTGGAAGGCCTCCGGCTCTTAGCTCTTGTTTAATCTTATCTTGTTCTGCATCGGCTTCTTTGAAGTCAATAGTTGGCTCATGACAAAACAAGCAAGTGATCACGCCAACCAGCATAAAGCTCATCATCACGAGGTAGGACTGTGACCAAGCTTCACGTTGGTAGGCTAACGAGTGGTCGGCAAATAAGGCTGCCAAAGCTAATGCCCCTGCACCGGCTGCAATCATGGCGAGACGATAGCCCGCTTGATAGGAGGCCGACATCGCGGCTTGATATTGCTCCGGAGCTGACTCAATACGATAAGCATCTATCACGATGTCTTGGGTTGCTGAAGCAAAGGCGACTAAGACCGCAAAGGCAATAAATAACCCTAGGTTTTCGAGTGGATCGGTAGCCGCGATACCTGCGATGGCGGCCATGATTGTTAATTGTGACAGGATCAACCAACTGCGACGGCGACCCATTAGGTTTGATAACCAAGGGATAGGCATGCGGTCAACCAAAGGTGACCAGACCCATTTAAAGCCGTAGGCAAGGCCCGCCCAACTGGCAAAGGCAATAGTGGTTCTGTCTATGCCTGCTTCACGTAGCCAGAAGGATAAGGTACCAAAGACTAACAGGATCGGTAACCCAGCCGAAAAGCCTAACAGAAATAAGATCGCGACGCGCTTTTCTGTGTATACATTGAGGGCTTGCCACCATGTGGGTTTGGTTACGGCATTGGGTTTTGTCAATGGTTTGGCCTCTAGTCGGAAAGTGCCCATGCATTTTGCGAGGCTGACGCCATAAAATCAAGGGGATGGGTATACAATGAGCCCCATGATGATGGGGCCCAAATCAGTTTGCCTTAATCTTTTTCAATTAAGCGAATGGATTTGATGACCACTTGGCTTTGTGGCACGTCGCGGGCACCTGGCATTGCGCTCGTTGTGCCAGTTTTTACAGAAGCAATCGCATCGACTACATCCATGCCAGTGGTTACTTTACCAAATACGGCATAGCCGGCACCGTATGCACCTTGGTCAAGGTTTGGGTTATTTCTGTGGTTGATGAAAAATTGGCGAGTGGCAGAGTTTGGATTATTGGTACGTGCCATTGCGATAGTGCCACGGCTATTAGACAGGCCATTGTCGGCTTCATTTTTGATTGGTGCATTCGTGGCCAGGCGCTGGTAGTCGGTTTTAAAACCGCCCCCTTGGATCATAAATTCAGGGATGACGCGGTGGAAAATGCTGTCTTTAAAACCATCTTGTTGAATATAAGTCAAAAAATTAGCCACCGTGGTAGGTGCTTTGTCTTGGTATAACTCAAGTTTGATATCACCCTTGTTGGTGCTAATGAGGATTTCTGGGTTAGCGGCATGGGCTTGACTTGTGGTGAGAGCAAGCATAAATAAACTAAAAGCGGCTAGATAGTGACGAAACATGGTTTATCGGTCCTTCTATTTGATTTCTTGTTGAACTTGTTTATCAACCAACATTTGATTTAAAACGTTGGCAAGCAGTTTATCAAGCGCAGCTTCTAAATCGGCTGAACTTGGGCTAAATGAGCCTTCACTGGATGTAATGTTTTTATATTGTTTGGTGACTTTACGCGCCGGCGTGGTCACTACCAAGCGTAACTCTACGGTATTTTTCGCTGTGTGTTTAGTGCGGTATTGTGTTACTTCCGTGACCAATTGGATCACTTCTAGGTGAACTTTAGTCGTGGCTAGGCTGGTGATGCTGACGCCTTGTTGGGTTAATGCTTGCCCGAGTTTATCGGCCAACACGTCGTTGATTGGAGCGTCATTGTTGATAAGCTGAGTTGGCTTACTCTTTTCGGTAATGCTAACGATATGCTTATTTGTACGTAAATCCGCTGAGGTTAATGCGACGCTGGGCGTATTGGGGTATTGCGCGTCTGATACTGTCAAATCAGGGGAGAGATGAAGGTAAATGGGCTGAGTTGAAGAACAACCGCTAAGTAAAAGTAGTGAAAAAAGCGCTGCAACTAGGTATTTCATATTAGCCTTAAATCTGAGATGCGTTGGCGCTGATAATAGCGTATTTAAGGGTAAAATCTATACCGGGAAATCGATTTATTTATGGATTTATTTAGTCAACAAGAGGGTTTAGCGCGAATTGAACTGACCGATGGTGAGCTTCTAGTACAACCGCATTTTTATTGTGCTAGTCGATGCAGGGCGCTCTTTACATCACTTGAGCAACTGAATTGGCAGCAGCAAGCGATTCAAATGTTTGGTAAGTCTGTGATGCAACCCAGGCTGCAATTTTGGTGCGGCGATAAGCCCTACACCTATTCTGGCCTAACCTTACCCGCCACTCCTTGGCCGCGTATTTTGCTGGCTATCAAGTCGGAAATTGAGCAAGTCAGTGGCTATCAATTTAACAGTGTATTGGGCAACTTGTATCGCGATGGGCAAGATTATATGGGCTGGCACAGTGATGATGAGCCAGAGCTGGGCAGTTGTCCTGTTATCGCTTCATTGAGTTTGGGGCAAACAAGGCGGTTTTTAATGCGCCATAAACAAACGGGAGAGAAGCATGAGTTTGCATTGGGCGATGGCTGTTTGCTGATCATGGCTGGCGCGACCCAACATCACTGGTTGCATCAGATTGCGAAAACCCAGCGTCAATGTGAGCCCCGGATTAATCTCACTTTTCGGTATATACCCAATCAACCTGGAGATGCTTGATTTCAGCAAGCGTTTACAGGCGTTTAGGCAAGGCATTGATTGCAGGTAATGGTTGTTCCCTTATCAAAATCAATAACGCGCCATAAACGCCTGTAAAACTTGCCCTTTGGGAGCGCCTCCGTGCTTCCACTACCTCCGTGCTTCCACTACGTTGTTACGCTAATTTAGAAGGTGCCTAAATTCCTGCATTAGCGTGCCTAGGGCCTGTTGATCTTTGATGGTTGATTTTTGTTCGAGTGGGAGACACCCTGTCTAAAAGCGTTTTGGGCAAGGCGAGCAGTGTGAAGCTTAGCATTCTAAGTAAATACTGCTCAACGACGAACAGAATGCTTACGCCCGAAGGGCTTTAGCCGAATCCGTAGGACAGCGTTTGTTGGTCATTTCTACTGCGTTAGCGCCTTTTCGCGTAGATGACTATGCCACAAAGCCGCTGCCCACAACGATTGTTTGGTATTAATACCCTACAAATCGCTGCAAAAACCAGCACGAAAGATCAACAGGCCCTAGTACTGAAAGCACGGTGGCAATCTGAAACATGCATCTTCCAGTAGATTGGGTAGGTAGACTGAGTATTGCCAGCGACCTACTCGGTTCGCTGGCAAGTCCACCACTTGATTTGCTTCATGTTTTTTTGCTGACTTGGTTGTTTCATCTTTTTTTTAGATTAGTATTGTCAACTTGTTAATCTTGTTACCAATTTGAAATAATTCAGGGAAGAACTCGTTGAAACAATCAAGCACAGTGTCCGCAATGCGCAAGCTTGCACTTGCGATAAGCAGAAGCTCAGACTGGCTAGGCAATGGGCTGGCGTGGTTGTTGTTGTTAATGGTTCTGGTGATGTTAACCGTGGTGCTGCTGCGCTATGGTTTTGATTATGGCTCGATCGGACTACAAGAGTCGACACTTTACCTCCATGCTCTGACCTTCATGCTTGGGGCGGGCTATACCTTGAAGTTTGATGATCATGTTCGAGTGGATGTGTTCTATCGTAACTTTGCACCCCGAACTAAAGCTTGGGTCGATATCTTTGGCTTTCTCTTTTTATTGTTACCTGTTTGCCTGTTTTTGTTCTTTAGTAGTTGGGACTATGTCATCGGCTCTTGGCTGCTACTCGAGGGCAGCCCAGAGCCTGGTGGTTTGCCCTTGGTGTTTATCCTTAAAACAAATTTGTTATTAATGCCTATGCTGCTGTTATTGCAAGGCATTGCTCAAACCTTGATTCATGTTCTTACGCTGCTGGGCCTGCCTATGGAGCAGCCTGCCGATGAGGTGCTGTTGTAATGGAATATATCTCTTTGGTGATGTTTGCAGTTGTATGTTTGGTCCTGATGGCAGGTTACCCGGTTGCGTTTTCTCTGGCGGGAACCGCGTTATTGTTTGCCAGTGTCGGTATCATTACAGGCACATTCGATGGCAGCTATTTAGGCGCCTTGCCAAACCGCATCTTTGGCATCATGAACAACCAAACGCTTTTAGCCGTGCCACTATTCGTACTGATGGGGGTGATGTTAGAAAAGTCGCAAGTGGCGGAAAAATTGTTGACCTCAATGGGACAGTTGATGGGGCGGGTAAAAGGTGGCTTGGCCATTGCTGTGGTGATGGTGGGGATGCTATTGGCTGCCAGTACCGGCATTGTGGGGGCTACGGTGGTCACTATGGGGTTGTTGTCACTACCCACCATGCTAAAGCGGGGTTACAAAGCCAGCTTTGCCACCGGCACCATTTGCGCAACGGGGACCTTAGGTCAGATTATCCCTCCTTCTATCGCCCTCGTATTGCTAGGCGATGTATTGTCGAGTGCTTATCAACAAGCACAAATGAAAATGGGGATCTTTTCTCCTGACACGGTGTCGGTGGGCGATCTGTTTGCCGGTGCTATTGTCCCAGGATTAATCTTAGTGTGTTGCTATCTGTTATATGTGTTTTTCATGAGTTGGCTCAGTAAAGACACCATTAATCAAGATCTATCGGAGCAAGATTTAGATAGCGAGCCGCTACTTAAAGTCGCATTGTTTAAGGCATTAGTGCCGCCTTTACTGCTTATTATTGCGGTTTTAGGCTCTATTTTACTGGGTTTAGCGACGCCCACTGAAGCGGCTGGCGTGGGTGCTTTTGGTGCGAGCCTATTAGCTTTTACGCAAGGTAAAATGAACAAACAAGTGATGGCGGAGGTGGTGCAATCAACCCTAAAAATCACCTGTATGGTGTTTATGATTTTGATTGGCGCTTCGGTGTTTTCATTGGTTTTTCGCGGTTTTGGTGGCGAAGACTTGATCCACGAGATGTTTACTAATATGCCGGGTGGACCCGTTGGAGCCATGTTAGTGGTCATGCTAGTGGTGTTTTTATTGGGCTTTATTTTAGATTTTATCGAGATCACCTTCGTGGTGGTGCCGATAGTTGGCCCCGTATTATTAGCGATGGGCTTTGATCCGGTTTGGCTTGGCATCATGTTTGCGGTCAACCTACAAACGTCGTTTTTAACACCGCCTTTTGGCTTTGCTTTATTTTATTTGCGAGGCGTGGCGCCGGCGACGGTGCCCACTCGGGAAATATACAAAGGGGTCGCCCCATATATTGCTATCCAAGTTTTGGTGCTAATTGCTATCGCTATCTGGCCACAACTGGTCACTTGGTTGCCAGATCAAATATATAATTAATTATCAATAATCTACAACACAACTTGCATTAACTATTTATGGTAAACAAAGACAATCGTCGAGACAGTTGTCAAGACGATTGTCGAGACAGCCTATTTGCCGTAACAACAGGAGAAAGAGATGAAACAATTAACCAAAATGGCGTTTGCCTTTGCCATCACTGCCGCCGCAAGCTTGTCTCTGCTCGGTTGTGGTGAGCAAAAAGCAGATAGTCAAGGACAAGTAAAACAAGAGCAGATTAAGTGGAAATTAGTGACCTCTTGGCCTAAAAATTTCCCCGGTCTGGGGGTGGCACCGGAGCGCTTTGCTGAAAAAGTGAATGTGATGAGTGGTGGGCGCCTAACCATCAAGGTTTATGGTGCGGGTGAATTAGTTCCTGCATTGCAAGTGTTTGATGCCGTTTCTGCTGGCACCGCGCAAATGGGGCATTCAGGGGCTTACTACTGGAAAGGCAAGTCACCGGCAGCACAATTCTTTTCAACGATGCCCTTTGGTATGACGGCGCAAGAGATGAATGCTTGGCTTCATAATGGGGGTGGCCTTGAGCTTTGGCAAGAAGTGTACGCGCCTTTTAATCTGGTCCCACTGGCGGGCGGTAATACCGACATTCAAATGGGTGGATGGTTTAATAAAGAAATCAACACGGTTGCCGACCTAGAAGGCCTTAAAATGCGCTTGCCGGGATTAGGCGGAGAAGTGCTTAAGCGCGCAGGCGGTGTGCCTGTGAATTTACCGGGCGGTGAAATCTTTACTTCATTACAAACAGGGGCCATTGACGCGACGGAATGGGTTGGTCCATACAATGATTTAGCGTTTGGCTTACATAAAGCTGCCAAATATTATTACTACCCGGGTTGGCATGAGCCAGGCACGACTATTGAATTTATGGCTAATAAAGCAGCATTGGAAGCATTACCGGAAGATTTACGCATGATTGTGGAAGTGGCGGCAAAAGCAACTAACCAAGAAATGCTAGATGAATACATGGTAAAAAATGCTGAGGCATTGAAAAACTTAGTGGATGAACACGGCGTAGAGCTGCGTCAATTCCCTGTTGAAGTAATGCAAAAGCTGAAGTCCTTAAGTGATGAGGTATTACAAGAGCAGGTCGCCAATGATCCGCAGATGAAAAAAGTTTACGATGCTTACATGGCATTTTTAAATGACGCGAAAGACTACAGTAAAGTCTCATCAAAAGCGTATATAGAATTACGTGACCAAGAATAAAGGTCTAGGGGCAAAAAACGAACTAAGTCAGGGCGATTGAATCGCGCTTAAATCTTGATTTTGTTGACTTAGATCAATTTATATAGCGGGCAAATGGCTCGCTATTTTTTTACCCATTTAGTTATATTTTTGTAAACTAAGGGCGGATTGTTTGTAACAAGTGAATTCTCTACCTATGTTTTGATTTGTTAATCAGTCCGCGAATTTTAAAGGAGGCATGCTGTAAATGCGCATTTTTTTTGGCGATTTCATCCGCTTTAATGCTAGAATACAGCGCCTGAAAATTTAGCTGGATGTTATCTTCATGTCGCAGGGGTGTTACAAAGGAACGTATCACTGGCGTCAGATCAGGTGTCTAGCGAATAAAATAGAGTGTCTTTAGGCACAAACCCTTTCTTCCCGATAAAGTAGTGCAAGTGAGTATGATTACAATAAAAAGAGGACTGGATCTCCCGATTCAAGGTGCTCCAGAGCAAGTAATCCATGATGGCAAAGCCATCACTAAGGTAGCTACCCTGGGCGAAGACTATGTTGGCATGCGCCCGACCATGAAAGTTAAGGTGGGTGATAGTGTAAAAAAAGGCCAAGTTCTTTTTGTTGATAAAAAGAATGAAGGTGTGCAATACACAGCGCCAGCATCCGGAGTAGTTGAAGAAATTAACCGTGGAGCCAAACGTGTGCTTCAGTCAGTTGTTATCGCTATCAAAGGCGATGACAGTGTTTCATTTGAGAAATACAGTGCGGCTGAACTCGCGTCATTAAGTCAAGATAAAGTTAAGGCCAACCTCATTGAGTCAGGTGCTTGGACAGCATTTCGTACTCGACCTTTCAATAAGGTTCCTGCTATTGACGCCACCCCCGCAGCGATTTTTGTTACCGCGATGGATTCCAATCCACTTGCGGCTGATGCTGCAGTTATTATTAATCAACAAGAGCAAGCTTACTTGAATGGTTTGGCTGTGATTGCCCGCCTTACCGAAGGTAAAGTGTATGTTTGTAAAGGTGATTCAAACTTACCGAAAGCAACATCAGCAAACGTTGAAGAGCATGTTTTTGCCGGTCCGCATCCCGCTGGTTTGCCGGGCACTCATATTCACTTCCTTGAACCTGTTAGCGCGAACAAGCAAGTTTGGTTTATTAATTACCAAGACGTGATTGCATTTGGTCACCTGTTCCTAACGGGTGAGCTATACACAGATCGCATTGTATCCCTTGCTGGTCCTGCTGTTAATCAGCCTCGTCTAGTGCGTACTCGCTTGGGTGCGAGTTTGACTGAGCTGACTCAAGGTGAGCTGAAGTCGGGCGAGAACCGTATTATCTCAGGTTCTGTTTTATACGGCACCAATGCAGCGGGTCCATTAGCATACTTAGGCCGATACAGTAACCAAGTGTCGGTGCTGGCAGAAGGCCGCGAAAAAGAATTTTTAGGCTGGGGTGCGCCTGGTTTTAATAAATTCTCTGTTGCAAACGTATTTGCTTCTGGCTTTACCAAGAAACTGTTTAACTTCACTACAACAACGGGCGGCAGTGACCGTGCTATGGTGCCAATTGGTCAATACGAGCGTGTAATGCCGCTTGATATCTTGCCAACCATGCTACTACGCGACTTAATTGCGGGTGATTTAGACGGTGCTCAGGCTCTGGGTTGTTTAGAGCTAGATGAAGAAGATCTTGCCCTATGTACCTTTGTATGCCCAGGTAAGTATGACTTTGGTCCTATTCTTCGTGACTGTTTGACCACGATAGAGAAGGAAGGCTAACAATGTTGAAAAAATTTATTGAGGATATTGAGCCTCATTTTGAGCCTGGTGGAAAACACGAGAAGTGGTATGCCCTCTATGAAGCGGCCGCTACCTTTGCTTACACCCCAGGTTTTGTAAACAAAGGTCGCTCTCACGTTCGTGATGGCATTGATTTAAAACGCATCATGATTTTCGTATGGCTAGCGACATTCCCGACCATGTTTTATGGTATGTACAATGTCGGTTTCCAAGCAAACGAAGCCATTGCTGCGGGCACCGGAACTGCATTTGATGATTGGCGTGTAGCTATTCTGCAAATGCTTGGCGTGACCATGGGGGCTGATGCGGGTGTATTTGCCAACATGATGTTTGGCGCCATGTACTTTCTGCCTATCTATGCGGTTACCTTTATCGTAGGTGGCTTCTGGGAAGTATTATTTGCAACGGTCCGTCGCCATGAAGTGAACGAAGGCTTCTTTGTGACCTCGGTTCTGTTTGCTCTCATCGTGCCTGCGTCCATTCCTTTATGGCAAGTGGCCATCGGTATTACGTTTGGTGTGGTTATCGCTAAAGAAATCTTTGGTGGTACCGGTCGTAACTTCCTAAACCCAGCACTTGCTGGCCGTGCATTCTTATTCTTTGCTTACCCGTCAGATATTTCAGGTGACTCAGTTTGGACTGCTGTTGATGGTTTCTCTGGTGCAACGTCACTTAGCTTAGCGGCTAATGGTGGTATGGAAGCGGTGACCACTCAAATGAGCTGGATGGATGCTTTCGTTGGTAACATGCAAGGTTCTATTGGTGAGGTATCAACGCTGGCCATCTTAATCGGTGGTGCATTCTTGATGATCACTAAGATTGCGTCTTGGCGAATTGTTGCCGGTGTCATGATTGGTATGGGTGTAACCGCATTCTTGTTCAATGCGATTGGCTCTGACACTAACCCTATGTTTGAAGTGCCATGGCACTGGCACCTAGTGATGGGTGGCTTTGCGTTCGGTATGATGTTTATGGCAACAGACCCAGTATCGGCGTCATTTACCAATAATGGTAAGTGGATGTACGGTGCGCTTATCGGTGTAATGGTGGTCTTGATTCGTGTGGTTAACCCTGCTTTCCCAGAAGGCATGATGCTAGCAATCCTATTTGCTAACTTGTTCGCCCCGTTATTCGACTACTTGGTTGTTCAGTCAAACGTTAAACGGAGACTTGCACGCAATGGCTAGTAAAGAATCCTTAGGCAAAACTATCTCCGTCGTAGTAGGTGTTTGTCTTGCTTGTTCTATCGTCGTATCGGTTGCCGCTGTAGGCTTACGCCCAACTCAGCAAGCTAATGCGCTTTTGGATAAGCAAAAAAATATTTTGGCCGTTTCTGGTTTAGAAGTCGGTTCACAAAAAATGGCTGATGTGTTCGCGAAAAACATCGAAGCCCGTGTTGTCGATCTAGCGACAGGTGAATACTCAAACGCGGTTAATGCGAATGAATATGACCCCCTCGCAGCTGCTAAAGATCCTAGCACCAGCACTAAGCTGACATCAGACCAAGCGAAAGCGGGTTTCTCGACTCGTGAAAACTTAGGTTTGGTGTACTTAGTAAAAAATGATGCTGGCGACCTTGAGCGCGTCATTGTTCCTGTACGTGGCGCAGGTCTGTGGAATATGATGTACGCCTTTGTAGCGGTACAGCCTGATGGCAATACCGTTGACGGCATTACTTACTACCAACACGGTGAAACACCGGGTCTAGGTGGTGAGGTTGATAACCCTATGTGGAAGGCCCTTTGGCCAGGCAAGAAACTGTTTGATGAGCAAGGTAACCCTGCCATTAAGATCGTTAAAGGTGGCGCAGCGGCCGGTGACGTTCACGGTGTAGATGGTTTATCTGGTGCAACCCTGACAGGTGTGGGTATCCAGCATAGCTTTGATTTTTGGTTAGGTACGCAAGGCTATGGTGCTTACTTGAAAAAGCTAGGTAAAGGAGAGCTAAACAATGGCTAGTGATACTAAGAGCGTCCTAACAGGGCCGATTATCTCGAACAACCCAATTGCATTGCAAATATTAGGTGTTTGTTCGGCTCTAGCGGTAACCAGTAAATTAGAAACAGCTTTCGTTATGACCTTAGCGGTTGTCTTCGTATGTGCTTTTTCTAACTTGTTTATTTCGATTATTCGTAATCACATTCCAGGCAGTGTCCGTATTATCGTACAAATGGCGATCATTGCGTCATTGGTAATTGTGGTTGACCAAGTACTTAAGGCGGTGGCATTTGAACTGTCTAAACAGCTGTCGGTTTACGTTGGTCTGATTATTACCAACTGTATCGTAATGGGTCGTGCTGAAGCTTACGCAATGAAGAGCCCTCCAGGCGCGAGCTTTATGGACGGTATCGGTAATGGTCTAGGTTATGGCTTCATTCTAGTCGCTGTCGGTGGTATTCGAGAGTTCTTTGGCTCTGGTGCACTTTTCGGTATCGAAATCATGCCATTAACGTCAGCAGGTGGTTGGTACCAAAGTAATGGCTTATTGCTATTACCGCCAAGTGCGTTCTTTATCATCGGGTTATTGATCTGGGCAATCAGAACATACAAACCTGAACAGGTTGAGGCGAAGGACTAATGGAACATTATTTAAGTATTTTTATTCGCTCAATTTTCATTGAGAATATGGCGTTAGCTTTCTTTCTAGGGATGTGTACCTTCCTTGCTGTATCAAAGAAAGTGAAAACGGCATTCGGTTTAGGTGTTGCGGTTATCGTGGTGCTCGCCATTTCGGTTCCGGTTAACCAAGTGATCTACTTTAACTTACTTGCACCCGGTGCACTTGAGTGGGCAGGCCTTGGCGAAGCGGACTTAAGCTTCTTAGGTTACATCACTTTCATCGGTGTGATTGCGGCTTTAGTGCAAATCCTAGAAATGGTATTGGATAAGTATTTCCCTGCGTTATACCAAGCTCTGGGTATCTTCCTACCTTTGATTACGGTTAACTGTGCGATCTTTGGTGGTGTGTCATTCATGGTGCAACGTGAATACAACATCGCAGAGTCTTTCGTTTACGGTGTAGGTAGTGGTGTTGGTTGGTTACTTGCGATTGTGGCCCTAGCCGGTATCCGTGAGAAAATGAAATACGCAGACGTGCCAGATGGTCTTCGTGGTTTAGGTATTACCTTCATCACTTCAGGTCTAATGGCGTTAGGCTTCATGTCTTTCTCTGGTATTCAGTTGTAATTTTGGGGCCTACTTAGGCCCCTGAAGCAAGGAAATTGTCGATGGAAATTATTCTCGGCGTTGTCATGTTCACCTTAATCGTTTTGGCCTTGGTATTTATTATCTTGTCTGCTAAATCGAAGTTGGTGGCCTCTGGCGACATTACAATCTCAGTAAACGGTGATCCTGAAAAGGCGATCACCTGTGGCGCTGGCGGCAAACTGCTGGGCGCATTAGCTAATTCAGGTATTTTCGTTTCTTCAGCTTGTGGTGGCGGTGGCTCATGTGGCCAGTGTCGCGTAAAAGTGAAAGCAGGCGGCGGTGACATTTTACCTACCGAACTTGATCACATCTCTAAAGGTGAAGCGCGCGAAGGTGAGCGTTTGGCTTGTCAAGTTAACGTCAAACAAGACATGGACATTGAGCTTCCAGAAGAAATTTTTGGCGTTAAGAAGTGGGAATGTACGGTTATCTCTAACGATAACAAAGCGACCTTTATTAAGGAGCTTAAGTTGCAAATCCCAGACGGTGAGTCGGTTCCTTTCCGTGCCGGTGGTTACATCCAAATTGAAGCACCCGCTCATCACGTTAAATACAAAGACTTCGATATTGAAGAGCAATACCGTGGTGACTGGGAACATTTTGGTTTCTTCGATTTAGAATCTAAGGTCGATGAAGAAACCATCCGCGCTTACTCGATGGCTAACTACCCAGAAGAGCATGGCATCATCATGCTTAACGTACGTATCGCGACGCCGCCACCAAATAACATGAAGTTACCATGTGGTAAGATGTCGTCTTACATCTTTAGCTTGAAAGCGGGTGATAAGGTGACTATTTCTGGTCCATTTGGTGAATTCTTTGCTAAAGACACCGATGCTGAAATGGTATTTGTCGGTGGTGGTGCAGGTATGGCGCCAATGCGTTCTCATATCTTTGACCAATTCCGTCGTTTACATACTAAGCGTAAAGTAAGCTTCTGGTATGGTGCGCGTTCGAAACGTGAAATGTTCTATGTAGAAGATTTCGACTCAATCGCAGCAGAAAACGAAAACTTTGAATGGCATGTGGCATTAAGTGATCCACAACCTGAAGATAACTGGGATGGCTACACTGGCTTTATCCACAATGTATTGTTTGAAAACTACTTGCGCGATCATGAAGCGCCGGAAGATTGTGAATACTACATGTGTGGTCCACCGGTGATGAACGCAGCCGTTATCAACATGCTAAAAGAATTAGGTGTTGAAGACGAGAATATCCTATTGGATGACTTTGGTGGTTAATCCCTGATGTTCAAATCCATAACGCAATGGCTAGCCCTTATCGGGCTAGCCTTTTTTATTGTAGGCTGCAGCCAAGATGCGCCAACCAAACCTATGGTGGTGGTGGAAGGCGCGACAATGGGCACCTACTATCGGGTTAAAGTAGTTACCGAAGGCATCAGTGATGTTGCCCAATTTCAGGCCGAATTAGATAAGCGCTTAGAATTGGTTAACGACCAAATGTCGACTTATCGTCCGCAGTCGGAATTGTCTTTGTTTAATCAGGCACAGCAAAGCCATAGGGTTTCAGCTGATACCATCAAGGTTGTTAAACAAGGGATTGAACTGGCTCACTTAACCCAAGGCGCCTTGGATATTACCTTAGGCCCTTTGGTTAATTTATGGGGTTTTGGGCCTGATGCAAAACCTAAGCATTTGCCAACGGCGCAACAAATCGCTGAGCGCAAGGCGATCACAGGGGTTGAACATTTATCTTTTGATGGGCTGATCCTATATAAAGCGATCCCGGAACTTTATGTTGATTTATCATCCATCGCTAAAGGTTATGGGGTCGATGTGCTGGCCGAATATATTGAAAGCTTGGGTGAGCACCATTACCTTGTTGATATCGGTGGTGAGCTGAGAATGAAGGGCAATAACGACAAGGATTTGCCTTGGCGCATTGCCGTTGAAAAGCCTGTTACCACAGAGCGAGCGATCCAAAAAGTGGTCGTGCCGGGTAATAATGCAGTGGCGACCTCAGGAAATTACCGTAATTACTTTGAAGAAAACGGTGAACGTTTCTCCCATATGATCGATCCTAATACGGGCATGCCAATCAAGCATAAGTTGGTTTCGGTTACCGTGATAGGGCCATCCTCTATGGTGACCGACGGTTTAGCGACAGCAATAATGGTGATGGGACCTAAACTCGGCTATGATTTTGCCAGCGAACAAAAACTAGCCGTTTATATGATAATTAAAACAGATTCTGGTTTTGTTGAGCGTTATACTCAAGACTTTGAACCGTTTCTGCTTACGGAGGCAAAATGACGTATTTTATTGCTACCTTTGTGGTTTTTTTACTGGTGATCATTGCCATGTCAGTAGGCTATATCTTTCAGAAGAAAGCCGTCAGTGGCAGTTGTGGCGGTTTAGGCAGTATCGGCATTGATAAAGAATGTGATTGCCCCGATCCTTGTGATAATCGCAAGAGGAAAATGGCTAAAGAAGAAGCCAGACGCCAAATGTTGGAAGATAATCGCATTATTTAGCATGGCATCCTAGCTTGATAGAAGGCCCCATTGGGCCTTTTTTTACATCTAAACCTTGTGAATTGTTTATTTATACATATACTGTTTTTATGTACAGTTTGATGGGTTTGGTTATGCAACGTAAAATTATTCACGTCGATATGGATTGTTTTTTTGCTGCTGTTGAGATGCGAGATGATCCTTCGCTCACCTCCTTACCTATCGCCGTCGGGGGCGCAGCGTCGCGCCGTGGTGTCCTTTCAACGTGCAATTATGTGGCTAGAAAGTTTGGCATTCGTAGTGCGATGCCAATCCATAAAGCACTGCAATTATGTCCTGAATTAGTCATCTTGCCCGGACGTATGGATGCGTATAAGGCCGTTTCAAAGCAAGTGTTACAAATCTTTCACCGCTACACCGACATCATAGAGCCATTATCGTTAGATGAAGCTTATTTAGATGTAAGTGAGTCATCACTTTTCTCTGGCTCAGCAACCTACATAGCTCAAGATATACGCAGAGCCATTGAAGAGGAAACCGGGCTCACGGCTTCTGCTGGGGTTGCGCCTTGTAAGTTTATTGCCAAAGTGGCATCGGATGAGAACAAGCCCAATGGCTTATGTGTGGTGACGCCTGCTGAAGTCGATGCTTTTGTGGCCAGCCTGCCTTTAGAAAAGATTCCTGGTGTTGGCAAGGTCACTTTAGAAAAATTACATGCCCTTGGCCTTTACACCTGTAAAGACGTTCACGCTTATCCACGGGAAGTTATCTTAACTAAGTTTGGTAAATTTGGTCGTGTGCTGCTAGAGCGCAGCCAAGGTATCGATAACCGTGAGGTAGTAACAAGCAGAGAGCGTAAGTCGGTTGGTGTTGAGCGTACCCTTAGCCACAATATTGCTGAGCAAGCCGAGTGTGAGGTGATCCTGAAAGATTTATACCAAGAGTTACAGCGCAGGTTAACCCGGGTAGGAGCAAAAGACAGGATCCGATCATTGGCGGTAAAAATGAAGTTTGCTGACTTTCAGTTGCGCTCGGCCGAGCAAAAGGTGGCTCAACTTGAGCCGGAATGTTATCAGCCATTACTGCTTCAGTTGTTGTCAAAAAGTCAGGGCAGAGGGATACGTTTGTTAGGTTTATCAGCTCAGCTCAACAGTGAAGGGAATAACGCTTTAGATGCCAAGCAATTAAACCTGATTTAGTTACTCACCCCAGTCATATTCGATGACTTCAACCTCTGCATCGCCTTGGGCTTTTGCCTTGGTGTTAACTTGATTGTCTGAGCTGGCTGAAGCGGATGACTCTTCACTAAATAGGCCACTGGTCTCTTGCCATGCTTGATTGGATATATCTTTAGTGCCGTCCCAAACTTCAGTAGACACGTCGGTTGTGGTCTGCCACACATCACTCGACACTTCTTTGGTACCTTGCCAAACGTCGGAGGAGACCTCTTTAGTTCCTTGCCATGCATCTTCACTGGTTTCTTTCGTTGCTGACCACACTTGACTGCTGGCTTGCTTAGTACTTTGCCAAGCCTTTTCCCAGCTTGATTCTGCATGGGCTGGGAGCATTAAGGTGAGGGAAGCTAATATGACCATTCGCAGTGGGTAGTGAAGTATCCTTTTCATCTTTTTCCCTAAAGTAAACTGATTTTCAACCCCACTATTTTAGCCGAGGTTACTGAGGGGCTAAAGCGGTTTTCAATTAAAGATAATTTAGAGAAGGTTAGCTGGGTGTTGCCACCCAGCGGTAAGGCTAGCAGCAAGGTCATTGGTTAGGGATGGCCGCCAATACCTTAGTTAACAGCTGCCAATATTTTTCCACACTGGGAATATGGACTTTTTCATCAGGTGAATGAGGAAATTTAATGGTTGGACCGATAGAAACCATGTCCCAATGAGGGTACACCGCTTTGAATAGGCCACACTCAAGGCCGGCATGGATCATCATGATCTTAGGTGTGCTGCCGAATGCTTGCAGGTAAACTTGTTGCACTAGATCGCGCATGTCGGAGTCGGCTTTAGGTGCCCAGCCTGGGTAGGCTCCTGAAAAGGAGACTTGACCATCGGCCAATTGAAACACAGCGGCTAACATGTGTTGTACATCTTCGCGACAGCTATCGTGCATTGAGCGCACTAAGCATTGCACATCGATACCCTGGTTATTACAACTGACCACACCTAAGTTGGTTGAGGTTTCTACTACGCCGCTAAACTCATCACTCATACGAATGACACCGTTAACGGCGCCGTGTAAGGCGCTAATCAGCTTTCTTTGCTGGGCATCATCTATGATGGTCTCTATGTTGGCGGGAGTTAACGTTAACTTTAAATCAGGCTCGGTGTGAGCGAGGGTGGTTTGTATTTGCTTTGCCAAGCTGGCAAACGCTGCCTGAAACGCCCCTTGTTGCGCTTTGGCAATAGCAAACTTAGCGCTGCCTTCGCGTGGTATGGCATTGCGTAAACTGCCGCCCTGTAGCTCACTTAACTGCAACTGAAATTCGCTTTGTTGGCTTAATTCATAAAGGCAGCGTGCCAAGATCTTATTGGCATTACCACGGCCAAGATGAATGTCACAGCCGGAGTGGCCCCCTTTGAGGCCGCTAACCTTTAATTCAAATCCAAAGGGATGAGGACACACGCTCCGTTCAAGAGGAAAGTGTACGTTAACATTTACACCGCCAGCGCAGCCCATATAGACTTCGCCTTCTTCTTCTGAATCCGTGTTGATTAGAATGTCACCGTCTAAGTAGCCAGGCTCAAGGCCAAATGCGCCTGTCATGCCCGCCTCTTCGTCCGTGGTCAGTAAAACCTCTATGGGTCCATGGGGAATATCTTGGCTGGCCAGTACTGCAAGACAAGAGGCCATGCCTATGCCGTTATCGGCGCCTAAGGTGGTATTGTTGGCCGTGACCCAGTCGCCATCAATATAGGCTTCTATCGGGTCTTGAGTAAAGTCATGTTCAGTGTCATTGTTTTTTTGTGGCACCATGTCAAGGTGTGCTTGTAAAATCACGCCTTTCTTGTTTTCCATGCCGGGGGTAGCCGGTTTTTTTATGATGACATTGCCAATCGGGTCTTGTTGAACGGCTAAACCTTGTGTCTTGGCCCAGTGCATGATCCAATCAGCAAGCACTTGTTCGTGTTTAGACGGGTGGGGTATCTGGCAAATTTGGCTAAAAAAAGACCATAAGGGTTGGGGCGACAATAGGTCAAGTTGGCTCATGATAATCACTTTGTGTTAGCAAGTAGAATGCGCCCATTATAGGGTAAGGTAGGAGAATGAATAAAGTATCATCTACTAAAAGGGCTAATCTTAGTTGTTTATATTTGGCGCTGAGGCATAAATGAACAGGACGTCTTGATTAGACGCCCTGTTATATACCCAATCAACCTGGAGATGCTTGATTTCAGCAAGAATTTACAGGCGTTTAGGCAAGGCATTGATTGCAGGTAATGGTTGTTCCCTTATCAAAATCAATAACGCGGCATAAACGCCTGTAAAATTTGCCCTTTGGGAGCGCCACCGTACTTCCACTACGCTGTTACGCTCATTTAGAAGGTGTCTACATTCCTGCATTAGCGTGCCTAGTATTGAAAGCACGGTGGCGCTCTGAAACATGCATCTTCAAGTAGATAGGGTATAGAAAGTAAGGTTAAGCTTTAAATTGCGACATCAGTTGTCGTAATTCCTGACCCACTTGTTGTAATTGCCCACTGACTTCACTGGTGGTTTGATTGTTTGCCGTTGATTCACTCGCCAGCTCCGAAATATTGGTCACATTTCGGTTTATTTCATCTAATGCTTTAGATTGTTGCTCTGACGCACTGGCAATTTGATGATTCATATCAGTGATAACATTAATGGCCGTTACAATCTCATTGAGCGCTTCCCCTGCGCTAGTCGCTTGGCTGGCGGTCTTGTCTGATTGACTTTGGGTTTGCTCCATAGACGAGGCAACGCTATTTGTCCCCTTTTGTAATTTAGCGATCATCTCTTGAATTTCGTCGGTGGAAGCCTGCGTGCGTGTTGCTAAAGTGCGCACTTCATCGGCTACCACAGCAAAGCCGCGACCTTGTTCACCGGCACGCGCGGCTTCGATAGCCGCATTGAGTGCGAGCAGGTTAGTTTGCTCGGCAATGCCGCGGATCACATCTAAAATAGTGCCAATTTGCTGGCTATCTTGCTCGAGCTGGTTAACTAAGGTAACGGTTTCTTTGAGCTCTTCGCCGAGCAGTGCAATGGAACTGATGGTCTGCTCAACTGCTGCTTGACCATGTTGCGCCCGTTGGTCGGCATCGCCAGCTGAGTCGGCAGCCAATTGGGCACTATTCGCCACTTCTTGGGTGGTCGCTAGCATTTCATTCATTGCTGCGGCGACACCATCGGTTTCATGATGTTGCTGCTCAGCAATACGGTGATTAGCATTAACGGATTGATTTAAATGTTCTGCTGTATCGCCAACTTGTTGACTTACCGGCTGCATTTGCCTGACTAACTCGGCAATTTTGTGCGTGAACAAGTTAAAATTGTCTGATAGTCGGGCGATTTCATCTTGGCCTTGGTCGGTTAAGACCTGGGTTAAATCTCCATCTCCTTGTGCAATCTCAGCCATCGCGATGGACGTATGTTTCAAGGGTTTAGTGATACTTAAAATGATTAATGTAGAAAGCCCCAGTAGCAGTAGGGCAACGGCGATAAATACGCCGCTGACTTGGTAAACCATGTCGCTGTAAAGTGCATCAACGTCATCAATGTAAAGTCCGGTGCCGATTATCCAACCCCAAGGTTGATAGCCCTTAACAAATGATATTTTATCTACGGGTTGGTCAAAGCCAGGTTTTGGCCATTGATAGTCAACAAAGCCTTCACCCTGTTGTTTAACGATATTCGCAAATTCAACAAACAGGCGTTTACCATTGGGATCTTGTAAATCACTTAAGGGTTTGCCGTCGAGGCTAGGCTTGATAGGATGCATTACCATTACAGGCTCAAGGTCGTTGATCCAAAAGTAATCGGTTTTGTTATACCGTATGGCTCTAATCGCATTCATGGCATTTTGCTGCGCTGTTGCTTCGTCGTATACCCCATCCTTAGCCTGCTGATGATAATGTTGGATGAGTGAGTAAACCGTATCCACTTCAAATTGTACTTGCAGACGCTTATCTTCAAGTAAGGCATGCTTGTACTGAACTAACACTAAGACGATTAATGCGCACATGCCTAATAAAGCGATAATCAGGTTGCCATATAAACGATGACCGATAGACAGTTTTCTTAATATTGATAACATCGCAGTACCTCGATAGGTTGTATTTAATTGATTAGTATCAATAAATCACAATGAAAAATTTTGCGTTGTTCACACTTTCAGCTTACTAGAATATTTCACTGGTCTTTTATGTGATTTAGTTTTGATTATTTCAGCTGCTTTGATGATTTTGATTGATTAATTTTATGGCGAAACTGAGCTAATTCTGACTAAAGTCATGGTTAATTGCTGAGCAGACTTTTATAATCCGCCGCTCAATTTCATACACCTCCCCCTACCCAATAAATAAACCAACATGGGGTGCAAAAGTTGACTAAGTAGTTTTCCGGCGCAACAGGGAATCGTTGTTAAACGATAGGGAGTTAACCAACAATGGACCTCAAGATGTTAGAAAAAATATTTAAACTGAAAGAGAACGGCACCAGTGTGCGAACGGAAGTTATCGCTGGTATCACTACTTTCTTAACCATGGCATACATTATTTTCGTTAACCCAAGCATGCTATCTGATACGGGTATGGATCGCGGTGCGGTTTTTGTTGCAACTTGTTTAGCCGCGGCGATTGGCTGTTTTATTATGGGGTTCTATGCAAACTACCCCGTTGCTCTCGCCCCGGGCATGGGCTTAAACGCGTTCTTCGCTTATGTGGTGGTGGGTGATATGGGCTATAGCTGGGAAGTGGCACTGGGTGCCGTTTTCCTATCTGGCTGCTGTTTCTTGCTACTAAGCCTGTTTCGCATTCGAGAGTGGATCATTAACAGTATCCCACAAGCTTTAAGAACGGGTATTGCCGCCGGTATTGGTCTGTTCCTCGCATTAATCGCGCTGAAAAATGCGGGTATCGTGGTGGGTAACCCAAATACCTTAGTGTCGATGGGGGAAATCACTTCACTGCATTCGCTATTAGCCTGTGCGGGCTTTTTTGCCATTATTGCTATGGTGCATTTTCGCGTTAAGGGCGGCATCATGTACGCCGTGTTGGGCGTGACCTTCCTTGGTTGGGCATTGGGCGACATCGCTTATGGCGGTATTGTTTCTATGCCGCCTTCTGTGGCACCGACTTATTTGGCATTAGACATTGCTGGTGCATTTAATGTTGCCATGATCAGTGTGGTGTTTGCCTTCCTATTTGTTGATTTATTCGATACTTCTGGCACCTTAATTGCGGTGGCCGATAAAGCGAAATTACTTGATGAAAAAGGGAATTTACCGCGTTTGAACCGTGCGCTATTGGCCGACAGTGGTGCCTCTATTGCCGGCTCTGTGATGGGAACATCGACGACGACCAGCTATATTGAAAGTGTCAGTGGTGTTGCTGAAGGCGGAAAAACAGGATTAACTGCGGTTATAGTTGGATTTTTATTCCTTTTATGTTTATTCTTTGCGCCCCTTGCCGGTATGGTACCAGCTTATGCCACTGCAGGTGCGCTATTTTATGTTGCTATATTAATGATGTCGGGCTTAACCCGCATTGATTGGCACGATATTACTGAAGCTGCGCCCGTTGTGGTGGTGACGCTATTAATGCCACTGACATTTTCAATTGCACATGGTATTGCAATTGGCTTTATCGCCTATGCTGTCATCAAGCTCATAACAGGTAAAGCGATGTCGGTAAGTAGCAGTGTTTGGGTATTGGCAATCCTATTTACAGTTAAGTTTGCATTGCAGTTTTAAATGATCGCTTTGCGCCAACGTCAATCTGAATCATATTGAGGTAAATATGAGCAAAAAATTCTACGTCTCTTGGGAATTAGAGCAAAGAGAATCTCGCCGTTTGGCGCGTAAGTTACTTCCAGCTGATCAATGGAAAGGTATTATTGCTGTTAGTCGCGGTGGTCTTGTACCTGCAGCTATTTTGGCTCGTGAGTTAGGTATTCGTCATGTTGATACCATTTGTATTGCGAGCTATAGCCATGATCAGCAAAAAGAATTGAAAGTGATCAAAGGTGTTGATCATGATGGTGAAGGCTTCATTGTAGTTGACGATCTAGTCGACACGGGTGGCACAGCTAAAGTGATCCGTGAGATGTTGCCAAAAGCCCGTTTTGTTACGGTTTTTGCCAAGCCCGCGGGTAAACACTTAGTGGATGACTTTATTACTGAAATTCCACAAGATACTTGGATTGAGCAGCCTTGGGATATGTCCCTTTGTTACACCACGCCCTTGGTTGATGAACAATAATCCCCTCTATTAAAAGCGGCTGAGGCCGCTTTTTTAATGTTTATACCCAATCTACCTGGAACAGGTATCTTTAAGAAGGTGGGTATATTATCAAATTACTTTATAACTCGTTGATCTAAGCCAATGATGGCAATGAGATTCACTCTGCCAAATGCCAATAAAAGACGTATAATTTAGTCAATTAATCAACAACAAGTTCCTTTATGTCTAGTCAAAATCTTTCAGAAAAATTATTCAAGATTAATTTCAATTATCCCGAAACATCAACCATTACTAACCCTAGCGCTCAGGTTGGCAAGGAGCAGCAAGTGGTTGGGGAGATGATGGATGATGAAATTGTGAGTGGCTGGTACCGAGCTTTACGTCGCGCTCAATGGGCTTGGCAAGGTGTTGATCCTGTTACGGTGGAAGAGATATTTGCCAAAATAGCGGTGTCAAAGCAAAAGCGTACACGTGATGATCTACTCGATACGGTTAAGGATTACCACTCGGGGAATTGGACTTATGAGTGGACCCAGCCGGCATCACAGTGGCAACATACAGCAAAAGATGCCCTGGTGGCGGGTGATACGCAGCTTGCAAAAGACGCCTTTTACCTTGCCTCGCAATATTATGCTATCTCTGGCTATCCCCATCTAAAAGGTGATGAGCTAGCACTACAGGCTCAAACACTGGCAAATTTATGCTATCGCGAGATGGGGAAGTTATTACCTTGTCCTTTGCGCATTGTCGATGTGCCTTATGGTAATAAGAAAGTTCAATGTTATTTACATCTCGCCCAAGATGACGTGCCGTCACCTGTGGTGGTGGTTTGTGGTGCCATCGACAGTATGCAAATCGAATACTTTAAGATTTTTGAACGCCATTTAGCCCCCGCTGGGCTGGCCATGTTAACCGTGGACATGCCGGGGCTAGGATTTGCGAGTGGTATCAAGTTAGAACAAGATAGTACGGCTTTGCTGCGCGCTGTGGTTGAGCATATTAAGCAAGTGCCTTGGTTAGACCATGATAAAATAGCCTTAATGGGCGGTCGTTTGGGCGCCAATTTAGTCACTCGCTTGGCCTATCTTGAGCCATTTAATGTTAAAGCCGCAGTGAGTATCGGTGGTGCGGTTGATAAACTATTTATGGAGCCGGAGCGGTTTGCTGCGCTACCGCAAATGATGCGGGATGCCATCGCGAATCGGATGGGTTTGACCAGTGAAGACAGTGCACGTTTGTTTCACCACTGTAAGGTTTTTTCTCTGTCCCGTCAGGGCTTACTCGGTCGCAGTAAAACCCAAGTGCCATTGTTAAGCATAGGTCATGCCGATGACCTTATTTGCCCTGAAGAAGATATCCTAAAGATTGCCAATGGCAGTAAACGGGGTGAATCCATAGTGATAGACAAACCGCCTATATTCCAATCGTATTTTCATGCCCTAGAGCAAGCGGCTGAGTGGCTTAAACAACACTTGGTAGACTGAACTCGGTTTGGCTTTAGCATGACATGGTGCCGGCTTAAATTGCACTGTTATTGTGCACTCTGTTAATTATCGCGAGCTGGATCAGGCTACGGTGTGATAGTCATTGCACCTTATCCATTAATCAGTTATTGGTATCCTCTCTAAACGTGAAGGAGACGAGTAAAGATGGCGCAAGCGCAATTCCCAGCTCAGGGACGATTGACTAAAAAGTTCACCGATATTGGCCCTTATTTTCGTATTGGTCAAAGTGATGAGCAGAAGTTCTTTTTTGATTGTTTGGCGGTATGTGTAAAAATTAATGCCGAGCCAGAGCTGCGCGAGTTCTATGGCTGGTGGCTTGAGTTAACTAAAACAGAAACGGGTTTTACTTATCACTATCACTATGGTTTTTATGATGTAGCGGGTCATTGGCAAGAGCAAGCCATTCCTAAGCCACATCAAGCTGAAGTGACGCGCTCGTTACAAGTGTTCTTTGACAAAGTGTCTGAGCTGGTAGAGACCACTTTTGAGCTCGACTTACAGCCTTCTTCTTCCCTTGATAGAAACCTCATTTTAACCGCTGCTTAGTCCTATGCACCAGCACATAACGTCGTCGTGCTGGTGATCGCTGCATTATTGTATCAAAGCCGATTTTTCAGGTGTGAGTGCACCATAAACTTGGTATCATGATGGCCAATTAGGTTTATGTTTTACTTATTGAATTAGCCAGCCCCATGTTAAAAAAAACCATCGTTGTTAAATTAGGGACCAGTGTGCTCACTGGCGGAAGCGCTAAACTCGATCGTGCTCATATGGTCGAGTTAGTACGGCAATGTGCCAAGCTGCACCAAGCGGGTCATCAAATTATTGTAGTGACATCAGGGGCGGTGGCTGCTGGGCGCGAACACCTTGGCCGTCATGATCTCCCTACAACCGTGGCCAACAAGCAAATGTTGGCGGCAGTAGGGCAAAGCCAACTGATTTTAGCATGGGAAAACCTGTTTAACATTTACGGCTTACATGTTGGTCAAATGCTCCTGACACGTGCCGACTTAGATGACCGAGAGCGTTTTTTGAATGCGCGCGATACCATGCGCACCTTGCTAAAACATCGCATTATTCCCATTGTGAATGAAAATGATGCCGTGGCCACGTCTGAAATCAAAGTGGGTGATAATGACAACCTTTCAGCGTTGGCTGCAATACTCGCCGATGCTGATTTATTGTTATTACTGACAGACCAAGCGGGTCTGTATACCGCGGATCCGCGAAATAATAAAGACGCAAAATTAATTTCGCAGATCACCGAAATTACCGATGAAATTCGCATGTTAGCCGGCGGCAGTGTGTCAGGCCTAGGTACTGGAGGCATGGCGACTAAGTTACAAGCCGCAGATGTCGCGATACGAGCCGGGATTGATGTGGTGATCGCAGCGGGTAATGAAGAGCAGGTGATTAAACGCATTGCCGAAGGTGAATCTTTAGGGACCTTATTTTTATCGAAAAAGTCGCCACTTGAGCACCGTAAGCAGTGGATCTTGGCCGGTCCTCCCCCTGCTGGCTCGATTATGATCGACCAAGGTGCTGCGAATGCGGTGGCGGCAAAAGGAAGTAGCTTATTGCCCAAAGGGATCACTCAAGTGCATGGGCAATATGGCCGTGGTGATGTGATTTTGGTGACTGATTTAGCGGGCAAGGTGATTGCCCGTGGCATATCCCGCTATTCAAGTAGCGAGCTAAGCAAAATTAAAGGCTTACATTCGGAACAAATTGAGGCTGCGCTAGGTTATGCCTATGGTTCCGTGGCCATCCACCGAGATGATCTGGTGGTACTGTAGGGTAGCGACGGCGGTTTGTGACTGATAACAAAAAGGCCCAGATGGGCCTTTTTGTGTATTAGGGCTGACCGTGAGTGTTATTTTAGCTCACTTCTTTCCCCGCGGCTTGTAAGTCGGCATGGTATGACGAGCGCACAAACGGGCCACAAGCTGCGTGAGTGAAGCCATTTTGCTTGGCAATTTCACCGAGTGCATCAAACTCTGCCGGAGGCACATAACGTTCAACAGCAAGGTGATTGCGACTAGGCTGCAAATATTGACCTAATGTTAGCATGGTCACACCATGCGCACTTAAATCTTTAATCACTTGCTCAATTTCTTCATTGCTTTCACCTAACCCCATCATTAAACCTGACTTGGTTGGCACATTAGGGTGCAGCTCTTTAAAGCGCTTAAGCAAGGTGAGCGACCACTGATAATCAGCGCCAGGGCGTACTTTTTTATACAATCTTGGGGCGGTTTCTAGGTTGTGGTTAAACACGTCAGGGGGCGTGTCTTTTAAGATTTCTAGAGCGCGATCCATACGGCCCTTAAAGTCAGGCACCAAGATTTCAATTTTGATTTCAGGATTCAACGCGCGAATTTCACGAATACAGTCGGCAAAATGCTGTGCGCCGCCATCTCGCAGATCATCACGATCCACTGAGGTGATCACCACATATTTCAACTTCATATCTTTAATGGTTTGCGCAAGTTTGGCTGGCTCTTCGGCCGACGGCGGTAAAGGGCGACCGTGGGCAACATCGCAAAAAGGACAACGTCGAGTACAGATGGCCCCCAAGATCATAAAGGTTGCCGTACCATGATTAAAACATTCAGATAGGTTAGGGCAGGAGGCTTCCTCACACACCGAATGTAAATCATTCTTACGCATGGCATCTTTGATTTCTTGGATGCGGGCGCTTGAGCTAGGCAGTTTTATTTTCATCCACTCAGGTTTTTTCAACATGGTGGCTTTGTCACTGGGGACGACTTTTACAGGGATCAAAGATACCTTGTCTGCGTCTCTTAATTTAACGCCAGCAACGGGTTTATTGGGTTTACTCATTGTTTTGGACCTGTCCATTCCATCTCGTTGTAATCGAGTAATTGGCTGAGTTGTTCGATCAACTGGCGTTGCAGTTGGTTAAAATCAATAGCATCGGTAAAATCGCGAAGCTGAGTCATTTCAAGTCCTGCATAGCCACAAGGGTTAATACGTTGAAATGGGGTAAGATCCATATCAACATTCAGAGCCAAACCATGAAATGAGCAACCTTTACGGATCCTTAGTCCCAACGAAGCCATTTTTTTATTACCGACATAAACGCCAGGCGCATCGGGTTTGGCGTAAGACTCAACTTGATATTCTTGTAGCAGGGCTATCAAGGCATTTTCGATATGGCTGACCAGATCACGAACCCCGAAGTCTTTGCGTTTGAGGTTGACTAAAATGTATGCGACCTGCTGTCCGGGACCGTGATAAGTGACTTGCCCACCGCGATCGGATGCAACAACCGGTATGTCACCAGGGATCAGAACATGCTCAGCCTTACCGGCCTGGCCTTGGGTAAACACACTGGGGTGCTGCACCAGCCAGATTTCGTCGGCGTCTTGTTCACCTCGGGTATCGGTAAAGGTTTTCATTTGTTGCCAAACTGTTTGGTATTCGCACAGCGGATACTGCCTGACAATCAACTTTTGGCTTATCAAGGGATAACCTGCCGACATAAATTAAAGTACAGTGCGTACGATATCTATTTTACCCAATGCGGTGTAAAGGGTTTCGATATGCTCTTTGCTTTCCACTCGCACCCTAACAGACACGGTATGGTAAGTGCCTTTGGCACTGGCACGAATGGTGGGGCTATAGTCACCGGGGGCGTGTTGCTGAATGACCTCAACCACTAAATCTGGCAGTTCTTTTTGTGCAAGTCCTACGACTTTGAACAAAAAATCATTGGGAAATTCTAAAAACTCATCGAATCGCGTATTTAATGCCATTGCTTACTTCACTATGTTAAATCAATCAAGGCCCAGTGTTGGGCTAAGACGGCTAATTTTACCTCAGCTGGATGTTGAGGTATATCACATTTTTTATGCGGTTTATTTGGGAGGCTGCGCTCAAAGGGAGCGCAGCGCAATCAACTTATCCAAACCAACGTTTGAACAGTAATTGGAAGTAGTCCATCAAACGGCTAAACCAGCTGCCTTCGTTGACATCATTTAGGGCTACAAGGGGAAATTCGGCCAGGTTTTCACCGTCGACTTCATAATACACTTTACCGACCACTTGGCCTTTCGCGATAGGGGCAGATAATTCAGTATCAAGTACAAAATTGGCTTTTAAGCTTTTAGCTGAGCCGCGAGGAATGGTGATGGGCGTGCTCGTGGCCAAGCCTAGATCAACATATTCGGTGTCGCCCATCCAAATACGTTCAGAGGCCAGTTTATCACCTGCTTGGTAGGGTGTAAGGGTTTCAAAAAAGCGAAAACCCCAGTTAAGTAATTTTTTACTTTCTTCTTTACGGGCTTGTTCGCTCTTCGTGCCCATCACAACGGCAATTAAGCGCATGCCATCTTTGGTGGCAGAAGACACTAAGCTGTAGCCTGCCGCACTGGTGTGGCCTGTTTTGATGCCATCGACATTCAGGCTTTTATCCCACAATAACGAGTTGCGGTTGTATTGGGTAATATTGTTGAATGTAAATGCTTTTTCTTTGTAAATTGCGTACTCTTCTGGCACATCTCGGATCATCGCCTTGGCTAAAATAGCCATGTCACGAGGCGAGGTGTTATGGGTTTCTGAATGCAAACCATGGCTGTTTTCAAAGTGGGTATTGGTCATGCCCAATTGTTTTGCCCACGAGTTCATGAGATCGGCAAAGGCTTCTTCACTACCGGCAATATGTTCAGCCATGGCAACACATGCATCGTTACCAGACTGAATTATGATGCCACGATTTAAGTCAGCAACCGAGACGGTTTTACCCACTTCAATAAACATTTTTGAAGAGTCTGGGAAGTTTTTAGACCAAGCCTTTTCACTGATAACCACTTGGTCATCCAGTGAGATATTGCCTGATTTGACTTCTTGACCGATCACATAGCTGGTCATCATCTTGGTTAAACTGGCGGGAGGAATTGGCACGTCTTCATTATTGCCGGCTAACACTTCACCCGAGTCGTAATCCATCAACAAATAGCCTTTAGCGGCAATGGTCGGCGCATTCGGGATGGCCTTGGGAGCAGAAAATACACTGGTACTGATAAATAAACAAAGGAGGGCGGTCTTTCGCGAAATATTGGCAATTATCGACATTGAAATGCAGGTCTCTTTATTTGGTCACTATTGGAAAATCCCTGAATACGAATAGGTGTTCGATTCACGGCGCACAATTTCATTCAAAAAATAGCAGAAGTTGGCACATGGGCGGAGTGGGTATCGCTTATTCACGCCAGATATTTCAGCCAACTTCTTGGTTATGACAGGTTAAATGCCATCATGTTCAATTACAAACGGGTATTTTGTGATGTTACAACTCATTAGTTTGCTAACAAGCGCTTATGGGTATGAATTGACATCAAGATGCCAAATCCCGCCATCAAGGTTACCATGGAGGTCCCTCCATAGCTTACCAAGGGTAAGGGGACCCCGACAACGGGTAATAACCCACTGACCATGCCAATGTTAACAAAAATATAAACAAAAAAGGTTAATGTTAGTGCGCCTGCGGTTAAACGGCTAAATGCACTTTGGCCTTGGCTTGCGATGTAAAGCCCACGGCAAATAATAAAAATGTACAGTAGCAACAGTAAGGCTATCCCCACTAAACCAAACTCTTCGGAATAAACCGCAAAAATAAAGTCAGTGTGCCGTTCAGGCAAAAAGTCGAGTTGAGATTGGGTGCCTTGCATCCAGCCTTTGCCAAAAATACCGCCAGAGCCGATGGCTATTTTTGATTGAATAATGTGGTAGCCCGAGCCAAGGGGATCGCTCTCTGGATTTAAAAAGGTCAGTACGCGTTGGCGCTGATAATTGTGCATTAGGAAAAACCACAGCACGGGGGCGAAGGCAGATGCGCCCGCCACGGCTACGCCGATAAGTTTCCAGCTAACGCCTGCCAGAAATAATGCAAACACGCCAGACGCCGCGACTAAAAGAGAGGTCCCTAAATCGGGTTGCTTGGAAATCAACAGGGTCGGGGTCAAAATAATGGCGCAAGCAACAAATGTATGTTTCAAACTAGGCGGCAAGTTTTTATTTCCGATATAGCTGGCAACCATTAATGGCATTGCCAATTTCATGATTTCAGAGGGCTGAAACATAAAGAAGCCTAAGTTGAGCCAACGTTGGGCACCCTTACCAACATGACCCACTAAGAGTACGGCAACCAGCAAGGCAACGCCTGCCAAAAACACCGGCATGGCCCAGCGGGCATAAAAGCTGGGGGAAAATTGGGCTAACACAAACATGGTAATAAGACCAAAGCCCAAGCGTACCGCTTGGCGCAGCATTAAGTCCATGTCTTGTCCGCCGGCAGAATAGAGGACAATCAAACTAATGGTCATTAAGCCCAATAAGCCAAGTAACAAGGGCAAGTCGATATGTAACTTGTACCAAATGGTGTTTTCTTGACGGCGCTCCACTATTGGGCTCCTACTTCTGTTGATTCAGGCTGCTCATCACTTAAGGTTTCTAACTCATCTCGGGTTAAATTACTCTGTAAGCTATTCGATAAGGAGAATGATGGGTTAAATGGCTGCGCTTGTTTGCGCTCAAAGTAGGCATCTAACATTGCTCGTGCAACGGGGGCGGCGTGAGAGCTTCCGCCACCGGCATTTTCTACCACGACGGAAGTAACCACTTCAGGGTTATCAAACGGGGCATAAGCCACAAACATAGCGTTATCACGATGATGTTCAGCTAACTTTTCGGCGTCGTATTCTTCGTCCTCTTTCATGCCGATAACCTGAGCGGTACCGGATTTACCCGCTGCAACATAAGCCGTGTCGGCAAACGCTTTATGGGCTGTCCCCGTTTTTTTGTTGACGACACCGTACATGCCATCAAGGGCCACCTGCCAGTGGCTGTCATTATTGAGCACTATCGGTGGCTTATGATCAGGCGGAACTTCAAATGTACCACTGACCGTGCGAATCGACTTCAGGAGCCGAGGCACAATGATCTCGCCTCGACGGGCTAGGTTGGCCGTCGCATGGGCCAGTTGAATCGGGGTGGCTGTCCAATACCCTTGGCCAATACCTACAGAGATAGTATCTCCCTGATACCAAGGTTGATTAAAGCGCGCCCGCTTCCAGCCGCGTGAAGGCATCACGGCTCGGGTTTCTTCGGCAATATCAATGCCTGTGTAATCGCCAAAGCCAAACTGTTTCATAAACTCACTGGTTTTATCTATCCCTACCTGATAAATCAAATCATAGAAATAGGTATCACAGCTTTGCTCAATGGCATGGTAAACATCTACCCAGCCATGGCCCCAACGTTTCCAATCGCGAAAACGCTTAGACGTGTTAGGAATTTGCCAACTGCCTGGATCCCAAATCCGGGTTTGAGGGGTGACAACGCCTTCGTTCAGACCAAGCAGCGCCATTTGCATTTTAATGGTTGATGCCGGTGGATAACGCCCTTGCGTCGCTCGGTTAATGAGCGGGCGATCTTTTGAATGCAATAAGGCATTGTAATTTTTACTACTAATACCATGAACAAACAAGTTCGGGTCGTAGCTGGGGCTAGATGCTAGGGCTAACACACCGCCGTCATTGGCATCGAGCATCACCACCGAGCCCCGTCGGCCATCAAGCATTTTCTTCGCTTTTTGCTGCATCGCGAGGTCGATATTGAGGTAGATATCTTTGCCGGGCTCTGGTGGAACAAACTTCAGTACGCGAATGATTTTTCCGCGGTTATTAACCTCAACTTCTTGATAACCGGGCACTCCGTGTAGCATGTCTTCGTAGTATCGCTCTATACCTTGTTTACCGATATCACGAGTTGCGGCGTAGGTCGCTGATTTTCCTTCTTTTTCTAGTCGAATGACATCTCTGTCGTTAATTTTTCCGACATAGCCGAGCATGTGGGTTAAGGTCTCACCATAAGGGTAGTAACGCTTTAGGTAAGCCTCGATATTGACCCCTTCATAATGGTGCTGGTTAACACTAAAGATGGCCGCTTGCTCCATGGTTAAACGGGGCACTAGGGCAACGGGCTTAAACCGGCGTTGACGTTTTTTTTGACGATAGAAGTTGTCGATATCGTCTTGATCTAGCCCGAGTAATTGAGCTAAGTCGTTAACGGTCTGCTCGAGATCCGCGATTTTTTCAGTGGTGATCTCAAGACTAAAGATAGGGCGGTTTTCTGCTAACAGCACGCCATTGCGGTCGTAAATCAACCCCCGATTGGGCGCCACAGGTAACACATTGATGCGGTTGTCGTTTGAGCGGGTTTTGTAGACTTGAAACGATTCAACCTGCAGGTAATACAGGTTCAAGAACAAGATCGAAATTAATGTCAGCACAAACACAATACTGACGACGACTCGCCTGACAAACAGCGCAGATTCGGCGCTATGATCTCGCATTGCTACGCTGGGTTGGTTCATTAATTACTCTCTGTGGTAGGGATGGTTTGCGGTGACGCTCCATGCCCTATAAAGTGATTCCGCTACGACCACGCGCACTAATGGATGAGGTAAGGTTAAGGGCGATAACGACCATTTTTGTTCCGATGCTGCAATACATGCTGGAGCCAGTCCTTCCGGGCCGCCAATCAGTAAGCTCACATCACGACCATCATGTTTCCAGGTGTCCAGTTGCTTAGCAAGAGTGGGGGTATCCCAAGGGCGTCCGGTTACTTCAAGGGTAACAATGCGGTTTCCCTTCGGGATCGCGGCTAGGGTTAGCTCCCCTTCCTTTTGTAAAATGCGTTTGATATCGGCATTTTTACCGCGTTTTCCCGCCGCAATTTCGACTAACTCTAAGGGCATATCATGGGGAAAGCGCCGCGCATATTCTTGATAGCCACGCTCCACCCAATCAGGCATCTTACTGCCCACTGCCACTAGTTGGATCTTCATTGGGTTTGCTCGCCCGCGTCGTTCCACAATTTCTCAAGCTGGTAAAAATCACGTGTTTCATCTTGCATCACGTGCACAACGATGTCGCCTAAGTCTACCAATACCCATTCGCCTGTGTCGTTGCCTTCCATGCCCAAGGGTTTGTTACCGGCACGCTTAGCTTCGGTGTATAGGTTCTCCGCAATGGAGATAACGTGGCGTTTCGAATTACCTGAACAAACCACCATTACGTCGGTCAGGTTAGATTTGCTACGCACATCTAAAATAGTGATGTCACGACCTTTTAAATCTTCGATTTTTTCTACCACGAACTGGCGTAATGCTTCTGCTTGCAATGGATTTTCCTCTGATTAATTTAAGGGCGGCATTCTAACATGAACAAACAAAGGGATTAAGTAGTCTCGTTAAAGATACAGTTGGTTTTGTTCTATGTAGTCAATAACGGGATCGGGTAGCAGATACTTAATTGACTGTCCTTGCTGACGTAATTGTCTTATTTGACTGGAACTGATCGCCAATTGAGTGACTTGGGTAAAGTATAGATGGCCGTGTAAATCTTGATGTAATAATGACGGCTCAGTGATCTGATGAGGCAGCACTTGATTACGAAGTGGCTGGCAATAAGTCGGTTGCCAACCCGGGCGCTGACACACAATCAAATGGCAGTAATCTAATAGTGATTCCCAGCGATACCATTTGGGTAAGTTGATAAAGGAGTCCATGCCGATAATAAAACACAAAGGCGTGTCAGGATAACGCTGGCGCAGTTCACTTAAGGTAGCGACAGAGTAATTCGGTTGCGGTAAGGTGAGCTCGCAGGTATCAAGTACCAAGGTAGGGGCTCCCTGAATGGCCAATTCAAGCATGGCGCAGCGCTGCTCGGTCGTCGTTGAATCGTGCGCCTTGTGGGGGGCGATATGGTTTGGCATTAGGTGAACCGCAGCAAAGCCTAATCTTTGTTGTAGCTCTAAAGCCGGACGTAAATGGCCATAGTGTATCGGATTAAACGAGCCGCCCATGATGGCAATGGGTTGAGCCGGGCCTGTTAAGTGGGGCGTATGATGATCAATTGGGTTGGGAGAGTGCATAGTGCTGTGCCGTTTTTCCTTGAAACAATAGGCAGATCATTTGTAATTGAGGCCAGCTGTTTTGCTCATATTGGGTTTTGATGCTGAGTTCTAGTTGGCAGCATAGTTGGTAGATATACTCTAACTCTCGACTGGGAAGGCGAGTTAAGGCTTGATTGATTAACGCTTGTTTACTGCTCCACACACGCGCTTGCTTCATGATGTTTGCAAAGGGTTGACCTTGGTTAAGCTGATACTGATATTCAAGTAGCTTTTTGACTTCATTATTAAGGGTACCACTGAGTAATACGATGTCAGTGCCTTCTTCATGTAACTGTTGCAACATACGTTGAGCTCGATTGACCTTACCTGCAAACAAGGTATCTAGCCATTGGAAAACCCCAAAATGCGTATGGCCAGTGATGTTATTGGCGACATCTTGCAGGCTTAATTTTGTTTGACCAAAATGTAATGCAAGTTTTTCGATTTCTTGCATACAGGCTAATAAATTCCCCTCAAAATTACGGCACATAAAGTTAACCACATCCTGAGTCGCGGTTAAGCCAGCGGCGCGCAAACGCTTATGCATCCATTGCGGGAAAAACTTACCTTCAGGATGGTTTGTTGGAATGTACAGGCCTTGCTCAGATAGGGCGACAAACCATTTTGCCTTCATTTGCTGTAGGCTGAGTTTTTCGCCATGGACAATCAATAAGGTATCGGGGTTATTTAATTGGCTTAGCTCAAACAGGGCGTCGGTGATGCGTTTATCTGTCTTAGTGACTTCAATGCTGATAATTTGTTGGTTAGAAAACAATGACATGGCATTGGCACAATCAAACACTTGATCCCAATTCATGTCATTGTCGGTAACAAATTGATGGTGCTCTTGAAAACCATGCTTTTGCGCTGCCTGTTTAATATCGCGCAGCGCTTCAAAACGCAATAAGTGTTCATCACCAAAGACTAGATACGCGTCTTTGAGTTGTTTTAAATGGTTAACCAGAGCTTCTGGATAAACCCGCACTTACGGCTCCAACGTAGTGAGACGACGGATAATACGACGTGCCGCGTGCTCTCGCATCTCATTCAAGATAAGCTCAGCCTCACGAGATGAGGCTAGCGCTTGTTGAGGGTTTTCAAGAAAATCACGATGGATGTTAATGGTAAAGCTCAGTGGCTCTTTGCCGGGTTGAATAATTTGATACTGCACGCCATAGCCCAATTCATATTCAGCCGACTGGCCATTATCATAAAGTGAAATGGTGCGTTTTGATTGTTGCTCACTTCCTACCCTGAGTTGTACCATGTGCTCATCGGGGTGGCGCAAAATATCGATTTTAGCAAAGCGTAATTGTTGCTCTACCTCGCGGGTTAATTGACCGTAAGGATCGGGCGTAGACAAATACACACTGTTAATGTCAGCACGATTAATCACTTGGCCTTTTGGGGTAAAGCCACAGCCTGTTAAAAGCAATAATCCGGCTAGCCATAGGCTAGCCTGTTTTAAAATCGACATTGAGCCTCTACGTATTAGTTTGCAACAATATTAAGCAGCTTACCGGGAACGAAAATCACCTTGCGAATGGTTTTGCCATCGATAAACTTAGCCACGTTTTCATCCGCTTTTGCTAGGGCTTCTACTTCGTCCTGTTTCGCATCTGCGGCGACCGTTAACTTGCTACGTAACTTACCGTTGACCTGCACCACTACGGTTTTGGTGTCTTCAACCATGGCTTTGGCGTCAGCAACAGGCCAAGGTGCTGCTTCTACATTGCCTTGATGGCCCAGAGCTTGCCATAGTTCAGCACTAATATGCGGTGTAATCGGGGCAAGTAGGCGAACAATGGCTTCCAATGCTTCTTGCATTAGGGCGCGATCTTGTGGCTGAGTTAATGGCGCCTTGGTTAGCTTGTTCATCAGCTCCATCACAGCGGCAATGGCGGTGTTGAAGGTTTGGCGACGGCCAATATCGTCGGATACTTTATCAATGGTTTTGTGCAGCTCACGGCGCAAGTCTTTTTGCGCTTCGTTTAAGCTGGCTACCTCAAGTTCAGGCGCTGCGCCCGCACTAATGTGCTCATGGGCCAGTTTCCATACACGCTTCAAGAAACGCAGTGAACCTTCTACGGCTGAGTCTTGCCATTCAAGGGTTTGCTCGGCAGGTGCGGCAAACATCATAAATAAACGTACGGTGTCGGCGCCGTATTTATCCACCATCACTTGCGGGTCAATACCGTTGTTTTTCGATTTCGACATTTTACTCATGCCTGTGTAAATCACTTCTTTACCCGACTTGGTTTGCGCCGCGGTAATGCGACCTTTGTCGTCACGTTGGACTTCTACATCCAGTGGTGATACCCAAACCTTACCGCCTTTTTCGTCTTCATAATAGAAGGCGTCAGCCAATACCATGCCTTGAGTCAGGAGCTTCTTAAACGGCTCGTCTGATTCAACCAAACCTGTGTCACGCAATAGTTTGTGGAAAAAGCGCGAGTACAGTAAGTGCAAGATGGCGTGCTCGATGCCCCCTATGTATTGGTCCACAGGAAGCCAGTAGTTGGCTTCTTTAGGATCTAGCATCATTTGGTCATTGTTGGCACAGCAGTAACGCGCGTAGTACCAGCTTGATTCCATAAAGGTATCGAAAGTGTCGGTTTCGTGGAACGCGGTTTCGCCATGATAACTGGTTTTAGCCCACTCAGGATCGGACTTAATGGGTGACGTCACGCCGTCCATGACCACATCTTCGGGTAATACGACAGGGAGTTGATCTTCTGGTACTGGCACCACGTCGCCGTTTTCTAGGTTGATCATTGGGATTGGCGTACCCCAGTAGCGCTGGCGTGATACGCCCCAGTCGCGTAGACGGAAGTTAACGGTTTTTTTACCTTTACCTTGCGCCTCTAATTTGGCAGCAATGGCATCAATCGCGCCTTGGAAATCAAGGCCGTCAAATTCGCCCGAGTTGAATAATGTGCCTTTTTCGGTATAGGCCTGCTCAGAGATATCTAGCTCGCCTTCAACAGGTTTAATAACGCCTTTAATCTCAAGGCCGTATTGTTTGGCAAACTCATAGTCACGTTGATCGTGTGCCGGTACGGCCATCACCGCGCCAGAGCCGTAGCCCATTAATACAAAGTTAGCCGCGTAAACCGGTACTTCGGCGCCTGTTAGCGGATGAATGGCTTTTAGGCCAGTATCAAAACCTTTTTTCTCCATGGTGGCCATGTCGGCTTCGGCTACCTTGGCGTTTTTACATTCTTCAATGAAGGCGGCTAAAGCGGGGTTATTTTCTGCCGCTTCTAACGCTAATGGGTGTTGCGCAGAAACGCCCACGTAAGTCACACCCATGACGGTGTCGGGACGGGTGGTGTAGATATCAAAAGTATCATCGCGGCCCACTAGGCCAAACGTCATTTCCACACCTTCAGAACGGCCAATCCAATTGCGCTGCATGGTCTTAACTTGCTCTGGCCACTCATCGAGTTGGTCTAAATCGTCAAGTAGCTCTTGGGCGTAATCGGTGATTTTAATAAACCATTGTGGGATGTCTTTTTGCTCAACTAATGCGCCTGAGCGCCAACCGCGGCCATCAATTACTTGCTCGTTAGCGAGTACGGTTTGGTCAACGGGATCCCAGTTGACGGTTGACATTTTTTTGTACACTAAGCCTTTTTCATAAAGCTGAGTGAAGAACCATTGTTCCCAGCGGTAATATTCTGGTTGGCAAGTGGCCAGCTCTCTGTCCCAATCATAACCAAAGCCTAGCTGTTTCAGCTGGGTCTTCATGTACTCAATGTTTTCGTAGGTCCATTTAGCAGGCGCGGTATTGTTATTTATTGCGGCGTTTTCAGCGGGTAGGCCAAATGCATCCCAACCCATAGGTTGTAATACGTTTTTACCTTGCATACGTTGGTAGCGTGAAACCACGTCACCTAAGGTGTAGTTACGAACATGGCCCATATGCAGTCGGCCACTAGGGTAAGGGAACATAGATAGGCAGTAAAACTTCTCTTTGCTTTCATCGACTTCAACTTTGAAACTGTTGTCAGTTTCCCACTGTTGTTGAATTTTGGTTTCTATGTCCTTGGGGTTGTATTGCTCTTGCATATGTTGTTTGTCCGCACATCAATGGGGTTAAAATATATCGGCATAGGATACAGCAGCAGGGCCAAGGCAACAATAAGGGAGTCGCCTTGGCTGGCGTTTTTCGCATGTTTTTAGTGAGAAAAAACCATCGCTAGTATGGGGTTTTTTGGTCACTGTATCGTTTCTTCTCTAGGCTTTGCTCGTTTGGCGATAATAGCGCCAGAGACATAAACTAAAGATGCTGGTGACAAAAATAATCAACGGCCATGAACCCAAGCGGCCATAAGGCGTGTGACCTTGCATTGGGATCACCTCTTGGGTGATCACTTGGGTTTTAAATTGTTCAGCCCGAGAAGTGATCTTACCTTGATGATCAATAAACGCCGTGATACCGGTATTGGTAGCCCTTAGCACTGGGCGGCCAAACTCAAGGGCGCGCATCTGGGCAATTTCTAAATGCTGATGGGGGCCGTTAGAGTTGCCAAACCAAGCATCATTACTGACGGTTAAGATCATGCTGGTATCGGTTTGAATATTTTGTCTAAGTTGCTCTGAATAGGCAATTTCATAACAAATGGCCGGGGCAAGCTTGTTGTGCTTACTTTGTAAGTTAGGCTGCACGTAGTCACCGCGATTGAACGAAGACATGGGCAAGTCAAAGTAAGGTGCAAGGGGCCTTAGCCATGCTTCAAATGGCACAAATTCACCTATGGGTAATAGGTGGTGTTTGGCGTAACGGTTTGGGTGATTGGGCTCATAGCCATGCTCAAAGGGGGTATCACCTAGGGCTATGAGGGTGTTGTAATAGGTATTCTCGGGTTGACGATATTCAATGATACCGGTGATCAGGCTGGTTTGGCGATCTTTCATGTCTTGATTTAGGCGGACAATGAAGGGCTCGACATTAAACTCCAATGCGGCGATGGCTGATTCTGGCCAGATGATAAGATCGAGCTCTTGTTGGATTTGACTCAGTTGGTAATAGAGCTTAAGAGATGGCCATAAGTGCTCATTTTCCCACTTGATGTTTTGATCTATGTTGCCTTGCACCAAAGCGACTTTACTTGGCGCTAAGGGCTGAGTGAACGTTTGCTGTTTTAAAAAGCCTCCCAAGGCCATCAGCACGACAATCGTGGCAAGGGATAAGCCGGTTGTCAGCCAAGTCCGCTGCTTTATTGCAATGGTTAACAAGCCAGAAATCAGCATAACAGCTAAGGTTACGCCCTGAACCCCTAAGATGGGCGCGTAGCCTGCTAGCGGCGAATCGATTTGGCTATATCCTAACCATAACCAGGGGAAACCGGTGAGGAAATGGCCTCTGAACCAATCAAACAATAACCATACCACCGGAATGAAGAGTCCATACTGCCAGCGCGTTGGTAATGAAAAGCGTTGGCAGACATATCCCACCAGTAACGTAAATAATGCCAGGTAGGCACACAGTAGCGCCATCAATGACCAGGTTGCAATCGCTGGCATGCCACCGAAGAGATCCATGCTGACATGGATCCAACTGATGCCAAAGACATACATGCCCATAGCAAAAAGAAAGCCTAACTTAGCCCCTTCTTTGGCCGTACGTTGGTCAAGCAACAGCATAAATCCGGTGATACTGATGAAGACCACAGGCCAATAGGAGTACGGGGCAAACCCAAGGGGAATTAAGCTACCTAATAGAAAAGCGATGATGCGTATTGACCAAGGGGATAGTTTATTCACGGCGTCATTCAATTGCGTTATTCACTTAAAAAAATGGCCATCTTACGATAGCCATGGATGGGGATTATTCGGTCTCGACCAGTGAGTCCGTCACATTGTCTGGCAATTTAACTTGTAACTGGATCAAACGGCGCTTGTCGGCGCTGACCACTTTAAAGGTAAAGCCTTCAATTTCGATACTCTCACCACGAGCGGGTAAATGACCAAATGCATGCATGACCATGCCACCTATGGTGTCTTGCTCGTCATCGGCAAAGTTGACGTTAAATGTTTCATTAAAGTCTTCAATCGGGGTTAGGGCCCGAACGGAATAATGGCGTTTACTGATGCGGCGTATATCTTCTTGCGGCGCATCCTCTGCGTCGGTCTCATCTTCGATTTCGCCCACGATCAATTCAAGGATATCTTCGATAGTGACCAAACCTGACACGCCACCGTATTCATCAACGACAATGGCCATGTGGTAACGCTCGGAGCGAAATTCCTTGAGGAGTTTATCTAATCGCTTACTTTCTGGTACAACCACCGCAGGGCGCAATATTTTAGATAAAGAGAAATCTTCTTGCTGGTTTGAAAAGCCAAAGCTAATCAGATCCTTAGCTAGCATGATACCTTCAATGTGGTCTTTATCTTCATTGATCACAGGGAAGCGCGAATGTGCAGATTCAATCACAATAGGCAAAAAAGTATCAACCGATTGGCTCTTTTCTATCGTCACCATTTGTGAGCGTGGGATCATGATGTCGCGCACGCGCATTTTTGAAACATCAAGCACACCTTCGATCATTTCGGCGGTGTTTTGATCAATCAAGTCGCGTTGATTCGCTTCTTGGATCACCTCGACAAGTTCTTCCTGACTCTTCGGCTCTGCTTGAAACATTTGGCTAAATTTACCTAACCAGCCGCGTTTGGCAGAACCGCTGGGCTGGGGAATATCGTCACTCATGCTTAAATATCTTCCTTTTCACTGATATAAGGATCAATAAAACCCAGTTGTAGCATAATCTGGGTTTCAAGGCTTTCCATTTCTTCGGCTTCGTGGTCATCAATGTGATCATACCCGAGTAAATGTAACGTGCCGTGGATGATCATGTGTGCCCAATGGGCATTTAACGCCTTACCTTGTTCTTTAGCCTCTTGTTCTACCACACTTTTACAAACAACAAGATCACCTAAAAGCGGTAAATCAAGGCCCGGTGGTGATTCAAAAGGAAAAGACAACACATTGGTTGGCTTATCTTTACCACGATAATCACAATTTAATTGCTGGCTTTCCTGTGTGTCAACAATTCTGATCGTGAGTTCGGCTTCGTCAGCAGTAATGGTGGCATTTAACCAAGTTTCAAGGTCTGTTGTGCTAGGAATATTATTTTCGTTGTCACAGGCCAGCTGTAAATCAAGAATCACTGCCATTATTGGCCTCTGCTGCTCTTTCTGCTTCTCGTTTTCGTTTTTTCGCTAGCTCTTGTGCCTGCTGCTGTTGTTCAAACGCGTCATAGGCTTGCACAATTCGCGCAACGACAGGGTGACGCACTACGTCTTCAGCTTGGAAAAAGCTGAAGCCAATTTCTTCAACATTAGGGAGCACTTCAATGGCGTGACGTAAGCCGGATTTGACATGACGAGGCAAGTCGACTTGGGTGATGTCCCCGGTGACCACGGCTTTGGTATTAAAGCCAATGCGGGTGAGGAACATCTTCATTTGCTCTACCGTGGTGTTTTGGCTTTCATCTAAGATCACAAAGGCATCATTTAAGGTGCGTCCACGCATATAGGCTAACGGAGCAATTTCAATCACGTTACGCTCAATTAAACGCTCGACTTTTTCAAAGCCAAGCATTTCAAATAAGGCGTCATATAAGGGGCGCAGGTAAGGATCAACCTTTTGTGATAAATCACCCGGTAAAAAGCCTAACTTTTCACCGGCTTCAACAGCTGGACGCGTTAACAAGATACGGCGAACTTCTTGGCGCTCTAAGGCATCCACGGCGCAAGCCACGGCAAGGTAGGTTTTACCTGTACCGGCAGGACCAATACCAAAGCTAATGTCGTTGGTTAAAATATTGGCGACGTAGTTGGATTGGTTTTCGCCGCGAGGCTTGATCACACCGCGCTTCGTCTTGATGGAAATGCTCTTGTGAAACGATGCGCTCTCTTGCTGGTGATGTTGTTCAAGTACTTTTGATTCTTGTATGGCCAGATGCACTTGATCGGGTAGCAAGTCAGCTGCTTTCCCTTTTACGGGTTGGGTTTCAACATAAAGCTGCTGCAAAATCGCCTTTGCAGCATTGGCATGTAAAGCCTTACCGACAATCTTCACATCATGATTGCGGTAGGTGATCTCAACCCCTAAACGGCGCTCGATCTGTTTGATGTTGTCGTCAAATGGGCCACATAGATTCGCCAATCGCTCTGGATCGGCGGGGCTCAAAACAAATTCAACTTTTTCTAGTGTTGTACTCAATATCAATTCTCTAGTTCGGTGTGTACGAACCCACACCTAAGTGGTCGGTATGGTTTGGATTTTTACTGATTATATCGGCTGGGCGAATGGATTCTCTTAAGTTCATCTCATCTTCACCACAAATAAATTCACCGCGTAGTGAGTTTGCGTACACATCCACAATCTTAACGTCGACAAATTGGCCGATAAACTTATGTGGTGCTTCAAAATTTACCACGCGGTTATTTTCAGTACGGCCGCGTAGCTCAAGTGGATTCTTTTTCGACGGGCCTTCCACTAAGATGCGCTGCGTGGTGTTGAGCATTTGACGGCTAATTTGCATGGCTTGTTGGTTGATTCTGTCTTGCAAAATGTACAAACGCTGCTTTTTCTCGTCTTCGGTTACGTCGTCAGGTAAATCGGCCGCTGGTGTGCCTGGACGCGCACTGTAAATAAAGCTAAAGCTGTGATCAAAGTTAACATCGCTAATCAGCTTCATGGTTTGTTCGAAATCTTCTTGGGTTTCACCCGGGAAACCAACGATGAAGTCCGAGCTAATGGTGATGTCAGGACGTGCTTTGCGTAATTTACGGATTGTCGATTTGTACTCGATAGCCGTATGACCACGTTTCATTAGGTTTAGAATACGATCGGCACCACTTTGCACCGGTAGGTGTAAGAAGCTTACTACTTCAGGGGTATCGGCATACACTTCAACGATGTCGTCGGTAAACTCAATCGGGTGGCTGGTGGTGTAACGAATGCGATCGATGCCGTCGATGGCAGCCACATAACGCAGTAACTCAGCAAAGCTACAGATTTGGTCATCAAATGTCGCGCCGCGATAGGCGTTTACGTTTTGGCCTAGCAGGTTAACTTCACGTACGCCTTGTTCGGCTAATTGCGCCACTTCGTAAAGTACGTCATCAAGCGGACGGCTAACCTCTTCTCCACGGGTATAAGGTACCACGCAGAAAGTACAGTATTTAGAACAGCCTTCCATGATGGAAACAAAGGCACTGGCGCCTTCTGCTTTTGGCTCAGGTAAACGGTCGAACTTTTCAATCTCAGGGAAGGACACGTCAACCACGGAAGTGCCGTCGTTGGTTTGAACCTGTTTGATCATTTCAGGTAAACGGTGCAAGGTCTGTGGGCCAAATACGATATCGACAAACGGCGCTCGCTCACGAATGGCATCGCCTTCTTGTGATGCAACACAGCCACCCACGCCGATCACTAAGCCCGGCTTTTGATCTTTGAAGTTTTTCCAACGACCTAATTGGTGGAACACTTTCTCTTGCGCCTTTTCGCGAATAGAGCAGGTATTGAGTAACAGTACATCCGCCTCTTCTGGCTCTTCCGTTAAGGTGTAACCATGGGTAGCGTCTAATAGGTCTGCCATTTTTGATGAATCATATTCGTTCATCTGACAGCCCCAAGTTTTGATATGAAGTTTTTTGCTCATTTGCTGTAACTGCTCTACTTACTGGACAACGAAAAAAGAGGGCATATTCTACTGATTTCGGTCTGGCCTTACTAGGGCCTGTTTCTGTTTAAAGGTTAAAATTCGCTCAATGGGTGATGATTTTCGTGCACGAGCATGACAGCTTGTTTTCCTTATTGGTGTAAAAACGCAAACTCATTTATGTAGTGTGTTTATTTAGCTAAAATATGCCTAATATATTTCAAGCAGTTAGGCAAAGCGGGATGAAGACAACTCAAGTAATGATAAACGGTGGTGGCATGGTAGGCGCGAGTGCTGCCTTACTACTTGCAGATTTAGGATTGCAGGTAACCGTGGTTGAAGCCGCCGATGCGCCTCACTTCGACCCTAACGACCCCCTTGATCTGAGGGTGTCGGCGATCAGTGTGGCCAGTCAAACCTTACTGGCGAAAGCTGGGGTTTGGGAGGCTATCGCCGCCATGCGCATTTGCCCCTATCGCCGTCTTGCCACACGCCAACAGGGCGGGCAAGCCTTAACTTTCAACGCTGCCGATATTGACCAGCCTTTGCTTGGTTACATCATAGAGAATAAAGTGATTCAAACGGCGTTATGGCAAGCCATGTTAGCGCACCCCCACATTGAAATGCTCAACCCCGCTCAAATTGCCTCGTTTGATAATCAACCCGAGGGCGTAGAGGTCAAGCTCAGTTCCGGCGATACTTGGTTTGCTCAATTGTTAGTGGCCGCCGATGGTGCTAAGTCATTCTGTCGCCAGCACGCAGGGATTGGCACGACGGCATGGGATTATCGCCAGCATTGCATGTTGATCAACATTAAAACCGATCAAGCGCAGCAAGACATTACTTGGCAGGAGTTTGTAACCACAGGGCCGCGTGCATTTTTACCCCTAGCTGGCCCTTATGCCTCCTTGGCTTGGTATCACCAAGTCGCTGATATTCGCCGGCTATCGTCCCTTTCCAATACCGAGTTAAAGCAGGCGATTAAGGCGGAATTTGCGCATTTAGACTTTGATTTTGAAGTATTACAAGCGGGTGCATTTCCATTAACTCGGCAGCATGCGCAGTCCTATTATAAACACAGTGTGGTGCTGCTTGGGGATGCCGCGCACACCATTAACCCGTTAGCCGGGCAGGGGGTCAATTTAGGCTTTAAGGATGTGCAAGCATTAGCGGTGCAACTTGAGTTTAATGCGCTGACTCAAGTCGATCAAAAGCAGCAGGCGTTGCGTGATTATCAACAGCAGCGCCGTGGTGATAACTTGCTGATGCAGTCGGCGATGGATGTGTTTTATAAAAGTTTCAGTAGCCAATTACCCGGTATGCAGGGCTTGCGCGAGATAGGGTTAACCCTGGCGCAAAATTCGGGAGCGCTAAAAAATAAGGTAATGAAGTATGCGATGGGCTTGTAACTGAGCCCTTAATCGTGATTTATATCAGAGACGATGGAGGATGCTAGAAATCGTAAGAAGCTGATGGGTATAAAAAGCTGGAATGATTAAGGATTGTTTTGATATGGTGCGGAAGGAGAGACTTGAACTCTCACACCTTGCGGCACTAGAACCTAAATCTAGCGTGTCTACCAATTTCACCACTTCCGCAATGCAAAGAAAGAATGGTGGCTACACCGAGATTTGAACTTGGGACCCCATCATTATGAGTGATGTGCTCTGACCAGCTGAGCTATGTAGCCATTCTTTTTTGCTATTCTCTGGCCGCATTTGCAACCAGAAAATTTGGCAGGGATATGAGGATTTGAACCTCAGAATGCCGAGATCAAAACCCGGTGCCTTACCGCTTGGCGATATCCCTGTTGTACTTTTGACAGCTCGCCAATGTGGCCAACTTGTCGAAATTGGCAGGGATATGAGGATTTGAACCTCAGAATGCCGAGATCAAAACCCGGTGCCTTACCGCTTGGCGATATCCCTGTTGTCTGAGTTTTACGTGTAATTAAGTCACACGGATCAAGTTTACACTTAATCATTAATGGTGCGGAAGGAGAGACTTGAACTCTCACACCTTGCGGCACTAGAACCTAAATCTAGCGTGTCTACCAATTTCACCACTTCCGCACTTCTTGATAGCTTAGCTAAAAAGAAAATTGGTGGCTACACCGAGATTTGAACTTGGGACCCCATCATTATGAGTGATGTGCTCTAACCAGCTGAGCTATGTAGCCATGCTTTGACGTTCAAGATTTTGATGCCCTGTTCGTCGTTGCGGGGCGCATTATGCGGATACTGAGCCTAAGCGTCAATACCTTTTTCGCAAAAATAATCGAGTTTTGATTCGTATGCCTAGTTTTTAGGCATTTAGCCGAGCCGTTGCTGCTTTGTTAATCGAAATAAGCTCCAGCGGGGTAATCGGAAGTATTTAGTTAACTAAAAAGCTGAGAAAACCGAGATGGTTAAACAAAAAAGCCCCGCAAATGCGAGGCTAGGGTGTTGATTGTTTGCTTGGCTGGCTTAGACGTTAAATAGGAAGTGGATCACATCGCCGTCTTTAACCACATAGCTCTTACCTTCTTGACGCCATTTACCGGCTTCTTTGGCGCCCGCTTCACCCTTGTATTGGATATAATCGTCGTAACCAATGATTTCGGCGCGGATAAAGCCTTTTTCAAAGTCAGTATGGATTTTACCTGCCGCTTGAGGTGCTGTCGCGCCTTGAGGGAAAGTCCAAGCGCGCACTTCTTTAACACCGGCGGTAAAGTAGGTTTGTAAGTTCAATAACTCGTAACCACTGCGAATAACACGATTTAGGCCTGGCTCTTCTAAGCCCATCTCAGCCATAAACTCAGCACGCTCTTCGTCCTCAAGCTCGGCAATTTCACCTTCAATTTCGGCGCAAACCGCCACCACAACGGCATTTTCTTTCGCCGCAATTTCTTTTACTGTGTCCAGATAAGGATTGTTTTCAAAGCCATCGTCATTAACGTTGGCAATGTACATGGTTGGTTTATCTGTTAAGAAGCTCATGTAGGCAATAGCAGCACGCTCTTCTTTTTCAAGCTCCAGACTGCGGATCAGCTGATCGGCTTCTAGGTGCGCGCGAATTTTTTCTAATACAGGTAATTCAAACTTGGCGTCGGCATCACCGCCTTTGGCTTTTTTACCCACACGGATAATGGCTTTCTCACAGCTTTCTAGGTCAGCAAGCGCCAGTTCAGTATTGATAATATCAATGTCTTCGGCGGGATCGACCTTGCCAGCAACGTGCACTATGTTGTCGTTTTCAAAACAACGTACCACATGGCCAATGGCGTCGGTTTCACGAATATTGGCTAGGAATTTATTGCCTAAGCCTTCGCCTTTGGATGCGCCAGCCACTAAGCCCGCGATATCGACAAACTCCATGGTCGTCGGAATAATACGTTGTGGTTTAACGATATCAGAAATCGCATCCAGGCGCAGATCAGGAACAGGCACCACACCCGTGTTAGGCTCTATTGTACAAAACGGAAAGTTAGCGGCTTCGATACCCGCTTGCGTTAATGCATTAAAGAGGGTTGACTTACCTACATTAGGAAGACCAACAATACCACATTTAAAACCCATGAGTGTTTACCTTAATTTAATCTGCTTTAAAGCTATGAAGTCGATTCATCGCCTTGGCGATGCCGTCTTTGGCTAAAATAGGGGTGCAGCGAACCGCTTCATCAATCACGCTGTCAATGCGAGCTTGATCGATACTTTGCGCTTTGCCGAGCACATAACCGGTTACCTTATCTTTATGGCCAGGATGACCAATGCCGATACGCAAGCGGTAGAAATTCTTATTGTTTCCCAACTTGTTGATCGTGTCTCGTAATCCATTATGGCCGCCGTGGCCACCGCCTTGTTTTAATTTTGCAACACCGGGGGGCATGTCCATTTCATCGTGAGCGACTAAGATTTCTTCAGCGGAGATACGATAGAAGTTGGCCATAGCTGCAATCGCTTTACCACTTAAATTCATAAAGGTGGTGGGGATGAGTAAGCGAATGTCTTGGTTTTCGATTTGGATCCGAGCGGTCAAGCCAAAGAATTTAGCTTCGGGCTTGAGTTGGGTATGGTGTTGGCGCGCTAGTTCTTCAATAAACCAGGCTCCAGCATTGTGCCGTGTTTGCTGGTATTCGGGGCCTGGATTAGCCAGGCCCACAAGCAACTTAATATTCGTCGTCACGATTATTCAGCTGCTTCCTCAGCTTCTTCAGCTGCAGCACCGCCTTTAGCAGGAGCAACAGTGGCTACCGCTTGGTCGTGGTCTGCACCTTTAGCTAGTTCAACTAGCTCTACGCCTTCTGCTAACACAAGGTCAGAAAGGTGTAGTGTTTGGCCTAGTTCAATCTTGTTAACATCAACTTCGATGAACTCAGGAAGTACGCCAGGTAGACAGCTAACTTCAACTTCGTGTGCAGTTTTAGATAGTACGCCGCCCGCTTTAACTGATGCTGCAGTTTCTTCATTGATGAAGTGCAGTGGTACAGTTGTGTGCAGTTTTTGAGACGCGTCAACGCGTAGGAAGTCTAAGTGTTGAACCTTAGGCTTAAACGGGTGACGTTGGATGTCTTTTAGTACTGCTTGTACTTCTTTACCGTCAACAGTTAGCGTGATAACGCTTGTGTAGAAGCTTTCTACGTTGTTTACTTTCAGTACATCGTTGTGTGCAAGAGTTAGTGACACAGCTTCTTGACCAGCACCGTATAGGATCGCTGGAACTTTGTCTGCGTGACGTAGGCGGCGGCTCGCACCTTTCCCTAGGTCTGTACGCACTTCAGCGTTAAGAGTGATTGTTGACATAATATTTCTCCAAATTAATAGAATGGTTTTAAGCTTGCGACCAGCTTAAAAAAATGCCCATAAAAAAAAGGCGCGCCATGTTACCTTGACTACGCCTTTTTCTCAAACTGTTTTTACACCTGTAGGCGATTAAATCAAGCCGATTTTACGCCGAGTGTTCAGTCGTCCTGATATTAATGATGGAACATCGCTGAGATAGACTCTTCGTTGCTGACGCGACGAATGGCTTCAGCCAGCATGGCGCTAAGGGTTAGCTGAGTGACTTTCTCAATTTTAGCCATTTCAGGTGAAAGCGGGATCGAGTCGGTTACGATCACTTCATCAATCACAGAGTTAGCGATGTTTTGTGGCGCGTTACCTGAGAATACGGCGTGGGTTGCGTAAGCGAAAACACGTTTAGCACCGCGATCTTTTAGTGCTGCCGCCGCCTGACATAGGGTGCCGCCAGTGTCGATCATGTCGTCAACGATGATACAATCACGCCCTTCAACTTCACCGATGAGGTGCATCACTTGAGCCACGTTGGCTTTAGGACGACGCTTATCGATAATGGCAAGGTCAGCATCATCAAGCAGTTTAGCGTGAGCACGGGCACGTACTACACCACCGATATCCGGTGATACGACTACCGGGTTTTCTAGCTTCTTGTTAAGCATGTCTTCAAGTAGCACTGGGCTACCGAATACGTTATCAACCGGCACATCGAAGAAACCTTGAATTTGTTCAGCATGCAGGTCAACGGTCATGACGCGGTCAACACCTACGCTAGACAAAAAGTCAGCCACTACTTTAGCGGTAATTGGCACACGAGAAGAGCGTACACGACGGTCTTGACGCGCATAACCAAAATAAGGGATAACAGCCGTAATACGACCAGCAGATGCACGACGCAAGGCATCAATCATTACGATCAATTCCATTAGATTGTCGTTGGTTGGTGCACAAGTAGATTGAATAATAAAGATGTCGCCGCCACGTACATTTTCGTTAATTTGTACGCTAATTTCTCCGTCACTGAAAGTGCCAACTTCGGCACTACCAAGTTTAGTGAAAAGGCGGTCAGCGATCTTCTGGGCAAGTTCTGGCGTCGCATTACCAGTGAACAGCTTCATGTCAGGCACGGTGGGGAACCTCAGGTTGCTTCCTGTTTAGGGTGATACCAGCGCAAGCGCTGGACGCTAAGTTGCCTACTTTGGCAACCTAACTTTATCGACGATTTATATTTTATTTCGCAATTTCAACTGCTTATATAAGGCAGATTGATTACTTCCCTGCGCTACAAATCCATTAAGCCACGCAGGGCAATGTTGTAAAATTGATTGGGCCTGCTGTTGGCTTTGACATGTTGCAAAGACACATGCGCCGGTGCCAGTCAATCTTGACGGCGCGTATTCTATCAAGGCGTCAATTGCCTTGGCAACCTCGGGATATTGTTTTTTAACTAAAGGCTCACAATCATTACGCCAAGCATCAGATAATAACTGGGCTAATGGGCGTTTAGGTGTATTGCGAATCAGCGTAGGGTGGGTGAACACTGCTGCTGTTGACACATGCACTTGAGGACAGGCAATGACATACCAAGGTTCATCAATGTCAACGCTGGTTAGCTGCTCACCGACGCCCTCGGCAACCGATGCCAAACCATGAATAAAGATAGGCACGTCGGCACCTAATTTTGCCCCTATTTCTGCGAGTACTTTATTTGAGTAGTTTAGTTGCCATTGCTGATTAAGAGCGACTAAGGTGGTGGCGGCATCGGAGGATCCTCCTCCTAGTCCACCGCCCATGGGCAGATTTTTTTCAAGCTCAATATTGGCACCTAAGTGTGTGCCACTGTATTGTTGCAATGCGTTGGCGGCTTTGTAAATGAGGTTGTCCGTCAATGGGATATCACTGTCTGGCTGAACCGTGATCGCACCATTATGATTGGCGCTTATGGTCAGATAATCAGCCTTGTCAATAAATTGAAACAGGGTTTGCAGTTCGTGATATCCATCCGAGCGTTGCCCGTTGATGTACAAAAATAAGTTTAACTTGGCTGGCGCAGGCCAACGTATTGCCTCAAGGCTGGGTGAAGATCCATTCATATACTTTTAACTTTAACGTATTATCTTGATTTTTAAGTGTTAAATTTTGCGGGACGCTCAGACCTTGGGTTTGCATATGAGAGGCAATGCTTAATTGCCAATCCTGCTGGTTGACTAGCGCATTAATGGTTAAGGTGTTTCCGTTTTCATCATACGTGGCGAGCGCCCCTTGAGGGACACCTTTGATCCATTGTTGCATTTGATCAAGGGGCAAATCCCACCCCGCCAATTGCTGTATTAAGCGCTCTGCACTGGCGGCGTAATGCTCCTTGCCGTTATTATCTCTAAGCCAAGCGCCGTATGGATCTTGTTTCACCTCAAGCACGGTTTTAAATAACTTGGTAAAGGTAATGTGAAACTCATCACCTTGCTGGCGCCAAAAGATATCGACCGCATTGGCTTTTTGCCCAGAAGCGCGTATGGCGAGCTTACCTTTTAATTGCCAGTGGTTGAGCTGGGCTAATTCAGCTTGCTGGCTAAATTGTGGTAAGGGTTTGTCGGTATCGGGTGAAAGTAAGGAACAACCACTCAACCCCATGATTATAAAGAGTAAGTAAAAGCGTAGATGATTCAATTTTGACCCCTTTTGATATTGCCAGCACAGTATAGCTAGGCAATCCAAGCAAAACCAGTCAGCAATCCCTTTTATTAAGCGGGAGTTTTCCGTAAAATTGCGCCCTCGCGAATTTGAAAGAAATTGAAATGACACTGCTTGCACTGGGAATAAACCATAAAACAGCTTCTGTGGCGCTAAGGGAACAACTTGCCTTTGCACCAGATGCGATGGCGGCTGCCCATCAAAGTGCGCTGGCGTTAGCATCGGTTAATGAGCTGGTGATAGTGTCAACCTGTAACCGCACCGAGATTTATGCCTCCCTTGCGATTGATGATGAAGGGGAATTACTTGCTTGGCTTTGTCGCTATCACAATCTAAATAGGGCGACGTTACAGCCCTATCTCTATTGTCATAAACAGCGCGACGCAGCCGCTCATTTAATTCGAGTGGCTAGCGGTCTTGATTCTTTGGTATTGGGCGAGCCTCAAATTTTAGGGCAAATTAAGCAAGCCTATCAACAAGCGCGCGACGTGGATTGTGTTTATCGCATCTTAGATAAATTATTTCAGCACAGTTTTGCAGTGGCTAAGCAAATTCGTACTCAAACCGACATCGGTGCCAATGCCGTGTCGGTTGCTTACGCGGCGGTTAACTTATCTAAACAGATTTTTGCTGAGCTAGCTGAAACGAGCGTGTTATTAATCGGTGCTGGCGAAACCATAGAGTTAGCCGCCAAGCATTTAGCCGAGCAGCGAGTGGCGAAGATGTTCGTGGCCAATCGTACCCGCGAGCGCGCCGAGGTTTTGGCTTCGCAGTTTAATGCCACCGCGATCACCCTGGGTGACATTCCTCATTATTTATCTCAGGCCGACATCGTGATCAGCTCTACCGCTGCGCCACTGCCTATTTTGGGCAAAGGGGCGGTAGAAACGGCATTAAAGCAACGTAAACATCAGCCCATGCTGTTAGTGGACATTGCCGTGCCGCGTGACATTGAAAGTGAAGTGGCAGAGCTCAATGATGCTTATCTTTATACCGTGGATGATTTACAAGGTATCATAGAGCAAAATTTAGAAGCCAGACAAAAGGCTGCGATTGATGCAGAGCGTATTGTTAGGGTTCGTAGTCAAGATTTTATGGCATGGTTGGCGTCGCTACGCTCGGTCAATCATATTCGTGAATACCGAGAAAACAGCGAAGCTGTCCGTGATGCCTGTGTACAACGCGCACTGGCTCAATTGCAACAGGGGGAAGATCCTGGGGCAGTGATTAAAGAATTAGGTTTTAAGTTAACCAATAAGCTGATCCATCAGCCCACCATATCATTAACCGAGATGGCTCGAAGTGGCCAACAAGACAAGCTAGCAACCTTATGCCAAGGCCTTGGTATAAGTGCTGACCAAGATTTAAATTAATTTTTTAGAGGGCATCAGCCCGGAGCAACCATGAAACCGTCCATTATTTCAAAATTGGAAGGCTTGAAAGAGCGTTACGAAGAAGTACAAGCGCTAATGAGCGAGCCCGATGTGATTTCCAATCAAGATCAATTTCGTGCCTTAAATAAGGAATACTCACAGCTTGAAACGGTGGTTAACTGTTTTGATGCTTATAATCAAGCCGAACTGGATTACGCATCTGCGCAAGAAATGTTGCAAGATGATGATCCGGATATGCGCGAGATGGCCGAAGAAGAAGTGGCGAATGCTAAAGCGGCATTGGAATCCATGACGAGCGAGCTGGAAATTCTATTACTGCCAAAAGATCCCAACGACGACAGTGATTGTTACATCGAAATTCGCGCGGGTGCGGGTGGCGATGAAGCGGCGATTTTTGCTGGCGACTTATTTCGCATGTACAGCAAATATGCCGAGAAACGCGGTTGGCGTGTTAGCGTGGTTAACATGAATGAAAGTGACCAAGGCGGCTATAAAGAAATCATTGCTAAGATGGAAGGCGAATCCGTTTATGGCGTGATGAAGTTTGAATCGGGTGGCCATCGTGTACAGCGTGTGCCAGAAACGGAATCTCAAGGTCGTATTCATACTTCGGCTTGTACTGTGGCGGTATTGCCTGAAGTACCGGAATCTGAAGCCATCGACATTAACCCAGCCGATCTTAAAATTGATACTTTTAGAGCCTCAGGCGCGGGTGGTCAGCACGTCAACAAAACTGATTCGGCAATTCGTATTACCCACTTGCCAACGGGAATGGTGGTGGAGTGTCAAGACCAGCGCTCACAACATAAAAACCGTGCTCGCGCAATGAGTGTATTGCAATCTCGCTTACAATCTATGGTCGATGATCAACGCCAAGCCGAAGAGCAAAGCATGCGTCGTAGCCTTGTGGCCAGTGGCGATCGCTCAGAGCGCATTCGCACTTACAACTATCCGCAAGGCCGTGTATCTGATCATCGCATCAACCTAACCATTTATCGCTTAAATGAGGTGATGGAAGGGGATCTGAACGCCTTGATTGAGCCTATTTTGCAAGAATACCAAGCCGATCAATTAGCGGCGTTGGCAGAAAATGAAGGATAAATTGCTCACTATCGCTGATGCCCTAGATTGGGCTCGTCAGCAATTGGTGCAATCAGAATCCGCGGCCTTAGATGCGCGGGTGCTGCTGGCTTACAGTCTCGAGAAGCCAGATAGCTTTTTATTCACTTGGCCTGATAAGGTGTTAACGGATGAGCAACAAGTTCGCTTTCTTGCGTTGATTGCAAGACGTGTTGCGGGTGAGCCGGTTGCCCATATCACCCAAGTACGCGAGTTTTGGTCATTGCCCTTGAAGGTGAGCCCTGCCACCTTGATCCCGCGCCCCGATACTGAAATATTAGTTGAGCAGGTATTACAGCTTGAGTTACCCAAGCTTCATGAGTTTGGCGTGCTTGATTTGGGGACGGGGACGGGGGCGATAGCACTCGCACTGGCCTCGGAGTGGCCAAATGTATCGGTTATTGGCATTGATATTCAAGGGGATGCGGTTGAATTAGCCCAAACAAATGGCCAAGCGCTGGGGTTGAGTAATGCTAGCTTCAAGCAGGGCAGTTGGTTTGAGCCGGTGACAGGTCAGCAATTTTCGTTGATCGTCTCGAATCCACCTTATATTGATGAGCAAGACAGGCATTTAAGTGAAGGCGACGTTAGATTTGAACCGCGTTCGGCTTTGGTGGCAAAAGACCATGGTTTAGCGGATCTGGCATTGATCGCACGTCAAGCGCCTACGTATCTTGTCGAGCGAGGCTATCTTGTAATGGAACATGGTTATGATCAAGGTGAGGCGGTTCGTACCTTGTTAGTCGAACAAGGCTTCAGTGATGTTCAAACCCTTGCCGATTATTGCCAAAATGATCGAATTACCCTAGGTAAATGGAGTTAATTAATATGTATATGGCATTTAAGCACAGCCACTTTTTGTTTATTGCACTGACGGTGGTGCTATTTATGGTGCGTTTTGGCTTAGTGATTTATGGTAGCCGTTTAGCGGCGAACAAAGCGCTCATTGGCAGCTACATGGCCTGTTTAACCGGTTTGGTGTTGACGGGCGTTGGCTTGATCGCGGTGACAGGAATGATGCCTTTTACCTCAGCTCATGTTTGGCTAACGGATAAGGTATTAGCCTTTTTAGCGGTGCTCTTGCTGCAATATATGGCCCTTAAGGGAGGGCGAACGAAAGTGATAAAAATCTGTGCCTTCATCGGTGCATTGAGTTGGGTCGCCTACATGGCTCATGTTGCGGTTAAACATCAGGCAATTATTTTGGGGTAGTGGGGTGACGTTGTTTCAGGACCAAATCACTGAGCTGAGTTTGCTGGATATGGCCTTGCTGATTGAGCAAGAGCTTGATGAAGTAGAGATGGCGTCGGTCGAGGCTGAGCTAACTTTACTGGAGCAGCAGTTTGATGCGTTTATGGCCGGACATGACTGCAAGCAGCAACCGATCTGGCAAACTGTGGTTAACTGCTTTTTCAACCATTGGCAGTTTAGTGGTGATTGGCAGCACTTTTTTGAATACCCCAATACGCAATTAAGTCAGGTAATATTAACGCGCAAAGGGATCCCGCTGAGCTTAGGCATATTGCTACTGCACTTTCTTAAACGGGTGCAAGTTGATGCGCAAGGGATTTGCTTTCCTGGTCACTTTTTGGTGTCGATTACGCAACAGGGTGAGCGGATCATTCTCGACCCTTTTGATGGCAAGGTGCAAAATAGGCACCAGCTTGAGCTTAAATTAAGAGGAGCTAAAGGCGATCTCGCTCGGCTATCAGAGCAAGACCTACAAGCTGATACCTTAAAGGATATTATCCGACGCTTACTGCAAACCAAGAAAGGCGTATTGTTGCGCGAAAATAAGTTAGATCTCGCTTTATGTTGCTCTGACTTATTGCTGCGGTTAGCCCCTGGCGATCCGTTTGAAATCCGCGATCGCGGATTTATTTTTCACGAGCTAGACTGCTATAACGTAGCGGTTGATGACTTTAACTATTTTATTGATAAGTGCCCTGATGATCCTTCGATTAGTTTGCTGAAATTAAAAATAAAGCAAATGGATCCCAAGCAATTAGTGATGCACTAAGGACATATGATGAGCCAGAAAATTGTTTCTATCGGTGATGTACAAGTTGGCAATGACTTACCTTTTGTTTTATTTGGTGGCATGAACGTACTGGAGTCGCGTGATTTAGCGATGAAAATGGCCGAAACCTATGTCGAGGTTACACAAAAACTAAACATCCCTTATGTGTTTAAGGCCTCTTTTGATAAAGCGAATCGGTCATCGATTAATAGTTTTCGTGGGCCGGGCCTGGATGAAGGGTTGAAAATTTTTCAAGAAATTAAGCAAACCTTTAACATTCCGGTGATCACTGATGTCCATGAGCCCTATCAGGCTGCTCCTACGGCAGAAGTGGTTGATGTGATCCAACTGCCTGCCTTTTTAAGTCGTCAAACGGATCTTGTGGCGGCAATGGCAAAAACTAAGGCTGTCATTAACATCAAAAAAGCCCAGTTTTTGGCTCCCCATGAAATGGCGCATATATTGACCAAGTTTGAAGAGGCGGGCAACGATCGTTTGATCTTATGTGAGCGTGGTAGCTGCTTTGGTTACAACAACCTGGTGGTTGATATGTTAGGTTTTGGCATCATGAAAGAAACGCAATATCCGGTGATTTTTGATGTGACCCATGCGCTGCAAAAGCCAGGTGGTCGGGCGGATAGTGCCGATGGTCGTCGTGGGCAAACGGTTGATCTCGCCCTCGCGGGAATGTCACAAGGGTTAGCTGGCTTGTTCCTTGAGTCTCACCCCGATCCAGACCAAGCCAAATGTGATGGCCCATGTGCTCTGCCACTGGCGAAATTAGCACCATTTTTACAGCAAATTAAGCAGCTGGATGAATTAGTCAAAAGCTTTGAAAAGATCGAAACGGTTTAAGGACTGAATCAATCAACCCATAAGGTCGCATTCGCGGCCTTTATTTTTGGTTGGTGGAAGTGCAGGCAAAAAAAACGCTGCCAGAGGCAGCGCTTAACTGTAGCTAAACAGAAGAAGATTAAATTACCGGTTCCACCACGTCATAATTTAACCTTTCATAGAATAACCTATGAATGCAAACACAACATTGCAAACCATTAGCTATAGTAACGTATTTTGTAAAAAGTTTGTTACAAAATACTGGGTAAGAGCCTAGAGAAAAACACTACTTGCTACATATAGCCTTTGTTGCGTAAGGAAATATAGTCTTTCGCTGGTGATACAACAAACGACAATTTATAATATTTGTCATTAGTTTTTCTAATGGATATGCAATGTATAACAGGTTACCACCATTAAAGGCGCTGAAAACTTTTGAATCGGCTGCTCGCCACCTTAGTTTTACCCGGGCGGCACAAGAGCTGTTTGTTACCCAAGCTGCTGTAAGCCATCAGATAAAAGGGTTAGAGGAGTATCTTGGGCTAAGGCTATTTCAGCGGCGCAACCGAGCATTGTTGCTGACTGAAGAGGGCCAAAGCTACTTCCTCGATCTCAAGGAAATTTTTGCCAATTTAAATCATGCCACGGAGAAATTATTAGCCCGTACCGCAACCGGTGCCTTGACGGTGAGCTTACAGCCGAGTTTTGCCATTCAATGGCTGGTGCCCCGTTTGGTTAAGTTTAGTGAGCAATATCCCGAAATAGACGTGCGTATCAAAGCGGTGGATGCCGATGAAGGCTTACTGCGTGATGGGGTCGATTTGGCTATTTATTATGGCAAAGGCAATTGGCCAAATTTACGTTGCCATAAGTTACATACTGAATACCTGTTACCTATGTGTTCGCCTGAATTATTGAAAGGGCCAAAAAAGCTGGAATCACCAGCCGACCTTTGTCGCCATACTTTACTGCATGACACCGCGCGTAAAGATTGGAAAACCTGGATGAAGAAGGTTGGAGTCAATGCCGCTAATGTCAATCAAGGCCCTATCTTTAGCCATTCGTCCATGGTGCTTCAAGCCGCTATTCACGGCCAAGGCATTGCTTTAGGGCATAATGTGTTAGCTAAACCTGAGCTCGATGCCGGCCGCTTGGTTTGCCCTTTTAATGATGTGTTAGAAAGTAAAAAGTGCCATTACTTGGTGTGTGAAGAAAGCCAAGCCGAGTTAGGTAAAATTGCGGCTTTTCGTGATTGGATGATTAAGCTGGTTGAGCAAGAAGAGCAAGAACTGGTTGGGATTTTGGAGACGCAATAAGATGAGTGAGTTGAAGATGGAACAAACCTTATTAATTGATGGGGCATCAAGCCACAGTGGACACAGCTTCATTCTCGCCCATGGCGCTGGCGCGGGTATGGACCACCCATTCATGACACAAATGGCGCAAGGGATAGCCAGTCACGGCATTAAGGTTATTCGGTTTAATTTTCCTTATATGCAGCGCATGTTAGCAGAGCAGCGGCGTTTACCGCCCAATAAAGCGCCCATCTTGCTTGAGGCCTTTGAACAAGTCATTGCGCAAGTTGCCGATGGTTCGGTGATGATAGGCGGCAAGTCTATGGGCGGGCGCATGGCCAGTCATTTAATGCATTTACCCCAGGTTAAAGGAGGCGTTTTCTTGGGTTTTCCGTTTCATCCCCCAGGTAAACCAGAGCGACTAAAAGGGGAGCACTTGGCTGACATCAATAAGCCGTGTTTATTAATTCAAGGTGAGCGTGACACCATGGGCAGCAAAGAGGAAATTGCCCAGTATTCGTTATCCCCATTAATTGAAATGGCGTTTTTAACCGATGGCGATCATAGCTTTAAACCCCGTAAGGCCTCGGGCGTGAGCTATCAACAGAATATGGCGCAAGCCATCGAGTTGACAGCAAAATTTATCTTATCGCGTTAGGAAATAAGCATGGCAATAGAGAATCAAGGCTGGGGCGGACGCTGGCTATTTTTATTAGCTGGGTTATCAGGAGCCAGTGCGGTGGGACTGGGGGCTTATATCAGCCATGCTCTAACATTATCTGAGCCCCTGGCTGGCTATGTAGCGTTGGCGCTGCAATATCACTTTTATCACACCCTGGCGTTACTTGGGTGTGCTTTGTTGACACTTTTTATCCACCAAGAACGCGGTTATCGGTTATCATATTGCGCTGCCACTTGTTTCTTGGCAGGCATTTTTTTGTTTTGTGGCTCTTTTTATTATTGGGCCCTCACCGGACAAAAGCTGCTTGGCTGGCTAACGCCTGTCGGCGGCATGTGTTTTATTTTAGGTTGGCTGTGTTTAGCCATGATAGCGTTGAGAGGAAATAAACAATGAAGGGCATATTGTTGTATTGTCGCCCCGGTTTTGAAAGTGATTGTGCTGCTGAAATTCAAGAGCAAGCTGCCATCCATGACTGCTTCGGCTTTGTCAAAACTCAAAGCCAGTCTGGCTATGTTTATTTTGAATGCTACGATCCTAATCAGGTTGAGGGGCTGCTCAAAGCGTTAGACTTTTTCCGATTAGTGTTTGCCCGTCAGATGATTGCCGTGACAGCGTTATTAACGGATTTGGACATCAATGATCGCGTGACGCCGATTGTTGAAGCGGCTAAGCCGTTACCGTTAGGTGGTGATCTTTGGGTTGAAGCACCAGAGGGGGACGAAACTAAGCCACTGTTAACATTTTGTCGTAAATTCACCGTGCCCCTTAGAGGTGCATTGCGCAAGGCTAACAAATTAACGGCTAAGGAGCAGCCCAAAAAACCGCGTTATCATGTTTGTTTTCTTGATAATAAAACGGCTTATGTTGGTTATTCATTAACTTACAACAGCTCTCCCTTTTATATGGGGATTGCACGTTTGAAGTTTCCCAGTGCTGCGCCCAGTCGTTCAACCCTTAAATTAGATGAAGCCATTCAACTATTTATTCCTAAAGAAGAGCAAGAAACACGGCTTGCGCCAGGTATGAAAGCGGTGGATTTGGGGGCCTGCCCCGGTGGCTGGACCTATCAATTGGTTCGCCGTGGCTTGTTTGTTGCTGCCGTTGATAATGGCCAAATAGCTCAATCATTAATGGACACGGGCCAGGTCAAACACTATCCCGATGATGGTTTTAAATTTCAACCTTTTATTCGCAACCTGACTTGGTTGACGGGTAAAAATGAACATGGCCGTAAGGTGCAATATCCTGAGCATACTCATGTTAACTGGCTGGTGTGTGACATGATTGAAAAGCCCCATCGCGTGGCCAAATTAATGGCTGATTGGCTAGAACAAGCCTATTGTCGCGAGGCGATTTTCAACCTTAAGCTGCCCATGAAGCGTCGTTACTACGCGGTAAAAGAGTGTTTAGATATGATCATTGCTCGCCTTGGTGAAGATGCATTTGATTATCAAGTTAAGCACTTATATCACGATCGAGAAGAAGTGACCGTTCACATTCGTTGGAAAGCTTTTACGCGATAACTCGGTGGGGTGACTGATGTTCGGGGGAGTCCGTTCCCCTGAATAATTATAAGCGCTCTAGGATAGCTTGAGTAAAATCCGTTCCACTATGATGACCGCCGAAGGCGCAGGTAAGGCGATCGTCAAAGGCGATGGTTTGGGTCAAGGCATTGAACATGGCTTCTGCTTCATTTTCTTTACCAAGGTATTCAAGTAAGTTGACCGACGCTAACATCAACGCAGCCGGATCGTCTTCCAGCTGAAGCTGGTTGGTTAACTCAAGGGCGCAAAAAATGGCGCCTTGCTCACCGAAATACGATTTCGCACATAGGCGCTTAGCAATTTGCTTACCACAAACTTGGTTTTTGATGATTTTTCCAAACAACTTGTGGGTGATAATAAAGTTATAGCGCTCGGCATCGCTGGCTAGGTGTAAACTGACTTCATCGATACTGCTAAACTGCACTTGGAGCTCGGGAAAGTCTTGTTTGGCTGTGCGCGCGATGACATCAAGCAATACCGAATCATGTTCGTTTTCATCTACCACAGTGACGATACGCTTTTGCTTTGACTGGGCAGCCTCTAAAGCTTGCTGGGCAAACTGTTGATAATGCAACTCTAGGCTGAGTCCACTGGCTTTGGTTAGATCAAACACGAGGTTTATTTCCTGCACAGGCTGAAACGGGCTGCTGGGGAAATGAAGAATGTAATAGCATTGTGTCGTTAAGCCTAAAGGCAAATGTAATTGGCTTCGTAATTTTGCTTCTTCTAACGATTCTTCTTTTAAAGGTCCGATCAACGCAATTTGATTGTCTATTATTAGATCGCAGCTTTGCTCTAAATCCTCTGGCGTATGGGGATAGGGCGCCAGTTGCAATATGATACCTGCCCCCAGTTTATCTAAAGCTTGAACTATCCCTTGAGTCATGGATTCGTCTTGATGTCGGCTTGGCAAGAGGGCGATGCGTTCAAATGTCATAGTTAACCTTACTGTAATGTGAGAGCTAACAAGATAAAAAAAGTTAAAAAGTGTGCGCTATCGATATTGAGTGAGATAGCAAGCTTAGCAGTGGCTTATTGATTCTTATTATTATCGGTTCAGAGTAGCAGATAAAAATCAATTAATCTTTTACTAATTGATTTTTTTGTTATAACGAATATCTTTTAAATTGAAACCTAAAGGAATATCCCTTTTTAGCATGATGAGCGTTCGGCTCATGATTAAGTCTTGCTGATGTTGATGCACTTTTTGCGCTAACTTATCCCTAGGCGCATTGGCCTTTAATAACTGATTGAGATCGGCATGGTTGGCGAGTAATTTAGCGGCGGATTTCGGGCCAATACCTGGGACGCCTTTGATATTGCTGCTACTCACCCCGGTTAAACTCCAAAAATCAATCAACTGGGTTGCTAAGATGCCCACTTTAGCGCAATAGTCATCGGCTTGGAGCCAGTGCTGATTGAAATAATCAAATTGTTTAATCAAGTCATTATGTAACTGAAAGAAGCCTTTGTCGGTGGACACGATAATACTTTGCTTACCTTTACTGGCTAAGGTGTGACTTAAGGTTGCGATCAGATCATCGGCTTCATCGGATTCACTGACCAGAGATTCAACCCCTTGCTCCAGCAGGGCATCTTGGATCTTATCAAGATAGTCAAGCAAACTTGACGGGGCTGGCGTGCGTCCGGCTTTATATTCAGGCCATAGTTCGCTGCGCCAGCTTGGTGCTAGGCCATCAAACACCGCAATAACGTGGCTTGAGGGCAGTTGCTTGAGTAGTTTGTTCACGCTGTTGAGAGTACCGTGCAAGGTGGCAATGAGCTGCCCTTGCTCGGTGTGTTGTTGTGCTTGAGATACCGCATGAATGCGACGAATCAAGTTCATCGCATCGACGATAAGTAAGGTATTGCTCATTCTTTGTTGATGATTTGGTAGCAGGGAATGTAATTCGAGCCGGGCAGTTTCATGCGACCTTGCTTAACAAAGTTTTGCAATAGTTTGTCCATCATCTTCATCAGTTTTGGATCCCCATCTATCTGGAATGGGCCTTGTTGCTCAATGGCTTTGATGCCGTCTTCTTTGACGTTTCCGGCCACAATGCCAGAAAACGCGCGGCGTAGATGGGCTGCCAATACTTGCGGCTCTTGATCCAAGTTAAGGTTTAATTCGGCCATATTCTTATGGTTAGGCACGAAGGGCACTTGGAAGTCATGCTCAATCTTGAGCGACCAATTGTATGAGTAAGCGTCACCAATAGCGCGGCGGTAGTCTTTTACTTTAGGCATGGTTTGCTTAATCACTTGCGCCGCACTAGCCGCATCATCAATGATGATTTGATAGTGGCGCTGAGCTTCAAAGCCCAATGTTTCACCGATGAAATCATCTATGGTGCGAAAATATTCTTCACTCTCTTTGGGACCAGTCAGAATGATGGGCAAAGGTTGACGTTTGTTTTCTGGGTGCATCATGATGCCTAGAATGTAGAGCAGCTCTTCAGCTGTGCCGACTCCGCCTGGAAAAATAATAATACCGTGTGACATTCTGACGAAAGCTTCTAGCCGTTTTTCGATATCGGGTAGAATGACCAACTCGTTAACAATCGGGTTTGGCGGCTCTGCTGCGATAATACTGGGCTCGGTTAGACCTATGTAGCGGCCGCCTTTAACCCTTTGTTTCGCATGGCCGACGGTGGCCCCTTTCATTGGCCCTTCCATTGCACCAGGACCACATCCGGTACAAATATTTAAACCACGTAACCCTAACTGGCTACCCATCTCACGGGTATAAGCATATTCCACGTCACTGATGGAGTGACCGCCCCAACAAACCACGAGATTAGGATCCACTCCTGGGTGCAGTACCCGAGAATTTCGCAAAATAGAGAAAACTTGGTTGGTGGTAAAAGCGGTCAGCTCTTCTTCGTCTGTGGGAATTTTTTGCGGTAGTTGGCTGTTGACATACACTAAATCACGGAGCACCGAGAACAGGTGCTCTTGAATGCCATAAATGAGCTCGCCATCGACAAAAGCGTGCTCGGGCGCATTAAACAGCTCTAACTTAACACCGCGCTCACGGCGAATGACGCTGATTTCAAAATTGGCGTATTTTTCGAGGATCTCTTTACTGCTATCTGTCTTACTGCCTGAGTTCAATACAGCTAAAGAGCAATTGCGATACATTTGATAAAGCTCGCTGGAAGCGGTTTTCTTTAATCTGTCGACTTCAAGTTGTGACAGTAAGTCCATACTACCAACGGGGCTGATGTGTGTGATCATGTTGACCCCCTAATTAATAAAGAGGCATGATTGCCTCTTTAACTTTATGATTAGTATAGCTTTATAATGTTAAGAATGCTAAATACTTAGGATGACACGATCACGCCCTTGGTGTTTAGCATCATAAAGAGATTGGTCGGCTCGTTCGAACGCGTCTAAGGGTTGGTCGCCTTCGACAAAGGCTGTTGCGCCAATTGAGATGGTAATGGATACGCGGTTATCCTTGAATTTAAAAGGAATGCTCTTAATGCTCTCTCTTAGATTATCTAGCGGGGCTTGCAAGTCCTGGGCACTGATATTGGGTAGCAACAAGACAAACTCTTCACCGCCAAAACGTGCAATAAAATCCGTATCGCGTAGTGATTTTTGCAAGGCTCGGGCGATCACCTTAAGGGCTTTGTCACCCGCCATATGGCCATAGTTATCGTTAATCGATTTAAAATGATCGATATCGACAATGGCCAGACACAAGGGGTGGTCATAACGCTGCCAGCGCTTAAACTCTAACTCTAGTCGCTCATCTAGGGCTGCTCGGTTATATACCTGAGTTAAACTGTCTAAAAATAACTTGTGCTTTTGAGCGCTAAGGCGCTTTTTATATTCCGAGGTCTCATCCTTCATTAGGCTAAGCTTATTTTCCATTTCAGCTAAGCGCTTTTCGAGCTCTTTCTCTCGTTGTTCAAAGGCTTCTTTTTCTGATAATAAACGCCCTATCTCTTTTAATTGTGATTGGATAGACAATTTAAGCTGCAGTAAGTCGTTGGTATTATCAACCTGAAGGCCCATGGTACGCAGTCTTGCACGCAAATCTTCATTGAGTTCAAACTGCTCATTGCGAATACTGCGCGATTCACTGACGGAGGAGCAAAAGGTTTGATGAAAAGAATTTAAGCTTTCATTTAACGAGTATAAAAAAGCTTGTGAGGCTTTGCGCTCCTCGCGTGTGCCATCAATGATCAAGTTAATCATTTCCAAGCAAATACTGGCCAATTGCGATGGGGCTATTCCACTGAGAATACGGTTGCGTATCTTGGCCAGTTTTTCACCAAACTCACCGGCAAAGTCTAGCTCAGTGATCAACCTTTGCAGTTCATCACAGATACGTTTATGAGACGTAGCGTCGACGGTGGGAATATTGCTGGTACTCTCTTCTTGCACCGGATCCGCGCTGGATTGAACGCGTAAAAAGTTGGGTGCAGGGCGCTCGCTATGTGTCACTAATTGTTGATAAAACCCAACCAAAACGGCTAATTTATCTTGGTGTTCACGCAATACTTCAGAAGCGGGTCGATTCATATATTCACGAATATTTGCTCTGACATTATTGGGTAAGCTTTTGGCCTGTTGGAGATTTTCAGCCGCGGTGCGCGTTTGCTTGTCTAGCTCTGCTAGCGCAGGTTTGATTGTTGCCGGCTTATTTTGTAGATGCTGTTCAACGGCTTTAATTTCCTCAAGGACCTGATTGAGATCACCTGAGTGTTGCAGTTGAGTGACAAGCTGTTCAAGCTTTTCATCGAGTGACGGATCTAGGCTTTGTGCACATAAAGCGAGCTTTTCGATGAGTTGGCTGATTAGTTTGTTTTCCATGTCGGCCTTAGGTTGATTGACACTATTTTGCTTTACGCCGCCTCTGGCGAGAGGGGCGATGCCATCTTTGCTTATAATGACGCATTTTTCATTTGGTGATTTCAATGACATTCCCTGTCAATAACACAATCCTGTCGCAAGATTGCATTGTGCAATAGTTCGATAATGCAAACAAGATTTTGCCATGAAATCTGTTGCATGAAGCAACTAAATGCCCGGCTTTAGCTTCATGGTGTTACTGGCTTGAATGATTGGCCACAGGATCTGGTTTTTGTCCCCACTACAATTTATTTTGACTAACCCTTTGGCGATGGCTTGCTGCCCTAACTGCCAAATATCGCCATTAAAGAAGGCGGCTTGAGGGCAATCGATGGCGAATAACTCAAGCCATGCGGTTTGCTCTTGGGGTTGAAGCTGCTTCGCACCCAGTAATGCAAGGCAGGCTAAGTCACTGACCCGTTTGTGATCAATGGCGGCTTCCGCTTTTGGTAAAAAGGGGTGATTAACGATCCCGATGGCCATGCCAGGGTTCAGGTCGTATTTTACGGTAAACTGGCTTATGGTCTCGATTAAGATGCGAGATAAGGCCTCGGCATGAATGTTGCCATCACGCTGGCAAATGTAGAGCAGCTGGTTGTCGCGTACTTGATAGAAGGTGGCATGCTCACCTTGTTGGCTTTGCAGGTGAAGGCCAAATTCTTTTTCAATTCTCTGTGCTTTTAACGCGCCATACTTTTCGTAGAGGTCAGTTAAAAAGTCGATAGAGATCAAAGCATAATATTGCGCTTCATGTTGCTCTTTAGGTTGATATAGCCGCTGGGCTTTTAATTGGCTTGCCCACCATGGCAGCAAGGTATGGGGGTGATGGTTGAGTTGTTCAACCAATTGTTTGGTGGATGACTTTAATTGTTTGAGTTTTAGCCAATTACGGATGTAGCGATACAATAGCACCAATAAAATGGTGGCGATAACCACGCAGATGAGCAAAAAGCTTTCAAGCTTGCTGGTCAACTTTTGGTTGTCTTGTTCCAGCACGGTAATTTGTTGGGTGCGTTCGATGAGTTGGTATTGTTCATTAAATTTGTTTTGTTCTAAGGTGAATTCCAACTGCTTTATCTTGGTTTGCAATGCATGGAATTGCTTAAAGTTTTCGATGGCTTTTTTGTAATGCCCCGTTAATTCATAAGCCGCGGCCAGTAGTTCGTAAGCGCGCTCACGTTGCTCCAAAAATGATAAGGACTCACTTAAGGCGAGTACTTTCTCTAATTGGATACGTGCTATTCCCGCTTCTCCTTGTTCTATATTTAGACGCCCTAACAGTAATAGGGTGTCAGCCAGCATCTTGGTGTCATCCATTTTGCTGTATTGAAAGCGGGCCAAGTTGAGGTAATTTCGGGCTTCATCAACACTGTGCATTTTTAAGAAGGTTTTACCCATTTCAAAGTTGCACAAGGCACTGCCGGTGAGATCTTGTAAGCCTTTTAATAAGTCGCCCGCGTTCCAAAAATACACCATAGACAAAGAATACTCTTGATTTTGACGGTGCAAAATAGCCATGTAAATTTGGGCATAGGCGAGTTCACGCTCATCACCTAAATCTTGGTAAGCATTGGCGGAGAGGTTGGCATAATGCAAGGCTTTATCCAGTTTGTTGCCTTGCAAGCGATAGATGTCGGCAATTTCATAAGTGGCTTTGGCGATAAGTAAAAAGTTATCTTCGTTTTCAGCCATGCTTTTCGCATCGACAAAGTGGCTCAAAGCCAATTGAGGCTGAGAAATACGAATGTAATAGCGGCCCCAGTAATAATTAAGCCAAGCAATTAATTGAGGCTTGTCGAGCTTATTGGCGATGGTCTTGGCGCTTTCTAGCTCTTGGTTTGCTTGTTGGAATTTATCCTTCTGAGTATAAAAGTCGGCCAAGGCTAAATGGGTTGATAATTGCAATTCAGGTGTCTTGGGGTGGCTGGAGCTATCTGCTTGCAGTGAGGCTTGCTGCACTTCAAGTAACGCATCAACATGGCGTTGGGTATGGTTAAATAAAATATTACCATAGCTGAGTTTGGCCTGCGCCAATTCAAACGCCAGTGAGCTTGTTTGTGCCAGCTCGATGGCGATTTCGATATTAACCAGCGCCTGATCGATGTTGTTCAGCTTTTTGTAACAGCGAGACTTAATTTGAAAGGCATTAATGATACTGCTGCTGTTATTACTGGCTAAGGAGAAGGCATCGTTGAATTCGTAGCCTTGCTGGGTTTGTTGTAGCTGCGACTTATTGCGGCTTAGATAGCCATCCACTAATTCTATGCATTTTAAAGGCGCGGTGATGCGTAAATCATAGGCAGCCTGAAGTTCATCATTAAGCGATAAGCTCGTGATGTCGTCATAGCCGTAGGCTGGGAATACAGCACTCATTAATCCCGCAACTAACATCAGGGCTTGAGTGTTTAATGAACGTATCAATCGCAAGATTGGCAGAGCTCTCCAAAAAAACAGATATCGCAGCTGGCGTAATGATAACGCCAGCCCCAACGCAAAAAAACCTCTATTGGCGCAAAAGTCTCGGGGTTGTTATCCCGCTCTCAAAGTTACTACGAAACGGGTTAATATCTAGTCCACCTCTGCGGGTATATCGAGCAAAAACAGTCAGTTTTGTCGGTTTACAATAGTGGCTGATGTCTTGAAATATACGCTCAACACACTGTTCATGGAATTCATTGTGCTGTCGAAATGAAATGAGATAGCGCAATAAATGCTCGGGATTGATCTTTGGCCCTTGGTATTTTATTAACACGCTGCCCCAGTCGGGTTGGTTGGTCACTAGGCAATTAGATTTGAGTAAATGGCTGTATAAGGTTTCCTCAACAACTTCCGTCGTGGTGCTATTTTTCAGATAATCAGGGTTAAAGTCATAAGTGTTAATTTCTATGTCCAGATCATCAATCAAGTGGCCACTGAAACTGCCCAAGGTTTCATAATTTTGGTCTAAGTCAGTGTACAAGGTGACGTCGACTTGGCCATTTGCACAGGCAGATAAGTCTTTAACTAAGGTATCCAGCACGGCCTGCTCAGAACTAAATTTTTGCTGGTTTAAGCTATTAAGGTAGAGCTTAAACGATTTTGACTCGATTAAATTTTCACTGCCAGCATCAAGCTTACAATGGGCTGTCGCCACCACGGGTTTGCCTTTGGCATTAAGCCAAGACAATTCATAAAGGCCCCATAAGTCAAAACCATGAAACGGCAACGGGTCGCCCTTGAGCGCTAAATCATCGCGGTTGAGTGATCGCGGCACCGCCTGCAGTAAAGTTGGATCATAGGTGGCATCGTATTGGGTATCTTGGCCCAAGGATAAACTATTGAGGATGGGCGCGTTTTCGTATCGAGATGTTTTTTTCATTGGCAATCAAAAATAGTTACAATGGCCTTATTCTAACCGAAAATAGGCAAAAAGTAGTGTCACAATCTTCCCTTGAACAACTATCTGCATTTTTTCAACGCTGCGAAGCCCATTGGGCTGAGCGAAATCAATGGCCTGAGGTTGAGTATGATCAACAGTGGCCTTCGCCCTGCCAACGCGGTGCCCCCATCGATGGCATGATCACTTGGCAACCTGCCGTCAACTCAGATACGGTGAATTTTGATAACGTAGCAAAGGCCCTCGATTGCCAATTACACCCCAGCATCAATGACTTTTTTAGTAGTTGGTACAGTGATCCTCTAGCTTGTCGCTTTATTAACCAGCAAGGTGACGCCATGGCCCTGACTTTAGTGCAAGCGTGGAATTTAGAGGATTATCAAAGGTTACAAGAGAATGTGATTGCTCACGTTTTAATGCAGCGCCGCTTAAAGCTACCTGATACCGTGTTCATTGCCAGTTGTGAAGATGAAATGCAAATCGTGTCCGTGGTCAATGACAGCGGTGAAGTGATTCTAGAGCAGCTAGGTAAGGGCGCTGTGGCCACGTTAGCCCCCTCGTTAGCTGAGTTTCTCGATCAATTGCAACCCGTTTAACACTGAATTATTGTTTAAAATCCCAAGATAAATTAGAGACTAAGCGACAGCTATCGCATTTAAAGTCAAAAATATCCAGAGCCGGTTGGGCGAGCTGCCAAGGTTGTTGGCAAAGAGGGCAAGGGCGAGCAAGCTCTTGCGCTAGGCTGCTCCCGCCAACGCGATATAGATAGTAGTATGTCGGGGTTTTGGTCAGGTACTCAATGCGTTTGGTTAAATCATAACCCCGCCGGAATAGTCGCGAATCGACCTCACTTATTTCGGCCAACGCGCCATGCTCTAAAATGGAGCCATTCATTTGCAATTGATCGCACGCTTCCCAATCTTCTTGCCATTTTATGGCTTGTTTTTGACTGCCATTAGCGATGCTAGGAATACGATAAAGGGGAATCGGGCTAAGATCGTCGCCGCTGCGCAGCGGTGAACAGGTGTGGACATAGGTTGTATATAAAATTTGCCATGGGGGCGACGTATTGCATGTTGCTTGCGAATTGAGATCTTCGCCCAATAATTTGATTTTTGGGCTCAGTAAGCCAGCTTGGGTTAGCCCTTGTAAGGCCAGCCGACCTTGGTCGCTTAAAAATGAACTGTGCAGGCTGTTACTTTCTGGTGTCACCAGACGAAGCTGAAAATAGCCCTCTTTAATCGCGATAGGAAACTCGCGACCCAGTATTTGACCTTGGTAGCGCAGGGCATCTAAATATTGATTGATGCTTTGTTCAACACGCGAAAACGTGGTGTCTTGAAAACACTCAAAGATGAGATCTTGAATATACATTAAGGGGCGTTCTTTAACTTGTCGACTTCAGCGCGCAATTCGGCAATTTCCTGTTGTAGTAAGCTGACTGCTTGAGCTATGTGGCGTTGAATTTTTTGGTCTAAATCATCGAGCTCGGATTCGTCTTTATGTTGCGTTGAAGCCGTGGCCGGTTCCAGCTCTGGGTGCTCTTGCCACACTTTGAGGGCGGCAATGATTTTAGGTAAAGGATAGCCTTTAGGCAGCTTGCCTTTGACCAGAGCCACACTTGGGTTTTTGCCACTTTTAGCAAGTTGCTGAGCGACGCGAATTGCTTCTTCCATGAAATTAACTACTGAGATTAAAAACCGCTAGTTTACGCTAATTTTAACGCCTTAGCATCAAATCGAGTTGATCGATAACTTCAACCCAGTCGGAGTCTTGCCAAATTTGTTCGCGAATAAACTCGGCTTGTGCGCTATTCCAAAACGGGGCGTCCGCTAATAGGGTGGTATTATCTAGCGGGTGTTGGTGGCTAAACCTTTGAATGCTCATCTCATCATTCGCTAGGCCTAACTGAGCAAATAGAGACGCCATGGTATAACTTGAATAGTCCATATGAACCTCCAAACTGCAACTCGTGTTATCCAGTATAGTCGGGCCTAGCGGTTTTTGGCTTTGCTGTTTTACTTGGCGTTCAAACCCGGTAAGGGGGGATATCAAACCGATACTGATGCTGGCCTAACATATACAACTTGCCTTGGTAACAGTTTTCGCTGTCGCTGCTAAATTCAAAAATAAAGGATTGCTCAAGAAATTGCTCTCCCAGTTTTAAATTAATTCGCTCTTTTGCCACGGAAACCAGCTGTAAATCCAACGCATTGCATTTTTGTTCAATCAAGGTCCGCGCTTTTTCTGTTTGTTTTCGCTGTTGCCAAAACCAGATGCAGATGCCGACGATGACCAGTAACCAGATTAAATCAGACATGCTTTTACCTCTAAGAAAACAATAAGCCAATGGCGCGGCTTAGCTCGGGACTGCGATGAGGATCGCGGATCAAAGTTAATAGACTGGTGCGCAGGCCAGGCTGGGCCACTAAATCGGCAAATAACTGAACGAATAATTGCCCTTGGTCGATCAACGCCAGTTTTTCTAAATAAGCACGTTGCAACTCAGGCTCAGCTAAATCTTGCCAGCAGCGTGCTGCGATAGCGATAAACCATTGCGGATCTTTGGCAAGGCCGGAATCAAGCTGATGTTTCATCAAGTTTTGGCGCATGCCACTGGCCTTGCAAGACGACATGGCGCGCAGTGCAAGTGTGGCTAATGCGGGCTGGGTTTGTCCTTTGGTTAAGGCAAAGTCGCGCAATGATTCGGCTAATGGGGTGCCTAAGTCTTGGTGCTCTAAACATTCCAATAAAATACCAAGGGGTGTTTCGGGGAGCTGAGGCAGGGCATTGATCAAGTGGGTTTCGTTAGCATCTTGTTTTAAACGCACCGCCACATCGGCAATGCCTTGCATGCCTAATTGTTGCCACTGTTGCCAATCAAGTTGGCCGCTGAAATAGGCATGAGCTTGCTCGTAATAGCGTGAAGCAGGGCGGGCTAAATCCAGGTTCAACTTGGCATGAAACACGGCCTTTTTGAGTTCGGCAGGCTTGAAGGTGTAAGGGTTATTAGCCAATCTCTCTTGCTGCTTTTCATCGGGTTTTTGCTCTAAAGTTGCGCCTAGGGCTTCTACCACAAGTTGAATAAAGTGAGTTTGCGGGCCAGCCAGTAGTAACCCTCTCTCATCCAAAGGCAACTTTAAAAACCAGATATAGTGCTCGGGTTGATCCGCTTGCCAAAAGACCACCGCCAGCCAAGCATGCTGTTGCAGCGGAAAGGGATATGGCACTTGGTTTTGTTCGACTTTTTTAAATTCGCTGGCGCTGATTTTTTGTACCTTGCGGCCCAGATCATAAATCCGGTATTGGCACTTAGCTTGGTCGAGAAAATCGGTCAGAGAATGAATATGCATCGTCGAAGTCACCTATGAACTAATAGATAAAAATAGGCAGGCATTATAGGGCTTAAGGCTGACAGATGGTATATTTGCGGCCAAGTATTATTTGAATGAACTGTGATAGATGGATCAAGCGGCTCACCTATTAACTTTATTAGCCCAGCTAAAAACCGCCATGGAGCAGGCCGACTTATGGCAAGCTCAGGCCCCAAGCGCCCAAGCCTTGCAAAGTCAGATGCCTTTTTGTATCGACACCTTAACCTTTGCCCAGTGGCTGCAGTTTGTGTTTCACCCGAAATTACAACACTTGGCCATTCATGGCTTGCCCTTGCCAAGTAACATAGAAGTACTGCCGATGGCTCAAGAAGCTTTGCCAGGACTCACCCATCAGGGCGAAGAGGTGGCTGAGATAATTGGCCAAATTGATCAATTGCTTAGAGGAGACCAATAATGGCAGAAATCGATCAGCAGCTAAACGAAGCGAAGCCTGTAGCCCCGCTGGAAATCGTTTATCAAGATGACTACCTGGTGGCCATTAACAAGCCCTCGGGGTTATTAGTGCACCGCAGTTGGTTAGATAAGGCGGCAACCCAGTTTGCGATGCAAATGCTACGTGACCAGTTAGGCCAATATGTTTATCCCATCCATCGCCTCGACAGGCCGACCTCAGGTTTGTTGTTGTTTGCCTTAAGCTCGGAAGTAGCCAACATCATGAGCGAGCAATTTGCTGCTCGCCAGCCGCAAAAAACCTATTACGCGGTGGTCAGAGGGTGGTGCGGTGATGGCGAACTGGATTACCCTTTAAAAGAAGAGCTAGACAAGATAGCCGATAAACATGCCAGTCAAGAGGCCAGCTATAAGGAGGCTATCACCCAGTATAAATGCTTACAGCAGGTTGAGCTACCTTATCCGGTTGGACGCTACCAAAGTGCGCGCTATAGCCTGATGCAATTGATGCCGAAAACCGGGCGTAAGCATCAACTGCGTCGCCATCTAGCTCATCTAAGGCACCCTATTATTGGGGATACGAGCCACGGCGATGGCAAACAAAATGCGTTCGCAAAACAAACCTTAGGCAATCAAAGGTTGTTGTTACATGCCGCTAAACTGGTTTGCTCACATCCCATTACGGGAGAGGCCATGACCATGGTTGCGCCTTTACCCGACGATTTCCAACAATTCCTAACACGCTGTGAAATGAGTCTCTCGGGCGGTGCTATATAACCCTCCAGCGTCTTTTTCAGCCTGTTTTGCCGTTACTTAGCTTTGCATCTGTTCCAGTGCTGTAACGGCTAACAAGGAAATGCCTCCCTCCCTGATTTAAGTTATTGATAAATAGAAACTAATAATTGTTACTTTTTGTTACATAACGACAATTAAGTTTTTGAACTAGAACAAGTTTTAACTTGTAAATCTTGTGCTTTAATTAATTCATCCGCTGATAACTTTACTGACCGAGTATTGACTATCAGTGACGTTTTGTAATGAGAGGAGATTCACTATGTTTAAGGCGCTATTTGCAAGCCTGCAAAAAGTGGGTAAGTCGCTGATGCTACCTGTGTCAGTGTTGCCTGTTGCGGGTATTTTACTCGGGGTCGGTGCAGCTAATTTTAGCTTCCTGCCGGATATTGTGTCTGAGTTAATGAAAAATGCAGGCGATTCAGTATTTGGGCAAATGCCATTATTGTTTGCGGTTGGTGTCGCACTAGGCTTTACCAAAAACGATGGCGTGGCTGCTTTGGCCGCCATTGTTGGTTACGGTATCATGCAATCCGTTCTGAGTATGCTAGGGAATATGGAACTGAGCTCTGTTCAAGAAGCTGCTGCGGCTGCCGGTAATGTTTTATCTGATTTAGATATGAAAGGTGTGACCGATAAATACCAAACGGGTGTACTTGGTGGTGTATTAGCTGGCTCTTTGGCTGCATGGGCATTTAATCGTTACTACAGAATTCAATTACCTGAGTATTTAGGTTTCTTTGCTGGTAAACGTGCTGTGCCAATTATCACTGGTATCTTAGCTATCGTACTTGGTGTTGTTTTATCGGTTGTATGGCCCCCTATTGCAAGTGTAATTAGTGCTTTCTCCCATTGGGCTGCTTACCAAAACCCTGCGTTAGCCTTTGGTATTTATGGTGTGGTTGAGCGTAGTATGATCCCATTTGGTTTACATCATATCTGGAATGTGCCTTTCTTTTTTGAAGCAGGGCAGTGTGTTGACTCTTCTGGCGCTGTGCGCAACGGTATTTTAACTTGTTACCAAGTCGCCGATGAAGCGTCACGTGCAGCGGGTAATGGATTTGGTCAATTAGCCGGTGGTTTCATGTTTAAAATGTATGGTCTGCCAGCAGCGGCAATTGCAATTTGGCATTGTGCAAAACCTGAAAACAAAGCAAAAGTAGGGGGCATTATGATCTCTGCTGCGCTTACCTCCTTTCTAACAGGTATCACAGAGCCAATCGAATTTGCGTTCTTATTTGTTGCGCCGGTTCTGTATGCAATTCACGCTGTTTTGGCAGGCTCTGCATTTGTGCTTACTAACATGCTGGGTATGGTGCACGGTACAACTTTCTCACACGGCTTTATTGACTTTGTGGTGTTATTCGCAAACTCAAATAAAGGCTGGATGTTCCCACTACTTGGCTTAGGTTATGCTGCTCTATACTACGTTATTTTCCGTTTCACTATCATCAAGCTAGACCTTAAAACACCGGGGCGTGAAGATGAAGTTGAGCAAACGAGCGCTGCTGTTGAAGGCTCTGACATGTCAAAAGAGCTGGTGGCTGCCTTTGGTGGTAAAGACAACATCACTAACCTAGATGCGTGTATTACCCGTTTACGTATCAGTGTGAAAAGCGTCGATGCGGTGAACAAAGATCGCCTAAAAGAGCTCGGTGCGAAAGGCGTCGTGGTCGCCGGTGATGGCGTGCAAGCTATCTTTGGTACTCAATCGGACAACTTGAAAACCGATATGGAAGAATACATTGCTGGCCTGTAGGCCGTGATATCTAGCTTGAAAGGAGCCTAACGGCTCCTTTTTTATGACTTTAGTTTTCAGCTTTTTATCAAAATTGGGTTGCAAACACTCTCCTTATCTTTGAAATGTCGACAAAATTTAACTTTACTGGTTTAATATTTAACAATCATCAAATTCAGATAAAGTGAATATTTATGGCAACACCAGAACCAGCAACCACCGCGCCGGCGTCACCCGAGCAGTCGACTCCCGAATCCAATAACAATAAAACTAATAAAATCAAAAAAGTAACTAATATTTTATTGTTGGTACTTTTAGCGATGTTTGTATTTCACTTGGTTGCCGATAGATTTATTCCTTCAACCGACTTGGCCCGCGTGCGAGGTTTTGTGGTGCCCGTTGCACCTCAAGTGGCTGCGGATGTTGTGGAAATCATGGTCAAACCTAACGAATTTGTAAAAGAAGGGGATACCTTAGTTAAATTGGACCCCACGGATTATGAAATTGCTTACAAACAAGCCGTTGAATCGGTCGAGCAAGCCAAGCAAGGGGTGGGAGCGCAAACCGCCAGCGTGGTCTCGGCAGAAGCTCGCGTGAGTGAAGCCCAAGCAAACTTAGTCAACGCGCAAGCTCAGTATAAGCGTATAGCGGCGTTAGCTGAAAAAGGAGTGGTATCTAAAGCCGATAAAGATAACGCCAATGCTGGGCTGTCGACTGCACGAGCAGGCGTAGCCAGTGCCAAAGCCGAGCTGGAAAAGGTGAAAGAGCAGTTGGGAGCAACGGGTGAAGATAACAGCCAGTTACAGTCAGCATTGTTAGCTCTAGAAAAAGCACAATTAGATTTGTCGAGAACTCATATTTTAGCGCCTTCCGATGGTGGCGTGTCTAACTTTAAGCTTGATGTCGGGTTCCGCGCCAATGTGGGCCAGCCATTAATGACCTTTATTTCCACCGATTCGGTATGGGTGGAGGCGTATTTCAGAGAAAACAGCTTAGGTAATCTTAAGCCGGGAGACGAAGTCGAAATTGCTCTGGACTATGCACCTGGTAAAGTGTTCAAAGGAGCGATTGCTAATATCGATTATGGTGTGGATTGGGGACAAAATGAGCAAGCGGGTAAGCTGGCGCAGATCAGTTCACAATCAAGTTGGTTGCGTGATACCCAGCGATTCCCTGTCACCATTGAATTTACTGATTCTGAAGCTAAGGGCTATTTACGTGTGGGTGGCCAAGCGGATGTCATCGCTTACAGTGAAGATGCTTCCTTGCTGCGTCCTATCGGTCGCATCTGGATCCGTTTCTTAAGTTGGCTTTCTTATGTCAGATAAGTCGCAAGGCGCTGAGCTTGAGATAGTAAAGCCTGAGGAGTCATTCACTCCCGTATACAGCCCTGGGGAAATTTTGCAACGTAGGGTGCTGCGGTTTACCTTAGGCATCACCCTCGCGGTGGCTATCTCGGCGTTAGTCAACTGGACCTTGGCTTACATTATGCCCATCTTATTAGCCAAGTTTTTGGTTGATAGGCAAGCGCCTCGGGTGCAAACGGTCTATGAGCTGGTGATCTCTATGCTGCTTACCATCGTCATCGCTTGGTTTGTAAGTGTGGGACTTCTAGAGTACCCCAGTCTTTTATTACCCCTTATCGCCGTATTGCTCTTGGTGTCGTATTACCTGTTTACGGACCCAAGGTGGAATTTCTTTGCCACTATGCTACTTGTTTCTTCCCTTGTTATCCCCTACACCGCGATTATCTCGCCGGGGATTGGCATGGTGGTGGGGGTGGGCTTATGTTTTTCGGGGTTAGTGTCTGTGCTGCTATTTTCACTGCTACACATCTACCTGCCCGACCTTGCCGGAGAAAAAGAGCAACTCGCAGAATCCGAACTGGATAAAGCCACACGGCTGTTTGAGTCGGTTAAAGCGCTGATTATTGCCTTCCCTGTGATCGTGTTTATTTACACCTTTGAGTTATCAGGGGCCATGCTAACCATGATCTTTGTTGCGATTTTATCATTGCAAACCGCAGGGCAAAAAAGCGTTAAACTCACCTTGTTTATGCTGCTCACTAACATCATTGGCGGCATCATAGCGATAGTTGTCTATAACCTCGTCTCATTTGTACCTGTGATTGGGTTCTATCTGTGTCTTATCTTTGTTATTTCATTGCAGTTTGCACACAAGATGTACGCCAATCCCGATAAGGCCATGGTTTTTTCTACTATTTTTAGTACCTTACTGGTACTGGTTAGTTCGACAATGGCGTCTGGATCGGGTGATGTAGACAGTAACTTTTATGCCCGTATTGCCCAAATCGGCGGTGCATGTGTTTATCTCGTTGTTATTTCATTTTTTATCGAAGGGAAAAAGTGGAATAGATTAAGATCCCTCTTCATTGATCAAGCATCGACTAAGGAACCGATCAAATATGAAACCAAATAAACTCACCTCGACGGACTCGTTCTCGACCCAAGCCGTGGATGCGGCGATTAAAATTATCGTGGTGTTATTGATGATTGGCTGGTGTGTTGAAATTATTCGCCCCTTCATTTTATTAATTACTTGGGGGGCAATTATTGCGGTGGCCTTGTATCCCGTCACTCAGTTTGTCAGTAATAAAGTGAAGCTAACGCAAGGAAAAGCCAGCCTATTGGTCACCTTAGTTTGTTTGGCGGTACTATTGGTACCTGCGGTGATGTTTTCTGGAGCGATATTTAGTAGCTCGCAAGAGTTTATTCATGCTTTACAAGAAGGCAACCTACAATTGCCTGCACCAAAAGAAAGTGTGGCTGACTGGCCCATCATAGGAGAGGCTGTTTATAAAACTTGGAGCAATGCCGTGTCCAATGTTAAGGCGTTTACCGTGCAGCATGCCAGTGAAGTGAAAGAGGTTGTGCTTTATTTAGTCGGTATGATAGGGGGCGCCGGACTGACGACGTTGCAATTTGTCCTATCGATAATCATTGCGGGTGTATTTATGACCAACGCCCAAGCCTGCGGCGCCGTTTTCCAGCGTATCGCAGTGCGCCTAGCGGGTAGCCATGGTGATGAGTTTGCATCGTTGTCTGCGGCCACCGTGCGCAGCGTGGTACAAGGTGTGATTGGGGTGGCGGTGATCCAAGCGGTACTGGCTGGTTTAGGCATGGCCTTGGTTGGCGTGCCCGCCACAGGTATTTGGGTGGTTGCAGTGCTGATCTTAGCCATAGTACAGCTGCCCGCAATCCTTATTTTGGGGCCCATTATTGCCTATGTTTACACAGTTGAATCCAGTACCGTTGCCACTATCTTTATGATTTGGAGCTTGTTTGTCGGAGTGAGCGATTCATTCTTAAAGCCGATGCTAATGGGACGCGGTGTTGATATTCCGATGTTAGTCATCTTACTCGGCGCCATTGGTGGCATGCTGATGTCAGGTTTAATTGGCCTATTTGTTGGCGCGGTAGTCTTAGCGTTAGGTTATAAATTACTGATGGCATGGCTCTCTCATGATGACGCTTCCGATGAAGCCCCTGATACGCGCAGTGCTGATACTCAACTTGCTGAGTAATTTTAAATCTTCTGAATCCAGTACCGCAAAATATGAACTGATGTGATATTTTGCGGTATTTCCCGCTGTTTCAACTTGAGCCAAAAAGCCGATAGCCGCGTATCTTTGTGACCATGAGAATATTAAGGTAACAAGATGTTAAAGTGGCTGTTAGGTAACCCAGAGAAAAAATTACGCAAGCGATATGATGCCAAGCTTGAGCAAGCCATGCTGGCCCAGCGTCGTGGTGACATGAAGTCCTTTGCGTTTTTGAGTGCAGAAGCCGAGCAGATTTGGCAACAGATTGAGGGATTACAGCAAAGTAGGTAGCCCTTAAACGAAAACCCTCGACGTAACGAGGGTTTGGTTTAGTGTCATTGTGTGATTTTGATGGTTACTTTTGCGTAGCAGCCTTCATTGAGCTGATAAAAGCAGCCATTTGCTCAAGTAGCGCGGTTTCATTATCCACGTTTTGCTCGATGATTTTAACCACAGCTGATCCAGAGATCGCACCCGCTGCGCCTGCCGCAATGGCCTCTTTCACTTGGTTTGGCTCAGAAATACCAAACCCTAATAGTGCAGGGGGCGCTTGGTACTTGGTTAAGTTAGCGAGTAGGCTTTCAACGGGCTTGCCTGCCTTGGTTTCCGCACCCGTTACGCCTGCACGGCTTAATAGATAAGTATATCCGCCGCCGTATTTACCCACTAACTCCATGGTGTGCTCGTCACCGTTTGGTGGCGCGATGAAGATAGGGTGAATACCATACTTGGCTGCGGCTTCGCGGTAAGGGCCGCTTTCTTCTACTGGCACATCAGCAATCAGCAGTGAATCTACCCCCGCTTTAGCGCAACGGGCATAAAAGTTATCAACGCCATTGCTAAAAACCAGGTTTGCATACAGCAACAAACCAATCGGTAAATCGGGGTATTTAGCGCGGATTTCGCTAAGCATTTCAAAGCAAGTGTCTGGCGTGGTACCGCTGTTCAATGCGCGCGTTGACGCATCTTGAATGGTTGGGCCATCGGCCACAGGATCAGAAAATGGGATCCCGAGCTCAAGGGCGTCAGCGCCTGACTCAACTAAACAATCGACAATCTTCATCGATAATTCGCGGTTAGGATCGCCAAGGGCGATAAAAGGCACAAACGCACCTTGGTTCTTTTCTGCTAATGCCGCAAAGCATTGTTCATATCTTTGAGTCATTACATTAATCCTTTTTCTTCAAATAGCTCAGCCACGGTAAAGATGTCTTTATCGCCACGGCCTGATAAGTTAACTATGATGCTTTGCTCTTTGTCATCTTGCTCGATGATTTTGAGTGCATAAGCAAGGGCGTGCGCTGACTCAAGCGCAGGAATAATACCTTCTTTACGAGCAAGCTCGTGAAACGCGGCTAAGGCTTCGTCATCGGTTACCGACTCGTATTGAGCGCGGCCAATGGAGTGCAAGTAAGCATGCTGTGGACCAACGGATGGGAAGTCTAAACCCGCCGATACCGAGTAAGATTCTTCTACTTGGCCGTACTCGTCTTGCATCATCATCGATGCCATACCAAAGAAGATACCTTTACGGCCATGGCGTAGTGGTGCACCGTGTTGCGGTGTGTCGATGCCTTTACCAGCTGGCTCAACGCCAATCAGTTCAACCGACTCATCATCAATAAAATCAGCAAAAATACCGATGGCATTAGAGCCACCGCCAACACAAGCAATCACCTTGTTTGGTAGTACTTGCTCTTTTTCTAAATGCTGGGCGCGCGCTTCTTCGCCAATCACGCGCTGGAATTCACGCACGATAGTGGGGAAAGGATGCGGGCCTGCCGCGGTGCCTAGTAGGTAATGGGCTTTATCATAGCTGGCGGTCCAATCGCGTAATGCTTCGTTACAAGCATCTTTTAGGGTCGATGAGCCTGAGGTCACTGGGATTACTTCAGCGCCCATTAAACGCATGCGAAACACATTTGGCTTTTGACGTTCACAGTCTTTAGCGCCCATGTAAACCTTACATTTTAAGCCCAAAAGCGCACAAGCTAGGGCTGAAGCCACCCCATGTTGACCAGCACCGGTTTCGGCTATGATTTCGGTTTTACCCATGCGTTTAGCCAGTAGCGCTTGACCTAAGACTTGGTTGGTTTTGTGCGCGCCGCCGTGAAGTAAATCTTCACGCTTTAGATATAGTTTGGTTTTCTTGCCTTTGGTCAGATTGCTACATAGCGTCAATGGCGTTGGACGGCCAGCATATTCTTTTAGTAGCTCTCTAAACTCTGCGATAAATTCAGGATCGTTTTGCGCCTTAATGAATTCTTCTTCCAGCTGGTTTAACGCTGGCATCAGAATTTGGGGGACGAACATACCGCCAAATTCACCAAAATAGGGATTTAATTTACTCATTGCTCTGCCTTAATACTGTCTAATTGCACTAAATGCACGTTGTAATTTTTCTTTGTCCTTGATTCCCGGAGCGCTTTCCACTCCAGAATTCAGATCTAATCCTAAGCAGTCTTGATGGGCGGCTTGGGTGGCATTTTCTGGGGTGATGCCACCGGCTAGCATCAATTTACTTTTATCTTGCTTTGCCAAAATTTGCCAATCAAACGCTTGCCCCGTACCACCGGATTGACCGCCCGAGCGGGTATCAAATAATTGCATATCGGCAGCTGGACAAAGCACGGGCTCCGCGCCATCAATGGCGATGGCTTTCCATACTTGGCATTGCGCCGGCAATAAGGGCCTTAGAGCGCCAATGTAGTTTTCGTCTTCATCGCCATGTAATTGCACAGCCTGTAAACCTAACTCATTGGCAATGGCAGCCACTTGCTTGGCGTCATGGTTTTGAAACACGCCAACATATTCAAGTGGCGCGCCTGACATCACCGCTCGGGCTTGCTCTGGTGACACATAGCGCGGTGACTTTTCGACAAAAATCAACCCACCTAACACAGCGCCTGCAGCATAGACATCAGCGGCCGCTTCTTTGCTGGTTAAGCCACAGACTTTGTTGTTACCTAAGATCAAACGGCGACAAGCGAGCTCGACGTTGTCTTGGGCCATGATAGAGCTGCCCACCAAGAAGCCCTTGGCGAAGTGGCGCAGATCTTTCACTTGGTCGTGATGGTACATGCCCGATTCACAGATCACGACCTTGCCTTCTGGCACCAGAGGTGACAAGGTTTTAGTGCGATTAAGATCGGTGCTTAAATCGCGCAGGTTACGGTTGTTGATGCCGTAAATACGCACATCTAACGCCAGTGCGCGCGCCATTTCTTGCTCGTTACTGACCTCGGTTAAGATGCCCATGTTATAACTATGAGCCACCTCAGCTAAGGCCACGTATTCTTCATCGCTAAGTACTGATAGCATCAGCAGCACCGCATCGGCTTGGTAGTGACGTGCCAGTTTAATTTGGTAAGGGTCGATGACAAAGTCTTTACACAATACCGGTTGGGTGACTTGATTACGCACTTGGGTGACGTAGTCAAACTGGCCTTGAAAGTATTTTTCATCGGTTAATACCGAAATCGCACTGGCGTGATTTTTATACGCGCTAGCAATCAAGTCTAAGTCGAACTCAGGACGAATTAAGCCTTTTGATGGCGATGCTTTTTTACACTCCAAAATAAAATGGGTGCCCGGCGCTTCAAGGGCGCCGTAGAAGTTGCGGTCGGTAGGCGTTAACAGATGTTCAAACTCGGCTAAAGGCTGGCTTTGTTTGCGCGCCTCAAGCCAAATTTTCTTATCTTCAATGATCTTACCTAAGATGGTGTTTTCCAATTCAGACTGCAGTGGCATTGCTCATCTCCGCTAATTTGTTTACCAAGGCCAGTGGCTCACCGCTTTGCATGGCCTTAATGGCAAGCTCGGCGCCTTGTTTAAAGTTGTTGGCCAGACCATTGAGTACCAGCAATGCCGCCACATTAATGGCCACCGCGCTTTGTTGCGCAGGCGTGCCTTTACCTTGAAGGATTTGCTCGATAATGGTTTTGTTTTCTTCAGGCGTACCTCCAACGATGGCATCAATGGGGAATTGCTCTAGGCCGAAATCGGCAGGTGTCACCGTGTATTCTTTGATAATGCCATCTTGCAACTCTGCCACTTGGGTTGGGCCATGCAGGGCAAATTCATCTAAGCCCGAGCCATGCACCACCATCACGCGCTTCATGCCTAAGGTTTTGTGTACCTCGGCAATCGGGCGCAATAGGCTCGCATCATAAACACCGTTTAATTCAGTCGATGGGCGCGCAGGGTTAACCAAAGGTCCAAGCACATTAAATAAGGTGCGGGTTTTTAGGGCGGCGCGTACGGGACCGGCAAAGCGCATGCCCGCGTGGTATTGCGGCGCAAAAATAAAGCACACGTTAAGCTCGTCTAAGCATTGGCGCGCCACTTCTGGGCTCATATCGACATTAATGCCAAATGCGCTCAGTAGATCCGATGCGCCTGATTTACTCGACACGCTGCGGCTGCCGTGTTTACACACTTTTAGGCCACAGGCTGCAGCCACAAACGCGCTGGCCGTGGAAATATTGATGGTACTAAAGCCATCACCGCCCGTGCCCACGATATCGGTGAAATCGTAATCGGGGCGCGGAAACCCTTTGGCGTTAGCCAATAATGCCGAGGCGGCACCGGTAATTTCTTCTGGGGTTTCGCCTTTGATTTTCAGTGCGGTTAAAACAGCCGATAATACTATCGGATCGACTTCACCTTGGATAACCTGATTAAAAAAATCATGGCTTTGCTCAGCACTGAGTGATTGCCCAGCGAATAAAGTATCTAAAATCTTGCTCATGAGGCTGTCCTTAGCTTCTGCTAGCTGGCTGCGAAAGTATGGCTAAACTGGCTTCAAGCAGTTTAGCGCCTTCGCTGGTCAAAATAGACTCTGGGTGGAACTGAAACCCGATCACCCGATCTTGCTCTTGATAGATGGCCATCGGCATATCATTAAAACTGGCGACAATTTTAAGGGTATCTGGCACAAAAGTCCCGACCAGTGAATGATAACGGGCAACGGGAAGTGGCTGGCTTAACCCTGCAAACATGCGATTGCCGCAATGGTTAATATCTGATGACTTACCGTGCATGATTTCTTCGGCTGGACCAACAATGCCGCCGTAATGCTCGATTAAGGCTTGGTGGCCTAGACATATGCCCAGGATAGGTACTTGACCTCGGCACAGTTGGATCAATTCCGGCATGCAGCCAGCTTCCGATGGACAACCCGGCCCAGGTGATAGCACTAGCACTGAATTAGGAATGGCATCTAATTCTGCTTTGATTTTCTTGGCATCCACGCTGTTGCGGTAAATTTTTACCGGGTGGCCTAGGCTGCGAAATTGATCCACTAAGTTGTAAGTAAATGAATCGAAGTTATCCAGTAATACTATGGTGTTGAGGGTTGTATTAGTCATGGCTCACTGCCTCCAATGTGGTGCCATGAGCCTTGGCAATGGCGTTAAGTACGGCTGCTGCCTTGTTGCGGGTTTCATCGGCTTCGGCTTGAGGTTTTGAATCATATACAACACCGGCACCGGCTTGCACATGGGCCACTTGGTTTTGTACGAAGGCCGAGCGGATCACGATACAGGTATCCATTTCACCTTGGCCGGTGAGATAACCTACGGCGCCGCCATAACTGCCACGGCGTTGCTTTTCGATTTCGCGGATTAATTCGGATGCGCGAATTTTAGGCGCGCCCGTTAAGGTGCCCATGTTCATACAGGCTTGGTAAGCATGTAGCGCGTCCAAATCGCCGCGCAGTTTACCCACCACGCGTGATACTAAGTGCATCACATGGCTGTAGCGGTCGACTTTTAGCAAATCGGCGACATGGCGGGTGCCGGGCTCAGAAATACGAGCCACGTCATTACGCGCGAGATCTACCAGCATTAAATGTTCAGACATTTCTTTTTTATCTAGACGAAGTTCTAGTTCGATACGGCCATCTAAATCTTTGTTGATGCTGCCATCTGGGTTAAAGCCACGGCGACGCGTACCCGCAATCGGGTAGATTTCAACATCGTTCGATTTGTGGCAATACTTAATCGCGCTTTCTGGGGACGCACCAAATAACACAAAGTCCTGATCGTTTAGATAAAACATATAAGGACTCGGGTTGGTTTCTTTCAGTTTGCCATAAGCGCTTAACGAGCAAGGGCAATCAAGGGAGAAACTGCGTGAGGGCACCACTTGGAAGATATCACCTTTACGAATATAGCCTTTTAGGGTTTCTACCTGACGGCAAAATTCAACATCTGATACGTCAACGCTGATCTTGCTGTTAACGGTTTGGCTGGTGGTAATTGGGCTTGGGGTGAAGGTTTCACAAAGGGTGGCAATCTCGCTAAGACGCTGTTCTATTTTGGCTTGGTTACTTTGGCTGTCTGGGCCACTGAAAACCGAGCCAATCAATTCACAGCGTTGCTGCTGGTGATCTTGCAGTAGCAGGGTTTCCGCCACATAGAACAAATAATCCGGACATTGATTGGTGCCGTTTGGCACTTCGGGCAATCGCTCAAAGGTGCCGATAAAATCATAAGAGAAAGCGCCACCAAGGAATAAGGCTTCGTTTAGCGCTGAATCGGTTTTTACCTTGTTGATGATGGTGCGCAGGCCATCAACGGGAGAGTGAGACTTTAAGCGGGTGTCTTCGTCAGAGTTACGATCTGGCTCTGGGAAGGTGAGGTGCAAGGTGCGCTCTGTTAATTCAACCTTGACCTTGGCATCAAATTGCTCGGTCAAAAACACCAACAGGTTATAACCGTTATCGGTTAAGGCTTGCATGGTTACGTTGAGATCATGACAGGCAATGCGCACCGCGGCGTCTAATAACATTAAACTTTTAAGGTCTGCCTTGCTGTCGATTTCGGCTGAATCAAGTAACAGACTGTTGTCGCCATGGCGACTTAATGCTTGATAAAGCGGTAAAGATTCTGCGCTGTATTGGCTGGGCCGGCGCAGGGTGATTAGCTCACCCGTAAATTCTGAATTTTTCATTTTAACTCCGATGCGAATAACAATTTGTTTTTATTAAGTTCTATTGCTAACTCGCCATCGCCAATTATGTTTTCTTACCTGAATACGCATTTTAACAGTCCTGATACGAAAAAAGCCCGCTTAGTTGCGGGCTTTTTGTCGGTTTTTTTCAAATATTTTTACATATAACAAACCACAACCCGCTTATATTGGATTGTGCCACCACCAAATTAGAGAAGAATGTGTTAAATTAAGCATCTCGGCGATTTCGTTACATGAATGATGCCTAATTCTTCTTTTATTTGGCCTATAAAGTCAAGTCATATTTATGGAACAGTGATGTTAGTCGACTTTCATTCTCATACTCGGTTTTCTGATGGGTTATTATCGCCTAAAGAATTAGTGCAAAGGGCAGTTGATCGCCGTGTTGACGTGCTCGCTATTACAGATCACGATACCACTGCTGGCATAGCGCCTGCGCGTGCAGCCATTGCCGAATTGGCGCTGCCGTTAACCTTGATTGATGGGATTGAAATATCTTCTGGTTGGCAAAATCATGAAATTCATGTGGTTGGGTTGCGATTAGATATCACTGACCCCGCTTTACAGGCTTTTATTCAAGGCCAGAGTGAAAAACGTGAAGCGCGCGCGATAGAAATGGGTCGTCGACTTGAAAAAAATCGCCTTGCGGGTTGCTATGAAGGAGCCAAAGCCTTGGCGGGGGAAGCCCAAGTGACCCGCGCCCACTTTGCCCGCTATATGGTAGAGCAAGGCATTGTAGATTCATTTCAACAGGTGTTTAAGAAATACCTAACCCGAGGCAATCCCGGTTATGTGCCCCATAATTGGCCTGACATGACTGAGGCGATAGGCATTATTAAACAGGCGGGTGGTGTGGCTGTGTTGGCGCACCCCACCCATTACAAATTATCTAATAAGTGGTTAAAGCGCCTGTTGCATGATTTTAAAGCCGCAGGAGGGGATGCCCTTGAAGTCGCCATGTCGCAACAATCACCTCAAGATAGGATCAATCTTGCCCAATGGGGTAATGCAGTGGGTTTAAAAGCATCCCAAGGATCTGATTTTCATCTGGTCAGCAGTTGGTCAGATTTAGGACGTAACCTATATTTACCCAAAGATGCCGAGCCAATTTGGCAAGATTGGCCAGAGTTAACGGCCGTTGCGCCATAAATAAGCGCCATAAATAAGCGCCATAAATAAGCGCCATAAATAATAAGAACAGCGCCCGAAATGATAACGTTGGCGCATGCAAAGGAAAAAACATGAGTCAATTATTTTATGTACACCCAGATAATCCCCAAGTTCGTTTAATTAACCAAGCCGTAGACATAGTAAAAAACGGTGGTGTAATTGTTTATCCAACGGATTCGGGTTATGCCATCGGTTGCCAGCTTGGCAATAAGGCGGCCATGGATCGCATTTGCCAAATACGACAAATCGATAAAGATCATAACTTTACCTTGGTATGTCGCGATCAATCTGAGCTGGCCTCTTATGCGCGAGTGGATAACGCCGCGTTTCGTTTATTGAAAAACAATACTCCTGGGGCGTACACCTTTATCTTTAAGGCCACCAAAGAAGTGCCCAAACGTCTGATGAACCCGAAGAAAAAGACCATAGGTATTCGCGTACCTGACAATAATATTGCCTTGGCCTTACTCGAAAAGCTTGAAGAGCCTCTCATGTCATCCAGTTTGATTTTACCGGGCAATGATCACACGGAATACGATCCTGAGGAAATTCGTGACCACTTAGAGCGTCAGGTTGATTTAATCATTCATGGTGGTTATTTGTCTGAGCATCCCACCACGGTGGTGGACTTTTCAGAGGGCGATCCTGAAGTGATACGCAGAGGGTCAGGGGATCCTAGCCCGTTTGAATAAAGGTATTTTTTATTAAGTGATCTGTATTAAAACTGATACAATTCGCGCCCATTTATAAGACTGCTGTGAAGTAGGCTTGCAGTTGCTTGCGGCTGCGCCAACTCAGTGTTAGGAATCAAGATGAGTGAAAAAATCCAAAAACTATTAGCGCGCAGTGGCGTTGGCTCACGTCGCAAGATGGAAGAGTTAATTGCTGCAGGCAAAGTCAGCGTTGACGGGAAAGTAGCGAAGTTGGGCGATCGCGCCGAAGCAGATCAAGTGTTGCGAGTAGAAGGGCGCATTATCGCCACCAAAGCCGAAGACGATGTGGTATGTCGAGTATTGATGTATCACAAGCCAGAAGGTGAGCTATGTACTCGCTTTGACAGTGAAGGCAGAGCAACGGTGTTTGACCGTTTACCTAGGGTGTTGGGGTCTCGCTGGATTGCGATAGGCCGATTAGACATTAATACGGCGGGGTTATTGTTGTTTACAACCGATGGCGAGCTTGCCAACCGTATGATGCATCCAAGCCATGAAATCGAGCGTGAATATGCGGTGCGTGTCTTTGGTGAAGTCGATGATGAGATGCTACACCGTTTGAAGCAAGGCGTAGAGCTAGACGATGGCATGGCTGCGTTCAGTAAAATCAAGAAATCCGGCGGCGAAGGCATTAATGAATGGTTTAACGTGACCTTAAGTGAGGGCCGTAATCGTGAGGTGCGCCGTTTATGGGAAAGCCAAGGCATGCAGGTGAGCCGTTTGATCCGGGTTCGTTATGGTCAGTTGGATCTACCTAAAGGTTTACCTAAAGGGGGCTGGAATGAGTTACCTCTTAAGGATGTGAACTTACTTCGTACAGCAGTAGGCTTAGCGCCAGAAACCGAAACTAAGGTTAAAGTGGATAAACGCCCTGATCGTAAGCAAAACCACCGTATCCGTCGTTCGGTGAAAAAACATCAAATGAAGCAAAACAACGAGCGTAAAAAAACACGTAAGCGTTGATTGCCAAGTCCGATATCAAACCTGCTGCGGCAGGTTTTTTTATGTCTTTGGCTCGTTAAATTAAGGGAAAATTTGACCTTAACGAGACGTTGAGCATTTAAGTGACGGTATCGCTAGCCTTGAATGGGCGAGGCGGGTAAAATCGGCGCACTTTTTTTAATACAAAATCAGATCGAGAGAGAACGAGATGGGAAGAGCTTACCAGAACCGTAAAGATTCGATGGCTAAAACGGCCGGCATGAAAACCAAAGTTTATTCAAAATACGGTAAAGAAATATACGTTATTGCAAAAAATGGTGGCCCGGATCCCGATACTAACTTGTCACTTCGCCGCATCATTGAGAAAGCTAAAAAAGACCAAGTGCCGACTCACGTCATCGAGCGTGCCATCGAAAGAGCGAGTGGCGCGGGTGGTGAAGATTATGCTCACGCTCGATACGAAGGTTTTGGCCCAGGTGGCTGTATGGTGATAGTGGATTGTTTAACGGATAACACTAACCGTAGCCATATGGAAGTGCGCCAAGCATTTTTAAAAAATGGCGCTAAGTTAGGCGCTCCTGGCTCAGCAGCGCACATGTTTGATCACCTTGCCATCCTGGCATTCAAGGGTGAAGACGATGAAGCCGTATTGGAAGCGCTGATGATGGCCGATGTGGATGTGACAGACATTGAAAACGAAAATGGTGTGATCACGGTGTTTGCTCCCCATACCGAGTTTTACAAGGCCAAAACGGCATTAGCAGAAGCCATGCCTGAGTTGGAATTTGACGTTGAAGAAATTACCTTTGTGCCGCAAACACAAGCGCCTATCAGTGGCGATGATATTCCAGTGTTTGAAAAATTCTTAGAGATGCTCAACGATTGCGATGACGTACAAGACGTTTACCACAACGGTGAAGTTAGCGAAGCTTGATTGGTTTGAGTTTATCGTAAAAAAATAGCCGGTTTTCCGGCTATTTTTGTCTCTAAGCTTGATGCGCCGCTCTAAAGTGTAGGCGTGCTTGAAAAGTGCTTAAAAGCGAACTCAATACGTTGCTCTGGCGTCATCTTTTTTTCGCCTAAGCTTTCCACTAACTTTAATCGAGGCAGCAAACCTGCGCCGTTGGCAACTTGGATCGCTAAACCCGGGCGAGCATTAAGCTCAAGTAGCATGGGCCCCTTGTCTCTATCCAATACCATATCTGTTCCTAGATAGCCTAACCCCGACATTTCATAACAACTCGCCGCTAAGCGAATGAGCGTATCCCACTGGGGAACTACCAGCTCATTTAATGCTCGACCTGTGTCGGGATGGTGCGTTACCGGATCGCCAAATTGCACGGCATGTAAGGCTTTACCTGTCCCTATGTCGATACCGACACCGACAGCTCCTTGGTGTAGGTTAGCCTTACCATCTGAGTCTGTGGTGGATAAGCGCATCATGGCCATCACCGGAAAGCCTTTAAATACGATCACGCGCACATCTGGCACCCCCTCATAGCTAAAGCCATCAAAGGCCGTATCAAATTCAATCAAGGCTTCGATGACGGCCACATCTTGGGCGCCACCTAAACTAAACAGACCTGCTAAGATATTGGACACATGGCGTTCGAAATCTTCATGGGTTTCTTCGGCGCCATTAGGCTTATAGTAGCGGTCATGCTCTACTTTGGTGATAACCAAAATACCTTTACCGCCACTGCCTTTAGCCGGTTTTATCACAAAACCCGGGTGCCCTTTGATCATCTCTCCCACCTTACTGACTTCGGCTTGAGAGCTGATTACACCAATTAACGCGGGGGTGGTGACCTTGGCATCTTGGGCAATGATCTTGGTTTTTAGCTTGTTATCAACTAAAGGGTATAGGCAGCGTTTATTGTAACGGCCGATGTAATGACCGTTACGCTTGTTCATACCCATAATGCCTTTTTCTTTTAATTTAAAAGGGTTGGCGAGTAATCCAAACATGATTATTTCTCCGCCATGGATTTAAAGCGATAAAGTTCAAGTAAACGGTAGCCTGTGTAACTACCCAATAACAGTACCAAGGACATAATGATCAGTTGAACACCTAAGAAGTTGAAGGTGATATGGCGAACATAATCATTGTTCATCGCCAGATAAGCCAGTACCGCCACTAGCAAGCTACCGCCCCCTTGACGAAGCACTTCTTTGGCGCCTTCTTCTTCCCAAAGTACCGACATACGCTCTATGGTCCAAGATAGGATGATCATCGGGAAGAAGGTGATTTTAAGGCCTTCACTTAACCCCACTTTGTAAGAGATCACCGAGAACAGCCCGATCATCAAAATCACCATGATAATCACGGCGGATATTCGAGACACTAATAGCAGGTTGAGACGTGACAAGTACGAGCGAATGATCAGGCCCGTGCCCACGACTAATATAAAACCAACAAGTCCCGTTAGTAAGCTGGTTTGGATAAAGGCCATGGCGATTAGCACCGGCATAAAGGTACCGGACGTTTTTAAGCCCACAATAACGCGCATTAATACGACCACTAAGACACCAATAGGAATGAGCAAAATACCTTTAAATAGGGCTTGTTCTTCGATCGGTAGGCTTTGGATTGAGAAGTTGAGTAAATCTTGGCTGCTGAGTTTCTCTTTGACGGCCATCAGGGCCGGCTGCTCTTGCTTGATCATTGAGAAGGTCACTAATGAATTATAGCCGCCTTCTAAATCCAGTAATGAAGAGTCGGTTTGTTCCCAGAGCAGTAGGCTCTCGCGGTTGGCTTCTTTACCTGTCTTGGCATCAAATAGCAACCATTGTTCACCTTCATAAACTTGAACGAAGGCATTAAGGGGTTGACGGCGGCGGCCGTCTTCTAGCTTAAGGCCGCCCACCACGCGGGCGCTAATGTTGGCTTGATTGAGAAGTTTTACCACTAACTGTGAACGATCTGGCTCGCTGTTAAGTAAGAGTTCCGCATTTTGGCTGAGGTTGTTATTGGCGAATTGTTTTAATAACTCGCGAGTATAACTAAATGCATCGGCACTGCGCTGGGTTACATCTAAGGTGAGCTGCTCAGCGGCGGTGCCATAGGGCTCAACCCACTCTGGCGGAGTGACCGCTGGGACCGCTGCCAGCCCCGTTAATTCTGTGTTGTCGTCTTCTAACAATTGCACTTTATAGAACAGTTCTTGCGTGCCGGCGGCTTCGCGTATGGTCCATTCAGCACGAGGCATATTGTCTTTTTGAACGAAGTTAAGTCCATAGCCAGGTGAAGCGGCATTTTGATGCAATAACGTGAAGCCGGGTTGGCTGATGGGAGTGGCTAAAGACGCTTTGACGGCGCTGCCATTGGCAAAGAATTCGATTTTGGCATCCACAGACCACACGGTACGTTTGACGCCTGGGGTCATTGGAACTTCAAAGGCAACATGACGCTGAATAGTCAGGGCGAGACCTGTTACAAATAACAAGGTAACGAGAATATAAAACGGGGTTTTGGAGGCCATAATGAAAATGATCCTACTGGTTGAGTAAAATGGTTAACAAAATAAAGGCGAGCTAAGGCTCGCCTGATAATTAGTTGGGTTTAAATTCTGGATGAATTTGTTGTTTCCCTGGGTCGACGAGGGTGATGTCTTTTAAGAATTCACGTCCAAGCAGAACAGGGTAGTTCATCTGGCCACGATCGGCTAAGGTAAACTCGGCGGACTCCTTAATCGAGCCCAAACGGATATTGAATTTTACCACCGGACGTCGCACCGTTTCTTCGCTACTGGATTGGCGAATATTGGAATAACGGACAACTTTTCTTTCGACCGTCACCGCTGGCTCAGCTTCGGGATGAGCAATTTCAAATTTAACCCACTTTTCACCATCGCGTTCAAACTCGGTGACATTTACAGCATGAATGGAAGATACCGCCGCACCTGTATCAACACGAGCCAGTAAGTTAATTTTTGGTGGTGAAATATGCACCCATTCTTCTTCCCCTACGATCACCTTATCTGCTTTGGTGCCTTCGATAAGGGCATTTTTTGATTCAGATGGTTGTTCACATTTAGGTGCAGGCAATGGAGCTGGAGCCACAACCACTTTTTGCTTTTTGTTTTCGGCAATAAAGGTATTTTTCACATCTTGTAACTGCAATTGTTGCTGTTGGCGCAATTGCTCAAGTTCAGTGGTCAATGTTTGGTTAATTTGTTGGCACTGTGCCACGATAATTTGTTGGTTTTGTTCGAGCGCGGTTGTCAATTGCTCTGGTGAAACCGTTGGTGTTGCTTCTTGATTACTTGCACATGCGGTTAAGAGCAGTATTGATGTCGCTAACACACTTTTTTTAAACATATAAACTTCCTAACAAGGTCACTTTTTTTGAACTCAGTCAGAGGGCAAAGCTAAGGTATATGCCACTAAACTACAAGGGGTTGGGCGATATTTATTTTAGCTTAATCGCTTTTCCGGATTACGGGCAATAATCACGGCACGTTTAGGCGCCGGATGGCCTTCGATGGTTAAACTTGGGTCATTGGGATCCAGAAAATCAGTTAGCGATTCATTTTTCATCCACTGGGTACTACGCTGCTCGGCAACCGTGGTTTCGCTGATATCGACGATGCGGACATCTTCAAAATCACATTTTTCTACCCAGCCTTTCAGTGCCTGCGCACTTGGAATAAACCAGATGTTGCGCATTTTGGCGTAACGGTCACCCGGCACCAATACATCATTGGGGCCGCCATCAATCACGATGGTTTCCAATACTAGCTCACCACCTGGTACTAATTGAGATTTGAGTTGTAGGATGTGATCTATGGGTGACTTACGGTGATAAAGCACGCCCATCGAAAAAACCGTATCAAACGCTATTAACTCAGGAAGCTGCTGGATGCCTAAAGGCAACAAGTGGACATTTTGATTGTTATTGGCAAAGTGACGTATGGTTTCAAATTGACATAAGAAAAGTTGAGAGGGATCGACCCCGACCACAAATTCGGCGCCTTCGCCTAACATGCGCCACATGTGGTAACCATTGCCGCAGCCCACATCAAGCACATAGCGGTATTTCAGCGGGCTGATATGGGGCAGCAAGCGGTCCCATTTAAAGTCAGAGCGCCATTCGGTATCTATATGTACGCCGTGTACCGTATAGGGGCCTTTGCGCCAAGGGTGGAACTTACCCAATAAGTTAGCCAGCTTTGCTTGCTCACCTTGGGGTAACTCGCCCAGCTGGCCAACGCTAACCTTGTCTGTTAGGTCAATATGGGACGTTTCAATCGGTGGAAACTTTTTAAGTACCTTCTGCCAGCTAGGAAATTCACCGCGCAGGCTGTCTTGCTGCCACTGGGCTAATTGTGCTGGCAAGGTGGTTAACCAATGGCTGAGTCGGTTTTGGGCTATTTGCTGGTAGAAGTTATTAAAATCGATTTGCACTTTATAATCTCAGTTGTCTTATTCTTTTATCGTTAGGTTATTTGATGGCTAACATGGAGCCGAAGTTAAAGCATTGAAACCAAACGTCAACATTGGTGAAGCCTGCTTGATAGAGGCGCTGTTTATTTTGCTCTATGGTGTCGGGAACCATGACGTCTTCTAGGGCACTGCGCTTTTGGCTGATCTCAAGTTCGCTGTAGCCATTGGCGCGTTTAAAGTCATGGTGCAGTTCAAACAGCACGTCATGGGTTATGTCATTGTCAAAGTGGAACTTCTCTGACAATACTAATACGCCGCCAGGCACTAGGCCTTGGTAGATCTTTTCGATGAGGGCGTGGCGTTTGCTTTTGTCGATAAACTGCAAAGTGAAATTCAATACCACTAGACTGGCATTGTGTATCTCAATATCACAGATGTCTTGGCATACAATGTTTACAGGCACATCACTGCGAAACGCATCGACATGAAGTTGGCAACGCTCCACCATGGCACTGGAATTATCTACTCCAATAATGGTGCAATTAGGCTGGCTTAAATTGCGGCGCATTTCTAAGGTTGCCGCACCTAAAGAACATCCTAGATCATAAAGTTGTGTATTCGGCTTGGCAAAGCGGGCGGTGATCATGCCAATGGCCGAAATAATATTAGAATAGCCGGGGACGGAGCGCTTGATCATGTCAGGAAACACTTCGGCCACTTTTTCATCAAAGGTAAAGTTACCCATTTGTTCTACGGGCGCGGCAAAAATCGTGTCTTTGTGTTTCATTGGGCTCTCCCATTTGCTAGGGCGCGTATTTTAATCAAACCCTCAGCCTTTGTGAAATACCTTAAGCGGGTATCTTGCGTTATTTTTATCAGCTCCCTTTGTGCTTTACGCTGACTAAAACATATTCAGCTGATCAAATTCAGGCTCAGGTAAGTGAAACCAAGCGGCGGGCTCCCCCAGCATTTGTGCAATCATGGCGGCAAGCTCTGGGGCCTGAATATTGTCTGCGGTATGAATATATAAATAAGGCGATTTACCTTGGGCTAACCACTGGGTGATGGTGTTAACCCAAGGTAAGAAAAGCGCTCGGTTATTTTCCAGCTCAATATCGCCAATAAAGCGGACTACCGGATGTTGGCTGGTGGCAATGGCGTGTACTGGCACCTTAGGCTTTTGGCTTTGGCCGTGGGCAATAATGGGATTGCTGGCATCGGCCAAAAACACCGGACGTGAGTCCATTATAATGCGGTTCATTTGTTGCTCGATTAAAAAGCCATTAAGGCGTTTTTCCACTTCGCCTTTGGCAAAATAAGCTAAATGGCGCACTTCGACACCATATTGCCAATCTTGGGGCAGTTGCTTCAAAAAGGTCATTAAAATCGGTAAATCTTCTGGGCCAAAGCTGGCGGGCAGTTGCAACTTGATCAGACCAATTTTGTGTTGCAGCGGCGTGAATAAATCGAAAAATGCTTTGAGCTCTTGGCTCACGCCACACAAGCGCTTTTGATGAGAAATGGTTTGCGGCAACTTTAAGCTGAATTTGAAATCATCGGGCGTGTCTTGCTGCCATTTTGATACCGTGGCGGGATTGGGCAGGGCATAAAAAGTAGTGTTGCCTTCGACCGTGTTAAAGACCCGACTGTAATAAAATAAGGCGCTTTGATTGGGCTGTTCTTGCCTTACCAAGCGAGATTGCCAAGCGGGCTCAGACCACATTGCCATACCGATGCGTAAATTTGTGTGAGATGATGCGCCTTGCACGATTTACCCTTGCCTTGCTTTTCCATTATAATAACGCGTTTTCACTAATGCGAAAGCGTCGCATTAGATAATAGAAAGATGCTAATAGAAAAGCGGCAGACATAGATCTTGCATTTATGGGTTGCCCTTAGGCGGCAATGGCTGGTACGAAGCCACTTTTATGACCGGTAATAACAAAATTTAGCAACGAAAGAATTTTAATTTTATGTGGCTTATTTGATAACAATTAACCACGGCGACTGAACCAAACCTAGAATAGGAACGAACAAGCATGCGCACCCTATATTGCGGCGAAGTAAACGAACAACATATTGAACAACAAGTAGAATTAGTAGGCTGGGTAAACAAGCGCCGCGATTTAGGTGGCGTTATTTTCCTTGATTTGCGCGACCGCGAAGGCCTAGTACAAGTGGTTTACGATCCCGATTTAGCCGAGGTGTTTGAGCGTGCCAGCAGCTTACGTAGCGAATTTTGTGTCAAGGTAACCGGTAAGGTGCGCCCACGTCCAGAAAGCCAAGTAAATAAAGACATGCGCACAGGTGGCATAGAGATCTTAGGGACTGAGCTTGAAATCTTAAGTAAATCAGCGCCTTTGCCACTATCTCTGGACAATCATCAGAACAACAGTGAAGAGCAGCGTCTAAAATACCGCTATTTAGATTTACGTCGTCCTGACATGGCGCAGAAGATTAAATTCCGTGCTCGCGTCACCAGTTCAGTTCGCCGTTTCCTTGACGATAATGGCTTCTTAGACATCGAAACACCGATGTTAACCAAGGCGACCCCAGAAGGCGCGCGTGACTACTTAGTACCAAGTCGTACCCATAACGGCCGCTTTTTCGCGCTGCCACAATCACCTCAGTTGTTTAAACAATTGCTGATGATGTCAGGGCTAGATCGCTACTACCAGATAGTGAAATGTTTCCGCGATGAAGACTTACGCGCTGACCGCCAGCCAGAGTTTACCCAAATCGATATCGAAACCTCTTTCATGACTGCCGAGCAAGTGATGTCGGTGACGGAATCCATGATCCGCCAATTGTTCCAAGACCTACTGCAAGTAGATTTAGGTGAGTTCCCGCGCATGACTTACGCTGAGGCGATGCGCCGTTTTGGCTCAGACAAGCCAGATTTGCGTAACCCAATGGAATTAGTGGATGTAGCGGATTTACTAAAAGACGTTGAATTCCAAGTATTCTCAGGCCCTGCCAACGATGAAAAGGGGCGTGTTGCGGTATTATGTGTGCCGGGCGGTGCGTCACTTTCGCGCAAAAACATCGATGACTACGGCAAGTATGTCAATATCTACGGCGCTAAGGGCTTAGCTTGGCTCAAAGTTAACGACGTAGCCAAAGGCGCTGAAGGCATTCAATCACCGATTGCTAAGTTCCTAACGGCTGACATTATTGCTGCTATCCTTGAGCGCACCAACGCTAAAGACGGTGACATCATTTTATTTGGTGCAGACAAAGCCAACGTGGTGGCAGAAGCCATGGGCGCACTGCGCTTGAAGGTCGGTGAAGATCTTGGGCTCACTAAAGACGAGTGGAAGCCATTGTGGGTTGTTGATTTCCCAATGTTTGAAGAGTTGCCAAACGGCGACCTAACACCGCTGCATCATCCGTTTACCGCGCCAACAGGGTTAACACCAGAGCAACTCGAGCAAGATCCGGCTAACGCCTTATCGGATGCTTACGACATGGTCCTTAACGGCTGTGAGCTAGGCGGTGGTTCGGTGCGTATTTACGACCAAAAAATGCAAGCGACCATCTTCCGTATCTTAGGGATCACAGATGAAGAAGCCGAAGAAAAATTTGGCTTCTTACTGGAAGCCTTGAAGTTTGGTGCGCCGCCACACGCTGGCCTTGCGTTTGGTCTAGACCGCTTGGTGATGTTAATGACAGGCGCAAGTTCGATTCGTGATGTGATGGCGTTCCCGAAAACCCTGACAGCAGCATGTCCATTAACCAATGCTCCAGGCCATGCTAACCCTGCGGCATTGGACGATTTAGGCATTGAAGTCGTCAAAGCGCCAGAGTCCGAAGCAGACCAAGCTGAGGACTAATAGCATGAAGCGCCCTGAGTCAGTTTTAGTCGTGATTTACACGATGGATGGCAGGGCGTTGATGCTAAGGCGTTTAGATGATGCTGCGTTTTGGCAATCGGTCACGGGCAGTTTAGAGCATGGCGAAATCCCAGCGCAAACTGCGGTGCGTGAAGTATTAGAAGAAACCGGCATCGATATTATCGCTCAAGATCTGACGTTGCACGATCTTGCGCGACAAGTGAGATATGACATCCGCCCCTTGTGGCGAAAACGTTATCCCGACGGGGTAACCACCAACTTAGAACATCAATTTACCTTAGCTCTGCCCGACAGCTGTGAGATCCAACTTAGCGAGCACAGTGAGTATCAATGGTTACCCTTTAAGCAAGCCATTGCCCTTGCCAGCGCAACCACGAATCGTCAGGTATTGCTTGAGCTAAGCCAATCATTCGGAGGCTGTTATGGCAGGTCACAGTAAATGGGCCAATATCAAGCACCGTAAAGCGGCACAAGATGCCAAACGCGGTAAAATCTTCACTAAACTGATCCGCGAGTTAACCGTGGCATCACGAGAGGGCGGCTCAGATCCCGATGCCAATCCAAGATTACGGGCCGCCATCGACAAAGCGTTATCCAATAATATGACCCGAGATACGGTCGATCGCGCCGTTAAGCGTGGTTCCGGGGAGCTTGATGGTCAAGAGCTTGAAACCATTATTTACGAAGGTTATGGGCCGGGCGGCACTGCGGTGATGGTGGAAACCATGACTGATAACCGTAACCGCACCGTGGCCAGTGTGCGCCATGCATTTAGTAAAGCGGGTGGTAACTTAGGCACAGATGGCTCAGTGGCGTACTTATTCGATAAAAAAGGGGTGATTGCCTACGGCGCAGACGTCGATGAAAACGAGCTGATGGAGGCGGCTCTAGAGGCAGGGGCCGAAGACGTGATAAATCATGACGATGGCTCATTTGAAGTGCAGACGTCGCCGGAAGACTTTGGTGCGGTTAAAGATGCCCTTGATGCCGCTAGCTTTGCAGCCGAAAACGCAGAAGTGACCATGGTGCCATCGACTAAAGCAGAGCTCGATCTTGATACTGCGCCTAAGCTACTGCGCTTGATTGATATGCTTGAAGATGATGACGATGTGCAAGAGGTGTATCACAACGGTGATATTTCCGATGAAGTTGCCGCTAGCTTGGAATAAACTAGCGAGACGAGGATAGGGCCTGTTGACCTTTTGAGCTTGTTTTTGCAGCGATTTGTTGGGTATTTGTACAAGGCAGAGGCTTTGAAGCATAGTCAACTATGCAAAAAGGCGCTAACGCAGTAGAAATGACCAACAAACGCTGTCCTACGGATTCGGCTAAAAGCGTTTTGCGCGTCGTTGAGCAGTATTTACTTAGAGTGCTAAGCTACACACTACTCGCCTTGCTCAAAACGCTTTTGTCTCGAACAAAAATTAACCGCGAAAGGTCAACAGGCCCTATAAGGAGCGCAAGCTCCTTTTTTTATGGCAGATTGATTGTAGGCAAATAGATGGCGTTAATTTTGGGGATCGATCCTGGCTCGCGCATTACCGGGTTTGGCTTAGTAAGGCATCGAGGTGGTAAGTTTGAATATGTGATGAGTGGCTGTATTCGTACTCAAGGTGATGAACTCGCCCCCAGATTACACACTATTTATAACGGCATCACCGAGATCATCATGCAATACAAACCCGAGCAGTTTGCGATTGAGCAAGTGTTCATGGCGAAAAATCCAGACTCAGCCCTAAAGCTAGGCCAAGCACGTGGCGTGGCCATCGTGGCGGCCACCAATCAAGGATTGCCTGTCGCTGAGTACTCGGCGCGGCAAATCAAACAAGCCGTGGTGGGCACGGGCGGCGCGAAAAAAGAACAAGTGCAACACATGGTGCAGCACATTCTCAAACTCGATGGCACGCCGCAAGCCGATGCGGCTGATGCGCTCGCTGTGGCCATGTGTCATGGTGCGACGCAAACGAGCTTGATTGCCATGGCGGGCAAGGTGCGTAAAACCGTGCGAGGTCGGCTGCGTTAATCATCAGGGCGAGGGCATGAGAGTACAAAATCGAATCAAGGTTAAGCACAAGGTGGCATTTTCTTATTCGAAACGCCGTGAAATCATCCTTTATGGCTTAACCGCCTCATCCTTGCGGCAGATTTTCGACTAAGAAAATCCTACCGATTTGCTCAAAACACATTTATGGGATTGCCAATTAGCAACCCGTTTAAACATGCCCTAATCACTAAAGTAATAAAAAGATCTGGATGTTTATCCAGTTGTTTTTTATCCTAGCGTTTTTGTATAGACAGGGTGAAGGTTGTGATAGGTAGACTCAGAGGCATCATTATAGATAAGCAAGCGCCAGAGATGTTAATTGAAGTCGCTGGGGTCGGTTATGAAGTGCAATTGCCGATGAGCTCGTTTTATCATTTACCCGAGCCGGGTCAAGAAGCCATTGTTTACACCCATTTTGTGGTGCGTGAAGATGCTCAGCTATTATATGGTTTTACCGATAAACTCGAGCGCGCCATGTTTCGTGAGTTAATTAAAGTTAATGGAGTCGGGCCAAAATTAGCGCTAGCGATATTATCGGGCATGACCGCCAATCAATTTGTGCAGTGTATTGAAGATAATAATGTGACCGGGTTGGTTAAACTGCCGGGCGTGGGTAAGAAAACCGCTGAGCGTTTGCTGGTGGAAATGAAAGATCGCCTCAAAGGCTGGGTGGGCGCCGATTTATTTAATCCGGCAATGCCAGTATCGCAGGACAATGTTAGTGTGGTGAGTGCCGCTGATGAAAAGAGTGAAGCCATCGGCGCCTTGATTTCTCTTGGCTACAAAGCCACACAAGCCGAAAAAATGGTCAAACAAGTTTATAGCGAGGGAGCAAGCTGTGAGAGTTTGATCCGCGATGCCTTAAAAACCATGGCCTAATGTCTAACCAATAAGCAGTGAAAACATCATGATAGAAGCCGATAGACTGATCAGCAGCAGTGCCACCTCGCAAGAAGAGGTGGTAGATCGCGCCATTAGACCTAAATTATTGCAAGACTATACCGGCCAAGAGCAAGTGAAAAGCCAAATGGAGATCTTTATCGAGGCGGCGCGTCGTCGCGATGAAGCGCTCGATCATCTCCTCATTTTTGGTCCGCCGGGATTGGGTAAAACCACCTTGGCCAATATCGTCGCTAACGAGCTCGATGTGAACATAAAAACCACCTCGGGTCCGGTGCTGGAAAAAGCGGGTGATTTAGCCGCGCTGCTGACTAATCTTGAGCCTAACGATGTGCTGTTTATTGATGAAATCCACCGCCTTAGCCCCATGGTAGAGGAAATTCTGTATCCGGCGATGGAAGATTACCAGCTGGATATTATGATAGGCGAAGGCCCCGCGGCGCGCTCGATTAAACTGGATTTACCGCCGTTTACCTTGATTGGTGCGACCACGCGAGCAGGCTCCTTAACCTCACCGCTGCGCGACCGGTTTGGCATAGTGCAGCGTTTGGAATTTTACGATGTTCCTGCCTTGACCAGCATAGTTGAGCGCAGCGCGCACTTTTTAGCCCTTAACATGGATCGAGAAGCCTGCGTTGAAGTGGCAAGGCGCTCGCGCGGTACGCCGCGAATAGCTAATCGTTTACTACGCCGCGTACGCGATTACGCTGAGGTCAAACACGCCGGTGTTGTTAACCAAATTGCCGCTAAGGCCGCGCTAGATATGCTTGAAGTGGACAATCAAGGCTTTGACTTAATGGATAGAAAGTTACTTGAAGCCATTATTGATAAATTCATGGGCGGCCCGGTGGGGTTAGATAACTTAGCCGCGGCCATCGGTGAAGAGCGTGAAACCATAGAAGATGTGCTTGAGCCCTATTTAATTCAACAAGGCTTTCTACAGCGAACCCCGAGAGGGCGCATTGCCACCGATCGTGCTTATCAGCATCTGGGCTTTAGTAAAGATGGCGAAATATAAGAACTGTACTATCAGTCACCTAGCGCTGAGTTCTTGATTATGACCCTAACCTAAGATCTCGGTCTAATATGAATCTTTTTTTATTTGCGGTCAGGTCAAATTAATTTTAGGCTGTTAACCGTATTCTATTGCCTTTAGCTCGGCTATATTGGCGCCCTAAATTGCGCCAAGGACAGCCCTTAGAAGGCTTAGTACAATATAGGAGAATCATTTAGTGCACGCAGATATGTCGTTCATCGGCTTGATTTCACAAGCCAGTTTTTTGGTTAAAGCGGTAATGTTGATGTTGCTGGCCATGTCGCTGGCATCTTGGACCATTATTTTTCAACGCAATAAAGCATTGAAAGCGGCGTTAAAAGCCGTTGACCGTTTTGAAGACAGATTCTGGTCAGGTATTGATTTGTCTAAGCTGTATCAAGAAAGTGCGGTGCGCCGTGATTCCTTACAAGGCAGTGAGAAATTATTTCACGCGGGTTTTAAAGAATATATTCGCTTGCATAAGTCCGTAGGACGTACGCCAGAAACCGTCATGGAAGGCACGTATCGTGCGATGCGAGTCACCTTGTCACGTGAAATTGACGAGCTTGAATCCTCACTCCCTACCCTTGCAACCATAGGCTCAATCAGCCCTTACATTGGGTTATTTGGTACCGTGTGGGGGATAATGACCGCCTTTATCGCATTAGGTGAAGTGCAACAAGCTACCTTAAGCATGGTTGCGCCGGGTATTGCAGAGGCGCTGATCGCCACGGCCATGGGCTTATTTGCTGCTATTCCTGCGGTGATTGCCTATAACCGTTTTTCCCATCAAGTCGGCCGCCTAGAAAACAGTTATGCTAACTTTATGGAAGAGTTCACTTCAATCTTGCAGCGTCAATCCATGAGCGAGCAAGGGAGCCAAGCATGATGCATGGCGGATATCAACGTAAACGCCGACGTCCAGTGGCGGAAATTAACGTCGTGCCATACATAGATGTGATGTTGGTGTTGCTGATTATTTTTATGGCGACCGTGCCGATTATTACCCAAGGGGTTAAAGTCGACTTGCCGCAAACTGCAGAAGCGGAATCGTTATCGGAAGATTCTAAGCCGCCGCTGGTTGCTTCCGTCGATATCGATGGTAACTATTTTCTTGATGTGGGTGACAGCAGTGATGTTGCTTTATCAGATAGTGAGCTAACGGCCATGGTTCAAGCGCACTTGCAACTGGAGCCGGGTGTCCCTGTGGTGGTGAAAGGCGATGGAGCCGTTGCTTACGAGCAAGTTGTTAGGTTAATGGTGTTATTACAACAAGCTGGGGTGCCCTCAGTGGGCTTGATGACCCAGCCACAAGAACAAAAATAGCAGGGAAAGCCGTGAAGTCTCGATTTGGGATACCTTTTATTATCGCCTGTGCGCTGCATGTTGTATTAGTGCTGGTGTTTATTGTCGGTATTGATTTTAAAAAAGAGCCGACCCCACCACCATCGGGGTCCGCCATCAATGCTGTGGTGGTGGATCAGGCGGTGGTTGATGCTCAGGTGAGTAAAATTAAGCAGCGAGAAGCCGAAAAACGCCGAGAAGAAGCAGAGCGGATTGCAGCTGCCAATGAAGAATTAGAGCGGGTAAAAGAGCTTGCCGAGCAAGAGCGTGAGCGTCAATTAGCCGAGCAGAAAAAAGTAGAGGAATTAGAGCAACAACGGGCGGTGAAAGAAGCTGAGCGCATTGCGGCTGAACAAGCGGCGGCCGCTGCCGCTGCCGCCGCCGCGGCTAAGCAAGCCGAGCAAAAGCAAGCCGAAGAAGCGGCCCTTGAAGCGCAACGGGTGAAACAGCAAAAAGAAGCGGAGCGCAAAGAAGCGGAGCAAAAAGCGCTGCAAGCCGAGCAAGCGCGTAAAGAAAAAGAAGCGCAGCGAAAGGCCGCAGAAGAAGCGGCAGCTAAAGCAGCTGCCGAGCAAAAAGCCGCCGAAGAGGCTGCCAAGCAAGCAGAAGCAGAAAAGCAGCGTAAATTAGAAGAAGCGCGTAAGGCAGAGGAAGAGAAAAAAGCCGCTGAAGAAGCCGCGAAAAAAGCCGAAGCTGAGAAAAAACGCCAACAAGAAGAGGCGCGCAAGGCCAAAGAAAAAGCGGAAAAAGAAGCCGCCGAGCGAGCGCGTCAAGCTGAGGAGGCCAAACGAAGAGCCGAGCTAGAGGCACTGATGGCGGCGGAATTTGCCGCTGAACAAAATAGTGCCCTTTCCAAGCATCAGCTATCGGAAAAAGATAAATTTATCGCTTTAATTAAAAGCAAGGTTGAGCGAAATTGGCATGTCGAGTCAGGTTGGAAAGGCAAGCATTGCTTACTTAATATCCGTTTGACCAGTAACGGTTTAGTTATCGGAACCAAGCGTGTTGAAGGCGATGCACAGGTGTGCCGCTCAGCCATTGCCGCGGTGAATCGGGCAAACACGTTACCTGTGCCCAAAGATCCCGTGGTATTAGCTGAGTTTAAAGATTTTAATGTACGTTTAGAGCCATAAATCGAGAGTGAAATAAGGAGCTCTTTTGTTATGAAAAATAAACTGTTTTTGTTATTGGGCTTATGGCTTGCAGTGGTCAGCAGTGCACAAGCCAAACTCGAGATAGTGATCACTGAAGGTGTTGACGGAGCTCGGGTTGTGGGTATCTCCCCGTTCAAATTTGAAGGAGAAGGGGCGGCGCCAGAAGATTTGGCTAGCATTATCAGCACCGATTTGATGCGAAGTGGTAAATTTAACCCACTTAGCCCAGATAAAATGCCACAAACGCCTTCGGACAGTGCTGACGTGGACTTTCAAGCATGGGCGGCGTTGGGGGCCGAAGCGGTGGTGACAGGAGTGGTTACCCTGACCGAGCCGAATAAATATCAAGTGACCTTTGAGTTAGTTGATGTGATTGCTGGGCAAACTGAAAGTGGCAGTTACGTGTTAGACAAGCGCCGTAGCGTCGTTAATCAAAATCAAATGCGTCAATATGCTCATCGTATCAGTGATATTGTTTATGAAAAACTGACCGGTGAGAAAGGGGCGTTCTTAACTCGAATAGCCTATATTGCTGTCGACCCAAACGATGAATTCCCATACCAATTGCGCATTGCTGATTATGATGGCTTTGGCGAAAAAATGGTGGTGCGTTCGCAGCAACCTTTAATGTCGCCGTCGTGGTCGCCTGATGGTCGTCGGTTAGCTTATGTGAGCTTTGAAAACAACCGCTCGCAAATTTTTATACAAGATATTTTTACCCAAGAGCGGACCCAGTTAACCTCATTTCCAGCCATTAATGGCTCACCGAAATGGTCACCTGACGGCCAGCAAATGGCGATGGTGCTATCTAAAGATGGTCAGCCTGATATCTATGTGATGAACATTCGTACTCGCGACCTTAAACGCGTGACATCCCACCGTGCTATCGATACTGAGCCGAGCTGGGCACCCGATGGAAAGTCGCTGATTTTCTCTTCTGAGCGGGGTGGTAAACCACAAATATATCGAGTAGATTTAGCGACTAACGAGACCAAGCGTATGACTTGGGAAGGCGATATGAACTTAGGCGGTTCATTTACTTCCGATGGTAAAAGCTTAGTCATGGTAAGTCGAAATAACGGCCAGTATCAAATCGCCCGCCAAGATCTAGACACGGGCAATTTACAGGTATTGACCACATCGAGCTTAGATGAGTCGCCCAGTATTGCGCCCAATGGTAGTATGATTATTTACAGCACGATTTACGGTGGTAAAAAGAATCTCGCCTTGGTTTCAATGGATGGTCGTTTCAAAGCGAAACTGCCTGCTCGTAGCGGTGAAGTAAGGGCGCCAGCTTGGTCTCCTTACTTAAATTAATCAAATCCAAAATTACAGGAACAATGTATGGAATTTAACAAAGTATTAAAGGGCATAGCAATTTCTCTACCTTTAATGGCGCTGGCTGCGTGTAGTTCTAATCAATCTGCAACCCAAGACGAAAGTACTCAAGTTGATACCAGTATTGAAGGGGCCAACGGAGGTAACAACAATGGGGTCGATACCGAAGTTGTTACGCCAATTGACATGACATTTGAAGAGCAGCTTGCGGCTAAGTACGGTCAGGCTATCCTAGAAAATACCATTAGCTTTGCCTACGATCAGTCTGAAATTGCACCTGAGTACCGCCAAGTCCTTAATGCCCATGCTCAATACTTAGTTGAGTCGCAAAAGTCTGTGATCATTGAGGGGCATACTGACGAACGCGGTACACCTGAGTACAATATTGCCTTAGGTGAGCGACGTGCTCTGTCTGTTGTTCGTTACCTACAAAGTATGGGCGTGCCCGCTTCGCAACTTAGCACGGTGAGCTATGGTGAAGAAAAGCCGGTTAACTTTGCTCATTCAGAAGCGGCTTATGCGGAGAATCGTCGCGCGGTACTAGTTTACTAAGGGATACCCCTAACGTTATGACAACCAATATGAAAACGGCCATATTTATGGCCGTTATTGCCACCAGTTTTCACGCCCTAGCGGCAGCGCCAGTCAAAGATGTACGCGCTGGCTCAGGTGACTTAGAAACGCGCTTAGCCACACTTGAGCGCATGCTTGATGCACGTAATCAAATGCAATTCGATATTCAGCAGCAACTGAATCAGCTGCAACGTGAAATGAATACGTTGACGGGCACCATCGAAAAGCAAAATTATAAAATTGAGCAGATCCAAACCAGACAGCGTGAGCTTTACCAAGAGATAGATAACAAACTAGCTCAGCCTGCTATCGTTGAACCAGAGCAACCTTCGACTCCAGCCAGTGCCGCCCCAGCCGATGAGCAACAAGCTTATCAGGCCGCGGTTAACTTGGTATTGCAAGATAAAAAGTATGATGAAGCCATCACGGCTTTTACTGCCTTTATTCAAACCTACCCAGATTCAAGTTATGCCGCAAACGCACACTACTGGCTAGGCCAATTATTGTTTAATGCCCAGCAGCATGAAGCGGCGAAGAAAGAGTTTGATATTGTTGCTACGCAATTCAAAGATTCAAACAAGCGCGCCGAAGCGTTACTTAAAAGCGGTATTATCGCTGAGTACTTAGGCAATAAGAGTGAAGCCACATCCTTGTATCAGATGGTGATTTCCGAATACCCTGGATCGGCTTCAGCTAACCTTGCAGAGCCTCGATTATCAGCATTAAAATAAAAAAAAAGTATTTTATGGCTGCTAATTTAGCTGGTTTGTTGGTTTAGTAGGCAGTCAGGAAAAAAAATACATTTTTAAGTTGCACTGGGTTTATAAATCCGTAATATAAGCCGCCGTTGCCTAGGCGGCTGTGACAGCTTCTCGGGAACATTGTTAGACACACATTTTACTTGTGTGCCAAGATAAAATTAGGGTTGTTAGCTCAGTTGGTAGAGCAGTTGACTTTTAATCAATTGGTCGAAGGTTCAAATCCTTCACAACCCACCACATTCAAGTATCAGCTAAGGCTGTTACAGTGCGATTACCAGCACACTCGTTAAGAGTAAAGGGTATAAAATTTGGGTTGTTAGCTCAGTTGGTAGAGCAGTTGACTTTTAATCAATTGGTCGAAGGTTCAAATCCTTCACAACCCACCAGATAAAGTAAACGAATATGCTGAACGGCAGATAAAAAATTCGGGTTGTTAGCTCAGTTGGTAGAGCAGTTGACTTTTAATCAATTGGTCGAAGGTTCAAATCCTTCACAACCCACCACATTCAAGTATCAGCTAAGGCTGTTACAGTGCGATAACCAGCACACTCGTTAAGAGTAAAGGGTATAAAAATTTGGGTTGTTAGCTCAGTTGGTAGAGCAGTTGACTTTTAATCAATTGGTCGAAGGTTCAAATCCTTCACAACCCACCACATTTTAAACAGCGCTCATGCGTTGACACAATTCGGGTTGTTAGCTCAGTTGGTAGAGCAGTTGACTTTTAATCAATTGGTCGAAGGTTCAAATCCTTCACAACCCACCACATTTTAAACAGCGCATATGCGTTGATACAATTCGGGTTGTTAGCTCAGTTGGTAGAGCAGTTGACTTTTAATCAATTGGTCGAAGGTTCAAATCCTTCACAACCCACCACTATCTAAACCCCGCAATGCGGGGTTTTTTCGTTTTTGTGCTCATGGTTTTTCTGCTGTTGGCGTGTATAATACGCAGCCACTAGATCTCGTATAAACGTGGACAGCAAATGAGCCAGATTGAGCAAGCAATTTTAGAATCAGATTATCCTTTCCCTCCTAAACCTGCAGTATTAACTGAGGCTGAGCGTGAAGCTTATAAAGCGCGGATCAAAGCCCTATTGATTGAAAAGAATGCGGTATTGATTGCTCATTATTATACCGATCCTGAGATCCAAGCTTTAGCGGAAGAAACCGGTGGCTATGTTGCCGACTCGCTCGAAATGGCACGTTTTGGTCGTGATCATCAGGCCGATACCTTGATCATTGCCGGTGTTAAATTCATGGGGGAGACGGCAAAAATTCTGACGCCTCATAAAAAAGTATTGATGCCAACCTTAGAAGCGACCTGCTCACTCGATCTCGGCTGTCCGGTTGATGAGTTTTCAGCTTTTTGCGACCAGCACCCTGATCACACTGTGGTGGTTTATGCTAATACCTCAGCAGCTGTGAAAGCCAGAGCGGATTGGGTGGTGACATCGGCTATCGCCTTGGACATCGTCGAACACTTAGACAGCGAAGGCAAAAAAATTATTTGGGGGCCAGATCGTCACCTTGGCGCCTACATCGAAAAGCAAACCGGCGCCGAAATGCTAATGTGGCAGGGCGCTTGTATAGTCCATGATGAGTTTAAAGCGAAAGCGTTAAAGGACATGAAGGCGGTTTACCCTGAGGCAGCCGTGCTAGTGCACCCTGAATCGCCAGCGAACATTGTGGAACTCGCCGATGCGGTGGGCTCGACGAGTCAGCTGATTAAAGCCGCACAAACTTTGCCTCATAAAAAGTTAATTGTGGCCACCGACCGCGGTATCTTCTACAAGATGCAGCAAGCCTGTCCAGATAAAGAGATGATTGAAGCGCCAACCGCAGGCAGCGGGGCAACGTGTCGCACCTGTGCCCATTGTCCTTGGATGGCAATGAATGGCCTACAGGCCATTGAAAAATCGCTATTAGATGCCACAGGGCACGAAGTGTTTGTCGATCCAGAGTTGGCTAAACAAGCCATGATCCCACTGGACCGCATGTTATCTTTTGCTGCCAATAACAACTAATCCAAGCTAACCATCGCAATAAAAAAGGGCCTAACGGCCCTTTTTTCTATTCGCAGTTGATTAGTGAATGCTAGCTAATCGTGGTGCTTAATAGATGGCTTTCACCTGGGGCTACCGTCACCGCATTACCTGTGATGGCCGCTTCTAAACACACCATGGTTTGATAGCCGTCATCTGGCATGTCCCCCATACTTTTCGCGCCTTCAACCCAAGGTGTCCATGCCACTATGGTATCGTGGCCTTGACTCGTAATGTTTAATTCACGTGCAAGACCTGAGTCAGCTAACTTCACGATGTTTGTCGGTTCAATGTAAAGTGAATCCACCGGGCCTGATAAGGTTAAGTTTGCGGCTGCATTTTTGATGGCTTTGTTGTCTAAGCTGTCGATGTAGGTTGGCCCCAACCCAGTGACTTCAACCTGCTCTGGCGCTGAAATATTGAGGTAGGTATGTAAGGCCGCCAAGTATTGCAGTGGCTGGCTACCCGTATTTTTGGTGATTAAGCTCAGCTGCAAGGTGTCAGAAATGATCGCGGTCAAGGTTAATTCAAACTGATGAGGCCATAGCGAGTGTGTTGCAGGGCTATCGGTTAGGGTGAAGGAAATAACCACTTGCTGCTCATCTTCTTTTATGTCGCCTAATTGCCATAAGCTATTACGAGCAAAACCATGAGAAGGTAAGCCTTCACCTAGGCTGGGTGCGGGTGCGCCAAACCAAGGCCAGCAAATAGGCACACCGCCACGTATCGCTTTTTTGTTATCAAAAATCGCTGTTTTGCTTAACCAAATTGCAGGCGCTTGGTCTTGAGCTTGAAAGTGAATTAAGTGCGCTCCATGGAGGGTAAAACACGCTTGCGCTTTGGGGTGTTGAACCTTGACAAACTCGACTCCCTTTTCATCGGACATCAATTGAACAGATGGGGACAGATCTCGTTTTGACGTTAAATTTAGATGGTCTATCATAAAACCTCATATAGCATTGAAAATTATGCTTTAATTGTTAGTTGATAAAAATGACAATGATGAATTAAGCTATAAAGTCATCATTCTACCAGCGACGCCTTATCGAGACGTAGATGAGACGCGGTTTTGTTTGTTTTAAATCAAACTCTAATTGCGTTTTTGGTAGCGGAATTGACCAGCACAAAATGAGTATGATGATTTCACAAAGATGCTTTGTTTAAGGCAAACGTTTTTTTGTTACTACGTAATATAAGCTCCATCTTTACACGTTATTTTTAAATTTTTATGGCTCAGCGTCCAAATGGGAGTGGTATGTCAGAAAGTCTACTTGCAAATCTAGCCAGCATGAAGGGGATTGACCCTCATTATACCGATGCATGGGGCAAGCAAACTCAAGCGAGTCCAGAGGTAGTGTCTCGTATTCTCAACGCGATGGGATGTGATACCTCACCTGAGCGCCTCGAGAGCGAAGTCGCAGATGCTTTAAAAGAGCATTGGTTATCCAGTTTAGCGCCGGTTATTTTGGCTTACCACGAGGAGTCGCTTCAGCTTGAGGTTAAACTGCCGATTGAATTTGTCGCTGAAACATTAAGTTATGAAATTGAAACCGAATCAGGAGAAATCTTGACAGGGACATTTTGTCCGGTGGATGGTGAGTTATTGGCCGTTGAGCACCTTAATGAGGTTGAGTTTCAAGCCTATTCGGTCACCCTGCCTGTGACGTTAGCCTTGGGTTATCATGACCTACGTATTTTTGACCCCCATGTTGAAGACGCACTTGGCATCAGTCGTATTATTATTGCGCCTCGCGCCTGTTATACCCCAGCTAATGTGGCCGCGGGAAAACGCCTTTGGGGGGTAAGTGTGCAGTTATACGGCCTGCGCAGTGAGGCGAATTGGGGCATAGGTGACTTTTCAGACCTGAAGCAATTACTAGGGCAAATTAAGCAACAAGGAGGGGATTTTGTTGGCCTAAATCCGATCCATTCCTTGTACCCCATGATGCCAGACAATGCCAGTCCTTATAGCCCGTCATCGAGGCAATGGCTCAATATTATCTATATAGACGTGAGTCAGGTGCCTGAGTTTAAGCTCAGTGAAGCCGCACAAGATTTATTTAACAGCGCCGTGTTTCAAGACAAACTTAAGTATGCGCGTATTGTTGACGATGTTGACTATCAACTTGTTCACGAATTAAAACTCAGTGCGCTGAAACTGAGTTATGAAGCCTTTAAAGGGACACTGAAAAAAAATGGGGCAAGAGCAAAAGCATTTAAGCAGTTTATCAAGGACAAGGGTGACGCCTTGATGCAACAAGCCGTGTTTGATGCCCTGCACGAAGACTTGATCAAACAGGATAGTCACGCTTGGGGCTGGCCAGCCTGGCCGCAAGCGTTACAAGATTATCACAGCTCAGCTGTCCAAGACTGGCGTGAACAGCACCCTGATGAGGTTCAATTTTGGGCCTATCTACAATGGTTAGCTGATGAGCAGTTAACGCAAGCCCATACACATGCCAAGACCCTTGATATGGAAATTGGCATATACCGCGATTTGGCTGTTGGAGTGGCGTCTGGTGGCTGTGAAATATGGGCTAATAAACAGGATTATTGTGTCCAAGCAACGGTGGGGGCTCCGCCTGATGTCCTTGGTCCTCTCGGTCAAAATTGGGGCCTGCCGCCGTTAGACCCGTCGCGCTTAGTGGAACATGGCTTTGCCGCTTACATTAAGTTATTACAAGCCAATATGAAAGCGTGTGGGGCGTTGCGCATCGATCATGTGATGGCATTATTGCGGTTATGGTGGGTGCCGGAAGGGGAAAGTGCAGCGCAAGGCGTGTATGTTTACTACCCTGTAGAGCTGATGCTGGCCATTCTCGCTCTGGAGAGCCAACGCAATCAGTGTTTAATTATTGGTGAAGATCTGGGCACGGTACCTGATGGGATGGGGGAGCTGCTGGAAAATGCTGGCGTTTACTCTTATCGTGTTTTTTGCTTTGAAACGGCCGAAGACGGCGGTTATATCTCACCGGCCCATTATCCTGCCCAAGCTATGGCGACCGTGGTGACTCATGATATGCCTACCTTGCGCGGTTACTGGCATTGTGACGACCTTACTTTGGGCAAAACCTTAGGCCTTTATCCAACCCAAGAACTGGTCGATCAACTCATGGCTGATCGTCACAGCGCGAAACAACAAATACTCAACAGTTTATTCGGCCATCAGGCAATTTCAGACCGTATTTCAAATTGTGTTGACTTCGTTGGCATGGATCGTGAGTTGAGTTTTGGTATCCAGCAACACCTTGCTCATGCCCGTTCCTTGTTGCTGAGTTTGCAACTTGAAGACTTTTTAGAGATGGATAAACCCGTCAATGTACCTGGCACGAGTGACGAATATCCCAACTGGCGACGCAAGCTAACCTGTAATCTTGACGATATTTTCAATCAAGATCATATACAAACGCTATGTCGCAATATCAGCTTAGCCCGCAGTATCGCAGCTGAATAATTGATACGCCCTTGAAAAATGCATGCATTGCGCGTGCATTATGCTGAACGCAAAGAAAGGGCGTTGCTATTAACTTTTTAGAGTACGTTATGACCACAACTTCAAAACCAGCTAAAAAAACCAACCGAGGCGCGGCTAAACCAAAATCTACCGCCAAAAAAACGACCGCAGCTAAACGAGCACCACGCTCGACTAAAGCCAGTGCAACATCAACCTCCAAAACCAAGATCAAGGCTCAAGAGAATCAGCATCCTCTTTTGACTCCCCTTGAAGGCGCATGTTTGAATCAACCCTTTGAGCATTTAGGGTTGTTACCACAAGATAAGGGATATTTAATCAGAGCTTGGTTGCCTGAGGCGACACAAGTCGATGTGTTCGCATTTGGTGAAGCAACGCCGTTAGCAACACTGAAGCAAGTCGGCGAGGCGGGCTTGTTTGAACTGGCTCTGCCCGATGTAAAAGCCCCCTTTAATTATCGACTGCAAGCAACTTATGCCGATGGCGCAGCGCATCGTTTTATTGACCCTTATCAGTTTCATGAGCCAGCCTATCAAGGCTTAAGTACCATGACCCACCGTCCGCAAAACCTCTATCAGGTGTTGGGGGCGCAAGTCACAGAAATAGAGCTCAATGGCGAGGTGATCAGTGGCACGCGTTTTGCGGTCTTTGCCCCGAGTGCAAGCAGCGTAAGCTTAATTGGTGACTTTAACCATTGGGATGGCCGCAGACATCCAATGCAGCGCAGTTTGTGTGGTCACTGGGTATTATTTGTGCCTGAAATAAAAGCAGGCGAACGTTACAAGTACGAGCTAAAAGATCCACTCGGTAATCGTTTGCCACACAAAGCCGACCCGGTGGGCTTTAGCGCTGAGCAATACCCCTCTCATGCATCTGTGGTGTATGACCATTCACAGTACCAATGGCAGGATGCGGATTGGATACAATCGCAGCAAAATGACAAACGCTATAGTGCGATGAACATTTACGAGGTACACCTAGGATCTTGGCGCCGTAAGCCGGACGATAAAAAAGGCAGTCGCTATTTAACTTATGATGAGCTCTCTCACGAGCTGGTTGAGTACGTTAAAGAAATGGGATACACCCATATTGAGGTGATGCCTGTCTCTGAATTTCCATTTGATGGCTCATGGGGTTATCAACCCGTGGGTATGTTTGCGCCAACCAGTCGCTTTGGCGATCCTGATGCATTCAAACGTTTTGTTGATACCTGTCACCAACAGGGTATTGGGGTGATCATTGATTGGGTGCCTGCTCATTTCCCATCGGATCCTCATGGTTTGGCACGCTTTGATGGCACGCCTTTGTACGAATATGAAGATCCGCGTCGTGGTTGGCACCCAGATTGGAACTCATATATTTACGATTTTGGTAACGACAATGTTCGTCAATTCTTAGTCGCCAGTGCGTTATATTGGCTGGATAAATTCCACGTCGATGGCCTGCGTGTTGATGCTGTTGCCTCTATGTTGTACTGGGATTACTCGCGCAACGAGGGCGAGTGGGTACCCAATGTCGATGGTGGAAACCATAACTATGAAGCGATCAGCTTGCTTAAATGGTTTAACGAAGAGGTATACCAACAATATCCTCATGCTATGACGATAGCCGAAGAGTCAACCGCGTTTGCGGGGGTGTCTAAACCGACTTTTGAAGGCGGGTTGGGCTTTGGTTTCAAATGGAATATGGGCTGGATGCATGATTCATTAGAGTACATGTCGAAAGATCCCATGTATCGCAAATTCCATCACAATGAAATGACCTTTGCCATGGTCTACCACTACAACGAACATTTTATTCTGCCTTTGTCTCATGATGAAGTGGTGCATGGTAAGCAATCGCTTCTTGGCAAGATGCCCGGCGATGAGTGGCAAGCCAGTGCAAACTTACGCGCCTATGCGGGCTTTATGTTTGCTCATCCGGGTAAAAAGCTGAACTTTATGGGTAATGAAATCGCCCAGTCATTTGAGTGGAACCACAATGAACAATTAGGCTGGTGGCTGCTTGAATATGACAAACACAAAGGGCATCAGTTGCTATGTAAAGATCTTGGTCACTTTTATCAAGCTGAGCCGGCCATGTATGAGGCTGACTATCAGCCGCAAGGGTTTGTTTGGTTAGATCACCAAGACGGTGAGCACTCGATGTATGCCTTTATGCGTCAGAATTTAGATAAAACGAATCAAGTGATTATTGTCAGTAACTTTACGCCAGTGCCGCGGGACAACTACCGGTTAGGTGTGCCTGATGCTGGTGAGTATGAGATTGTGGTTAATACCGACAGTGAGTATTACTGGGGCAGTAACTATGATGCAGGGTTCCACTTCCATGCCCAAGATGTTGCACATCAAGGTCAATCTCATTCAATTGAACTGAATGTACCGCCGCTAGCAACCCTTTACATACGTAAAAAGGCATAAAGATGAAACCTGTTTCAAGCCAAGACTCAAGCCAAGATGTCAGTGCGTGTTCGTTACAAACGTCGCCGTTTAAGCAATTAGAGGGCAAGATATTACCTCTAGGAGCAGAGCTGGCTGAAGCAGGTTGTAACTTCTCTGTTTACAGTAATTGCCATCGGATCTGGCTAGTGTTGTTTGATCAACATGAACAAGAGCAGGTCCGCTTTCTATTAACCGAAAAGCGTGGCAAATTTTGGTCGACTTTTATTCAAGGTGTCAAAGCGGGTCAGGGATATGGTTATATTGTTGAGTCAGATGATGCCTCGGGGCAAGACGCGATCAATGAAAAGTTGTTAATTGACCCTTATGCGAAAGCCCTTAACAAGAGTGTGGTGTGGTGTGATGCGGTGGACTTAGCCGCTAATGCGCATGTCATGGCCAAATCTGTGGTGGTTGATGAAAAGTTTGACTGGCAAGGTGTCGCTAAACCAAACCTGAAAGCAAGTGAAATCATCTTATATGAACTTCATGTTAAAGGGTTTACTTGGCTCAATTCAGACGTGCCGAGTGAGTTAAGAGGCACTTATCTAGGGTTAAGTCATCCCAGTGTGATAGCTCATTTAACGGCGCTGGGGATTAAAGCGGTGCAAATCATGCCAGTGGCTAGCTTTATGGCTGAGCCGAGGTTAATGGAGCTAGGATTGACGAATTACTGGGGCTACAACCCGGTAAATTTCTTCGCTCCCGATCCCCGTTATGCGAACCAAGATGCGGTCACCGAGTTCAAAACCATGGTTCGTCAATTCCATCAAGCGGGTATTGAAGTGATTTTAGACGTGGTCTTTAACCACACCGCAGAAGGCGGAGAGGGTGGACCAATTTTGAGCTACAAGGGCTTGGCTGAAAACAGTTATTACTACTTTGAGCATGCCGATAATCCGGATCTGCCCACCCGGCACGCCAACTTTACAGGGTGTGGTAACACGGTCAATATTGATTTGCCATGGGCGCTTAAGCTCACCTTGGACGCATTGCGTTATTGGTCAACGGAAATGCAAGTAGACGGTTTTCGTTTTGATCTAGCGGTTACCTTGGCGCGAGAGAAAGGCGCATTTGAACCTTATAGCGCCTTTTTTAAAGCGTTATTTCAAGATCCTGTATTAAGCCAAGTTAGGCTGATTGCTGAGCCTTGGGATATTGGACCTGGAGGTTATCGTTTAGGCCAATTTCCAAGTAATTGGTATGAGTGTAACGACAGGTATCGCGATAATATCCGTGCGTTTTGGCGCGGTGACTCTGGGCAAATTGCGGAGTTTGCAACGCGGATCCTTGGTTCACGGGATATCTTTCCGAAAAACAAACGCAGTATTCACACCAGTGTTAATTATGTTTGTTACCACGATGGCTTCACGCTAGAAGACTTAGTCAGCTACGAACACCGTCATAATCATGCCAACGGTGAAAATAGCCGAGATGGTCATGGCCACAACTTATCAAGTAATGCCGGGGTTGAAGGGCCCAGTTTTGACCCTAAGGTGATCCAGCGTCGCGAGCAGCGTAAACGTAACTTGATCGCAACCCTGTTTCTATCTCAAGGTACCCCTCATTTTTTGGCGGGGGATGAAATGGGGCGAACTCAGCAAGGCAATAATAACGCTTATTGCCAAGACAATGAGGTTAGCTGGGTTAATTGGCAGCTGTCTGATTTACAAAAGCAACAGTTGGCTTTTTGTCAGCAAATGATCCAGCTACGATTAAAATCGAGTATTTTTTCTCAATTAAGCTTGGCTGATGATGGTTTTCAAACCCGTTCCGACATAGTTCAAGCGCGTTGGTATCACCCTGACGGCCATTTTATGCAAAAAAGCCAATGGCACAGTGCGACGGCGCAAGTTCTGCAACTGGAGCTTGAATCCAACAGTGAACACTGGTTACTGATATTTAATGCATCGGAATATGATGTGGCGGTAGTGTTACCTCAAATCAAAGACAGTTTAGTCAATTGGCAATGTGTTTTTGATACCTCGGTTAATAATGGCATGTTATGCCCAGACAATTGTGTGATGAGTCAATGCAGTACGAGCCATGCTCATTCATTGATGCTGTTAACGGCCAAAGAGTTTAATCCCTACTTCTAGCTGCTCTATGGTTATTCCCGCAGCGAGCTGCGGTCTCACATGGGGCATTCAACTCTTAGGCTCTAATGCTTACTTAACCTGTCATTGGGTTTAGCAACACCTAAGTTTATACAAGCTTATCTAAGTTTATCGCTGCATGACTGCAGCTCCCACAGAGCAGCAGACACAAAAAAAACGCACTAGACGGGGTTTATAATTCTTTAGAACTAATAATTACTTAGAGATGTGAGCGATTAGGTTTAGAACTTTGTTTGGGCTTAACATGAGTCCGATTTCGCTTTAACGAAATGCTTGAGCTTCAGAAACAAAAAAAGCCCGCTGTTGCGGGCTTTATCATTCAGAGACTAATGCTTACTTAGAGATGTGAGCGATTAGGTCTAGAACTTTGTTAGAGTAACCGATTTCGTTGTCGTACCAAGATACAACTTTAACGAACTTGTCAGTTAGTGCAACACCTGCTTTAGCATCGAATACTGAAGTTTGTACTTCACCGATGAAGTCTTGAGAAACAACTTGGTCTTCAGTGTAACCTAGAACACCTTTTAGCTCGCCTTCAGAAGCTTCTTTCATTGCAGCACAGATTTGCTCGTAAGTAGCAGATTCTTTAAGGTTAACAGTTAGGTCAACAACAGAAACGTTAGCAGTTGGTACACGGAAAGCCATACCAGTTAGTTTGCCGTTTAGTTCTGGAAGAACTACGCCTACCGCTTTAGCAGCACCAGTTGAAGATGGGATGATGTTTTGAGAAGCACCACGGCCACCGCGCCAGTCTTTAGCAGAAGGACCGTCAACTGTTTTTTGAGTCGCAGTAGTTGCGTGAACAGTTGTCATTAGGCCAGATTCGATACCGAACTTGTCGTTAAGTACTTTAGCTACAGGCGCTAGACAGTTAGTAGTACAAGAAGCGTTAGAAACGATGTCTTGGCCAGCGTAAGTGTCTTGGTTAACGCCCATTACGAACATTGGCGTAGCGTCTTTAGAAGGACCTGTTAGTACAACTTTCTTCGCGCCAGCAGTGATGTGTTTACGAGCTGTTTCGTCAGTTAGGAATAGACCAGTTGCTTCAGCAACTACGTCAACACCGATTGCATCCCATTTTAGATCTTCTGGGTTACGCTCAGCAGTTACGCGAACAGTTTTACCGTTAACTACTAGGTTACCGCCTTCAACTTCAACAGTACCGTTGAAACGGCCGTGAGTTGAGTCGTACTTAAGCATGTATGCCATGTAATCTACGTCGATTAGGTCGTTAATACCTACTACTTCGATGTCGTTACGCTCTTGAGCAGCGCGGAATACAAAACGTCCGATACGACCGAAGCCGTTGATACCTACTTTAATAGTCATCTTTTAAGATCCTTACAGGTTTGTTTTAACTGGAAACTGTGGTGATACTACCTAAATCAAAGGAGGCTAAACTTGATTCGTATCAAATTTACGCCTTTGATGTTAAATCCTTTCATTTGAAATGCTCGAAATCGCAAAAATGCTTGATTTTGACGAATTTTGATATTGCATTTCGTTATTTTCCTACATTAATTCATATTGGTTTTAACAACAAGTGTTAATTTTGTTGCCGCGGGAATGATTGAAATCATGATAGTTCAAACAAACTCAACAACAAAAATGACACCGATATTAAGTCAATGAATCAAGGTTCGGAACTTTGAAAGTAAACAACAATAAGTTAGTAATATTACAAAATTTAGCTTGAAATCTAAGCCAAAAAGGGCTTTTTTGCAAGTTTTTTTACGCTATGAATTAAGTTTGTTACTGAACTTTTTAGCAACAAACATACGTAATTACTTATAAATAAAGATATAATCCACGGGGAATTAGTGATGAGCCTCGTTAACTTGATTTAAACACGGGGACTTGTAAGGATTATTCCTCGGATCACTGAATTTATATAGAAGATGAGCTTGCATAATGACTAAATCAGCAGAATATTGGCGCGATAAATTATCGCCAGAGCAGTTTCATATTTGCTTTGAAAAGGGAACAGAAGCCCCATTTAGCGGGGCCTTACTTCACAATAAGGACAACGGGGTCTATCACTGCATTTGTTGTGGACAGGCATTGTTTGCATCAAAAAATAAGTTTGACTCAGGTTGTGGCTGGCCATCATTTGATGAGTCGATATCGGGCGCTATCCGATACTTAGAAGATACCAGCCATGGTATGGTGCGGGTAGAAGTTCAATGTAGCCAGTGCCATGCGCATCTCGGACACGTGTTCGATGATGGCCCTACCTTAACCCATAAACGATATTGTATTAATTCTGTGAGTATGCAGTTTACCCAGGAAGATTAACCTGAGCATGTGTTGCTTTGCACTCTGTTAGAGATAAAGCAACACATTCCCCCAGATTCAGGTGAGCCCAATAGGGTTAAAACGTGAAGTTTGCGTCTTTGGGACTAAACTGACCGTCACTAATTTTGTCTGCTAATTGCTGCGCTAGGCTATCCAGTTTTGCTTTTTCTTCGTGACTAAACACGTGGTAGCGCTCTAAGGTTTGCAAGCTGACATTTTTTTTGCCTAGTTGCTTCGCCACCTGCATCCAGATGTAGGTTTCAGGGTAGCGTTTTTCCCGCAAGTTTAAGGTCGTCAGCGAGTCATAGATACTCTCTGGAGGTAGCTCCCCTTTGTAGTTACTAATAGCACGATAAAGTAACTTAGCGGTTTTATCAGGATCGCGTTCAAAGTAGTAACTGGCCATAGCCAACGCCAACTCAGGCTCATCTAACGCGGGAGAATCTTCAATGGCCATAAATCTTGCTTTGGCGTTTTGATCACCGCGTACACGCCAGTGATAATAAGCAAGGTGAGGCTCATTTGAATCCATGGTTTCCTGCTCTAGGCGTTGAATTTCATTTTCTGCTGTGATCAAGGCGTTAACACGGCCGGTTTTCTTTTCTTTGTAGATAATAGGCTCAACTTGTGCCGCCCGCTCGATACATTTCTTGTAGGCTTTAAAATCTCGTAGCAGATGGTATTTCGCTAAATCAGTCTCAATCTCTGGATTGGTTTGCTCTTGGCGACTGCGGATCACATTTGAGCGCTCTTCTTTACACCAGCCATCATCCGTATTGAGGTCATCACAGAGTTCAGGGGTATCACTGCAAATCTCCTTGATACTCGCTTTTTGTTCACAACCTGTTGTCATTAATATCAAGGGGATAAAGAGAAAAGGTATGTATTTGGACATGTATTTCGCCATCTAACTGAATGGAGAAGCGAAGCGGTTAGGGTGACTTCGCCTGTGGACATAGCTTAATGATAACGCAATAAAATAAAATGTGGCTCTTTTAGCGCAAATTCTGCTAACAAGCTGGCATTAAACAATCGCGGGTGATCTCAACGCTTGTTTAGGGCATCATAGCGTGATAGCAACAAGAGTAAATAAGGAAACGGATCTGTATGTCGTTAGAGCAATTAGTCGCCAATCTTAGTCCTGAAATATATGAGCGTTTAAAGGCTGCCGTTGAAACGGGCAAGTGGTTCGATGGCAACCCGTTAACCGAAGAGCAAAAGGCTTATGCGCTGCAAGCGGTATTTGCTTGGCAAGCACACCATAATGCGCAGCCTGAGCACTTCACCGTGGCCAAAGGGGGCGAAGTGCACATGAAAAGTAAATCTGAGCTAAAACAACAATACAAGCAAAAAATCGAGATCAGCCAGCAAGATTAATCTGGGCTTAACTCACCGCGCAGGCTGAGCTGCATTTTCGATTTTAGCTGCTCAAAGTCATAATTTTGGCTAAGCAGCGCATGCAGTTTTGCCAGTGCGGCTTCCTTGGTCATATCAGCGCCGCTGATCACGCCGGCTTGAGCCAATGCATTACCCGTCGCATAACCGCCCATATTCACCTTGCCTTTAATACACTGGGTTAGATTAACCACTAATATTTCCCGTTGATGGGCTTGATGGAGTAAATCGAGCAAGGCGCTGTCTTGTGGCGCATTTCCCACTCCATAACTGAGTAAGATTAACGCCTTAACCGGCTGCTTGAGCATGTTGGCCACCACCAAAGACGAAATTCCCGGGTAGAGAGTCACAATACCAATCGGCTGGGGGGTAATTTTTACCACCTTTAGTTGGGAATCGGTTGGCGGCAATAAAGCGCCAGCGACGACGCGAATATTTATTCCTACATCTAGCAAAGGTTCAAAGTTAGGAGAAGCGAAGGCTTCAAAGCCATCGGCATGAACCTTAGTGGTTCGATTACCGCGAAACAGCTTGTTATTAAAGAATAAACTTACTTCGGGAATAGGATAATTAGCGGCAATATAAAGGGCGTTAAGCAAATTCCGCTGCCCATCGGAGCGCAGCTCGGTGAGGGGGATTTGCGATCCTGTCACGATCACTGGCTTGGCAAGATCTTTGAGCATAAATGACAAGGCACTGGCGGTAAACGCCATGGTATCCGTGCCATGTAAAATCACAAAGCCATCGTATTTTTGATAGTTAGCCGCAATATCGTCGGCGATGCGCTGCCAATCATCGGGACACATGTCGGAGGAATCGATTAAAGGCGCGTATTCATGGATGGTGAACTCAGGCATTTCATCGCGGTAAAACTCGGGCATACTGGCAATGTTTTGTGCTAAGGCCCCCGCAACCGGAATATAACCTTGCTTAGAGCGCTGCATACCGATGGTTCCACCTGTGTAGGCAACGTAAATGGATTTTTTAGCCAACATCTTATCTCTTGCTAAAATAATTTATGGCCTAAGTATATACCAGCTAGTTGCTGATGTGGGCGAGCTTGCTCGGCGAACAGAGAAATTGGCTGTGACTGAAACAGCTCAACAGCTGGAAAAAAACAGCCCAGTCAAACTGGGCTGTTGGGTTTCAATATACAGTCGGCTGAAATTAGATTTTGACCTGCTCACAGGCAGGACATAAAGCATAAATGCCTTTGGGATCATTAAACTGCACTAAAGGCGCAGCTTGTTCATCAAGGGCCTTTAGGAATTGGCGCACCGTTGATGAGCTAATCACGCTTTGTTCAACGATTTGCGCCGATTGCGTCATTAAGTCCGCCATAAATTGCTCTTTCGCGCTGAGCTCAGGGCGGATCACTTTCACTTCATAGTTTTCTAGTTGAGCCAAATTCACCGCGCGGCTAAGGGCGATATCTAGCCCTCCAAGGTGATCCACTAAGCCTTTCTCTTTGGCATCCTGACCGGTCCAAACGCGGCCTTGGGCTAGCTTGTCGACTTGCTCTAGGTTCATGTTTCGCCCCTCGGCAACCACAGAAATAAACTGCTGATAGCCATTGTCTATGCCCATTTGGATGATTTGCTTCATGTAATCAGGCAAAGGCCTGGTGACATCGACGCCACTTAATACATGAGTGCCCACGCCATCGTTATTAATGCCCATTTTCGCCAGCGCATTTTCAAGGGTAGCAAACATACCAAAAATACCGATAGAGCCGGTTAGTGTGACGGGCGAGGCCACGATTTCATTCGCGGCCGAGGCAATCCAATATCCGCCCGACGCACTAGTGCTGCTCATGGACACAACCACAGGTTTGTTGGCTTGTTTTAACGCTAAAATTTCTTGGCGCACTTGTTCCGATGCAAACGCACTGCCGCCCGGTGTATCAAGGCGCAATACCACTGCTTTAACATGAGGGTCGATGCGCGCTTGGCTCAATAAATCGGATAAGGTCTCGCCGCCAATCACGCCGGTAGGTTGCTTGCCACTCATAATTTGGCCGCTAGCAAAAATGGCCGCTACCTTATCTTGGCCTTGTTCATGGTAATTAAAGGCGTCAGGGATGGCTGCTAGGTAACTGTTTAAGCCGATATTTAAATAGCTTTCACCCGAGTGACTTTTGCCAATATTGGCCATCAAGAATTGGTTAGCTTGTTGCTGAGTGCGCAATTCATCCACCAAGCCTGTTGCTTTTGCATAAGCCGCTTGATCGCCATTGACAGAGCGAAGTCGGGCTAAATAGCTTTCGATATTCGGCGCCACATCGTCTTGGCCAATTTGGCGCTGAGCCGCCACCGAACTGACATAACTATCCCAAAGCTGATTTAACCAGTGCAGGTTTGCCTCTTTACTAGTGGCAGACATATCATTACGGGTGTAGGGCTCAACAAAGGATTTGTAAGTGCCCACTTTAAAAACGTGAGGGGTAATATCGAGCTTTTCGATGGCCGACTTAAAGTACAAACGATATACGCCTAGGCCTTGCAGTAAGATGGCGCCTTGAGGATTGAGCATCACTTCATCGGCATAGCTGGCTAAAAAATACTGACTTTGACTATAGAAATCGCCATAAGCGTAGATCTTTTTGCCACTGGCCTTAAATTTATCTAATGCATCACCTATCTCAAACAGCTTATTCATGCCGGTGCCTTGCAATTGTTCAAGGCGCAGTACCAGTGCACTAATACGGTTATCTGATTGGGCAAAGCGGATGGCATGGATGATATCGGTTAAGGCTGTTTCACGAAACTGATTGGGATCTTTGCCAAAAATCTCATTGGATATTTCTTGAAAAGGATCAACAGGGCGGCGCTCTTCTACTATCACACCAGACAAGTCGAGTGTTAATGCCGCGCCTTGCGGTACTTGAACACTGTTGTCGGTATTAAAACCTATCACCACCACCGCCACAATGGCGAGGAAAATTAAATTCAAAATCAACAATCTAACAAAGTTGATAGTTTTGCCTATGGTTCTAAACAGCCACTTAATTGCTCGCAAAATCGTATTCCCTTAACTAACGAATGGTTTCACTTTACTAGAGAAGCGCACAAGAAAAAACTCTTACGCGCAAAGGTTTCATCTTCGGGTCTCAACTATTATGATATTGATTACTATTTACTAAAGGAAGTCTTGCTCTATGTTAGCCATGGATTTATTACTTAAACGTCGCTCTTGTGCTCGCTTAACCGAGCCTGCTCCCGATAGCTGTGAACTTGAAACTATTCTTCAGGCTGGCTTGCGCGCCCCCGATCACGGCGGCCTACACCCTTGGCGCTTTATCGTTGCTCAAGGCGATGGTTTGTTACGTTTAGGTGATATTTACTATCAAGCCATGCAAGCTCAAGGTGCAGACGAAGCGGCCCTGCAAAAAGCGCAAAATATGCCCCAACGTGCACCTTTAGTGATCACTGTGGTCGCCCGAGTAACGCCAGAGCATAAAGTACCCGAGGTTGAGCAAGTGATTTCCGCAGGTTGCGCCGTACACGCCATGCAAATGGCCGCACAAGCTCTAGGTTATGGCGGTATTTGGCGCTCGGGCGAGCTATGTTACAACCCTGATGTTGAGCAAGGCTTAGGGCTCGGTGAAAACGAAAGCCTCGTCGGCTTTTTATATATCGGCAGCAAAGTCGCTGAGCCACCTGCGCCTAAATCCTTAAGCGTGGATGATTTTGTTATTTATCTATAGCTTTCAATAAATAGGGCGTTTTGCTTCAAGTTGTGGTCATACTTTATTGCTTTCGCCCTGTAAGATCTGAACGTTTCTGATGCCTCTGAATACATTAATCGGGGCACGAGGGTGGCCATTGTTGGTTAGGCAATTAACTTAGCCACTAGTTTAGCTAATTTTGGAAGTGCTTTGAGTATGCTCCTATGTCGGAGGCGTTAATTGGGACTGAAAACTTGGCAGAAGGTGGCGATGACTTTGGCCTTCATGGCTGTTGGCATTCCCGCCATCCTAGCAATTATGTTTATCGTTATCACCAGTGACCTGTGCGGTAATGAAAAATACGCAGAAGTGCTGTCGCCCAACAAAGAATATAAAGCGGTGATTTTCCAGCGTGATTGTGGCGCCACTACAGGATTTAGCACCCATATTTCATTGCTTGATGTTAATAAGGAGCTGGGTAATGAGGCGGGTAATATATTTGTTATTGAAGGGCTGGCAAATCAAGTGGCGCCTAACATTCGGTGGATTTCTGACTTCCAGCTTAATATTCATCGAAGCTTAATTGGCACAGAGCGATTAGCACAAACAAGCTGGGGAGTAAGTAGCCAGATTAAGGTGGTTTATAGCCCTGATGGCCATTAGTAACCCAAAGTGCGTTTTGTGTTTTGATTACAGGTGAATAGTACAACGGCTTGGAAGGTGGATAATGCAAGGTTGGCATGTAGATTTAAGGCTATTAAAAGCTGAACATGACTCGGGTTATTGTGTCATGCGCAGCAGTCAGCCCGATGACTCGGGATTTATCACTAACAACGCCTACAATCCGGAGTTATTTGAGCAAGGGGTTAGGGCTTATTTAAACGCATATTCACAAAATATGGTTCTGTCATTGATGGATAAACTAGGTTTGGATATTGACAAGGCAGTTAGTCGAATAAATCAGTATCTATTAGCTACTGACATGGTTGGAAAAGTGAGTCAGCCCAGTAATGATAGCTTTGCTATGAAGGTTCAATGCGAAGGCATACCTAAACTCCTTTCAGATGACGAACTCAGAGCATTTTTGAGACCTGAAAATGTCTGCCCATTTTGGGTCAGTATGTCTTTACGTGCAGCAGTTAATACCTCAGTTTCTAAGCATTTGGGATTTGATGTTTTATTAAATAAGTAGACTAAGCTCAATGGGGTTAGTGAATTGCCTCGCTTTTGAAGCTTTCAATTATATGTCTAAGTAGCTGAGTGTGAACTTTTTTGTTGAATGGCTATACCAAGTGTTCTGGGTCGAGCGATGGTTGTAGAATGACATTTTGTCTTAATAATCAATAATAGAATAATAACAGGACATCCTTTCAAATGATGGATTTCATATCTTGAGATTCATATTTAGTCAGCTTAACGATATCCGTGCGACTAGCAAAAGCAAGTTGGGGAGTGACTAATCAGATTAAGGTGGTTTATGGCTCTGATGGCATCGAGTAGAGCGAGGATGCTCTACCTTTCCGAAATGTCGGACTGTCGAGCAAGCCAACTGAACCCTCTCGCGGTTGAGTTATAGCCTTGACACTTTATTGACTTAATTTAGCCTGAAAGTAGAATCACCCTATGATTTCATTATAAGTTGTAGGGATATATGCGGATCCAAGAAGTCTCAAAGCAAACGGGTTTATCAGGGTACACCATTCGCTATTACGAAAAGGCGGGTTTAATTGGTGACGTGCCAAGAGATAGCGCGGGCCACCGCTTTTTTCGTGAACAAGATGTAAAGTGGATCCACTTTGTGAATTGCCTTAAAACCACGGGCATGCCCCTAAAAGAAATCAAGGCGTATGCGGCCAAGGTTGGGGATGCGCAAAACCAAGGGGATTTTTTACTGTCGATTATGCAAAAACACAAGAAGCGCCTTGAGCAGCAGTTGCTGCAAACTCAAGACTTTCTTGCTCATATTGATTGGAAAATTACCCATTATCAAAGCTTAATCGATGAAACCAAATAAGCCTAGGGGGGAAGGTTAGGCGGCGGAACCTTCAATTTGCTGCAGTTGTCCACTCAAATCACCTAAGCGTTGATAGATTTCGGCAGAGATTGCTATTTCGGCTGCGCCGATTAATCCAGCCAATTGCGCAACATTTCGCGCGCCAATAATGGTGCCCGTTGTAGCCGGGTGAGCTAATGTCCATGCAATGCTTAATTGCGCAACGGAGCAGTTTAGTTGCTCACTTAAACGTGCCAATTTGGCAACGAAGTCGAGGTTGTTGGTTAAGTTTGGCTCTTGGTAAAAATGCGACTTATGACGCCAATCTCTTGTATCTAGGTTAGCAACGCGCTGTTTTGTCATTCGACCAGAAAGCAAACCATTGGCCATGCTGGAATGATGGATTGTGCCGACTTGATGCGCTTGACACCAAGGCAATATGCAGGCTTCCACTTCTCGACTCAACAGTGAATACGCTGGTTGATTTGAGGTGATTGGCGCTATTTTGTGTAGCGATGCCAGCTGCTCGGCCGTAAAGTTAGAGACGCCAATTTCGCGCACTTTTCCCTGTTTTTTTAATTCGGCCAAGGTGTGCCAAGCTTGCTCAAGTTGGTGCTCGGGCACGGGGCGATGAATTTGGTACAAGTCAATCACATCAACCCCTAGGCGAGATAAGCTAGCTTCTACTTCCTTGGTTATTTGCTCGGGGCTAAGGCCTGGAATCAATTCACTTTCGCCTTGGTTCCAGTAAAAACCACACTTAGTCATGATATAGGGCCGCTGTGAGGTTTGTTTTAACGCCTTACCTATGACCCGCTCAGCATTACCTAAACCATAGGCTGGAGCAGTGTCGATCCAGTTAATGCCCGATTCTAGTGCTTTATGAATGGTGTTGATGGAATCTTGCTCAGATTGAGTGCCCCAGCCCCAATCGCCAATATCCCCACCAATAGCCCAGCTGCCTAAGCCCAAAACCGATAGTGATAAATCTGATCTTCCTAGTTGACGAGTTTCCATGATAATGCTCCTTAATGGCTGTTTCTAATTCACTAAGGTCATGCTAATTGTTAGAGTTAACTCTAAGTCAACAGCTTATTTTGAAATATTATTCAATCAGTTCCACCATAGAGCTGTTACCGACCGATGCTATCGCCGTGTGCGTAATTGAGTTTTTTAACTTCACATGCAGGCGATCCGTTTTCATTACACCACATGCTAGTGCTAGCCCCGATGGCTCGCTATGATGGCCAAACGAAAAGGAAGATCATGAACTATCAAGCAATCAATATAAAAGAGAAGCTTTCACAATTTGACGCCCTTTGGTCACCTCGCGTTATCGCCGAAATGAACGATTACCAATTTAAGCTGGCTAAAGGCGAAGGTGAATTTGTCTGGCATGCTCACCAAGACACCGATGAGGTGTTTATCGTGATTGACGGTACACTAGAAATTGAATTTCGCGATGGTAAGGTCACGCTCACTAATGGGGAAATGTTTGTCATACCTAAGGGGGTAGAGCATAAACCCTTTGCCAAAGGACTGTGCCAAGTACTGCTGGTTGAACCAAGGGGCGTTATTAATACTGGGGATGCGGGCGGAGATCTGACCGCTGAAGCAGATATTTGGATTTAACTTGGATTTACTGGTCACCCTCGACAAATAGATTCAGATCGGGATACGCCATTAGAGAACATCATGTATTTAATCTTAGCGCTTATATTTATCGTCATTGTTGCTGCGCTGTGCTGGTTTGATGATAGCTTACCAAAGCAATATCGCCGCCGAGTTTGCATGGGACGGCGCTGGAAACAGGCTTTTCCTGCTGCAAAAAAGCAAGATATGCGGCGGTTTTTAACGGATTTCACCTTAGCATTTGCTTTTGATGAGAAAGACAAATTGCAGTTTGCGCCAACAGATAAAATTCTGGATATTTACCGTGCCCTTTACCCTAAAAAATGGATGCCAGATTCGCTAGAGATTGAAACCTTGGCTGAAGACATGGCCGTTAAATATCAAGTAAAGCTTGAGGGCATTTGGTACGATGATCTAACTTTGGGGGAGCTATATCTCGCAACACAACCGGGGAAATCTGCCGTTGCATTGGGACATTGTCAGCTATCTAAATAGGTATGCATGATTATCACGCCGTAAACTACGCCAAAGATAAATAACACCAGTACATCCTAGCAGTTTTGAGCCCCATTGCAGCGGGGGCATTGGGGTATTTGATTTGGCAAAGCTTAATCGTCAAGGCCAAGCTTATTAAGCTAAGGAGTAAAAGAAAAGTGCAAACTGGTTCATGGACATGATTCTTTTGCTTGGCTTGATTTTATCCAATCCTAGCGCATAAAGCCTTGTTTAGAGATTATCTGTCTTCGGTGTGCTCTGGAATGGGAGCTCGTCGTGAGCCTTAACCATACCGATATTTGAGTAGGGCGCCTAGTTTACATATATCCCAGCTCCCTTCTAACTAAACTTTTTCATATGGCTAAGGACAAATTTTGCCGAGCTCTACTGGTTGAGTGAGGCTCATTTCACCGTCTAACGCTCGATAAACTATGGTGTGGTAAACCTCACTATTATCCATCTCAAATTCAAACGCATAATTGACACCATTCACCACTTGGGAATGCACAGACAGTACCTTGGTTAGTTGTGCATCAGTAACCATTGAGTTTAGGGCAAAATCTAGAGTTTCTTGAGCCTGAGGTGACATGTCTTTCTGAGACCAACCACCAGCAAGGTTCTTGCTGTTGCAAATAGGGCTTTCGTATGTCATCGATGCCGTTTCCTTTGGTGATAAACTGCACCCTGCCAGAGTGAAAATACTTAACAAAGCTAGATAGGTGATAGGGTACTTCATTTTGATTTCTCTCTTTAATTAAATAGTTAACCTATCTTAGCCACCAAGTGCCGTTCGATCGCTTGTGTAGCTCACAAAAAGTAACAGGACTCCCACTAACTTGCCCTAGCTTATATCTCGGCATTATTGTCAGTATTTTAGGTGAATGTTCCCTCTTCCATTTGAACCTGTTGCTTCCATGTTGTCTACGACGTGACTGAGTATCTTTAACTCTGCCACAACTTTTCGTTACGCTTAACAGCTAAAGCAGTGGCTATTTTAGAGCGTCCAGCCCCAAGGGATATGTCGTTTTTACTTGTTATCATTTTGCTAGAAATAGAAATGAACACTTGTGCCGTATTCCTTAGCTTTTATAAGAAGGTATTTGATTTCATTTACAATGTCGTGAACTTTCGGCTCCCATTGTTGGGTTTGAATATAAGCCAAGACAACCGGAACGGAATTTTTTGCTGGCAAGATTTCATCTTCATAGTCATCGATCATTGACCCACAGAGCTTGTTGATATCATCAAAGAAACCCGCTGACCATAAATTAGCAAATTGCTCTTTTGACAGGATAATTTCTTCCAATTGCTCTGGAGGGCATTGATCTAAGTCCAGTAATCTCTCAGCTTCCGTGTTCTTCGGAACAGTGATCGTTTTCATATTGAGTAATAACGCTGGTTTATGGGGAGTTATTTATGTAGTTGAGTTTTGGTGGGATGTGGTGAAGCCACCTAAAATGGAGCGAAAAATGTCTCCATGATGGCTTTGTCACCTGCCGTATGTTTTTGTAGCAAGCGCAAGGATGTAATGATAACCCCACGCCCCCATATCATATGCCTTAGGATAGACTTCTTGTTCTGAACTTGTTTTAAAGCCCTCACCCAAAATTTCTCCACCAGTTTCTTGAATCGTTTTTATATGTGCATAGCTTTGTTCTAAAATTCTAGAGCCAGCTACTAAATCAATTGTTGGTGGGGTATCACCAACCCAATCCAACAGAGCGGCGATAAACATACGAGAGTCTACTTTATCCAATGTCGACAGTTTCCCGACCACCACGCCACAGCAATACTTGCCGTTCTCAAGTGGAACTGACCAAAATTGCCCTCGCTTTAAGTATGAGGTTGATTTGGGTTTGAAAGGGTAATTTTGTTTCATGCTAATTTCAGCTAACCGTGTAATCTACATCTTTCCTAATAATCCTGCATACGACAGCCAAGGTCTATCCCGTAAAATATTCAATTAATCAATACTTTAATTTCGCATCCTAGTCTAAACTTTACACCAAGGGAAAAACAAATTGAGTCTAAATATTACGACCCCCTCAATCAGGCTCCCTACAAACCGAGCGGATAATTTACGTGACTATACATCAATGAATCATATTTCAATGTGAACAAGCCGAGACTTTTGCATTTTACCTACCGCGCCTATCGTTCTAGCTTGCCAGTTGAAAAGCCAATCTTAGGGATCAAAAAAGCCGACTCTGTGGTCGGCTCTCAATCATTTTAGCTAATCTAAATTTAAGCTTAGAAATCAGCCGTTTTAGGTGCACGTGGGAATGGGATCACGTCGCGTACATTGCCCATACCGGTTACGTAAGCTACCAAACGCTCAAAGCCTAAACCAAAGCCGGCATGTGGCACGGTGCCGTAGCGTCGTAGATCACGGTAGAAGCCGTACTCTTCTTTATCTAGACCCATTTCGTCCATACGCGCATCTAGCACTTCTAGGTTTTCTTCACGTTGGCTACCGCCAATGATTTCACCTATGCCCGGTGCCAGTACGTCCATGGCTGCCACGGTTTTACCGTCTTCATTTAGCTTCATGTAGAAGGCTTTAATGTCTTTCGGGTAGTTTTGCATGATCACTGGGCCGCCAATGTGCTCTTCGGCGATGTAACGCTCGTGCTCAGATTGTAAGTCTACGCCCCATTCAACTGGGTATTCAAATTTCTTACCACAGTTTTGCAGAATGTCGATGGCCTCGGTGTAGTCCATGCGCACAAACTTAGAGCTGACCATTTTTTCTAGGCGGCTGATGGCGTCTTTATCAACGCGCTCGGCGAAGAACTTCATGTCGTCAGCACGCTCGGTTAATACGGCTTTAAATACGTATCTCAACATGTCTTCGGCCAGTTGTGCGGCATCGGCAAGGTCGGCGAACGCAATTTCTGGCTCGATCATCCAAAACTCAGCCAAGTGACGGCTGGTGTTTGAGTTTTCGGCGCGAAACGTTGGGCCAAAGGTGTAAATTTTGCTTAGGGCACAGGCGTAGGTTTCACCATTTAGCTGACCAGATACGGTTAGGAAGGTTTCCTTGCCGAAAAAGTCTTCTTTATAATCGATGTTACCTTGGTCGTCTTTTGGTAAGTTCATCATGTCTAAGGTAGACACGCGAAACATTTCACCCGCCCCTTCGGTGTCGCTGCCGGTGATGATAGGGGTGCTTACCCAGTAGTAGCCACGCTCGTGGAAGAAGCGGTGGATAGCTTGAGATAAGCAGTTACGCACGCGCGCAACCGCGCCAATCATGTTGGTGCGAGGGCGCAGGTGAGCGTGCTCGCGTAAATATTCAATGCTGTGGCGTTTGGCTGCCATAGGGTAAGTGTCAGGGTCTTCAACCCAACCCACAACCACAACCTTGGTCGCTTGAATTTCAAATTGTTGACCTTTACCTTGGCTTTCTACCACTTCACCGGTTACTTCAACCGAGCAACCTGTGGTTAGGCGTTGTACTTCGTTTTCGTAATTGGTTAAATTGGCTGGCACCACGGCTTGGATCGGGTCGAAACATGAGCCGTCGTAAACGGCAAGAAATGAAATTCCGGCTTTTGAATCACGGCGCGTGCGGATCCAACCTTTTACAGTGACCTGACTTCCAATCGGAAACTGACCTTTAAATACTTCAACTACGGACGCTTGCGTCATTTTTTTAGCACTCCAGCTTAACCAAGTAGTGAACTTTCATTTTGCTTTTTAGCTCCGCCGCCAAGCGGCTCTGTGCGAGCTAAAGCCTGTTCACCAAAATTACCAATTATTAAAGGGCTTAATCTTACCTTTGCTTAGTCAGGAAACAAGTAAAAATTCGTTTTTGTGTGGCGCTAAGCGCAGCGAGACACTTGGCTCACAGTAAATGGGTAGGATTTTCGCTAGATTAAGGCTTGTTAAGCCAGAAAAGGAGGTCGAAATGAGGTTAGCACGCAAGGAGAGACGCAATGCGACCCCTTGGTTAAATGTATTACTGGGTTGGAGCTCGTTACTGGCTTGGAGCTTGTTTCTTATCGCTTTGATCTTGTTTCATTACGCTCGCCCTGAAATGGAAACAGGCTTAGTGCGCTATTTCAATTTGCCGTTTCGTGATCACTGGGTCATCGAGCTAAAAACCGTGTTTCTCTATACCCTATGGGCTTGCTGCGCCATCAGCACTATCAATTTTTTAGTCAATTTGCTTTATAAACGGCGCAGCACAGATCATATTTGGTTTAACCCTGTGCTGCTTATAGTGATTAGCTTGGTATTTATTATTTTTCTTTATGACTATGGTTAATTTGTATTAGTTAAGCCAATCTCTGCAGTGCTTGCTCGATGGCCGAAGTCAACTGACTGAGTTGAGCCCGCGTGATCACAAACGGCGGCATAATATAGATAAGCTTGCCAAACGGGCGGATCCACACGCCTAGTTCAACAAAAATGGCTTGCAAGGTAGCCACGTCATAAGCTTGCGTGGTCTCAACCACACCTATGGCGCCCAGCACTCGCACATCGGCCACATTTGAGTGCGTTTTTAAGGGCATTAATTCAGCCATTAGCTGCTGCTCAATGCGCGTCACATTGGCTTGCCAAGGGCTTTCTAATAACAGGGTTAGGCTGGCTTGTGCCACGGCGCAGGCTAAAGGATTAGCCATAAAGGTTGGCCCGTGCATAAAGACACCCGCCTTGCCGCTGCACACGGTATCGGCCACTTTTTTCGTGGTTAAAGTTGCCGCTAGGCTTAAATAGCCGCCGGTTAAGGCTTTACCTAAGCACAAGATATCGGGCTCGATGCCAGCGTGCTCACAGGCAAACAGTTTGCCTGTGCGACCAAAGCCAGTGGCGATTTCATCGGCAATCAGCAAAATGCCGTATTGGTCGGCTAGCTGGCGCAGTCCTTTTAAATAGTTGGGATGATAAATACGCATGCCGCCCGCGCCTTGCACGATTGGCTCGATAATAATGGCGGCGATATCTTGATGGCGTTCGGCCAGAAGCGCCTTGATTTCATCCATTTCATTTTCTTGCCAAGCTTCGTCAAAACGGGTTTGCGGTGCGCTAACAAAATAATGCTGTGGCAAAAAGTCTTGATACATCTCGTGCATTGAGTTTTGTGGGTCGGTCACGCCCATGGCGCCAAAGGTGTCGCCATGATAACCGTTGCGTACGGTTAAAAATTTAGCCCTAGGCTGGTTTAAGCTGTGCCAATATTGCAGCGCCATTTTCAGCGCGACTTCTACCGCCACACTGCCGGAATCACTGATGAACACCTTTTCTAAGCTGGCAGAGGTCATCGCTACCAAGGTTTGGCATAGTTCCACCGCGCTTTGGTGGGTAATGCCACCAAACATCACATGGGCCATTTTATTGAGCTGGTTTTGCGCGGCTTGGTTAAGCTCAGGCACGTTGTACCCATGAATACAGGCCCACCAAGACGACATGCCATCAATTAATTGCTGGCCGTTTTCTAGCTCAAGACGCACACCGTGGGCGCGCACCACAGGATAACAGGGCAGGGGATGGATGCTGGAAGTGTAGGGATGCCAAATATGCTGCTGGTCAAACTCGGTATTAATGCTCATAAAATAACCATTAGTTAACTTTGGTGCGTTGAAAAAGTTGACAGTCTAGCGTTCATCCATACACTAGCCAAATTATTTTAATAAACCTATTCAATGATGAGCGGGGCGAGCATGACAGTAGCAGTCAGACACGATTGGACAGTGGCAGAAGTAAACGCACTATTTGCATTACCTTTTATGGACTTGGTGTTTCAAGCACAAACCGTACACAGAGCGAACTTCGATCCCAATCAAGTACAGGTCAGTACCTTATTATCGATTAAAACCGGTGCTTGTCCGGAAGACTGTAAATATTGTCCGCAAAGTGCGCGCTACGATACCGGTCTTGAAAAAGAGCGCCTGTTAGAAGTTGAAAAGGTGTTAGAAGAAGCGAAAAAAGCCAAGGCGGCTGGCTCGACCCGTTTTTGTATGGGCGCGGCGTGGAAAAACCCAAAAGATCGCGACCTGCCTTATATCGAAGAAATGGTCAAAGGGGTGAAAGCCCTAGGTTTAGAGTCTTGTATGACGCTGGGCATGTTAGATCAATCTCAAGCCGAGCGCCTTGCTAAGGCGGGTTTAGATTACTATAACCACAACCTAGATACCTCACCAGAATATTACGATCAGATCATCACTACCCGTACTTATCAAGATCGCCTCGATACCTTAGATCATGTGCGCAACTCAGGCATGAAGGTGTGCAGTGGCGGTATCGTAGGGTTAGGTGAATCGGCCAATGACCGCTCTGGCTTATTGGTGCAACTGGCTAATATGCCTAAGCACCCTGAAAGTGTGCCAATTAACAAGCTAGTGAAAGTAAAAGGCACCCCGCTGGAAAACGTGGATGACTTGGACGAGTTTGAATTTATTCGCACCATCGCCGTTGCCCGTATTATGATGCCGCAATCTCATGTGCGTTTATCGGCGGGGCGCGAAAAAATGAATGAACAAACTCAAGCCCTGTGTTTTATGGCGGGGGCGAACTCGATTTTCTACGGCTGTAAGCTGCTGACCACGCCAAACCCTGAAGAAAATAGCGATATGCAGCTATTTAAAAAGCTAGGCATTAACCGCGAAGAGCGCCATCAGGATCCAACCGAGCTGGAAGTGGATTTACCCCTTGGGCCCATTACCGAAGACACCGACCTGTTTTACGATGCCACCGCGAGAATGAGCTAAGCGAACAAGTATGGCTTTTGAGTTTATTGCGGATGCGTTAGCCGAGCGCAAACAAGCCCATTTATATCGCCAGCTGACGCCCATTGATGGCGCGCAGCAGCGCGAAATTACGGTGGGCGGTCAACGCTATTTAAATTTTTCCAGCAACGATTATTTAGCCTTAGCCAATGAGCCCTTGCTGGTCAAAGCGTGGCAGCAAGGCTTAGAACAATACGGCTGTGGCAGCGGCGCCAGTGCGCTGGTAACGGGGTACAGCAAGGCGCACCAGCAGCTAGAAGAAAAGCTGAAAGCTTGGCTGAGTGTGGATGCGGTGGCGCTGTTTAACTCAGGTTACAGTGCTAATCAGGCGGTGCTGAAACTGCTGTTAAGTAAAGATGATTTACTGCTGCAAGATAGGCTAAACCACGCCTCACTAATGGAAGCGGGCAGCTTGCTACCTTGTAAAATGCTGCGTTTTCGTCATAACGATTGCGAGCATCTGGCCAGCTTGTTAGCCAAACCGGCTACCAATAAGCTGATCGTGTCGGAAGGCGTTTTCAGCATGGACGGTGACGGTGCGCCCATTGCTAAGCTGCTGCAATTGCGTGACCAACACAATGCGTGGCTGATGATAGATGATGCTCACGGCTTAGGTGTGCTGGGCCGTGCTGGCACAGGCACGGTATGTGCAACGGGCTTACATAATCATGATATAGATATTTACATGGCCACCTTTGGTAAAGCCCTTGGCGTGGGCGGCGCGATGGTGGCGGGCTCGGTGGAGTTTATCGAGTATGTAACAAACTTTTCTAAGCCTTATATTTACACCACGGCCATGCCGCCAGCACAAGCGGTGGCAGTAGGCGCAGCTATCGATATCGTAATGAAACAGCCTTGGCGCTTGCAGCAGCTGCAAGACAATATTCATTATTTTAGGCGCATGGCGAATCAGTTAGGTCTGCCTTTAATGGCGTCGCAAAGTGCCATTCAGCCTGTTTTAATCGGTGACAGTGAGCGGGCTCTTCAGGTGTCTAAGGCATTGCGAGAGCTTGGCTTTTATTGCGCGGCTATTCGCCCACCGACGGTGGCCAAAGGCAGTGCCAGATTAAGAATCACCCTGACGGCTAAGCATCAGATCAAAGATATTGATGCCTTACTTAATGCCTTACATCAGGTGTTAGCGTGATATCAGGTATTAGTGGCTCATGAGTTATTCTCCAAAAAGCTCAATTGCGCAGGCGTTTTCTAAGGCGGCCGCCTCTTATGACAGCGCCGCGCAGTTTCAGCGCGATACCGGCCATAAGCTACTGGATCCCGTATTAAGCCGAGCTAACGTGGAGCCATTGGCTAGCCAGCGTTGGCTCGATTTAGGCTCAGGCACTGGTTATTTTACTGAGTTACTCGCAGCTAGCGGTGCTCACGTGGTGGGGTTAGATTTAGCCTTGGGCATGCTCAGTCATGCTAAAGCGCAGCGCAGCAGTCAAGGTAGTAAACAGCTTAGTCACCCGTTAACTTGGGTAAATGGTGATGCCGAATCCTTACCACTGCAAGACAATGCTTTTGATTTGGTTTTTTCTACCTTGGCGCTGCAATGGTGTGATGATCTCGGGCGTGCACTGCAAGAAGCCCATCGCGTACTTAAACCCCAAGGTGAAATGTATTTCACCACCTTAGTGGCTGGCTCGTTAACCGAGTTAACTCAAGCTTGGCAGCAAGTAGATGATAAGCACCATGTTAATGCTTTTTTATCTCAGGCTGAGATAGCAGCCGCGGTGTGCCAAGCCGATTTTTCCCATGTCGAGCTACAAGTCTTACCCGAGGTGGTGAGCTATCCCAATGCGCTGGCTTTGTTAAGGGACTTAAAGGGCATCGGCGCCAACCATGTCCCTACCAGAGCACACGCTGCTGGCTTAGGAGGGCGAGGTGCCCTTGCTGCCATGTGTCAAGCTTACGAGTCATTTCGTAACGACCACGGCATGCTGCCTGCCACCTATCAAGTTTGCTACGCCAAACTTATCAAGTAGTAAAAAAGACTAGAATCGAAATCAGTTTCATTATTTACTACGGATCCAGCTTAATATGAGTAGCGTATTAAGTGTTGCTTTCCTTTGCCTTATTTAATTGGAGAACGGATTAATGACCCAAGCCTTTTTTGTTACCGGAACAGATACGGAAGTCGGTAAAACCTTTGTTTCTTGCGCCTTGATGCAGGCATTACGTCAAGCGGGTCAAACCGTGATCGGTTACAAGCCTATTGCGGCCGGGGCTGAGCTTAGCCATCACGGCTTATTAAATGATGATGCCTTATTGCTGCAACAAAATGGCTCGTTACCATTACCTTATGAAGCGGTCAACCCAATCGTGTTTGCACCGCCCATCGCACCGCATATTGCCGCCGCGCAAGCGCAGCAAACCATTAATATGCAGGTAGTGGAGCAGGGCTATCAAAACTTACTTGAGCAGGGGGCAGATACCTTGCTGGTGGAAGGCGCGGGCGGTTGGCATTTGCCTTTAGGTAATGGCCAAAATTTGTCTGACTGGGTAGCGCAGGCGCAATTACCTGTGATCATGGTGGTGGGCATGAAATTGGGCTGTTTAAATCATGCCTTACTGACGGCCGAAAGTATCACACGTGCCGGCCTTAAATTGGTGAGCTGGGTGGCGAACAGTCCCGGCGTTGAGCAAGGGTTTTTAGCAGAGAATATCGCCCATCTAGAGCAAGTCATCGACGCCCCTTTACTGGGCAAAATTCCCGCGATGAATGGTGCTCAAAGTGAGTTTAGTGATGTGATGGCCGCAGCCAAACAAGCGGCGGATAATTTGAATATCGCGCCGCTACAGGCGATAAAATAGGCTACGTTTGGCGAATATTTCCACTACAATCTGGATGTTTATTCCATGTAGCCGCCGTGTGATCAAGCTGTAACATTTTTTGCGTAAAATTATGTAAAGAACACTTGATCTTTTGGTTGCTAGACATATTATGTCGTTGTTTCCATCCATTAATTATAAAGCCAGTTGGCAGAGGACAAACATGAAACGAATTGCACTTTTAATACTGACTAACTTAGCCGTGATGCTAGTGTTGGGTATCGTGTTACAAATTGTCTTTGCTGTAACAGGGATCAACAGCAGAGGAATCGGTGGCATACTCACATTTGCCTTAGTGTTTGGTTTTGGTGGTGCATTTATTTCACTGGCCATGTCAAAAATGATCGCGAAGCGCTCCACGGGGGCGGTGGTGATCACCGAGCCGCGCAATGCCGATGAACATTGGTTACTTGAGCGTGTTGGTGAGCAAGCGCAAAAAGCCGGCATTGCCATGCCAGAGGTAGCGGTATACAACAGCCCAGACATGAACGCGTTTGCCACCGGTATGACCAAAAACTCATCCCTAGTGGCGGTGAGCACGGGTTTGATGCAAGGCATGACGCGTGATGAAGTTGAAGCTGTGTTGGCTCACGAGGTTAGCCACATTGCTAACGGTGATATGGTGACTTTGACGCTAGTTCAAGGCGTAATGAATACCTTTGTGCACTTCTTTGTGTCTATTGTCTCTAACGTGATCCAAAACGTATTAGGCGGCGATGAAGAAGGTGAAGGTGGTTTAGGCTTTATCGCTTCTTTTGCTATCAGTATGGTGTTATACGCGGTATTTGGCGCAGCGGCTTCAGTTGTGGTGGCTTGGTTTAGTCGTAAGCGTGAATTTGCTGCTGATGCGGGCGCGGCCCAGTTAGTTGACAAGCAAAAAATGATCAATGCCCTTGAGCGTTTACGTACCGGTAACCAACATGAAATGGAAGGCCAATTTGCAGCCTTTGGTATCAATGGTGGCTTTAGCTCATTATTCTCTACTCACCCACCGTTAGAAGATCGCATTCAAGCGCTTAAAAATCAGTAATCCTACTTGAGTTAATAGGGCTGCTTCGGCAGCCTTTTTTTGTCTTCCCCCTCCCATCGTGATCTGGAAATGAATCTAAGTTAATGGTTTTGTTAGGTAAGATTAGCAAAAACCGCTTGAAGAGGACCTAGATTCTATTAATTACCTTACTAATCTGGCAAACTATGTAAAAAAAAGATATTTCAGCAAGGATGCGCTGTCGATGGCAAGGTGTGTGAGTCGAATAATCAGATGGAAGTTGTGCTTAGCATTGATCGTTATGCTCAGTGCATGTGCGCCTGAAAATGAGTCCTTACGCGTTGGTGCGGCCCCCTGGCCTGGTTTTGAGCCTATCTATCTTGCGCGAGAAATGGAGTATTTAGACCAAGATCGTATTTCCTTGTTTGAGCTTACCAGTGCTAGCCATGTTGCCCACAGCTTTGAAGCGGGCAAATTAGATGTGGCTTTATTGTCCCTTGACGAGGTGCTGACCTTAGTGACCCGAGGGGTAAAATTAAAGGTGATTGCCATTATTGATGAGTCCGTCGGTGGTGATGCCATCATTGGTTTGCCCGGGGTTACCCATATTCATCATTTAAAAGGTAAGCGCATCGGCTATGAAAATAACGCTGCGGGTTCATTGTTGTTAGCCGAAGCCCTTAGTCACGCCAATCTCGCTGCCCACGAGGTGGAGCTAGTTGAAGTCAAACTGGATGAGCAACGCCAAGTGTTTCATCGCAATCAAGTGGATGCACTGATAACCAGCGAGCCGATTAAGCAACAATTACTTGGCTTAGGTGGCGTTGCTATCTTTGACAGCTCGCGATTGCCGGGGCGCATTGTTAATTTAATGGTGGCATCGGAGCAGGCCATGGCGACAAAAACGCCAATGATGGTTGAACTGCTTAAAAGCTATTACAAAGCCAGAAAGTTTCAAAAAGGCCGACCAAAAAAAGCCATGCAAATTATGGCCATTCGGTTGCAGCTTTATACCAGTGAAATGGAAAACAGCTTACAAGGGGTGAAATTTATCGAGCCTGTTGAGGCCATCATGCGACTGGCGGGCAATGCGCAATCAGCTTTGACCACACAAGCAAAAGATTTAGGTGAGTTAATGGTTTATCGCGGCATGCTCGAATCCGTGCCGGATTTAAGTCACCTGGTAGACAGTCAAATTCTGGAGCGGGTGGTGTATGAATAACCCTAGATTGTGGTCCCTTGCTTCTGTCATTCCGGCATTATTGTTATTGGTATTTTTGCTGCTGCAAGCCGTGTTTATTTATATTGATTATCACAATAAAAGTGAGCGCTTGCTGGTGCAAAGCAAAGAAGAAGTGCTCGGCAAGGTGAATAAGCTGCAGCAAAGTCTCTCTGATGCCTTGATGCGTCATGATAACGCGGTGGCTGAGCGTGAACTGACACTCGCCGCATTGAATGACAACGTAACGCAATTACTTGTGCTTGATGAAAATGCGGAAGTGCTGCTGGCTAATCAAATGAGCCTTAAGTTTATGTTTGCCAGTGCCGTGTTGCCGGAGTTTAGCTGGAACGATTTCTATCTGGCACGAGATAAAAACCGCTTGTTGTATCAATATGAGCCCAATAGTCAAACCATCTATGTGTACGCGCCACTGCAATTAGCACGTAAAGATCACAGCTTAAAGCGCAACAATACCGGCGCAATATTCGTGTCTTATTCGCTGACTAAACCTTACCAACAGTTAAAATTCACCACCCTTAAAGATTCCATAAAAACCACTTTAGTTGTGCTAGTGGCCTTAACCATCTTGATTCTATTGATGGTGAAAATGATTATTTCGCCTTTGAATCGACTGGTGCAAGCCGCGCAGCACCTCAATAACGAGGATGACTTTCCCGCGTTAAAACAGGGGCAAGGTGAAATCGGCATGTTGCAGCGCTCTCTTATCGAGATGGCCGAAAAAATGAAAGCGAGCTTTGCTCAACTCAGTGCCAGCGAGCAACGTTGGCATTACGCCCTGAGTGGGGCCAGAGATGGGGTATGGGATTGGAGTCTAGAAAGCAACCGAGTGTATTACTCTAGCCGCTGGAAAGAAATGCTAGGGCACACGGATGACGAAATCGGTGATGACATTGAAGAGTTAGAGCAACGCGTGCATCCCGATGACTTAAATGACATGTTCAGTTGTTTAAAACAACACTTGCAGGGCAAAACGCCTTACTATGAGCATATTCATCGCATTCGTTGTAAAGATGACAGCTATTGTTGGGTACTAGATCGCGGTAAGGTGATTGAGTGGTCTACGGATGGCTCGCCATCACGGGTGATCAGTACTCATACTGATATTACCGAGTACCGTAAAGCACAAGACTTGGTGGCGTTTCAAGCCTATCATGATGAGGTGACTCAGTTGCCTAACCGGCGTAAATTGCTTGAACACTTGAATATTGAAATTAACCGAGCTAAGCAAAGTAAGCAATACGGTTGCCTGCTGTTTATCGATATCGATAAATTTAAACAAGTCAATGATGTTCATGGCCATATGGCAGCCGATACCTTACTTAAAATGGTGGCTAAACGGTTATTGCAAATGATGGAAGGCAGTAACATCGTGGCGCGCTTACCCGGTGATGAGTTTGCCATTGTTTTGCCCCAATTAGGAAATGAGCCCGATAAAGCGGGTGAACAAGCCTTAGGGTTTGCACAGGTGGTGCGCAAGCGCATTGCATCCCCCTTTGTTTTGCAGGGGCAACGTATTAATTTGTCGTCGACTATTGGCATTACCTTGTTTCCCGAGGGTGGACACTCAGCAACGGATATTTTACGCCAAGCGGATATAGCCATGTTTCACGGTAAGGAAGATGGCCGCGATATGATCCATTTCTTTTCCCAAGAAATGGAAAACCGCGTTCAACGTAGCCACAACTTACAACAAATGCTACGTCTGGCCTTAGAGCAAGATGAAATCAAATTGTTCTTGCAAGCGAAGACAGACCGCAAGGGCAACACGGTTGGATGTGAAGCCTTGTTGCGTTGGTATCAACCTCAGCGAGGCTGGATTTCACCGGCTGAGTTTGTGCCGGCAGCAGAAGATTCTGGTTTAATTATTGAGTTGGGTAACTGGGTACTGCGCCAAGCCTGTTTTAAACTGGTGCATTGGCGGCAGTTAGGCCTTGCTGATAATTTCACCACCTTATCGGTGAACGTTAGCCCGAAACAATTTTTACAGGTCGACTTTGTTGAGCAAATCATTCAAGTTGTGAAAGAAACGGGTATTGATCCAACGTTCCTAGAGCTGGAGATCACCGAAACCATCTTAGTGTCTCAACTTGACGATGCGGTTGAGAAAATAAAAGCCTTACGCGCACTGGGAATACGTTTCGCCATTGATGATTTTGGCACCGGCTATTCGTCAATGTCTTACTTAAGTACGTTACCCATTACCGCCCTTAAAATAGATCGCTCATTTGTTCAACACATCGAAACCCAAGAAAGCCAACAGGCGATAGTGGCAGCGATTATCGCCATGGCCGATAATTTAGATTTAGAAGTGATTGCTGAAGGGGTGGAAAATGTTGCTCAGCTTAACTTCTTGAAATCCAAAGGCTGTAGCTTGTTTCAGGGATACTTGTTTGGCAAGGCATTAAGCGTGGATGATTTTGCTAAAACGGTGTTGCCAGCTCAGCAGCCTGAACCTGTGGGCTCTGACTGCTAAGCTGACATTGAAAGACTTTGAAAGGGGCGTATACCTTAGCCTCGACGGCGATCAAAGTAGCGCTTTAACCAAGTGAGTAGCCAGATGGGTTTGTGTTTTTGTTTCCACTGGCCGGCCACATATTTATTGGCTTCTAGCATGGTGGGATAAGCATGCGTGGTGGCCAATATTTTACTCAAACCTAACTTGTATTTCATTGCCAATACAAATTCGCCAATCATATCACCGGCGTGGTTTGCGACTATGGTCACCCCGAGAATGCGGTCTTTGTTAGGTACGGTTAGCACTTTTACTTTGCCTTGTGTCGCATCATCTGCAATAGCGCGATCCAGCTCTTTGAGTTCAAATTCCGTCACTTCAACGGCGATCCCCTCTGCTCTGGCCTGTTGCTCGGTGAGCCCGACTTGCGCAATTTGTGGATCGCAATAAGTGACACTGGGGATCACGCGATAATCTGCTTTAAATTTTTTAAACCGGCCAAATAAGGCATTCACACTGGCATACCAAGCTTGATGAGCGGCAAAGTGCGTAAACTGCATTGGCCCGGCCACATCGCCAACGGCAAAGATGTTGGCATACTGAGTGCGTAGATAGGGGTCGAGTACCAGGGTGCCGTTGTCATGGGTTTCGATGCCTAAATCCTCTAAGCCTAAGCCTTGTGTGTTCGCTTTACGGCCAACGGCGATCAATACCTTATCAAACGTTTGATGGTGGTTTTCCCCCTGATACTGGTAGTGGATACATTGCGCCCCTTCGCTCGATGAAAACTGGGTGAGCTTTACGCCAAGCAGCGTTTGGATATGCTCTTGGTCAAATTGCTGCTGCAACAGCTGCGCAATGTCTTGATCTGCCCTTGGCATCAGCTGTGCGGCTTGGTCCATTATGGTTACCTTCGAGCCCAAGCGGGAAAAGGCTTGGGCTAATTCACAGCCAATGGGGCCAGCACCGATGATCAATAATTGTTGGGGCAGCGTTTGCAACTGCCACAGATTATCTGAAGTCAGGTAGTCTATGTGTTCGAGGCCGGCTATGTTGGGGACAAAGGGTTTAGCGCCGGTAGCAATAATAATGTTTTCTGTGGTGAGTTGTTGTCCGTTAAGCTCAACATGATAGGGGCTACGGATCACCGCATGCCCGCTAAGGCATTCAACGCCGAGTTGGCGATAGCGTTCAACAGAGTCGTGTGGTTCAATCTGCTTGATCACTTGGTGTACTCTGGCCATCACGGCTTTAAAATTGGCGTTGGCGTTAACCGGGCTAAAACCAAGCTGTGATGCTTTGCTCAACTCATGGGCAAAATGGGCACTGCGCAGTAGTGCTTTAGAAGGCACGCAGCCGGTGTTGAGGCAATCGCCTCCCATTTTGTGTTTTTCAATGATGGCGACTTTGGCATTCACGGTTGCAGCTATGTAACTGCTTACTAACCCGCCAGCCCCTGCACCTATGACTATCATGTTGTAGTCAAACGTGTCGGGCTTAGGGTAGCGGCGATATAATTTATGCTGCTTGATGCGGTGCATAACGAAACGGACCACATGGGGCAGGCTGGCAAGGGCAGCTAAAGCAAGCCAAAGGGAAGGTGAGGCAATGTCCTCGACGCGTTGGATTTTGCCGAGCTCTGTCCCTGCGTTGACATAAACCAAGGTGCCGGGGATCATGCCCAGCTGACTTACCCAGTAAAAGCGCCATGATTTAATGGTGGTTAGCCCCATTAACAGGTTGATCAGAAAAAAAGGGACCACGGGCAGCAAGCGCAGACTCAGTAAGTAATCACTCCCGCGCTGCTCAAACTCACGATTAAATTGATGAAGCTTGTGCCCCCAGCGTTGCTGGATTTTGTCTCGGGCCAGATAGCGAGCAAGTAAAAAAGCCAAAGTAGCTCCTAAGCTGCTGGCAAAAGAAACCAAGATAAATCCCTGCCAGAGTCCAAATAAGGCGCCCGCCAAGAGGGTGAGCATAGCCGCGCCTGGCAGAGAGCTGGCGGTGATGATCAGGTAGATAATAAAAAAAGCGCTCGCGTAGAGCCAAGGAGCTGAGTCGATTAGGTGTTGCAATTTAAGGTGCTGTTGTTGGATGGTCGCTAAATTAAGGTAGTGAGATAAATCAAAAGCAACAAAGCTAATGATGATCAGGCTAAGCATGATGAGCAGTGCCAGTTTTGTTTTACTCATTATTTGGCTCCTGCTGGTTTATCTGACAAAAACCTTGAGCGGGTACGTCTAGTGCGGCATTAAACTTGGCAGACATATTTTGAAAGGCAATCAAGGCGGTGAGATCAACAATCGCCGCTTCATTAAACCATTGCTTGAGGGTTGCAACTTGCTCATCCTTCACACCTTGATTGCTATCACTCATGGCTTCGGTGTAATCGAGTACGGCGCGCTCTTGTTCATCAAATATAGGGTCGTTACGCCAATCACTTAAGGCCAGCACTTTGGTTTCAGAGCCAGTGCGTTTTGCAAGGGTCATACTATTGATATCAATGCAAAATTTGCAATGATTTAGCTGAGACACGCGAACCGTTACCAAAGCGCGTAGCACCGGGGTGATCGGTGAGCGCTTGCGGTTTATCACACCATATAAGCTGGCAACGGTTGCAAACAACAGGGGAACTTTGCCCCAGAGTAAGCCTGGCATCAGTATCTCGCCATAGTTTCGTTGTTGGGTCCAGAAGAAAGGTTTTATCCACCAGGGGTAGTGTTTAATCGGGTTGGGGGAAATGCGCATCAGGTCTCCTTTCATGCTGGTCTGATGACGTTAAATTATCTTGGCTTTCGTTATTGAGACAGGTGATGGGGTAAAAAAATTTCAATCATCATACCGAAAGCGAAATAAATTCTATATATCAGACGTTAAGCTAGTTAAGCTTAGTTTATCTTTGTAATACACTTTACAGATTGGTTTAGATCTTAGGTACTCTATGGTGATAATGTTGCGGCTATTGGTGGTTTTTTGTGCTTTTTTGAGTTTGAGTGCGTTTGCGAAAGTCGATTTAACCATCAATGGGATCAAAGGCAATCTAAAAGATAATGTTGAAGCTTACATCTTGTCTGTCTCCGAACCTCGAGGTCGTAACTTAGGCACCTATCGTGAAAGTCTGTTAGAAGAGACCCAAAAGGGCTTGATGGCCTTAGGGTATTATCAATCTAAGATTCAATTAAGTGTCTCTCTTAAAGATCAAACCCCGGGTAAGTTGGTGGTGGTGGTTGATATCGAGCCGGGTGATCCTGTCATCATTACCCACATTGATAAACAATTACGGGGTGAAGCTCGCCATGATGAAGAATTTCTAACTTTTTTGAAAAACTTACCCCTTGAAAAAGGCAAGCCTCTCGATCACGGTTTATACGCCTCGGTGAAATCAAGTATTACCAGCCGAGCCCTGCAACGGGGATATTTTAACGGTAAGTTTATTAAATCGAGTGTGGAAGTTGAACGCAAAACCAATCAAGCCACCATTTACCTCTGGTTTGAATCTGGCACCCGTTATCGCTACGGCAAGGTGTTTTTTACCCAACCGACGCCGGCTGAGTCCCTCATTCGCAACATGATTACCTTTGACCAAGGCGAGTTTTACCTTAGTAAGGAAATTGCAGAGTTTAGTGTTGAGCTAAGTGATACGGGGTATTTTCGTAATGTGTTGGTAAGACCTAATTTAGATAAGGCGGTGGGGAACCAAGTGCCAATAGAAATTACCGTGGGGCTAAAGCCAACGAACAGCTTTGAAATCGGCGCGGGGGTGACAACCGATATCGGGCCGCGAATGAGCTTTAATTGGAAACGGCCTTGGGTTAACGATTATGGACATAGCCTGGGTACGAACGTGGAATTAAGCGAGCCTTCACAGACTGTTTCCGGGTTTTATAAAGTGCCGGTTGATGACCCTAATACGGATTATTGGAATTTTCAGGTGGGTTATCAGCGCCTTGATGAAAACGACACGGAAAGTAACAAATACACCATCAGTGCCAACCGCTTTTCAAAGACGCCGGGCAATTGGGACCGAAATGCTTATCTGAAATATGACATTGAGGAAAGTACGCAAGGTAATCAAGATCTTACAACCCAGCTATTGTTGCCCGGTGTGACCTATACACGCACGCGAGTTCGAGGCGGGTTGAATGCTTATTGGGGAGATAAACAAATTTTGGGCACCGAAGTATCGAGCAAATACTGGGCATCGGATGAAGATATTTTAAAAGTCTATGGGCAAACTAAATGGTTACGTTCGTTAACCCCCAAACACCGCATTTTAACCCGGTTAGAATTGGGCGCCATTGCCGTTGACTCGATTGAAAGTGTGCCCGCTACCATGCGCTTTTTTGCCGGAGGAGATCAGTCCATTCGTGGCTTTAGCTATAAATCCATTGCTCCGCGCGATGAGCAAAACAAGTTAATTGGAGGCAAGTATTTGGCCGTGGCCAGTCTTGAGTATAGTTATCCGGTCAGAGAAAATTGGCGCATTGCTACTTTTATTGATGGCGGCACGGCCACCAATGATTTCTCTGAAGATATCTTATATGGCACAGGAATAGGGGCGGCGTGGGCATCCCCCATTGGACCGATCAAGTTATTTCTTGGTACGCCGATTAACGGCGATGAAGATGGCGTCAGAATACACTTCTTGATGGGGCCTGAACTATGATGATTTGGTTACGACGTATACTGCTAGGCTTGTTGCTGTTAATCAGTCTAGTGATCGCTTTAATCTTTTCTCATCACGGTAATGTGCTGCTATTACATGTGGCTAAGCAACTGGTGCCCCAGTTAGAGATTGAGCTTGAGCAAGGCACCTTGCTGTTTTCCCCTCATTTAACCGGCGTTGCCTGGCAAGATGAGCAATTGGATTTAGTGATAGATGAATTAAACTATCGCATTGACTGGGGGTGTTTAACCAAAGCATTTTGCCTTAACTCTCTGGTTGTGAATGGCGTGGATGTTAACTTTCATCCCACTGAGCAGACGGAGCCAGAGCCTAGTGAACCCTTTGTAATGCCCACCTCCCTCTCCATTCCTATTGAGGTGCGATTACAAGGTATCGACATCCAAAATGTTGCTTACCGCCAAGAAGGCCTTGATGTTACTTTAAAACACTTGCTGTTATCTGCCCAGATAAGTCAACAAGAAGCAAGTATTGCACCTGTGATAGACGGTGTCGTGGTTAAACTTGCCACGCCTTCAGATGCTCAACCTACGTCTGACAATGAAGATGCGAACCCTGTCGATGACCCAGTCGATGACGCAGTCGGTGACGCTGCCAAGGACATCGCCAAGGACACTCCTTTTACCTTACCTGAATTACGCACCCCCATTCCGGTAAGTGTACCCCAACTGAGTTTAAGCCATATTGAAGTGATTCAAGGGGAGCAGCGTTTTGTACTCAATAGCTTTTATACTCAAGCCAGTTGGTCTGAGCATGACTTGACGTTATCCGAGCTGTCATTGGTTATCCCTGAACTTTCGGCTACCTTGGATGCACAAGTCTCCATGGTGCAACAATGGCCACTGCAATTAACTCTCTTTACTAAGATCAAGCAGGACCCGGTGCTAGAGGGGGACTTAGTGGGACAAACCGTGTATTTGTCATTGTCGGGTGACAGTGAAAAATTAGACGCTCAGTTAGATCTAGTGGGACCCGTTGATTTAGCCCTAAAAGGCTGGATGGCACCACTGGATCCTAAATTACAGCATCAGCTCAAGTTATCTTGGCCTAAATTGCAATGGCCGCTGCAAGGCGAAGCGCAATATACCTTGAGCAAAGGTGCGTTGAACTTAGCGGGTGATCTTGATGACTTTGCGCTGGCGTTAGATACCTTAGCGGCTGGTGAAGGACTGCCTGATGTGGCACTCAGTAGCCAAGTTAATGGTAACTTAACGCAATTAAATGTGACCAAACTTGAAGCCAAAACCTTGTCGGGCATCGCTCAATTAACGGGCCAATTAACGTTGGCTGAGCAACTATCTTGGCAAGGGAAACTGGATGTTAAAGACATCGATACCACCTCATTAGCACCTGATTACCCGGCGCAGTTAAATGGTGTGATTGAACACCAATTTGCATTGCAAGGTGAGCAGTGGCAAATCAAGCTTAAACAGTTAGATTTGAGTGGCCAGTTTATGGAACAGCCGTTAACTGTCAAAGGGCAAGCTGCTGGCAACAGTCAAATGCAGTGGGATATCACCCAACTTTCATTGGTCAATGGTAACAACAGCCTGCATGCTAAGGGACGAGTTGAACAGCAACTCGCATTGAATTTAGAATTGGATTTTCCTGATATCAGTTCATCTGTTCCCGATGTGGCAGGTGCGGTTGTGGGTAAACTGAACGTCACCGGCCCGTTAGCCAGTCCTAAAGTGAACGTCAACTTGTCAGCCAAGGGCATTGCCTATCAAGCATTAACCATCGATGCGTTAGCCCTTAACGGTGACCTTGTAGCCAGTAAACAGCCCAACGGACAAATAAACCTAACGATAGCCGATGTGCAACAAGGGGACATGAAGTTTGACTCGATTAAATTGGATGCCCAAGGTGGCGCGGCTAATCACCGTGCTACATTGGCCGTGGTGGGGGAGCCCGTTAACGCAGAGATCACCTTAGCAGGTACTTGGGTTGAACAAGGTTGGCAAGGGCAATTAGAGCAAGCCTGGTTTAATACCATAGAAGGTCGCTGGCAGCTTCAACAAGCGAGCAAGTTAGCTTACTTGAAGAATCAATTGCGCCTTGAACGCCAATGCTGGCAATCTGCCCCGAGTGAGTTTTGCATTAATCCGTCGCGCATTGGCGAGGCCGGTGAGAGTGGACTGACCATAACACATTATGATTTAACGCGACTACAGCACTTGTTACCAAGCCAAATGGCGCTCACTGGCGCATTAAGTGCCGACTTAAGTGCGAAATGGGCTAACGGGGAGATGCCCATTGGCCGGCTTAATTTAGCGGGTGATAAGATTAAGCTAGAAGCAACCGATGAGGATAATCAAGTCCATCAATTACCCATTGACGTGCTGACCTTGCAGGCAGAGTTAGGTAAAACCTTGGCTAACGTTAACTTGCTACTGGATACCGCTGACCTAGGTAAAGCGGAAGCGGATGTGTCGGTACAGCCTTATCACCAGGATCGCGCTATCCAAGGTAAGATACGTTATCAAGGGCTAGAGTTGCAGGCATTACATTATTTACTGCCGGATATTGAAGAGATGGCGGGCAAATTTGATCTTGACGTTAACTTAAGTGGGCCGTTACTTGAGCCTGTGATCAAGGGGGATGCCAAGCTAGTGGATGGTAAATTGGGCGGCGGCAGTTTGCCTATTTGGATGTCTGATATCAATACTGAGATTAAACTAAATGGCACCCAAGCGACGTTAACAGGGGAGCTGAATACGGGAGATGGCGACGCCAAAATAGAAGGTGAATTAGACTGGACACAAGGGGTCGATGCTTGGGTCACCTTAAAAGGCGACAATATCGAAATCGATCATCAGTCACAAGTGCAATTGTTTGTTAGCCCAGATATTAAATTTACCTTAGATGATGCCAAAATGGACTTAAGTGGCCAGGTATTAGTGCCTAAGGGCTTGATAGTGGTGAAATCCCTTCCGCCAAGTGCTGTTTCTGTTTCCGATGACGTGGTGGTGATAGATAGCAGTGAAGCTGAAACTGATGGCAGTGAGTTGCCCATGAAGATGAAGTTAAGGCTGCTGCTGGGCGATGACGTTAAAATTGACGCGTTTGGTCTCAAGTCAAACTTAGAAGGGCAATTGGCGGTGACCAAAAAGGTCGACGGCCCGATGTTAGTCAATGGCGAGATCCGCCTTGAAGATGGCTCTTATCGCGCGTTTGGTCAGAATTTATTGATCAATAAAGGCCTGATTTTATTCTCTGGCTCACCTGATCAACCTTATTTATCGGTTGATGCGATTCGCGATCCTAATCTTATCGAAGATAAGGTTACCGCGGGGATCAAACTGGAAGGTCCGGTGTCCGCTCCTGAAATCGAAATCTACTCGGATCCGTCCATGGATCAGCAAAACGCCCTGTCCTATTTATTGCGCGGTAAAGCCATCGACAGTAATGGTGGCGACAGCTCCATGCTAACTTCGGTATTGATCAACCTCGGGGTAGGCCAAAGTGCGGGTACGGTCAACCAAATAGGTGAAGCCATAGGGGTAAAAGACCTTTCCCTTGACTCCAGTGGTAGCGGTGATGATTCACAACTGAATATTTCGGGTTACATTTTACCGGGCGTTCAGATCCGTTACGGTATTGGCTTATTTACCGCCATGTCAGAAATTGCCCTGCGCTATGAAGTGATGCCCAAACTCTACTTAGAAGCCGTGAGCGGGCTTAATAACGCATTTGATGTGTATTATGAGTTTGATTGGGATTAACTTATTGGCCCAGCGCTAAGTCTTCGTGCCTTGAAGCCATGCCGGATTCAAGGCCCTGTTTAGCAACAATAAACCCTTACTCGCCCACGGCTAAGCCTTAGCGCCTTGGAGCCATGCCGGATTCAAGGCCATGTTTAGTAATAATAAACCCTTACTCGCCCACGGCTAAGCCTTAGCGCCTTGGAGCTATGCCGGATTCAAGGCCCTGTTTAGCAATAATAAATCCTTACTCGCCCACGGCTAAGCCTTCGCGCCTTGGGTCAACGCCCGATTCAAGGCCATGTTCAGTAATCACAAACCCATGTAGGCCACTGTTTAATGGCTTCACTTGGGTTTTGTAGCCCAGCTTTTCGAGCGCGCTTTGCCACTGCGTGGCTGGCGTGTCCTGCTCTAGCAGGTAAACACCACTTTGATTAACCAAATGGGGCATCTCGATGGCTTGTTGTAATGGCACTTGCCACGTTAGATGAGCGATCAATACCTGACTGACATAGTTAATGATGCGACTGCCGCCCGGTGAGCCTAACGCCATATAAGGTTTGTTGTGTTTAAATACTAGAGTTGGCGACATGGATGAGCGTGGCCGTTTGTTTGCCATGACTCGATTAGCGATAACTTGGCCTTGATAGTGAGACTGAAAAGAAAAGTCAGTGAGTTGGTTGTTGAGCAAAAAGCCGCCCACCATTAACCTTGCGCCAAACGCATTCTCAATGCTGGAAGTCATGGAGACGATATTGCCATCCCTATCATGGATCGCTAAGTGAGTGGTTGAAGGTAAAGCCTCACTGGTTTGGCTGGCTAATTGCGTGACGGTATCGGGCGCTAGGCTCAGTTCTCCCGCTTGCACATCGCTGAGCGCTATATTCCTACCAAGTAGCTTGGCACGCTTGCTCAAGTAAGTTTTGTCGAGTAATGCATGGCTGTAGTCGGGCGTAAAATCGGGATCGGCCATGTATCTGGCGCGATCGGCAAAAGCTAACCGACTGGCATCGCCAATTAATCGCCACGCCTGTGGGTTGTCGGCAGTTAATTGGCTTAATCCTGCTTGCTCCGTTAATGCCAATATTTGGTTCACCGTTAGCGCACCTGAAGACGGTAAACCCATGCCGCAAACCTGATAAATTTGTTGATAGGGTAAACAGATATTGGGGCGGGTTTTGACCTGATAGTTACCTAAGTCTTCAAGACTTAGTAATCCCGGGTTGGTGGGGTGCTGCTGAACAGCGTTAACCATGGCCTTTGCGAGTCGACCTTGATAGAACCCCTTTTTACCTAATTTGGCAATGATGCTGAGGGAGTCGGCATAAGCTAAGTTTTGCAGGGTAGCGCCCGCCTTGATGGGCTCTCCTTTGAGATCAAAAAAGTAATCACGGGTACTGGGCTGTTGACCTAATTTATTTTGGTCAAGTGTAACGAGTTGAGCGAGCCTTGGCGACACAATGAAACCTTGTTGTGCCAGTTCAATGGCAGGGGTAAACAGTGTTTTCCAAGGTAGTTTTCCATATTGCTGGTGGCTTTGCCACATCAGGGCTATCACGCCGGGCACGCCAACCGAGCGACCGCCTACTACGGCATCAAAAAAGCCCATAGGGCTTTGCTTGGCGGTGAGAAATAAGTTCTCACTGGCCGCTGCAGGGGCTGTTTCTCGGCCATCGAAGCTGAGTAAAGCTTGGTTTTTGTTATCGAAATAAAGTAAGAATGCACCGCCGCCGATGCCAGAAGATTGGGGCTCAACAAGGCCAAGGACTAATTGGGCGGTGATCATGGCATCAATGGCACTGCCGCCTTGTTTTAAAATAGCAAAAGCGGCTTTGCTCGCGTAAGGATTAGCGGTAACGACTAGGTGCTGCTTAGCGAGCAAGGCTTCTTTGTTGGTGCGTCCTGTTTCAGCCTCAGGCGAAATCGAATCACTGATTTGTGTGGCCGCAATTAGGGGGCCGGTGAATACCAAACACAAGAGCAATAAACACGGGAGTAGCAGTAAAAAGTTAAATTGAAAGTGACTGCGTAATAGGCTGTGTAGAAGGTTAAAGTGAAACATAGTGGGCAGCTCGGATAAGAAATATACCTAACCATAGCGCTTAATATGATGCTGTTGCAAAAATGTTTTGTTATTTACCGCTCAACGAAAGTTTGTAGGCGTTGGCCACAGGTTGCATAGGGCGAAGCGTGCTCAACCCTATGCATGGCATTGATTAATGGTGGTGTTCAGTCGGTGTTTGTGGGATACCAACCCAAGCAAGATGCGCAGGTGTAAAAGCTAAATCGATGGTGCTGTCGATTTCATGGTGATCGAGGTCGAAAGCAATCAGCTGATTACTGCCTTGATTGGCAATAAATACCGTATTTTGGCTACCCGACGTTGTCATATATATCTTTTGACCTTCGCCAAGCGCGGGTGGCGCCGCGAAAACTTGAGGGCGGGCTACAAGTTTAAAGTCATCTTCTATTTCAAATACGTTGAGATACCCCTGGTTATCTAGCACCAAAAAATGATCTTGGTGATGGTCTACTGTGTAAGCTAGGTATCGGGTGTCAGCGTTATCGCGCCATGCTATCTCAGTCATACTTTTGCTAGCGGGATCGACAAGGAAGGCTTGTTGGCTTCGCGTTAGACCTAAGAATTTGTCATGGCCTTGGCTGCCTTTAAGTGTGCCTATTCTGACATTATCCATGCCTTCCAAGTTTGGGATTTTCACACTGGCGAACGCGTCACCACTTTGTTCAATCGCAAGGACACCGTCCTCACAGCCAAATACCGTCCAATTAGGTCCTTGAGTACTGCCATGTAACCCAGGGCATAAATCCGCAAAAACAGTCTCTTCATGGTAGTGATCATCATGTTGGTGCAGTAACACCACTGTATCAGGCAAGGTGGAAGTGCTGTCTTCACTGCGTAAGGTAGTTAAAGCAAATTCACCACGGATCTGTGCGGTGCCGTGCATGGCATGGTTGAACTGGTGTTCAGCTAATGCTTTACCTTGTTTGATACTGGTATCGCTTAACAATACGAACCCCGCATTTAAGCCTGCAGTGCTATCACCATCAATGAACAAAGCGGCGGTTTCGGCGGTTACATCGAAGTGGGTGGGCAGAGCTTGGTCAATTTTATAATCCAATAGACTTGGCGAGCGTGTTTGTGAGCCAGTGATGCCAGAATCAATAAATTCAACCAGGTTTTGCTTACGTTGGACCACGACAGCATATCCAGATTGGGGGCTGCGATAGAGTGCACTTGCTGGGTTCTGCAGGCTAATGTCGGCAATGGTGGCCATGTTGGCTAAATCAATCAGAGCCACATTGGGTTGATTGGCATCGGCGATAGCCAATCGACCATATAGGTCTGGCTGTGGGGTAGGCTCTGCACTGGGTTGAATGCTGGGCGTGACAGGATCGGTATCTGTGCTTTGTTGTGCTGTGTTATTGCTACCACTACCGCACGCCGATAAGGCTAAGCCAAACGGTAACAAAATGGCTAATTTCACAGTAGAAAATCGTTTTGACATCATGGTCTTTGCTGCTCCTTATAAATGAAGTGTCGATTACCGGTGAAAATAATTATCAATCACTTGATTAATTGAAATGTTATACTATAACATTTGCGCCACGCAAGCGGAGATTTACTCGGTTGACTCATTTCAACGTCGACTATGCGTTATTCATGTTCGCTATTGTTGTTATTCACTATGGAAAAAGCAGTATGAAGAAGATTTGGCTGATGAGCAGTGTCGCTCTTGGCGTAGCAGGGAATGTGGCAGCGGATACCCTATCACAGATCAAAGGCCCAGATATCAGTGTCGTATTAGATGGATTTTACCAAGACGGTGAGCGTGCGTTTTCCCACCGCGGTGAAGGATTTGGCCTAGGCCATACCGAAGTTGGCTTAAGTGCCAGCGTGGATGACAAATTTCGTGGTGTACTCACCAGTGTGTTTGAATCGCATCACGGCAGTACCGAAATAGAACTCGAGGAAGCCTTCATTGAAACATTAGCGCTGCCATATGGTACTAAGGTGAAAGCGGGTCGTTTTTTATCTAACTTTGGTTATCTCAATAGCAAGCATACCCATGAAGATGCATTCACTGAGCGTCCAGGTGTTTACCGTGCGTTGCTTGGTGGGCACTATTATGACGATGGTATTCAAGCCAGTATTTTGCTGCCTACGGATTTTTACCTTGCCCTGTCGTTTGAAGCCTTATCAGGTAAAAAAATGGATGCGGGGTTTGACGATCCCGCTACCGTTGGTGTTTACAGTGGTAAACTTTCTCTTGGTGCGGATGTCGGTGAATCCCATAGTTGGATGCTTGGGTTAAGTGTATTGCGCAATGGTAATGGTCATATGCAATTTGGTGGTGACCACGATCATGGGGCTGATGACGATGACGATCATGATCACGACCACGGCGGCCATTCCCATGGTCCCGCTTACACTGGGCGCATGCTATATGGCGCTGACTTTACTTGGAAGTGGGCACCGCAAGGGAACTATAAATACCAACATATTCGCTTTACTTCCGAGTACCTGTATTTAGATGATGTAATGGATGCACCATTTAGTGCATTAGAAGGAGCCAAAGATTCGGTTTCAGGCTATTACGGTGAAGTCGTCTACCAGTTTACCCCGTCGTGGTCGGTTAGCACGCGCTTTAGCCGTTTCGATCATATCGAAGGGCATGATGTCCACGGCCATGGCGATCATGCCCATGGTCATTTTGAGAATGAAAAGCTGCAAGAGCTTGATTTTGCGTTGGCGTGGCACTCATCCCATTTCGGTGTTATTCGTGGCCAAGTTAGCCAACAAGATTATCACGGTGAGAAAAACAATATCGTGTCGTTGCAGTACATCATGACTTTTGGAGCACACGCCGCTCATGCATTTTAACCTTTCAACCTTGCTAACGGTCGGGATGCTCTTTGCATCCCCATCAGCGTTTGCTCTTAATATCTTTACCTGTCAGCCTGATTGGGCATCCTTGGCCAAGCTACATGCCCCAGATGCCGATGTTTTCAGTGCGACCACGGCGTTTCAAGACCCTCATTACATTCAAGCGCGGCCTTCGCTGATCACTAAGATGCGTAAAGCGGATCTGGTGATTTGTTCGGGTGCAGAGTTGGAAGTGGGCTGGTTACCTGAGTTACAACGGCAAAGCCGTAATACAAAAGCGACGGCTGCAGGAGGTGGGTTGTTTTTTGTCACCGAGCATGTGGCTGTGTTAGACAAGCATGATCATGTTGACCGCTCAATGGGCGATGTGCATGCCGGCGGTAACCCGCACGTGCAGTTTGCCGTTGCCGATATGGTGAATATTTCAGTGGCGCTGACGGCAAAATTGCAACAGCTCGACCCCGCAAGCCAAGCTGACTACGCTAAAGCGGGTGAGCAATTTAGGCATCAGTGGCAGCAACAAATGCAGGTATGGAAAGCCAAGGCAAAGCCCTTAGTGGGTAAGCATGTGGTGGGCTATCACACTACCTATCGATACTTGTTTGCTTGGCTAGGTATGGAGCAAGTGGCTGATTTAGAGCCTAAGCCCGGTGTTTCACCCACCATGTCACATTTGGCTAGTTTGAGTAAACTGGATACCCGTGATACCTATGCCATCGTTTATGCAACCCACCAAACCAATGATGCTGCAACTTGGTTAGCGCAGCGTAATCACTTACCCGTAGTGGTATTGCCGCAAAGTGTTGGAGGCACCGATGCGGCCAGTGATTTGTTTGGCTTAATCAATAACAGCATAGATTTATTGTTGACGCCGAGGAGCGTTAACTAAATGGAGGAGTTTGATTGGCTATTGCCACCACTTTGTGCCGGTTTCTTGGCCTTGCTGTGCAACATTATTTTGGGGCAACAAGTATTAAAACGCGGGATTATCTTTATTGATTTAGCCATGGCACAAGTTGCTGCATTGGGGATGCTGATCATGCAGTTGGCATTTCATTCTCATGATGGCGCTTTGTCCGGCACTTGGCTATCTCTTTTCGGTGCTTGTGGGTTGGCCTTGCTTGTAGGTGCGCTGATTGCTGTGTTGGAAAGGGCAAAATTACCGCATTTAGAAGCTATGATAGGTTGTATTTACGTCTTGGCTACTTGTGTCACTATCATTCTGATCAGTCAAATACCGAGTGCCCATGAACATGCATCAAGCTTGCTACAGGGGCAACTACTTTGGTCTCGTTGGATGGATGTGGCTGGCCTGGCCACTTTGGCCTTAGTCTTACTGCTGGTACTTTGGTTGCGAATACAGTGGCTAAGGGGAGCTGGTTTTTACATATTGTTCGCGGTCAGTATTCCATTGCTGGTGCAAACGCTAGGGGTGTATTTAGAGTTTGCTATGTTGGTTGTCCCAGCATTAGCCGCCTCTGTATTTGTCAGTAACAAGCAGCTATTGGCGGCTTGGTTTATGGGGATGTTAGGGATCTTGCTTGGGGCTTGGTTATCATTGCGATTAGATTGGCCATCGGGGCCGGCGATTGTGATCATGATAACCTTGGTTGGATTCCTAACATTGGCTTGGCAACATTTACTGCGCAAAACACAGACAGAGCAAGCTTAAAAAAGAGATAGCCCACCAACTAAGGTGGGCTATGGATGGATAACGTCATTTTAAGAGCAATGAGTTGACCTATTTATAATGGCGATACTTGATACCGCAGTGGTCTAGGTAATCAAAGTGAAGGCTCAGGCGAGCTTGAAAATCTTGCCATTGCTTTTGCTCTGATTGGGTCCAAGCAACTTCAGCGCCGGCGAGTAATCGTGGGAATACCATATAATCAAATTGACTGTCGGTTCTGACAAACTCACTCCATAGTGCATATTGTACCCCCATAAGGCGCGCTTTCCCTTCGAGGGTTAAATCCTGATTGAGTGGTTCGTAATGATAAGCCTTATCTAACTCTATATCAGCCGCCCACGTGGTGCCAGGCTCCACTTCAGAGCGATCGTAAGCCATGTCGAGATAGGTGTACTGAGCTGGCGTTGCAATCACATGATAGCCATCGTTTGCCGCAGCAATGCTACTTTCCACCCCACGCCAAGCAAAGATGATGGCGTCTTTTTCTAGCTTGTCGCCATGGATGGCTTCTTCCCAGCCCATTAAGGTTTTGCCTTTTTGACGTAATCTGTCTTGAGCATACCTTAGTAGATGCCCTTGCAGCTCACGTAAGTCTTGATAGCCATTATCTTTAAGCATTTGTTGGCAATGCTGTGAGCCTTCCCAAACACCTTCGGGAACCTCATCCGCACCCACATGGAAGTAGGGGGCTGGGAAGATCTCTGCAAGCTCATCAATTACCGCGTCCAGAAATTGGTATGTTCCAGGTAAAGCCGGGTTGAGCACATTGTCATTATAAAATTGCACCGAGCAGTATTGTGATTGATCGGCTGGATCAAGCAATAACTCAGGGAGCGCTTTAATGGCCGCGCGTGAGTGGCCCGGAATATCAATTTCAGGGATCACTTGAATATGGCGTTTGGCGGCATAGGCGACGATTTCTTTGGCCTGCTCTTGGGTATAAAACCCACCGTAGGGCTCTGAGCCACTGCCAAATTGCGATTCAATGGCTTGTCCATGGCCACGAAAAGCGGCTTTTTCCGTTAAGGCTGGAAACGCTTTTATCTCAATTCGCCACGCCTCATCGTCGGTAAAATGCCAATGTAGGGTGTTGATTTTGTAGTAACTGAGTAAATCGATCACTTGTTTGATTTTGTCGACGCTTCTAAAGTGGCGAACACAGTCGAGCATAAAGCCGCGATAATTGAATCGAGGTTGATCCACTATTTGGCCACAAGGAAGATCCTGATTGGCATTGAGGCATTGGGCTAGGCTAGTCAAGCCATGACTAAAGCCGAGTCTGTCACTGGCGTAAATGGTGATCTTGCGATCAAACTGGATTTCGTAGCCTTGTGCGGGTATTTGCCCTTGCTGTTCACACACCACTTCAATGGCATTGTCTGGTTGTAAGCTGTGGTGTTGTAGCTGAGTGCTAAACACTTCCAACTCTTGCACTAGCTGCTCGGCGCCGGATACCCACACATTCGGTCGATTGGGGATGGTTCCCGCCGTTAAGCTTACTTTGTTAGGCAAAGGGATAACCGGGTAAGCCTGCGGCGCTGCCTGATTGAGGGGATCGCGCTTGCTGACTTCAACATGCGGTAAGATAAAGGGTGCAAATTCAACCTGGTGCAGTTGCTGCGTCGCTTGCTCTGTCAGGTAGATACCAGATGGTAAATCTGTGATTTTATTAAGCGCTAACTTATCGACTTGCAGGGTAAAATTAAAGGTGTCGCCTGGTGATAGCTGCGTCGAGGTTGCGGGTTTTAATTCGATAAAGCTACCATCTTGGCGCACTAGCTCAACATGACGACACTTTGTTGGCTCTAATAGTCCAACAAGAAATAGGTTAAGCGTCCAATCACAAATCGACGCTTGGCTGAGATTAGTTAAGGTAAAGTCAGCGTTGTAATTATTCTGACCGTTACGAAGTTCGGTTATTTCAAGTACGATAGCCAAGATAAGCCCCAAAAATAGTCAGCGTGCACAAGGCGTTAATGCACGCTGGGTTGATTCACTTGGCAATAAGCCAAGCGAAATTAACGATTACTTAAGTGTGATTGCTAGCATATACCAAGCGGCGTGTGGGATCCATTGCTCACCCCAACGCCAGTTTTGGAAAAAGTCATCCTTTTGTGCTTCAGGCACTAATGCGATGTCTCGTTCATTGTCAAAACCTGCGGTGACACCATTACAAATGCCGCCAGGTGCACTTGGATAGCCATCGACATACTCAGGATTGTTGTGACCGTGACCATAAAGCATACAAGCATCAAATGGATTTAAGCCTAACACCCAGTTAAGTTGCTGCTGGGCAAAGCTGCGCAATGACGATGCTAATTGTTCGTCACCGGCAAACACCTGTGCAGCCATTTTAGTGGCGGCGGCCAGTGAGCCTAAGCGTGCGTTTTCACCTTGCCACCAATAACCAGACTCATTGTTTTGTGCCACAAAGAATGAGGTGCGTGGTTTAGCTTGATCCACGGCTTTGATGTATTGACGCGCATACCCAAACGGGTTGGTCACTTCGGCAGTAATAGCCAGCTCAAACTCCACGGCCTTTTTAACGCTGGCAAGGGCTTGCTCACGTAATTGGCTATCGGGCTCAATTTGGCTGTACTCCAACAAGCTGATCACGGGTAGGCCAGCTTCTGCGGCATGGAAATAAGGGCGATCACTATCTTGCTCTACCACCCAGAAGTTTTCGACTTGCTCATCGCTAACTTGACGCTGTTGCAGACGTGCTGACCAGCGCTGAGCCTCAGCCAGGTATTCGCTGTTGTTGGTTGCTTTATACAGCTCAACCGCTGCAAGTAGTGCACAGTATTCGTCGATGATGTTTTCTTTGCCGTTATCACAATAACTAATGTTATGCGCGCAAAGGTGCGCGTAGGCTTTTTCTGCACAAGCTAAATATTGCTCAGGGCTAAATTCACCCTCGGCAGGTAGCCCAGATGCAGCGGCTAGGGCGGCAATGCTCACGCCTCCGCCTTGACGAAATGCGGCTTGCCACTGCTGTGTCTTGATGCCTTTTTGGGTTTCATAAGCACAAATATGGCGCTTGTTTACGTCCTTGCTCCACTGATCGAAAATGGTCATATAGAAATAACCTTCTTCATCGAGTACGCGGACTAAGAAGTCAGCACCGTGTAGGGCTTCGTCTAAAATACGTTTATTTAAGTTGACCTTAATGATGTCATCGCTGCTGCTTAGCTCACGATAACAACGTACTAAATTCCACGCCACCATAGGGATTTGCTGTGGATTTAGGTAGTTAGAGAAAGATAAGTGACTAAGGTATTTACTCATGTCGCCGCTGGCATCAAACCAGCCGCCGCGCACGTCTTTGGTACGGCTTTCATCTTCCCAAAACGGCATGTTTTGATCGGCTTTATCAAACTTACCAGAGCAGCGTTGGCCCTTGAAGTAGAACAAGTTATCAGACAGGGTACGGTTTAGTAACAGTTCGGGCGCGATAGTAAAACGGTGTGAGGTATAGCGCTGTCCTTCGCACTCAACCTCGAGGACGAACTCACCTTGTTGATCAAATTCACTGAAGTCTATCTTATAGAAATACCAGTCGCTCCACTGGTCAACTTGGCCTTGTGGCTCAACTTCGGCACTAAAAGTTACGCTTTTATCCTGGCATGAAATCAAAGAAGCCGGGCTCATCACAAGTCCGGCTTTTGCTTTGATGACTGCCACTTTATTTGCGCCTACTTGATAACCAATATGGTTAGTCAATAGTTGCATGGCAGGATCCTTAATTATTTTGTTCTACTTACTCGTGCAAGAAACAACGAACGAAGTGGTTAGGTGCAATCTCTTTTGGCTCAGGTAGCGCTTGATTACACTTATCCATGGCTTGTAGACAGCGGCCAGAGAACGGACAACCTACACTTTCAGGGGTCCAAAGTGGAATTTCACCCTTACGACCACCTTCAAGGTTGTCGTGGATACTCTTCTCTGGATCCGGTACTGCAGACATCAATAGCTGCGTGTAAGGGTGTGCAGGTTTTTGTAGTACTTCATCTACTTCACCCCATTCAACTAGGTGTCCTACGTACATTACGCCGATATCTTCTGCTAAGTAACGCGCAGTGGCGATATCGTGAGTGATGTACATCATAGAGATGCCGTCGTTTTTCATGTCTTCCATTAGGTTTAAAACACCTAGACGGATAGACACGTCAAGCATTGAAGTCGGTTCATCGGCAAGGATGATTTCAGCTTCAACCGCTAGGTTACGTGCAATGTTAACACGCTGACGTTGACCACCAGATAATTGGTGCGGGAACTTCTCAGCGGTTTCTTTTGCAGGCGTTAGACCTACGCGCTCAAGTAGGGCGTAAATACGCTCAGGTAGCTCAGCCTTGCTGCTTACTTTTTTGTGCAGTAGCAGCGGGCGCGCTAGGTGATGGAAAATTGTGTGCGTTGGGTTCAAAGAGCCAAATGGGTCTTGGAAAATCATTTGCACGCTTTCACGGTATTCCATCAAAGATTGTTTTTGATTGAACTCATCGATATCACGGCCGTGATACTTAACCGTACCTGCGGTGCGGCTGTACATTTTTGCGATGATTTTTGCACTGGTTGATTTACCTGAGCCTGATTCACCTACGATGGCGAGTGCGCGGCCTTTGTATAGGTTGAACGATACATCGTTCAACGCGCGCATGTGGCTCTTTTTCAACGCGTTAGCATTGATTGGGAAATCTTTAACCAGATTTTTTACTTCGATTATTGGATTATTATTGCTCATAATGCTTCTCTCAATGCTAGCCCTGAACCGGTTGCTGCTCTAATGATTTGATATCCACTACGCCATCTTTGTGTAGATGACACGCAGAGAATTCACCTGGCGCAATCTCAGTTAGTGTACAGTACTCTTTACGGCAGACGTCCTTAACATAAGGACAACGAGCTTGGAAACGACAGCCTACTGGTACTTCAAACAGGTTCAAAGGTGTACCTGGAATACCCACTAGACGTTTCTTCTCACCGTGTAGAGGAGGGAACGCATTACCCAAACCTTCGGTGTATGGATGGTTTGGTTTAGTTAAAATGTTCTTCGCTGGCGCCACTTCTGCAAGCTCACCCGCGTACATGATACCGATGCGGTCACAGAACTCGACCATTAAGCTGATATCGTGGGTGATGAACAGAATAGAGAAGCCAAACTCTTCTTTTAACTGGTAAATCTTTTGCAAAATTTCACGCTGAACCACTACGTCAAGAGCTGTAGTCGGCTCATCCATGATGATGAGTTTTGCGTTAAGGGCCAGAGCGATTGCAATAACGAGACGCTGACGCATACCACCCGAGAATTGGTGTGGGTAGTCGCTTAGACGGCTAGGGTGAATATCAACCACTTCAAGTAGCTGACCTGCACGCTTAATACACTCTTGACGCGTCATGTTAGTGTGCGCAAGTAGTACGTCACAGAATTGCTCTTCCAGAGTTAAAACAGGGTTTAAGCTGTTCATCGCACTTTGGAATACCATGGCCGATTCTTTCCAACGGTATTGACGTAGTTGCTCATCATCGAATTTCAGAATATCGCGACCATTAAAGATGATCTCACCGCCAGAGATAAACGCAGGTGGCTTATGCAGACGACATACAGAGAAAGCAACGGTTGATTTACCACAACCTGACTCACCTGCTAAACCGAATACTTCACCGCGGCCGATATCGAAAGATACATTGTTTACTGCGCGCACATCACCGTTAGCTGTAATGTAGTCAACACAAAGGTTGCGCACAGATAATTGAACTTCTGACTTATCATGAACTGATGCGTTAGCTTGATTTACACTCATGATGCTGCTCCTTCTTGTTGCTGTAGTGCTTCTGCTTCTTTTTGCGCAGTGATTTGCTTCCAACGTTTTAGACCAACGTGTGAACGTAGTTGTGGGTTAGCAATTTCATCAACCGCGAAGTTAAGTAGGGCAAGACCTGCACCCACACAAGCGATTACAACAATTGGAGAGAACACTTCCCAGTATGCACCGATGTGAATAGCTGAGGTTTTTTGCATGTTAAATAACTGAGTACCCCAAGTTACTGAGGTTGGGTCACCTAGGCCTAGGAACTCTAGCGTTGCTTGAGTCATGATGGCGTAGATAACAGAACCGATGAAGCTTGCACCGATAATTGAAATCAAGTTAGGTAGGATTTCAATTAGGATGATGCGCCAAGATGGTTCACCTAATACTTGTGCTGCTACCACGAACTCTTTCTCACGTACGGCTAGGGTTTGTGAACGAACAACACGTGCGCCCCAAGCCCAGGAGGTGAGACCGATTATCATGGCAATGACCATCGGAGACACCTCCCCGATAAAGGCCGCCAGTACCATCAAGAGTGGCAGTTGTGGGATAACCAGCATGATGTTCATTAATGAGCTTAAGGTTTCATCGATAACACCGCCAAAGTAACCCGCTGTGATACCAATCGCTACCGCCATGGCGACAACGATGATACCGGCACCGAAACCAACAGCCAGTGACACGCGACCGCCGTATAGGGTTTGTGCAAATACGTCACGCCCCATACGCGTTGAACCTAATACGTGCTCAGAGCTTGGCTCTACGTGAGATTTAGTCACACGTTTGCCTGGATCATATTGCGTGATAAAAGGCGCAAAAACCGAAATAACGATAAAGAAAAACACAATACATAGACCGGCAAGGGCCTTGTTATTACGCGTTAATAATTTGATAAAGTCCATAATTACTTACCACCTTTACGAAGACGAGGATCTAAGAATACATACAGCACGTCGGCTAAGAAGTTAAACGCTAGCATGAACACGGTCATGATAAGTAACTGGCCTTGGATTAGCTGGTAGTCACGGTTGATAATGGCGTTATAAAGTACTGAGCCAAGACCTTGGTAGTTGAAGATAACCTCAACAACTAGCGCACCACCTACAACGAAACCTAGCGCCATAGAAAGGGCGGTTACACTTGGTAGGATGGCATTTCGCGCACCGTAGTTTAACATCACGCGAGTATTTGATAGGCCTTTTGCCTTACCCATGGTGATGTAGTCTTCGTTAAGTAAGTTAATCATGTTGTTACGCATTGGTACCAAGAAACCACCTAGCTGTACGATAAAGATACAGAAGATTGGACCAATGGAATGGTGAAGTACGTTTTTGATGAATTCCCAGCTAAAGGTAGGCGTTAGCTCAGGGTCGTACGCGTAGCTGATTGGGATTAAGTCCCAAGTTACACCAAGGGAGAACAGTACAACGATACCAAACACCAACTGAGGTGTGGCTTGTAGTACCAGAGATAGGGGCGACGCGAAGCTGTCGAACTTACCACCACGGTACCAAGCGGCAACAATACCCAGTGTCGCACCGAAGATAAACGCAAGTACAGTTGCTGTACCTGTTAGGAACAGAGTCCACCAAAATGCGTTACCCAGTACTTCTGCAACGGGCATGTTACTGAAGAAGGTTGAGTTACCTAGCTCTAATGTGAATACATCACCTAGGTAAGTAAAAAACTGTTGATAAAGAGGTTGATCGACACCGAAGGTCAAACGTAAGTTTGCAATTTGCTCAGCGGTAAATCTTGCACCTTGGGCAAGCATCGCATCAACTGGATCACCGGGCATCATGCGCGGTAAGAAGAAGTTAATTACTACGGCTACCAAAAAGGCACCAAAGTAAAAGACGAGACGTCTTAATATAAATCCCATATCTCTACACCTATTTTATTGCTTCTATTCGGGTCACTCTAGCTGTTTCCAGATGTGTATCCAAAAGGGGATACGCGAGTGTAAAAGGGTCGAATAAGAAGGTTTACGTTAAAGTAAAGCCCCTCCCGGGGGAGAGGCTTGGTTTCTTAGTCAGTTAATTATTTAACTGGCTTAAGATTTAGTACGTGAAGTAGACGCTCTGGCGTATCAGGCCATACTACTGGACGTGCTTGTGGGTTGCTTTCGTTGAACCAACCAGTGAAACGCTTAGTGTTGTACTGGTAGTTGTAGTTCGTGCTCATCGCAGCCATAGTCGTTTGGTTAGAACCAATCTTCTCTTGGATTTGGTAAACAATCTTCAGCTTCTCGTCTTGGTCGCCAGTTTTGTTGAAACCGTCGATTAGGGCGTCAAGCTCTTTGTCTACGTTGTGGTGACCACCGAAACGCGCTTTGTCCATTTGCTCTGAATGGAAAGCCGTGTTGTAGTACATGTATGGATCTGGACCTGCGAAGTAGTTAGTGAACTGAGCATCGAAGTCCGCAGACATAACTTTCTCGTTTAGGATAGAGAACTCAGGAGTAGAAACGCTTGCGTTAATGCCCACTTCTTGTAGGCCTTCAACACCGATTTGTACTGTGTTTACGAAGTCAGACCAACCGTTTGGTACTAGGATCTTGAATTCGATCTTAGAGCCGTCTTTGTTTTCTACGAAACCGTCACCGTCAACGTCTTTGTAGCCAGCTTCTTTAAGAAGTTTCTTAGCGCCTTCGATGTTGAATTTGCTGTACTTACCGTACTTAGCAGCTACATCTGGGTTAGCCCAAGCTTTAAATTGGTCACCTAGTGCATCTGGGTATTCGTTTACAGACCAGTAGCCGTAACCAGCGATGTCTACGATAGCTTGACGGTCAAGGGCCATAGAGAATGCACGACGGAAGTTTACGTCGTTGAACGCTTTAGCGTTGTTCTCGTTTGGAGTCTTGAAGTTAACCATGAAAGATGCAGAACCAGCCGCTGGGAACCAGTAGTGGTAGTGTTTGTTTTGGCTAACAAGTACACGGTCGATATCTGGAATGAACGCAGAAGTCCAGTCTAGGTCGCCTTTGATAGCAGCAGCAAGTAGCTGGTCGTTGTTAGCAAGCTGTGGCATCTTGATACAGTCAACAGCTAGCTTGTCAGCTTCGTAGTAGTTAGGGTTACGACACTGAACGTATAGTTGTGGAGTGAACGTATCTACTTGAGTGAAAGGACCAGTACCTACTGGGTTTTCGTTAGCAAAAGTAGCTAGGTCAGCTTGCTTAGAGAATACGTGCTCAGCAACGATAGGTGCGCGAACGATTTCAGAAACAACGCCAGTGTTAACTTCAGCTAGCTCTACAGCTACTTTGAAGTCGTCAACTTTTTTAACGCCAGAGATTTTAGAACCGATACCAGCTACGTCGAAAGCACCGCCTTCAGCAGCTAGACCTAGAGAGTAAACTACGTCATCAGCGTTGAAAGATTCGCCGTCAGACCATTTAACGTCTTTCTTCAGTTCGAAGAAAACAGTTTTTAGGTCTTCAGAGAAGTAATGTTTGTTAGCTAGACGGTAAACAACTTCACCACCTTTGATTTCGTTTACGATAAGTAGTGGCTCGTAAATGAATTGGTTTGTTGTAGCTAGACGTGAAGTAACAGTAAGTGGGTTGAAGTTACGAACCCAAGCAGGTTTCATTTCTGAAACAAGAGTAAGCGTTGCTTTTTCAGCAGCCATAGCTGGAGCTGAGATAGCACCTGCCATCATAGTAGCACCCATTGCTACTGCGGTAGAAATTTTCGTTAACTTAGCAAGCATAACAATTCCTTTTCCATTCCTTGTATATGAGAAGCGAACAAACTTTGATCCTTTTGGACCTCCGCTTGTCCAACCGCTGGTATTTTGAGTTCCTTTGTCTTATCGACAAATGACTCGATTAATGTTTGTCACCAACGGGCTATATAACACCAATTTCAGCGCCAACACGCAAATGTTTTTGTCGTCGATTTCGTTAAGCGTGAAGCAACTCACGTTAATCTCGCCGTTAACTATATTTAGTTGTTTTAAAACAATCACTTAGCTTTTTTCTTGATGCAAATAAAGCGACCAAAATTGAATCGTTTTTGATCACAATCTAAGGGTTTGTGAGTTAGGTCACGTTCAAAATGAGAATCGATATTAAAGAGAGATTATTGACAAGTTTGAGACTTGTGATCCTGATCACCCCGTAAGGGTATGATCAGGATAGAGAGTTTAATTTTCTGATTTGTTGACTTGTGATCTTAGGGCGGCTTTGGCTTGCTCTAGGGTCTCTTTTTGCTCAGGCGTTAATTTACAGTGTGATAAAACGTATTCAGCGGTGCTTAATACGGTGCGCCAACGAGGGGATTTTGGCAGCGTGTCTATTTGTAAATATTTATCCAGAGTTCGGGTTTGCAGTGAACTTCGATCTAAATAGACTCGCCAAAGCTTGCTTTTTTCCGCTAGCTCTATCTTGGTTTTACCTGTGGACTCTTGCCAAAGTTCAAGTGCTGTTTTCATGGTGTCGACAATTTGATTGCGTAGTCGGTCGCCATCGTTATCACTGCTTAGTTTGTCGGCAAGCTTGGCAAAGTCAGGCCCTAACGCACGTAACTCGTTAATCAAATGCTGATCTGTGGTTAGTACGTATTTGGATAACGAATTGATAGCACTGGTTAATGCAGCGACTTTCTCACTGCTGTGACGCGGTTGGCGCACGCCATCTGCTTGTGGCATGCAGTGAAAAATAATACTCCAGCCTCGCGAAACCCCATTACTGGTAGGTGAAATTGTCACCATTTCACTAAATGGCCCGCTGGTACCTTTACATGCCAGTTCAAATACTTGTACTTCACTTTTGTGATTATGGTTGGCTTCCAGTTGAGCTTTGAATGGCGTAACAAGTAATTGATCGATATGCGTGTTCGCCAATAAATCTTGCTCAATATCAAATAACATCGCAGCGCCGCTGCTGGCAAAGTCGATGGTGCCTTGGGCGGTGATACTCAAAATGGCTTCGTCAGCTTCTTCCAACATGGTTAACAGCTTGGTTTGAGTATGATGTAGGCCTCGCTGGGTGTTGATATGCTGGGAGATCTCTTGTTTCAGTAATTTATTTTCAATGCGATGGTCATTGGCCAGTTTGGCTTGAATGTGCGCGTTAATACGTGCGTAAAGCTCATCTTTACAAAAGGGTTTGACGAGGTAGTCATTGGCCCCGGCTTCAAACCCTTCAAGTAGATCTTTAGGCTGATTTAATGCCGTTAAAAAGATCACGGGCAGGGTGAGACGATCAAAGCGTTCACGTACCTTCTGGCAGAGCTCAAAACCAGTCATGGTTGGCATCATAATGTCCACCAACATCAAGTCAGGCTTTTCAACTTCTAGCACGGCTAAGGCTTCTTGGCCATCTTGGCAACAATAAACGTGATAACCCTGCAAGGTTAATAGATTTTGCATGATTTGCAGGTTAATGACTTCGTCATCCACCACTAAAATGGTATGGGCATCTTCAGCAATGGGGGTAATGGGTTTAGGTTTCGTGGCGATGGGCTTAAGATCAAGGGCTTCATCAAGTACTAAATGGCTTTGCGGACTCGCCACCGCTTTTAACGGCGTTTCCTGTTGATTTTCATGTACTGGTAAGGTGAAGCTAAAGACAGAGCCAAGATCCGGTTTACTGGTCACACTCAGCTCACCATGCATTAAGTTAACCAATTGTTTGCTGACGGATAAACCCAGTCCGTAGCCTGATTTGGCATGATTTCTGTTATTACGGATTTGCACCAGAGGCTCAAAAATATGTTTGAGCTGCTCTTCCGTCATACCGATGCCCGTATCGGTAATGGTAATGCGCAAGTAGTCATCAAAGGTTTCTACTTCGAGTACCACCTTACCTTCGGGTGTGTATTTGATGGCATTACCTATCAGGTTATATAACACTTGCTCGAGCCTGAGCTCATCAGCGTAGACCACGGGTAAGTCATCGGGGCAGTGGTTAATTAAGCGCAGTGGCTTGTTGCCTGTCAGATGGTGGCAAAGCTCAAACACCAAATTAATAATGGATTTAAGGTCGATGGCTTGCAGCTTGATAGGCAATTGGCCATAACGCATTTTGTGATAATCCAATAAATCATTGACCAAACGCGCTAATCCTTCACTGCTGCGAATGATCATCGACAGCTGTTGGCGCTGTGCTTCGCTGAGTTCGCCTGCACTCCCTGCGATCATGGATTCGGCCATGCCGACAATGCCATGGATAGGTGTTCTTAATTCATGGGAGGTATTGGCTAAAAACTCATCTTTGAGCTTATCCGCCTGTTGCAGCTCTTCATTTTGTTGTTGAATTAATTCAACCTGGCTTTCTAACTCTTGCTTTTGCTGATTGATTAATTGTAATTTTTCTCTGACGGAATACTGCATATGGGCAAAGCTGTGGGCTAAGCGGCAAATTTCGTCGCCTTCGGGGTTAGCGCCGCGAATGGGTTTTTCTAGGTCGCCCGCTGCCACCAACTCTGCCGACCAAGTTAAATTAAGTAACGGCGCGGTAATGGTATTGGATAACCAGCGCGAGAACATAATAAACAGCAACACCGAAAAGAACGCAAAAGAGAGCACTAGCTTTTCAAGTTGCCGGGTGAGGGCAAAGGCTTCATCGACCGATATCTCTGAAATTAATGCCCAAGATTGACCAAATACATCGATCTCAGTATAAGCGGCCAATACCTCTTCATTACGATAGCTATCAAAGCGTCCGGCGCCATTTTCACCGGCTAAAGCTTGGTTGACGGGCTCTGAGTTCATCGCATATTGGCGCTGAGTAAAACTATTAATGACGGAATAGTCTGGCGTTAGCCCTAGCGAGGAGCGCAGCTGGTGATCTTGACCTACAACAAAGGTTTCGCCCGTTTCTCCTAATCCTTCGCGGTCGCTCATTAAGGTGTTAAGGCCTGCGTTGGCGACTTCAAAAATAATCACACCACGCACATAGGAATGTTGCATGATGGGTAAGCTAAGATAAGCCACGACTTCATTGGTGAGGGGGTTGAGTGAAAAGTCGGTAAAGTGAAAAAGCTCAGAGGGATTCTTAACCTGATCCATTTGGATCTTAAGCTTTTGAAATGACTCTGCTAATGCCGATGATTTATATTGACCTGTAATCAGGTTGGTGCCCCAACTGGCTTGCTTGGTGACCGAATAGACCACATTGCCATTTTCATCCACCAGCAAAATATCGGAAAAATCTGACTCGCGTACCAGTTTGGCGTATTCTTTGTGATATCTCAGGTGGACCCGTTTATATAAGCCGTCGCCTTGATCAACGGATTTAAATTTATCGTCGCCATCAAAAGTAATCCCTTCACGGTATTGATCCCAACTGCCGGGCTCAAATAATTGCTGGGCGTTAAGCCGCGCACTCTCAATGCTCACACCAAGGCGCTCAAATGCAGCACTAAAACCATAAAAACGACCGATGGAGGCTTTTGCAAAATCCGATTGTGAAAATAAGCTCGCTTGTTGTTTTAGTTCTCTAAAGTAGTCACTGACTTGGCTTTTTTTGATTTCGCGAACAGAAATAAGGTGGCTGGTGGTTTGCTGGGTTAAATCTTTGGAATAGGAATATAAAAACAGAATAGAAATAGTTGAAAAGGGCACAATGCTGAACATTAAAAATGCCAGCATGAGTTTAGAGCGCAATCCGGTGAGTTTTCTTTTTTCAACCATGAGGTGTTTTCATTCTCCGATGTATCGAGCACTCTCGATAAATGATGCCCTGATCCTTGGCCATCATGGGTTGTTAACCTGATGAGCAGTTTAGCCTTGCTTACTTTCTGCCTGCTGTGAAAAATACAGTTAGCAGGATCTTGTTCTCGCTAACTGACAAGAATGTTAATCATTTCTTGGTGCGTTAACTGACAAAAAACAGGCAGTAGGTATTAGTCTCTCAGAAAAAAGGGCTAGTTTTCAATCAGAACAACAGGGCATACTGTCACAAAATTATAAAATTGTTTCGAGGTTTAGCATGTATCACTATCGTTTAATCCTAACCTGCCTGTTAGTGATGATTTTGTATTTAGCATGGCACACAATTTGGGTGTTGCCGCTAAAAGTATTAGTGGTGTATTTCCACGAATTTAGCCACGCGCTAATGACGTGGTTAACAGGAGGCTCGGTGGTGAGCTTTGTGGTTGCGCCTGATCAATCCGGCCATGTTATTTCTCAAGGCGGCAGTCGTTTTCTCATTTTGTCGGCGGGCTATCTTGGCTCTATTTTATGTGGGGCCTTGTTATACCGTTACAGCCACATTAATAACCTGTTATGGCTAATGGTTGCGGTATTGCTTTTCGTTGGCCTGTTTTTCTTTGGCTCTTGGTTTACCTTACTGTTTAGTCTCATCAGTGCTCTTGGTTTTGCTTTGTGCCGCTGTTACTTCTCACGATTTTGGCAAGCGAGTGTATTGCAACTGATCGGTTTAGCCAGCTTGTGTTATGTGCCTTACGATGTCTTCCAAGATACCATCATCCATGCCAATTTGATGTCAGATGCGGCCATGCTGGCTCAAGAGTTTTTTGGTTTTACTTGGTTTTGGGGCGGATTGTGGACTTTGTGTAGTCTTGTGGTTTTGGTGTGGGCGTTGAGCAAACCGCCCCAAGGAATTTCCACCCAATCTAAAGGGGCGTAATGGCTGAGCCGACAGGGTAATACCATATTCCTAGCGCCCCAATGGCCGCCGATCTGGTTATTCATTGATCTAAACCAAACACGGTTGTTGGGGACTCTGCGCTATTTCACAGAAATTTTTCTTTATCCTGCCACAGTAGTCGCTTATCACTCGATGACATGCTCAACCTCTAGGGCCTGTTGACCTTTTGAGCTTGTTTTTGCAGCGATTTGTTGGGTATTTATACAAAACAATCGTTGTGGGCAGCATCTTTGTAGCATAGTCATCTATGTGAAAAGGCGCTAACGCAGTAGAAATGACCAACAAACGCTGTCCTTCGGATTCGGCTAAAAGCGTTTTGTGCGTCGTTGAGCAGTATTTACTTAGAATGCTAAGCTACACACTGCTCGCCTTGCTCAAAACGCTTTTAGACAGGGTGTCTCCCACTCGAACAAAAATTAACCGCGAAAGGTCAACAGGCCCAAGCAGGGATAAGGATATATGAAAACTTACAGTAAATATTTGTTACCTATCTTGGCTCCTTTAATCATCTTATTGATGCCTTTGTCCTGGTTTCCCATTGATCAGCTCACCATCGCCGAACAAAGAATCATCGCCTTATTTGTTCTTGCCGCCTTATGTTGGGTACTTGAGCCTATTCCCATTTATGCCACTTCGGTATTGATCATCGTGTTAGAGCTGCTATTGGTTTCTGATAAAGGACTGTGGTTTACAAAAATTCCCAGCCCCGATTTAGGCACCTTATTGAGCTATAAAGACATTATGGCTACCTTTTCGTCACCCATCATCATGCTGTTTTTAGGCGGGTTTTTTCTTGCGATGGCGGCGACTAAGTATCGTTTAGATGTCAATCTGGCTAGGGTGTTACTCAAGCCTTTCGGCCAACAGCCTAAATTTGTCATGTTAGGGTTAATGGTGATCACGGCCACCTTCTCTATGTTTATGAGCAATACCGCTACGACCGCCATGATGCTGGCCATTTTAACGCCGGTATTGGCCGTGTTTGCAAAAGACGATCTAGGCAAAGTGGGTTTTGCCTTGGCCATTCCTGTGGCCGCGAACGTGGGTGGCATAGGCACACCCATAGGTACGCCGCCCAACGCCATTGCACTTAAGTATTTAGTCGGGGATAACTTGATCACCTTTGGTGAATGGATGGCTTTTGGCGTGCCCTTTGTGATCATACTGCTGTTTATTTCTTGGTTGTTATTAAGCTATTTGTTTCCAGCGGAAACCGACAAAATTAACCTAGAAATTAAAGGACGATTTTTAAAAACGCCTCAAGCCATCATTGTCTATGTGACCTTTACCCTGACCATTTTACTTTGGTTGATGGGCGGTATTCACGGTATGAATGCCTATGTGGTGGCCTTGATCCCAGTGGCGATTTTTTCCGTCACTAAAATTATTACCAAAGAGGACTTAAAAAAGATTTCTTGGGATGTGTTATGGCTGGTGTCCGGCGGTATTGCCCTCGGACTTGGTTTAGAAAAAACCGGTCTGGCGGCCAATGCCGTTGCCGCTATCCCATTTGGTGAGTTTTCGCCCTTGGTGATTATCGCTGGGGCTTCGCTGTTGTGCTTGTTGATGGCCAATTTCATGTCTCATACCGCCACGGCTAACTTGTTGATGCCGATTGTTGCCGCGCTGGGGATGTCGATGCATTCCTTATTACCTTATGGTGGCCAAGTCGCCTTGATTTTATGTGTGACCTTTGCCGCTTCGTTAGGCATGTCACTGCCCATCAGTACTCCGCCTAATGCCCTTGCTCATGCCTCTGGGCACATAAATACTCAGCAAATGGCTAAGGTGGGCGTGAGTATCGGTATCATCGGCTTGTTGATGACCTTTGCCATGGTCTATGTGCTCCAGCTGATTGGGTTTATCTAATGCAACATAATGGCGATATCAGTGCGGCGATTGAACAGTTACAACAGCGATACTTTTTAGCGCCGACCCGTCAATTGACCCTAAAGTCTGGTGAGCTGCTGTTAGAGCAGGGCCAAGCCAATGAACGTTTGTATTTGTTATTAAAGGGGCGTTTAACGGCGTATTACCGTGTGGATGAACACAGTGAGTTTATCGAATTAAACCAATTTACGCCCTTATCTTTTACCGGCGTTCATAGTTTCTTTTCGGGCTCATACCAAGCGAGATTTCGGGTGGTGGCCACGTCTGATTGCCAGCTGGCGTACCTTGATAAACATGTTAAAGCGAAACAGCAAGAGACCTTTGGCACCTTAGAGCAGCAATTCATGCCTGTGATAGTTAACGAGTTATCCCAGCGCCAGATCTTAGCTATAGATGCACAAATTGAGCATACGTTGGCCCAGCAGCGAGTCATGCAAGCCGAAAAGATGTCGACCATAGGTCAGCTCGCGGCGGGGTTATCTCACGAGCTGAATAATGCGCTCGGGGCTATCTCTGCCAAAAGTGCCTATTTTGAGCGTTTTATGGATGCCCATTTTGCTCAACACTTTGCATCCCAACATCACTATTTTCGTGCCGGATTAGACTCGAAACGCCCACCAGACAGTAAAACCTTACGTGAGCGGGGCAAGTTGTTTGAGAAAAAGCTAGGTGTTGGCCGCGATCAAGGTAAGGCATTGGCGCGCATTTTTAATCATGAAGACGACGTACTGGCATTAGGCAAGGGGTTTCTACAACGTCTTGATGAATACGCCGACTTTTGGCAACTGGGGCGCGATTTTCGAGAGTTAAAATATGCGGTTAACCATGCGACTGGCATCATCAAATCGGTGCGTTTATTGGGGGTCAGTGATACCGAGCGCAAATTTGGTTTAGACATGAATGAAACCATCAATCATGCGTTAGATTTAATGAGCAGCCATAGCCGTGCGATTCAAATTCGCGTGCAAGCGGGGGAATTACCCTTGATCACGGCCAGCCACAGTGAATGGGTGCAAGTGTGGGTCAGCTTGATAAAAAATGCCTATGAAGCCTTGTTAAGCCAGCCTAATCCTGAGCCGATGTTACGGATCAAATCTTATCATAAACACGACTGCATCTATGTCGAGGTAACGGATAATGGACCGGGGATTGCCCCTCATCTTATCCGCCATATTTTTCAGCCCGATATGACGACAAAAAAAGGCGGCTTGTCGTTTGGATTAGGGTTGGGGTTATCTATCTGCCAAAGAATTATTTCGAGTTATCAAGGTAACTTAAGTGTGACGAGTGAACCCGGTCAGACTTGTTTTACGGTTGCCTTGCCTATAGGGGGAAACAATGACAACAATTAACATTATTTGCGTTGATGATCAGCGCGAAGTGTTATCGGCCGTGGTGCGTGATTTAGCCCCGCTGGCAAGCTATTTTAATATCGAAGAATGCGAGTCGGCAGGGGAATGTGAAGAGCTGTTGGACGAGCTTGATGCCAATGGTGAACGAGTGGCATTGATCATTTCCGATCATGTTATGCCGGTCAAAACCGGCGTCCAGTTATTAACGGACTTGGCTAATGAGCCCAGATTTCGCAGCATTAGAAAAATATTATTAACGGGCCTTGCGACCCATGCCGATACCATTAAGGCCGTCAACCAAGCCCATATCGACCATTACTTAGAAAAGGCGTGGGATGGTGCTGAGCTGCTGCAAATCAGTAAACAGTTATTGACGGAATTTGTGGTTGAGCAAGGCTTAGATTATCAAGATTATTTGAGCGTATTGGATGCGCCTACCTTGTATAAGTTGATCCAATAATACAGGGGTAAGCAACGACTGCGATACCAAACCCTTTTGCAACAGATTTAGCTATCGCTTTAGTTAAGCGTAAGACAAGGCCGACGACCATGGTGATATCAAGGTTAATTGATCCGCCATGGTCGAGCTTAAAAATGCTTATTCGTAAGTGGGGTAGTAGTAATGTAATGATGCAAAGGCGGTATATTTTACGTTTGTTTTTACTTGTAAATCCGCTAGGGCCTCATCATAGTGCATGCCGCCGGCGCCACTGATGGCGACGGTTTTACCCCGTAGCGCGCCTAGGATATCCCCGGAGCCGGTGACGTTAACATGAGATTTAGGCGCATACACCGAGGCATACATATCGGTATCGCCAGCAAGGGTAATGCCTACGTCGTTGTCACGGGCACTGGCATAGGAAGAATAAATGGACACGGGAGGCTTACCTGTATTGGTAATGCTGCCTTTGGCGACCACTTGGCCCGAAGAGCCTATGTTGACCTTGCCTTCGACAAAGATGGTTAAGGAGCTGCCCGCGGCGATATCGATTCTAGGACCACCGCCGCTGGTGGTGAGATCGCCCTTGATGACCAGCACCACATCGCCTCCACTGATGTTAATTTTGCCATTTTTTACCGCTAAGTTATCAAACACATGCACCTTGGTTGATTCGCCTAGTATGTCTAAAGATTGCGCGGCTTTATCAACAATGAAGTTGTCAGCTTTGCGGTCGTACATTTCGGCATTATCTGGCGTAAACTCGTATGCGCGGTCGGCGGTTTCCCAATGGTTGGTGTCCATGGTGCCGTTACTGTTGAATTTAGAAAAACCAGCCATCTGAGTCGCGATGTTCATGGGATCACATGGCGGGGCGCTAAAGTCGGGTAACCAGAGGTTAGGGTCTTTTAGTACCGATTGGGCTAAGGCGCTTTGATCGCCGCCCGCCAGATCATCCCCCCCATAGGTTAGGCTGCCGTTGATCTTTGTATCTGAATGATAATCGATATTGCCACCAATGGTGCCATTGCCACCGATTTCTAACCCAGACACAGTCAAATTCCCACCGGCGCTAAAGTCACCAGTGAGGCGGTTATTACCGCCACCACTGACATTAATATTGCCCACCGCATTCACATTACCAATTAATTCCGATGAGCCAGTACTGCTAAAATCACCGTTGACATTGATATTGCCGTAGATAGGGGCATCCCCGTTTAGCGCAATATCCGCATTGCTGTTGATGGTCATCACACTGGCATTGTGGGCATTATTGTTCTCGCCGTATTGGCCGTTTTTCGAGTTATAGCTGTCGATTTTACCACTGCCTGATAAGTCGATACCGTCGCAGCCCACCACGCCATCCTCAAAGATGGATTGCTTGTCGTCTACGTTGACCTTCGCGTTAAGATAAGCCACTGCGCCTTGGTAGGTGCCTTTACTGACAAAGCTCAGCAGCGTGCCATTTAAGCTGACCGACTCCAGGCTAAATTCACCTGCAATACTTCTGCCGGGAATGCCATTGGCAATGGTGGCTAAGCTGCTATCCAGTTCATTTTGTTCTTTAATGTAGGAGAAGCTGTTAAAAATGCCTTTTTCTGCGAGCATGCGGGCATTGACTTCTTTTTGTTGATTACCACCTATCTGTTCTTGTAAGCGGTTTTCGGCAATACCGCCTAAGGCAACTAAGGTGGCCACTATGGTGACGATTAATACCGTGACCAAGACATATCCCTGCTGTTGATTGTATCTGTTCATGATTGACTCCAGCTAACTTGCTCACGGGGCGGTGATCCTCGCGAGAATTTTTTGCCGCAGTGCTACAGTAAACGTAATTCCATCAGTGCCTAACGATGCAGGCATGCCGGTTACCTTAATTGAGACATTCACTCCTTCAGTCCCAATAGCTTGCAGTGTAAAGTTTTCTACGTTGAGGGCAATCAGTTGATTACCTATGCCATCATCACAAAATAGCCCAGCTCCGTTACTGTAAAAGCGGTCACTGGTGCCATTGATGCGGGTGTTACCTAAGCAGCTGACCACTTGATCACCTGCAGATATATTGTTGTAACTGACTAATAACTCGCCAAAGCCATTTAATGTACTCACGCTGATGTTGTCACTTTGCCTGACACTGCGGGTGATTAAGTTAAATGCGCCGCGCAGTGACTCTTGGGCTTCAGATAATGAGCGCGTGGTACTTAATGTACTTTTTAATGAGCTATACACACTGGTACAGGCAAGTATTAGCACTAGCCCCAATAACATGGCGATGAGTAGTTCAATGAGGGTGAATCCGCGTTGGGATTGGCTGTTTGTTATCATCTCATCACCTAATCGCACACGTCGGGGAAGTTAGCAATTAGCGTCAGCTTGTTATTGTCTGCTTCGTCTATCTTGCTATCTGTCCAAGTGAGTTCAATTTCTGTACTTAATGCGAAACTGACGCCGGGTTTACCTGCGGTGACGCTGTAGTCGGAGGGCAGGGCGGTCTGCCAAGTGTTAACGATACTGGTGTATTTAGCGGGGGTGGTTTTGGCAGCGCATAAATCCAACCAAATACTATCGACCAAATTGTGGGCGCGGATAGTGGAAATGGTGTAATAAAAACTTGATTGGGCTGCCTGAAGCATTTTTATCTCTAATAAAGCAATGCCAAGTAGCGCAATCACGGCGACGATGGTGGCTATCATCACTTCAAATAAACTAAATCCTTGTTGATTTTGCCGTAATTGATATTGCTTCATTAGCTGCAAGCTCCTTCTTGGAGCTGACTTTGGCCGCTTGATAGCACACAAAGGTAGCGAGTATTGGTGGTGTCGGTAATTTTAAAGCTGGCTGATGTCGTCAACGCCCCCGTTCCCAATATTTTAATTTCATTACCCGTCACTGTGACACTGGAATGAGGCGCGCCGGCTTGTTGTAATACTATGTTGTTCACATCCAACACCTGCCAACCTTTTGCCCAGCTGCTGTCGATGGGCACGAGGCGCATTGGCGCGGCGGATTTAATGGCTTCACTGCGCGCATAGCGATAGGCGTTGTAGAGGTTATTGGTGGCGTTGGTAAAGCGCTCTTTACTCATGATAACTTGATAACCAGGGACGGCGACAAACATTAAAATCATCGCGATGGCGATGGTGATCATCAGTTCAATCAAGTTGAATCCGTAAGAAAAGGCAGCGCTTGTTTTCATCTTCATCCCCCCATTACTGCCAGCAGTGTGTTTTGTCTGCACCAAGCACACCGGCTTGATTAATCGTTAAGGTGCCACACTCGTCACTGCTTTGTGCTGTGTCAGGTGTGGCTGTTAAAGTGAATAAGTCCGGATCTGAGCTTGTTGTTAAAGAAAAAGTGTAGCTACTTGGCACTGAAATTGATGGCACGGCACTTGGGTAGACGCCTTGGCGGGCATAGCTGCGCTCAAATATTTGTGCCATTTCGGTGAGCGCCATTTGGGCATCCACGCGATTTGATGTCATGACATGGGCGCGATAGCTAGGCAAAGCTATCGCGGTCAATATCCCAATGATAGCGACGACGATGAGTACTTCGATTAAAGTGAAGCCATTATTTTTCATATAGATTGTCTGGTTTTTCACAAAAAAGTTGCTTATTTCAAGTATAGGAGGTTACTGAGTAAGATCATTATTTATTGTTCAAGAGTGTGAAATAGGTTTCATACTTTTCTAATACTTTTGATCAAAAAAGTCAGTGGGCGGCTCTAGATCAATAAAAGGCGAGTTTGTTGATCTTTAAACTGGTCGGATGAGTTTGCTTTTTGTACAATGTGTCCATTCCATTTTAATGTTGAGGTCGTTCGAGATGTATCAAGCATACGGTTTAGTCAAGATTATGGGTCGCAGAGCCTTGGTGATTTTAGGTTATCTTGCCTTATTGCCTTGTCTGCCTTTTATTAAACAACCTGCCAAGTACACCAGTGTGCTGTATCGCATGTGGATAAAAACCAGTAATAAGCCCGTTTGGATCCAGCGTAGTGAGGAAGTTGGCCCGTTATATTAGGGCTGCTCAAGACGTTCATTTTTGGCCGTTGGCTTGCTTAGCTTGGTGTGTTTACCGTTATAATAAGTGCTCTAACCAAACATGGAATTAAGGAGCTCCCTTGGCGGTTTCTGCTACAAAGTTGGAAGGTGCGCTGAACCAATTATTATCAGCACACAAAATCAAAGATTATTGTCCCAATGGCTTACAGATAGAAGGTAAGCCACAGATCCAAAAAGTGATTACTGGGGTGACGGCGTGTCAAGAGCTGATAGACATAGCGATTGCCAAGCAAGCCGATGCCATTTTGGTTCATCACGGTTACTTTTGGAAAGGTGAGCCTGAGCCCTTGAAGGGGATGAAACGCGCTCGTATCGCAGCATTATTACAACACGACATCAATTTGTTTGCCTACCATCTCCCTTTAGATGTGCACCCTGAGCTGGGCAATAATGCGCAACTGGCCAAATTACTTGGCGTCACCTTACGTCGCGGCCTTGAGCCTTGGGATCCCATGAGTGTGGCGCAAGTGGGTAAGTTCGATGAGCCTATTTCGCCCCAGCAATTAACTCAGCGTTTACAACAAGCTCTGCAACGAGACCCCCTTTGGATTGATGGCAATAAAGAGACGATCCGCTCGGTTGCTATCTGTACTGGAGGTGGACAAAGCTATATCGACTTAGCCGCCAGTCAAGGTGTCGACGCGTTTATCAGTGGTGAGATATCTGAACGCACCGTTTACACGGCCCGAGAAATGAATATCCACTACTTTAGTGCTGGTCACCACGCCACTGAGCGTTATGGAGTACAAGCCCTGGGCGAATGGCTAGCTCAGCAATACGCCTTAGATGTTGAGTACGTAGAAATCGACAACCCGGTATAACAGGAAGGGAATAGGCGGCTTTAGCGGTTAACTTGCCATTTTAGCCGCAGTCCTTGGTTACATCAGGCTGACGAGCTTTTCTATGGCCACTCTTAACTTATCTCGGTCGTGGCGGTGCACCAGTTCTGTCTCGGCCAGATCGGCATAAAACACCTGATAGTCGGCTAAAGGCGCAGCGCCATAAGGCAAGATCACATAATCAATAAACTGCATGTCCATCTGTTGTTCACACCAGCCTAATTGCTGTTGCAATGTGTATTGATCTGCTGGGCTTAGCTCAGGCACCAGGTTGGCAATAAATATGACCTTAGCTTGACTTTGCCTAAGGGCGGCTTGCAGCTCGGGCAACAGCAACGGCGGCATAATACTGGTAAGAAATGAACCTGGCCCTAATAAGATTAACTCGGCTTGCTCGATTGCTTTGATGGCTTCTGGCGTGGCAGGCACATCAGGGCTGATCGCTAATTGGAACGGAAAGCTTTGCATTTGATCAACCAACACTTCGCCATGATAATTTTTGCCTTCATTGCAGATAGCCATTAAATCAGCGGGTTGTTCCGTCATCGGCAAAATTTGGCTGGTGACCTTGAGCATATTAGAGATAAGCTTGATTGCATCAAGTGGCCGGATGGAGAGTTGATCTAAGGCAAGCAACATTAAATTACCCAAGTTATGGCCCGCAAATTCCCCCTTGCCCGGGAAGCGATATTCAAACAGCATGCTGCCTATGCTAGGCTCAGGTACCAACTGGTTGATGCAGTTACGTAAATCACCCCATGCGATACAATTTTCACTCTGTCTGATACGCCCAGTCGAGCCGCCGTTATCTGTGGTGGTCACTATTCCCGTCAAGTTTGGCCCAAGGTGAGCCAAAGCCGACAGTAAGCGTCCTAGGCCGTGTCCACCGCCGATAGCGACGACATTATTAAAATTAGCTAACGCATTATTTGGCATATTAAACCGTTTTATTGTTAAATTACGGCTAAATTAACTCATCAAACTGGGTGGTGTAAATAAAATATGCTGTTTGATGCTGAGTTATCTTTGAAGCTCTAGATACATCACCGCGGCTTCAACACGGGATTTAGCTTCGCACTTTTTGAGTAAGCTTTTCACATGAACTTTCACCGTGCCTTCGGAAATGTGTAACTTGTCCGCCACTTCCTTATTACTTTGGCCCTTAGCAATGTGTTGTAAAATTTGCAGCTCACGTTTGGTCAACAAATTGAGTTTAGCTTGAAAATCATTATCTTCCTCTAAACAATTGAGATATTCGATGATCCCCTCACTAAACACCTGAGTACCAGAGGCAGCAAGTTGTAATTGATTGAGTAGATCTTCGGGCTCTGTGTCTTTGAGCAGGTAACCATCGGCCCCCTGATTCACTAAATTAATGACATCTTGTTTGGCGTCAGAAACGGTTAAAATAATGATGCTGGCATCAACGCCTTCATCGCGCAGTGCTTTTAGGGTATCTAAGCCTGACATGCCCTTCATGTTTAAATCTAATAAAATCAATTCGGGTTGATGTTGTTGTGCAAAGGCCAGGGCTTGGGTGCCATTGCTCGCTTCAGCCACCACATCAAATTCGGGCTCAAGGTTGAGTAGCTGCACAATGCCTTTGCGCATTAACGGGTGATCATCGACCACCATGACAGTGATGTTATTTTGCTCCATCTTGAGCCTCTTGTTGAATGATTGGGAAATGTAAACAAATACAGGTTTGCTCAGCTAAGCGCATGATATCGAGCTGTCCCTGCAGTTTGGCGGCCCGTTCTTTCATGATATTTAACCCGTAGTGGTTGAGTTTACTGGTGTCATCTGGCATGCCAATGCCATCATCACGGATCTCGACTTGGATCCGCGTGTGGTCATGATAATGGCATTTCACATCAATGTGTGTTGCGTTCGCGTGTTTGATGGCATTGAGCACAGATTCTCTGACGATTTGCAGTATATGTATGTATTGACCTGCATTTAAGTGGTAGTCATTTATTTCATAGTGTAATGAGATTTCCGCCTCAGTTTGGGGCTTTAATTGCGTTAACATGGCCTCTAACGCGCTGGATAAATTGGCTTCATCCACCTTAAGACGAAATGTACTGAGCAACTCTCGCAGTTGCTTATAAGTGTTGGCAACACCTAGGTCGATTTCTTGACTGATGGCTTGGGCTTTTACACTGTCTTGTTGGGTAATGGCGCGTTTAAGTAAGGTACATTGGATCCGCAAAAATGATAGAGACTGGGCAATAGAGTCATGCAGTTCCCGTGCAATGACACCGCGCTCTTCCATCAGTGCCATGCGCTGGGTCTGTAAACGAATATCTTGCTGCTTAATGGCTTGTCCTAGTAAGAAGGCAAAGCTATCTAACACCACCATGTCGACATGTTGATTTTTTTGGATCTCTAAATGGATCTGTTGTTTTGCATCGCGACTCACCTCGATGCGAATAATGTCATCGCATTGATCTGTCCATGGCGAGGTACTGTAAATAAAGCGTGGGGTGTCCGCGTGAGTGTGCAGTTCAAGTCGCGCCGATCTAAGTAGCTGTTGATAGATCAATTGATCCAGGGCTTTGATTAAATCTCGTTCAGATAAATCGGCTACGCTCAGTTGCTGAGAGATATTATAGAGAAAGCTGACGGTTTGATTGGCTTTGGCTAACTCTTGGGTCTTTTGATTGACTTGATTTTCCATCTCCAAGTAAAGCTGCTTTAGCTCTTTTGACATATGTTGAAATGCTTGGCCGAGGGCGCCTATTTCTTGGTCTTTGGCAATGGCAAAGTCGCTGTCGAATTGGCGCGCTTTGACTTGCTCCGTGGCAGCCATAAGTTGATGCAAGGGCTCAACCACTCTAACGCGCATGAGATTCATTAGATAAGCACAGATCATTAAAATAGCGCCAAGGCCGATGATTTGAGCGAGAAATAATAATCGAATTTTGGCTTCGGAGTAGTTTTGCAGTGACAGTACAAAACGATCGATTAAGGAAACAAAGGCCACTAAGTTTTGGTTGTACGCTTGCTCATTGCCTTGCTCAAGCAAGCTTCGCATGCGCTGCCATTGCAACACGACTTGATGATAGTCATTGAGTATGGTGGTGGGGTAATACCACGCCTTCACTTCGGTTAGTGGTGCCTTAAACAGCGAGGCTTCAAACTTGTCAATATTGTGAGCGGTCTGCTCTGGCGCTCGTTGTAGTTGGTAGGCGATCCGATAGCTTTGCATCCTTAATGAGCCCGCGACATTGATCATGCTGGCATCTTTTAAGTTGGTACTTTCAATGCTTAAGGTTAACCCCGCTTGCAAGACCGATAAGGTAAAAATGAGCAATAAGGCATAGCGTAATGATGAGGTGGCAGATTGGTGAAATTGACGGATTTTCATTATCACTTAATAGGTAAATAGGGCATTTTGCGGCTCATTTTAACCAAAATAAGCGCGATTGACTGGGAACTATCTCGGATATCTGTTATACCAAAAGAAACGATGAACTCCGAGTCTCATTTGTCTAAGTCGAAGATATGACGGTGTGACCGCTTCAGTGCTCTTTTATCGAACGCTGAGAAGGGTTATTTCAGAAATGATTTAGCCTCCCGATTTGGAAAGGTGTTTATGCCCCAACTGGTTGATCAATATCAGCGTAAGTTTGAGTACTTGCGTCTGTCTATTACTGATGTGTGTAATTTTAAATGCACTTATTGCTTGCCTGATGGTTACCACCGTCAACATAAAAAGGCATTTTTAACCTTGCCTGAAATACGCCACCTTGTTGCGGGGTTTGCCACTATGGGAACCCAAAAAGTGCGCATTACGGGGGGGGAGCCGTCACTGCGACGCGATTTATGTGACATTCTCGAAACCGTTAAAACTACCCCTGGCATCGCAAAAGTGGCCATGACCACCAATGGTTATCGGATGGCGCGCGATGTCGCTGACTGGCGCAGATCGGGTCTTGATGCCATTAATGTGAGCATGGATAGCCTAGACGCGAAGATGTTCCATCAGATCACAGGTGAAAACTTATTGCATAAAGTGATGTCGGGCATTGACGCTGCGTTTGATGCGGGATTTGAGCAAGTTAAAGTGAATACGGTGTTAATGAAGGGCTTAAACAGCCATGAATTAGGCGCGTTTTTGGCTTGGATCAAACCGAGAAATATTCAATTACGATTTATTGAGCTGATGCAAACCGGTGATAATCCGGCCCTGTTCCATGCTCATCATGTCAGTGGTGCAACTATCATGGCACAGTTATTGGAGCAAGGCTGGATTGAAAAGGTTCGTCAACCTACCGATGGGCCTGCGCGCGTGTTTTGCCATCCTGATTATCAAGGTGAAATTGGGTTGATTATGCCTTATGAGTCTCACTTTTGTGACAGCTGTAATCGGCTAAGGGTATCGGCATTGGGCCGTTTGCACTTGTGTTTATTTGGTGAGCAGGGCTCAGAATTGCGGCCTTTGCTACAACACTCACACCAGCAACCTGAGTTGCAGCAAGCGCTATTGACCGCATTGGCGACTAAAGGGCCAAGTCATCACCTCGCTCAAGGCGACGTCGGTGGAACCCAACACCTCGCTTCTGTTGGTGGTTAGGCCTAAAGTGTGATCAAGGCATCCTCTTGGTCTTGATCTAACTCAATTTAACCCTCTATTACCCCCTGATAGGTATATCCCTATTACTGGTATGTGATTAAAGTAAATTAGATATGATTTACTTTGATTTTATTTGTTCTCTGGATCCACTCATTCAATTTATTCATTGAGCTTTAAGATTTAACCAGTAAAAAATCAAAGGCAGATAAGCTTGAGAGGCGATGTGGCAGATTTAACGAAAAGACGTTTATTTAGCCGTGAACAAGCCATTGCGCTGGTGGCGTTGCCTTGGCGTGATCAATCGGTGAGTTTTACCGATGGCTGTAGTCGTTGCGGTGAATGTATCTCGGCTTGCGAAACGCAGATCATCGTCAAAGGGGATGGTGGTTTCCCCTCCTTAGATTTTAATCAAGGTGAGGGAGAGTGCAGTTTTTGCAAACAATGCGCCACCGTCTGTCCTGAGCCATTATTTGATCTTTCACAGTCCGAGCCATGGCAACTAAAAGCACAAATAAAAGAAAGCTGTTTAGCCAATCAAGATGTCTACTGCCGCAGCTGTGGTGAGCAATGTGAAACCCAAGCGATCTCATTTAAGCCTGGAATAAGTTCAACGCCGTTAATCTCCTTGGCCGATTGCACTGGATGCGGCGCGTGTCTATCGGTGTGCCCGGTGGATGCTATTGCACTTAATCCCCCAGAATGATGACCATAATGGGGAGCATAATGGTGACCATAATGGTAAATAGCAACTATGTTTAATCAATACGAAAAAATGGGTCAGTGATGCAACCAAAAGAATGCCATATCTCGAGTCTAGTGGTTTATTGTGCGCCGGAGCGTGAGGCTGATGTGGCGCAGGCAATAGGGCAGCTAGCCGAGGCAGAAATCTATGCTCGAGAGGGTGGTAAGTTGGTGGTGGTCATCGAAAGCAGTGGCAAAAGTCATATTCTTGCCACTGTTGAAACCCTTAATAATATCGAAGGTGTGATTAATACCGCGCTGGTCTATCACCAATTCGAAGAGCTGGCTGACACAACTGATGTGTCAACCGAAGCGCACTGTGTGCAATGTGAGGATAACCAATGATGAAACTGACTCGACGCGCGTTTGTCAAAGCGAATGCCGCCGCTTCTGCAGCAGCAGTCGCAGGCATTGCATTACCCGCTTCGGCAAGCAATCTAATTGCCAGTAAAGATGTAACTAAAATCAAATGGGAAAAAGCGCCGTGCCGTTTTTGCGGAACGGGCTGTAGTGTGATGGTGGGTACCCAAGACGGCCGAGTGGTCGCGACCCAAGGTGACCCTGATTCTGAAGTGAATAAAGGCTTAAATTGTATAAAAGGCTATTTCCTATCGAAAATCATGTACGGAAAAGACCGTCTGCAAACCCCTTTATTGCGGATGAAAGACGGTCAATACCATAAAGAAGGTGACTTCACGCCTGTGAGCTGGGATCAAGCCTTTGATGTGATGGCAGACAAGTTTAAGCAAGCCTTGAGAGACAAAGGTCCGACGTCGGTGGGCATGTTTGGCTCGGGTCAGTGGACGGTATGGGAAGGCTATGCCGCAGCCAAATTAATGAAAGCCGGCTTTTTATCTAACAATATCGACCCCAATGCTCGTCACTGTATGGCGTCAGCCGTGGTTGGTTTTATGCGCGCTTTCGGTATTGATGAGCCCATGGGCTGTTATGATGATATCGAAGCAGCAGACGCCTTTGTGCTGTGGGGCTCAAACATGGCGGAGATGCACCCCATTCTTTGGTCACGCCTCACAGATCGCCGTTTATCAAACCCTCATGTTAAAGTTCACGTGTTGTCTACCTTTGAACATCGTAGCTTTGAACTGGCTGATAATGGCATTGTTTTTACGCCACAATCAGACTTAGCGATTTTGAACTACATCGCTCATTACATTATTGAAAATGACAAGGTCAACTGGGACTTTGTTAATAAGCATACGGTATTTAAGCGCGGCGCTACCGACATAGGTTATGGCCTTCGCCCTGAGCATCCATTGCAAAAAGCGGCAACAAATCCAGATAGCGGTGACATGACGGACATGACATTTGAGGAATACAAAGCCTTCTTGTCTGATTACACCCTTGAAAAAACCGTTGAGCTATCCGGCGTACCCGCCGAGAAGTTGCAGGCATTGGCAGAGTCTTATGCCGATCCTAAGCAAAAAGTGACTTCGTTTTGGACCATGGGTTTCAACCAACATACGCGCGGCGTTTGGGCTAATAACTCGGTTTACAATATCCACCTTTTGACGGGTAAAATTTCTGAGCCCGGCAACAGTCCGTTCTCGTTAACGGGTCAGCCATCAGCTTGCGGTACCGCACGTGAAGTAGGGACGTTTGCTCACCGTTTACCGGCTGATTATGTGGTGATGAATCCTAAGCACCGAGCAAAAGCGGAAAAAATCTGGAAACTACCGGAAGGCACTATTCCACCTAAGCCGGGTTATCATGCTGTGTTACAAAATCGCATGCTTAAAGATGGCAAACTCAATGCTTATTGGGTGATGTGTAACAACAACATGCAAGCTGCGCCAAATATCAATGAAGAGAGCTTGCCGGGCTATCGTAACCCAGCCAACTTTATTGTTTGTAGTGATCCTTACCCAACAGTCACCGCACAAGCCGCCGATTTGATTTTACCGACGGCCATGTGGGTTGAAAAAGAAGGCGCATATGGCAACGCCGAGCGTCGCACCCAATTTTGGCACCAACAAGTGTCAGCGCCGGGTCAAGCGAAATCCGACTTGTGGCAATTAATGGAGTTTTCGAAACGCTTCAAAGTGGAAGAAGTGTGGCCTCAAGAGTTAATCGATAAACAACCTGAAGTTAAAGGTAAGACCTTATTTGATGTGCTTTATCGCAACGGCAATGTGGATGCCTACAGCTTAGACGAAGTCAAAGAATCGCAGTTAAACGATGAAGCGCGTCATTTCGGTTTTTATGTGCAAAAAGGGTTATTTGAAGAATACGCCCAGTTTGGTCGTGGCCATGGCCATGATTTAGCGCCTTTTGATGTTTATCATCAAGTACATGGTTTGCGGTGGCCCGTGGTTGACGGCAAAGAAACCTTATGGCGCTACCGCGAAGGTCACGATCCTTATGTGAAACCAGGCAAAGGGGTTGATTTTTACGGCAAGCCTGATGGTCGTGCTTTCATCATCGCGACGCCTTATGAGCCAGCAGCCGAAGCACCCGATGCCGAGTACGATTTATGGTTAAGCACGGGTCGAGTACTAGAACATTGGCATTCAGGAACGATGACCAGAAGGGTGCCAGAGCTCTATAAAGCTTTTCCTGATGCCGTGGTGTTTATGCATCCAAACGACGCCAAGAAACGAGGCCTGCGCCGTGGTGATGAGATAGTCATGTCAAGCCGGCGAGGAGAGCTGCGCTCTCGGGTGGAAACGCGCGGCCGAAATCGCCCACCTGAAGGCTTGGTCTTTATGCCTTGGTTTGATGCTAAGCAGTTAACCAACAAGTTGACGTTAGATGCCACGGATCCCTTGTCTAAAGAAACCGACTTTAAAAAGTGCGCAGTGAAAATTGTTAAAGCCTAGGCTGTCTAACGGTGGAGAATCGAGAATGAAAAAACAAATAGTTGCAGCGGTTTTATTCGCTTGTACTAGTGCTTTTTTAAGCACCTCTGCGCTGGGCACGCCCGAGAGCAAACCTGACGCTGAAATTAACAATGGTGGTGTGGCCTCTCTGCGCGGGAATGTTGAGTTGAACACTCAGCAACAACCCGAGGCGTTGAAAAAGGTGATTGCGGATCGCGGGCCTATTGAGCGCCAATACGTGCATCAGCCGCCTATGATCCCTCATAACATACGCCATTATGAGGTGGACCTGAATGCAAACAAGTGCTTGTCCTGCCACAGTTGGAAAAATGCGCGCGAATCGGGAGCGACGAAGATCAGCCCCACGCATTTTGAAACCCGAGAAGGGATGACCCTGTCGGATGTTTCTCCAAGACGTTACTTCTGCTTGCAATGCCATGTACCGCAAGCCGATGCCGCGCCCTTGGTGGAAAATGAGTTTAAACCTGTTGATGCCCTTAATTAGCGATCACTATCATCACCTTATTTAAGGGGGGAATATGTTTAAAAAATTAATCGCTTGGTTGAAGCAGATGTGGTTAATCATGCGCTCACCGAGTTCGGCGTCACTGGGATTTATTCTCTTTCTGGGCTTTTTTGGCGGTATCATCTTTTGGGGTGGATTTAACACCGGGATGGAAGCCACCAACACGGAGGCTTTTTGTTCAGGTTGCCACGCTCCTATTGTTGAAGAAATTCAAGAAACGATACACTATTCAAACCGCTCAGGGGTGAGAGCTATTTGTTCCGACTGTCATGTGCCTCATAATTGGACCGATAAAATGATCCGTAAGGTGCAGGCAAGTAAAGAGCTGGTAGCTTTTGCCATGGGCACCATAGATACGCCTGAGAAATTCTATGAACGTCGTCGTCATTTAGCGGATCGTGAATGGGCGCGTATGAAGAAGAATAACTCTCAGGAATGTCGAAATTGTCATGAGTTTGCCTTTATGGACTTTTCTGAACAGGGGCCTCGCAGCGTAAGTATGCACTCAACGGCACTCGCCAGTGGTGATAAAACCTGCATCGATTGTCACAAAGGTATTGCACATAAACTACCCGATATGCAAGGCGTTGAGGGGTGGTAATCGCATATTGATAACGCAGCGATACACGTAATAAGCTATGCTGCGTTATCAAATATGTTGTTATTGAATAAGCGGCCAGCGCCGCTTTTTTTGTGGCTAACAAAACGAATGAGAGCAAGATGTCTTGGGCAACGAATGAAATAAGCGCGGTGATCTTAGCAGGCGGTAAATCATCTCGTATGGGCAGAGATAAAGCCCTACTGCCAAGAGGGGGGAAAACTCAGTTAGCCCATTGCTTTAACTTATTGACTCAGATGCAATTGGGCGAGTTAAAAGTTAGTGGTCACTATCTCGAATACCCCCATTTACGAGATATTGAGTCAGGTATTGGACCCCTTGGCGGGATAGCCACGGCATTAGCGCACGCGGCTGTTCGATGCCGCGCTTTGCTGGTGGTGCCGGTCGATATGCCGCTACTTACGCCGCAGGACATAGACCGACTGTTGACCGAAAGTAATGAGCTAGGCGGGTATTATCAAGGGGCTTTATTTCCGTTACTGCTGGCCATCACCCCCAGCCTTGAGCACACACTCAAGCAAGTGCTGGCCAACCCTAATGCACAGCTGCGCTCATTGCGCACGCTGCTGAAGCAGATTGACATACAAGAGATAGTGCCCGACAGGGAACAAAAAGTGCGTTTAATGAATGCCAACACGCCGGCTCAGTGGCTTGCGATGACAGCAGAAAAGTAATCTATTATCATTGTGTTATGATATTTTTAAGTGAATAGTAAAGCCGCGAAGAAGGAAGCCTTATGGGACACGTAGAAAAACAATTTGAGCCAGCCAATATGGCGGTATTAACGGTATCGGATACGCGTACCGAAGACAATGATACCTCTGGCGCTTACTTAGTGGATGCCCTTAAATCAGCGGGTCATAACCTTATGGCCAAAGAAATCGTGATTGATGACAAGTATAAGATCCGTGCTGTGGTATCCGATTGGATTGCCGATGAAGCCATTAATGTTATTTTAATCACTGGAGGGACTGGATTTACTGCGCGAGATACCACACCGGAAGCCGTGTCTATTTTGTTTGATAAGCAAATAGAAGGGTTTGGCGAACTATTTCGTCACGTCTCTTATGAAGAGATAGGCACGTCGACCATTCAAAGTCGTGCATTAGGCGGTTTTGCAAATCGCACCGTGATTTTTTGTATGCCGGGCTCAACCAATGCGTGTAAAACGGCCTGGACCAAAATTTTGCAAGCCCAGCTAGACTCACGCTCTAAGCCGTGTAACTTTATGCCTCATATCGGTGTTTAATCCATGAGTGAGTTTAGCCATATTAATCAACAGGGCGATGCCCACATGGTCGATGTCAGTGATAAAGGGAGCACTGAGCGGGTCGCGATTGCTGAAAGCTTTATCTCAATGTCGAGTCAAACCCTTGATTTGATTTTATCTGGTCAACACCACAAGGGAGATGTGTTTGCGACGGCCAGAATTGCGGGCATTATGGCGGCCAAAAAAACGGCCGACTTGATCCCGCTTTGTCATCCCTTAGCGCTCACGAAAGTGACAGTCGATATCGCCCCTGAGCCTGAGCACAGTCGGGTTCGAATCCAAGCTTTGTGTAAATTGTCTGGTAAAACAGGGGTTGAAATGGAAGCGTTAACGGCGGCATCCATCGCGGCATTAACCATCTATGATATGTGCAAAGCGGTGCAAAAAGACATGGTGATCAGCCAAACTCGATTGTTGGAAAAGATGGGTGGAAAGTCCGGCCACTTTAAGGGATGTTATGATTAAAGTTGTGTTCTTCGCTAAGCTAAGAGAGAGTTTAGGCACGCAAGCTATTGAGCTTGAAAGCACAGGCATTAGCACGGTGACAGATGTGTTAGATACATTACATCAGCGTTACCCGCAGTGGCAAAGTGAGTTGGTATCCACTCAACTGCTGGTGGCGATTAACCATGAAATGGCCAAGCTCGACAGTGAGGTGAGCTCAGGCGATGAACTGGCTCTATTTCCGCCGGTGACGGGAGGCTAAATGATTAAGGTGCAAACAGAGGATTTCGATGTTAATCATGAGTACCATCGATTAGCGGCTAAATCTGAAGCAGGTGCCATCGTTACCTTTGTTGGCCTTGTGCGTGATTTAAATTTAGCGCAAACCGTGACGGCGTTGCACTTAGAGCATTACCCCGAAATGACAGAGAAAAGTTTACGCCGTATTGTGCAACAGGCTAAACAACGCTGGCAGCTGATTGATGTAAGCTTGATCCACCGAGTGGGCACCTTAACCGTCAATCAGCAAATCGTGTTTGTTGGCGTTAGCAGTCGTCATCGTGGCGATGCCTTTGCCGCGTGTGAGTTCATTATGGATCACCTGAAAACCGAGGCGCCGTTTTGGAAAAAAGAGCATACGGACTCAGGTGAGACTTGGCTCGACGCCAATGAAAAAGATCTGCAAGCGGCTAAACGTTGGCGCTAGTGCAAGCGAGGGTGATAGCGCCAAGTGCACGCATTAGTGTGCCTTGGGCCCCATCGTTCATCCCTCATCCAAGAAGTTACTTGGTCACTTAGTTTAAGTAATCAGCAAATAACTCGATGGTGACTTTTTCGTCAGCGGCAACATTGCCTCTGTCCTGCTCTAAAATAATAAAGCAATTGGCTTTACTCATGGCGCTAAACACGCCAGAGCCTTGGCTTCCTGTACTCGTGACTTCAATTTCCCCGGCGGAGTTTACATAGTAAATGCCGCGCTGAAAATCGGTTCTTCCAGGCGTTTTGCGCAGGGGGTGGCACACACTTGCGGTTAAACGCGTCGGTTTTAAAGCGCAGGCGCCGGCCATCTTTAGCATCACGGGAATGGCCAGTTGGTTTAAGGTGACTAAGGCTGAAACGGGGTTACCGGGCAGCCCAAAAAAGACGCTGTTAGCGAGTTTACCAAAGGCAAAGGGTTTACCCGGTTTGATGGCCAGTTTCCAAAAGCCAATCTCACCGATTTGCTCAAGTATCTCTTTGGTATAGTCTGCTTCACCGACGGAGACACCGCCGCTGGTGATGACGACGTCGGCTTGTTGGTCAGCTTGTAAAAATGTCTGAGTCAATTGCGCGGGATCGTCGGCAATCACCCCAAAATCGATGACCTCGACATTTAATCGGCTCAAAATCGCACGCAAGCAATAGCGATTGCTATCGTAGATTTGCCCAGGGCCAAGAGGAGTGCCAAGGTGCTGCAATTCATCCCCGGTTGAAAATATAGCCACCTTTAATGGCGCAAACACGTTAAGTTGAGCTATCCCTAATGAAGCCAGCAATGGAATATCACGGCCGCGCAGTATGTGTCCGCTGTCAAACAAGCGTTGGCCTTGGCTGATATCTTCACCTGCCAAGCGTACATTTTGACCCTCGCGAGTGGCTTTTAAGAAAGTGATGCATTGCCCTTGGTCGGTTTGCTCTACGTGGGTGTTTTCTTGCATTTCAACCGTGTCAGCACCTTGTGGGATGGGGGCGCCCGTCATAATACGTACACACGCACCTCGGGGAAGGGGGCCTTCAAAAGGGGCCCCCGCGAAGGCTTTACCAACAAGGGGCAAGGCTGCACCTTCGGCGCAGTCTTGTTGGCGAAAAGCATAGCCATCCATCGCTGAGTTATTAAAAGGTGGCACCGACATGGGTGAGTGAATGGGCTCGGCCAAGGTACAGCCGATGGCATCGTCTAACGTCACCGATAATACTTGAGTACAAGGCGAGACGGCGTCAAGCATCTCGGCTAAGGCCGATTCAATGGGTTTTAAGCCAGGTGTATCGCAACATCCCATGCGTATCACTCCTATCTTTGGCTGGATAATAAATACCATTATGCCCCGCCAGTCTTAATGCGATAAGCGCAAAGGCAATAAAATGTTAAATGTCTCGCTATACTTAGGTAAATACTTACCAAAGGGGTAGTGCTATGGACCATAAAGCAGCTAAGCAAACCGAGGCTTACGAGGTGGTAGAGTCAAGCTATGGCAGTGAAATCCCCCCCAATGAGCAATCCAAACAAGACTTACAAGCGTACCTTGATAACTTACTTGAGGACATTTTTAGTCAGTTACCTGGAAGTTAAAGTTGCAATCTGTGCTGAAAACCTCTATTTATGCCGCATTAGTTCAGTGAAGGAAGAATGAATGTCATCTATAAATCATGCCGCAATGGTGGTACGTGATGCTTTAATTAGCCGAGGTCTTGAAACCCCTTTGGTGGAAACTGGCTTAACGAATGACGATAAGAAACGCCAGATTGAGCAGCATTTTAACGCCATTATGAATTTAATGGGGTTAGACCTCAGCGATGATAGCTTGGCCGAAACGCCCCACCGCATTGCCAAAATGTATATAGATGAAATTTTTTCAGGTCTTGATTATCGCAGTTTCCCAAAGATCACTGTGATTGAAAACAAGATGAAAGTAGATGAAATGGTGCAGGTGTCAGACATCGCCCTCACCAGCACTTGTGAGCATCATTTTGTGACTATCGATGGGCGTGCCACCGTGGCCTATATTCCTAAAACCAAGGTGATAGGTTTATCGAAAATCAACCGTATTGTACGCTTTTTTGCAAGCCGGCCTCAGGTTCAAGAGCGCATGACTCAGCAAATTTTATGCGCTTTGCAAGCTTTACTGGAAACGGATAATGTCGCGGTCACCATCGATGCGGTGCACTATTGTGTCAAGGCGCGTGGTGTGCAAGACGAGTCGAGCCATACTCGTACCACAGCCTTAGGTGGAAACTTTAAATCCAAACCAGAAACGCGTCATGAGTTTATGATGGGGATCCGAAAATGAGCGAGTCAGTGAAACCTCGCATTGTGATCCGTTATTGTAATCTGTGCCGCTGGCTATTAAGGGCCAGTTGGCTGTCGCAAGAGTTGCTGTCGACATTCGCTGACGATCTCGGTGAAGTCGCACTCGCACCGGGAGACAAAGGCGAATTTCGTATTTACGTTAATGAGCAGTTGATCTGGTGCCGAGTGAAGGACGAGGGGTTCCCTGAAGCTAAGGTATTAAAGCAGCGGGTACGAGATGTGTTATTTCCTGAGCGTGATCTTGGACACAGCGACAAGTAAGCTCGTTGCTGTGCCTTCACCCTCTTTATCTAGTTCAAATGTGCATTGATATAGCGCTGGCGCTTATTGGTTTTTAGTTGGTTGAGATCCACCAACACTAAGCCATCAATACAATTGTTAAAATCGGCGTCAACACTAAAATCGATAAACTTAACCCCATCTGGCTCACATACCTCACTGTATTGTTTGTATAGCGTGGGGATAGCGGCCCCCATGTTATCCAATACCGCTTTTAGGGTGGTGAAGTCTTGTTTGTAATTATCACCGGCAAATTCAACCCCCAAATCCGTGAGTAAATTTTCGGGTACTTGATACGGGACTCGCGCGCTGGCGAGCACTTCACCTGCGGGGAAGTAAAGTTGATAAAAGTAGATTAATAAATCTTTGGCATTTTTTGGCAAGCTGTCACTTAAGCTGACAGGGCCAAATAGATAGCGGTATTGGGGGTTTTTGGCAATAAATGCCCCTATACCGAGCCATAAATAGTCCAGGCTGCGTCTGCCCCAATATTTAGGTTGAACAAAGCTGCGGCCTAACTCGAGGCCTTGTTCAAAGTAGGGCAGCATGGCCTTTTGATAGTGAAACAATGACTGACTGTAAATGCCTTCGACCCCGTGTTGCTGTATGACTTGATCTGCTTTGGCAAAGCGGTATGCCCCTGCTATTTCTAGCTCCTGAGCATCCCATAAAATTAAATGCAAGTAGTGACTATCGTAATGGTCTATGTCGCGTTTGGTGCCAGTGCCTTCTCCGACGGCGCGAAAAGACACTTCACGTAAACGGCCAAGCTCGCGTAAAATGGGTGAGCTTTGCTGGTGTTGATATAAGTAAATTTGCTTATTATCTGGGGTTGTGCCGAGTCGCTCACATTGCTCAATGGCTTGCTTAAGGGCAATTCGCGGCTCAGGATGGGCGATAGGCGATTCGGTACGAAAATACCCATTTTTTCCTTTAGCCAAGCGATAAGTTTGTTTTTGAAACAGCTTTACCTTAGCGCTGGTGGCGATTTGGTCGCCTTGGTAGCTATCATAAGGCACCATTTTCCCCACTGTCATTTTGACCGTATTGGCATTTTGCTTGAACATTTCTTTTACCAATAGCAGGGTGGCTAACGGCTTATAAAGCATCGATGTGCCATAAAATAACGCCGAGTTTCGCGCTTGAATGTGAATGGGAAGGATAGGGGCATGGGCGCGGCTGGCCATTTTCAAAAAACCACTGTTCCATTTGATGTCTTTGATGCCTGTTGGTCTCAGGCGGGAAACTTCACCAGCGGGAAAAATAATTAATGCGCCTTCTTGCTGCAGGTGCTGATGAATATTTTGTAGGTTTTCTTTTACTGTCATCCCATTCATATTGTTGACGGGAAGCAGGGTTGAGCGCAGTGGCTCAATAGACATCAGTAGTTCATTTGCAACGACTTTAACATCAGGGCGAATACGGTGGATAAATTGCAGTAGGGCTAAGCCATCCAGAGAACCAATCGGGTGGTTTGCAACGATAACCACCTTGCCCGAAACGGGAATACGCGCTATTTCTCTGTCTGTGGTGCGATAACTAAAGTCAAAGTAATCAAGTACTTTCTCTACGAAATCAAAGCCTGTTAGGTGAGGGTATTGTTGACCAAACTCAATGAACTCTTTTTCGTGAAGTAGTCGACGTAAAAAGAAGGTGACCGGTTTTCGTAACCAAGGTTTGTTATTGATTTGGGGAAAATGCTGATTGACCACTTGATCGACTGAAAACATAAGGCATCCTTCTATTGGGTTAATGAGCGTTGACCGACTGCAAAAAGTGATAGGAGCTTCGGCAGTTAAGTGTTAGCTCAATAGCTCAAAATAATGTGAGGATGTGACAATGGCTTGTCAGAAATATGGCACATTAATGACGGGGCCACAGCATGCTGATGAAATGGAAGGGGCAAAAAAATACCCAGCCAAGGCTGGGTATCGGATTTAAAAATTGAGGCGCTAGGTAGCTTAAGCGAAATTGGCTGCTGCGAATTCCCAGTTTACCAGTGCCCAGAATGCTTTTAGGTAGTCAGGACGTACATTACGGTAGTCGATGTAGTATGCGTGCTCCCATAGATCCACAGTTAGGATTGGGGTAACGCTCTCGTCAGTTAATGGCGTAGCAGCGTTTGACGTGTTAACGATAGCTAGGCTGCCGTCAGCTTTCTTCACTAACCAAGTCCATGATGAGCCAAAGTTATTTACTGCTTTGTCGTTTAGTTCAGCTTGGAATTGAGCAAATGAACCAAAGCTTGCATTGATGGCGTCAGCGAGTGCACCTGTTGGCTCACCACCACCATTTGGGCTTAGACAGTTCCAGTAGAAAGTGTGGTTCCAAACTTGAGCTGCGTTGTTGAATACGCCACCTTCAGAAGTTTTAACGATCTCTTCTAGTGATTTGTTCGCTAGATCTGTCCCTTCAACTAAACCATTTAGTTTAGTTACGTAAGTTTGATGGTGTTTACCGTAGTGGTAAGAAAGGGTTTCAGCTGAGATATGTGGTTCTAATGCATCTTGTGCGTAAGGAAGTGCTGGAAGTTCAAAAGCCATTTTATTCTCCATTGCTCATTTATCCCTCTGTTTTATATCAGAGGTTATTAAAATTGACGTTCACACTTTAGCCTTTTTTTTCGTATTGATCTAGATCAACGTGACCCTAAGCACGCTTTTCTTTAAACTAGGGAAAAGCCCCTAGATTTTTTACGTTTTTTTGTGTGCGCCCTTTAAGGTAAACTAGCCAAAAAATCATGCAGTGTGAGGAAAAAATGGAAACATTAGATAAGATCAAAAGCCAAATCAGTGAAAATACAATTTTGTTATACATGAAGGGATCGCCTAAATTCCCTAGCTGTGGCTTTTCAGCTCAAGCGGCACAAGCGCTGATGCAATGTGGCGAGCAGTTTGCTTACGTTGATATTCTACAAAACCCAGATATTCGTGCAGAATTGCCTAAGTACGCCAATTGGCCTACTTTTCCTCAGCTATGGGTTGAAGGTGAGCTGATTGGTGGTTGTGACATCATCCTTGAAATGTTCCAACAGGGTGAACTGCAACCGATTATTAAAGAAGCGGCGGCTAAAACGGCTGGTGCTGAGTCGTCCGACGCTGAATAAGTCATCTTATGTCAGTTACAAAAAAAGCACCTGTAGGTGCTTTTTTTGTATTTCGACTTTGCTTTAAGCGCTATTTATCTCGCGCCCCATTGGTCTAAAGTATCATGGCGGCAGCCCAACCAAAGATGATCAAGGGAATATTGTAGTGAATAAAGGTAGGCACCACGGTATCCCAGATATGATCGTGTTGACCGTCGGCGTTCAAGCCTGAGGTTGGTCCTAAGGTGGAGTCCGATGCAGGCGAGCCGGCATCGCCTAGCGCGGCAGCCGTTCCCACTAATGCCATTGTTGCCATTGGCGAGAAGCCAAACTGCATACATAGGGGCACATAAATAGTGGCAATAATCGGAATCGTTGAAAACGAAGAGCCGATCCCCATGGTGATGAGTAAGCCGACAATCAGCATGAGCATGGCCGCTAAGCCTTTATTTTCACCAATCATTTCACCCAACGAGCTGACTAAGGTAGCCACGCCATTGGTTTCCTTTAAAACGGCTGCAAATCCCGCGGCGGCTATCATAATGAAACCTATCATGGCCATCATTCTGACCCCTTGAGTGAAGGCGTCTTGGGTTTCTTTGAAACGAATAACGCCGCCTAGGGTAAAGATGGTAAAACCTGCTAACGCGCCTAAGATAATCGAGTCAGCATAAAGTTGTAACGCGAGGGCAACGATAATGGCGATAAAGGCAACCACAATGTGGGTTAGATTGAACTGCTTATTTTCTGGCTCAACGGCTAAGATCTTCTCCAGCGAATACTGGCGTGGCTTGCGGTAGCTAAACATGAGCGCAATGATTAAGCCTAACACCATGCCTGCCACAGGCAATGCCATGGCTAGGGGCAGGTCTGACGCTTGTGCGTCTAAGCCATTGTTGGTTAAATTTGCCAATAAAATATTGTTTAAGAAGATGCCACCAAAACCCACTGGAAGCAGCATATAAGTTGCGGTTAAACCTAAGGTTATAACACATGCAATGGCACGTCTGTCGATATTGAATTGCGCCATTACATGGAGCAAAGGCGGGATCAAAATGGGGATGAAGGCGATATGGACGGGCACTAAATTTTGCGAGCTAACAGACACCAATAAGATGGCAGCAAAGAGAATGGTTTTGAACCAAAACACATTGTTAGTGTTGCTGGTGCCGCCGAAGGTGTTGATGACCTTTTGCGCCAACAAATCGGTGATACCGGAGCGTGAGATAGCCACCGCAAATGCACCGAGCATGGCATAGCTTAACGCAATGGTGGCTCCGCCTCCTAAGCCACCATTAAATGCGGCGATGGTGTCATTGAGTGATAAGCCTCCAATCAGGCCTCCGACGATCGCGCTCAAGGTTAATGAAACGACCACGTTGATTCTTAATAAACTAAGCAGCAGCATCAAGCTGACGGCAATAACAACCGAGTTCATGAAGTGTCCTTTAAATGTTGTGTGTGATGCAGGGGGAGGGCTCTTTGGCCATCTTTCCTGTTTATAATCTGGTTTGCAGGATGTTAACAGATAAATAAACGAATATTTTGATTTATTATGCGGTTTTTGACTGTTCTCAATACTTTTATAAGATGATTTGCTGCGTGCTTAGCCTCGGGACTGTGTTCTCAGTAGAGCCCTACTTAGGGCCCTTTAGTGGCTAAAATGGCATGATGTCTTGGTTGGGGGTCGCCAACCGAGATTAATCTGGGCTGTTTTGCAGTGGCCAGCCACCCAGGGCTTTCCATTTGTTGACCATATAGCAAAATAGTTCGGCGGTTTTTTCTGTGTCATATAAAGCGCTATGGGCGGCTTTATTATCAAAGGCGATGTTGGCGGTTTTACACGCTTTGGCGAGCACAGTTTGCCCCAACGTTAAGCCTGCTAAGGTGGCGGTGTCAAAGCTAGCAAAGGGATGGAAAGGGGTGCGTTTAAGGCCCGTACGTTCAATGGCGGCATTAACAAACCCCATGTCAAATGCGGCATTGTGAGCCACCATAATGGAGCGATTACAGCCATGGTTTTTTTGCTCTTTGCGGATCACCTTAAATATTTCATGCAATGCTTCATATTCACTCACGGCCCCGCGCAGCGGGTTGTGTGGATCAATACCGTTAAATTCAAGTGCCGCTGGCTCAAGGTTTGCGCCTTCAAAGGGAGCAACATTAAAGTGTAGTGTCTTGCTTGGCAGTAGCCAGCCATCTTTATCCATAGTCGTCAGCACGGCGGCTATTTCTAATAGCGCATCACCACGAGGATTAAAGCCAGCGGTTTCAACATCAATAACAACGGGAAAGTAGCCTCGAAAGCGTTTGGCCAATAGTGATTCGCTGATTTTGGTATCTTGGGTCATAGTTAAAGCTAGCTAGTGGAAAAGCGGCTAAGTATGCCAGAATTTTTGTGTGACCGCTGGAAAATATATTAAAGGATGCGCGCATCGCGCCGATACTAGTATTAAGCTGGCCTATACTGGCTTGATATTGTCGCAAAATGCATCATTAAGTGGACAGTAAATTATGGTGAATTGGAAATCCCTGCTCTTGCTTATGTTGTCGCCCGCAGCATTGGCATCAAACAAAATTTACACCGCAGATCTAACCAACTCCGTGTGGGAAGTGACCAAGGCGAACCCAATTGAATGTACGTTAGATCATAATATTCCACGTTTTGGGCATGCAAGATTTACGGTTCGCGCCAGTAAATCTGTCAACTTGGACTTTGATTTAGATGGGCGTCGCGATACACCCGCGACACGACAAGTGACCTTGCGATCCGTGCCGCCTTCTTGGCGCCCAGGTGTCGCCGCCGATGACATCACATTAGCAAAATTTCATGAAGGTTTTGACGGCTATATTAATGGCCAAAGTGCATGGGCTATGCTCAGTGAATTAGAGGATGGTCAGTTTCCTACTTTTATTTTCCAAGATTGGTACAACCGTGACAGGGTGACTCAAGTGGCCTTATCTGCGGTGAATTTTAGACAAAAATATCAAGATTTTACCGATTGTGTCGCAGGTTTATTGCCGTACAGTTTCGACGATATCTCGTTCAGTATTTTAAATTATGTCAAAAATGGCAGCGAATTAACTCGTCACTCTAAGCAAAGGTTGCAAATGATCGGCGAGTATTTACGTCATGACGAAGCGGTCAATATCATTTTGATTGATGGCTATTCTGACAGTTATGGCGGCCGTTGGGGCAACCAACAATTATCCGAAAAGCGCGCCAACAGTGTTAAGACCTACCTCACCGAGCTTGGCGTTGATCCGGCGAAGTTTACCGTAGAGGGGCACGGTGAAAAACGCCATATCGCCGATAACCGCTCCGATGCGCAGCGGCCGAAAAACCGTCGCGTGGTGATCTCGATTGGCCGTGAAGAAATATAGCCGTTAACTAGGGCCTGTACCTTTGGAGATTGTTTTTGCAGCGATTTGTTGGATATTTATACAAAACAATCGTTGTGGGCAGCATCTTTGTGGCATAGCTACCTATGCGAAAAGGCGCTAACGCAGTAGAAATGACCAACAAACGCTGTCCTTTGGATTCGGCTAAAGCCCTTCGGGCGTAAGCATTCTACGCGTCGTTGAGCGGTATTTACTTAGAGTGCTAAGCTACACACCGCTCGCCTTGCCCAAAACGCTTTTAGACAGGGTGTCCCCTCTCGAACAAAAATTAACCACGAAAGGTCAACAGGCCCTAATTCTTTAACCGTATTGACCCGCTTGTTGCGGGTCTTTTTTTATTCGTTACTGCCCATAGCGAGCGAGCCAAGCTTGCTCTAATTTAGCCACCCAGCTTGGGTGAGGCTCTAGCAATATGCTGCCTAATGCTTGCTCAGGTAAACTGGCCGGATGACGCTGTTCTTGGTGAAACAGGGCTTGCTGTGAAGGTGTTAACTTCGCCATGCTGAGCACAGTTGGATCTCCCCATACACCAGGATCGGCTTTACGGGCCTGTGCTTCGGGCGACATTAAAAAATTGGCAAACACTTGTGCGGCTGCTTTTTGACTGGCGTTGAATGGGATCGCTATAAAATGGGTATTACCTAAGCTTCCTTGATGGTGAACATAGCTACGCACACTGTCTGGTAGCTCGCCATTACTGATACTATTGGCGGCATCATTGGGGTTAAAGCTAAAGGCTATGCTGATTTCACCGTCATTGAGTTTTGCTTTTAATTGCGCTTGGCTGGTGACAAATGTCTTACCTTTGCGCCACATAAGAGGGTGAAGTTGATCCAAGTAGTGCCAAAGGGGCGCTGTTACCTTATCAAAATCAGCCTGTTCAACGTCTTGATATAATGCTGGGTTGGCTTGAGTTGTTTCGATTAATGCTTGTTTTACAAAGGTTAAACCATGGAAATCAGGTATTTTCGGGTAGCTAAACTGCCCTGGGTTGTTTGTTAAGAAGTCGAGTAAGGCGGCCATCGAATCAGGAAAAGTCTTGACGCGTTGTTGGTCTGCCATAAACACTAATTGCGCCATGCCCCAAGGCGCTTCCAATCCGTCAACTGGCACGGTGAAGTCCGCAGCGATAGAGGGTTTTTCCGTGGCGTCGGTGAGTTTCATATTAGGTAACTGCGCAGTGAAAGGGCCAAATAGCAGTGCTTGCTGTTTCATTGCCGCAAAATTTTCACCGTTGATCCAAACCAGATCGACTTTGCCTTGATTTAGATTCCCCGCTGTTTTTTCTGCTAAGACTTGATTCACCACGGTGCCGGTGTCGGCTACTTTGACATGCACGACGTCTATGTCGTAACGGTGTTTGGCTTCATCGGATGCCCATTGGATGTAATCATTGATGGATTTAGCGCCGCCCCAAGCGTAAAAGTATAAGGTCTTACCCTTGGCTTGTTGCTCTAGTTCAGACCAGGTATCGGCTTGGGCAAGGCTGTTAAGCCCAAATAGACAGAGGCAAAAAGCCAGATTGACGAGATAACGCATGTTGTTCTCCTAAAGTGAGGGGGTGGACATTGCCTGATGTTACTGTAATGAGTTTGGTTGCTGATAGTGTAGCTAATTTATTGAAAAATGGGAGTTAGTAACTCTTCGGGAATGTTTCGTGCTCGAGCATACCGGCAAAGGTTAGTAAAAGAGATGGGACCGGTGCGGTGTTCATTGTGGGCTTCAAGTGCTGATAGAGGCAGTAATATAGCCAGTTGTTGCTGCAGTGCTCGCTCTAATACGAGTTCGATGGTGAGTATGCCCTGATATGCACCTTGACTGATGCGAGCCTTTAATTGCTGACGACACAAGCGATAAGGGCGCAAAATACGTCGTTCAAAATGCTCAGCATGCTGATCCAACTGATGCCAGATGGCTTGGGGGAGGGGGTGTTGATTTTGATCTAAATAGCGCGCCAGTAGCATTAAGTTAACGCTGCAGCCATGACTTGCTTGTCGTTTGAGTAAAGCAGGCCCATGGGTTGCATCATACAAGCGTTCGCATTGTTGCCAAAGTGGGCTAGCTGGCTTGTTCATCATGGGGATCGACTGCGGGTGATGTCATTTCCGGTGCGATATCACTGCAGCAACTGCTGCCATGCACTTGTTCTATCCAAAGGGCGAGCTCTTCTTCGGATATGGGGGGGTTACTCATTTGGGCTCCGATACCAATTTTTCTGCGTATGTTACACAGTTTTTTGCCCGATGAATAAAATAAATTTGAGTCAAACTGGTGTGATTGTTAAAGTCGGCTGCAAATTAGGACAGTTTCAACAAAGAGCAAACAAAATGATCGAAAAAAATACCGTAGTGCAGTTTTCTTATGAGCTAACCGATGCCGATGGTACTTTATTAGAAACCAGTCATGGCCAGCCTATTGCCTACCTACATGGCCAAGATAACATGCTAGCTGGCATCGAAGCGGCATTAGAAGGTAAGGCTGAAGGGGACGAAATAAAAGTAACCTTAGGGCCAAAAGAGGCTTACGGCGAGCGCCAAGCCGATGCGCAACAACGGATCCCGGTGAAGCACCTACAAGGCGCCAAAAAATGGCTGCCAGGCATGGTTGCCCAGGTGAATACCGACAATGGCCCACGCCAAGTGACGGTTGTTAAAGTCGGTAAGTTTATGATCACGGTTGATACCAATCACCCCTTTGCAGGCAAAACCTTGACCTTTGATATGAAGGTGATGGGAGTGCGTCCAGCAACAGAAGAAGAAATTGCTCATAAGCATGCCCATGGTGAAGGCGGTCATAAGCATTAATTTGCTATTTGCTTAAGGAGCTTCGGCTCCTTTTTTTCAATCTCAATCATTGGCTCTGGGCCGATGCTTAGACTCATCATTCGTTTTAATTTACACTTGGTGCAATAGCACGTATTGGAGAAAACCATGTCAACTTCCTCTTTAACTATTACTCGTCCCGATGATTGGCACGTTCACCTGCGTGATGGTGAGGCATTGGCAGACACCACCCGCGATATAAGCCGATATATGGGGCGCGCTATTATCATGCCTAATTTAGTGCCACCGGTAACCGATACGGCAGCGGCGCTTGCTTATCGCGAACGCATTATGAGCCATAATACCAGTGCGACCTTTGAGCCCCTGATGGTGTTATATCTAACGGATAACACCACGGCCGAGGAAATACGTAAGGCGAAGGCAAGTGGTAAGGTCTACGCTGCGAAGCTTTACCCAGCAGGCGCCACAACCAACTCTGATTCAGGCGTGACGAGTGTCGATAATATCGTTGAGGCGGTTGCGGCAATGGAAGAAGTAGGCATGTTATTACTGGTTCATGGTGAAGTGACTCATCACGATATTGATATCTTTGATCGTGAAGCGGTATTTATCGAGCAGGTCATGAAGCCATTGGTTGAGCGCTTTCCTAATCTAAAAATAGTGATGGAGCACATTACCACTAAGCAAGCAGCAGAATTTGTCGCCAGTGCCAGCGATAACGTCGCTGCAACGATCACCGCTCACCATTTGCTGTATAACCGTAACCATATGTTGGTCGGGGGGATCAAACCGCATTTCTATTGTCTACCTATCCTAAAACGCAATATTCACCAACAAGCCTTGTTAGAAGCGGCAACCAGTGGCAATAAAAAGTTCTTTTTGGGAACGGACTCGGCCCCCCATGCACAAGGAGCGAAAGAGTCGGCTTGTGGTTGTGCTGGCTCGTACACGGCTCACGCTGCTATTGAGCTTTATGCCGAAGCATTTGAAATGATGGATGCGCTGGAAAACCTAGAGGCATTTGCTAGCTTTAATGGTCCCGATTTTTATGGCTTACCAAGAAACCAAGATAAGATCACCTTGGTTAAAGAAGCGTGGCAAGTACCTGAAACCATGGCTTTTGGTTCTGATCAGGTGGTGCCGATTAAAGCCGGTGATACCATTTCGTGGAAAGTGGCCCCGTAACTTTTCACTTTTATGTCCTGCCCTTTGTTGAGGGCAGGCCTTGATAGACCGCTTCTTAATATCTTCCGCTGTTGTTACACCCAGGCCAAAAACACCGCGAAACTGATGGCCAATACGAGGCTGACATAACACACCACGCGATATATCAAGTGGTTTTTGTAGCTTCCCAAAGCATAAAGACTAATGAGTGAAGTAAAGATGGCACTGAGTAAATATCCCTGGCCATTTGATCTATCATTAAGCATGGCGAAAAAGGTCTCGCGACTTAGCATCTGGGATTGACTTAGGTGGGTGGTCATGTCAATCCAACCATAACAAAAAATACCGCTGGCTAGGATAAACATGATCAATACGGCTATGGGATGAGCTTTTAAGCCTGTGAATGTAAGGTCTCGCATGAGGTAATACCAACAAAAATTAATGAAGTGCTCAGGTTTAGCAGTAAAGATAATTTACTTATACTAAAATGCTAATAAGCGTGTCGTGCGCATAATAGCGAATAATCAACTTTAGAGGTAGGCATGGCGACCATTCTTGATTCCGTTGATCAGCGAACTCAACTCGTCGGTGAAAACCGGCTCGAGCTACTCATGTTTAGATTACAAAGCTCACAGTTGTTTGCCATCAATGTGTTTAAAGTAAAAGAAGTGGTGAAATTGCCACCGCTTAATTCATTACCCAATTCTCACCCTAAGGTGTGTGGGGTGGCGACACTACGTGGCCACAGCATCCCAGTGATTAACCTGCGTGAAGCCATCGGTATGAGGCCGTTGCCGATTGACGAAGAGTGCAACCTGATCGTCACCGAATATAATCGGACCGTACAGGGCTTTCTGGTGGGTAAAGTTGAAAACATCGTCAACTTAACTTGGCAGAATATCATGCCGCCGCCAAATACGGTGGGTAAGGCACACTATCTCACCGCTATAACTAAAGTCGAGCATGAAGAGCAGCAACGCTTGGTTGAGATTATCGACGTGGAAAAGGTGTTAGCTGAAATTGTGACCTACAATATCGAGATAACAAAAGGCACCTTAGATGAAGCGATCGTCAATGAGTTTGTTGGCCGTAAAGTGCTTCATGCCGATGACTCTCCCACCGCGAGACGCCAAGTTTCGGATACCTTAGAACAACTTGGTCTTAATGTTATCGGTGTTGAGAATGGCATGGAAGCGCTCAAGCTACTGAAGCAATGGTGTGATGAAGGTAAAGTGGTCAAAGATGAAATATTACTCTTGATCACCGACGCCGAAATGCCCGTGATGGACGGTTATAAATTAACCTATGAAATTCGTAACGACCCGCGAATGAGTGATTTATATATCGCTTTAAATACCTCTTTGAGTGGGAGCTTCAACAATGCCATGGTAGAAAAAGTAGGGTGTGATGCGTTTATTTCTAAATTCCAACCAGACTTACTCGTGGAGGTTGCGCAAACGCGCTTGAAGCAAGTTTTAGGTAAAGATTAGTGCCCGTTACTTTCTTATTTAGGCAAAGGCGTCAAGATTTGCTGCAAATTTAGGCGCAAACACACCGTTAATGCGACTACCTTCACTAATTGTCCCATTTGTATTCTCGACTATGGGACCAACCATCGCTATAATGCCGCGTCAAATTCTAGGTTAGCACCTATTAAAACATATCATTTTGTAAGGTAGGCCTTGCCTATCTTGACTTTTTAGCAATAAAAGGTAGTTTGCTACCTTTTGAAAGATAGATTTCGGCCAGCCAGCGCCGAACAGAATTGAGGTAATATAATGCAAGCTTCTGTAGAGACGACTCAAGGACTAGAACGCCGTCTGACTATCACCGTACCTGGTGAAAACTTTGATAAAGAATTAGACAGCCGTTTACGTCAACTAGCAAAAACACAGCGTATTGACGGTTTCCGTCCAGGTAAAGTACCCGCTAAAGTAATCAAGAAGCGTTTTGGTGCCGCTGTTTCTAACGAAGTTGCTGGCGAATTAATGCAACGTAATTTCTTTGAAGCCATTATGGCTGAAAAGCTAAACCCAGCCGGTGCGCCAGCATTCACACCTAATGAGCGTAAAGAAGGTGACGATTTCACTTTCGTTGCGACATTTGAAGTTTACCCAGAAGTAGCTCTGGGCGATTTCTCAGCATTAGAAGTTGAGAAAAAAGTGGCGTCTGTGACCGATGCAGATCTAGACAACATGTTGGTTACACTACAAAAGCAACATGCGACATGGGCAGAAGTTGATACCGCAGCTGATGATGAAAACCAAGTAACCATTGATTTCGTTGGCTCGATTGATGGCGAAGAATTTGACGGTGGTAAAGCAGAAGGCTTCAAACTTGCGATTGGCTCTGGCCGTATGATCCCAGGCTTTGAAGAAGGCGTGAAAGGTAAAAAAGCGGGTGAATCATTTGAAATCGATGTGACCTTCCCTGAAGACTACCATGCTGAAAACTTAAAAGGTAAAGCGGCTAAGTTTGCGATTACTGTCTCTAAAGTCGAAGCTCTAGAGCTTCCAGAAGTGAACGAAGAGTTCGTGAAGAAGTTTGGTGTTGCGAGCGGCGATTTAGAAGAGCTAAAAGCCGAAGTGAAGAAAAACATGGCACGTGAACTTGAGCAAACACTGAAGAACACAGTGAAAGAGCAAGTGCTTGATGCGGTTGTTAACGCGAACGAAATTGATGTACCAAAAGCCCTAGTAGCGAATGAAGTAGATGTACTACGTCAACAAGCAATGCAACGTTTTGGTGGCCAAGTTGACCCTAAAAACATGCCTGAACTACCTGCTGAGTTGTTCGAAGAGCAAGCCGTTCGTCGCGTTAAAGTAGGCCTACTACTTGGCGAAGTGATTCGTTCAAACGAGCTAAAAGTTGACGAAGCGCGTGTAGACGCTATTATCGAAAATGCAGCATCTGCTTATGAAGATCCCGCTGAAGTAGTGGCATACTACAAAGGCAACAAAGAAGCACTGCAAAACATTCAAAACGTAGCGTTAGAAGAGCAAGCGGTTGACTTCGTTCTAGAAAAAGCGAAAGTGGTGGAAAAAGAAGCAACTTTCGACGAAGTAATGAATAAAGCAGCGGCAAACGCATAATAGATTTGACATCTCGTCTAATCTAATCATTATAATGGCTCGTGTGACTGTTCACCCGAGCCATTTTTGTTTAAGGATAATCATCTATGTCGAGAGGCTTTGATAATATGTTTGATACGCCAAGTAACGCACTTGTCCCTATGGTTATAGAGCAAACAGCCAAAGGTGAGCGCTCTTTTGATATCTATTCACGTTTGCTTAAAGAGCGAGTGATTTTTCTTACGGGCCCAGTTGAAGATCACATGGCCAACTTAGTGGTTGCTCAATTGCTGTTTCTTGAATCAGAAAATCCAGACAAAGATATCTTCCTTTACATCAATTCACCAGGTGGATCAATCAGTGCGGGGATGTCAATCTATGACACCATGCAATTTATCAAACCGGATGTCAGCACCGTCTGTATGGGCATGGCTGCGAGCATGGGCGCCTTTTTATTAGCCGGCGGCGCAGCGGGTAAACGTCATGTGTTACCTAATGCTAAGGTGATGATTCACCAACCTTTAGGTGGGTTCCAAGGGCAAGCGTCTGACATTGAAATTCACGCCCAAGAGATCATTCGTATTAAGCGTAAAATGAATGAGTTATTGGCAGAGCACACAGGTCAAGAATATGATGTGATTGCTCGAGATACGGATAGAGACAACTTTATGACGGCTCAGCAAGCGGTTGACTACGGATTAGTTGACTCAATTCTGCAGCGTCGTGATTAAGCAATTATCCCATAAATGAATTAAACTGAGAGCAAGCAGTCGCTCCAACAGTAATAGCGTTCAAAGCAGGCTTTGAACAGAAATATGAAAAAGCCAAAGGTGAGGTTAACGAATGACAGATAAGCGTAAAGGTGAGGGAGATAGCGGTAAGCTGTTGTATTGTTCTTTCTGTGGCAAAAGCCAACATGAAGTTAGAAAGCTTATCGCTGGCCCTTCCGTTTATATCTGTGATGAGTGTGTTGAGCTTTGTAACGATATTATTCGTGAAGAAATCAAAGAAATCGCTCCAAAACAGGAAGGTGATCGCTTACCGACTCCCCATGAGATCAGAGCGCACTTAGATGATTATGTCATCGGCCAAGAGCATGCCAAGAAGGTGCTATCGGTGGCGGTTTATAACCACTATAAACGCCTTCGCAATGCCGATAAGGTGACCGATGGGGTGGAATTAGGTAAAAGTAACATTTTGCTTATTGGCCCTACAGGTAGTGGTAAAACATTACTTGCAGAGACATTAGCAAGATTACTTGATGTTCCTTTTACCATGGCCGATGCGACCACGCTAACTGAAGCGGGTTATGTTGGTGAAGATGTTGAAAACATCATTCAAAAGCTACTGCAAAAGTGTGACTACGATGTCGAGAAGGCCCAGCGCGGTATTGTTTATATTGATGAAATAGACAAAATATCACGTAAGTCGGACAACCCATCGATTACCCGTGACGTATCGGGTGAAGGGGTACAGCAGGCTTTGTTGAAACTGATCGAAGGCACTGTCGCCTCAGTACCGCCACAAGGTGGACGTAAGCATCCGCAGCAAGAGTTTTTACAAGTTGATACCAGTAAGATCCTATTCATCTGTGGTGGTGCTTTTGCAGGCCTAGATAAGGTCATCGAACAACGCGTTCATACCGGTACCGGAATTGGTTTTGGTGCGCAGGTCAAATCGAAAGATGATAAGGCTACCTTGTCAGAAATTTTCACCAAAACGGAGCCAGAGGATTTAGTCAAGTACGGCCTGATCCCTGAGTTTATCGGCCGTTTGCCGGTGGTTGCAACGCTCACCGAGCTTGATGCAGATGCCTTAATTCAAATTCTGAAAGAGCCAAAGAATGCGCTAACTAAGCAATATGCGGCCCTGTTTGAACTAGAAGATGTTGAACTTGAGTTTCGCGATGATGCCCTGCGTGCCATTGCTGCTAAAGCCATGGAGCGTAAAACAGGTGCACGTGGTTTGCGTTCAATCGTAGAGCAAGTGCTACTCGACACCATGTATGACTTACCTTCGGTCAATGATGTTAGCAAGGTAGTGATTGATGAAACCGTTATTAAAGGTGAATCTGATCCTATTCTTATCTATCAAAGTAATGATAACAAGGCGGCATCAGCTGACTAAACTGACGGTTAATTAGTCAGTTAAGAAGGGGCCAACGGCCCCTTTTTTACTTTTTTGCAAATTTACTTCATATGCCATTGAATATCCTGCTGTTGCCCCAATATACTCAAAAGAAGATGGCCCAGTATTCGAAAAAGAGAGGACATAATGAGTTTAGAGCGTAATGCACGCATAGAGATCCCTGTCTTACCCCTAAGGGATGTAGTGGTATATCCACATATGGTCATCCCACTTTTTGTTGGTCGCGAAAAATCCATCTCTTGTTTAGAAGCGGCCATGGATCAAGATAAACAAGTATTGTTAGTCGCTCAGCGTGATGCGTCTAAGGATGATCCTGACACCACTGATATGTTTGAAGTGGGGACCATAGCCAATATTTTGCAACTCCTTAAGCTGCCTGATGGCACGGTGAAAGTACTGGTTGAGGGTAGCCGTCGCGCCAAGCTGGAATGTTTCCTTGATAAGGAAGAGTTCTTTGTCGGTGAAGTGACTGAATTGAGCACCGACAGCATTGATGAGCGTGAAGAAGAAGTTTTAGTGCGAAGTGCCATCAGTCAATTCGAAGGTTACGTTAAGCTAAACAAGAAGATCCCACCCGAAGTCATGACCTCAGTGAGTGCGATTGATGATGCGGACCGCCTAGCTGATACCATGGCGGCGCACATGCCACTCAAGCTTGAAGATAAACAAACGGTACTGGAAATTTCACAAGTACCGGAGCGTTTAGAGTACTTGATGGCAATGATGGAATCTGAGATCGATTTGCTACAGGTTGAGAAGAAAATCCGCAGCCGTGTCAAAAAGCAAATGGAAAAAAGCCAGCGCGAGTATTACCTCAACGAGCAAATGAAGGCGATTCAAAAAGAATTGGGTGAGCTAGATGATGCCCCTGATGAGTTCGAAGCCTTAGCGAAAAAGGTCGATGAAGCGGGCATGACCGAAGAAGGTAAAGAAAAGACCTTAGCGGAATTGCAAAAGCTAAAAATGATGTCGCCCATGTCGGCAGAAGCCACAGTCGTGCGCAGCTATATTGATTGGATGATAGGCGTACCGTGGAAAAAACGCTCTAAGGTGAAAAAAGATCTCGCCAAAGCACAGGACATTCTCGATGCCGATCATTACGGGTTAGAGAAAGTCAAAGAGCGTATCTTAGAGTATTTGGCGGTGCAAAACCGTATTAATAAACTCAAGGGCCCGATCCTTTGTTTAGTTGGGCCTCCGGGCGTCGGTAAAACCTCATTGGGCCAGTCCATCGCGAAAGCTACTGGGCGCAAATACGTACGCATGGCTTTAGGTGGGGTGCGAGATGAAGCCGAAATCCGCGGTCATCGCCGTACTTATATTGGCTCTATGCCGGGTAAGTTGATTCAAAAAATGTCTAAGGTTGGCGTGAAAAATCCGCTGTTCTTGCTTGATGAAATCGACAAGATGGCATCGGATATGCGCGGCGATCCGGCGTCTGCGTTATTGGAAGTATTAGACCCTGAGCAAAATAACAGCTTTAACGATCACTATCTTGAAGTGGATTATGATCTGTCTGATGTGATGTTCGTGGCTACGTCAAACTCAATGAACATTCCGGGCCCTTTACTCGACAGAATGGAAGTGATTCGTTTATCGGGATACACCGAAGATGAAAAACTCAATATTGCTAAGCAACACTTACTTGATAAGCAAATTAAGCGAAATGGCTTAAAATCAGGTGAAATAGTAGTCGAAGACTCAGCCATCATAGGTATTATTCGTTACTATACCCGTGAAGCTGGCGTGCGTAGCTTGGAGCGGGAAATTTCCAAATTATGCCGCAAAGCAGTTAAAAAGATATTGCTGAACAAAGATATCAAGTCGGTGACCATCAATATGGAAAACCTCAAGGAATACCTAGGTGTGCAAAAATGCGACTATGGTAAAGCGGAGGAGCATAATCAAATCGGCCAAGTCACAGGTCTGGCTTGGACCGAAGTTGGCGGCGATTTACTCACCATTGAAACATCTGCGGTGCCTGGCAAGGGTAAGTTGACCCATACCGGTTCCCTAGGTGATGTGATGCAAGAATCGATTCAAGCTGCGATGACGGTGGTGCGCTCGCGCGCTGAAAAGTTACGGATTAATGCCGACTTTTACGAAAAACGCGACATTCATGTGCATGTGCCCGAAGGGGCTACGCCAAAGGATGGCCCGAGTGCAGGTATTGCCATGTGTACTGCTTTAGTTTCGTCTTTAACAGGTAACCCAGTCAAAGCCAATGTGGCGATGACAGGTGAAATTACACTACGTGGTGAAGTTCTGCCAATCGGTGGTTTAAAAGAAAAACTATTAGCGGCACTACGAGGCGGTATTAAAACCGTATTAATCCCACACGAAAACGTGCGTGATCTAGAAGAAATTCCAGAGAATGTGACGCGTGAACTCGAAATTATACCGGTGCGTTGGATTGATGAGGTCCTTGCCGTTGCACTGCAAGAGCACCCAGAAAAATTTCAAGTAGTGAGTTAAGGTAAATGGGGTCGAAAAAACTTGATGATCCGCAAAGTTAGCGGGTTTCAGGGGCAAATTTGCTTGCCAGCCACCCTCGGCTGGCAGTAGATTTAACCAGATTGATATTTTGCTTTACCGATTCTGATGATGGGCCAAGTGTCAAATTCTCAATATTGATGGGGTTAGGAAAGACTAACTGAGTTAGTTACCCCAGATTAAGTATAAGAACTATAGGGGACAAAATAGTGAATAAAGCTCAACTTATCGACAAAGTAGCTGATGGTGCAGATCTTTCTAAAGCCGCAGCGGGACGCGCGTTAGATGCATTCGTAGATGCAGTTACCGAAAGCCTGAAGTCGGGTGATCAGGTTGCACTGATCGGTTTTGGTACTTTTGCCGTTAAAGAGCGTAGTGCTCGCACCGGTCGTAATCCACAAACTGGCGCAACAATTGAAATTGCTGCTGCTAACGTACCTGGCTTTAAAGCAGGTAAAGCGCTTAAAGACGCTTGTAACTAATCAAAGAGTTTGCAGACCCTCAGGCTGAAACTTGATACACTTGGGCATCAGTGCTCAAGAGCAGATACTCTGGCGCATCTTTGACTGATGCGCTTTTTTTATTTAGGTTTTGTCCAGGGAATTAAGAGAGAAGTACAGCATGTTGGATAAATTTCGCGAAGGTGCGCAAGGCCCCGCGGCAAAGATTATTTTAGGGGTAGTTATACTGTCATTTGCGCTAGCGGGTGTCGGGGGTTACCTTGGCTCTAGTACAGATGAGCCTGCTGCCGTTGTTAACGGTGAAGACATAACACGCCAAGAATTAGAAAATGCCTATCAACAAGAGAGAAATCGAGTTGAGCAGCAATATGGTGAATCATTTGCAGCCATCGCTGCAGATCCTTCTTTTGCTCAACAGTTGCGTAGTAATGCATTACAAAAGCTAGTGACCGAACGCTTGACGGACCAAGCTATCGATGAGCTAGGCTTGCGCGTAAGTGATGAGCAAATCAAAGATTCGATCCGCTCGATGACTGAATTCCAACGTGATGGGAAATTTGATAACGACACCTATCTCGCAGTGCTTCGTCAATCGGGTATCCAAGCGGAACAGTTTCCAGAAATGTTGCGTCAAGACATGACGCGTCGCCAGCTGTTACAAGCTTACTTAACCAGTGAGATCAGCTTGCCGAGTGAAGCGCAGCAAATATATCGTTTGCAAGCGCAACAACGCGAAGTTCGCCAGCTTAACCTTGCGGTATCGCCTTTCCTTGACAAGGTGAGCGTCACAGAGCAAGAGCTTGAGGATTACTATCAAGAAAACAAAGCCGGCTTACAGCATCCAGAGCAAGTTAATTTAGAATATGTGCTCCTTGATGCAGCCGCCATTAGTGAAGGCATTAGCCTAGAAGAAGGTGCTGTTGCAGCCTACTACGAAGCGAACCAAGCTAATTATAAAGCCGCTGAAAAACGCCGTGTGGCTCATATCTTGGTGGATATTAACCAAGACAATGCTGAGCAAGAAGCTCAGTCGCTATTAGAGAAAGTACAAGCCGGTGAAGACTTCGCTGAATTAGCGAAAAACTTCTCTAGCGATACCTTCAGTGGTGAAAACGGTGGTGAGCTAGATTGGTTCGAAAAAGGGGTCATGGATCCTGACTTTGAAGCCGCTGCTTTTGCTCTTGAGCAAGTAGGTGACACCTCAGCAGTGGTAAAAAGTGAGTTTGGTTATCACATCATTAAATTACTTGAAGTTGAAGCCGATCAAGCTGCTCCTTTAGCTGAAGTTGAAGATAAGATTGCCGCGACGTTAAAACATGACCAAGCAATGGAAGTGTTCTATGACAAACTGCAAAAGCTCAGTGAAATGGCGTTTGAAGTGCCAGACACCTTAACTGAAGCCGCGGATGCTGCTGGTTTAGAAGTAAAACAAACAGGTTTATTCAGCCGTGCTAACGCGCAAGGTGAATTTGCCGAAGAAGCGTTATTGGCTCAGGCATTCAGTGAGCAACTGCGTGAAGAGCAGCTTAACTCTGAGGTGATAGAGCTTACGCCTGAGAAAGTTGCCGTTATCCGTGTAACGGATTACAAACCACAGCAGGTGAAAGCCCTAGACGAGGTGAAATCGGAACTTGAGCTGGCTTTACGACGTGACAAGGCAATGGCTGCGGCCAATGAATACGCCGATGAGTTACTGGCTAAGCTAGTACAAGGCGTTGACGTTACTGAAGAATTAGATGAGGCACAGCTGAGCTTTACCGAGCTAGCAACCGTAAGTCGTATGGACCCTGGTGCCAGCCCAGAAGTCGCTCGAACCGTATTCACTATGGTTAAACCAAAAGCTGACGAAGTGGTGCGCACTAAGGTGGCCCTGATGAATGGTGATGTGGCCATTGTTGAGCTACATAACGTGATTGAAGTTGCTGATGATACTTCACCTAGCGAAACAGAAGTGAATCAACTTAGCCAGTTTATTCAAAATACGCAGGCAGATACCTCATATCAAGCCTTGCTTAAACTGCTGCAAGCAAGAGCCGAGATCAGCTATCCAAAGGCTGATTAGCAAAGCTTGAAATCGTGCTAAGCAGATATATTATTAAGGGTAGCCTAGCTACCCTTTTTCATTGAGGTGATATTTTGCTGAAAACCATCCTTATTTGTATTATTTCTTTGGCGGTTATCTTGTTAGGGTCAGCGGCTTTTGTGGCTTATTATGACTTTAGCGGTGAGCCACAAGTGGTTGATACCCAGATTTACGGTAAGTGGAGAAGTGAAGGTAAACCCTATGGTGATTATGAGTACTTCGAATTCACACCTGAGGGCTATCAATTTGAAAGCCGGTTTCACCCTGCTAGCTATGAAATTGATGGCAAAATGGTCACCATCAGTAAGCGTGGTGAAACCTTGACGTTTAAAGTGATTAACGACAGCTTGATTGAACGTGAAGTGCCCAGGTTAAAGCGTATTCGTTATACCCGTGTTGAATAGCTCGCTTATTTTCTAAACTTAACCTGTTGGTTCATCAGTAGTCTTTGAGTGATGGTATGCTGAGGATCATCCAACACGGCTGCGGTTTCACCTGCTTCGACGATTTGTCCTTCGTGCATCACGATAATGTTATCACTGATATGACGCACTATGCCTAAATTATGAGCCACCATTATAAAACTGATTTTTTGCTGGCGTTGCACATCTAAGATCAAGTTAATGATCTGCGATCGCACCGAGACGTCCAAAGTAGCCAATACCTCGTCGGCAACAATGATTTTAGGTTTTAAGATCAAGGCTCTGGCGAGGGCTACCCGTTGCTTTTGACCGCCAGAGAGCATGCGAGGATAAAACTGGGCATGCTCAGGTAACAACCCCACTAGGCGCAGCGCGTCACTGACACGTTCATCCATTTCTTGCTCGGACAGTTCGGTATTGAGCAGCAAGGGCGAGCGTAAAATTCGGCCCACTTGAGAGCGCGGATTCAAAGACGTGCTTGGATCTTGAAATATCATGCGAATTTGTCGACAGCGCTGCTGATGATCTTTGTTCGCAATATTAACGCCATCGATACAAATACTGCCTGAGCTGGGCGCAATCACACCCGTGAGGGCTTTCGCTAAACTGCTTTTACCCGAGCCACTTTCACCTATGATGGCCAAGGTTTTACCTTGCTCTAGTTCAAAGCTGACAGACGAAAATGCGGTGATATGTTTACGCGAAAAAAGACCATGATGCTGGACATAGCTTTTACTTAGCTTATTTACACTCAATACTATCATGGTTACTTGTCTTCCGTGACCTCAAGAGGAAAGTGGCAGTTAAACATATGCCCTTTTATCCGTGTTGAATGCGGCTTTTTGACACAGGCTTTTTGTGCGTTGGGGCACCTGGGGCCAAGTCGACAACCAATGGGTAGGTGCACTAATGGCGGGATACTACCGGGTAAGGCATACAAATGGCTTTTATGCGCTAGGTTACTTTCAAAGTCGGGTATGGCTTGTAAAAGGGCATTGGTATAAGGATGTCGTGGATGATTCACGACTTGGTCTCGCGTACCGGATTCAACGGTTTGACCACAATACATAACGGTTAGGGAGTCCGATAAATTTGCCACACTTTCAATGTCATGGCTAATAAACAAAATACTGGTATTGTTGACCTTATTAAGTTTATGGAGCAGCTTTAAAATTTGAATTTGAGTGGTTGACTCCATTGCGGTGGTGGGCTCGTCAGCAATCAACAAACGCGGATTTTTTGCAATGGCCATGGCTATCATGATTTTCTGGCAGATCCCTTCAGAAAGCTCATGGGGGTAGCTGCGTAACACGCTTAAAGGATCTTTAATGCCCACTTTATGCAACAAGGTCACAGCGCGTTTCTTGCGCCATTGGAAACGCTGCCAAAAACCGCCTTCAAAGGTGCGAGAAGGAATGGCTTCTTCAATTTGTTCCGCAATTTCTTGGCTAGGATCTAAATGACTGCTCGGCTCTTGAAAAATCATGGCAATATCATTAGCCATAACCTTACGACGTTCGCTGGGGGTGAGATTGAGAAGATCGATGTCTCCTAAACGCATGCGATCGGCTTGCACAATCCAGCCGTCTTTCTTGATCCCTAAAATGGCTTTCGCCACTAAGCTTTTTCCCGATCCTGATTCCCCCACGAGCCCTTGGATTTCTCCTTCGACCATGGTGAGGTTAACACGCTCGACCACTTTAATCCGGCCTTGGGATGTATCTAATTCAATCGTGAGGTTTCGAATATCCAATATAGCCATTAATCCATCCCCTTAATAATGGCCTGACGCAGCCCTTCGCCGACGATATTGATGATTAAGATGGTGGCTAAAATAGTCAGTCCAGGCAAGGTCACCGTCCAAGGGGCGAGGAAGACTAGCTCCATGGTGTCTGACAACATGGTTCCCCATTCAGGCAAAGGCCGCTGTGCGCCTAAACCTAAAAAACCTAAGGCGGTAATATCTAGGATTGCGGAGGTCATCGCGCGTGTGGTTTGACTGACAAAGGTTTCCACTATGTTAGGTAAGATGCCGTATCTTAGTATTCTTAACGGGGTAGCGCCATCTAAGCGTAATGCGATGATGTACTCTTTGTTCAATTCATCATGCACAGCACGATAAACTGCCCGGGTAAATAATGGCAGCAAGGCCAAAAAGACGGCAAGCAGGGTATTGAAATAGCCCGGACCTAGCACCGAAATGATAATAATGGCCAGTAGCAATGAGGGGATTGACAGTAAGGTATCCAAAAAGTGATGCAAGATACTGGCCTGCATACCTCGGCTCATGCCACCTATGATGCCAATCGCGGAGCCAATCAGCATGGCTAAGATAACGGTGATAAACGCCCCGCCAAACGTCAGTTGCGCACCATAAATAAGCTGAGAGAGGAGATCTCTGCCTAAATCATCGGTGCCAAAGAAAAAGTGAACCTCGCCTTGTTCAAACCAAGAAGGAGGGTTAAGCAGTGCTCCTACGTCTTGATGGTCAAGTGGGTATGGGGCGATCCAAGGGCCGATGAGGGCTAACACACCAATGAATATCAGCGCCCACAAGGCTATCATGCCAATGGTGTTTTGCTGGTAAATATACCAACTATGGGCAAGGGGAGAACGAATCGTCTCTTCCCTGAAGACGTCATGATTTGCCATAGAGCTCATCCCTTTTAAGTGGATTGATTAGCAAATGCAGCATATCGGTTGCCATGTTAGCCAAGAGTACAAAAGCCGCGATAAACAGCATCCCCCCTTGAATGGCACTGTGATCCTCTAAATAAATGTTATTGACCATCCAAGGGCCAATCCCCGGCCATGAAAACACGGTTTCAGTGATCATCGCGGTGGTTAATACTCGGCCAAATTGTAATCCCAAACTGGGGATCACAGCGGGTAGGGCATTGCGTAAACCATGTCGTTTGATGATTTGGAAGGTATTGAGGCCTTTCGCTTGGGCTGCTTTGATGTAGTTTTTGTCCATTTCTTCTCCAATGGACGCGCGCACTTGTCGAATAACTTCTGTTGTGGGTAAGGCTGCCAACACGATAGTCGGCAGTGCAAGGTGCTGTAAACTATCAAAAAAAGCTTCATATTTATAAGGTTGGTTTGACAGTAAGGTATCGAGTAAATTAAAGCCTGTTACAACAGGTATTTCGTATAGTAATCCCATGCGGCCAGAAACGGGAAGCCAACCTAGATGCAAAGAAAAAAACATCATCAGCAACATAGCAAACCAAAATGTCGGTATGGATACGCCGACTAAGGTTACCGTCATAATACCGTAATCAGCGCTGCCGCCTCGGCTTAAACCCGCCAAAATACCAAACGGTACCCCCAAGATTAACGATACGATAAAGGCCATTAAACACAGCTCTAATGTGGCGGGGAATATCGTTAAAATATCCTGTAAAACCGGGTTACCTGAAGCTTGGGAAATACCAAAATCACCCGATAACATGGCCATTAAGTAGCGTTGGTAGTCGCCTAGCATGTTATCAGTATTGACAAAATCGGTGATCACTTGGCGCTGTAATAGAAAGGCAACCACACTCAGTAGAAACAGGGTAATAACCAATACATTCAAACGTTTGATGATATAAATTAGCATGGCTTAATCTCGATAGGCCTCTGAAAAATTCACGCCGCCAAACGGCGATGATTTTAAACCATGGACATCGCGTCGATACGCTTGTAACTGGAGTGAGTGAGCCAGGGGCAGTAGCGGTAAATGATTGCGTAATTTTTCCTGTATTTCTCGATAAATTCGGATCCGGGGCACCATTCTATTTTGTTTAACGGCTTGGTCGATTAACCCGTCCAGTTTCGCCGAGCACCAACGACTGGTATTGGTGTGATTCGCAATCGCGTTACAGCTATATTGAGGCCGAAAGAAGTTATCTGGATCACTGGTGACTGCGCTCCAACCACTGACAAGGGTGTCGTACTCGCCATTGACAATACTGGAGTGTAAATGGTGTGGTTCAAGTACCACTATCTTGGCATTTACCCCAATTTTTTGTAGGTCTCGTTGAATAAATTCAGCTGTTTTAAAGGAGTTAGGGTTAAAAGGCTCTGGACTAGAAGAGGTATAAATGGTTAATGATAAAGGTAACTTAATACCACTTTCTTGAAGCAGTTTGCGAGCCAGCTTTGGTGAGTAAGCATAATCATCCAAATAAGGGTTATAGGCCCAAGATGTCGGCGGTAATAGACCGTGAGAGACGACGCCCGTATTAAAATAAACTGCTTTAAGTATGGTTTTTCTGTCTATGGCCGTGGCGAGGGCTTTACGCACTTGGGCATTGTTAAAAGGAGGTTTATCGTGATTGAACGCCCAATAGGACACCTTATAGCCAGTTTCAACGTTCATGAGTAAATCAGGGTGATCACTGATCACATTCGCTTGACTGGCGGCGGGATAAGCCATGGCATCACATTCACCCGTTATCAACTTAGCTAATCTTAATGTTGGGCTAGTCGTGATATCAAACACCAGTTGAGGCATAGGCGCGCCGCCTTCCCAATAGCCCCAATGGCGTTCAAAGCGAATTAAGTTATCTGGGATAAACTGCTTAAATTGGTAAGGCCCTGTTCCTATCGGCAGTTGATCAAGTTGATTATTTTTACCGTGCTTTTGTAAATGGTGACCATATTCTGCCGACAGGATCACAGCGAACTCGGTGGCAAGGTTAGCAAGTAATGAGGTGTCGGGGCGGTGGAGTTCAAACTCTACTTTGTAGGGCCCGAGTTTTTTTACGTTTTTAATCAGCTGACTAAACTGCGTGTTGTTGAAAAAGGGGTAACTTCCACCCGAAGCACTGTGAAACGGATGAGTCGGGTGGATGATTCGACGAAAACTAAATACCACATCATCGGCATTTAATGTGCGCTTGGGAGTGAAGTAGGCGGTGCTGTGAAAAGCGACGCCCCGGCGCAGTTCAAACTGGTAACGTAAGCCGTCTCGGCTTACATGCCACTTTCTCGCTAAGCCTGAGGTTATCCCTTGGGTGTTGGGATCTAAACGTACCAAGGTATTATAAAGCTGACTCGATATATCTAAACTGTCGCCCGTTTGGCTGAGCTGGGGATTGAAGTTAGTTGGATTACCACTGGAACAATAAACTAACCCCTTATTAAGCACTTGGCTTTCTTGCATGCAACTGGCCAGCATAGGTAAGCTGAAAAGTAAGGCAAATAATCGGATCATAGACTTCATGTCAAAAGGTGACTGTAGATTGCATAATGTAACATGGCCTCAAGCTCAGCCCCAAGTCGGCACTGATTTAACGTTACGTGTTGATGGCATATTTTTTCAGTAAGCCTCTAAGTTGATGATAACTTATCCCTAAGGCCGTTGCAGCTTGGCGCTGGTTGTATTGTGCGTGTTTCATCGCTTGTGAAATTAGATCCACCTCAAACTTTTCACTTAATGCCTTAAAATCTATAGGAAAACTATGGTTTTTTTGCTCGTTTGCTAACTCGTTCGTGGCCTTTGGTTGCCAAGGAGAGGCAAAGGGATCGAAAATCAACCGTTTAACCGGGCTGTGGGGATCCGTTTGACGATAGATACTACGCTCAATCACATTTTTCAATTCACGCACATTACCCGGCCAAGGGTAATGCTGTAGCGCTTTTATTGCACTGCTGCTAAAACCTGCGAAAAAATCCCGCTTTAATTCCTGACAAATCTTGATCGCGAAGTATTCTGCTAACAGCGGAATGTCGTCGGTGCGATGTCTTAATGGTGGTAAGGTGATCACATCAAAGGCAAGGCGGTCGAGTAAATCAAAGCGAAATTTACCTTGTTTTGCGAGACTGGGGAGATCTTCGTTGGTTGCACAAATTAATCGAACATCAGCCTGTATCGCTTGCGAGCCACCGACGCGCTCAAAGGCGCCGTATTCAATGACTCTGAGCAGCTTTTCTTGTACTAGCATAGGGGCTGTGGCTAGCTCGTCTAAGAACAGGGTGCCCGTGTCGGCACGTTCAAAGCGGCCTTGATGACGTTTGGCGGCGCCCGTAAAAGCGCCGCTTTCATGGCCAAATAACTCCGAATCAAGGAGGTTATCGTTTAGTGCTGCGCAGTTAAGTGACACGTAGGGCTTATCCCAGCGCGTTGATAGGTAATGCAGACGAGCCGCAATTAACTCTTTACCCGTTCCTCGTTCACCGACCACTAATACAGGCTTATCGAGTTTGGCGACTTGTGAGACTTGTTCAAGTACTTGACCAAAGGCACTTGACTCACCGATCAAATTTTCCGCTTTCATAGTTTGTGGTTAAAATGACTAATAATTAGTTAAATATACTAAGTTAAATCTCGGTGCGCCAGTGGAATGTCAATGGATTCTAATTGTTTTCAATAATTATCATGTACTTAAATAAATTGTCAAAGGTTGGCACACCCATTGCAATGACAGTATCAGTGGCTTAACAGGATAACCTAAACTCAACCCTAACAAGCCCTATTTAACATAGAATATTTGGAGGATTTATGGGTGTTTTTTCAAGAATTGCAGACATTATCAATGCCAACGTGACATCGATATTAGATAAAGCCGAAGATCCAGCGAAAATGATCCGATTGATCATTCAAGAAATGGAAGATACCTTGGTTGAAGTGCGCTCTACTTCAGCGCGCGTATTGGCTGAGAAAAAAGATTTAGGCCGCAAAATTGCTCGCATCGAAGCAACGCAGCAAGACTGGCAGGACAAAGCGGAATTGGCGCTACGCAAAGAGCGTGAAGATTTAGCCAAAGCTGCTTTGCTTGAAAAGCAAAAACTGAACGAATTAAAAGAGGCTTTAAATGAAGAGTTGGCTGCTAATGATGAAGCCTTAACTCGACTATCAGGTGAAATCACCCAGTTAGAGCAAAAGCTGCAAGAGACGCGTGCTAAGCAAAAAAGCATTGAACTGCGCCATCGCGCCGCCAATGGTCGATTGGATGTTAAAAAGCAACTCGATGGCCAGAAAGTGGCTCGCACCATGGAGCGATTTGATCAATTTGAGCGCCGCATTGATGAACTAAACAGCAAAGCCGATGCCTATGATATAGGTGCTAAACCTGAGTTAAAAGATGAGTTTGCCGAGCTTCAAGCGGATGATGAAATCAGCAAACAGCTGGCTGAGTTAAAAAAGAAAATCAATAACGCATAACCAAGTGGATCGTTAGGGGGTATTTATGTCTGGTTTTATGGTTTTTCCCATTGTTGTGTTTCTGGTTGTGGTCGCACCTTTGTGGTTAATTCTTCATTATCGCAGTAAAAAGCAATTGGGAGAGGGGCTCTCGGTGCAAGAAACCGCGCAACTGAATCAACTGGTGGAGCGGGCGGAGCAGTTACAAAAACGCGTGCGTACACTGGAATCCATCTTGGATGTTGAAGCACCCAATTGGAGGAATCAGGAATGAGCCAATCGACGAAATACCTCTATCGAGACCCTAAAGGCGGTAAAGTGGCGGGCGTGTGTAAAGGCTTAGCTGATTATTTCAACATGGAAGTATGGCTGGTCAGGATCATTGTGATAAGTGCCTTTTTATTCAGCTTTCCGTTAGCCGCTTTAGGTTATGGGGCCGCATGGCTGATGCTAGATAAAAAGCCTGAACACCTGGCTCAAGCGGAAACCGAGCAGCCTCAAGCTTGTAGCCATATTCACGTGAAGAGTAAGGTTTGGCAAAAAGGAGAGTTACCCAAACAAGCCTTAGCCGAAGTGTCCGTCATTCTGGATAAGTTAGAAGGTAAAATTAATCACATCGAAAAAGTAGTGACCTCGGCTTCTTTTAAAGTAAATCGAGAAATCAACCGCTTATAATCATGTCAGCGTATGACCAAGGGCCTAAGCGCACTTGGTCTTTTTTATGAGAGTCTCAGAATAATGGTATCCAAAGCGACATTTTCAAATTTACACCGTAGCGCTAAGGATTTAGTGGATCGCAGTTTAGACCGACATGTGCGTTTAGCAGTCACAGGATTAAGCCGTGCAGGAAAAACGGCGTTTATTACTGCGCTGGTGGATCATTTACTTCAAGGGCCGGTGCACCATCAATTACCATTATGGTCGGTGGCGCGAGATGGACGCTTCTTAGGGGCAAAAAAAGTGCCTCAAGCGCATTTTCATATCCCGAGCTTTAAGTTCGAACAAAATATAAACTCTCTTCGTGCGGATCAGCCTGTTTGGCCTGAGCCAACCGCGGGGGTGAGTGAAATACGTCTGAAAATTAAATATCGCCCTGATTCCTTGTTGTGGCGCAATCTTAGCCAAACAGCTGAGCTTACTTTAGATATTATCGACTACCCCGGTGAATGGTTACTGGATTTGCCCTTGTTACACATGAGCTATGAGCAATGGAGCGAGCAAATGGCGCAGTCTTTGACCCAGCCAGGGCGCGCTGAATTAGCTAAGAACTGGCTTAACCTAGGGGCGCAGTTAGATCTGCATGGTGCGTATGATGAATTACAAATTGCACAAATAAGCCAAGCCTACACACAATATTTACATGAATGTAAGGCACAATTAGGTTTACATCATATTCAACCTGGCCGGTTTGTGTTGCCAGGTGAGTTAGCGGGCGCGCCGTTATTGGCCTTTTTTCCTTATGTTTGGGGTGAAATTAATTCAGACCATGATAACAAAGACAGCGCCCTAAGCATGCTCAGCGCTCGCTTTGAGCAATATAAAGAGCATGTTGTTAAACGTTTTTATCAACAACATTTTGTTCATTTTGACCGCCAAATTGTGTTACTTGATTGTTTAACACCGCTAAATACGGGCAGGCAGAGCTTTGAAGATATGCAGACGGCCGTAGAGCAAATCATGCAAAGTTTCCAATATGGACAGTCGGGCTTTTTGAGACGATTGTTCGCCCCCAAAATAGACAGAATCGTTTTTGCTGCCAGTAAGGCGGATCATGTGACTCCAGATCAACATGAAAACTTACTTGCCCTGGTGGATAAACTCGTCGTCAATGGCCAACGAGAAGTGGCTTTTTCTGGCATCGAAAGCCACTGTATTGCCCTTGCTGCAGTAAAAAGTACCCAAGTGGGTAACGTCAATTATCAAGGTAAGCCTCATGTTGCATTAACGGGCCGCCAATTGGATACATCTGAGCTGCTCAGCCTGTATCCGGGTGAAGTGCCCGCCGATTTACCCCAGGCGGCATTTTGGCAAAAGCAAGGCTTTGATTTTGTCAATTTTGCGCCTCCGGTTGTGGCGAGTAACCTGCCTTTGCCACATATTCGCATGGACTTGGCCATTGAGCACCTGTTAGGGGACAAATTGTTATGACCGACATGTCTAATTTAACACCCAAAAAAGTGTTTGATACACCCGATGACACCGGTTCGAGTGCGAGCATTAAATCTGCGCAAGTTTTTTCGTCTGATGAGTTTGTGGTCGATGAGCCCGAGTCACACACTGAAAGTTTACTTGATGAGGTTTTCGTTCCCACTCGGCCCAACTGGTGGCTCAGGTTTGGTCTATTTGGTCTTTCTGTTGGTGTGACCTGGGAAACGGTTAGCTGGCTGCAGGCCAGTTTGCTTAATCATCCGATGTTGGGGTTATTTTACACCGCAGTTAGTATTTGTTTGGTCGTCGCTTTGCTTAAATTATTGTGGAGTGAAGTGAGTAAGCTAAACCGGCTCAGGCTCAATAAACAGTTACAAAATCAGGCCCAATTGTTGGATCCGCAAGCCAGCGACGGCGCATTTAAATATTGCCAGCAGTTGGCCAAGGTGACAGGTCAACTTGAAAGCTTGGGTTATCAAAACTGGCAGGCACAGTTAAGTGACAGCCACAGTAATCAAGAGGTATTGGCGTTATACCGTCATCACGTCTTGGCGGCCCAAGATCAACAGGCCAAGGTTGCGGTGACCAAATGGTCAGGTGAAGCAGCACTATTGGTTGCCATCAGCCCATTGGCCTTAGTGGATATGCTGATTATTTTGTGGCGTAACACTAAGATGATCGAAGCCGTGGCCAAGGTTTACGGGATTGAGCTTGGCTATTTAAGTCGCTTAAAATTGTTCAAATTGGTGATTAGCAACATGATTTACGCGGCTGGTGCTGAAGTTGCGGCGGATTTAGGCACAGATATACTCGGTGCTGAAATGGCTGGAATCGTCTCAGCTAGAGCCGCACAAGGCGTGGCTGCGGGGCTGCTGACGGCGCGTTTGGGGTTTAAAGCCATGCAAATTTGCCGTCCTGTGCCTTGGCAAGAAAAAGAACGCCCTAAAGCAAAAGAGATCAGACTATCACTTATTTCGAAATTAAAGTCGGTGATCAAGGGATAGGATGAATTAACCTTGTTCCTTGAACCAGCATTCACTTTCAAAGGTCAATAGGCCCTAATATGAAGCGTTTAAGCCAGTTAAATTGTCAACCGTGTCAAGGTGACATGGCAGCGCTGCCAGAGCAGCAACAAGTGGCATTGATGGCGCAGTTACCTGATTGGCAACGAGGGGCTGAACAGGGAAAGCCGCGCTTGAGTCGGTTGTTTAGATTTAAAACCTATGCAGCGGCTGTGCATTTTACTGTGCAATTGGCCGAGTTATCCGAGCAGGCGGATCACCACCCCAAGATCACCTTAGAATGGGGCAGGGTCAACGTGGAGTGGTGGACCCACAGTCTGGATAACCTGCACCTCAATGACTTTGTGATGGCTGCACACACGGATCAGCTGTACCAAGGCCATTAAATTTAGCGATTGATTTTCTGACTCATGGCCGAGTATTTGCGTCTAGTATTAAACAAGGTGCAAATGATGGGTGAGGCGAGTCATGAAATTAGCAAGCTTGAATGATGGTTCTCGTTATGGCCGCTTGGTCGTGGTGAGCCAAGATTTACGCAGGGCTAAGTTTGTTGGTATTTTGGCACCCAATCTACCTGCTGCATTAGATGATTGGGACAGTGTCTCGCCGTTGCTGCACATGATATACCATGAGTTGAATCAAGGGCCCATCGCTGGCTCGTTTGAGTTGATGCTGGGCCAATGCATTGCGCCTTTGGCCTATGCTTTCGAGCATTACTTAGCGCTCAATTACCGCCCTTATATCGATTTAGTTAACGCTGCCTGTCAGCCGACCCTTGCTCCTGAGCCTGTACCTTTATTGGCATTACCCAGTTGTCAGCAGCACAATGCCAGTGCTGAAATCAGTATTCCTGATGCGACAACCTTGGACTTTTCTGCTTATTTATCTGTTATTTGCGGCCCTGTTTCACAACAAGCAAGCCAGCAGGAATGTGAGCAAAAGATACGTTTATTGGCTTTACATAACCAAATATACAGCCCTCAAAATCTGGTTGACGAGTTAAATTCAGGTTGGGGTATCAATCAAGGTTTCCATCAATTGATATCCGCACCTGTCTTAGTCACACCTGAAGAGCTTGGCGAAGCTTGGCAAGAGAGCATGATGAACTTATCGGTGATCACTAAATTTAATGGCAAGCCATTTGCTGCGTTAAACCCATGGCAAGATGCCCATTCCGACTTTGCGACCATCTTGACTCAATTGGTTTCAAGCCGCGCCTTATCAGCTGGAGCCATGTTAAGTATTGGCCCGATTATGAATCAAGCTCAGCTCAGTGGCCCAGCTAACCTTTGGAGTAAAGCCCAGTTAGCAAAAGAGCAAGGAGATTTTGTTGGGCTCAGATCAGGGGATAAGCTCGAGACTTATGTACAAGATGCTGCGGGTAGAAATCTCTTTGGTCGGATAAATGTAGTGGTAAATTAACATTTTATTAGTATTTTATGCTGAAGTTGGGTTTTGTTTCTTACTTTGCTCCTCACTGCTACTGTTTTCATTTATTATGGCTAAACAAACGGTTAAGATTCCTCTTTTAAGTTTAGGGCGGTGCCATTGGTTAAGCGGATTCGCCAATTTTTGTTGTTTTCCCTGCTACTTAGCTTTCTTGCTGCCTGCACCCTTGCGGGCTTAGATAGGTATGTTTCCTATGTGGCCAAAGATCGTGTCTATACCGATGTGAATGCCATTCCCCATCGGCCAGTGGCCATTATGTTAGGCACCAGTAAATACATAGGTAAACGTATTAACCCTTTTTATCCACCGAGGTTACAAGGGGCCGTTGCGTTGTTTGATAACGATAAGGTTCAAGCCATCATCGTCAGTGGTGATAATGCCACCCGTTATTATAACGAGCCCCAGACCATGGAAAACGATTTAGTGCGCGCTGGGGTACCAAGACGTTATGTAGTGAAAGACTATGCCGGCTTTCGCACCTTGGATTCGGTTGTTCGTGCTAAACGCATTTTTGGTCAAGATGCCATGACCATAGTCAGCCAAGGCTTTCACTGTGAACGGGCTATTTATATTGCTCGGTCCATGGATATTGATGCTCTTTGTTTAAGTGCAGACAATGCCAGTGGCTTGGCGGCGGTTAAAATTCGCTTACGCGAAGTACTGGCCAGAGCGAAAGCGGTATTAGACATCAATGTTCTCAATAAACAGCCCAAGTTTTTAGGTCAGCAAGAGCAGGTCATTCTCAAGGCGCCACCGCCGCGTAGCCCCTATGAAAACCCTTAGCTTGAATAGGCTTGATGATGCTGACGTTTTATTTGCCAAATAAGTTGCCATGTAATCGTAAGGCATGGCCGTCCGTCATCCCTGAGATATAATCAGCTATCACCCGATATCCGCTATGACCTTGCTCTGTGGCAGCCTGCCAGCGCGCTTTAGTGTCATTAGGCAGCAGTCGTTTAGGGTCGCCAGCAAAGGCTTCAAACAGCTCCATCACCACTTGTTGACCGCGATATTCCATTATTTGTAGTTCGGTTTTACTGATCACATAGTTAAAAACAAACTGCTTCAGTACATTGAGCACTTGCTCCATATCGGGCGTTAGCTGGGCATGATATTGCAGCAGGGGTTCATCAAAATGCAAATCAACCTGTGATACTCGCACCGAGGTGATTAATGCATTCACTAAAGCGCCAATCGCATCTTTACGCTCGAAGTGATGTTCAGAAAACAGTTTGTCGGTTAGGTTGTTGATGTCCTTAGATAACCAAAAACCGTCAATATCGGCCAACTTACATGCGACTTGCTCTTGCCAAAGCCGTTTATTGACGATCCCCATGGCAATGGCGTCTTCAAGATCATGAATGCCGTAGGCAAAGTCATCGGCCAACTCCATCAAAGAGCAATCGAGTGACTTAAAGCGCGTCTTTTTATGGGATGTTGGATCATCTTGAGGACGTGTCAGGCCCAATTGTTGGCGATCTGTCTTTGATATTGGCGCTAATACCCAATCGAGGATCCCTTTGTCATCATCATAAATGCCTTTTGCGGGTGTCCAATCACTGGCTTTTAATTGACGAAAATTGATCGGAGGCTCAGGCTCAAGCTCACTTCTTACTTGGCTGATCAGCGCGGGGTATTTCAGTAAGCCGAGCAAGGTTCGCCTCGCTAGGTTCATGCCGTTTTCTGGGGTATAGGGCTCAAGCTTGCTAACAATGCGTAAGGTTTGACCATTGCCCTCAAATCCGCCATGTTCACGCATCATATAGTTTAACGCGACTTCGCCACCATGACCGTAGGGTGGGTGGCCGATATCATGGCTCAGGCAAATGGCTTCAATTAAGCTGGTTGATGGCAATAAAGGGGCGATATCCGGCTGCTTTTGTTTCAGTTGAGCCACAATTCCCGTTCCAATTTGCGATACTTCAAGGGAATGGGTTAAGCGTGTGCGATAAAAGTCATTGGCCCCAGTGCTGAGCACTTGTGTTTTGGACTGCAGGCGGCGAAAAGCGGCGCTATGTAAGATCCGAGCGCGATCGCGTTGAAATGGGCTACGGTGATCATTGAGCCGCTGTTTATTGGTTTCACTGCCCAAGCGTTGTTGCCAGTCGGCCTGTATTATCGGATTGATCATGGATGTTGACTCTTTGCAATTCGTCACTTGCGTTATAAATCGGTGTCATCCTCGCTGATTTCATCGAGGGTGAGTTCAAAACTAGGCAAAAAATGCGTGATAAAGTAGTTCATCTCTGGCGTTTTTCGCTTTTCTATGCTGCTCTCTAGGCGTCGCTTTGCCAAGGTAAATTCATGATTCCCTGCGCTTAATTCCTCAAGGCATTTTATGTATGCACATAGAGTATCGGCATCTTTTACTAGCGACTTATACTCTTCATCCATGTGTTCGCTGTCGAGTAAAGGAATATAGCCAGCACGCAGCGGCGGCGGCAGCATGTGAAGTAATTTTTGTTCAGCAAAGCACTCAATTTTTTTATATTCTTTGGCAATATCGGGATTGAAGTATTTAACTGGGGTGGGCATATCACCGGTGATCACTTCACTTGCATCGTGATAAAGGGCTAATAAAGCCGCTTCGGCTGGGTTAACCTTGCCGCCATAAAGGGTATTTTTAATGAGCGCCAGTAAGTGTGTCACCATCGCTACTTGTTGGCTATGTTCGGCGACATTTTCTCGCTCGATGTTGCGCATCAGTGGCCAGCGTTGAATTAATTTCATTCGTGCCATGTGGGCAAAAAAATGGCTCATAAGGGCTCCTGTGATTCATTGGCAGGCTAGCAACAATGGCCAGCCTGCCAGATATTAGATCATTGTTTGTAGTGCTCTAAGAATCGTGCCATGCGACCAATCGCTGTCTCTAAGTCCACGACATTGGGTAAAAAGACCAGCCTAAAATGATCGGGTTTATGCCAGTTAAAGCCCGTGCCTTGAACCAGCAATATTTTTTCTTTAAGTAACAAATCTAAGGCGAATTGCTGGTCATCCTTGATATTAAATTTTTTCTGATCCAATTTTGGAAATAAGTACATGGCCCCATCGGGTTTGGTACAGGATACGCCAGGAATATCATTAATCAGTCGCCATGCTGTTTCACGCTGTTCGTATAAGCGTCCGCCGGGCACAATTAACTCGTTGATACTTTGATACCCACCCAAAGCGGTTTGCACCGCATGTTGCATCGGTACATTGGCGCATAGCCGCATGGAGGCAAGCATATCGAGGCCTGCAATATAATCATGGGCGTTGGATTTAGCGCCACTGATCATCATCCAGCCAACGCGAAAACCACAGACTCGGTAGGCTTTAGATAACCCATTGAAGGTAACGATAAGCAGATCATCGGCCAAGGTGCAAAGCGGAATGTGCTCAGCATCGTCGTAAATAATCTTGGAATAAATTTCGTCAGCAAAGATGATCAAGTTATGTTCACGGGCAATGGCGATCACTGCTTCGAGCAAAGGGCGACTATAAACGGCTCCCGTTGGATTATTCGGATTAATCAGCACGATGGCTTTAGTGCGCGGCGTGATTTTACGTTTGATATCTTCTAAATCAGGAAACCAGTTGGCATCTTCATCACAGATATAATGAACCGGGTGACCGCCAGCCAAGGTGACTGCCGCAGTCCAAAGGGGGTAATCGGGTGATGGCACAAGTAACTCGTCACCGTTATTGAGTAAGGCTTGCATCGCCATCACGATGAGCTCGCTGACACCGTTGCCCATGTAAATATCATCAACGTCCACGCCGCGCATGCCTTGTTGTTGATAAAACTGGACCACGGCTTTACGGGCAGAAAACAACCCTTTTGAATCACAATAACCTTGGCTTTGGGGTAAGTTCTGCAACACATCCATGACAATTTCATCGGGTGCCTCAAAACCAAACGGAGCGGGGTTGCCGATATTCAGTTTTAATACTTTATGACCTTCATCTTCAAGACGTTTGGCATGTTTAAGAACGGGGCCACGAATGTCATAGCAGACGTTATCTAATTTTTGCGATTTATTAATTAAGTTCATGATTGAGGCGCTCTGTTGCGTAACCTTATATAGACAAACCTGATACCCAATCAACCTGCATTAGCGTGCCTAGTATTGAAAACACGGTGGCGCTCTGAAACATGCATCTTTAAGTTGATTGGGTATATATGGTCAAACTACCTGATTCTGCAAGGAGAATAAACTGATAAACGAATTTATAGCCCACCATGCCTCATCAAGTTGATTGGGTATACAATACATAGAAGGACTAATCTTGGTTCACAATGGGGGCGCTAGCCGCGTAATCTCAAGTCGTTTTACAACAAGCATTAACTCGGACTGGGGTCATTGTGACTGGTTTTTAAATACAAACTCTCTTATTATTAATTTATTTCAACTTGGTTTAACTTAAGGCTAGGTTTTTTCACGTGATAGAAATTAAGCATCTTAATACCCTGGTAGCGTTACGTAGCTGCAACTCCTTAGTCGAAGCGGCCGAGCGCTTGTTTTTAACGCAATCAGCATTATCTCATCAGATTAAGGATCTTGAAGCGAAATTAAATGCTAAGTTATTTATCAGAAAAACCAGGCCAATTCGGTTTACGGTCGCAGGGCAGCGCTTGTTAAACCTAGCCGACGATATATTGCCCAGTATTGCCAGTGCTGAACGTGATATTAGCCGCTTAAATGCTGGCGAAGCAGGGCGTTTGCACATGGCGATTGAATGTCACTCTTGTTTTCAGTGGTTAATGCCTGCCATTGATAAATTTCGCGATAGCTGGCCAGAAGTCGAGCTGGATTTAAGCAGTGGCTTTAGTTTTGCACCTCTTCCCGCCCTTGCCAGAGGGGATTTAGATCTCGTGGTCACCTCCGATCCTCAGGAGATGACGGGCATCACTTATCACCCCTTGTTTAGTTATCAGCCTATGCTTGCCATTAGTCGTCACCATCCCTTAGCTAAAAAGGCTTACGTGTTGCCCGAGGATATCGCTTCACAAACCTTGATCACTTACCCTGTTGAAAGTGACCGCCTTGATATTTTTAATTTATTTCTAGATCCAGCAGGGGTATCACCAGCAGGGATACGCCAAGCTGACATGACCATCATGATGCTGCAATTGGTGGCCAGTGGCCGCGGTGTCGCCGCATTACCGAACTGGGCATTAACCGAATATTTAGAGCGGGACTACGTTTTGGCTAAGCCTTTGGGTGAAGGCGGTCTATGGAGCACCCTTTATGCAGCGGTGCGTGCCGAGCAAGCGGATCTGCCATTTATGCGTGATTTCTTGAGCACAGCCGTTAATTCAAGCTTTAATAACTTAAAAGGCATTAAACGCGTCACTTAGATGACTTGTTTGAATCACTTAGTTTGAGAGAAGCTGGGCTAAAGTGTGTCATCAAAGGGGGCTGAATAGGTCTTTCTATGCCATGAGAATAATTTAAAATAATTTATCCGCCACCAAGGCTGTGCTAAATAGCTGGCGTGTTGTTTTCTGATAAATCGGCACAATAAGCGATATGTTTTGGTATTAGCGATATAAGCAGGTCGCTCTGGCGCATTGGCTAGATGGTGCTGCCAAAGTTGTTCAATATTGGCCGTGGTCAGGTAGCATCCGTTGATCTGAGTTAGAGCAGGTAAAATCAACCAAGGGTAGGTATTTGCGGTGATAAAGTGGTCACCGTTGTGAAAAAGCTGCACAAAAAATACCCGTTGCTTCTCGCCCAATTGGCAGGCAAGTAAATAGCAGTTTGCTTGTTCGTTGATCCAACTAGCACAATGGGCAAGGTGCCTATCCCGCTTAAAAATAAACTGGGTGTCTTCAAAGAAATCGTGGTTTTGCGCCCAGCAATTAATCGCTTCAAAAGGGAAGTCCACGTGGCTAGCGACGAAATAACGCTCAGGCTGTTGTAATAATGGCTTGAGTAAGGTTTTGTGTAAGACAAAAGTTAACACGAAAACAATCAAGCATAATAAGGTAACAGAAATAACAATCCACATAGCCAGAGCCCAATCCATTGAGTCATCATTACATTGTAGCCTGATTGCACTGAGCCGAGATGCTCAACCTACCTTTATATACTTGCTATAACATGCATCTTTAAGTTGATTGAGTATCTATAGGGCCCGCCTCCCATTGTTAACTGACCGTCTCAGCATTAGGCGATTCATATTCCTTAGGGGTTAATGAGGTAGCGGCCGTCATTAACGGGATATAAAGTTCCGATGTGACGCCTCCCGACATGTTTTCTCTTATGACTAACTTGCCTTTATCCCCGAATAAACTGTTGATCCGATTTCTAATGTTATTGAGAGCTATGCCATTTCCTTTGGTATGACTGATGGAAAATCCGACGCCATTGTCCTTGATGGCCACACAAAGCTGGTCTCCAATCTTAGAAAACATGACTTTTATTTCACCACCTTCTTGACGTGGGCCGATGCCATGCTTGACGGCATTTTCAACTAAGGGTTGGATCAGCAGAGGGGGAAGGTAGGTGTCTTCAGGCAAGTGTTCACTTATTTCGATGTTAAACTCTAAGCGTTCTGCAAGGCGAATTTTTTGAATGGAAAGGTAAGAGCGAATGAAGGTGAGTTCATCACTGATGTGTATTTTATCTTGGCGTGTTTTAGTTAAACTTTGTCTGAGTAAGTCGGTTAAATTTGATAATAACTGGCTGGCAACATCGGGCTGATGGAAAATCATCGCTTGAATGTTGGCTAAGGTATTAAATAAAAAATGGGGCTCGATTTGGCTTTGCAACATTTTCAGTTGCGCTTCAACTAAGGCTTTCTCTTGATTTGCCTTTTGCAGCTGGGCTTCACTGAGCTTGTGCTGGATCATCACGGTGCGATCGCGGCTATGAAAGAAAAAGGTGGCCACAAACCCGATGGTTAAGGAGATGACTGCCGCTTTATAAACGCGATCGGTTAAAAAATTGGCCGATGGACCATAAAAACCGACAAGTAAAAAGTAAGTCAACAAGGAAGCTAATGCCATGCCCACGGAAACAATAATGGACGTTTTGAATACCCTGGATGCAAATGGATAGTAAGCATCAACTAGGATAGCAATAAAGATACATGAAAGGCTAAAGCTATGAGCTATCCCTAAACTAAGGGTGAAATTTGTACTAATTTCAGTGATGTACAGAATAATTGTAACGGTAAACGCAAGCAGGCTTGAGATAACTATGTCCGTTATCACGCCTTTAACTCGTAACTTCCCTGTTTTATTGTCAAGTCTAAACGACATAGGCTACGACCAAGTGAACTAAAAATAAAAAGCTTGATTATCGCGATTATAGGAGAAAAAGATAAGTGATAACCAATAGACAATATCTTTATATTATCAAGGATGCCCTAGGAGTGACAGCGAAATATTAACTCTACATAGTTTATTGTTCATGGGTGTGAAAATGCTAATAAATAACGTAAAAACTGGTTTTCCTTTGTGTTTTGAATCACAATCTTAGGAAAAAAATTATAGCAACAGAGCTGGGTCTGGCAATATGAGCCGAATCCCGCGTCGATATGGAAGCGACACTATACCAATGAGTTTTATACGTCTTTTTGTTTGCATTATTACATGGCTAATAACCTTGCCTGCATCGGCATCGTTTTATCAATGTGATTTTGGCGATAAGGTCGTATTTTCAAGCCAGCCCTGTGATCTTGATGTGGCTGAGCCCTCCTATGAACAAGAACGAAAAAAGACGCAAAAGCGCAAAGATGCCAATCGAGAATTTTTAACGGTAGGCCGATTTCCCGGCTGGGGTAATTGGCAAAAAATCAAAGATGAGCGCTTGGGGAGCTTTCGCGAAATTGAGCATATCCCGGAAGGTCAAAGTCAATTTAATTACAGCGATTTATTAAATGAACAATGGCTTACCGCATTACCTAAAAGCATGCCAGCGGAGCGCTTTGCTACCTCTTTGAAGGACATCGTCAACAGTGTCTGTGACGGCTCTATCAACGAACCCATTTATGCCGATGTTGAAAAAGACGTGGGGGTAGCCTATGGAAAGTACTACTGTGGTCGGCGTCGTGGTACCGAGCAAGGGGTGATCGCCTTTTTTAAAGCCCTTAGGGGTAAAGAAGCCATATATTTAGTGACAAGAGAGTGGCGCGTTGAGCCGTTTGATGTCACGGCCATCTCGATTGAACGGCTAAAGCAGGATATCTTTCCGGATCCTCAAGTGTTACGTGAGTTTGAGCGTGCTGCAAGGCAAACCGAGCTCTATCTCAAACAGCAAGCATTCATTTGTCCTGTGGGGGATTTCAGCAAGCGTTGTCGTGGCTAAGGCGCTCTACCCCCCAGTTAACCTTGTGGGCCAAATGAGGGGGCTGTAACTCATTAATCCTGATGATCACTGAGATGCAAGTTGGCAGCAGCAAAAGCCGCTTTATTGCGTACCCCTTCAGGTAATGTTTCATCTTGAGCGATTTCATCTAAGGTTTTAATCGCACAGCCAATGGCTTTACTGACATAGCCGATGTCGCCACTGGCGATTTGATTAGCGGTCGCGCGGGTTTTATTCGATAGTTCCATGTTTGTTCCAATAGTCGATGAGATTTAACCTATTTGGCTCTGATGGCGTCAGGCACCATCAAAGTTAAAAGCCATCATTAGGCCTAGCCTCAACAAGATACCACGAATACCTATCGATATCAGGTTTCGCCTTATTTGTTCAGTCTTACATAGACGAAGACACATCTAGGGTAATCCCAAGGCTTACCTAAAGCTTACCTAAGGTTTACCTAAGGTTTTATAACCAGTACATCCATGTTTGCATTTTCAACGACTTTGGCGGCGACCGAGCCTAACATGGCTTTGTCCAGCTTAGAGCGCTTGTGACTCGGTATGATAATAAGGTCGATGGCGTGAGCTTGCGCGTATTTCAAAATCCGCTTGTAGGGCTTGCCTTGCTCTACATGTACACTCACTTGAATATCATCGGGAATATGTTGCTTAGCAAAAGATAACAATTGTGCTCGTGTGTCGCTGGCCATGGCTTTAATGGCCGTTTCGGGAAAATAAGATGCCACCATGGGCATATTCATACCCGGTAAGACAGAAATAAGCTGTAAGTTTGCATCATTTTGCTGAGCATACCAGATGGCGCAATCAATGGCTTTGTCACTAAACCCAATCGCATTCAGATCGACGGGGACTAATATATTCTTATACATGATCCTTCCTTTACACTGCGATAGATTGGGCATTTCGACGACGAATTTGGCCTAAGGCCAGCAGGCCTAATAAAACCAAAGCTGGGATATACATCCATTCTTTAGCGGGTCGCTCAAGGGGGCGCTCCACGCTTTCTATGACCCAGTCGAAGTCGATGCCTTCACGCTGGGCTGGGCTATCAAACTCAACAAAATCAACCACGACTTGTGCTTGTTCTTGACGCAAATTCAACCCGGTACTGGCCAGACGTGCAGCGCCATCATTGGCCTTTTCATCAAACGGTAGGCGAGTGATTTTGCTGACTTGATCCCCGTCTAAGGTCTCACCAGAAACGCGCATTTGCAGTGGTTGCCCTATGGGTAAGCTGGCGATGACTTGTTCAATTTGCGCGGCTGGCACTTGTTCGGTCGGGGGATAAAATTCATCCCACCAAAAGCCGGGACGGAACAAGGTAAAGGCGACTAAGAGTAAGCCGACGACTTCCCACCACTTAGTTTTAACCAGCCAAAATCCTTGGGTGGCTGCGGCAAATGCCAGCATGGCGATGGTCGCACTGAAAATGGTCCCTAAAAGGTGCCAAATGCTGTCTATGCCTATCAATAACAGCTGGGTGTTAAAAATAAACATAAAGGGCAAAATAGCGGTGCGAATATCATAAGTAAAACCTTGGATACCCGTACGAATAGGATCGGATTTAGCAATAGCAGCGGCGGCAAAAGCCGCTAGACCAACGGGAGGGGTATCATCGGCTAAAATGCCAAAATAAAACACGAATAAATGCACCGCGATCAAGGGCACAATTAAGCCTGCATTTGCGCCTAAGGTAACAATAACGGGCGCCATCAAGGTAGAAACTACAATGTAGTTTGCTGTGGTCGGCAATCCCATGCCTAAGATCAAGCTAATGATGGCCGTAAATAACAGGATCAGGAACAGGTTACCGCCAGAAATAAACTCAACAAATTCGGTCATCACTAGGCCAATGCCCGTGAGGGTCACTGTGCCGACCACTACCCCAGCCGCAGCCGTAGCGACACCAATGCCGATCATATTTCGAGCACCGTTGACTAGGCTTTGGAATAAATCAATCAGGCCAACCCACACCATGGTGCTAAGATCGTGTTGTTTGCGAAACAATGCTTTGAGAGGACGATGAGTGACCACGATGAAGATCATAAAAAGGGTTGCCCAAAATGCCGACAAGCCAGGTGAAAAACGTTCAACAACCAGGCACCAGATCAACGCAACGATGGGTAATAAGTAATACAGACCGGATACCAAGGTTGCCCCCAGAGGTGGGATCAGCACTTCTTCTTGATTCGGATCATCGATGGCTAAATCTTCATTACGGGCCGATATATAGACCAAGCCAACATAGCTCAATAGGGTGACGATAGCGATAACATATACAGCAGCATCGCCAACGAGTTGCTTGGTCCAAATAATGAAGTAGTACACCAAGGCTCCAACGCCTGTCACCATCAGCAAACCGGTTAATAGTACAAACAAAAATTGTGATGTCGTTAGAGAGTTAGGGCCCTCTAACCCCTTCATGTTGGCTTTTAGGGCTTCAAGGTGAACAATATAAATGAGCGCAATGTATGAAATCAGCGCAGGCAAAATGGCATGCTTAATCACCTCTACATAAGGAATGCCGACATACTCCACCATTAAAAACGCCGCGGCGCCCATGATTGGCGGGGTTAACTGGCCATTAGTTGATGCCGCCACCTCGACTGCACCGGCTTTCTCTGCTGGAAAGCCCACTCGCTTCATTAATGGGATGGTAAAAGTGCCGGTGGTGACCACGTTAGCGATTGATGAGCCAGAAACCAAACCGCTTAGGCCTGAAGCCACCACTGCTGCTTTAGCTGGGCCGCCTCGAAGGTGACCTAATAATGAAAAGGCCACCTTGATAAAGTAGTTTCCCGCCCCGGCTTTATCTAGAAGGGCGCCAAACAGGACAAACATAAACACAAAAGAGGTTGAAACGCCCAGTGCTACACCAAACACCCCTTCTGTTGTCAGCCATTGGTGCGAAATGAGTTTATTTAAACTGGCACCTTTGTGGGCAATGATATCGGGCATATAAGGCCCTGCAAGGGCATAGGTTAAGAACACCGCGGCAACTATCATTAGGGGGGGGCCTAAAGCTCGTCGTGTGGCTTCAAGCAACAAGACCATGCCGATCACCCCCACGGTGACATCTAAGGTGGTCGGTGCGCCAGAGCGATTAGCTAGGGCTTCATAAAAGATCAAAATGTAGGCCGCACTAAAAGCACCAAGTAAGGCAAACAGCCAATCTTGCCAAGGGATAAATTGTCTGGGTGAGCGTTTTAATGCTGGGTAAGCAGTAAAGGCAAGAAAGATGGCAAAGGCGAGATGGATAGCTCGAGCTTGAGTATCGTTAAAAACCAAGAAATCAAAGACAAAAGGGAGGGGCGAGGCGTACCAAAGTTGAAATAAGGCCCAAAGTAGCGGCACCAAGAGTAAAATAACCCCTGCGCTTCCGACTGGCTGCCTTGCTCCGGTGTCGGACTGTGCGAGCATTTCTTGTAATTCAAGATCGGTATCAGTTTGCGATGAATTAGCCATTAACGTCCCTAAAGCATTGGTAAAGCGAAGAAAAGAGGAGCGGATGCTCCTCTATCAGGCAGGAGCTGTGATTATTTAATCAAACCTGCTTCTTTATAGTATTTTACTGCGCCATCATGAAGGGGAGCAGAAAGGGAGTCTTGAACCATTTGTGATTTTTCTAAGTTAGTAAAGGCCGGGTGAAGACGTTTGAATTGATTGAAATTTTCAAACACCGCTTTAACCACTTCATAGACCACTTTTTCAGATGTTTTAGTTGAGCTAACAAAAGTTGCACCAACACCAAAGGTTTGCGTAGCTTGCTCGCTGCCTTGATACATGCCACCTGGGATATCCACTTTACGGTAGTAAGAGTTCCCTTCAACCAGTTTGTCGATTTCAGGGCCCGCGACGTTAACCAAAACTGTCTCACATGATGTTGTTGCTTCTTTGATCGAGCCATTAGGGTGACCAACCACATAAACGATGGCATCGATTTTGTTATCACATAAGGCTTGTGATTGCTCAGCAGGCTTAAGTTCAGAGGTCAGTTTAAAGTCGTCGTTGGTCCAACCATAAGCACCCATGACAAGCTCCATGGTGCTGCGTTGTCCCGAGCCTGGGTTACCAATGTTAACGCGTTTACCTTTTAGGTCAGTGAAGTTTTTAATATTGGCGTCTTTTCGTGCCACAATCGTAAAGGGTTCAGCATGGACAGAAAAAACAGAGCGAAGTTCAGCAAAAGCCCCTGCATCTTTAAATGGGCCTTCACCTTTGAAGGCGTAATATTGTGAGTCTGATTGCGCAACGCCCATGTCTAGCTCACCGGCACGAATGGTATTCAAGTTGTAAATTGAGCCGCCCGTACTTTCAACGGAACAACGTATGCCATGTTGCTCTTTGTCTTTATTGACTAAGCGACAAATTGCACCACCGGTTGGGTAGTAGACACCTGTTACCCCACCTGTACCTATGCTAATGAATTCTTGTGCACTGGCCGTGGGGAGCGCCATGGCTAAGCTTAAGCCTGTTGCTGCGACTGCAAGTGATAACTTTTGTTTTAACGACATATACCGTTCCTTTTGTATTCGTGTTGTGTGCAGGGAGTGCTTCGTCGAGTCGAAGAGACACCGACATATCTATAGTGTAGATAGTTATTATTTAATTATGATTATCATTGTTAGGTGCAAGCGCATTCTTTATACCTTAGGTTACACATTAGGTGTCGACAGTGGCCCAGAGGCAACGAAACGAGACTCCAAATACCATGCCTGAAGCGCTATGCCTAAGGTAATCAATGATATATAGCTAATTTAGTGATCAGTAATAGCAAATGCAATTCACTCTCAAAAAAGCGTGATGTAGGTTATAAAATTGAAGATATTGCATTTTTATCCTTGAGTGTAAGGATTTGCCTAAATATTTGGTGAAAAATGCTGCAATTAACCATGAGGATAGTATTGCTATTCATCGCCACATTGAAGCAACATATTTTGGCTTAAACCTGTACTTCTGTGTCAGAGCCGTTAGTATGGCGCCAAGCAATCGTCAGGAGGAATAAATGGCTGTTCATTGGTATCCCGGTCATATGCATAAAGCGCAGCGCGAAATGCGCGAAGCTATGCCAAATATAGATTTAATCATTGAAGTATTGGATGCGCGTATTCCTTACAGCAGTGAAAACCCGGTGGTGACCGAAGTGCGTGGTGATAAGCCTTGCATCAAAATTCTTAACAAATCGGATTTAGCCGATCCTGACATTACCGCGGCTTGGATTGATTATTACAATCAACAAACCAACATTAAAGCGGTCGCCTTAACCACCCAAGAGCCGGAAAAAGTGCGCGCTATTTTGGATTTATGCCGTGCTATGTTGCCCGAGAAAGACCAAGGTTTGGCCAATATTCGTGTAATGATCATGGGTATTCCGAACGTAGGTAAGTCCACCACCATAAACATTCTGGCGGGAAGGATCATCGCCAAAACCGGTAACGAGCCTGCCGTAACCAAGGCGCAGCAGCGCATCAATCTGAAAAATGGCATCGTACTGTCTGATACCCCGGGGATCTTATGGCCCAAAGTGATGAATGAAAATTCAAGCTATCGCTTGGCCGTGACCGGTGCCATTAAAGACACGGCGATGGAATATGAAGACGTGGCGTTTTTTGCCGCTGAATACTTACTTCAAGCCTACCCTGAGGTGGTCAAACAGCGTTATCAACTCGATGAGTTGCCCGATTCTGAATTAGGCTTGCTTGAGGCCATTGCAGGCAAACGCGGCGCCAAACGTGCCGGTGGCCATGCCGATTTACACAAAGTATCGGAAATCTTACTGCATGAGATCCGCTCCGCTGCGCTAGGTCGCATCAGCTTAGAAACCCCCGCCATGGTCGAGCAGGAAAAGGTGTTAGTTGAACAACTCACCCAAGAGCGCGAAGAAAAACAAGCCAAGCGTAAGAAGAATAAAAAGCGTCGCCGCAACTAATTTAATCAGAACTAAGGCTTAACCAGAAATTAGGTTAATTCAGCTGAAAAAAACGCTGAAATTGCAACACTTGCTGCTGTGCTTGAGTGATGTCTGCCAATTCAAACTGCACCTGACACCCGGGCGGCAGCTGCGCTAGGCGCCAACATGCGCCTTGGCTTAGGTTGGCAATTTTGGCGTAGCCACCTAAGGTTTGCCTGTCATTTAATAGGGCAACGGGTAAGCCACTGGGCGGCACTTGAATGGCCCCTAGGGTAATGCCTTGTGACACTATCCCCGCAATGCCACTGGTCAAAGGTGTGCCGGCAAAGCTGGCCGCCATGCGATTACTGCTTTGTTCAAGGCGATAATATTGGTTTAAAAACAAATCTTGGTCGGCTTGGCTAAACAAATGCCACTGCGGCCCTTTAAACACGGCTAATTTGGCCCAGCTTTTGGCGGTGTAATGATAGCCCCTTTGATATGCCCTTTCAGGGGCAACGTTATATGATTGCATGGCTTTACCTTTTAGGCTGGAATTAACTTCAATTTCATCGCCCTTTTGTAAAGGTTGTCCTTGATTAACCCCGCCAACGCGATCGCGCATGACGCTGGCCACACTGCCTAGCACCTTTTGACCAACAAAGCCGCCCTTAATGGCTAAATAAGCGCGCATGCCGGCTTGGCAGGTTTTCATGCTCAGCATATCGCCGGCCTTCACGGGCACGGCTTGCCACATTACTAAGGCTTGTTTATTTAATCTTGGTGCCATGTCAGCACCGCATAATGCGATAACGGTGTCTTGGTTAAATTGCAGCGACAATTGGCCTAAGGTGATTTCAATCACGGCGCAGTGATTGTTATTATCTAACAGATAATTAGCCCAGCATGCTGCGGGTAAATCCATTGGCCCGCCTTGAGAAAAACCGCTATGGCCATGGCCGACACGGCCTAAATCTTGTATTTGACTAAAGATGCCGCCATCTAAAATGCTTATGCTCACCTAAATTCCTCACCAAGTTGCCCGCCCAGATGTAAAAATTCATCTTGCGCTATGGGCACAAACCTAACTTGATCGCCCACTTGGAGCCGGCACTGGTAATCGTTATCGAGTAGGGCATGAGGGCAAAGGCCAAGGATATTCCAGCCACCGGGGGAGGCATTAGGATAGATGCCAGTTTGATTATCGGCAATGCCCACACTGCCCGCGGCAACCTGTTTTCTTGGGCTGGTTAATCTGGGAGTGGCAATGCGCGGATCAACCTCGCCGAGGTAGGGAAACCCTGGGCTAAAACCGATGGCATAAACTCGATATAGGGTATCGCTATGACATTGAATCACTTGCTCGACCGACATATTAGCGTGATTGGCAATGCGCGCAAGATCCGGGCCCATGTAAAAAACGGGTAATTCGACTAGGCGTGTTTCGCTTTGGCTTGGACTAAGCTGCACGATGCTTAGGTAGCTTTGGTGGATCAGCTGATGCAGTTGATCAAAGCTAATTCGATCAATATGGTACTCGATCATCACAGTGTTATAGGAAGGCAGCACTTCTTTTAACAGCCGAGCTGGGCATCGGCTTTTGAGCTGGTGGCAAAATAAGCCAATCAGATCTAAGGTCGCGTTATCAAACTGGTCGCCAAAGGTGACCAATAAACTCGTTTCGTTAAGTGGGTGGATGGCTAGCATTAGTTTTGCTCAAGGCTGTCACGCATGTGTGCTAGTTTGGCAATGGCGGCCACCGCGGCTGGATTATCGCCGTGAACACATAAGGTATCGGCTTTTAACCCTAAGGGCTGGCCGCCCTGGCTGATAACCTGTTGCTGGCGAAATAACGATTGGGCTTGGCTTAGCATCTCATCTAGCTCAAGCTGAGCCCCGGCTTGAGAGCGTGGCATTAGCTCACCTGTATCTTGGTAGCGTCTGTCGGCAAAGGCTTCAAACCACAAAGGTAAGTTGACCGACTTAGCTAACTGCGCCCAGCGCTCGGCTTCGCGATTGGCTTGGATCATTAAGGCCAAATCCATATTGAGGGCGCTAATGCCTTGCATCAAGGCCGTCATCACTTTGCCATCTTGCATCATGGCGTGGTAGAGGGCGCCGTGGGGTTTAACATAGCTAAGTTTAACTTGGTTGGCTTGGCAAATAGCGCCGAGGGCGCCCACTTGATATTGCACCATACTGACAATTTCATTTGGCGACATGTGCATGGCGCGGCGGCCAAAACCTTGTAAGTCAGGGTAACCGGGATGGGCGCCGATAGTGACATGGTGCAGTTTGGCTAGTTTTACGGTTTTGTCCATGGTGACAGGATCACTGGCATGAAAACCACACGCAATATTGGCCATATCGATATGGGGCATTATGGCCTCATCACAGCCCATTTGCCATTGGCCAAAACTCTCACCCATATCACAGTTTAATTTCATCATAATCTGCTTTTATACGTTCATTCAGTTCTTTTGCCAATGGCCAAAACACTCTTTCGTGTCATGCCACAGTTTAATTTCATCATGATCCTTGTTCGCGCGTTCCTGTATTCGTCATGTAACTTCTTTTGCCATTGGCCAATGCTTTCTCTCGCTACTTACTCGTGTTAGTTGGGGTAATGCCATGCTCGGCAAAAAGGCAATCAACAAAGGTGGACGCGCCGGGGCCGATGCGGGTTTCATCTGGGATCACTAAGTGGGTGGCACTGGTGCGGTTAGTGCCTTGCTTTAAGGGCAAGGCGACCAGTTCATTGCGCGCAAGGTGTTGCTTCACAAAATGATCGGGAAACCAAGCAAACCCGATACCTTGACTGACCAAGGCGAGGGCCTCATGAAAGTTACTCACGGTAATGCGCTGCTCTGATTTTAACCAGCCTAAGGTTTCATCGGGCCGCTGTGAGGTGTCCTTGATCACCACTTGCAAGTCTTGCATTAATTCTTGGGTATCCACCACCTTGGCTTGGCTTAACGGGTGGTTGGGACTGATGCAAGGCAATAGGTCAACATGGGTCAATGGCTGGCCGATATACCCCTTAGGCAATAAGCCTGCGATCACGATATCGGCTTGTTTATTGATAATGGCATCGCTGGTGCCTGTGATCACTGAGTCAATCAAGGTGATCCGACTCCCGCGGCTTTGCGGTAAAAATGCGCGCAGGGCGGCGTATAATTGCGCTCTAGGGTAGATGATTTCGGCATAAACGCGGATCTCTGGCTCCCAGCCTTGGCTTAAGTTATCGGCTAGTTGCTCAAGTTCAAATGCGCTTTGAGTAAGTAGCCGAGAGCGCCTTAACATCACCTCACCCGCCTTGGTGAGGTATGCCTTGCGCCCTTTTACCTCTAATAAGGCCACCCCCATTTGATGCTGTAGTTTACTCACGGCATGGTTCAATGAGGACTGGCTTTTATTCAGCGTGTCTGCTGCCTTACTGTAACCACCACAATCAACCACGGCTTGTAAGATGCGCCATTGCTCTAAGGTGGCTTTTAATCGCTTGTTGGTGGTATCGGTCATAGGTTACTTACTTTATTGTGCGTTAAGACTTTCGCCGTTCACAGTCAAGCTGTCTGCGCCCATCAAATATAGATAGGTCGGCATAATATCAGCTGGGCGTTTTAATAAGCTTGAGTCTTCTGCTGGGTAGGCTTTGGAGCGCATCGGTGTATGAGTTGCACCTGGATTAATGCAGTTTGCTCTGACATGGGATCCATCAAGTTCGCTGGCGAGGGTTTGCATCATGCCTTCGGTGGCAAATTTGGAGATGGCATATGCGCCCCAATAAGCACGGCCTTGGCGACCGACACCTGAGCTGGTGAAAATAATGGATGCTTGTGGTGCGGCTTTGAGTACGGGTAGCAAATGCTTGGTCATCAAAAATTGTGACTTTACATTTACCTGCATCACTTCGTCCCAGGTGTCTTGGCCGATTTGATGAAAGGGACCCAATACGCCAAGGGCGCCTGCATTATGAACTAGGCCATCAAGGTGACCAAATTGACCTGCGATGGTTTCGGCCATATCTTGGTAATGTTGTTCTGTTGCCCCTTTAAGGTCGAGTGGGATAATGGCCGGCTGCGGCGCACCGAGGGCCTCAATCTCATCGTAAACCGCTTCGAGTTTAGCCACGGTTTTACCGAGTAAAATCACGCGTGCACCGTGCTTGGCATAGCTTAGGGCGATTTCTTTACCTATACCTGAGCCTGCACCTGTCACGAGAACAATCTTGTTGGCCAATAGGTTGTGGGGGGCTTGATAATCCAAGGGGCATCTCCTGCAAAATTTTGTGCAAATTCTAACGCCTTTAGCTGGTTTTTGCTATGCTGGCGCGCAATTGCATGATTTACCTCGCCACCATGGCGGGTGATATCCCTTTTGCTTTAGACAGGAGTGAACGTTTGGAATTCTTATACGACTATGGTTTATTTTTTGCTAAAACCCTGACCTTTGTTGCAGCGGTGTTGGCCGTTATCATTACCGGTGTTGCTTTGGCGTCAAAGCAAAAAGGACAAAAAGGTGAGTTACAAATCACCGATCTTTCTGAACAAATGAGTGACAACAAGACGCATATAGAAGAGCAATTGCTATCGGAGCAAGAGTTAAAGGCTAAACATAAAGCGGAGAAAAAAGCGGCCAAAGAGGCGAAAAAAGCAGCCAAGAAAACCCCAGCAGCAACCGAAGATGCCGTTGAAAATAAAGTGTATGTGGTCGATTTCAAAGGCAGCATTGACGCAAAAGAAGTCACGTCTTTACGCCAAGAAATTACCGCTATTTTAGGGGTGGCTCAGCCAAATGATGAAGTGTTTGTGCGCCTTGAAAGTGGCGGCGGCATGGTGCATGGCTACGGGTTAGCGGCTTCACAACTGCAGCGCTTACGTGACAAGGGAATAAACCTCACGGTGTCGGTGGATAAAGTGGCGGCCAGTGGTGGTTATATGATGGCGTGTGTCGCCCCTAAAATTATTGCAGCTCCTTTTGCCATTGTTGGCTCTATCGGTGTTATCGCGCAAATTCCTAACTTTAATCGGCTACTGAAAAAGCACGATGTGGACTTTGAACAAATGACCGCGGGGGAATTTAAACGCACCGTAACCATGTTTGGTGAAAATACCGAAAAGGGCAAAGAGAAGTTCCAACAAGAGCTTGAAGAAACCCATAGCTTGTTTAAAGAATTTGTCAGCAGTAACCGCCCGCAGCTGGACATCAATAAAGTGGCGACAGGTGAACACTGGTATGGCAGTCAAGCCTTTTCCCTTAACTTAATCGATAAGATCCAAACCAGTGATGATTACTTGTTGCAGCTAAACGAAACGAAAAAAATTATTTCGGTTCGTTATGTGACCAAGAAAAAACTGGCGGATAAAATCGCCCACGGTGCATCAATGGCATTGGAGCGCTGTTTAATGAAGTTATGGCAGCAAGGCAAGGGGCCGTTTTTAAACAGCTAGATCACCTTTTTCGCAAAAATGGGCAGACGAATTTGGCTGCCCAATTTTGTTGGATCCCATTCAAGTCCTAGTGGGAGTCGAGCTTGCTCGGCGAATAACATTACCTCAAACTCAGGCCCAAGCTCACACTCACACTTAACTAGGCCCTAGTAAAGTAAACTATAGAGTTTACGACGATAAGCACTGGCGGTTGGATCACTAGTTGGAGTGTTAGAGCGGGTCGTTAGCATATCCATAAAGGCTTGTTTTACCTTATCGTCCAAACCAAGCTCCTGTGGGAGTCGAGCTTGCTCGGCGAATAACATTACCTCAAACTCAGGCCCAAGCTCACACTCACACTTAACTAGGCCCTAGTAAAGTAAACTATAGAGTTTACGACGATAAGCACTGGCGGCTGGATCACTAGTTGGAGTGCTAGAGCGGGTCGTTAGCATATCCATAAAGGCTTGTTTTACTTTATCGTCCAAACCAAGCTCCTGTGGGAGGCGAGCTTGCGCGGCGAATAACACCCTCAGGTTCACACTCACACTTAACTAGGCCCTAGTAAAGTAAACTATAGAGTTTGCGACGATAAGCACTGGCGGCTGGATCACTAGTTGGAGTGTTAGAGCGGGTCGTTAGCATATCCATAAAGGCTTGTTTTACCTTATCGTCCAAGCCAAGCTCCTGTGGGAGTCGAGCTTGCTCGGCGAATAACATTACCTCAAACTCAAACTCAAACTCAAACTCAGGCCCAAGCTCACACTCACACTTAACTAGGCCCTAGTAAAGTAAACTATAGAGTTTGCGACGATAAGCACTGGCGGCTGGATCACTCGAGTGGGTCGTTAGCATATCCATAAAGGCTTGTTTTACTTTACCGTCCAAACTATTCATGTCTTGATGTAACACTTGATACAACAACTCTAATGCCTCTTCTAAACGGTTCACTTGGCTGTATTGGATGGCTAGCTCAAAGCTTAACAACGGGCTAGGATTGGCTGCGATTTGTGCTTCTAGGGCGCGGATCTCAGGCGTATCGGCAGCGGCTTTAGCCAGTTCAATCTGCGCAATAACGTGGTGATACAGGTCGTCTTGGTCGATAAGTTTAATCGCCTCCGTCAACGCTTGCGCTTCAGCAATATGTCCTAACTCAATATGGGCTTTGGCAAGCATGATTTGTGCCTTGGCTAACTCGGGCTTGAGGGCTAACACTTGCTTAATCGTCGTGATTGCCGCTTCAAAGGTTTGCAGCTCTAATTGGCCTTGGGCTTGTTGTAGTAATAGCTCGGCCTCATCTGGTAAGTGCTTTTGTAAAATGGCGCGAATTTCACCTTCCTCTTGATTTCCCGCAAAACCATCACATGGCTGGCCGTTGACAAACATGGCCGTTGTCGGCAGGGCTTGTACGCCAAATTGCATCGCAATGGCTTGATCAACTTCACAGTTGATCTTGGCAAGGACGAATTGGCCGGCGAATTCCTGAGCTAACTTTTCTAGGGTGGCGACAAGCGCAACGGACTCTTCGTGGCTGGGGGCCCAAAATGTCACCATGACAGGTTGAGTGTTGGAGCCTTCTAGAATGACGGCTTGGAAATTATCTAATGAAATATCAATAATATTCGATTGCATCTTGGTTTGCATTCGCTCGCGGCGCTCCTTAAAGAATTTTTTATATAGTGGGTATAAAAGAGCGGAATTACAAGGCAGTAAAAGATCACAGAAGTGAGCGAGACGGTCAGATTAAGTGTAATTATTATTGCAAATGATATGGATTCGCAATAGCATTATTGTTTTATTGGTTGCTTTGACCAATGACTTTTTTCGAGTGTAAACAGGAGTGGACTATGAGTGAATCAACTGCCAAGCGTCCCTTGCTGCAAGTACGAAACCTAGAGGTGGATTACTTAACGCAAGATGGTGCGTTTCAAGCGGTAAAGAAGGTCAATTTTGAGATCGGTGAGGGCGAGGTATTTGGTCTAGCGGGTGAATCGGGCTGTGGCAAAAGCACGATTGCCTTTGCGGTGACGCGGCTGCATCGCCCGCCAGCGTTGATCAGCGGTGGAGAAATTATTTTTAACGGCGTTGATGTGGTTAAGCTAACGGAAAAGCAATTACGGGATTTTCGTTGGACCCAAATTGCCATGGTATTTCAAAGTGCCATGAACTCCCTTAACCCAGTACTGCGTCTTGAAGAGCAATTTTGTGATGTGATCATGACTCACACCCAAATGACCCGTGAAGAAGCCATCGATCGCGCCGAAAAGCTACTGGATATTGTCAAAATCCCCCGGGAGCGTTTGCGTGATTATCCCCATCAATTCAGCGGTGGGATGCGCCAGCGTTTGGTGATCGCCATTTGTTTGGCATTAAACGCTAAGCTTATCGTCATGGATGAACCCACCACGGCACTGGATGTGGTGGTACAACGTGAGATATTGCAACAGATTTATCACCTAAAAGAAGAGTTTGGCTTTTCTATTTTATTTATTACCCATGATTTAAGTCTGATGACCCAATTTTGTGATCGCATTGGTGTGATGTATCAAGGCGAGTTAGTTGAGGTGAATGAATCACAGCAAATCCGTCATCATCCACAACATCCTTATACGCAAAAATTATGGTCTGCTTTTCCTTCTATTCATGAAGGCAGAAAACACTACCAACCGACAACGGACTTCACCCCTGAAGTAATTCAATTATAAGGAGCTTTTGATGTTAGATGCCAATACCCCCATTTTAGAATTACGTAATGTGGTGAAAGATTTTACGACCGGTGGTGGTTTTGCCAAAACCGATATCTTTCGGGCGTTAAATGATGTGTCGTTTTCTATCCATAAAGGCCGTGCTTTGGCATTGGTCGGCGAATCTGGCTGCGGCAAAAGCACGTGTGCGCGTTTAATTACCAAGATCTATGAACCGACAGCGGGAGAGATTTTGTTTCGCGGTCAAGATATCACCCAAATCAAGGCGCGCCAGGATGTGTTGAACTACCGCAAAAGCGTGCAAATGATTTTTCAAGATCCGTTTGGATCCCTTAATCCAACTCACACGATTTACCATCATTTGGCCAGGCCTTTGTTGCTCCACAGAATGTGTGAAAATGATAAAACCAAGCTGCGCGAACGGGTTTGTGAACTACTGGAAATGGTTGAACTGCCAGCCTTAACGGCGGATAAATATCCCCATGAGTTAAGTGGCGGCCAGCGCCAGCGCGTTAACATGGCAAAAACCTTAGCCGTGGGAGCGGATCTGGTATTGGCCGATGAGCCTACTTCGATGCTGGATGTGTCGATTCGTATTGGTGTGCTTGATTTGATGCAGCGGATGAAAAAAGAGTTCAACTTGGGCTTTTTATACATCACTCACGATCTCGCTACTGCCCATTATATCGCCGAGGAAACCGCGGTGATGTACAAGGGGCAAATCGTGGAGTGGGGCGATACCACAGAAGTGATCAATAACCCGCAACATCCTTACACCCAATTACTCATTTCGGCGGTGCCCGATCCCGATGTGCGTTTTGCCGATGTGGTGAAAGGGGATGAAGATTATTCCGGTCATGCCCAGAAAATTCGTGAAATCAGCAGCGCCAAGGTGGATCAGGTGAAACGAGTGAACCACAATCACTATGTTCGTCTGTTAGCGGGGTAATTAACGATGGCCACATTTTCATTAGACTTATGGCAAACCTTGTCAGCGCAGGGACAACATTATTTGCGACAAGGTGATAGCCGCCAAGCTGAAATCTTTTATAAACTGGCATTAACTGAGGCGCAAAAACTGATTGATGATCTGTCACTTGCAGCGGATTATGAACATACGGCGCGGTTATATATGACCGCTTGTCATAATTTGGTGAACACCTGTAAGCAACAGGGGGATGTTGACAATCAACACTATTACTTGCAGCTAGCTCATGCCCAGTTACAACAGTTTGCTGATAACGAGGCCATCTCTGAGCTGACTCGGGTGACCAGTTTAAAGATGTTGGATGTTACCTTAGTGGGTCTACTTGAGTTTCATCAGCAGCATCAAGGGGAACATTGGCAATTGTTGTCAAACGCCCTCGTCGATGAACATGTGGCTTACATGGATAAACACCAACATAAAAACCTAGAGCCAAGTTGTGACCATTGTCAGGGATGCCAGCACCATCCTGATAACGCCACCTTCCATTAGTGTCGCCCAATAGCTTTCGCACTTTCCCGTAAGAGAAGGTGCGCCATCCCTCTTTTTTAGATTTATTTTACCTAGTTATTATCCTGACTTGCTATACCTAAATGTATAAAAGAAAAAGGGATATAATTATGAAGATCTTTAATCGGTTGTCCGTTGCGAAGAAATTAGCCATTGCCCCCGTGGTGTTAGGCGCTATTTTGGTGCTCATTACGGTTGCCGGCATCCAAGCAATTGATGAAGTCAGAGAAGATATGCACAAGATCACTTTTGATCTTGCTCCCGATAGTGCCCTTGCAACTGACATTACCGAAAACTTGTATCGATTGCGGATCACCGTAAAAAATTATGTCAAAAGCGGCAATGATAGTTTGACTGGTAAATTCAACCAAGATGCGGATATTTGGCAAACCTCATTAGATCAAGCATATCAGTCAATACAAAACCCTAAGCGGGTTGCCATGCTCGATGGGATCAAAAAAGATAAAGAAGTGTATTTGAGTGCCTTTAACGAGCAGGTGGTGCCGAATCAGAAAAAACGAAATGCTGCCGTTAACAATATTCTTAATGTCAAAGGGCCGGAAATAGAGCGCGCCCTGACCAAGGTGATGAAATCGGCCGAGGCTGACGGCGATATTGAGGCGGCGGTAGCTGCAGGCACCGCGGTGAGAAATTTATTACTGGGACGTTTATACGTGGCCAAATTTCTGGTGGAAAATCAACCCGAGCAGGTTGAACGTTTTAGAGCCGAACTCACCAGTGCACAAACGAATATGGAAGCCTTATTAAGAGAATTACAAAATCCAACACGCCGTGCGTTAACCGAACAAGCTAAGAAAGATGTTGATCTATACATAAAAACGGCCAACGAGGTCGCCACCTACATTTTTGAGCGCAACAAAGGCATCGCTACTTTAGACAGTGTCGGCCCCCATGTTGCCGAATTGCTTAATGAGTTGACTGAATCCATCACCGCATCGATGGAGCAAGCGTCAAAAATTGCTGACGAAACCGCATTGGCCTCCGAGTCTATGCTTATGACGGTGGCTGGTGCCGCGTTAGTGATAGGCCTTGGCCTGGCATTTTTAATCTCGCGCGCCATCATTACCAGTTTAACCATGCTCAACACCGTGTTTGCTGACATTGCACAGGGTGAAGGCGATCTAACCCGACGGATACCAGTTGAGGGGACAGATGAATTATCGCAACTGGCCTTGAGCTTCAATCAATTTGCCGAAAAAATTCAAGTTTCTGTTTCAGAAGTCAGTGAATCAACGGAGCAGTTATTAAGTGCAGCGACTGAGTTAACCGACAAAGCCAAGGGAACACAAGATGATGTGCGTGAACAGCAATCGCAAGCTCACCTTGCCGCATCTGCAATGACAGAAATGTCGGCCAGCGCCGTTGAAGTGAGTAGCAGTGCCACTAAAGCTACCGAATTATCGGCCAATGCGATGAACACCGCCAACCAAGGTCGAGACGTGGTGGTGAACTCCGTGAGCAGTATGTCAGGCTTATCAAAACAAATCATTGACTCTTCAAACATCGTGGCGGAGCTGCAAAAAGACAGTGAGCAGATTGGCACCGTTTTAGAAGTGATCCGTAGTATTGCCGAGCAAACTAATCTACTGGCTTTAAACGCCGCCATTGAGGCTGCTCGTGCCGGTGAGCAAGGCCGAGGCTTTGCGGTTGTGGCCGATGAGGTACGCTCTTTGGCTTCGCGAACACAAGACTCAACTCAAGAAATCCAAAGTATTATCCAAACCTTGCAGCAAGGCTCAGAAAAAGCCTATAAGGCGATGCAAGAAAGCTGTGACAGTGCTGAAGATACCGTTAACTTAGTGCAATCCGCCGAGCAGTCATTACTGTCAATCGCAGACTTTATCAGTGAGATCAACACCGCCATTGAGCATATCTCTGATGCTGCAGGGCAGCAAGCGACGGTGGCCGATGAGATCAGCCAAAATGTTAACATGGTGTCTGATATTTCAACTCGGACCTATGATCAAACCGAAGAAACATCTCACTCGGCAGAAATGCTGAATCAATTAGGGCAACGCCTAGCCTCCAATATTGGTCAGTTCAAGGTGTAACCTGTTGAGTTAAGGGTCATTCAATGACCCTTACGGGGTTTGAGATAGTCGCTGTAAACGCTCGGGCGGAGCGGGGTGAGAGGACAAATAATCTTGCACATTTGTTGATTGCGTTTCAGGGTCGACCGCTATGTTATTCGCGTGGTAAAGCTTGTTTAGGGCGCTGGCCAGAGCATTGGCTGGTAGCTGGTGTTGATGTAAAAATTGAATCGCATGATCATCGGCTTCGCGTTCAAATTCGCGAGAATAGCTTTGCTCTAATAAGAAGGCCGGCAGCGCAGTCACCGAAGATGATGCACCAGCCGCATCACCCGTTACCATCATATATAGAAACAGTATCAATGAGCTTCTGACCATTTGCTGAAGGCCGTGTTTATGTTCAACATGGCCCAGTTCGTGACCCAAAATAGCCAGCAACTCTTGGTCATTGGTGAGCTCGATAATGGCGTCGGTGAACACTAATGTCCCATTGGGTAACGCAATGGCATTGGCGCCAAGGGCTTCGCTATGGCGAATTAACACCTGATGATGAGGCGCTAAAAAAGGTTGAAACAGTGCCAGCACCTGCTCTTGACGTTGCTGACTTAATTGTGAGGGGGAAAAGAGTGAGTTCTCTACCAGTGCTAAGCTTTGGTTGCCTATCAGGGTATTGGTTTGCTCAGGCAGGCTGTGAGCAATCAGCGCCGTTGTAGCAGGGATCCCCCATTTAGCAAATGCCACTACAAATGCCACCGTAATGATTAAACTGGCAACGATGTAGCGATAATGAGATTCAAATGTGTGCAAATGAAGCTTAAAGCCGGGTTGGGCTTGCTTTAATTGATCGATGGCATCGGTATCGGCTGACTCAAAACTGCTGCCATCAGGGAAATAGACCCAACGATTACCATTGCCCACTCTGGCTGGAATACGCAGTTGGGCTAACGCAAAGTAGCCGCCGACTTCCACGAGTTGAACCTGTTTATCGCCCTGTAAGTGTAAACAGCAAGGGGTCGCCTTGCTGGTTTTCCCCGAATAATAGTGACCCGATATTGATATCAAAATGCCAGATCCAAATCGAAGACTTCGGCGGCTTCATCACCTACGGCGCCGAGTTTGGCCACTTGCTCAGCTGTGATATTGTCTAAATCGTCAGCGGCAATCACTTGGATACAAGTAGTACGATAGCGAGTCATGCGGATCGCGGCCCAAGGGTAAGCGAGGCCTAATGAGAAAATAATCGCTAAGGTATTGGTAAACTGAATAATGGCGACTTGGGAAAAGTTTAAATCGGCGTAAAAACGATTATCCCCTAATGTCAGATTGTTAAAGATTAGATTAACGGTTTTGGCTTGGATAAATGCCCAAATCACCAAATTGAGTGCGATGTAAAAGACGATGAACAAGGTGATACCGCTTGATGCCAGCCAAAGCATCACACCTGACGCATCTTCAAGGCCTGAAGCCAAGCCTGCAACCCCAGCAAATACTACACCAATCAACACCATTACGGTCGTGATACCGGCGCTGATCGCCATAGCGATGAGGTAAATAATAAACATTTCCGATATTTTGCCCTGATAGGCAAATTCACTGGTGCCAAATTTCATGTGTTTGGCTACAAATTCATAGTATTTATGCTTCACTAAAGGAAAAATTAAGCCCAAAGTGAACACTAACAATATCGGCCAGAGCAGTACTATTTGTAATGTTTGTGTGTAGTTAGCGTTGAAATTAAATCTGACTCCCTTAAAAGAGGTCATCCGGGCATTAAAGGCCAACGCTCGCATGACTATCCAAGGTAAGGCTGCCAAAAAGATTAAAAATGTGGGCACGGCAATGATCGGCAAACTATGAACGGCAAAAGAATACAGCACAAACAAAATGACGGCGATGATCCTGCCCTTGAGAATTGCTAAAGGCTCACCATGATATTGAAAGCTCGTATTATTGATTAACGTGTTGTTGTAGAAGTATTGACGGGTTCTGACTTTCGCCCAAGCTGAATAGATACCTAGGGTGACAATGGTCAGGGCGATGTTGACTATCCAGATCTTAAAGTACTCGCCCCCTTGGCCAGTAAAATTAACACGATAATAGGCTTTTTTCGCCGGGGAGGGGGTGGACGCGAAGGCGCCTTGATGCTCGCTCACTGTTAACTCCAATAATGGCCTAGGTTGCATGGTAAAGATACTAAGGTGAATATTTTATCAATCAAACATCTTAATTAGCAATCGGGGTTAAACAAGGTGGAGTGAATTATCGAAAAAGTGTGAAGGGACGTATCTCATGGGCAATACCGACTCAGTCTACAAGGGCAATGGAAGGGGGAATCCGTTAACCATAACCGAAAGTCGGTCTCTTTCGGTTATGGTGGGCGTTTGTATCTAAGGAGCGCTAGTTAAGCTGCTTGGGCTTGCTCTTGGGCCACTGGGACTGGCGAGCTAGCCTTCTTTTCGCCTAATGGCAATACTTCACGGCCAAGTTCGCCGTTAATAACGGTTGCCATCGCGGTATAGATTGCACTGGCACCACAAATAATTCCTTCAAAACCCGCTAATGTACCAATTAATTCTGAGCCGGTGAAATCACGTGCAGCCAGTAAAAAGAACAACAGGGTTAAGCTAGCAAAGATAAATTGCGTTGCTTTGTTATGACTTAGGGTTCCGACAAACATAAAAGCGGTAAAAATACCCCACATCAGTAAATAAAAGCCCATATAAGCATGAGGTGTTGCCTCGGCCAAGCCTAGTTCAGGGAGGATCAATAGCACCACTAAACTAATCCAAAAAAAGCCGTAAGAGGTAAATGCAGTTAAGCCAAACGTATTGCCTTTTCTGAACTCAAGCACGCCAGCAATGATCTGAGCCATTCCCCCGTAACACAGCCCCATGGCTAAAATCATTGCACTGATAGGAAAAAAACCGGCATTGTGAATATTCAGTAATACGGTTGTCATACCAAAGCCCATTAAGCCAAGTGGACCCGGATTTGCGTAGTTTGTTGACACCTTAGTGCGCTCCTTAATTTGTTAGGGGATGGGAAACGGCGCGAATGTAGCAGGATACAGATCACATTCCTAGGTAATTTAAAAACATTTTTCGTATTTAATTATCTTGCAAATAGTCATTATCAATGTGCTTGATTTTGACTAACAAAAACTTAACAACTCTTATTTGTCGCACTAATAACACGTATTTGGGGTTATTTTCTCATTGTATGTAGTGTGTTTTTATCTTGCCTTTTTTTTGGTTTATTCGTTTGCGATTTCGTTTGTTTGTGTTTTGAAATGTTGTTTATTTTATGGGTGGTTGGTGTTATCTACTTTAGTGACTAATTTTGCAACGAGTAACTTAGGAACCAGTCACGGTTTGAGATGGGTTTAAGGTTTGCTGTCGGTTGTTAAATCATGGGTTTTGTGGCGATATCCTTGAGTACTTGACTCGATCAGGGCAAAAAGTGATGTTGATCGTGGCAGTTATCAAAAAAATCGTATTTTGACTAAATATGCTTTATTGGTGAATGACTAGATGTTAGATTCAGCCCGTTTGTTGGCGTTATCTTTGGTTTGGTAATTCATTAGCCGCAGTATATTTTGCCTTGCCTTTGTTTGATTCGGTCATTAACCACTGACATAAACGGCTTAACATTGTTTTAGCGCAATGGCGTCAATTAGCCCATAATTTGTTCATACCAGTTTAAGGAACCTGTACCCAAATGAATGCGATACCCACTTTAGAAGTGAAAGCGCTGCATAAAAAATTTGGCCAAAATGAAGTGCTAAAAGGAATCGACCTAGTGGCTAACCAAGGCGATGTTATATCCATTTTAGGCTCTTCGGGTTCAGGGAAAAGTACGTTTTTACGTTGCATCAATTTATTGGAAATGCCCAATGCCGGTGATGTTTACGTTAAAGGTGAATTGATCCAAATGAAGCCGCTCAAAAATGGGGAACGTGTTCCTGCTAATCAAAAGCAGGTTGAAGCCATTCGTGCCCGTCTCGCCATGGTTTTTCAAGGCTTTAACTTATGGTCACATATGACAGTGTTGCAAAACATTATTGAAGCACCGGTTCATGTATTGGGGATACCGAAAAAGCAAGCCATCGAGCAGGCTCACGAATACTTAAATAAAGTCGGCTTATATGACCGCCGTGATTATTATCCTGGCCACCTTTCAGGTGGGCAACAACAGCGCGCCGCCATCGCTCGCGCTTTAGCGGTGGATCCTGAGGTGATGTTGTTTGATGAGCCCACATCGGCACTGGATCCCGAATTAGTGGGAGAAGTACTTACGGTTATGCGTAAGTTAGCTGAAGAAGGGCGCACCATGTTAGTGGTGACACACGAAATGGCTTTTGCTCGCGATGTGTCAAACAAGGTGATGTTTTTACATCAGGGTCTTGTTGAAGAAGAAGGGGCACCAGAGCTGATATTTACTCAGCCTAAGTCCGCGCGATTTAAACAATTTATTTCATCTGTTTATTAGCCTACTAAACTAAAAACATTCGGCTAAAAGCAGTGGCTTATTCGAAGCTCATTACAGTAGTACAAACACAACAAAAGTAGACGGGCCATGTTTACGACTTGTCACTTAAATAACTAAGAGGGAAATTTAGATGAAAAAACTAATCATCGCTGCAACCATTTTGTGCGCTGCTGTTGGCACTGCACAAGCCAAAGAGTGGAAAAATGTACGTATCGGTATCGAAGGCGCGTACCCTCCATTTAGCTGGACTGAGCCAAATGGGGAAGTGAAAGGCTTTGACATTGATATTGCCAATGCACTTTGTGAAGAAATGAAAGTGAAGTGTACCTTAGTTAAGCAAGATTGGGATGGCATTATCCCAGCGTTGTTAGCACGTAAATATGACGCCATCATCGCAACCATGGACATCACCGATGAGCGTAAGAAGAAAGTCGCGTTTTCTGATAAATATCAACATATCCCTGCGCGCTTTGCGGCAAAAAAAGGGACTTCAATTGAATTAACCGAAGCGTTCATGTCTGGTAAGCGAATTGGTGTGCAACGTGCCACCTCTATGGATACTTATGTAACGGATAACTTCCCTAAAGCAGAAGTTAAACGCTATGGCACGGCTGATGAAGCCTACCTTGATCTTAAAGCGGGTCGAATTGATTACGTAATGATTGACTCAGCAGCGATTTCAGAAGGCTTATTGAACAAGCCAGGCGGCGATGCGTTTGAGTTTGTTGGACCAAAACTCAATGATCCTAAGTGGTTTGGTGAAGGCGCGGGTATTGCAATGCGTAAAGGTGATACCGAGTTACATGCTAAATTCAATGAAGCCATTAAAGCCATTCGTGCGAATGGTAAGTACAAAGAGCTACAAGACAAGTACTTCGATTTTGATATTTACGGCGACGAGTAACAAAGTCGACTAACGAGGGAGCGGTTATCAGAGTAAAGCAGGGGCTGGAGTTATCAGCCAATGGGTTTCCCTATCCGGGTTCCCCAATCGGGCGCCGATGGCTAACGCACCCTGCTGATTACATTTGAGTCGCTCCCTTACGCTTTTTGCTGCAATAAGAATTTATTTATGTTGTTAGACCTACAAGGTTATGAAGGTACCATCCTCGCTGGCGCTTGGATCACCCTTGAAGTGGCATTGCTTTCATTGTTGCTTGCTGTGGTGCTGGGTATGCTCGGAGCCTTAGCAAAACTTTCTTCCATTGCTTTTATACGCTGGTGGGCGACGCTATATACAACGGTGATCCGTGGTATTCCTGACTTGATCTTAATGATGCTGATCTTTTTTGGTGGGCAGATATTTATCAATGAATTCAATGTCACCCTCAATGATTGGCTTAATGAATATTTTGCGGGCCAAAATCCGAACCATGAATGGACCAGTTACTTACCCGATTATGTTGATGTGAGTCCGTTTTTTGCGGGCGTTGTCACCATAGGTTTTATCTTTGGTGCGTATATGGCCGAAACGTTTCGCGGTGCGATTATCGCTGTCGATAAAGGGCAGCTGGAAGCCGCAAGAGCCTATGGCATGAGCAGCATGATGGTGTTTCGCCGTGTTATGTTTCCGCAAATGATGCGCCATGCCTTACCCGGTTTTGGCAATAATTGGTTGGTGTTATTAAAAACCACTGCCTTGGTGTCTATCATAGGCCTAGAGGATATGGTGAAAGCAGCTGGTGACGCGGGTGGTTCAACCCAAATGCCATTTACCTTCTATTTTGTTGTAGCGCTTATTTTTCTTGTTTTTACTGCTATTTCGACCAGCCTGCTTAATCTTGCTGAGAAAAAATATGCCATCGTGTCGAGGTAGTTATGGGATTTGATGCAATCATTAATTGGTTTGGCCAAATAGAATATTTTCAGTTACTCGCCGACGAATGGCCTTTGTATTTATCTGGCTTGTGGACAACCTTATGGCTGGTTGCTTTTTCACTGTTTTTGGGACTGTTTATTGCGGTTCCTGCTGGCATCATGAATAACAGCCAAAATTGGTTTGTGCGTTTTCCGGCATGGGCGTTTATCTATTTTTTCCGGGGCACCCCCTTATTGATCCAGCTGTTTTTGATTTATTACGGTGCTGGGCAATTCTTGGCCAATAACGAGCATCCCTTGGCGCTGCTATTGTGGCCTTGGTTTCAAGAAGCGTGGTTTTGTGCGTTGCTGGCTTTTACCCTTAATACCGGCGCCTATACCGCTGAAATCGTGCGTGGCAGTATCAATACTATGCCAAGTGGCGAAATAGAAGCTGCCAAAGCTTACGGTTTAAGCCGTTATAAAATCATGTCTCGTATTGTGCTTCCGAGCGCATTTCGACGTGCCTTACCGGCTTACAGTAATGAGGTGATTTTCATGTTACACGGTAGTGCGTTAGCTGGCGTGGTGACCATCGTTGATCTTACCGGTGCAGCGCGCATCGTCAATTCACGTTATTATGCACCGTTCGAAGCCTTTATCACGGCGGGATTACTTTATATGCTAACCACCTTTGTGATCGTGTTCCTGTTTAAGAAATGGGAAGCTCGGTGGCATAAGCATCTTAAACCCCTTGAGGTATAATTGCTTTGCTTTACCCAATCAACCTGTAAAAACATGCATCTTCAAGTTGATTGGTTATAGATAAAGGGGCCATTTGGCCCTTTTTCATTTTTTGCTCTTAGGCGCATCATAGCTAAATTTTAAGGTGAAACCGTATGAGTATGTTTGAGTTAATTGCCGATGAACCTGATTTTGTGGTGATTAACAAGCAGGCCGGCAGTAATTTCCACAGTGAGCAAGGTGAAGCAGGTTTAGTAGTGGCTGCGCAGCAATCCCTTGGGCAAAAGCTATACAGCGTACACAGGTTAGATAAGCTAACGTCGGGGATCTTATTACTGGCTAAGTCGCCAGTGGCGGCGGCTGCGTTGGCTCAACTTTTTGCTCAGCGTCAGATTGAAAAGTATTATATCGCGTTAAGTGACAGTAAGCCGACAAAAAAACAAGGCTTAATCAAGGGGGATATGCAGAAAAGCCGCCGTGGCAGTTGGAAACTTTGTAAGACGCAACATAACCCCGCGATTACGCACTTTTTTAGTTTTGGGGTTCGCGCAGGGCTGCGCTTATTTGTACTTAAGCCTCTTACGGGAAAAACCCATCAACTTAGGGTGGCATTGAAAAGCATTGGCTCGCCCATTGTGGGTGATCGTCGCTATGGTCAAGATGGCGCTGATAGAGGTTATCTGCATGCCTACCAGCTCGCTTTTACCTATCAGGGCCGCGTGTATCAATATCAAGCTAACGCGTTATCTGGGGAGTTGTTTAATCTGACTGAATGCCAAGATTGCCTTGATCAATTAGGCAATTTGGCCGATCTGGCTTGGCCGAGTTACCAATTACCTCAGCCAGTAAGGGATAAAGAAAACGCGTCACGTTAATCAAGCTGTCATTTCTCAACCAACAGGGCACCCTCTTATTCAGCTGTCATTCAGGGTTAGCTTAGTAGTTGATTTTAAAATGTAATTACCCCTTTCTATTCGTATATCAGATACGCCTAAAAGTAACACAAAATACATTGACTTAATGGGAAGGGGGTTTATAATCTTTTTAGCTTGAAAGTACGGTTTATATTTATGCGCACCATCCGGATTAAAGAATCACATCTTCAGTCCTGTTTTCATAAGTAATAGCAACACTTCCAGCAAAACAACGAGCTCGATGAGCTTATTACTCTTGAATTTACAGGATATTTATTATGTCTAATACAACTACTGGTACAGTAAAATGGTTTAACGAAGCAAAAGGTTTCGGTTTCATTCAACAAGAGAATGGTCCTGACGTATTTGCTCACTTCCGTGCAATCCAAGGTACTGGTTTCAAAACACTAGCTGAAGGCCAAAAAGTTCAGTTCGAAGTGACTCAAGGCCAAAAAGGCCCACAAGCTGAGAACATCGTACCTCTATAATAGAGCGATTGTTTTCAATGCAAAAAACGAGACCTAAGGTCTCGTTTTTTTTTTGCCCGAATGCCCACAGCTCAGCTTTAATCGCGATGGCGGCAGCCAACTGCAGAGGGCTTAGTAGCACTCCCCCGCAATAAGCATCCTAAGCTATTTTTGGTACGCATTGAGTGCGTCGTTGATATAGGCTTTTTTGCATCAATGCGAAGCAAGTTAACGCAATGAACATGGCGATTAAACAGGCAAGAAAAACACTGTAATAGTTGAAATGTTGCGCGATCATACCGACCAACAAGCTACCCAGTAATAAACTTAATTGTTGCGCATTATTGAACAAGGTTGTCGCCAATCCGAGTTGCTTGGGCATCATGTCTTGAATGATAACGAGGCCGATACAAGCAGCAATGGCGATAAAAATGCCGTTAAATAGTTGGATCAAAAGTAATCCACTGGGGTTATCTAGGCTGACCATGCCGATATAAAAGATCACACCTGCAACAAAGGCCATGAACATTAACCTATGATTTCCCAGTTTGACAGCTAGGGTGCCGGCTAAGATCATTATTGGAATTTCAAACAAGGCCGCCGTGCCCATCATATAGCCCGCTAATTGAGCAGAGGTGTTAAGCTCTTGGCTGAGGTAGAGGGGGAGCGCGGTTAAGTACATGGTATTGGCTGAGCACATGGCCAAAATACTGACCAGAAATAATGCAACACCGGGCACCTTTAACCAATTGGAAGTGATAGTACTGGGGTTGGATTGCATCTGAGGTTCAGTCGAAGTTGGGTTCGCGCTATCAGGCGCTGTTGCTGGCTCGGCTGTCGCTTTGGTTGCGCTGGCATTAACCGTGGGTAAGTAGATGATCAGACCGATCAGCATCAGCGCCAACGTGGCGGAGCTGATAAAAGTTAAAGCAAAGCCAAAACTGGCTTGTAACATAAAAGCAATCGGCGGCCCAATCACCCATGCCAAGGCAATGCCAGCACGCATCACAGACACAAACTGCGTACTTTGCTCCGGCATAGTTTGGTCGGCATACAGTCTGCCCAAGGTAAAAAGTTGGGGTAAGGCCGCATTACTAAAACTTAAAAAACAAATTGCACTGGCTAACGTCAGCCAATAATCACTGGTCAGCGCCATCGTCAACACACCTAGGCAAAAGCCTACCTGTGCAAGCACTAAGATTTTTTTGCGTGACCACCCGCGGTCGGATTGCTTGGCGAGATACAAAGAAACCATGACGCCACTTAATACCATGGCAGCCAAGTAATAACTCATCGCCATTGGGCTTGCGCCCACTTCATTGATTAAATATAAGCTCGTTAACGGAAACACCAACGCCGTCGTGAGTCCGCAGATAAAGGTACTTAGGATAAACCCAAGGGAAACAGGCTGTTTGAACATAATCACCTCGCTATAAAAAATGTTCCGTCACTGTACGAGGTTGTAGCCATAAAAAGTGATAGCCTTCAGTCATGGTTTGATATTATTACCTCAATCTTAAGGTAGGTTGTGAGTTTATAGTACTCTTTGCGTTATGATTAACGCAGCAACATCAGCGTCAAGGCAATGGGGAAAATGAACGATGAAGCCTTATATGGAAAAAATCAGTGGTGATCTTGCCTGCCCTTGGCGAGTGGCGCGTTATCAATGTGCGGGGGCCAAGTTTGATTGGCATTATCATTTGGAGTACGAGCTGATCTTACAACGTGACAGCATGGGACAGTTATTTGTTGATGACAGTATTATTCCTTATGGTCACAATACATTAGCCTTAATTGGTCCAAATTTACCTCACACAAGTTGCATCAGCAATTTACTCAATGGGGCTCACCACAGTGATACATTTGCGGTATGGTTTAACCCCTTATGGCTGAATGAAGTGGTGAAATCCATCCCCGAGTTTAAACCGATCGAGAAGCTTTTCTGCCATGCCCAGCAGGGGATCCTATTTCCCCAAACGTTGGCACAAGCGGTGTTTGAGCGGCTTTGTATCCATGATGAGCTGAGCCCGATGAGGCAGGTCAATAATCTGATAGAGATTTTGATCTTGATGGCAGAATGTCCGCAGGTGGAAAACCTAACCCGTGGCCGCCACCTGACTTGGCAGGAAGATGAAGTGGCTCAACATAAACTGGCCAAGGTCGCTCATTTCATTGCTGACCAGTTTCATCAAGATATTCGAATTCAGGACATTTGCGACCTACTGCACATGAGCGCCAGCAGTGTACAACGTATGTTCGATAAACATTTTAACGAGAGCTTTACGGTTCATTTGAACCAATATCGGGTCGGCAAAGCGTGCCAACAGCTTATCAACAGTAAGCAGGGCATTGCCGTGATAGCCGATCAGGTTGGCTTTAATAACCTGGCAAATTTTAATCGTCAATTTAGGCAATTTAAAGGCATGACACCGTCTGCGTTTCGTCGCCGGTTTGCCACGGGTGGACAAGACAAGCCCCGATAACGCGGGAGGATACTCGCCTTTTTGAATGGATGAATAAAGATCAACAGGCACTCATAAATAAGCTAGACTATGGGCTTTTTTATACCCAAAGAGCCATGCCATGAATGATGATTTTGCCAAAGCCATTACCTTAGTTGCCGAAACCGCATTATTAGAGCTAGAGCAAGCGTGTCAGCAAGGAGGGGTGTCAAGAACCCCAGTGAATGAAGCTCACTACATCAACGCCTGGGTAACAAAAGCCATTAAGTTGCAGCGGTTCCCCCATTGTGTGGCGAAAACCCTCTTAAATTGGCAACAGCAAGGCCGCAGTTTAGGCAAAAAAGCCGACATTCTACCGATCTTAAAACGCATTTTAGCCACTTATGCTCATGTGCGAGATAGTCAACATCAGTTAGTGAAGGTGTATGAGCCCCAGTTGCAAACCCTGTTAGAGCAATTGACGGAAGCTAATTGGAATGTCATCGATCAAGTCGAGTTAGCACGCAAAATGAAGTTAAACAGCAACGGTCAAGACTCGTTGATTATTTGTGCTAAGCAATACGCCGATGCCATCAATGAAACCGAGCGGCGCTTAATACGACCTCTGTCTTTGTATGTGCGCGGTGACGTTACCCAATTGGTGGATCTTGCCTATCAACAACAGCTGCTTTTGTTTAAAAAAACGGATTACAAATCCAAAGTGAAGTTCCACGGTGAATACCTTATTTTTCCAAGTAACAAAGGTGACTTTTTACCTGAATTTCCTAATGAGATGCTCACTTCACCCGCAGCATAAAAAGGTGGCAGGCTCGTTGCGTGCCTAATTTAATGACCTACGGTCAAGGTTCAGTTGCCTAAGCCCATCCTCAGGGCTTTTTTATCCAAGCTGATCATAAAAAATAACCTTTTAATCGGTTCTATTGCCCTTTTATCGCCAATATCGCGGTTTTATCAGTCGCCCTGCTGTGAGTGATTGGCATCGACTAATATTGAAATGCCACTTAGGGTAATCTAACAATAAGGTGTATTCGATATGTCTTTGTCAATCAAACAAGTGTTTTTATTCATTTCGTTGTTTGTGCTTTTGGGTTTGGGGCTGATGTCTGCTTTACTGTGGCAAGCCAGCGGCGACATGCAAACCTTGGGTTACCAGCAAGTGCAGGCAAAGAATTTACAAACAGACATGCTGATGTTACGCCGCCACGAAAAAGACTTTTTACTGCGTAAAAATGAAAAATATATCGCCAAGTTTCAAGCCCGTTTAACACAAATGAAGCAACGCTTAGCTTGGTTTAAAACAAGCCTACCTCTAGCGGCAGTGCATCAAGATATAGACAAAAGTAATCAATTACTTGATAGTTATGCACAAACATTTGAACGTTTGGTAGCCGTTGATAAGCGCATCGGTCTGGATACTCATCAAGGATTACAGGCTCAGTTAAAACAAGCGCAGCAAAGCGTGTATCAAAGTGTGCGTTACGTACAAGATGCCAGCTGGCAGGCTGACATCCTTAAATTAGTCTTGTTAGAGCAACACTTTACTGCCAGCCGAGATCTGGCCTTACAACCTAAGTTAAATCAACATATTTCGTTCGTAAAAACCCGTCTTGAAGATCCCACAAGCTCTCAGCATCAAGCCATCAGTGAGTATGAAAAGGTAACCAATGAACTCGCCGAGGCCTTAGTGACACGAGGTTTAGATGAATCGTCAGGGTTACGTGGCGAGTTACGTGGCAATATTCATGAGGTAGAAGGGGAAATTGCAGATTTAAGTGCGTTACTCGAAGAGCAGCTTATTGAACAGCTAGAGCACAGCCGAATGAGCGGCATTAGCATTGCCTTGCTATTAACAGCGTTAATTGCCACCTTTTTGATCTGGCAATCCTTGCGGGTCACGCAACGCTTGAAAATGGCGACCTTGAGAATGGAAGACATTTGTAATGGTGATGGCGATCTTACTCAGCAAATCGACATTCAAGGTAGGGATGAGATAGCAAGGTTAGCGAATGCCATCAATGGCTTTATCCGCACAACGGCAAGCCTAGTGTTAGAAATTAAAGATAAAGGGGTTGCCGTAGGCAGCAGTGCCAAAGACAGTGCCCTGTTAGCCAATAGCTCTTCTCAAGCAATAGAAGAGCAGCGCAATAAAACCTTAGCCGTGGCAAGCTCTATTGAGCAGATGACCATCGCTGTTGAGCAGGTGGCTCAGCATACCCAGCAGGTGTCACTTAGTGCTGAACAAGCCGATGACATTATTCGTCAAAGCGATACTGCGATGCAGCAAGCCCAAGAGCAGATCACGCAACTGCAACACCAAGTGAGCCAAAGTGTTCATCGGGTTGCTGATTTAGCCCGCGCGAGCCAGGAAATAGGTCAAGTGGTGGCTGTGATCCGTGAAATTACCGAGCAAACGAATTTACTTGCCCTTAACGCTGCTATCGAAGCTGCAAGAGCAGGTGAAAGTGGTCGGGGTTTTGCTGTGGTGGCGGATGAAGTTCGCACCTTAGCCCAGCGAACTCAAACCTCAACGGTGGATATCGAAAAAATCATCAATCAACTGCAGCAGGTCGTTCAGCAATCTTCTCAATCGATGGAATCGGGTTTAGTGTTAGTCGATAGCACGGTCGATCAGGTAAAACAGGCGAGCGATCATATTATGCAAACTCGACTTGAGTTTGATCGCATTAAGGAGATGACGGCGCAAATTGCCTTGGCCACCGCAGAGCAGAAAACCACGGTGGCGCACGTGAGCGATGCAACCCACAGTATATCTTGTGCGGCAGAGCAGTTATTAGCCGATGCCAATAACAACAAACGCAGCAATCATGAGCTGCAACTTCATGCCGACGAAATGCAAAAAGACGTGGCGCGTTTTATTGTCTAGAGCCTGTTAAAATATAAGATCCGCATTCCGGTTAGATGGCTGGTGTTACTTTGATAAAAAGAGCGCCAGCCATTTTTTATATAAACGGTCTACTTGGCTAAGGAAGCAAGGATCTCAGCTTGTATTTGCTGCACATCAAAACGGGGTTGATCTGGGCAGTGTTGGTTATAGCATGTTGGCTCTCTTGGGCATTCGCCGCCGCGGGCACAAATTAAACGAGCAGGGCTGTTAATACCCCGCTCGACCCAGGCAATATTTAAGATTTGCGCGACACTTTGCAGAATTTTTTTGATTGAATATGGGATTTTTGCCTCTCCGCCCTGGCGAATGCAGGCCTGTTTTAACTCGGTTGCAATGGCAACGCTGTCATGGCCTTGGGCTTCCAGCGCTGGGTTAAGGTCGATGCCACTGCACAATACATGGCGGTTGTCGGCGATATCCGCCACCTTGATTGATTCACAGCAATAGATTCTAGGAGTATCCCCATGATTTAAAATGGAAATTTGAGCGCATGTTCCTGGGGTATCTGTATTGATCATGCGAAATACCGACCAATGCTGGCAAGGGTCATTGACTAAGCGCATATTACCCCAAGGTAGTGGAATACCATTGCCGCGATACACGGCCTTTAACTTGCCCGGCGCATAAGCATCAAAGTAATGCCAATGGGGGTAGGGGGACACGGCCGTCATTCGGCGCATTACCACAGATTCAGAGACTTCCAGCAATTGGCTGACATTCACTTCATAGCCTTGGCGATCTAATAATTGGCGAAAGGGCACCTTTGGGCACAATAAGGCGCCGGCGAAAAAGCTGCATTCAAAATCGCGCCAAGCATGCAAAATATCTTGGGATTCCAGGGTCGTCACCGTGCGCTGCTCATTGCTTTCTTGATGTAAACCGAGACTTTGATTTTTACCTGCAATCATCACGCTTTTCATGCCGTCATTATTGTGCAGAACACAGTGGCCTATGTGGACCGCGAGATCATATTTAAGCCGAGGCACATGTTGCTTAAGCTGTTGGTTTAAATACACGCCATTGGGTGGCTCAAAGAAGGACGTAATGATACTTTGGCTGGGCTGGCCTTGGTCATCGATAAAGTGTTCGTCAGCGCGTTCAAACCAATGCACGTCTAAACCCACTTGTTTAGCAATATCAAGTAAATCATTCACATGAAGAGGCATACGTTTGTGGCCAACGGATTCGGCAGCACGCTCTAGATCGGGAAAATGATTTTGATGATGCTCTTGATAAGCCCGGATCAGCAAGTGAGCAAATTGGCGCCCTGTGGTGCCGGTTTGCGACAGCATCTCGGGAATGGCAATTTGTAAAATATCATTGGAGAATAAAAAGCTCGGTTCGAGTGCAATACCACTAATGCCACCGCGGTTACCTTTATCGGGGGTGATATCTTGTGGCTCGGGTTCATCGTCGAGAAACCAGGTTAATTCTTTTTGAAAAACCGTTGCAATCACTGTCAACATGGCTTCACTGGGCACCCGTTTACCACGCTCAATCATGGATAAGTACGACACAGAAGGGGCTTCTTCGGGATCAATTTTTACACAGCGGGCCGATAAGTGCTCCAGTGTTAGATTGTTCCTTTTACGTAAGTTTCTGATTTTAGTGCCAAGAAAATGAGATTGCCGATATAAGGTTTTATTATTTTTCATTTTGTAAAATTTACATTGTGAAATTTCTATTGTGAAATTTTAGTCCTGCTTCCTCTACACTTCCATTCAGTGAACAAATAAACACCACTTTCTGCTCACACTTTAACCATTTTGTTGCCGATTTAAGAGGAAGAGGCCATGAACCAAGCACTAAAAAAACAATGTGAAATTAATCAGGGCTTCTATCGCTTCATTAACGAAGAAGTGCTACCACATACCCAATTAAACAGTGCCAAATTTTGGCAAGATTTCACGGAGTTAGTTGAGGAACTTGCCCCTGAGAACCGTGAATTACTACGCACACGTCAACAGTTACAAGATCAAATTGATCAATGGCACCAAGCCAACCCCAATGCTGACGCAGATCGCTATGAGGCGTTCTTACGCAGCATTAACTATCTAGTGGATGAGCCTGCGCCATTTGCTATCAGTACCCAGCATGTAGATGAAGAGATTGCGACCATCGCAGGCCCGCAGTTAGTTGTTCCGGTCATGAATGCAAGGTTTGCGCTTAATGCGGCGAATGCGCGCTGGGGAAGTCTTTATGATGCCTTGTACGGCACCGATGCGATTCCATCAACGTCTGGATTGGCGCCGGGCCGTAAATACAATCCTGCGCGTGGTAAACATGTTATTGACTTTGCTAAAGACTTTTTAGACCAAGTGTTCCCATTAGAGAAAGGCTCACATCATGATGTGGCCAGTTATACGGTTTATTTCCAACACTTGTTAGCTTATTTTCCTGATGGCTCAGAGTCGGGTTTAGTGACACCTTGTCAATTTGTGGCATTTGCTAACTCTAAGGCAGATCCCAGTTCAATTGTTTTGAAAAACAATGGCCTGCATATAGAGCTCATGATAGATCGTAACGGCTTTATCGGTCAGCACGATTTATCGGGTATTGATGATATTAAGGTGGAAGCGGCGTTAAGTACCATCATGGACTTAGAAGACTCCATCGCGGCAGTGGATGCCCAAGACAAAATAACGGCTTATCGCAATTGGATGGGGCTGATTCAGGGTAACCTCACCGCTACGTTTGAAAAAGGCGGTGCATTAATGGAGCGCCATCTTAACCCTGACAAGATATTTAACTGCAAAGATGGCGAAGAGTATCGTTTACATGGCCGCTCATTATTGTTGGTGCGCAATGTGGGTCACTTGATGGATACCGAGTTGATGCAAGATGCTCAAGGCAACTTTGCACCAGAAGGCATTGTTGATGCGGTGGTGACCAGCTTGATTGCCATGTATGACCTTGCTCATATGAATGACACCGATATGAGTAAGCGTGATATTCACAATTCACGCCGTGGCAGTATTTATATTGTTAAACCGAAAATGCATGGCCCTGCCGAAGTGGCCTTTACCTGTAAGCTATTTAGCCGCGTTGAGGACATGCTTGGCCTTACTCGCAATACCATCAAGCTTGGCATCATGGATGAAGAGCGTCGCACCACGGTTAATCTAAAAGCGTGTATTTATGAGGCGCGTGAGCGTGTGTTCTTTATTAATACCGGCTTTTTGGATCGCACCGGCGATGAAATTCACACCAGCATGGAAGCCGGCGCATTTTTACCGAAAAACGAAATCAAGCAGCAAGTTTGGATCCAAGCCTACGAAGACGCCAATGTAGATGCTGGCTTGAGCTGTGGTTTTGTTGGCAAGGCGCAAATTGGCAAAGGCATGTGGGCGATGCCAGATGAAATGGCGGCAATGATGAAAGCGAAAATCGATCATCCAAAAGCCGGCGCAAGTACTGCTTGGGTACCATCACCCACCGCTGCCGTGCTACACGCCTTGCACTATCACCAAGTGGATGTGCATCAAGTTCAGCAAACGCTGGCTAAACGTACTCCAGCCGCATTAAAAGATGTACTAACCCAACCTTTACTACCAACTCATCGCACCTTAACGGCCAATGAGATTGAGCAAGAGCTCGCCAACAATATTCAAGGCATTTTGGGCTACGTGGTGCGCTGGGTTGAGATGGGCGTGGGCTGCTCTAAGGTACCCGATATCAACAACATAGGATTAATGGAAGATCGCGCCACGCTGCGCATTTCCAGCCAACACCTAGCGAATTGGCTCAAGCACGGCATTTGCAGCACTGAGCAAGTTCTCGATGTGATGGCAACCATGGCCGCTAAGGTCGACCAACAAAACGCCGGGGTAAAGGGCTATCGCCCTATGACCCCAGATCTTGATAACAGCTTAGCGTTTCAAAGTGCTAAAGCATTAATTTTCGAAGGAGGAAATCAACCCAGTGGTTACACCGAACCCCTGTTACATCAATATCGCCGATTAGCAAAACAAGCTGGCTAATTGGGTGATATGGCAACACTGCAAGGAACGTTGGCGAATAGTCACTCCAAGTAAGTAGATAACTTTCGCTAGCTTGGCTAGCGAACCATGGACAAAGTAAGAGGCAAATGATGATGACTTATACTAACCAAATGACTCAAGCCAGCAATTTTTTAGCGCAACAAGGCGACACCTGGCGTGCGATTAACCCGGAATACGTAGTGAGAATGCGGTTGCAAAATCGCTTTAAAACGGGGCTTGATATTGCCCAATACACGGCGGATATCATGCGCCGTGATATGGCGAAATATGACCAAGATGCTGCTCAGTACACGCAGTCATTAGGTTGTTGGCACGGCTTTATTGGCCAGCAAAAAATGATCTCGGTGAAAAAACATTTCGGCAGCACCAAGGGCCGTTACTTGTATCTTTCAGGCTGGATGGTGGCGGCGATGCGATCTGAGTTTGGTCCTCTCCCAGACCAATCTATGCATGAAAAAACGTCGGTTCCAGCGTTAATCGAAGAGCTATACACCTTTTTGAAACAGGCCGATGCCCGTGAGCTCAATCATCTGTTTAAAGAGCTTGATGCGGCCCGAGATGAAGGAGATCAAGTCAAAGAGCGAGCAGCGCAAAAACGCATTGATGATTTTGAAACTCATGTCGTGCCTATCATTGCAGACATCGATGCTGGCTTTGGTAATGAAGAAGCCACTTATCTACTCGCTAAGAAAATGATAGAAGCGGGGGCTTGCTGTATTCAAATTGAGAATCAGGTATCCGATGCCAAGCAATGTGGTCACCAAGACGGTAAAGTAACGGTACCTCATGAAGATTTTCTCGCCAAGATCAATGCAGTGCGCTACGCCTTTATGGAGTTAGGTATCGAAAATGGCATTATCGTTGCGCGTACCGATTCGCTGGGGGCAGGCCTAACACAAAAAATCCCTGTATCTCAATATCCTGGCGATTTAGCTGAGCAATACAATGCCTACATTGATGGCGAAGAAGTCACCGATGTGAGCTCCCTAGATTCGGGTGATATGGTACTGCGTCAAGGCGATAAGCTGATTAAACCAACACGTTTGGCCAATGGTTTAGTTAAATTTAAAGCCAATACCGGTGAAGATCGCGTCGTGCTCGATTGTATTACTTCGTTGCAAAATGGCGCTGATTTACTTTGGATTGAAACCGAAAAACCCCATGTGCAGCAAATCGCAGGTATGGTGAATCGGATCCGAGAAGTGGTGCCCAATGCGAAACTGGTCTATAACAATAGCCCATCATTTAACTGGACCTTAAACTTCAGACAGCAAGTGTTCGATGCTTGGCAACAAGAGGGGCGCGATGTCAGTGAGTATCATCGTGAAAACTTGATGAGTCAGCAGTATGATGGTTCAGAGTTAGCGCAAGTCGCCGATGAAAAAATCAGAAGCTTCCAGCGTGATGCATCGCAGCAAGCAGGCATTTTCCATCATTTGATAACCCTACCGACTTACCACACGGCAGCCTTGTCCACCGACAACCTCGCTAAAGATTATTTTGGTGACCTAGGTATGCTGGCGTATGTGGCGGGTGTGCAACGCCAAGAAATTCGACAAAGTTTAGCTTCGGTTAAACACCAGGATATGTCGGGATCAAATATTGGTGATGATCACAAAGAGTATTTCTCTGGTAATCAAGCGTTGAAAGCCTCGGGTGAAAACAACACCATGAACCAATTCTCTTAAGGTTCAAGCCCTGTGGCCTAATTCAGCACATCTCATTGATGGGTTAGGCCAGCTCAACGCAGTTTTTACCTTTTAGTTTTGAGCGATACAGGGCACTGTCTGCCATCTTGATCAATAATTCTAAACTTTCCCCCTGCGTTTGAGACGCGATCCCAAAGCTGGCACTGATACTCCTCGCCTGATTGCAGCAGCATTGATTGATGTTGACGCGCAAGGTTTCAGCTATCTGTTTGGCTTGCTTGAGGTGAGTATTAGGCAGGTATATTAAAAACTCTTCTCCGCCCCAGCGAGCGGCTATGTCTTGCTCACGGCATTGTTCCATGACGACATTACTTAAACAAATCAGCACTTCATCCCCAAACTGGTGGCCATATTGGTCATTGATTTGTTTAAAGTCATCGATATCAAATAAGATCAGGGAATAAGGCACGGGCCTGTGATTCACCTGAGAAATTAAATAACGACGATTAAACAACCCCGTCAAGGAGTCTGTTTCAGCCAAGGCTTTAAGCTGGGCATTTTTCTCCATCAAGGTGCGCTGTAACGTGACAATGCGTGAATGGGTTGCCACTCTGGCGAGTACCTCTAGGGCTTCAAAGGGTTTGCTGATGTAGTCCACGCCGCCTGCTCGAAAGGCCGTTATTTTGTCGGTTAGCTCATTGAGGGCACTTAAAAAGATCACTGGAATATCTTTGGTTTCGGGCTGCTCTTTTAGGTGGCGGCAGACATCATAGCCATTCATGCCCGGCATCATAATGTCGAGTAGGATCAACGAGGGCGGCTTTTTGTCGCACAACATCAATGCTGTTTTGCCGTCGGCCGCCCCTCGTACTTGATACCCTTCGTCTTTAAGTAACTTACTCAGCAAACGAATGTTTTCAACGGTATCGTCAACAATCAAAATATCGGATGTCATTCGTTAACATGCTCTCCTTGAGTAACAGGGTCTGTTTGGTGCGTTAAAATGCGCGTGATTTCTGCAAAATTATAGCTGTCAACGAGCCCTTGAAGGTGGTCTTTTAGTGGCGGTGGCATCACATTTTGGCACAATAGCTCGCTCAGGTGCTCTTGATCGCCCTGCTGCGCGGTTTCAACTAATTGCGCTGATAGCGCAAGATCAAGCTCATGAGTCAGTGCAACGAGATCATGACTCAAGGTGGCAGGGGCGACATCAGGTAAAGGTTGGTCCTTGTTATAACTAAATTCTAATGTTAGGTGCTGTTTTAAGCATTGGAAAAGTTGATTAGGGCGATAAGGCTTGCAAATAAAATCGTCCATGCCGGCCAATAACATCTCGTGCTTTTCATCTTTAAAGACGCTGGCTGTCAGGGCGATAATTTTGACTTTCTTGCCCCCATTTGTGCTTAAACGACGAATTTTCTTGGTCGCTTCTAGGCCATCGAGGACGGGCATGCGACGATCCATGAAAATAAGATCGGGCTGCCAGTGTTGGTAAAGCTCCACGGCTTGTTCACCATTCATGGCTAATTTGGTCTGAAAGCCTGCTCCATCAAGTATTTTTAAAATAAGCTCTTGGTTGAAGGTTTCATCTTCTGCAACCAGTACCTTAATACCGGCATTTTGCGGATGTAATTGGATGCCCTTACTTAATAATTCTATGTCTTGGCTAGCTTTATCAGCCATGGCGATGGGCAGGGTGAGACAAAAATCAGTGCCAACACCCAGCTCACTGTTCACCTTGATGGTGCCTTTCATTAGCTCGACAAATTGTTTTGTAATACTTAAGCCTAACCCCGTTCCCTTAGCTGGCGATGACTGCTCAAGTTGTTCAAAGGGTAAAAAGATACGCTCTAGGTCTGTATTGGGAATTCCGCATCCTGTATCACTGACCAAAAGGCTTAATTCGCACTCATCGTTTGCCTGAACAGGGCAATCTATGGTCAGCGTCACCTGGCCTTGATTGGTAAATTTAATGGCATTACCCAGTAGGTTTAACAAGATTTGCCTGAGCTTAACGCCATCGGCAATAATAAATTGCGGAAGTTCGGCAGAATAGGTGACTTTTAAACTGATGTTCTTTTCTTTGGCTCGAATCAAAAGTAAGTTATATAAATCATCAATTAATTCATGAAAATTAACTACTTGTGGTTCAATTTGATAATGGCCGGCCTCTATTTTCGACATGTCTAACACATCATTAATCAATGCCAGTAAGTGTTCACCTGACTGGTTTATAATATTGATATAGTTAAGGTTTTCATCACTTAGGCCGGTTGAATCTTGCATCACCTTAGAAAAGCCAAGCACGGCATTGAGGGGCGTTCTGAGTTCATGGCTCATATTGGCCAAAAACGTGGATTTAGCCCGGTTGGCCACTTCTGCCTGATCTTTGGCTTTAGCCAGATGTTGTTGTAATTTTTTTATGTTATCGATGTCAAGGTGAATACCATTCATCCGCGTGGGCTTGCCTTGGTCATCTCTGTCGGACACCTTACCTAGGTCGAGGATCCAACGCCACTGCCCATCACCACACCGCATCCTAAATTCAGCTTCGTAGGTGTCGGTTTCGCCATCTAGATGCGCTTGGATCTTGGCGACTGCTTGGTCCAAATCATCCGGATGCACCATCTCAGACCAACGCTCCAAACCATTAACGACTTCTGAAAACAGCTCATTGGTGTCAAACATCACACTGGGCGGGTATTTTTTCTGCGTAGCCCAAGTTTGGTTGGCAATAATCCGGCCTTGCTGCGGATAAAAGTCCCAAATGCCGATATTGGCGCCCTTTGCTGCAAACTCTAGCCTGTCTATATCCAATCGAGCTTGTGCCAGCTGTTGGCGTTCAGGGCTGTGGCAGCTGGTTTCGACACATTGTAAGAATAGATAATCCGAATCAGGTAATCGGGTAAAATACAAATCCAGACAGAGGGTGCTTTGTTTGTATGTCACCGCTAGCGCTAAGGCAGCCTGGGGGGCTTGTGATAGATGTTCATTGATGGCTTGTTGATGTTGCCAACCGAGGACTTCCATCAGCGGCGTTTGGCCTGGCGAAATATTTTCGAGGCCAAATAACTGAGCAAAGGCCAAGTTGCTTGTGTTGAGGTTTAATTGGGGATCTAACAAAGCACTGGCCAAGGGTAAATAGGCCAGTGAACTTGTCAATGATTCCGTTACTGATGAATTAGGTACATCACGTCTTTCCATTACAAAGTGTTCTTCTTAAGTAATGCAAACAAATTAAATTGTTTAAAACCCTGCTGATTTGCCGGAAAGCCATCAATAGCTAAATAAAAGTCTCCGCTTTTAGGGTAGGCGATCAAACTCCATAGATTGGCAACGCCAGCAGAAAAAGACTGCTTCGGTGTGGTAAATGTCTCTTCTGGATAATATGCACTAATAGTAGCGAGAATATTATTGGTATAAGAGGGGACGCCTTGCTCCCGGGTTAATTGGGTAAAAGGATCAAATCGGTCACTCATGATCTTCATCGCGTTGTCTGGGGTAATTTGACCGAAGTATTCATGAAGCAGGGACTGATAACGTTCAAATCGACTGGGAGCCGGTACAATAAAGTTATAGGGCTGACGTAATTGCTCAAGGTAAGCCGGAATGTTATCAATGGGTCCGAGTGCGTAAACTTGTTGTTGATCCAGTGCGTAATTATAGCCTGAGTAGCCCATATAACCGGGGTAGCAAATGGAATGGTTGGTTTGCCATAAACAACTGGTATCCACCATGGGATAACGTACCGTGGTGATTTTGGCTGAGGCTTCTATCACGGCCGCAGTGCGATTATTGGCATCGGCGCAGTGATAGGCAATGCCGGTGCGTCTTGGGTTATCACGAAAAGTATCCAGCGCTTGCTCTAAGTTGGTAGCGTTGAGCAGCGCCAAGCGAGTCAACACCCCCAAACCATAGCCCCTCATGGTTTCATCGATGGAAGCATCGTATTGCGTCATCACACTGATGCCTGCCGTATTGAACCCGCCATCAAAGCCAACCATACCGGGGAAACACAAAAAGAGGTGCGGTTGACCTTGCTCTGGCGCGCTAATAAAAATATAGCGGTTATCCAATTGCCCAGGCAGGTTGAGGTTATCTTCATTTTTACAAAAGATAAGCTCCCCATCACCCCCTGCGGTTTCATCCCATGCTGAGAAGCTGCTACAACCAGCCCCCGTTAACACACGGGTGCCTGCACCATGAGCGGGGTAGTGGCCTTTGCTTGTCTCATCAAACACATTCCAATAATGCGGGTGGGCATAAATACACCACTGGTCATACATGGTATTCCAGGTTTGAATTTGCTCAAGGCTAATATCAAAGCCGGCGGCTTGGGCACCGTCGGCGATTCCCTTCATTTCTTCCAATAAGCACGAGGGGACATACTCTTGAGCCACTTTCGCCCCTTCTGCGAAGGCAAGCTCGGCTTTGTCCCAATCATGTTGCAATGTTTTGGCGATAACCGCGATTGCAGCAGGCTGGGTTTGTTGGATCATGGTGTTAATTTGCTCTGCTAGCAAATAACCATGCTGGAAACCCATTTCATAATGTGAGCCTTTCATGATCAGCGTTTTAACGCCTTGTTCTACTGTTAAACTGCCTTTGCTTAAGATTGATTCATGCATGGGGAAGCCGCGCTGTAGTTGAAGATAATGTTAAGCTAGTTTGACAAGTTTGTGATGTCAATGGTTATGATTGGATAGCAAGAGCTGGCGCATTTTTTGTTTTGTGGAAAGCGATTAAAGCTATGAAATAGGGCAGTGACGCACACGAAAAAGACTCAATGTTACTTTTGGTGTTGGTGAACGCTACCTATTAAGAAAAACTAACAAAAAACTAGGCAAAAAAATGCCGGCGATCGCCGGCACTTGTGTTTTATCCAACGAAGGGTCGTGGATAGATATCGAGATGGACTAAGCCGAGTCGATTAAAGCGTAACTACGTTAGCTGCTTGTGGGCCTTTTTGGCCTTGCTCTAGGTCAAAAGAAACTTTTTGACCTTCGGCTAAAGTTTTGAAGCCTTCAGAAGCGATAGCGCGGAAATGTACGAATACATCAGAACCGCCGTTATCTTGAGTGATAAAACCGAAACCTTTGTCTTCGTTAAACCATTTTACAGTACCAGTAGATTTAGACATGTGTGTCTCCTAACTTTTCAATATTAATTCGCAGTTTGCGTTGTAGTAGCCAGAAAAGAATTATTTATTTGTTGCAAAAACGATGTAAGGAAAGACTTCATGACACTAGCTGTTGAACAGATGGAACGAAGGTTTCTAAAGCATAACATTGTAGTATTACATATAAACAAAGGTCTGTCTGACAGCCCACGGCCATACTAACACAGCGCTTAACAAAGTAAACCTATTTAATTTATCCCTTCTTTACCTTCAAGCCACATCCCCAGTTTCATCTATACTTGTATGGTCACTTGTTGTTTGGAGTAAGTGAATGAAAACGAAATACTTGTTGATTTTAGGGTTTTGCATTTGTACCACGTGTTTTGCCACAGGCCAAACAACCTTACTCGTGGCAACGGATGAGTGGCCACCCTTTAGAATAGCCGATCCCAATGGCTTTACCGGTTTAGACATTCAACTGTTAGCTGCGTTAAGTGAAAAAACGGGGATCCAGTTTCAAGTGAAGCGGTATCCTTGGGCGAGAGCCTTAAGTCATATGGAAATTGGTCAGGTTGACATGATGGTAGGGCTGGCTAAGACGCCTGCCCGAGCTCAGTATATTCATTACCTACAGCCGAGTTATTACGATTGTAACCCCGCTTTCTATACCACCAAAGACATACATAAGCCGATAAAAAACTATCAAGATCTTTATTATTATCGCATTGGCTATGTGCGAGATTCTGCCTATTTTGAACCATTTGATTCCGATAAAGAGCTGCTTAAACACAGTGTCCCAACGGAAATCCAGCTGCTAAAAATGGCGCAAAAAGGCCACATTGAAGTCTTCATAGGCACCGATTGTCAGGTTGAATATGAAATCTCACGACGAGGCTTATGGTTGAGTTTGGCACGGGCACCTTATCGACCACAACATCAGGTCTCTTTGTATATTGGCTTCTCAAAAAAATCGCCCAAGCTCACCTTTGCTCCCCAAGTCGAGAATGCATTGGTCGAGTTATTACAAAGCGAAGAGTTTGAACAAATTAAACGTCAGTACTTTGCACCGAGTGATTAGGTCTATTTCCCTCTATTAGCACAATGGAGGCAGAACGCGAATTTAAATTTAAAATTTGCAATCAAGGTAGCGGTTTATTAAATCGCCTTTTGCCTTCATCACGCCTTTTGCTTTTGTAGTCGATTTCATTTTTTCCTTAGGGATATACTGTGCCAACAGGGCTCTCTCGGTTATTCAAATAACCAAAGTGGTGAGGTTAAGTGTGGGACGTTACTCGATATTATTTATTTTATTGGCACTGACCGTGTTGGTAGATTCCCTAGCTTGGGTGTTTTTTCGCAATGATATCAATGCTCTACATCTTTTAGCTTATTCAGCCATTGTAAACTTATTGCTCTTGGCTTATTTTCACTTCAAAGAGTTAGGCCAAAAAATTCAGCGTATCAGCCAGCGAAATAGCGAGTTAACAAAACAAAACCGGCTACTAAATATTGACGTTGCCGCCCTTGCTGACAAAACCCAAAAATACCAAACCTTACTCGATAGTCTACCTGATCTTGCTTGGGTAAAAGATCCCCAAGGCCGCTTCCTGACGGTGAATGCCCAGTTTGAACAAGCTTTTGGCGTGAATTATGAAACCTTGATTGGAAAAACCGATTTTGACTTGTCACACCGTGCTGACGCCGAGCAATATCGCCAAGATGATTTACATGTCATGGAGACAGGTCAACAGCTTAGGCAAGAATTTCTTGCTACCGCCGTTGATGGCTCTCAAGCTTGGATTGAGTTAATTAAAGTGCCAGTGGTTAAAGCGGGCAAGGTGGTAGGGACGGCAGGCACGGCGCGTGATATTAGCGAGCGTAAAAAAGCCCAAGAGAAACTGGCCCATTTGGCGCACTTTGACTCGTTAACCGGATTAGCCAATCGCTACTCCCTAGAGCAGGATCTCAATCGATTATTGGCGCAGGAGCCAGCTTATTTATTGGTGGCCTTTCTCGACATGGATAACTTTAAATTAATCAATGATTCCATGGGCCATGCTGCCGGAGATAAAGCCCTCAGGGTGACCGCTGAGCGATTGCAACAAGCAGCGCCTGCTAACACGCAAGTGTATCGCCTCAGCGGTGATGAATTTGTGCTGGTGGCAGGCGATTTGGTTGAACAGGAGCAAATTGAAAAGTGGGCACAGAAAATCATGGATTCAGTGTGCCAACGCTGCGAGATCGAATCATTTGAGTTTGATTTAGCCGTCACCATGGGGATCAGCCTATACCCTCATCATGGCAGTGAATGTTGGGAATTAGTTAAAAATGCCGACATTGCCATGTATCAGGCGAAATTAGCGGGTAGGAAACGCTATCAAATCTTTTCGGAGCAATTTGCAGGCTTAGCGTTAAAGCAGCTGTCTATGGACAAGCGTTTGCGCCTTGCACTAGAGCAAGAGCAGCTGTTTTTACGTTATCAACCTATGGTGGATGGGGCGAGCGGCGCCATGGTGGGAATGGAAGCGCTGATCCGCTGGCAAGATCCGGAGCGCGGTGAAATAGGCCCTGCGGAATTTATTCCATTTGCTGAGCAGTCGGGGTTGATTTCGGAGGTTGGGAAATATGTCCTGAAAGCCGCCCTCAAACAACAAGCGCATTGGCATCAGGCGGGATTACAATGTGTCCCGGTTTCCATTAACGTGTCAGGATTACAATTTCATCAACATGACTTGGTAAAAGACATAGGTCAAACCATCCATGAATCGGGTGTGCCAGGCGAATTAATCGAGTTGGAGTTAACCGAAAGCATTTTGATGAAAGATGAAATCAAACTGAATAATACACTGCATGCTCTACGCCAATTAGGTCTGAGTTTAAGTGTGGATGATTTTGGTACTGGCTATTCTAACCTCGCCTATCTATCGCGTTTTCCCATCAGTAAGCTCAAGATAGATCGCTCTTTTGTTGACCACATCGATCAACAATCAGATCAACAAATCATTACTAAAGCCATCGTTGAGTTGGCAAAAAACCTAGGTTTAAATTTAGTGGCAGAAGGTGTTGAACGCGAAGCTGAATTAACCCATTTATTGGCGCTGGGGTGTGACACTATTCAAGGGTACTATTTTGCAAAACCACTGCTCGCTAAAGAAGTGGTTGCCTTATTAGAGCAAGCCACGCCTTTTGCACCGAGATCCACTGCAGCCAACCCTCAAATGTAAGTCAAAAAGCATATATCAGCACTTTTTAGAATAAATTATTACATTGACTTAGTCTTTTATAATTTTTAGCATTATCCACCCTGTTTTTGCGGGGAGATTAGACCTTACGACTTAATACGATATTATTACCAGTAATAATATCTCTATTTTCTTGATTCATGCACTCAGGACCCGCTTATCACTATGATCCATTTGCAAAATCTGAATAAGACCTTTCACTCGGGGGCAAAGCAGGTCAAAGCCCTGCAAGAGGTTAGTTTACATATTGAGGCCGGTCAGATATTTGGCGTCATCGGCGCATCGGGGGCGGGGAAAAGTACCTTGATTCGCTGTGTTAACTTGCTCGAGCGGCCAGATTCAGGCCAAGTTGTGTTGGATGGTGTGGATTTAACCTTATTAGCAAAATCTGAGTTGGCCCAGGCGCGCAGTAAAATTGGCATGATTTTTCAGCATTTTAACCTGCTATCATCACGCACGGTTGCCGCAAATATTGCTTTACCCCTTGAGCTAGCAGGTGAAAGTAAAGCCAGTATCAAGCAGCGCGTTGCCGAATTACTGCCCTTGGTTGGCTTAGCCGATAAAGCGAATGTGTATCCTGCCCAGCTTAGTGGTGGGCAAAAGCAGCGCGTGGCGATTGCCAGAGCCCTTGCGACCTCGCCTAAGGTGCTACTTTGTGATGAAGCAACATCGGCGTTGGATCCGGAAACGACCAAGTCGATTTTAAGTCTGCTTAAAGACATCAATCAAAAACTGAACATTACTATTTTATTGATCACTCACGAGATGGAAGTGATTAAAAGTATTTGTGATCAAGTGGCGATTATTGATGGTGGCCAATTAATTGAACAAAACAGTGTGGCTGAGTTTTTCTCTCATCCAAAAACCGAGTTGGCTAAACGCTTCATTGCTGCCACCATCCATATTGAAATTCCCCATGACTATCAAGCTCGATTGCATCCCGACATCAGGCCAGATACTTACCCCTTGGTCCGTTTAGGCTTTTCTGGTGCCAGTGTTGACGCCCCCTTAATCTCTGAGATGAGCCGTCAGTACAATGTCGACATTAGTATATTGAGTGCCAATATGGATTATGCCGGTGGCGTAAAATTTGGCTACATGTTAGCAGAGTTATTTGGTCAGCCCGACCAAACGCAACAGGCCATTCAGTTTTTAGTTGAGCACCATATCAGTGTGGAGGTTTTAGGTTATGTCTGATGCCATGATAGATTTACTGATCCAAGCTTTTGGAGAAACTCTCATGATGGTCGGCTTATCGGGGTTGATCAGCTGTTTATTAGGCCTGCCATTAGGAGTGCTACTTCATAACACCAAAGCCGGCGAACTATGGGCTAATCCCGCGTTAAATCATGTTCTTGGGATCGTAGTGAACATTGGTCGTTCGGTGCCCTTCATTATTTTATTGGTCGCCATCATTCCTTTGACGCGTTTGATCGTGGGCAGCTCCATCGGTACTTTAGCGGCCACGGTGCCACTCACTATTGCTGCTATTCCTTTTGTGGCTAGGCTGGTGGAAGGTGCTTTGATGGAAGTTCCAGACGGATTAGTCGAAGCCGCCAATGCCATGGGAGCGAGTCCCCTGCAAATCATCTGTAAGGTGTGCTTACCCGAAGCCTTGCCGGGCATCATTAATAGTATCACCATCACCTTAGTGACATTAGTCAACTATTCAGCCATGGCTGGCGCGGTAGGTGGAGGCGGTTTAGGTGATGTGGGCATACGATACGGGTTCCATCGTTTCGAGCCGCAAATTCTCATTATTACTGTGGTAGTGCTCATTGCATTGGTGCAGTTAATTCAAATGCTAGGGGATTACCTAGTTAATAAAGTCGATCACCGTTAATTTAATAAGTGGAAATCAAAATGAAATTATCTTTAAAACAATGCCTTGGTGCTATTTCTGCGGTATTTTTAGTGGCTGCTTGTAGTGATAAACCAGCGCCAGAGCAAACTCAATCTGAGCCCAAAGCGCAAGTTGAAACTATCAAAGTGGGCGCCATTGCAGGCGCTGAAGCGCAACTTGTTGAGGTGGCAGCCACTGTGGCGAAGGAGAAATTTAACCTTAACGTGGAAGTGGTGACCTTTACCGATTATGTGACGCCTAACATTGCCCTGTCAGATGGCAGCATCGATGCCAATGCGTTTCAACACCAACCTTACCTAGATACCATGGTAAAAGATCGTGGCTTTAAAATCGTTAACGTAGCCAATACCTTTGTTTACCCCATTGCGGCTTACTCGAAGAAAATTAAAGATATTAGTGAGCTAGAACAAGGCGCTAGTATTGCGATCCCAAATGATCCAACCAACCAAGGGCGCTCGTTAATTTTATTAGCAAAACAAGGCTTGTTCACACTCAAAGAAGATGCGGGCCTAAACGCAAGCATTATGGACGTGGTTGACAATCCAAAAGGCTTTAAATTTGTTGAGCTAGAAGCGGCGCAACTACCGCGTTCACTGGATGATGTAGCGTTGGCGGTGATCAACACCACTTATGCTTCTTCAATCGATTTATTACCTACCCGTGATGGATTATTTGTTGAAGACAAAGATTCACCGTATGTGAACATCATTGCAACACGCGAAGACAATAAAGACGCACAACAAGTCGCGCAATTTATTCAATCTTTCCAATCAGAGCAGGTATACCAAGCAGCCCAAGAGCTGTTTAAAGGCAGTGTCGTAAAAGGCTGGTAAGCGAGCACTTGAATTGCCCTAAAAAGTAAAACAGCCACCCAAGTCGCGGTGGCTTTTTTATGTTCAGAAGACCTAAGCGACAGGCTTCAATAAGAGGTTATCGTTCTGCCATGGCCATAATGGCTTGCCACTCTTGCTCCGTCACAGGTTGCACCGATAACCTACCTTGTTTCAATAACACCATCTCGGCCAATGCCGGATTGGCTTTAATCCTAGCTAAGCTGATTTCTCGCTTAAAGCTCGTTTGATGCTTAATATCAACACAAAACCAGCGCGGGGTTTCAAAGCTGGCTTTGGGGTCAAAGTATTTGCTGTTTTCATCAAATTGCGCAGGATCAGGGTAGGCTGCGCGCACTATTTCCGCCGTGCCTACTATGCCTATGTGTTTACATTGGCTGTGATAAAACAAAACGTGATCGCCCAGGCTCACTTGATCGCGTAAAAAGTTCCTCGCCTGATAGTTGCGAATGCCGTCCCACTTGGCTGTTTGCTCGGGTGCCGTTGCCAAATCTCGAATGCTGTAATCATCAGGCTCTGATTTAAATAACCAGTACTTCATGGATGAGTTCCTATTCGTTAAATTCAGTCCAGATAGGTGCATGATCCGAGGGCTTTTCGATACCGCGCAGCTCATAATCAATCCCCGCATTGATGGCTTTTGCGGCTAATGATGGGGTTGCTAAAATCACATCAATACGCAGGCCGCGGTTATCATCAAAGCCTTTAGAACGGTAATCAAACCAGCTGAATTGATCGGTTACATCTGGGTGTAGTTGGCGAAACGTATCCTCTAAGCCCCAATCGGTTAGGCGTTTAAGCCATTCACGCTCTTCGGGTTGAAAGCTACATTTGCCCGTTTTTAACCAACGTTTGGCATTGGCTTCGCCGATACCTATGTCTTGATCCGTGGGGGATATATTGATGTCACCCATGACGATAAGTTGTTCGTCAGGGTGATGCTCGGTCTCAAGATAGTGTTGTAAATCTTTATAAAACTGACGCTTATAGGGAAATTTGGTTTCATGGTTAATGTTATCCCCTTGGGGAAAGTAACCGTTCAGGATACGCACTGGCTGGCCTTGCTGATCGGCTACCGTGACCATGATCATCCGACGCTGGGCATCGTCAGTATCCGTAGCAAAGCCTTTTTGTACCGCTAAAGGTGGCTGTTTACATAACATGGCGACGCCGTAGTGGGCTTTCTGGCCATGGAAATAAACATGGTAGCCTAGGGCCTCAACATCGGCGAGGGGAAAGGCTTCATCATGGACTTTAATTTCTTGAAGGCCAATCACATCAGGCTGATGCTTTTCGATCAGCGCTGCCAACTGATGTAAGCGGGCGCGCAGGCCATTAATATTAAACGATACTACCTTCATTGTGTGCCCCTTGGTAAAAATCAAAGAGGCACATACTAGAGCAGCCGTTTTTATTATTCAATATACCCAATCAACTTGAAGGCGCTCTGAAATCAAGCATATCTAAGTTGATTAGGTATACATCTTAAACGGATGGCTCTGAGACCAGTTTGTTCTCCTTTTTATGCTGCTGGCTAACATACACACCAAGAAAAATCAGTGCAATGGCAGCGCCTTGCACTAAGGTAATGGTCTCACCTAGCAGTAGTACGGCCAGCAACAAGGCAAACACCGGGGTTAAATTAGAGAATGCGGCGACCTTGAGGACACTGATCTTTGAAATCGAGTAGTTATACAAGCCATAAGCTCCCAAGGTAACAAAGGCGCCGAGGTAAAAAATACTGAGTAACCCCGCGGTATTGTGCTCCGTTGGAAAAGGCGTCAGGGCCGCTTGAGGAGCGAAAAATAAACTGCCGCTGATGCCTTGTAAAGCAATCAAGGTTAAAGGGGAGTAGCGAGTGCAGAGTTTTTTCACACATAAGGTGTAAACGGCAGCAAAAAACAGCGCAATGATTTCTAAGGTGTTACCAAGCAGAGGATTAGGCGCGTGCTCGGACGTTTCTGAAACGAGGGACAGTAAAATACTGCCGCCAATACATAAGGTAAAACCCAGTGCGATGGTTGAGCTACAACGTTCCTTTAGCACAAACCAGGCAAGCAACGCGACAAAAATAGGCAGGCAAGAAACTAACACACCGGCTTGTGCCGCCGAGGTATATTGCATGGCTTGACCTTCAAACCAAAAGTAGAGGCAGGGCTCCGCTGCGCTCATGAGCAGTAGCAGTTTCCAATCGCCAGCTTGGTAGCTAAAGCGGCGTACCCAGCGCCACAAAAATAAGCAACAAATTAGGGTGGTGGACATGCGTAAAAACATAACCCACTCAGGAGGATAGAAAAGGATGGCCTGTTTAAGGGCAATGTATGAACTGCCCCAGATAATCATGGCGATTGTCAGGCAAAGGCTTGCTGGCATGTAAATTAGTCCGTTAATTTATCTTTGTATTGAATATTTTTTGGCTAATCTACCTAGTTTTTATGCTTTTATCTAGTTTGATGTTGTGTATTTGTAAAGTATTTATCGTGTCATCTTCTTCACAAATACCACCACGAACAAGGCAAGGGTAAAACTGCCCGTAAAGGCTTCGATCGCGGCCATGCCACGCGACAAACCGACGGGGGTAAAGTCGCCATAGCCCAAGGTGGTAAAGGTTACCACGCTGTAATATAGGCATTCTAAAAAGGCGATACCATTGGTGAGTAAATCGGCTTGATGATCAAAGGCGACAATGTCACCCGCAAAGCTGATGCCAAAGAAAAAATAAAAGATGGCGCTGGCGATGATCAGCAAGAGGGAGAAGAGCACCACGCGAATGGGCTCTTCACCGTAGCCACAGAATAAATCCACGGTTTTGGAAAATAAGCGAGAGAAAGAAAATAACGGCATTTGATAGCGACGCATGGTCAGCTCTCGCTGCAAAAACGGGCCAGCTAAAGAAAATAAACCTTGCAGCTCACTGGCTTTGCGCAAATCCCGGTATATCTCTTCGGCTTGTTCATAGTTGTCTAACATGGCTTCCATGTCGTGGCGTTTTTTGGCTTGCTCTGCGCGTTTTTCTTGCAGTAACGTCTGACCTACCTTGATGTTATCTATTTTAGCTTTTAACAGCTTGACTCCAAGCAAGTTGCAGTCGCCAAGGTGTACGCAATGGAGATTGGCGCCGGTGAGGTCGGCCTTCATTAAGCTACCTTTGCACAAGGATGCATTAAACAGATGTGCGCCGCGTAGGTTAGCGCGATAAAAGTCACTGCCACTGAGATCATAGCCGGTTTTGGCTTTCGGCTTAACCAGATTAACCCCTTCAAGGTTGGCTCGTTGCAATGCTAGGCCATGTAACATGCCGCCATCTTTGGCATATTGTTCCAGGCGTTTAGGTATGTCATCGCCGGATTTATCTGCGTCAGGATCGTGCCAAAAGCACAAACCGTGGGGGCCAGCTTTTTGCTCACACCTTGCTCCTAGGTGGTCATGATAGGTACAGCAAGTATGTTGGGCTGAGGAATTACTACTCGATGCCATTTCTCATCCTTACAAGCCAACTCACAGTTAGTATAGGCCAGTTATTAGCCCTTGCCACAGCCCTTGGCACAGCCCTTGGCACAACCCTTGTCTCAGTCGTCGAGCATTAAGCTGACTCGTATTACGTTCGATTTTTTAGGATTAACGTTGCTAAAAAGCCTACTTGTTTTCGATTAATTGTAAATTAAGATAAAGAAAAACAGTGAAGAGGGTAACAACATGGGCTTATTAGTAGACGGACAGTGGCATGACAAATGGTATGACACCGGTAAAACGAAAGGGGAGTTTAAGCGCGAACTAAGCCAGTTTCGCCACCTTATAGAGCCCAACAGTTCTGAAGGCTTTACCCCTGATTCGGGTCGCTATCACCTTTATGTTTCGTTAGCTTGCCCTTGGGCTCATCGCACCCTAATTTTTCGCCAGTTAAAAGGCTTAGCGCCCCATATATCCGTGTCTGTAGTTAGCCCGGATATGCTCTCCCATGGCTGGGAGTTTGACCCTGAGCAGGGGCTAGAAGACGATCTTTACCACAGCCAATACTTGTATCAAATATATCAAAAAGCCGATCCTCACTACACGGGTCGGGTGACGGTACCTATTTTATGGGACAAACAAACTCAGCGCATCGTGAATAATGAATCGGCTGAAATTATCCGGATATTTAATAGCGCCTTCAATGAGTTAACTAATAATGAACGGGATTACTATCCACGCCCATTAAGGGATAAAATAGACGCTATTAATGCACCGATTTATGACAATGTGAACAACGGCGTTTACCGCTGCGGCTTCGCGACCACTCAAGCTGCCTATGAGTCGGCATTTAAAGCACTGTTTGCAGAACTGGATAAATTAGAGCAGCACCTTTCTTGCCACCGGTATCTGTTGGGCGATCAGTTAACCGAAGCGGATTGGCGGTTATTTACAACCTTAGTGCGTTTTGATGCGGTTTACGTCGGGCATTTTAAATGCAATCAAGCGCGTATTGTTGACTACCCCCATCTTCAAGGTTATCTCAAAGAGCTGTATCAAATGCCAGGGGTGGCTGAAACGGTGAATATGGATCACATCAAGCGTCATTACTATTTCAGTCACACCATGATAAATCCGACTCAAGTGGTGCCTGTTGGGCCGGCATTAGACTTGGATTCACCTCATCATCGTGAGCAAATTACAGCTTAAGGGCCATTTGGCTATTTACGTTTACTGGTTTTGGCGACGGCTTGATGAAAGTCGTCTTTAAGGGATAGAAAGCGTTCTCGGTGGCTGGCTGAGAGCGGCATACCTTCAAGACTGCCGATGCAAGCCTCACATTCGTCAGTGTACTTACGTGCTTGCTTGTTATCTAACAATAACAATTTGATGGTTGCTTGCAGCTTGTTGATGGCCGCCCCTGAGTTCATCGGCGCTTTTTTCAATGCGCGATCAAAGTAACCGCGGGCCGTTTCATAGTCTTCATGCTCGTAAGCTTGCTTACCCGCTTTATTTAAGTCATTAAAAGTGGTGAGCGCTTCTTTCATTTCACCTTGGGTCACGGCTGTTAAGGTTTTGCTCGTGACTTCATCGACGACATCACGTTTTGATAAGGTGTCGGCCATCAGCTCCGCGTATTCGTATTCACCTATCCCTACTAAAGCCAGCATGGACTCCGCCAAGATAGGGGTTGAAGCGTCATCGTGTTGCTCCAAGATAGGCTCAATGGCATGTAGTAAGGTGCGCTTTGCTTTGAGCATCTCGCCTTTGGCCTCATGAACGCGGGCATGACAGATGCTTTCATACATATCAAAATCGAAGTCTTCTTGGCGACCTTCTTCGTGACGCCCTTTAAACAGGGCGGAATGCACATCTTGCAAAATCCGGTTACGGCGATGGATATCATCGGTGTGCTTCGCCGCTTCTAAGATACTGCGAATATAATTAGCAAGGTGCTCGATGGCGGGATAAAACGAATTTCTCGAGAGCTGAAGGATCGCGCCAAAGCTATCTTTCGCCATCTCATACTCGTGGGCATCGGTGGCGAGACGGGCTAATAAGCGATGACGTTCGACACTGTGGTAAGCCAGTTCTGCAGCGCGTGTTACTATGCTCAAAGCTTTTTCGGCGTTGCCTTTTCCCTCATAGGCTCGGCCTAGCCATTCATAAGCATCAATCAATAATGAATTGGATTTAATGACTTTTTCTAACGTGGTGATCGCCTTATCATGCTCACCTTGCAGAAAATAGACTTTACCTAAGGTGATACAAGCCCAAGTAAACTCGCGTTGCTCAACGATTTTTTCCAGAAGTACCTGAGCTGAATCATAGCGTTCGGTACGGATCAGCATTTCAGCCATTAGGTTGCGACAGTAGTTTTTATATCGCGTATCTTCTTTGAGTTTGCGTCGGCATAACGCCGCGACCTGATCATATTTTTGATCCCGCAATGCAGTGAATATGTCGATTAACTCACTTTTCTTGCGAAAACAGCGTTGGATACGCGTGTCGAGCTGGTGGCCAGAAAAAGGCTTCATTAAATAATCATCGGGCTCAAGCTCAAGGGCGGTCAGCACCATAGACCGAGAGTTATCGCCGGTGACGATGATGAAAATAGACTCAACACTCACTAAATTATTGCGTTTCAAATACTCTAATAACTGCCGCCCATTTCTTCCCGTACCTAAATTGTAATCAACCAACAAAAGGTCAAATGGCACTTCGCGACACAGCTTCACCGCCGCCTCTGCGTTATCTGCAAAATAGACTGCAGTGCAACCTAAATTGGCCAACATGGCTTTGAGCATCACTTGAAAGGCGCGTTGATCATCAACGATCAACACCTTCTTGCTGTGGTAACGGTAAAGTTCTTGTTCCAAACAGGTTTCCTAAAGGCTAACTCAATCTTAGTGAGTAAATTAAAGGGCCATATCTCCGCTCATCTGATCCCTGACATGGATGGCGCCGATTGTTGATGGCTGCTCAACAAGGATATTGTAGTCAAAGGATAATCAACAAGCGACCATGACAGGTACATTGCCACAGGGATTATAGGAAGATGCAAAAAAATGTTCATGTTTTTTAGCTTCACGCCGATAAAAACAATAACACCAACCAAAAGCAGTGTGCAGCTTAATGATTTCAGGCCAAATACGCGAACTTTTACTCACCGATGAATTGCAGCTGGGCAATACCCTTAACCAAGCAGTGCATCAAGGTCATCGAGCGCAGTTTTCACTGCTGCTGAGTATGCTTTGCGCCGATGTGCCTGAGTGGCCGCAGTTTGCCTTGGTCGATAAACCCTTGATGAAAAAGGCCGATGCGGATTTTCGTCGTGAATTTGGCTTGCCTAAACCTATCCCATTAAGAGGCGTGGGCATCAGTGCTGAGCGCGCTAAAGCATACAGCGAACTCACCAATCAAGGCCTTACCAGTTCGGTCAGATTAATGGAATTACTTGAGCCGAAACCCCTTTGCCAACCCGATAGCACAGGCGGCCTAGGTCAAGAAGTGCTAGACAACATCAGCCTGAAAAAACGCCTGCAATGGATGGAGCAACTAGATAAGGCCGTGCCTAAACCCGTTAAATACGATCAAGTAAGCATGAATCAAGTGATTGAAGGCTTTGATTACAGCAAAGAGCTCAAGCTGCACAGATTGGATATGGTGGCTTAAGGCCCTTAGCGTTTCACAAAGGGCCCAATACAAACCGGCTTATCTAAACACCACGGTTTTATTGCCGTACACAAACACTTTCTCATCTAATACCAAAGACAGTGCACGCGTTAGCACGAGTTTTTCAACGTCTTTACCTGCTTTAGCCATGTCTTGGGCGCTAAAGGTGTGATCTACGTGGATCACGTCTTGGGTGATGATCGGGCCTTCGTCTAAATCGTTATTCACAAAGTGCGACGTGGCACCAATGATTTTTACACCGCGATCAAAGGCTTGCTTATAAGGGCTGGCGCCAATAAAGGCGGGCAAGAAGCTGTGGTGAATGTTAATGATTTTATTCGGGTAGTGAGCCACAAATTCTGGTGTCAAGATGCGCATGTATTTGGCCAGTACCACATAATTTGGGTCGTATTGGTTGATAAGCTCGATCACTTTCGCTTCGTGCTCTGGGCGAGTTAAGCCTTCATGGCTGACGGTGTGATACGGAATATCAAACTTGCTGACCAAATCTTCTAATGCATCATAGTTACCAATGACCGCTGCAATCTCTACGTCCATGCCGCCGTAGGCTTGCTTCATTAGGATATCGCCTAACGCATGGGCTTCCTTGGTGACCATGATAACGATGCGTTTACGCCCAGCTTGCACTAGGTTGCGATTGGCACCAGTAGGCAAGGCTGAATCGATATCGGCAAGGAAGGTGGCATCATTAAAATGGCCCTCTAATTCGGTGCGCATAAAGAAGCGGCCAAAGTCGTTATCAACAAACTCATTGTTTTTAATGATGTTTAGCTGGTGCTTGTAACAGATGTTGGTAATTTGCGCGATCAGGCCTTTTTGGTCTTGGCAATCGGTTAATAGTATTTTGCGTTCCATTTGGGTGCTCTTAATTATTTGCCACAACAGGCTTTAAACTTTTTCTTACTCATGCAGGGGCAAGCTTGATTGCGACCCGGCAGTACGGATTTTCGTTGAGGATTAAACGTACCGTCTTGATACACCCACTGACCTTGATAGCGAGTAAAGTTCGACTTTTCATGATGGTATTGCAGTTCACCTTGGTGCATAAACCAAGCAACAAATTCTACCGTGCCTTGCTGATCATCCGGACCGCCAAAGCTTGCTAAGATATCTAAGCTGCGCCAATCGGTTTCTTTACCCGATTGAGCCAGCGCTTGCGGCGTTAAATCATCACGAAAGTCAGGGTGCCAAGTGTTAAATAGATAATCACCCAACTGTTCAATATAGGCGCTAAAACGTGAGCGCATTAAGGCTTCACAAGTCGGTGCAGTTTTGTGTCCGAGGTGAAACGGTTGACAACATTGTTGGTAGGGTAATGGATTACCGCAGTGGCACAGTGACATTTAATTCTCCTTAACGGCGCTATTATGCACACCTTAACGGAGATATTGAAGGCATATCACACTAGAAAATAACGGATGAGATCAATAAGCCGTCACTCGAGGGAGGATCCATAGGGGGATCCATTGAGTGACAGCTTGATAGGTTTCAGCTGGTTAGGGCATAACTAAGCTTGTTATGCCCCGACCATTAATGGTTGCAGGTCAGTACAAAATGACAGTTACGCGGGTAGCTACGCTGACAGCTGTGCTAGCAAGTAATGGGTCAACATAGGCACAGGGCGACCAGTTGAGCCCTTGCTGCCTTGCCATGCGGTGCCGGCGATGTCCAAATGTGCCCACTTGTATTTTTCAGTGAAGGCTTTTAAGAACATGGCCGCGGTGATAGAGCCACCGGCGCGTGCGATGTTACCTGTGTTGCGTAAATCTGCAAACGGTGAGGTAATTTCTGCCGCGTAGTCTTGCCATAGTGGCATTGGCCAGCCGCGATCCCAAGATGCCGTGCCTGCATCTAATAGCTGTTGGCTAAGTGTATCGTCGTTGGCATAAACGGCCGTTGGATGAATACCTAAGCCCACGATCACCGCGCCCGTTAAGGTGGCGATATCAACTACGCTTGCTGGGTTAAAGCGCTCTGCATAAGTGAGTGCATCACACAGTACCAAGCGGCCTTCGGCGTCGGTATTGATGATTTCGATGGTTTTACCGCTCATGCTGGTGACCACATCGCCCGGCTTAGACGCGCGCGCCGATGGCATGTTTTCAGCTGCGGCTATGATGGCAACCACATTTAAGGCCGGTTTTAGCTCGGCCAGGGTATGCATAGTACCTAGCACAGACGCGGCGCCGCCCATGTCGTATTTCATTTCTTCCATGCCAGCACCCGGTTTCAAGCTGATACCGCCACTGTCAAAGGTTAAGCCTTTGCCTACTAGCACATGTGGGGCCTGAGTTTCGTCAGTGCCTTGATATTTCAGCACGATCAGCTTGGCTGGCTCATCACTGCCTTTGGCAACGGATAAATACGAGCCCATGCCTAAGGCTTCCATATCACTTTCTTCAAGCACTTCAATGGAAAATGCGTCATCTTTTGCCGCTAACTCACCTGCAAAGTCAGCAAGGTAAGTGGGGGTACAAATGTTTGAAGGTAAGTTGCCTAGCTCTTTGGTGATGTTCATGCCTGTGGCGATGGCTTGGCCTAGTTCAACGGCTGCTAGATTTTCTTGTGCGGTGATAAAGCTTACCAGTTCAATTTTTTGTGCCGGCGTTTTTTCAGACTTGGTGGTGTCATAGCTGTACAAGCTGCTCACCCATTGCTGCGTCACTTGAGTTAAGGTCCAATCAAGGTCGCGACCGGCTGGCACTAAGGCTTCAACGGCGAGGTTAAGTTGCTTGTGGCTGTCTTTGGTTCCATTAGCAAGGGCTTGCACTAGTTTGAGTAATTCATTCTCATCAAACTTTTCACGCTTGCCTGCGCCAACCACTAAAATAGCTTGTTCGCCGCCGAAGTAAGGGGTGAGCACGCCTGTTTTAGTTGAAACTAAGTCTTGCTCAATTAGGGCGGCAAGGGCGTGCTGCGCATCTAGGCCGTCAAGGGCTTGATGATCATCTTGAAATACAGGAACCACTAGCGTGTGGTTGTCGAGTTGACGGTTAGTTGTAACGTTAAACTTCATAATACTGCTCTATTTATTTGTTTTATAGGTAAAGGGTAGGGTGACCTTAACGGCTCGGCAGCCGATGCCGCCGAGCAGGGTAAAGGATGTTGTCATTGATGGCTACTCATTTGCTGCTGAGCTGTTGCCAGAAATAAGCAAAATCGAGGGCTTTGGCATAAGCACTTTGTTTTAGATCTGCCGCGCCAGCGTGGCCACCTTGGGTATTTTCGTAATAGAAAAACGGATAGTCTAAGGCTTCCATTTTTGCTGCTAGCTTACGGGCATGACCGGGATGCACGCGATCATCCTTAGTCGAGGTTCTAAACAGTACCTTAGGATAAACCTGATCCGCTTTAAGATTTTGATACGGCGAATAGGTCTTGATCACGTTCCAATCTTCGGCAATATCCGGGTTACCGTATTCCGCCATCCAACTGGCGCCAGCCAGTAATAAATGAAAACGCTTCATGTCGAGCAGCGGCACTAAGATATCGATGGCATTAAAGAGATCGGGACGCTGGGTTAAACACACCCCCATTAATAGGCCGCCATTTGAGCCGCCCATGGCTCCTAAATGTTTAGGCTGGGTGATGTTTCGTGCAATCAAGTCTTCTGCGACCGCAAAAAAATCATCATAAGCGCGTTGCCTGTGATGTTTTAATGCCGCTTGGTGCCAAGCGGGACCAAATTCACCACCGCCACGGATATTGGCGATCACATAAGCGCCGCCCTGCGCCAACCAAGTTGCGCCCGCATGGGCTAAATAACTGGGTTTGAGGGAAACTTCAAAGCCGCCATAGCCATAGAGTATGGTTGGGGTGCTGGCATCAAAGGCGAGGGCCTTGTTGGCGATCAAATAATAAGGCACTAGGGTGCCATCTTTGGAGGTCGCCCAATGCTGTTTCACTTCCAGCTGGTTGGCATCAAATTGCGGCGCTAATTGTTGGATCACTTTCGGGGCTTGGTTTGGCCCAATTAATAGTAAAGACTCTGGCATTAGAAAGCCTTCGGCTTTGACCAGTACCGTGTCATCGGCTTCACAGGTGTCGATGATAGACAAACTTAAATTGGCTTGCGGCGTTAGATCGCGCACTTGCCAGTTGGCATCTAAACAGAGCAAACGCGACGACACGTTTTCTAATAGCTCAATATAGATCACGCTGCCTGCTGCGCTAATACGCTCAACGGCGGCCTTGCTACTGGCGCGATACACCAGTTTGGGCTCGGCCTCTTTACAAAGTAAAGATGACATTGGCAGTGCAATCACATCGGCTTGCTTAAATCCTTGCCAATCGGCTTTTAGGGTGACCAGTAAGTGATCATTAAATAAGCCATGAATTTCATGTTGCTGGGGTAGGGGCAGTTCAATTAACTGCTGGCCAACCAAGATATAACTAATATAGTGGAAAAAGTCGAGGCAACGCGTCACGCCGCTGTAACTGTGATCACCTTGCTCTAACCTAAAGGTAAACAGGCCCATTTCGTTACTGGGGATGGTGAGCAGATGTTTACTATGCGCTAGCGCTTGGCCGCGGCTCCACAGTTTTAATTGAGCCGGATAACCTGAATCCGTCAAGCTATTGGGCCCAAAGTCAGTACCGACTAACACTTGCTGCTCATTGACCCAAGCTAAGGTACTTTTGGCTTCGGGCAAGTTAAAGCCATCGCTGACAAAGGCTTGCTGGGTTAAGTCAAATTCACGCACTTGCGCAGCATCGCTGCCACCTGGACTTAAGGTAATAAGGGCTTTTTCGTGTTGCGGTGCTAACACATCAATTTGCTTAACAACCCAAGCCTGATCTTCTTGCTCACTTAAGGCGTCAACATCCAGTAAGGTTTGCCAAGCTAACGGGCTTTCACTATTTGCAAATGGCGCGAATGACGTCTTGCGCCAAATACCTTTGACGTGATCTTGGTCTTGCCAAAAATTGTAGTAGTCACCTTGGCGACGTTGGCCGTAGGGAATTTTTTGGTCGTTTTCTAAACTGGCTAAAATGGCTTGTTGAAACGGTTCAAATACCTTGATGCTTTCTAATTCGGCTTGGCTGCGCTGGTTTTGTTGCTTAACCCAAGTGAGTGCTTGCTCACCTTCAACCTGCTCTAACCATAGAAAGTTATCTTGTTCCATGTACTACTCCTATACCACATCCAGTGTGAGCAACGATTCAACTACAATCTTCAACAACACGCCCGATTCTGCCATAAAGTCCTGATGATGACAGAGCAAGCTAATAAAGTGCCTATGGGTAAGCCCATAAGGTGCATGTCATGAGGCTCTAAGTGAGGGGTGCTGAGTAAAACTTGATGACTCTTTTTTGTTCAATTGAGGTTATTTTTGTGCTGTAAACCCGATCTTATCCCTTGCTTTTGCCCCATTTTACAGAGTGCAGCCAAACTAGGATCATTTATTGATACTGAGCGTATCGCGCAGTGAGGCTTTAGGGCTTGGCGCAGCGGAGCGATAGGCTTGCCGTGCTAGAATGCGCCAAATCTAAAATGGTGCGATAGTATCAAGCGTCCCACCAGCGACCAAAACCAACTGGTGGTCTGAGTCGGCAGTACTGATTCAAGCTGAATCGTTAGCTCAAGAAGGAGAGAGGGTTGTGCTAGCCTATTTTATCCGGCGTTTATTGCTGGTTATTCCCACATTTATAGGTATTACCGTACTGGTGTTTACCATTACCCGCTTTGTTCCCGGTGGCCCCATGGAACGAGCGATTGCAGAAATGCAGCAAATGAGTTTGTCTCAAGGCTCAAGTATGAGCAGCAGTTCGCTTTCTGAAGATCAGCTGGCTGAACTGAGTGCCTTTTACGGCATGGACAAACCTGTATGGCAAGCCTATCTCGATTGGATGGCAAAACTATTACAAGGTGATTTAGGTGAATCGACCTTCTATCAAGATCCTGTGCTGGATCTGATTTTAGAGCGCTTACCCGTGTCTACCTTTTATGGTGTCTGCTTATTTTTAATCAGCTATGGCGTATCGATTCCCTTAGGTATCGCTAAAGCCCGCCACCATGGCAGTTGGTTTGACAACCTGTCATCCATCGCTATCTTTGTGGGTTTTGCTTTACCCGGCTTCGTGGTCGGTATTTTGCTATTAACCATCTTTTCATTTCAGCTTGAATGGTTTCCCTTTGGTGGCTTCGTCAGCGATGACTTTGAAGATTTAGAAACCTTGGGTGAGCAAATCTATGAAATACTCTGGCATGCGGTATTGCCGCTACTGGCTTATGCCATTGGTGATTTCGCCATCTTAACCATGACGATGAAAAACTCGTTAATGGAGAACTTGTCTGCTGATTACGTGCGTACCGCGATTGCTAAAGGCCTGCCGTTTGATCGTGCCTTAAAACAACATGCGCTGCGCAACAGCTTGATCCCCATTGCCAGCCATTTTGGTGCGGTGGTAAGCGTGTTCTTTGCTGGCTCCTTCTTAATCGAAGCGGTATTTAATATCGATGGCATAGGTTTGTTAGGTTACGACGCGATTTTACAACGCGATTATCCGGTGGTGATGGGCATCTTAGTGATGACCTCAATTGCCATGATGATAGGTAACATCCTCTCGGATGTGTGTGTTGCCTTGGTTGATCCTCGAGTTAAGTTTGGGAAGTAACATGATGAAATTAAATCCATTAACCCTAAAGAAACTTAATCGCTTTCGCTCAATCAAACGCGGTTACTATTCCGCCATCATCTTATTGGTACTGGTCTTGCTGTCGGCCTTTGCCGAGTTGTGGGTCAATAACCGAGCGGTCATTGTAAAATATGACGGCGATTATTACTTCCCAACTTACAGCGATGTGTATTCGGGTAAAACCTTTGGCTTAGATTACGCGTATGAAACCAAATACCGTGAATTGGCGCAGAAATTCGAACAAGAGGGTGGCGATAACTGGGTGTTGATGCCTTTTATCCCTTATAGCCCTTATGAAAATAACTACTATGAGGATCAGTACCCACCAACGGCACCTTCTTTTGCGGATAAGCATTACTTAGGCACAGATACCTATGGCCGTGACGTGGCTTCACGCTTGATCTACGGCTTTCGTTTAGCCATGGGCTTTGCCTTTTTGGTGATGGCGATTTGTTATGCCATCGGCGTGACGGTCGGCTGCTTTATGGGCTATTGGGGCGGTAAAGCTGATTTGCTCGGTCAGCGTATCATTGAAATCTGGAGCCAGTTGCCCGGCATCTATGTGATCATGATTATTGTGTCCATCTTTGGTTCCAACTTCTGGCTGTTTGTCATGATCATCGTGATGTTTAACTGGACCGCCATGACTTGGTATATGCGAACCCTAACCTATAAGGAAAAGGCCCGCGAGTATGTGATGGCGGCCAAAGCCCAAGGAGCATCTACCGCACGGATCATTTTCAAACACATCATGCCTAACACCTTAGTGATGATAGTCACCATGGCTCCTTTTACCATCGTCAGCAATTTAACCTTATTGACCTCCCTCGATTACCTTGGTTTAGGTTTAGCGCCGCCAACGCCAAGCTGGGGTGAGATGTTATCTCAAGGTAAAGATAACCTAGATGCGGTGTGGATTGTGGCCTCGGTCGTCACGGCCATCGTGGTGGTATTAACCATGGTGACTTTTGTTGGGGAAGCCATTCGGGAAGCGTTTGACCCGAAAAAACACACTAAATACATTTAAGGAAATCACCGGGCAGGTTTTGCTCGGTGATTTAAACGCCTACCTAAGTGTGGTGGGTGTCATATGGAAAAGAGGACAGAATATGAAGTTAAGTCTTAAATTACAGTGTGGCCTACTGGCTGCTTTAAGCTTATTTTCGACAGCCGTTTTCAGTGCTGAGCTGCCAGAAGGATTGGTTTGGGAAAACAATTTGGACCAGCCCGTTTTTGCATCAGATAAAGCAAAAAAGGGCGGTACGTTACGCCTTTACACCGACAGTTATCCACCGACATTTCGCGTGGTGGGGCCAAACTCAAACGGTGAATTTCGAGAGTATATTTTGGGCAACCAAATGGCGTTGACCATGTTGCACCCCAACACCAAAGAATTTATCCCCCAAATTGCGACCGAATGGGCGGTGAAAGATGACTTTAAAACCGTCTACTTTAAGTTAAACCCAGCGGCGCGCTGGTCTGATGGCGAGCCCGTAACCGCAGATGACTTTGTTTACGCTCGTGAGTTCCACTTAAATCCCAATATTAAAGCGCCTTGGTATCATGAGTATTACACCAATCAGTTAGTTGATGTGACCAAGTTCGATGATCACACCATTTCAATTACCTTAGGTGAAGCCAAAGAAAAGCAAGAGCTGATTGCCGCCACCAGTATTACGCCTGTGCCTGAGCATTTTTATCAAGGCCGCATTGGTGAAAACTGGGTAAGAGAAGCCAACTGGGAAGTGGCACCAAACACGGGGCCTTATGTGCTAAGTCATTTTCGCAAAGGTAAAACCGTTACCTTCAAACGCAATCAAGACTGGTGGGCGAAAGATCTTAAGTTTCAAAAAAACCGCTTTAATGTGGACAAAATTCGCATCAAGATCATTCGTGACAAAGCCATTGCTTACAAGCACTTCTTGAAAGGGCAACTGGATACTTTTGAAATGCCGGAGCCGATTTACTGGCACGAGAAAACCAAAACCCGTGAATTTGCATCTGGTTATATCTTAAAAACCTTAGCCTATAACGATAAGCCAAGGATCCCTTGGGGTATTTATCTAAACACCAAATCGCCATTACTGTCTGACATCAATATTCGCCTAGGCTTACAACACGCCATGAATATGCAAAAAGGTATCGACAAGGCACTACGTGGAGATGTGCAGCGTTTACCGCAATTTACCTCAGGTAACGGTGTTTATCAGGCAGATATCAAACCCCGTGAATTTGATTTGGCCAAGGCGGAAGCCTATTTCAGCAAAGCAGGCTGGGGTGAGCGTGATGAAATGGGTATCCGCGTGAAAGACGGTCAACAGTTATCCATTGAACTGATGTACAACGGTGATCAACGTAATGATCTAATGGTGATTTTACGTGAAGAGGCGAAAAAAGCCGGCGTGGATTTGCGCCTTAACAAAGTCGACTTTACCACTCGCATACGCACCGTGGGCGAAAATAAGCATCAAGCCTACTGGGGCGGTTGGGGCGTGGGTGTGTTAGCACCAGCCTATTGGCAGTTTTTCCACTCGGTTCACGTGGGCCAAAATAACACCAACAACACCACCAACACGGCGGATCCTGAGCTGGATAAATTAATTGAAGCCTATCGCAGCGAATTTGATGTCGAGACCCGGATCAAGCAAGCCAAACAAATCCAACATATGCTGCACGAGCAAGCCATGTTCATTCCAGGCTATCAAGAATCGACCTCACGCGCGGCCCATTGGCGTTGGGTTCACACTCCTGAAGTGCCTATCACGCGTATGTCTAGAGCCATGTTTAGTCTCGATGCGGCCATGAGATTCGGCATTTTCTGGATTGATGAAGAAGAAAAGAAAGCAGTATTGAAAGCGCGTAAAAAACGCATTCCTTTTGAGCCTGAGGTAAAGATAGATGAAACCTTTAAACACTAATCCTAGCTCAACAGAGCCAACAGCGGGTGAGCAATTAGGTGAAGTGGTGCTGGATGTTCGCCAGCTAGAGACCACCTTTACCACGGAGCAAGGCAAGATTAAAGTACTTGACGGCGTGAGCTTTCAAGCTAAGCGCGGCCAAACCATTGGTATTGTGGGTGAATCAGGTTGTGGTAAAAGTGTTACGTCATTATCGATAATGGGCCTATTACCGCGTCCCCACGGTCAAGTGACTGGGGGTGAGGTGATCTATAAAGGTCAAGACGTGACAAAACTGCCGCCGGAAAAACTGTATGAAATGCGCGGCGATCGCATCGCGATGATTTTCCAAGAGCCGATGACGGCCTTAAACCCTGTGCATACCATAGGTGAGCAATTGTGTGAGGTGTATCGACTGCACCGTCCTGAGTTTGATAAAAAGCAGCGCAAAGAAGAAGCCATTAACATGCTCAGAAAGGTAGATATTCCTGCACCAGAAAAGCGCTTTAATGTCTATCCTCATGAGTTATCTGGCGGTATGCGTCAACGTGTGATGATAGCCATCGCACTGGCATGTAAGCCGGATATCTTAATTGCCGACGAGCCTACCACAGCATTGGACGTGACCATCCAAGCCCAGATTTTAAGCTTGATGAAAGAGCTGCAGCAAGAAACTGGCATGGCGATTATTTTCATCACCCATGATTTAGGTGTCGTAGCCGAAATTTGTGATGAAGTAGTGGTGATGTATGCCGGACGAGCGGTAGAGAAAACCAATGTATTTGAGCTGTTTGAAAACCCGCGTCATCCTTATAGCCGCGGTTTATTAAACTCGATCCCCCGTTTGGATGATAAACCCAAAACCCGTTTAAACACCATTGAAGGCTCGGTGCCTTCCTTGGCTGAGATGCCGAAGGGGTGTCGCTTTTACAACCGTTGTCCGGATCGTCAAGAACAGTGTGAACATCAAACCCCTGTGCCGGAAATGATCGCCAATGATCATATGGTCAGTTGCTTAAGGCTCAAGGAGTTAAGCTAATGCATGACGTAGTAAGTGAAGTAGTATTATCTATTCGTGATTTAAAACAGCACTTTGCTATTGGCGGCGGACTGTTTAGTAAGAAGAAGTTCGTTTATGCCGTCGACGGCATTAGCTTTGATGTAAAAGCGGGTGAAACCTTAGGTCTTGTCGGTGAGTCTGGCTGTGGTAAAAGTACCGTAGGCCGCACTTTACTTAAATTGTATGAGCCGACATCGGGTCAGATCTTCTTTGAAGGGCGCGACATAACCAAGTTGGGCAGCAAAGAAATGGGCGATCTGCGTAAAGAAATGCAGATCATTTTCCAAGACCCAATGGAAAGCCTGAACTCGCGCCACACCATAGGTGGCATCATGGCTGAGCCGTTTGAAATTCACGGCATCGGCACGCCTGAAGAGCGCCGAGTTTGGGTGGAAGAGTTATTGGTTAAAGTTGGCTTACCGAAAACGGCAGCCGATCGTTACCCTCATGAATTTTCCGGTGGACAGCGCCAACGTATCGGTATTGCCCGTGCCATTGCGTTAAAACCTAAAATCATTGTTTGTGATGAAGCGGTATCGGCATTAGATGTGTCAGTACAGTCTCAGATTGTTAACTTACTACTTGAATTACAAAAAGAAATGAACCTTGCGCTGATTTTTATCGCCCATGATCTTTCGGTAGTAAAACACATTTCTGATCGCATTGCGGTGATGTATTTGGGTAAAGTGGTCGAAATGGGTGATGCAGAAACCTTATACCGTGAGCCTAAACATCCGTATACCCAAGCGCTTATTTCGGCTATTCCAATCCCGAACCCAAGGCATCGTAATCAACGGATTATTTTGCAGGGTGATGTGCCCTCGCCAATGGATCCTCCGCCGGGGTGTCATTTTAATGCTCGTTGTGTTCACGCAACCGATGAGTGCCGGGTGAAGCGCCCTGAGTTGATTGATTATGATAGCCAAGGCCATCAGGTAGCTTGTCATTTAGTTCAGCCTATCGCATAAGCAACGCCTTTGAATAATGCCGTATCAAGGTGGCTTGATACGGCTTTTTTTATGCTTTTTTTGAGTAACAACATGAAATCCATCTTAGTTGCCGGTTTTGAGCCTTTTAATGGCCAGAGCGTGAATCCTGCCAGTGAAGTACTGCCATTATTGGCAAATACGTCATTGACCAATGCGGTTGTACATTGTCAGACCTTGCCTGTGATTGGGGCTGCTGCCCACGAGAAGTTGATGACTTATATCGAGCAATACCAGGCGGATATTGTGTTGGTGTTAGGCCAAGCGGCGGGGCGAGACAAGCTGACCCTAGAGCGCGTTGCGATAAATGTAGATGATTACCCCATCAAAGATAATGCAGGTGAACAGCCGCTTGACCAGCCCATTGTTCGCCATGGCCCAGCGGCTTATTTTACGACATTACCGATCAAATCTATGACCCATGCGATGAACAATGCCAATGTCCCAAGCGCGATATCCAATACGGCGGGAACATTCGTTTGTAATCATATTTTTTATCGTACCTTGCATTCCTTGGCAACTGAGTTAACCACTCGCAAAGTAGTGATGGGCTTTATGCATTTACCTTTATTACCCGAGCAAGCACAAGCTCAGCAATTTGCGATGCCTTTGTCAGAGCAGCTAGCAGGCGTTCAAGCCTCGCTCACGGCCGCGTTAGCACCAACAGAGAGCGTCGCTATGGTAACCGGCAGTCAGTGTTAATAGTGTGGAGCTCGCGCTATTGGATTTGCTTCAAATTCATAAGCTGAGCTGAATCTTGTTTCTGAAGTTTTTCATAGCAAGCCCTCAATTTTTAATTTTCTGTAGGAGTTATGAGCAATGTATGTACGTCACCCTCTTGGCTTACTTGCTCACTGACAATAAGATTTGACCCACCTACATCGTAACCATATAAATTGTCGACATCATAATGGCGTTGTTGGTGATTACTCAACGAGGTGACATTTATTCGAGCACCTTGCTCCGAGTGTGTTAAATAGTACAGCTCGCCTTGGGATATTTTTATCTCAGCGGCATTAGCGGGTAAGACGACGTTTTGGGCAATGGGATGTTGTTCAAAATCGGATAGTGCTAGGTTGAGGTTATCCAAATGAACTTGGTGTAGTTGATGATTTTCATCATCGATGAGATAGAGGGTGTGTGTTGATGAGTGATCGGCGATAACGCTATGCCAACGTTTGCTCAGTGTTCGTTTTTCGCCTGTGATCGCATTTATCAAGTAATTAGTACTATGATTTTGTTGCCAAACCCTCACGCTTAGCCACTGGTTATTTAGCCAATCAGCATGGCCTATCTTCCCTGAAGTAGAAAATAGGATGACAGGCTCTGAAGTACCTTTATCCTTGTCTTCAGGTATCGTCAGGCTAGATATTTGTTTTGATTGCACTAACAGCAAACTACGATCATCGGGTGAAAAAGATAAACTTTTAATTGTTCGATGCTGCTTAAAATCGGTTAGCTTTTTGGTTTTCTCACGAAATGAATGGGACATGTACACTTGATTAATACCGCTGCGTTTAGAGATAAACGCATATCTAGCTTGTTGATGCGCTAAACTGGGTAAATAGTCATAAACTGATGAATTATTGGGTGAATGGTTCGTCATACTCATGGTAAGCCAACGTAAATTGAAGTTGGTATTAGTCGTTGTGAATAAAACATCGGAACCATTGTTTATTCTATTTAAATCAACAGTATAGTGCTCAGAAAGGTTGACGAGAACCTGCTGTTTGCCGCTTCTATCAGTCAATAAGATACTGTGTTCGGGCGGCTCAGACAGCATTACTATTTTATCGCTATCATGATACCAAATCGCTTCGCTCACGGGATAATCAAAGTGCTGCCTTAGTTGAGTTTTTCCTGTATCAAGATCAAAGGTAAAAAATTGTGAATAGTTATCTGTGGGGGTACTGATTATAAGCAGAGCGTGCTCGTCTGGTGCAACATCTAACTTACTGATATTAAGGACTTCTTTTTCCGGTATAAGAATTTCGTATTGCTGTTGATTGACAATATCATAACGATAAAGCGTGAGATCTGAGTCGCTATTAGCGTGAGCAGTAAAAAAAACTTGTTGGCGTAACTCAGCAAGCTTAATTTCTTCGATTTGATATTGGCTGCAATTGAAAATGACTTCCGGCTTTGACAAAGCCGTTGGCGATGCCCAGCTTACTTTGTTGACGCTGCAGCTTTGCTGATGTTGTTGCAGATAATAAATGTGGTCTTGGCTGTCGATAGCAAACACGTCACTGAGAGTACTGCTTGCATTTCTGACTCTATATGTTTTGTTACTGCTTAAATCTTTGCGCCAAAGCTGTGTTTTGCCGGATTTATTACTGGCTTTAACAAATAATAAATAGCGCAAATTGGGATCGATAATAGCAGAATGTTCTGCGCCAATCGCGCGCGTTAACTCTTTGGTTTTTATAACAAGGGTACTTTCTCGTTTAGCTAACCCAACAATTATGGCGATTAAGGTTAAGATGCCTATCAGGAAATAATATACGAGCGTTCTTGGGCCTTTTGGTTGATGTCTTGCTGGCTCGTTTTCCGGTTGTTCAGAACAAAATGTCACGTCTGCGATAAAGCAGTACCCTTTCTTTGGCACCGTTTGAATAAAAGAAGGTTTTTTTGGATCGTCATTCAGCGTCTTGCGAAGGTTGGCAACTATCTTGTTTATCGCATTATCCGTTACCATACTACCGCCCCATACATTATCCAATAAGTCTTGGCGGCTTAGTAATTTGTTGGGGTTTTGGCAAAAGAAGAGCAGCAGGTTAAAAACCTTAGGATCAATTTGAACGTCTTGATTTTGCTCTTGTAAGCGAGCTAACTCAGTATCAATGGTAAATGTACCACAACGAATAAAACGCATTAGCCATCCATGCTATTTGGGAGTGTTACAGGCATAATCATACATAACAAAAGTCCCGTAACAAAATGATTAATATAAGTTTTTATTATTTTGTGTGAATGGGATTAGAAGATGAGGTAAATATAGCGACCATGGCTTCGGCCGCTATGCCAGAATATGCTTTCGGTTAAGGGGTAGAAATCAAGTGCTGATTGACAAATTTTAAGGCTGGGTATACGCGTTCATTAAACTTATCGGTATGACCTCCCTTAAATGAGGCGAATTGTAAGTTATATCCTGCTTGTTGAATTTGCTTCATGGTCTGCTCATAAGTGGTATAGCCGCCAGGGATCATGTCTTCAGTACCCATTTCAGAATAATAATTGATTTTTTTCGCCTGTTCCGGAGCTCGTTTAGCTAAGTCAAGTAAGTTAAACCTTGCTAACTCTGCAAAATCAGTGCTTTGTAAGTTAGGTTTAATGTAGCTTGGCGGATTGCTTCTATCGCCAAGGTAAGGCTGGGCGAGAGAAAGAAAAAAATGCGCCGAGCCGTCAATTGGTTTTGTCAGCATATTATCAAGCTGTGGTTTTACATTGGAATAAAACTGATAAATTTCATCGGGTGAGGTGGGGGCGAGTAAATACGTCGCGGGGCTCATTCCAACGACTGTTGAGAAAAGTTTTGGTTGAGCAAATGCAATGGTAAATGCCCCCATTCCACCCATAGAGTGGCCCAATAACGCGCGGCTTTCAGCTTTTGCTAGGGTTCTAAATTGTTGATCTATCGCTGTGATCAAATCTTGTGTGATAAAGTCCTGCCAATTACCGGTGATCGGTGAGTTGATATACCATGATCCAATATGTTTCGTTGTGGTATCGGCTGCGACTAAAATCATTTCTTGTACTTGTTGTTGTGCAATTAATTCATCCATTGCTTTATGGGTGGCCGGGTCGCTGGGATTTTGTGTTGAAAACCATGCTTGTGCGTTACCACCAAAGCCGTGTAGAAAGTATACTACTGGGTAGCGTTTTTGTGGCTTGCTATGATATGACGGAGGCAAATAAACATAAGTTTCTCTAACTTCTTGTTCATCCGTTAAATTACCTTTTAATGTAGGAGCTGCAACCTGAATATTAAGCACTTCACCCTGCGGGAGAGCATCTGCTATGACTTGAGTGCTCAGTGCAACGGTAAAGCCAACTAATAACAAGCCTGTCTGAAATACTTTTCTGGTTGAATTTAGTAACATAATAATACCTCGATAGTAATGTCCATATTGGTTTGTAGGGGGATGGCCAGCCCGTATTTCATATTACAAGCTTGATTTCTATTTCATACAGTCAATATCGTTAATTCTGTTAAAGAGTCATTCCCTAACATGTAGCTAATATGCTTAGCGCTTCAAGACAGCAGGGCCCTACGGCTGTTTCGCTGCAAGGAACTGTTCACTGTAGTATTTGCTGTGAATCACCATAAAATCACTCGTTTTTCACTTTTTTGCTGACAAATGACAGACATTTTTGGTGGAGTCTGCTAACACGAAATAATTTTGGCTATAAACAAGGCTTACCAACATAGGACAGCTGAAATAAACGCATTTATGTTGCTTGGGGGATAAGTGATGGGGGCTTCTCGGAATGTGGTTGTTGGCGATTTGCCTGTCTATAGTTCTAACACTCAGGTGCCTCTAACAGGAAAAGCTAACAAGTAATTCTGCAATTTTTTTCTTCGTGCGACTACTTTTTCCTGTATAGCTGGGGTGATAGCTAACCTAATGGCTGTTGAAATAAAAAAGCCAGCTACGGATAGCTGGCTTTTATCATTGATGGATTGGCTAGGGTTAATTTAGCTGAGCTAAATTAGTTCCAAACCGGTAACATCGGCAGTGCGTTTTTGTAGCCTTCAACAGTGGCTACAAGCTCAGCGCGTTGTTCGTCGGTGCCAAGGTAGAACGCACGTGCGTCTACGTATTGGTTTGCTAACACAGTTTGAACTTCTTCTTGAGTTAACTCATTTAGGTTCGGGCGTGCTTGCATGTAGGCAAGCTCTTGCTGGCTAACAATGATTTCGTGGGCTAGGCCATTTTCTGGTGTCGCCGCGTAACGTGTGCCTTTGTGCTCCCAGTAAACAGCGCCAACTTGTGAAGTGTCGCTGGTACGGATAGAAACAAAGCGAGCTAGCTCTTCAGCTTGGTCACGACCCGCTAGACTACTGTCACGGCTTTCAATCATGACTTGCTCTAGTAAGGCTTCAATCAGGTTGTTTTCACCTTTTGGCGATAAACCGTAACACCAAGATAGACAACGGTAGCTTGAGTAAAGCGGCAGTGCTTCGATGTTCGTTGCCCAGCTCCACTGGCCTTTGTAGTCACCTTGCGGTGCAACCACTTCACCTTGCGCATTTTTAAACTTAGGTGCGTAGAAAGGCGTGTCTTGTAACACCATGTCTTTCACCAGTAGTTTAAATGCAGGGTACTGCATAATGCCTTGTGGCGTTGTACGGAATTCGTACAAATCAGCTAGGGCGATAGATTGACGATCTGAAATCGGCATTGACGTTGTACGGTCAACCAATTTACGCATTGCCACTAACTTATCTACCCAAGTACCTAGGTAATCACGATCATTTGAGTACTTGTGGTTAGGGTTACGCTCTGGCGCACGACCACTGTTAAGTAGACGGCCTGCTTCTGCAGTGATTTGGTAACCATCAACGGCCACGGCTTCAACGAGTGCATCGTCGAAACAGCTGGTTGGTACTACACTCATGCCAAACTCAGGTGCAGTGTTCATGCTGCTGGTTGGTGAGCGTAGGCTGTCGTATTTACCGTTCATTAGGTCAGATAGCAGAGAGTAACGTACTGCACCGGTTTGCGTATCTTGTAGCTCACAGGTGTGATCAGGCTCAGAAACCACTTCAATGAAGTGTTGCTGAGTACGCGCTACAGCAGCAGGGAGTGCACAGTAGATATCCCATAGGAAATCATCTACTTTAGGCGTTTCACCTTCCCAGAACGTTGATCCTTGCGGGTTCACACAACGTGTGGTCCAGTTATCAGCAGGCCAACCTAATTCCGCTGCTAAGTTGTGGTTAGCAAACAGTAATTGGTTATTCATTTGCGATACACTGCCACCCCAAGCACGGCTTAGGAATTCAACATTGTCGCGCATCGCACCAAATTCACGTTCACGTGCACCAGCGTAGCCGTGTAGGAAGGTTTCGGTGTAATCTTCGCGGTTGTTACGACGGTTCCTTAACTCGTAGAAGTCGATGTAACGTTGGATAGAGAACTTGTTGATCTCATCGTGGTTACGGCCTTCGTCATGACGGTTACAGTCGGTGTTACCACTGACGTTACCGTCGGTACAGAATTCGTATGGCTTAACTTCTGCTGTTGCTTCTTCTTCCAAGTCTTGCGTTAACGCGGCGATAACACCGTTGTTAAGTTCAGTTGAAATGCTTTGGTTAATGTCTAGGTATTCTGTTAGTAGTTGGTTGTCGTAATCTTTTACGCTACGAACGCCTGATACTTCTTTCGTTTCAGGATCCAAAACCGTTACTTCACGCTTGTAACCAAACTTAAGGGCTGCCAGATCGTAAGGACCAAATACCGGAAGCGCATCAAGAATCGATGGGTTGTAATCCATGATAGAGCTGTAGGCTGGTACGTGAATTAAACCGTTTTCTTTAGCTTGCTGTTGGCTAAAGAAGTTTGACGCGTCAACGTTACCTTTAAAGTTATGACGTAGACCTAGGTTGTGGCCCAGTTCGTGAACTAAGGTTTTAGCGTAAGAAATACCCGCTAACACGCGGCCAATGTTGACTTGCTGTGCGTTGGTTAAATCCGCCCATTTTTTCAAACGTGCAGGTTTGTCTGAGCGTGTTCCACCAAATTCTTCAGCAACGATACCATTTACCCATAGGCTTGCATCTGTGTAGTCGATGGTGTGGCCTGCAATGCCTGTCGGTAGCGCTTTTGCGGTGGCACTTGTCCATAGCGACGCGGCAGGGAACATGTTGTTTTCAGTCCACACACGCTTTTCTAACTCATCACGGCGAACGCGCTGTTGGTTAGTGAGAGATTCTTCATCTAGGTTATCTAGGCGAGCAATCTCTTCTAGGACAAGTTCAAAGCTTTCTGTATGAATGTCATCAGCTAACTTGTTGAGCTCACGATCTAGGTATTGCGTTTCAGCCACCTTGTCTTGGGTGATCAGCTCACCAACTTGAGCAATGGCGATAGCCTCGGCTGGTAGGATGTCGCTTTGGCCAAACGATTGCGTGGCTTGAGCTGTGTCTGTTGACTCAGATGCGCCTTGCTCGGTGGCTTCCAAGGTAGACGTTTGCGTCGTAGCACCACGGTTAAAGGTACTGGCAATAGTATCCCAGTAGAAGTTAGCACCTGACTCAAGTACACCTGAGTATTGGTTGATGTGAGCGTGAACGATTTCACCTGTTACTGGGTTAGCAGCAGACGGGCCGTAACCGGCTAAGCCGTTCTCAAGTGGCTCATCGATAAGGTTGATAACGTTGTAGCGAAGGTCACCTGAATGTTTACCCGATGGCTCAATGATGTTAACCGTTGGTACACCTGCAGCCTTAAGCTGAGGGTTGATGCGGTTCATGACATCAATGGTGATCTGTTTGAAGAAACGGGTCGACTCGTTGTTGTTAAAGCTATCGCTAAGGTGATAGTCAATTGACGCTAAGTTCGGGTTAAAGCGATGTAAGTACTGGTGTTTTGAGCCCACAGCACCGTCGATGTTGGCTGCGGTAGGGCGGTTTACTTCGCTGGTAAAGAAACCAAAGGTATCTTCATCATTAACCGAGTAAAGGATTGGCTCGTAATCTTTGCTTGCTAGGTTTTCTAGCGGCACGATTGAGTAACTGTGTGCAACGGTGAAGCTTAATTCGCTAAAGTTAAAATCAGCAGCAATGAGGCTATTAACTAAACAGCCCCAAGATTTGTTAACAGTGTACTCTTGCTCTACTTCAATGAAGATTGAGCCATCTTCTGAAACCTCGTAGCCTTTCCAACCCGTCGCAGGATCTTCAGTTAAGCGCGGGCTGCCGACAGGGCTAAAACAACGTGTACCGTATGAGAAATCGCTCCACGAAGCGGCAATGTTTTTTAGGTTCGCAAAATCAGGGGTAAAGAACTGCTTGTCGTACCATTTGACGTCAGCGTCTTTGTTTTCTTCTTCTTTGTTAGTACATTCGTCGTAAGCATCAAGCTTACAGCGGTAGTCTGCGTAATCACCTGGGATGGTCAACAGCGGTGCATTATCGCTATCTTGCTCATTCCAGCGGCCAAAGTCACCGTTATCAAGCTGCGCTTGGCTGATGATGTCGGAATTTAGCGCGCGCAGTTGTAAGCCTTGCTCGGTGAAGTTTAGGCGAACTAATTGCTCCTGACCCTGCATAAATGGCGCCATGGCAACGGCGTAGCGTGGTGCTTTGCTCATAGAAGGCATGTACATGTATACCTTTTCGGTATCAAATACTTCTTTTTTCACTTGCTCGGTTGGTTTGACTACTTCGTCGTACGGTGCGTCTCCTGCACCACAGCCAACTAGTGATAAACCAACAGCCACGCTGAAGGCTAACTTAGTTAGTTTCATAGATAACTCCATTTCGTGTGTTTACGATTTCTACTTGTTATGTTTAAAACGAATAAACTGCGAGGGCGTAAAAGCTCGAGTTTTTAAAATCCAGTAAGCGAGTCACCGGTGCTGGTCCTCGTGAAGGATCAAAGAAGCTAATGCTGTTGGTATGACCAACACCTAAGCTCAAACTGTCGGTTAACTGGTAACCTATATATTCTTGGTGGGTTAGAGAAGGGTGGTTGTAATTACCCTTGTAGGTCCAAGTGTGGTTGTTAATGGCGCCAACGATAAAGGTCCAGTCTTGGTAGCCATAAGCCAATTCGTAATAGCCGCTGAGATCCCATTCAATGAGGTTTTGGCCGCCGGCGGTTTTGTATTTGTGGAAGTTTTTCATGGCCCTTGGTTGATAGGTAAAACGTAACCCTTCGGCCCAAGAGGAAAGATCAAAAGCAAACGTGATGGCGCCACGTACCGCCGTGTTCAATTTCGTTTTGTCTGAGTATTCCGAAACAGGGATCGCCGCGCGAATGTCTCCGCCTATGGTCAGCCATTCGTAAGGCTTAAACAAATTACCTTTTGTTGCAGATAGCCAGATGTCCTGTTCAAACCAGCCTTCTTCCATGTCGTAACTGTATTGGGTGCGCCCGTTAACCCCTAATACGACATCGGCATCGGTCTTATATCGTAAGCCCGCACTGATACCGGTGGAGCGTCTTGCTTTGTAACTACTGCTTTTATAAGCGTTGCGAGAGTAATCAACTGCAATGGTGCCAGAAACGCGATCGAGAAATGTGGTTTCCTCTGTAGACGTCGAGGCTGTGCTGGCAAAAGCATTTGCAGAGAATACGCAGCATACTGCGGCAGGCAGAATGCCCTTAGTCAATGTCCGTATCATATTGTGGCCTACTTTATATATTTTTTTATTTTGTGTTTGCTTTATCGACTAGTTGGGACTACCCCACATTACTAGTGGGGAGATTTTTAAACGGTAATGACCGAAAAATGAACATTTATTTAAATTGATCAGGTAGGAGTCCACTGGGTGAACCTATTGGTCTCTTATAGTGAACCGTCAATTTGGGGCGAAAAAAGAGGTATTTTCGGCAGGATATTCTGGCTGTAATTTATAATCTGGAGTGATATGTTACTTTAACTATATAAATGGTGTTTAAGTCTGTTTTTTACTTGCTTTGTTGTTTTAATATCTCGTTTATTGCTGGTTTTTTTGATTGGATATGCTGATTTTGTTACATACATTGGTGAATTAGTATTATTTTGATGTGCAGTTGCTATTATCAAACTGAACTCAATAGACTATCGAGTGTCGACAAAGGCCATTGCCTGTCTGGTTTTAGTGTTTTAATCGTTTCTAATGTTCTTCTTGTTTGTTATATTCGCTTTTAAGCTGATTTAAAGGGGACGCATTTATTAAAAATTTATCCTAGCTCTGATTAAATTGGTTCCTCCTCACCTATAATGAAGGGATAATTCTTTTGCCTGCTTGGTTTACTTTTTTTTCATATATATAAGCAGGTTATGATCAGTAGGATGAAGCGATGCATGATATAAAACCAGAATATTTGCTGCGCGCTCTGCGTGAGAGGATCAAGGAAAGCCATTTAACCTATGCTAAGCTAGCGCAGCAATTAGATGTGCCTTTGTCCACCTTAAAGAGGCACTTACATAGTCCTGCTATCTCCTTGGATAAGTTAGTTGAATATTGCCGTATGGTGGAATTGAGCTTGGATGATTTAATTAAACAGGCGCGCCAACTGCAATCGCAAAGCGATGACTTATTTACTGAAATTCAAGATGAAGTGTTTTTTCAATTTCCTGAATTATATGACTTTTTCCAAGAATTACGCTTGGCGCCTGAGTCATTAGATAAAATGGTGGCCACGTATCAACTTACACCAACCAGTACTTATTCTTATTTACGTGCGCTGGAGATGATTGGTCTCATCGAGTTGTTGCCAAACAACAAGTTTTTCCTAAAAGGGCCTTGTCATTATCGTTTTTCTGAGCACTCAAAGCTCAGCTATCTGTTTGATCAAAAACTTAAAGAGCACGTTTATGGCTCGGGTGAAGAGAAGGCAAACATAGCTTGTTCGCGGATGTTTTTAACCAAAAAATGCATTCAAGAAATTGAAGACATGGTAGTGCGAAAAATTCTAGAGTCCAATACTGAGCATTGGCTTAAGGCCCATGAAACCGAGCAGTTGCAGCATGATGTACTGCTGATGATCCGCCCACATCAGAAAATTTTATTCTCAAATGGCATTGCTAATCTCCCAAATGAGTTCTTAGCCCATGTCTCAAGTAGCATTGAATCCTTTTCTAAAATCGATCAGGGCTCGCCTGGAGAGGCCTAACGTTCGTTTTTCTCTGGCACTTGCGGTGAGAAGTATAAGCAATAGCGGATATGGCTATTAAAATAGCGTGCCGCTAGTTCATCTAAATCATCAAAACTAATTACCTTGCTGATGTTGCGCTGGTGGCTGGCTAAGGGTAACACCAGCCCACTGGCCTCATTTTTACCCACTTCGTAAATCAGTACATTGGGGTTCATGGCGTCTTTCGGGTTGGTTGACATAACCAAAGCAGGGGTTTTGTCGTCCAGTTCGACTAAGGAGCCAGGTGGGTAGACGCCGAGTAATTTCACTAGCACTTCTAACATGCTACGGTTAAATTTGGTTTCGCTTTGTTTAAACATCAAGGCAATGGCGCTGCGTGGGCTCAGTGCTTTTTGTGAGGGGTGGGGAAAGCATAGGCTATCATAGGCATCGACGAGACTTAATAGTTGGGTCATTTCGTCTAGTTGATCAGCCTGATATTGCTTGGGGTAACCCGTTCCATCTAAGCGCTCATGGTGTTGAGCAATCAAAGGGATCACTTCTTGGGGAAAGCAGTTGGCTTTTTTAACCAGCTCGACACCGTAGGTGGTGTGCATCTTGTAAAAGTTTTCTTCTGATGTCGTTAATGGGGTGGTTTTACGTCGGATGGAGGTCGGGACTTTGATCAGGCCTATATCATGTAAAAAAGCACTCAGGCATAAGGTTTGTGCATCGGTTTCACTCCAGCTTAGGGTTTTGGCTGCCACTAAACACAACACGGTCACATTTAAACTGTGATAGAAGAGATCATCGCTACTTGGCTGAGCCTGTATAACATGCATCACTTTGGTATCTGGGGTGGTGTACACATCAGCGCATAGTGCTCTAATCAGCTCTTTTATTTCGGCTTGGGCTTCTTCAGGGGTGAGGCCAAATTTTCCCAGAGCTTCTCTAAATTTCAATAAGCTATGATGATAAGCGGCATCGGCGCGTTTATTGTCCATGCGCAGCTGCTTTGATATAGCACGTTGCTGCTCTTCTTCTGTCAAAGGGCGGGGGGCTTTTTTTACTTGTGGCTCTGGCGTCGCCTCAGCTTGCTTTACGGGTGTGGGCTTAAGGTCACTTTTTTGCCAATCTACGTCAACCTGACTTAAGCCTAGGGCTTGAATAATGCTCAACTGCTCTTGGGTTTTAATTTTAAAGCTGTTGAACATAAAAGGGTGATCTTTCCAGCCGAGTGGAAGCTCAACGAAATGCCCTATGGCTAAGTCGTTAATTGCGACACGGGATTTTTTTGCTTTGTTTTCTGCCATATTAGCGAACTTATCTAAACTGTATTACCAGTTTAGTTGGCTTTGCTACAAACACAAAAAAGCCCGCTATAAGCGGGCTTGAATTTCTAACTTAGTTAACAATTTATGTTATTAATTAAGCTTTTGCTGCCTTTTTAGCTTTAGCAGGTTTTGCTTCTGCTGTTGGCTTGTCTTGGCACTTTTTACCTTCAACGTACGGTAGACCGTAGTAAGAAGCGATTAATACTTCTTTTAGTTCGCTGATGAGCGGGTAACGTGGGTTTGCACCAGTACATTGGTCATCAAACGCATCTACCGCTAGCTCGTCAACTTTGGCTAAGAACTCAGCTTCGTTAACGCCTGTCTCTTGAATCGACATTGGGATGTTAACTTCTTTCTTCAGCTCGTCTAACCATGCTAGTAGGTTGTTTAGCTTCTCTTCTGTGTTCTTACCGCCTAGACCTAAGTGGTCAGCGACTTCTGCGTAACGAGCACGTGCTTTAGGACGGTCGTATTGAGAGAAAGCCGTTTGTTTAGTCGGTGTATTCGTCGCGTTGTAACGGACTACGTTAGTCAGTAGTAGTGCGTTAGCTAGACCGTGAGGAATATGGAACTCAGCACCTAGTTTGTGCGCCATTGAGTGACAAACACCTAGGAAAGAGTTAGCAAACGCGATACCAGCGATAGTTGCAGCGTTGTGCACTTTCTCACGTGCAATTGGGTCCGCTTTACCATTTTGGTAAGAGCTTGGTAGGTACTCTTTAAGTAGTTTAAGCGCTTGTAGTGCTTGACCGTCTGAGTACTCGTTCGCTAGTACAGAAACATAAGCTTCCATTGCGTGCGTTACAGCGTCGTAACCACCGAAGGCACATAGTGACTTAGGCATGTCCATAACTAGGTTAGCATCAACAACAGCCATGTTTGGTGTTAGTTCGTAGTCCGCTAGTGGGTATTTCTGACCTGTTGCATCGTCAGTTACAACCGCGAAAGGCGTTACTTCAGAGCCTGTACCAGAAGTAGTAGTGATACACACTAGTTCTGCTTTGCTACCCATTTTAGGGAACTTGTAAATACGTTTACGGATATCCATAAAGCGCATTGATAGGTCTTCGAAATCAGTTTCTGGGTGCTCGTACATTACCCACATGATTTTCGCCGCATCCATAGGTGAACCACCGCCCACAGCTAGGATTACGTCAGGCTGGTAGCTATGACACGCCGCTGCACCCGCTTTAACAACAGATAATGTTGGATCCGCTTCTACTTCGTGGAACACTTCCACTTCCATGCCTTTCTCTTTTAGGATGGCACGTAGGTCGTCGATGTAACCGTTGTTGAATAGGAAACGGTCAGTAACGATCATGGCGCGTTTCTTGCCGTCTAGGTCGTCCATTGCAACAGGTAGAGAGCCGCGACGGAAGTAGATAGATTTTGGTAGTTTATGCCATAACATGTTTTCTGCTCGCTTCGCTACAATTTTCTTGTTGATTAGGTGCTTAGGACCTACGTTTTCAGAAATCGCGTTACCACCCCAAGAACCACAACCCAGTGTTAAAGAAGGTGCTAGTTCGAAGTTGTAAAGGTCACCGATACCACCGTGAGAAGAAGGCGTGTTGATTAGGATACGCGCGGTCTTCATTTTGTCGCCGAAGTAAACGATGCGGTCTGCGTTTGCATCTTGGTCTGTGTATAGTACAGATGTGTGACCAACACCGCCGATATCTAATACGATACCTGCTTGACGTACTGCGTCTTCAAAGTCTTTGGCTTTGTAAACACCTAGGGTCGGAGATAGTTTCTCGTGAGAGAACTCATCATCGTAAGACGCTTCTAGGCCTTCACCGATAAGAATTTTAGTCGATTCAGGTACGGTTACACCGGCTAGCTCAGCAATCTTGTATGCTGGTTGACCAACGATTTTTGCGTTTAGGGCACCGTCAATCATTAATACTTTACGTACCTTGTCTGCGTCAGCTTTGTTCAGTACCGCAGCGCCGTATTTAGCAAAACGTGCAATCACTTCGTCGTACTTAGACTCAACGATGATGGCTGCTTGCTCAGAAGCACAGATTACACCGTTATCGAATGTTTTAGACATTAGGATTGAAGATACAGCGCGTTTAACGTCTGCTGTTTCGTCGATAACAACAGGGGTGTTACCTGCACCTACACCGATAGCTGGCTTACCAGAAGAGTAAGCAGCTTTAACCATGCCTGGACCACCCGTTGCTAGGATAAGTGCAATGTCGTCATGCTTCATTAGGGCATTTGATAGCTCTACAGAAGGTTGGTCAATCCAGCCGATGATGTCTTTTGGTGCACCCGCTTTAACCGCTGCATCTAGCACTAGCTTAGCTGCGAAGTTAGTGGCGTTTTTAGCACGTGGGTGTGGCGAGAAGATACAGCCGTTACGTGTTTTAAGCGAGATCAGTGCTTTAAAGATAGCGGTAGAAGTTGGGTTAGTGGTTGGTACGATTGCACAAACAATGCCCACTGGCTCAGCGATAGTGATCGTGCCGCCTTCATCGTTCTTGTCGATGATGCCACAGGTTTTTTCATCTTTATATTTGTTGTAGATGAACTCAGAAGCAAAGTGGTTTTTGATCACTTTGTCTTCCATGATACCCATGCCTGACTCTTCGGCAGCCATGCGTGCAAGTTCAATACGAGCTGTAGAAGCTGCGAGTGAAGCCGCGCGGAAAATTTTGTCTACTTGCTCTTGGCTGTAGTTGGCGAATTCTTTTTGGGCCGCTTTAACGCGTGCGACCATTGCATCTAATTCAGCAAGATTGCTAACTGTCATCTTGGTTACTCCTAGTAAATAAAAATTCTTTATTAAGGGTGGTACGTCTAACTAACCTAAACTCGCTTTGTTACTTGTCTGTTGCTGCCTTAGTAAATAACTTTCATGAAGGATTATAGGACTGATCGTGGCCAAAATGTTGATTTGGATCAGTTGTTGCTAAATTACAAAAGAAAATCTATTACTCATGGGGTAGAACGGTGGAAAAATAACCGTTAGCCCTTAAATAACAGGCCTTCTGAAACATTATTTAGACTACTAATATTGGCTGCTGATGACTATATTGCCTTAAATGGTAAGAAAGTTTCATCTTTTTTGACATTCTGTTAGGCATAGATCACATTAAATCTTGGTCTGAATTCCATACTTACCCAGCTCTGTCGGTTCTTAGATAGGGAACAATCAATAGATGAAATCAGCATGCTTTGTTCATTAAAATTTTGTTTTGTTTTTATTAATCTTGAAAGTAATTTAAACTCCGTTGTCGTATATTTTTGAACTTTATTATCTCGATTGGAAATATTGGTGCTATTTATGGCAACTCAAGCTGAGCGCAACGCAGCAACCCGTGAGGCACTTCGTCAGGCTGCATTAAGTCAACTGGTACAATTTGGATATGCTGGTACTAATGCCAGTGCGATCTGTCATGCTGCAGGGGTCACTCGCGGAGCCCTAAACCATCAATATCCAGATGGCAAAGTTGGATTAATTGCAGATTTAGTTGAAACCATGTTCTGTGAGCAGGTGGTGCATTATTACAAAGATGGCTATTGTCAGCCATTAGAGCTGGTTAAAGCCATGTTGAATGCGTTATACCGCGACCCAGAGAATGAAATGCAATTGGTGATGATGGATTTGTGGCTATCAATGCGAGGTGACACCAAACTCGAGCAGGTGGTGGGGCCTGTATTGTATCAAGGGACCGATAATCTATGGCGTTGTTTTTCCCCATTAGGACAAAGTGAGGTCGATACCTTGGCGCAATTAGTCCGTACCTTTATCACAGGTTTAAGCGTCAATCGCCTTAACCCAAATATGAGTGCGGCCATGGCAAGACAGCAAATTAAATTGATGCTTGAGTTGATTGAGCTTGCCCTTACGCCATCCGCCAAACCGATGGATGAACTGGCGTCAATCGCGGAGTATTAATGCGATCATCTCAGCCAGCTTCTGTGGCTGGTCGAGGGCGATATCATGGCCACATTGGTCAATAGCATCTACCTCAGCCCCAAGTAGATTAGCCAGCTTGAAAGTACACTTTGGGCTGACTAATTGATCTTGTTTGCCATAGATAAACCGTACTCTTTTCCCCACAAGAGCCTGAACGGGCGCTTTAAATTTTGCTGCTGCAATGATCTGACAAAGGGCATTCATCACCGATGTGGGGGATTGTTTACGCAATTCGCTCCACTGTTTAAGTAAGACCAAATCGTGGCTGTGTCGATAACTGGTAAAGGCTAAAATGCCTTGCTCTAGTCTACTGCAATCAGGAGCCGCAGTGGCGGTCATTAATGCTTTGGCGACTCGCCATGTTGCAAAGCGTTGCCAAAACCAGCTGTGGCGCGAACTGGTATTAAGCGCGATAACTTGACTGATGTGGTGGGTGTCGATCGCTTGTGCTGACAATGCCACCATGGCGCCAAGTGAGAGCCCCACTAAGACGGCGCCCTCTATGTCTCGCTCAGCTAATTGCATTAGGATATCTTGACTGTATCGGCTGATGCTGACAGGGCTAGGCTGACGGTTGCGTGTGCCATTTCCTAGCGTGTCAAGACAGATCACCTGATACTCGGGTAATTGGTGTTGTAATAGGTTGATAAAGTTGCCCCAATGACGCTGCTCACGAGATAAGCCACGTAATAATACGATTGTTGGTTTGGTTTGTTGATTCTTCATTTGTGCTCTTGTTATTGACTCAAGTGACAACGAAAACTAGCGCTTTAGGTTCGGGTACCACAGCCGTTTAGCGGCATCATTCATCAGGGCCAAGGTGTTACCCTGTGGAAGCCAGTTGGCCGATGAGTAAGCCGCTTGTATTAAAAAGTTCATCAGGACTGTGTGTCTTCTTAAGATTCGCTCATATCTGTGTTGTTTCTGTGGGTTAAAAAAACCTGCAAAATTAAATAGTTGGCGAGGGTTTTTTTTTACCCAAAGCCATGAGCCCATTTCTAGGGTTAACGGTATAAACAGCTGGCGTTTATGTTGTTTGGATAAGTGGTCCCAGAGATCGCCGTGGGTGGTGTAAAAGTGGCTTTGCGGTGCAACTTGGTAGTGGGCATGATAGGGGTAAGTTTGGTCAAATAAGTTCATCAGCCCATAGGTTTGTCCAAGCATGGGGTAGGGCGCAATATTGCCAGCATAGGGGAACCACAAATGGTCACGCAGGCCAAACCCTGAGTGCGCATCCAGGCTGAGGGTCAGGCTGGCACGCTCAATCAAGTCACTGACAAAAGACAATAGCATCTTACTTTCTGGTGCAAGGCCTTGTTTGCCACGGTACCAAGGTAGATGTCGGCTGATCCTGTGTCCTCCCACCATCCAAGTGGTTGGACAAATCGCATCGGTTGGGGCATTACGCATCAGGTCTATGCCTTGGCCATTACAGCGCGTATTATTCAAAAAACCAGCGGGATTAGCCAAAGGTAAGAAAGCCACACGAACTTGGCTGAACAATTGTTGAAAATGGTTATCCCATTGTAACCGCTTCAATATACTGTCAAGGAAGGCGATAACGACCTGGCTGCCGATGCGCTCTACACCGTGTATTCCCCCCACAAAAATGACTGTTGGGCAATGGGGAGACTCACTGCCGATTTCGATACCATGTATCGGCAACGCAGCATCTTTAGCGTCAATGTAACCTAATACTTTGGCGCGCAATGTATCTTGGTGACACTCGATCAATTCAAGTACTTTGTCTAACTCAGGTATGTGTGTTTGCATGCCGTTTTCGATAGGATGAAGATAAATTCAACAGTAAATTAAGCGTAAGACAGTTTGATGACTTAAGATCTTGGATTAAGAGGAATAGTTGTTCTAAATTAAGATTTATTGTTTTTCGCTGGGATGATGGTTAATTCTGCTTGTTTTTTGATTTATCATTGGGTTTTAATGCGCTGACTTTACTTAAAGGGGACAGTTATGACAGTTGAAAAGAATGATGATGTATGTGAAGCCTGCGGTGTGTTGGTGGAGTTAGGCAGCGTGATCCATGAAGATGACAATGTGTTGGCTTTACCGATCAGTGCACCTAGCCTTGAGCAAGCCCAGTCGCTTGCGCAAGAGTACACTCAACGTGCTAAGGAAAAATACCCTGATTGTGAGGCTGAGCAAGTGACACAAGGGCTCGATGCCGGTATCGCCCTTGTGCTTAACCTTCGCTTTTCCTGTACCGCTGAGCGACTGATTTTTGAAATGAGCTTGCGTTAATCGACCGCGTATATCGTTAATTAGGGAACAAAAATGGGCCGTCGACCTTATTCTATCTTGCTGGCTGGCTGGGTGTTACTTCTCGCCGGCTGTAGTTCGTCACCTGAACCAACTGCTGCGAAGGTTAAGTCGGCGAACCCCTCATATCAATATCAACCCAGTGATCTTCGTTCCGCTAGGCCTACGGGTCAATCAAAGGATATTGACCTCTTGCTTGACCACTACGAACAGTGGCAAGGGGTGCCTTACCGGTTAGGAGGGACGAGTACCAACGGGGTGGATTGTTCCGCTTATGTACAGCGGGTCTACCAAGATAGTTTTGATGCCATTCTTCCGAGGACGACGACTCAACAAGCAAAGTTAGGGCGTCAGATTAAACGCAGTGAGTTAACGACGGGTGATTTGGTCTTTTTTCGGGTGTCTCGACGCACTCAACACGTGGGGGTTTACCTTAAAGACGGCCAGTTTCTTCATGCGAGTACCAGTAAAGGTGTCATCATTTCTCGATTAGATAACCCTTACTGGAAAAAGCGTTACTGGATGTCACGGCGTATCCAATAACGATGACAAACAAATGGCGCAGCGAGATTAATTACAAAAATAGCGCACTCAATGGAAAAATCGTGACTAAGCCCAATAATTTGACATTTTTCCAAATTAGTTTAGCCAAGGTAAGCAAACGGTTAAATCCACTGGATTAAATATATCTAAGTCCTTTGTAAGCATTGATATAACAAGGCATTAGGCCCTAATTTAACGGCTTTTTTGACCTGGGTTTTGTTAAAAAAATGTCGATTTTTCCAGTTCTTAGCGTGCTTTTCTGGCAAGCCTGCACTTGTCATTTTGTGCGTTAGGCAATAGGATTGACAGGCACAATAACCAATGCGTTATGCTTTTGGTATATATAGAAATATAAAGATCATAATAATCAAACATTTTACTCATTATTTTGGTGATGAGACTGTTTTTGGCATGGAATAGAAAAAATGCGGATAGCTCCACTGGTATTATCGGCTGGTATCTTCTCATTAGGCATGGCTGCCACTCCCTTATACGCAAGCCAAGTCACTGAGTTAGATAATAAAATTCAGACAAAACAGGCTGAGTTTGACGCTTATGTTGACGGTCTAGAAAAAATTAGAAGCTCAATTCAACAAGACAAAGATGAGCTACAACGTCTAATTGAACTCAACACAACACTTGAGAATAAGCGTAAAGCTGCTTTGCTTGAAATGGATAAACAGTACGAATTGCTGGTTGCTGATCCTTCCTTGGATATCTCAGCCGCAATTGAAGCTTATCAATATGCCCTTCAAGCCCAAAGCCTGAACAAGGAAAAGGTTAAAGCACAAAAAACGCTGTTGGCCTCGAATCAAGAAAAACTGGCTAATTCTAAAGTGACTCAGTTCAGCATGCTTAATGAAATTGAAAACCTCAAAGAGCGTTTCAATTTTGCACGGGTTGAACGGATCAAGCGTGAGTTTAGCCAAGGTGGCAAGATGGAGGTGAGCCAGAGCATTGCGTGTGGTGAAGACGTCACATTTAAACAATGTGCTGAGCAAGGTAATAATCTGGCGAAAAAAACAGCCAGCCAAATGCTCACCAACAAGCTGTTTCAAAACGTAACGGAACAAGCCTTGGTGTCTAAGCACCGTGATACGGCTGCAGCTGGCATCAAGATTGTCAGCGAAAAAGTATTAGAGAGTGGCTTTAGTGGCCAAGGTGATTACAGCGTTAAAATGCTAGTGGAAATGGAAGGCCGTTTACCTCAAGCTCAAGCGTGTCGTTTATTGAGCCTAGACTATCGCTATTGTGGTGTGAATTCAGATCAGGCCGCAGCAGGCGATTACCAAGAGGTGGAGTTTTCACCGATTCAAAATGAACCGGGAATGGTGACCTTAACGGTTCGTTCTAACCAGTTTCATGACGAAGTATTTATCAATGGTAAAAGTTATGGCGCCAGTCGCGTTGATGCTATGTTGCCACCAGGTGAATACAAGGTCACAGTAAAGAAGCCCGGCTTTCACACCTTTAACACCACCGTTAAATTATCGGGTGCGAGGACTATTCGCGCCGAGCTTAATCGTTTAGTGGTTAACTTAAAACCTGGCCAGAAGTTTTCGGATCAATACAGTGACGGCAGCAAAGCGCCGGCCATGGTGGCCATCGGCTCTGGTAGCTATCGTATTGGTGATATTCAAGGGCGTGGTTTAGGTAACGAAAAAGCACCGAGTAAAGTCACTATCGGGGCGACCTTTGGCATCGGCCAAAAAGAAGTTACCGTGGCAGAGTTTGAAAAGTTTGTTAACGCGACCGGTTATCGTACTACTGCGGAAAAAGGCAAGGGCTGCGCTTCTTATTCAAGTGGGGCACCTGAGTACAGTGCCAATATGTCATGGCGAGAGCCAGGTTTTGAACAATCAAAACGTTCTCCCGTTGTTTGCGTAACTAGCGCCGATGCCGAGGCTTATACTAAATGGTTGAGCCGCAGCACCGGTTATCAGTATCGCCTACCCACAGAAACAGAGTGGGAAGTTGCCGCTCGTGGTGGCACTAGCACCGATTATTGGTGGGGTAATAATGTGGGTGCGGGTAACGCCAACTGTGGCTGGTGTGGCAGTCGATGGTCGAATAACGGCACTGCACCGACAGCGTCATTTAAGGCGAATAAGTTTGGACTCTTCGATACCGTTGGTAACGTATGGGAGCTCACCGACAGCAACCCTGCTGTTGTCAGAGGTGGAGCTTGGAATTTTGCGCCTAGCCTTGCAAGGGCCTCATCAAGGCTTGAAATTAGCTCAAGTTTTGCAGCTAACTACATAGGCTTCCGTGTCGTGCGCGCACAATAATCAGTCTTTAAGGTATACCTAAACAAAAAACCGCGCGTTGTCGCGGTTTTTTGTTTGAAGCGCTCAATGTTGGGCTTGGCTGAGTTCATCTGCCACCGACAACCCCTTCTCCCATGTTTATTCGAACGCGCTTTAGTTTAACTCGCTGCATCAATTCTACACTCCGTCTACATCAGTACAGCGGTGCTTTACCCTCAGTTTAATCCTTCTTACTTGGCGATAATCTTTAATCTAACTGTATGAATTTTAATCTATAATTGAAAAGCTGAATGAAAACTGTATATTGCTCGGTAATGCCGATGTTATGTATCGGTATAAGTTTCGCTTTGTGTTAAAACTTTGAACTCGATTAAAAAATGTGACTTTTTGCTGTGCTATTGTCGCGCCAGTTTTTTTCAAGGATGCTAAACGAAGGTTGTAACAATGAATAAATGCATTTTCCGCTCAATGGGGTTGTTGTTGGTGATTTTATTTTCACCATTATGCTTGGCAAGTACTGGCGCTGACGCCTTAGATTTGACGTCATCAGGCGTGGGCTACATGGCCATATTAGTGTTTGTTCTGGCATATATTTTGGTGATGGGCGAAGAAGTGTTGCATTTGCGTAAATCTAAGCCAGTGTTGGTCGCCGCCGGTGTGATCTGGGGCATGATAGGGTTAGTGTATGCGCAACATGGTATGAGTCATGAGGCTGAGCAAGCTTTTCGTCATAACCTGCTAGAGTATGCTGAACTGCTCTTATTCTTATTGGTTGCCATGACGTATATCAACGCCATGGAAGAGCGGATGCTGTTCGATGGCCTGCGCTCTTGGATGGTCAATAAAGGGTTTAGCCTGCGTCAACTGTTTTGGCTAACGGGGATCTTGGCCTTCTTTATCTCGCCGATTGCAGATAACTTAACCACGGCATTATTGATGTGCGCCGTGATCATGAAAGTGGGTGGTGACAATAAGAAATTCGTCGCGATGGCGTGCATTAATGTGGTGGTGGCCGCTAACGCTGGTGGTGCATTTAGTCCATTTGGTGATATTACCACCTTGATGGTATGGCAAAAGGGGATCCTGGGCTTTACCGAGTTTTTTGACTTATTTATTCCTTCAGCGATTAATTTCCTTGTGCCAGCCTTTATTATGAGCGCATTCATTGCCAATGAAAAACCCAAAGCAAATGATGAGCGAGTAGAAATTAAGCGCGGTGCATTTGTCATTATTGGTTTATTTTTACTGACCATTGTCATGGCGGTATCGGCTCATTCGCTTCTTGGTATGCCGCCTGTGCTCGGTATGATGACAGGATTAGGGTTTCTGCAATTCTTTGGTTACTACTTACGTCGTACCTTAAATAAATCCCTTGCACGTAAGCGTGCGTTGGCTGAACAAGCCAATGATGAAGCACGGTTACATTACTTAGGCTCAGTGGTGCCTTTTGATGTATTTAACCGTGTTGCCAAAGCAGAATGGGATACCCTGTTATTTTTCTATGGTGTGGTCGTTTGTGTCGGTGGCTTAGGCTTTATTGGTTACCTCAGCTTAGTGTCTCATGTCATGTACACCCAATGGGATGTGACTTATGCCAACATTGCGGTAGGGGTCTTATCTGCCATCGTCGATAACATTCCAGTGATGTTTGCGGTATTAACCATGGAGCCTGAAATGTCCCATGGCCAATGGCTACTCGTCACCCTAACGGCTGGGGTAGGTGGTAGTTTATTATCCATTGGCTCGGCCGCCGGCGTGGCCTTAATGGGGCAAGCTCGTGGTATTTATACCTTTGGGGCGCACCTTAAATGGGCTCCTGTGATTGCATTAGGGTATGTTGCCAGTATCTTTGTTCACCTTTGGTTGAACAGTAGCTTGTTCTAAATAGAATCAAATCTTGTTATCTCAAGGCGCATTGATTGCGCCTTTTTTACGCTTGCGATCTGTCCTCGACCTAAAGTAATTCACTGTTATAAGGGTTATCATATGCTTGATGAGCAGTGAGGGGTGAAGGTGGTTAATTTAGCAAGCGGGTTTATCTTATCGCGTCATAGTCATAACACCCAGGCGGGGGTGAGTAATGAATATTGGCTTAAAGATAGCGACACCGTCTATCGTGTTTTAACTGCCCCCGAGCAAGTGGTGTTTTTTATTGCCAACAGCCTGCTTGAACTCGCTCGCCCTCTGCTAAAGGACTTTCCATTTCAAGTGACGCCCTTGGCATTAACCACCTTCGATCATCAAAAAGTAAGTGGTGTGTATTTCAACTCTAGCTACCATGCCCATCAGGCTGCTAAACGGTTAGCGGCGGCCAATATTGAAACCTTTGAAGCCGATATTAAAGCGCCTGAGCGCCATTTGATGGAGCGCTTTGTTCAAGCTGAAATGTGCTTTACCGGCCAGTTTATACATCGTCGTCAATACATAGAGGTACGAGGCGCTCGCATTAAACCCGCTAAATGTATCCCAACGCTGAAAACCGTGTCGCTAGATATTGAGTGCTCGCAACAAGAGGTGCTTTACAGCATAGGCCTATATGCTGATTGGGGGCAGTGGGTATTTATGCGCGGTGAGCCTGTGCCCGATGCGCCGGCATTTATTCACTGGTGCAGTTCAGAGCATGATTTGCTCACGGGGTTTATCGCTTGGTTGGCGGAACATGACCCCGACATTATCATCGGTTGGGCGGTGGTCCAGTTTGACTTTCGCATTTTAGTACAACGCGCTGAGCGATTGGGGATAACGCCTAGTTTTGGCCGAGCGAATAGCAAAGCAAAATGGCGTGACAGACAACAAGGCAATGGTTTTCTTGACATTCAAGGGCGAGTGGTTATTGATGGTATCGAAGCCTTTAAGGCTGCCAGTTATGTATTTGAAAATTACAGCTTAGAGCACGTTGCCAACCAACTGCTGGGCGAAGGTAAAGAACTCGATACAAGTTTAGATAAGCTCAGCCAGATAAATTATCAGTTTCAACACGATAAAGTCGCTCTTGCGCAGTATAACTTACAAGATTGTCGGTTAGTGTGGCGCTTATTTGAGCATTGCCAATTACTCGACTTTTTACAGCAGCGCAGTCGCCTGACAGGGTTAGAGCTGGGACGAGCAGGGGGCTCGGTAGCCGCCTTTACTCATCTTTATTTACCTAAGGTGCACAGAGCGGGCTATGTGGCGCCAAATTTACCCCTTGATGGCGGTCTGGCTAGCCCAGGCGGGTATGTCATGGACAGCCAACCGGGTTTATACAAGCACGTACTGGTTTTAGACTATAAAAGCCTGTATCCCTCAATTATTCGCACCTTTAAGATAGATCCCGTGGGCATGATAGAAGGCTTAAAACAACCCGAACAAGCCATAGAAGGCTTTGTTGGGGGTTACTTTTCGCGTCAAACCCATTTTTTACCCGAGATTATTAGCCAGTTATGGCAAGCGCGCGACCATGCCAAGGCGGCGCGCGATAGCGCCGCGTCACAAGCCATTAAAATCATAATGAACTCGTTTTATGGGGTGTTGGGCTCGGGGGGATGCCGATTTTACGATCCGCGTCTGGCTAGCTCTATTACCTTGCGCGGTCATCAAATTATGAAGCAAACTCAGCAGTGGATTGAACAACAAGGCTGGCAAGTGATTTATGGCGACACGGACTCGACCTTTGTTTGGCTGGGAAATGAGCTTAAAGCAGACCAAGATCCCGACCAAATCGGCCAAGATTTAGCGCGCTATATCAATCAAGCGTGGCAGCAAAAATTGGCCGAGGAGTTTGCCCTCGATTGTTTTTTGGAAATGGAATACGAAACTCACTACAGCAAATTCTTTATGCCCACCATTCGAGGCACAGACAAGGGCAGCAAAAAACGCTATGCCGGTTTGATAGAAGATGACCAAGGACAAAAATTGGTATTTAAGGGGCTAGAAACGGTGCGCTCCGATTGGACCGAGCTCGCCCGTTTGTTTCAAACTCGGCTTTATGAAATGGTGTTTGCCGAGCAAGATCCCTGTGATTATATTCGCGAGCTGGTGCAACAAACCCGTCAGGGAGCATTTGATCAACAGCTGGTCTATCGTAAACGCTTAGGGCAACCCATCAAGGCCTATGTTAAAAACGTGCCGCCTCATGCTCGCGCTGCCATTAACGCGGATTTAGAAAATGAAAAATTAGGTAAGCCTTTGCAATATCAGCACAAAGGGGTGATCCGCTATGTGCAAACCTTAGTGGGTCCACAGGCTGTCGAATATGTCACCAGCTCGCCCGATTATGATCATTATATAGAAAAGCAGCTTCAGCCCATTGCAGATGCCATCTTACCTGCTATTGGGCTGAGTTTTGCGGCCATTGTTGATGATCAACTAGGCCTATTCTGAGGATTAATTCCAAATCAGGGTGGCAATACCGATGGCGGCAAACAAGACACAAGTGATCATGCGGATCCACCTTAGGGGTAAGCGCTCGGCGCTAAATTGACCTGCATAGACAACGGGCACATTGGCGAGCAGCATGCCCACAGTGGTACCCACCACGACCATCAGTAAGTCATCATATTTTGCCGCCAGTAGCACGGTAGCCACTTGAGTTTTATCACCTATTTCAGCGATAAAAAACAGCACTAAACTGGCGACAAAAGGCCCATATTGATAGAGACGGTTATTCTCATCATCGGCCTTATCGGGGATCAAGATCCAAATCGCCACCGCAATGAATGACAAACCGACAATCCAGTTTAAGACTTGGCTAGAGACGAGGCCCGCCGCCCAGTCCCCAATCCAAGCCGCAGCGGCATGATTGGCTATAGTGGCAACAAAAATGCCCATAATAATCGGCATCGGGCGTTTAAAGCGAGTGGCCAGTAAGAAGGCCAGCAATTGGGTTTTATCGCCAATTTCGGCAATCGCCACGGCGACCGTTGACGTTAATAAAGCTTCCAAGGTAATGGTTTCCAAATAAAGGGGGTAGGGCTTACCCACCTGCTAGTTTAACGGTAAAGCCTTTTTGCTCTAAGAATGCTTTGGCCAACTCTCGTTGGTCGCCTTGCATTTCAATCACATAATCTTTGACCGAGCCACCGGTACCACTGCGTTTTTTTAGGGCTTTAGCTAATTCTTTGAGCTCTTTTTCCGGTAAGCCTAACCCGCTGATGCAAGTTGCGCCTTTTCCTTTACGGCCTTTGGTTTCGCGGCGGATCCGTACGATACCATCGGTTTCTGGAATTTGTTCACTGGGGGGCGTGTCTTTTATGCGGCCCGTTTCGGTCGAATAAACTAATTTATTATCGCTCATGGTTAGCCTTTTTTATCGCGCTAAAATGGGGCGCCATTCTACCGCAAACAGGGCTAAAAACAGAAATATTCATATGCCTTGCACAAGTAAACAGACGTAGTGAATCGAACAAACTTGATCTAAAGCAAGGGGATTCAAGACTTAATGGATAAAATAGCCATAATAAAAATAATTCGCATTTAAGTTTGAGGTTGTATGGCAATTAAACTCTCTGAGCTTGCTATGGGTCAGCATGCAAAAATCATCAGTTATCAAGACATCAGTCCGGGCCACAGAAAAAAACTCTTGGCCATGGGATTACTGCCACAAACCTTGATCCAATATGTGCGAGCTGCGCCGTTTGGTGATCCTATGCAGATTAAAGCCAGCAACATCAATATTGCCTTGCGCAAACCTTTAGCCGATAAAATCATGGTCGAGGTAAATCAATGAGCCAGCCTCTTAACATCATTACCGTAGGCAATCCCAATTGCGGTAAAACAACCTTATTTAATGGCTTAACCGGTGCGCGCCAACAAGTGGGCAACTGGAGTGGAGTCACGGTTGATAAAAAGGTCGGTCAGTTTACGGTTGGCAATCAAGGTTATCAGCTAACGGATTTACCCGGCATTTACAGTTTTGATAACGCGGGCGATAGCTCATCGCTTGATGAGCAAATTGCCTTTAATTATGTATTGAAACAGCAACCTGATCTGATCATCAATGTGGTTGATGCCTGCGCCATTGAACGCAGTTTATATCTGACCTTGCAACTCAGAGAGTTAGGCTTTCCTGTACTGGTGGTGCTTAACAAAATGGACAGCGCCGAACAGCAACATTTACGCTTTGATTTGGCCAAGCTCAGTGATGCGTTAGGTTGCCCTGTCTATGGCTTAAGTGCTCATGACAGTAAACAAGTCAAGGGGTTTAAACAGGCCTTACCTGAGCTGATTGCGACCCATTTCAACTCTTCTTTTAGCTTAGATTATGGCAGCGATTTTAATGCTGAAATAGCGCAACTGACAGGGTTATCAAGCAAGGTGAGTCAAACCTGCTCCGCAACAGGCATCGCGCTAAAGTTGATCGAAGGCGACCCGCAAGTGCTCCAATCACTTAACGCCAGCGAGCAAAGTCAAGTCGCCGCGGCCAGAGCGAAATTAGATGCCAATCATGATGTGGACTTGCATTTGGCCGATGCACGCTATTCATTGATTTACAAAATAGTGCAACAGGGCGTCAGCCATCAAGGCAAATTGTCCCTTAGCTTGTCAGACAAAATAGATAATCTGGTGCTGAATAAGTGGTTGGGCATTCCCGTGTTTTTGGCGGTGATGTATTTATTGTTTATGTTCAGTATAAACATCGGCAGTAGCTTTATCGACTTTTTTGACATCAGCTTTGGCGCCATTTTTGTAGATGGTGCAGGGCATTTACTTGAGCAATGGGGCGCGCCAATTTGGCTGGTGGCGATTTTAGCTAACGGCATTGGCTCGGGCATTCAAACCGTGGCCACCTTTATTCCTGTGATTGCTTGCTTGTATTTGTTCTTATCCTTGCTGGAAAGCTCAGGCTATTTGGCGCGAGCGGCATTTGTGATTGATAAACTGATGCAGAAAATGGGCTTACCTGGTAAAGCCTTTGTGCCCATGATAGTGGGCTTTGGCTGTACTGTACCTGCGGTGATGGCGTCGCGTACCTTAGATCAAGAGCGCGAGCGCCTTTTGACCAGTATTATGTCGCCGTTTATGTCATGTGGTGCCCGTTTGCCCGTGTATGCCTTATTCGCAGCAGCGTTTTTCCCCGATAACGGGCAAAATTTGGTGTTTGTGCTGTATTTAACCGGTATTTTAGTCGCCGTGTTTACCGGCTTAGTGTTAAGTCGTACCTTGTTGCCGGGCAAAAGTGAAAACACCATTTTAGAGTTGCCCGATTACGAAATTCCCAAGGCGCGCAATATCGTGCTAAAGACATGGCATAAGCTAAAGAGTTTTGTGCTCGGTGCGGGTAAAACCATTGTTATTGTGGTGGCGTTGCTGAGCTTTTTAAATTCGTTAGGCACAGATGGCAGCTTTGGTAACGAAGACAGTGAACATTCAGTGTTAAGCGCCGCGGCGCAGTTTGTGACGCCGGTGTTTGCGCCTATGGGGATCAGCCAAGACAACTGGCCTGCCACGGTTGGGGTGATCACGGGCGTATTTGCTAAAGAGGCGGTAGTGGGCACACTCAATAGCTTATATTCGACGCCAACAGTCGAGGATGAGGCGGAGTTTGACTTAGCGGGTCAGTTAATGGAAGCGATCAATACCATACCGGATAACCTAGTGAACCTGAGTTTTAGCGACCCCATGGGCTTAGATGTGGGGGATTTATCCGATGCCGCTGCGGTGGCGGATGAGCAGCAAGTGAACGTCAGCGTCTTTAGCGACATGCAGCAGCGTTTTGACGGCCAAGCCGGCGCGTTTGCCTACCTCTTGTTTATTTTATTGTATATCCCCTGCGCCGCGGCGATGGGAGCATTAGTGCGAGAGGTGGGCCAAAAATGGGCGCTATTTACGGCCGGTTGGACCACCGCCATTGCCTACATGAGCTCGGTATTTGTTTATCAGCTAGCGCGTTTTAATGCGCATCCTAGTTCCTCCTTGGCATGGTTAGTGGGAATTGTGGTTATCACACTCGTGGCCATCGCTTTACTCAAACAGCAAGGCAAACGGGTAAAAGTAGCGGTGGTGTTTAATGATCCTGCAAAAGCTTAAACAAGAGATCCAACGCGCAGGCAAGGTGAGCCAAAAGCAGCTTTGTCAGCGTTATCGCATCTCCCCTCATGGGGTCGATGCCATGTTGCGCATATTAATTAAACGCGGCCATGTGCATAAATCCATGTCGGCAAGGGCGGCTGCGTCTTGCGGCGGCCAAGGCAATGAAATTTGGTACAGCTGGCATGATATAGCGCAAATACCCACGACCGAAATTAGCTAACATAGGGTTATCAAAATGCCCCGCTGACTCGCGGGGCTGGCTATTTTTGGAGTGACATGAAACTTTTTGTTATTGCCGATATTCACGGCTCGTTACCGGCGTTAAACCTTGCCTTGCAAGCATTTCATCAAGAGCAAGCCGATTATATTATTTTACTTGGTGATATCTTAAATCACGGCCCCCGTAATCCGCTGCCAAACGGCTATGAGCCGGCCATGGTCGCGGTAAAGCTCAATGAATATGCTAAGCAAATTATCGCGGTACGAGGGAACTGCGATAGTGAAGTTGATCAAGGCTTGCTGGATTTCCCAATCGATGCCAGCTATAACCAGCTGTTAATTGAACGCCGCCGTGTATTTATCACCCATGGGCACATTTACCATTCGCAAAACTTACCGCCGTTGCAACGGGGTGATGTCTTTTGTTTTGGTCACAGCCATATCGCCATGGCTGAAAAGCAGCATGACATCGTGATGTTTAATCCCGGCTCGATCACCTTGCCAAGGGGGGAGGTCAATACGCCGAGTTATGGTTTAATTGAATCGCAAGGGGTGTCGGTTAAACGGTTAAGTGATAGTAAGTTGATATTATTTCAGGATCTCGCCAGTTAAGGCTTAGGGGTTTGGCTCTTTGCCTTCCATGATCAGCTGCAACAAAGAGCCGTCAAGTAAAGCGCGCTTAACTAAGGCAAAGCCACCCATGGTGGGTTGTTTTTGAAACTTTGCCGCGATGATCGGCAAGTGGGCGTGAAAACTGGGCAGGGATTGATGTTCAACACATTGCTTGATGGCTGGAAGCAACACCTGCTCTGCCGCCATGACTTCGCCTGCAATTAGGATTTTTTCTGGGTTGAACAAGTTGATCATGATAGCGATGGCTTGCCCTAGGTATTTACCGACATTACTGAGTACCGATATGGCCAAGGCATCACCTTGATTAGCGGCTTGGCAGATGCTGTTGATATCAATTTCTTGCTCGCTTAAACAGCTGCTACGACCTTCGCTCAGGTAGTGTTTAACTTGGTCGATAATGGCTTCGTTGGAGGCCACGGTTTCAAGGCAGCCGTAGTTGCCACAATGGCAACGTTTGCCCAATGGATTTATTTGGATATGACCAATTTCACCCACGTTGCGGTTACTGCCTAAAAATACTTGTCCGCGCGACATAATGCCTGAGCCGGTGCCGTGGTGGATACTGATCAAAATGGAGTCGGCACAATCACTGGATGCGCCAAAATAATGCTCGGCTAAGGCCATGGCACGGGTGTCATTGCCAACGTAAGCCGGAACATGAAAACGCTCTGCAATAATTTGGGCTAACGGGCAGTCGCGCATCTGATATCTAGGGGTATAGATAACCACGCCGGTTTGCGGGTTAACTAGGCCAGATAAGGTGACAGCTATGGCGATCAGTTGATACTGAGGTTGGCTATGCTGCTCAATAAATTGCCCTAAGGTTTGGCACAAAAAATCCACCAGCTGGTCTTGCTCGGTGACCTGAATAGGCAGTTGTAAGCCTGCGAGTTCTTGGCCGGCCAAATTATACAAAGAAAGGGTAAGCAGTCGCCGGCCAATTTTGGCGGCGACAAAATGAAATTTGGACTTTTCCGTGGTCAGGGAAATAGCGCGGCGACCTCCAGTTGAAGCCTGCTGCGCTACCTCTTTAATTAAACCATGGGCGATTAATTGACGAGTGATTTTGGTCACGCTGGCAGGGGCAAGCTGACTCACTTCGGCAATTTTGACGCGCGAGATCGGCCCTTGTAAATCTACTAAGCGATAAACAGCAGCGCTGTTAACTTGTTTAATTAAATCTACGTTGGCGATCTGTCCATTATTCATCGTTTATTGCTTCTTATAGACACCGTTAACCACAGTACCAGTCACTTTATAGTCACTGTTAAAGATGGCTAGGTTGGCAACTTTACCTGCTGCGATAGCGCCTAACTTATCGTCAGCCGCAATGGCGCGCGCAGGGTATAAGGTGGCCATGCGGATCGCTTCGTCTAGCTCAATACCAACGAACTTAACCGATTGTTCAATCGACTCGATCATAGTTACCGCGCTGCCGCCTAAGGTACCATCAGCGCCGAAACATTTACCGTCTTTGTAGTACACCGTGGTGCCAACAAAATCAAATTGGTCAATGTTTGCACCTGCTGGCGCCGTCGCATCGGATACTAAGATCAGCTTGTCGCCTTTGATCTTTTTCGAAATGCGTACGTTAGGGTAGGCGACGTGGAAGCCGTCAACAATAATGCCTGTGTAAACATTTTCGCTGTCGTAAATCGCACCTAATACACCTGGCTCACGACCTGTCATTGGGCTCATGGCATTGAACAGGTGGGTAGCAAAGGTAGCCCCTGCATCAATCGCTGCTTTGGCTTGCTCGTAAGTGGCATTGGTGTGACCTAAGGATACCACCACCCCAGCTTGAGATAATTGCGTGATCACTTCTAGTGGCGTGTTTTCTGGCGCTAGGGTGACTTTGCTGACGACATCTGCGTTAGCACAGATAAGATCGATCATCTCTTGGGCTGGCTTGCGGATGTACTCAGCGCGATGAATGCCTTTTTTCTCAAGACTTAAGTAAGGGCCTTCAAGGTGCAAACCTAATACTTCATTTGGCGTTGCATCCATGTATTCACGGCCAACTTTAAGCGCCGCTTGCATGTCCTCATCAGAAGAGGTGATAAGCGTTGGCAGGTAACTAGTACAACCTGACTTTAAGTTAGCCTCTTGCATGATTTGCAGCGTTTTTACCGATACTTCATCGTTAAACATCACACCGCCACAGCCATTCAACTGTAGGTCAATAAACCCCGGTGCTAAGTTGGCGCCTGCTAAATCTACTTGCTCGATGTCGGCTGCTAAATCAGCAGCCGCTACGATAGAGTGGATTTGGTCGCCATCAACTAGTACCGCGTGATCGTTAAGCACGGCATCGGTTGTATAAATGGTACAGTTAGTTAAAGCGTACATATCAAACCACTCCTAAGCTTATAAGTGTTTAACGTTTTCAGCTTCAAGCTCTTTGAAGTATTTTAACGTTTTAACTTTTAGTTCCATGGTCGCTGCTTCATCACATGCGATGATAGACTTTGGATGAAGTTGCAGTGCCGATACCGTCCATAGGTGGTTTACACTGCCTTCTGCAGCTGCTTCTAGTGCTTGTGCCTTGTTATGACCTGTTACTAGAATCAATACTTCTTTCGCGTCAAGTAGGGTGCCTACACCGATAGTCAGAGCAAGTTTTGGTACTTGGTTGATGTCGTTGTCAAAGAAGCGAGAGTTAGCAATACGGGTATCAGGCGTTAGGGTTTTGATACGTGTGCGTGAAGCTAAAGAAGAGGCTGGCTCGTTAAATGCGATGTGACCATCGTTACCTACGCCACCCATGAATAGGTGAATTTGGCCGTAGCTTTTGATTTTATCTTCGTAGCGCTGACATTCAGCTTCAAGATCTTCAGCATTACCGTCAAGTAGGTTAATGTTTTTCTCTTGAATATTGATGTGGTTGAAGAAGTTATTAAACATAAAGCTGCGGTAGCTTTCAGGGTGATCCGGTGCAATGCCTACGTATTCATCCATGTTAAATGTGACTACGTGTTCAAAGCTGACTTCACCGGCTTTGTTTAGCTCAATTAGGCGCTTGTATGTGTTGAGTGGAGTGCCACCTGTTGGACAACCTAATACGAAAGGACGCTCTGCTGTTGGCGCGAATTTGTTAATGCGATCAGCGATGTAACGAGCAGACCAAAGGCCAACGTCTTTTGCATTATCAAGTGGGATCAGTCTCATTGGGATATTCTCCAAAAATAGTGTTAATTAAAGATAAATCTAAGATAAACCATTGCTGTGAGAGTCAGTTGGCTAATTGAACTTGATTTCAAAAGCGCTCCTAGACAAACCCACAATTAAGTAAATTGATTAAACTGACTACATTGTGGCGAGTGAGGCTAAGATTTGCAATAGTTAATTCGCGGCGAAAAGAAACTTTTTTGTCTACTTATTTGTCACAGGTCAATTTTTTGTTTTATGGCGCTTATAACGGATAAATACTCCCTTGCCATTCATACAGTAAGGTGCAGCCTTATTATTTCACCAATAAATACCGACACCGTCAGGCCATCATGGGGCTGGGTCTCTGATTATGCCACTGTATTGCCCCATTGATAGCATTAATAATACAAAAAGCACGCTAAATCTGCCTTGATTATGTGGCATTAAGCACAGTTATGAGACTAAAGGCTTAGTGCAATTGACCGTGATCACAAAAGTTTTGATTATTAATTTGCGCAGCGAAATAAAACCCTTAGACTGCCGAGCATGCTTACTTTAGGTAGATAAAAGTAGGCTTAAAAATAACAAATCTACGAAAAAATACACACACACATAATGACCTATTGGAAAGGAGAGGTAATTGTGAATATTCTTGGTTATGCACAAAAAATCGGCCGTGCGCTGATGGTCCCTGTGGCCGTCTTGCCAGCAGCAGCCGTATTGATGGGTATTGGTTACTGGATCGACCCAACGGGTTGGGGTGGTAACTCAGCGTTAGCAGCATTTCTGATTAAATCAGGTGCGGCGATCATTGATAACATGTCGGTACTGTTTGCCATTGGTGTGGCTTATGGTATGTCAAAAGATAAAGACGGTGCTGCGGCGCTAGCGGGTTTTGTTACCTTTATGGTAATTACCACGCTACTAAGCCCTGGCTCAGTTGAAGCGATTGGTCTTGTTGCTGTTGCTGACGAAGCAACGAAACTTGCTTTTGCTAAGATCAACAACCAATTCGTTGGTATCTTGTCGGGTATTATTGCGGCTGAAATCTACAACCGCTTCTACCAAGTAGAGCTACACAAAGCGCTTTCGTTCTTCAGTGGTAAGCGCCTAGTGCCTATCCTATGTTCGTGGGCTGCTATCGTGGCGTCTTTTGTGCTTATGTACACTTGGCCAATCATTTTCGGTGCCCTAATCAGCTTCGGTGAGTTCATCACAGGTCTTGGCGATGTAGGTGCTGGTCTATACGGTTTCTTCAACCGTCTACTTATCCCAGTGGGTCTACACCACGCACTTAACACTGTATTCTGGTTCGACTTTGCAGGCATCAACGACTTAGGTCGCTTCTGGATGGCTCAACAAGGTCTAGATTCTGGTGAAGCGGTTAAAGGTGTAACGGGCATGTACATGGCTGGTTTCTTCCCAGTAATGATGTTCGGTCTACCAGGTGCGGCATTAGCTATTTACCAAACGGCTAAGCCTGAAAACAAAGAGCGCGTAGCGTCTATCATGTTAGCTGCTGGTTTCGCTTCTTTCTTCACCGGTGTTACTGAGCCGCTAGAATTCTCGTTCATGTTTGTTGCGCCAGTACTATACGTACTACACGCAGTACTAACAGGTATCTCGCTATTCATCGCAGCCTCAATGCAATGGACAGCAGGTTTTGGTTTCTCAGCAGGTCTTGTGGATATGATCCTATCTGCTAAGAACCCAGTTGCTAACCAATGGTACATGCTAATTGCACAAGGTCTGGTATTCTTCGCAATCTACTACTTCGTATTCCGTCTTGTGATTGTTAAGTTCAACCTAGCGACGCCAGGTCGTGAAGAAGCTGAAGCAAATTCAGGTGCTGCATCTGCGTCAGGTAGCGAAAGCAAGCGTGAGCTAGCTGAAAAATACCTAGCTGCTCTAGGCGGTGCTGACAACCTAACTGTGATTGACGCATGTATCACACGTCTACGTCTAACCCTTAAAGATCGCAGCGTTATCGACGAAGCGACCCTAAAAGGCTTAGGTGCGATGGGTGTAGTGAAACTAGGTGATAACAACCTACAAGTTATCCTAGGTCCACAAGCTGAAATCGTAGCGGGTGAGATGAAAGCCATCGCTGGCAAGTAAGTCATCAGCTAAAATCTGATTGCTAAAGGAGAGCTTAGGCTCTCCTTTTTTTATGGCATTAATCCATTTAAGGGCCGTTTGCGTAAGCTGTTTCGAGGCTAACCATCAACACGATCTGCATTAGGTCATATATTGCTTGCTAATTTTTACGCTAGTAGCATGATCAGCTATTGTGCTTAAGCCACTAATGGGGGATCATTAGCGGCTATTTGTTGAAATATATTAATTACTCGAGGTATGCAATGAGTCAGGCGGACACTCGTCCTAGCAACTTCATTCGTCAAATCATTGATGAAGACATTAAAAACGGTAAGCACGGTGGGCGCGTTCATACCCGTTTTCCACCTGAGCCTAACGGCTACTTACACATAGGTCATGCTAAGTCTATTTGTTTGAACTTTGGCATTGCCCGCGATTATGACAATGCGCTTTGTAATCTTCGTTTTGATGACACTAACCCAGAAAAAGAAGACATAGACTACGTTGAAGCCATTAAGCGTGACGTGCAATGGCTAGGCTTTAAATGGCACGGCGATATTCATTACGCCTCTGATTACTTTGAGCAGTTATATCAATTTGCTGTTGAGTTAATTGAAAATGGCAAGGCTTATGTTTGTCAGTTAAACGCAGAACAAACGCGTGAATATCGCGGTACTTTAGTCGAGCCGGGTAAAAATAGCCCTTACCGCGACCGCCCTGTTGAAGAAAACTTAGACTTATTTAAGCGTATGCGCGCGGGTGAGTTTAAAGAAGGCGAGATGATGCTGCGTGCCAAAATTGACATGGCATCGCCGAACATGAAAATGCGCGATCCGGTCATTTACCGTATCCGTTTTGCTCACCATCATCAAACAGGGGACAAGTGGTGCATTTATCCCATGTATGACTTCACCCACTGTATTTCGGATGCACTCGAAGGCATCACTCACAGTTTATGTACCCTAGAGTTTGAAGATCATCGTCCATTATATGATTGGGTATTGGATAATATTACCATCCCTTGTCATCCACAGCAGATTGAATTTTCACGTTTAAATCTAGAAAGCACGTTAACGTCTAAGCGTAAGTTAAACATGCTAGTGACAGAAAATATCGTCAGTGGCTGGAATGATCCACGCATGCCCACCATCGCCGGTATTCGCCGCCGCGGTTATACCCCAGAATCCATCGTTGATTTTTGTCAGCGCATCGGGGTAACCAAGCAAGAAAACACGGTTGAAGTGGCCATGCTTGAAGCCTGTATCCGTGAAGATCTGGAAGTACGTGCACCGCGTGCCATGGCCGTGATCAACCCACTGAAAGTCGTGATTGAAAACTATCCCGAAGATCAGGTGGAAATGTTAACGGCTTCAAATCATCCAAAAGATGAGTCAATGGGATCGCGTGAGTTGCCATTTAGCCGCGAAATTTACATAGATCGTGATGATTTTCGTGAAGAAGCCAATAAAAAGTACAAGCGTTTAGTACTCGGTAAAGAAGTGCGTTTGCGCAATGCTTATGTGATCAAAGCTGAGCAAGTGATCAAGGATGAGCAAGGTGAGATTGTTGAACTACGTTGTAGTTACGACACAGAAACCTTAGGTAAAAACCCAGCTGATGGCCGTAAAGTTAAAGGCGTTATCCATTGGGTCAGTGCAGCGAAAAACTTGCCGGTAGAAATTCGCCTATACGACCGTTTGTTTACCGTTGCCAACCCAGGTGCAGCCGAAGACATTCATGAGGTACTTAACCCAGAGTCATTAGTCGTCAAACAAGGCTTTGCGGAAATATCATTGGCGAAAGCTGAGCCTTTAGTAGCTTATCAATTTGAGCGTGAAGGTTACTTCTGTTTAGATGATGTGGACGCTAGCCCTGAGAAACCGGTATTTAACCGCACTGTGACCCTGAGAGACACTTGGGGCAAAATCGAGAGCTAATCAAATAGCACGATTTACTTTACCTATCACCATGCCGCTCATTTAAATGAGCGGCATTTTTTTATCTGCCCCGATTTGATTTACGATGAGCAGCTGTAGTGGGAGATCCCGCCAGCATTAAAAAAGACAGCGGGTTTGAGGCGGTAATATTTATCTTCAATGGCTTTGCTTTGCTCGCCATATGGATCATTCAGTACCTGTTTGAGCTCTTCGATCAGTGTGTAATTCCCTTGTGCTGCTTGCTGATATGCAGGGGCGATAAGCCATTCTCGCCATGTATATTTTGGGTTAGTGCGCAGCATGTTAGCTTTGATGTCACTGAGTTCGCCTTGCTCTTGGCTCAGCAGATCAAGCCATTGGTTGAGCCAGGCTTGCCACTGCTGATCTAACTCGGCAGAGCTAGGCTGATAGAAGCTTTTTTTCAAAGGGCTGATATCTAGTGGAATATGAGAAAGCTCGCGGAACAAGATGGTATAGTCCACCTGCGTTTGCATCATTAGCTTAAGCAGCGCAGAGAACAGCTTGAGATTAAACTCACTCAGGCCCAACTTTGCCGCCCACATGGTTTCACATTGACGCTGAATCTTAGCTCTAAAGTCTTGACGCAGGGCATCGAGCTGCAAAACCGCTGCGTTATCTCCCTCAAGCAGCACCTTTAATGCCATGTAAAACATATGAAAGTTAGCTTCAGCAGCCGTAGGTTGGTTAAAAAATGAAAAGTGCTGGCCGCCGCCAGTCCACGGTTGAAATTCAGGGCTAAATAGTTCGCAAAACCCAAACGGACCATAATCTAAGGTAAACCCGCCAGCAGCGCAGTTATCACTGTTAAAGTTGCCTTGGCAATAGCCGACTCTGAGCCAATCAGCCACTAGCTGACATAAGCGCGCTTGAAACAATGTCGCAAGAGTAACAACTTGCTGATTAAAGCTGAGGCTTGGGTCTATTTCAGTGCGATATTCGCGCTCAACCAAGTGCGCGACGATGTCCTTTAACTGGGATAAATCCTGTTCGTGCTTGCGATCTCGTGCACGGCGGGCAAATAGCTCAATTTGGCCAACGCGTAAAAACGAAGGGGCAACGCGAGTAGAGATAGCCACTGGGTTGTCGACCATGATATCGGGATCACTCGAATAAGAATCGGGCGAATACCAAGGCCGCGCCACGGTTTCTGCTTTGGACACATACAAGGTCAAAGAGCGCGACGTGGGGATGCCCAGCGCGTGCATGTATTCTTGAGCTAAAAACTCCCGCACGCTAGATCTCAACACCGCGCGACCATCGGCGCCGCGACAATAAGGCGTTGGGCCGCCGCCTTTTAACTGCATTTCAACGCGCTGGCCATTTAATACCCCTTCAAAGATAGAAAGGGCGCGGCCATCACCATAACCGTTACCAGTGCGAAACGGGCACTGCTGGGTATATTCGGTGCCATATATGGACAAGGCATAGCCAGTGGCCCAGCCGAATTGATTCATGGGCGCTGGCGCTTGGCTTAAATCGCCGCTAAAGAGCGCAGCAAAGCCGCTATCGTTGGCAAGGGAGTCGGCTAAACCTAGCTCGGCAAAAAAGCCTTGGCTGTGACTAACATATTCTGGTTTAGCTATTGGCGTTGGCGTAACGGGCACATAATGGCCTGAAAACACTTGGCGGGCAAAATGATCATCACCGTTAGCCGTGGCATCGGGATCGGGCGTTAAGCTATTGAGTAATGAAAAATCTGCGGCCTTAGCAAAACTGGTTAAATCAGAAATGAATGCCGATGCGTTGTTAGTTGAAGGCGCTGTCATCTGCCATCCTTTATTCTGTCCGTGTATGGAGTGTAATAATGCAGGTAATACGTGCGATTGTGAATAAGAGTTTAACTCAGTCGCAATAACTGGCTAGTGCCAAGGTAACACTCGCGATAAAATGCGCACCAATAATAAGCTTAGAAAAAGTTAAGGGGCAGGCTATGTGGTTGCAAAAAGAGATTGAATTATCAGCAAAACAGCGAGGGTTTCATTTAGTGACAGATGAAATCCTCAAGCAATTACCTGAGTTGAAAAAAGTCTCCATCGGCCTAGCGCATATCTTTATTCAGCACACCTCGGCGTCACTCACTATTAATGAAAATGCCGACGCTACTGTGCGCCTAGATTTTGAAAGCTACTTTAACCGCGTCGCGCCAGAAAATGAGCCCTATTATCGTCATATCTATGAAGGCAGTGATGATTTACCCGCCCATTTAAAAGCGAGCCTGTTAGGTAATAGCGTGACCTTGCCTATCAGCCAAGGCCGCTTAAACCTTGGCATGTGGCAAGGGATTTACTTGGGAGAGCACCGCAACCATGGCGGCGCGAGAAGGCTAGTGGTGACCTTGCAAGGGGAAAGCCGTTAAGGCAAAAAGCCACGATTGCAAGTACCCAGCTTGGCAAGCTAGTGCTAAAATTGCCGCCAAATTATCACACTTAGGTTTAGAGGTTAAGATGAACCCAATTATTGCCCTATTAAAAGAACACAATGTTAGCGAAGACAAGATCAATTCGCTGTTTCAAGAGCTAACCCAAAACCCACTCATGGCCATGGCAACACTGAGTCAACTGGGGTTACCACAAGAAAAACTGCAAGCCTTGATGGCGCAAGTGATGCAAAATCCGCAATTACTCAAAGACGCCGTTGACGAGCTTGGGTTGGACTTTGCCAAAGTAGAAGAAGCGAAAGCCAAACTGCAACAATAGCCCATTTCATTGTTGCGTTTGCTTGGCTTTGTGGCGCCAACTGCGCCACTTATTTTGTTTTTGTGAGAGCATGCAAGCCCCCGTTAAACAGATCCCACTGCCGATAAATAAGCCAATGGCTATTTGACTAAGGGCAAAGCCAAATAATGTCACTATGGCACTCAGCCAACAAACTATGCCTAAACACTTTAAATCCATCCGAAGCCATTTAAGGCCATCGGCCGCTAAATTTGGTTTGGTCGCGAACATACTTGCCTCCCTTAGCCGTCAAATCGATGACGACGAAAGATAAGCTGCATAAACCAAGCCACTTCTAATGTCTTGTTGATGGTGCGAAACAATCCGGCGAGTAACATCACCTTAGCGCGACACTAAATTGCTTTGGCGGCTGAGGCGGTAAGGTAAAGCCATTGACATCGGTTTCGGCAAAGTCGGGCAGGCCGTCATAGATACGAAGATTGTCGATGGCATACCATTCTTCGCGCATGGATTCTTTGGGCCAGCTGTGAAAAAAGTCATTGCCGCCAATGGCGACGATGTTCCATTTTACGTAGCCGTCTGGGGTGATCACATCTTCGCCGTCGTTGCGCTCGCTGCGCAGGTAAGGCACATCGGTCATGGTCAATAGCCGGCGGCCGTTCATCCATTGAATAAGAACGCCATCGCGCACGTCCATGGCCGAGTTCATCTTGACGTAAAAAGCCATTTTTACCCAGTCGTGTTCGCTGCCATGGATTTGGGCATGGTGCACGGGGGCTTTGTCGATAATACCGCCATCGCGTAAGTTTAATGGTCGCTCCGTGGTGCCATTGGGGCCCATGCCTTCTATCATTTCAACATAGTTCATCGAGCCTTGGGGGATGGTCAGTTCGCCATTATTAAAGGTGTAACTGTGGCCGTGTGGGCCACCGCGCACGGTGATCACATTGCGCACGCCGTAGTAATCTGTCATCCAATTCCAGATAACGATAGGGCCTTTATCGCCACCGGGAAAGCCTTGGTATTCACTGCCTCGTTCATCAAAGCTGGATACGCGGGCGATTTTACTCATGTCAGCGCGCCGACCTATGTCCTGCCAAGGCGGGTAAACCGTGATGTTGTCGCTAAAGGTGATCCAAAATTCAAAGTAAACCTCATCTAAGCCTTGATGGGTATTGGGATCAAAGACGGGCTTGCCGGCGACTAAATCGGGTAGATAGACACTTAAGATGCCATCAGTTGTCCACTCGTGGCTGTTATCTTGGGTTGGTTCGCGCCAAAATACGGCGGATTTGCCTTGTTTGCCTAGGGTTTTGTCGCTGTTGGAGGCGAGAATTTCAATGATTTCATGGTGATTTTCATGGCCATTGCGCGGGCTGTAATACTGGCCTTGTTGGCGCGCGGAGAAAAATTTGCCCGGTAATACATGGCCTAAGGTGCGCCGCTGAGCAAAGTCGGCCTTTTTGTCATCGCCAAAGGTGCGCCCGTCATGAATGCCATAAATATTAAGGCCATTTTCCGGTAAGCCCGAGTGCCAATCTGGCAAGTCATCAAAGGTCTCTTCGAGTAATAGATTGGCGCTGTGGGCAGATAATGCGATAGCTGAGCCCAGCAAGGCGATGGCAAGAGGGGCGAAGAGGTTTCGCTTGTTGGTCGGGGGATTTGGGCAAATCATGGGATGGACTCTTAAGGTGAAATAGTAATGCCACTTAATTTATATGCAACTATTTGTATATGGTAGTATTGCTGGTCGTAACTATGAAGCAGATCGTCATAGGCTTACGTAATCTGCTCTGGTGGTATGGCTGTTAACACAACGAAAGCGCGACTGAGCAATCGACTTTAATGATAACTATGGCTATGGGCAAAGTTCGTAAGCACTGGCTTTGATGGGCATGGTGATGAGCTGTTGAGCTTGAAGTCCACCTGCTATTGCCAGCCCTAGACAGACTAAAGGTGCCAATAATTGAAGCCAACCGATGCATTTGGCTTGATAGCCGTAGCGTATCTTGGTGGGTCGAAATGTTTTTTTTCCTTTGGCCGGAAATTGGCCATCTCGTAAAACTCGCCGTCCATTTGGCCAGCCAAATCCCGCTAAGATGATAAAAATGAGCAATGGAATGCCGACGAATAAGCCATACCATAACCAAGTGATGCCATTGATCGCGAGATAGTCATGACAATGGGCCGTGGTTACAAATTGACTGAAAAAAGGCATTAGCCAATAGTGGATCCCTATCCAGCCAATGAGCCCAATCGCGAGGTAACCAAGGAGCTGCCGAATACGCGCTTGGCCAGTGTAGAGCGGCGCATACCCATGCTGATTCGGTTGATTATTCTTCATAGTGTCGACTTAAAATAAAAAAATAATATCAACGAAAATCAACTTGCCAACCCAACAGGGCGGGATTCCACTTTGTTCAACTTTTAACCAAATATAATCTTTGAACGATATTCGCCGGACCAACCTGACTTTCTACGCTTGGCTGCTAAGCTATCTTTTTCGCTAATATCCTGCTTTATCGCGTTTAGTGCTGCTCGGTTAAACGCAGCCAAATGACTCGCTCCATCCGGATCTTTCACCCTCAATTCATCTTCTCTAAATACAACGTCTAGTACCCAATGAAGCTGATTTTCGACATGCCAATGTTCTCTTACAGTACGAGCAGCCAGCTCCACATCAAGCTCTAGCGAACTGACATACCAACGTGAATCTCTGGTTCCTTTGCCATTGCTACTACGCTCACTCGCTACTTCAATGAACGTCTTTATATGTGGCCACTTTTCTTTTAGCTCTGCTGGTAAGTTGGCTTCTATCTGCATGATATTTCGCCATTCTTTTCGTCCATGCCCTTGGTTTTCGTGAACGCATTCAATCATCCCGTTCGGTTGGTCATACACTGCAGCAAAAGCCTGTGTTACATGCTCGAAAAGCTTTGCTTGATTCCTTTTCAACTGAATTGTGAAATCACCTTTCTTTTTAATAATTTGCGCCATTGTTGGAGCTAAACAATGCAATGAATCTAACGTGACTATCGTATTCTTCAAAATCAGGGCATCAAGTACATCACGAGACAAGCTA
>NZ_JAIMJB010000020.1:0-19304 GCF_021295345.1 Motilimonas eburnea
ACCAAGTAAAAGCTTGGAAAGCCGATTCACTGAGAGGATTTATGAGCTCTCGCGAACAAGAAATTGAGGTGAAGCGACAGCGCCAGGCGGATCAGAAAGAAATAAAACAGTTAAAACGTGAGCTGCGAGAAAAAGAAAAAGCATTAGCTGAAACCGCAGCGATCTTAGTGCTGCGAAAAAAGTTAAATGCGCTTTGGGAGAACGACAGCGAGGACGGTTAACGTCTGTCCCACAGCGCACAAAATATGTGTCGTGGATACAAGAAGCGAATCGCTCTGGTGCTCGGCTTAATGTTGCCTGCCGTGAAGTGGGGATCACTTTACGTACCTATCGGCGCTGGTATCGCAATGGCTCGATAACTACTGATAAGCGGCCGGATGCGGTTCGTCCAACGCCAGCGAACAAGTTCACGGAGGCAGAGCAAGCCAAGATTATCGAGGTGTGTAACTTGGACAAATTCGCCAGTTTACCGCCATCGCAAATAGTACCAAGCCTGCTTGATGACGGTGAGTATTATGGCTCCGAGTCAACGTTTTATCGGGTATTAAAGGCTAATGGACAGCTACATCACCGCGGACGAAGTATGACGCGAAAAGTGTCAGCACAACCCACGACTTATACAGCAACGGGACCGGGTCAAGTGTTTTGCTGGGACATCACCTATTTACCCAGCACAGTACGCGGACAATTTTACTACCTGTACATGCTTGAAGACCTATTTAGTCGGAAAATAGTGGGTGACGAAGTGCATGAACAGGAGTCTGGTGAGCATGCGGCGCAGCTGTTAGAGCAAACACTGTTACGGGAGAAATGTTTACACAGTGGCGTAGTACTACACTCAGATAACGGAGCCCCCATGAAGTCACAAACCATGCGGGTAAAAGCCTATGAGCTTGGTGTGACGACATCGTATAACAGGCCAAGGGTAAGTAACGATAATCCGTTCGCAGAGTCCTTGTTCCGTACGTGTAAATATCGGCCTGATTGGCCATCAGCAGGCTTCAAAAGTCTTGAGGAAGCAAGAGCTTGGGTGCTGAAGTTTAAGCGCTGGTATAACTATGAGCACAAACACAGTAGGTTACGGTTTGTGACACCACACCAACGACATACTGGGCAAGATGAAGCAATATTAGCTCAGCGTAAAGCTAAATTAGAGGCCGCGAAAGCAGCGAATCCTATGCGCTGGGGTAAACGTGATACCCGTAACTGTACACCGGTTGGGCCGACAACGTTGAATCCAGAAAAAGAGTCAATTAAACAGACAGAAAAACAGGCCGCCTAAAGCGGCTAATGGTGACAACTAACTTGAAAAACGCCGCCCTCTGGACGTTCTGCGCTCCAGTTGAGGCTAAGATAAATTAAAAGTGTAACCGACAGTCCAAGTATCGTACCAGTTCGAAATAATGGTGGTGACTTGAAGCCCCATGCAATCAATAACGCAGCAATTGGTATGGTTAAATAATACCAAATACCAATATACATCGCGTCGCCGAGGATTAGTACAAGTACCATTACAAGGCTGATCAATGAGATTGAGAAGTATGTGTCATGTATACGGGATATATTCATTAAATTGCGGCTCACTACTTAACGCCGCCCAGCTGCGGCCGATTTTAAGGAGGTCCAGCCAGCTTGCTGGAGTTGCTATCTAGGATTGTTAAGAGTAATACCAACTACCATGGCTCAGCCTTTGTTTTATATCTGCAATTCGTACAATACCTGAAGAATTCTCCATCGGATTTGAGGTAAATAAAGTTCTTTGTATTGCATTCACTACACACACTTTCTAATGGCTCACTCTCTTCAGCATGATACTTACAAATAGAACAGAACCACTGAGTATATGAGCTGACATCTTCATCGAGACACCACACAAAACCCTTCTCTTTACAGTTTGGGCAATATTGTTCAGCCATGCTTACTCTTAACAATGTATCCAACACTTTTCATGGTAAACCCGCACACTAGCGCTCAAGCCTACCTCATTAAAACAATCATTTATCAACGTCTTAATCTCGCTTATCCGTAATTAACTCTGACCCCAAGCTAAATCAAAGCGAGACTAAAATAACCGAGCCCCAATTTGGCCCCGAAAATATATGGGCTGATTGTTTGTGATTATATATCAATAAATTAACTATTTTATGTGAACAAAGCGAGGCTTTTTCATTTTATTTACCGCGCCCAAATAGCCAGTTGCATTAGAGTATCTACATTAACCACTTCTATCAATATGAAAAAATCTCACTTTAAACCTGAGATTAAATCGTTTTTGTTCAAGTTAATTTCCAAGTATAAATCACCTATCAAATGTTGATGTAGGTCAATTTTTACGACCACTTAACAGACAGGCAAGTGACGCTCAGTGTATGGGCGAGTAATCAGCACGACAGGGACACCAATCACAATGAATAAAGACTTCACTTTTTCTATCAAAAGCATACGTCTTGATGAGCATTACAGCCCAGCAGCAAACACGCGCATCACGACCAACTTTGCTAACCTGGCTCGCGGCGAGCACCGCCAGCAGAATCTGCGCAATGCCTTAACCATGATAGATAATAGTTTTAACGCTTTAGCCCATTGGGATAACCCTAAGGGTGAGCGTTATCGCGTTGAGCTCGATATCATCTCGGTAGATATTGATGTGGCCGGCAGCGGTGAAAGTTTCCCTTCCATTGAGGTGCTTAAAACCACCATAGTGGATCAGCAAACCAATGAACGCATTGAAGGCATAGTGGGCAATAACTTCTCATCTTATGTGCGCGATTATGACTTTAGTGTGCGCTTGCTTGAGCATAACAAAGACAAAACCGGCTTTAGCGTGCCGGATAATTTTGGTGAGCTACACGGCAAACTCTTTAAGCATTTTGTTAACTCGAAAACCTATCAGCAGCACTTTAAAAAACCGCCGGTGATCTGCTTAAGTGTGTCAGATAGCAAGGTTTACCATAGAACAGAAAACCAGCACCCGGTATTAGGGTTTGAGTATCTGGCCAATGAATCGTCATTAACTGAGCTGTACTTTAAACAAATGGGTCTGCAGGTGCGCTATTTTATGCCGCCGAACAGCGTTGCCCCATTTGCATTATATTTCTTTGGCGATCTACTCAATGATTACACCAATTTAGAGTTAATCAGCACCATTAGCACCATGGCGACGTTTCAAAAAATTTACCGTCCCGAAATCTACAACGCGAATGCGGTAGCGGGTAAATGCTATCAGCCAAAATTAAACAATGCAGATCATTCATTAACGCAAATTGTGTACGACCGCGTTGAGCGCAGTCAGTTAGCGAAAGAGCAAGGTAAATTTGCTGAGCAGCACTTTATTAAGCCTTACCAACACATTCTTGAGCAGTGGTCTGCTAGCTACGCCTAATTGATACCTAATTTGATGGGACAAAACAGATTATGAAAACGTTATTACCGACTTCTACCGCTGGCAGTTTGCCAAAACCGACTTGGCTAGCCGAGCCAGAAACCCTTTGGTCACCTTGGAAATTGCAAAGCGATGAATTAATTAGCGGCAAACAAGATGCGCTGCGTTTATCGTTGCAAGAGCAAGCGCACGCGGGCGTTGATATCGTCAGCGATGGTGAGCAAACTCGCCAACATTTTGTGACGACCTTTATCGAGCACCTTGACGGGGTGGATTTTGAAAATCGCCATACCGTGACCATACGCAATCGCTATGAAGCCAGCGTACCCACCGTGGTTGGCCCTGTTTCTAGACCAAAATCTGTGTTTGTGGAAGACGCTAAATTTTTGCGTCAGCAAACCAAGCAACCGATAAAGTGGGCGCTGCCTGGGCCTATGACCATGATAGACACCTTGTATGATGCCCATTATCAAAGCCGTGAAAAGCTGGCTTGGGAATTTGCCAAAATTCTAAACCAAGAAGCAAAAGAGCTTGAAGCAGCAGGTGTTGACATCATCCAATTTGATGAGCCAGCTTTTAACGTGTTCTTTGATGATGTGAATGATTGGGGCATTGCCTGCCTAGAGCGCGCCATTGAAGGGCTAAAGTGTGAAACGGCGGTGCACATTTGTTATGGCTATGGCATTAAGGCCAACACTGATTGGAAAAAAACCTTGGGCTCAGAATGGCGTCAATACGAAGCCGTGTTTCCAAAATTACAGCAATCCAACATCGATATCATTTCCCTTGAATGTCATAACTCTCATGTGCCCATGGAGTTATTAGAACTGATCCGAGGTAAAAAAGTGATGGTCGGTGCTATTGATGTTGCCCGTAATGAAATAGAAACCCCGGAAGAAGTGGCAAGTACCTTAAGAAAAGCGCTGCAATTTGTCGACGCCGACAAGCTCTACCCTTGCACTAACTGCGGCATGGCGCCGTTATCGCGCCAAGTTGCCAACGCCAAGCTTAACGCCCTAAGTGCCGGCGCTGCGATTGTGCGCAATGAGCTTATCAAAAAATAAATTTTGTTTAATTTGGTGGCGCTGCTGTTTGTGGGAGCTGCAGTAATGCAGCGATAAATTGTGAAACAAAACAACCGCATCGCCCCATTACTGGGGCTCCCACCAATAACCCATTGCTAAAGCATTAACTGCGCCATCATCCTTCCCCCAGTGACCAATAGCACCAAGGCAAAGATTTTTTTCAATTTAGCGGCATCTAATTTGGCCGCCAGCGACGCCCCCACAGGTGCAAACAACACAGTCAGGGGCACAATGCAGATAAAGCCGATAAGGTTGACTAACCCAAAGGTGCCAACAGGGGCATCAACAGGTGCCGTGCCCATGGTTAACAGCGCCATGGCTCCCGGCAGCGAAATAATCAAGCCAATTGCCGCCGCTGTACCGACCGCTTTGTGGGCGGGGTAATTATATAAGGTCAGTAAAGGCACAGAAATAGTGCCACCACCTATGCCCACCATAGAGCTAAAAAAGCCAATGGACGTGCCCATCACGGTTTGCCCCGCTTTGCCTGGCAATTGGGAAAATAGCGCTGATTTACCGGTACGAAACAACATATTTAACGCCGACAGGATCGCAATAACGCCGAACAGCAAGGCCAGCATTTCGCCATTCACCCGAGTGACTAGCCAGCTTCCCGCTAATACGCCAATCAAAATAAACCCCGCCCAGCGTCTAAGTAACTCAACATCCACATTGCCCTTTTTTAAATGAGAGCGTATTGAGCTAATAGAGGTGGGCACGATAGTGGCCAAAGACGTCGCGGTGGCAATCACCATGGCCGACTCCGGCGACACACCAAAGCCTTGAAACAAGAAAAACAGCACAGGCACGATAACAATCCCGCCCCCAACTCCAAGCAAGCCAGCTAACACCCCAGCAAAAATGCCGGTGGCGATCAGGGCGAGTAAGGTGTGGAAGTTATTTGTCAAAAACTCAATCCATTGCATGTATTTTCATCTCTAATCAATCTGGCTAAGGGAGCACTTTGATAATCAAGTCCAAAGTGCAGACTCGGAAAAACAATAAGCTCGGGATTTTACTGGTAGTCGCTAAATGAATAGAAATGATAAATATTCATATTTTGTTGAAAAATATTCATATATAGCCATCAGGAAGCAGCCGGTGAGAGGTGTGCGCAAAGAATAAAGGTGTAAATCAGCGCTGATGGCACAAATTTACACCCATGTTTACTGACCTGCAGATTAAGCTTTTTTAACAAACTTAGCGGTGATCATCATTTCCCCCGCGCCATCCACCTTACAGTCCAGCTCATGATCTTTGCCATCAACGATTTGTCTGATCAGTGCCTTGGTGCCAATCTTTAACACTAATGAGCTGCCTTTCACTTTAAGATCTTTAATAAAAGTAACCTTGTCACCTACTTGTAGCTCAGCGCCGTTGGCATCTTTGGCGGTTGGTGCAGCGTCCTCTGCAGCAATCTCATCAGGGTTCCATTCGTGGCCACATTCAGGACAAATCAATTGCGATTGATCGGGGTAAACAAAAGCCGAATCACATTTTGGGCATGGAGGTAAAGACATAATACTCACTTAATTTAGTAACGTTCAATTCAGGACAATCCAGGCCGTTAGCACACATATAACCTAGCCTAACCACAAGCGGCTTAGTCTATTTGTCCTGATAAGATAAAGGGTTATTCTAAAACGATTTGACTAATTTTACGAGCTATCAATAACCCTTGCAGATGAAAGATTTGCCATAAGCTTAGCGCTGGATTTCTGATATACTCTAGTGCTATGCATTGCCGCAGATTATATGCCGCATTGTTTGCATTTTTTCTATCTGTTTGAGATCTCCATGCCATTTTCAAAACTGGGGTTAAGTAACCCTATATTAAACGCCCTGAGCGAATTAAATTACACCGCGCCCACCCCGATCCAGCAGCAGGCCATTCCGGCTATTTTAGCGGGGAAAGACTTGCTTGCTGGCGCGCAAACAGGTACAGGTAAAACCGCCAGTTTTGTATTGCCTTTATTGCAGCAATTTCAAGGTTTACCGCCGATTCGGCCCAAGCGAATTCGCGCGCTGATTTTAACGCCAACCCGTGAGTTGGCGATCCAAGTAGAAGCCAGTATTGCCCTGTATGGCAAATACCTGTCGGTGCGCTCCATGGCCATGTATGGCGGTGTGGACATAGCGCCGCAAAAACAGCGTTTAATCGAGGGCGTTGATATCTTGGTTGCCACACCGGGGCGTTTATTGGATTTATATGGCCAGCGCGCCGTGCATTTTGATCAAGTGTCGACCTTAGTACTTGATGAAGCCGATCGCATGTTAGACATGGGCTTTATCGAAGCCATTAATAAGATCATTACCCGCTTGCCTGAGGAGCGACAAAACTTATTATTTTCCGCAACCTTATCGCCTCAGGTGCGATTTTTAGCCAAAACGGCCATTCAAAACCCGCTGGAAATTTCCATCGACAGTCAACAAACCAGCGCAGCGGCCATTAATCAATGGCTGACCACGGTGGATAAAGATAAAAAATCAGCCTTACTTAGCCACCTCATCAAAGGGCAAAATTGGCAACAAGCGCTGATATTTATCCAAACCAAACATGGCGCGGCAAAATTAGTTAGCCAATTGGCCAAGCGCGACATTAGCGCCGAAGCCTTTCACAGTGGTCGCAGTCAAGCGGCGCGTGAGCAGCTGTTAGCCGATTTTAAAGCGGGCAAACTGCAATTTTTGGTGGCCACGGGCGTAGCGTCTCGCGGCATTGATATTCAAGAGCTTAGCCGTGTGGTTAATTACGATCTGCCAGACCAAGCAGATGAATACATTCATCGCATAGGCCGTACAGGCCGCGCCGGCAATACGGGTGAAGCGATTTCGTTTGTGTCAAAAGATGATTTTCGCAACCTGTGCGCCATTGAAAGCCGGCTAGGCCATATTATTGAACGTAAAGAGTTTGCCGAGTTTCTTCCGAAAAAGACCGTGCCGATTTCTATTTTGAATTATCAGCCTAAATCTAAACCTCATTCGGCTAATAAAGCATCTGGCAAGCCACGAGATAAGTCATCAACTACATCACAGCAAAATGCGTTTGTGAAACCTACAGCTAAGGATGAACAGACTCGCAACAAGCAAGTACCAAACAACAAACCTAAGCCAAAGATAGCAAAAGAGCAACCAAGTAAAGAGAGCTCAAGCTCAACTGAACACCCGAGTAATCCTTGGTTAAGTGGCAAATACCGCTAATTTCAGCCAAACGCAATTTCACCCCTGCCGATAGGCAAGGGTGAATGGTTTAATTAGCGAAGTCCAAAACAGACCATGTCCCCGCCACCAGCAGTCGCTCGTGATGATAAAGCTTTGCCTCAAACACATCGCCCAATTTCAGCTTACCCACCCCTTTAGGCGTACCGGTTAACAATAGATCACCATCGGCTAAGGTCATAAACTGTTGAATGTCTTCAAGGAGCTGATTGGGTTTGTAGATCATAAGCTCATCACTTGCCAACTGGACCAACTCATCATTGATATACACCTTCAATATTAGGCCCCTTGTATCTTCAGTAAACGGAACAAATTGACTAAATACAGCAGAGCGGTCAAAGGCTTTGGCTCTCTCCCATGGCAGCCCCTTAACTTTTAATTGGCTTTGAACATCGCGTTTAGTTAAATCGAAACCGATGCCCACCGCCACCATCTTGCCCTCTTTTACCATAAAGGTAATTTCTGCCTCGTAATGTATATCATCTTTTTCATGAAGGTACAGTTGCTCACTGATGGCAGAATTGGGCTTGAGAAAGATCACCGGCTCACTGGGCATCTCATTATCTAACTCTTTAATATGATCTACATAATTTCGTCCAATGCAGACTAATTTTGACGGTGCAACTTGGGTTTGACCAAAATTAACCGTGTTCATCATCGCTCCTTTTATTCGCCTGTTTGGCAGTTGCTCGACTCATTATGCCCTTGCTAACGCCAATTCACCTAGTCTGTAATAGTAATGAAAGTAGCAAACCAGACGTTGCCAACATCATTGAAAAAAGGCCGCATGCGATCAATACGCCATACAAAGTACCTAGGACAAGGGCTACTTTCGGATTTTTCAGTAACCATAACTGAACACGTTTTTTCATATATTTAATGAGGCTGCATATAATGATTAGTAGTCCAATATAATCAAAAGCCACCATTAAATACAAGTGATAATCACTATCATTTAATATCAATATGGATTTACATAAGTATTAAGTATTTTTCAGTTTGATCTGTTTCGCGATAGCAGCCCCCCATTACTGACAGCACGTTTGCACGGCGCTGATTTTCGTGAAACTCAAACTGGAATGAGATTGACATAACAAATATCTTAAATACACAAAATATATTAATTTTATGTAAAGAACAGTAATTTACTACACAACTAAAAGACAGAAAAAAAGCGCCACACGCCATAAGCTAGGCTAGCCGCTAAGATAACAGCGAGGGTTATTTTCGGCCAGCTATAGGGCCGCTCTCCTTGTACTTCACCCGTTCTGGCATTAACGAGGATTTGATATGACTTTTTATGGTAGCGAAATACGCCTAACCAAATGGGCAGCAAGATGTATTTGTAGCTTAAATCGCGATAATGGGGCTGCATATTAGTGACCCGCTGATCATCGCCACCAATTTGGTTACAAATACCTCGACGGATCTCGCCAGCCATGGCTTGTTTCGCATTGTCAAACCCGCGGCGTAATGGCACGTTATAACTTTGCGCCACGTATCCACGCAGGTAGTCTTTATCGTAAGGGATCAAGCGATCAAGTAACCAAGGTGACAAGGCATCAAGTTTGGTTTCTGGTAAGGCCGTGTTGGCAGCAACCAGCACATCATCAAAGCTATTTTCAATGCGCCCCGACACGTTTACCCAGCGGGTGTGCTGGACACGTCGAGTCCGTGTCACAGACTTACCATTTTCGGTTGTCGTGTAGGTTTCATTGGTGTAGTAATGTGTTCCTCTTTGGCCTTCGTAGTAAGTTGAGCTATTGGCATCAAAGGTCCAAAACGGATAGTAAATACCCTTTAATTTATCACTGACCTTGGCGATCCTTTTTAACCCTGTTGGTGCAAACCATAGGCTATGCAACCATTTTTTTATCTCTCTTTGCGCACTTTCTTGACTGATGGAAAAAGGCAGCAAGGCTTGCGGCATGAGATGCTGCTCAGATTGCACCTGGTCTAATACATAGGGCGCATTGCAATAGAGGCAAAGCCCCGCAGATTGATAAGATTGTATTTGGTTATAGCCGCCACACTGCTCACAATTAAAACCATGAATCGGCTCTGATGCCGCCACCTGACTTTGTTGCTCTAGAGCAAAAACAAGATCGCGTTCATAGACACCTTGATCGCTTTGCTCAATGGTTTGTTGATGCTGGCAGTAGGGACAAGTTAAAACCTGATCCTTTAAATCAAACTTAAGCTGGGCACCGCATTGCTGACAACTGCAAGTTTGTTGTTTTACGACTTCCACATTATTGCTCCGGTAATGGCGGTGGGGTTTGCTGCAAAATAGACTGAATTGCTTCTATTTCCCTAGCAGGTTGCCAACCACTCATCCCGGGTTGCCATAACAGGGTTGCTTCACCAACTTTACCTTGGCGAATCAATTCAGTCAGTTGTGGGATATCATAGGGCCCAACCGTTTTTCCATCTAGGCCAACATGAAACTGTTCGGTGGCAGGTAATGGCGGCGGAGTCACAGCCTGTGGATTAATGTTTTGCTGGCTTTGCCCCGTGCCACCTTGTCCTTGGTTAGCCATATGGCTAGCCATTTGATTTGCCATTGCCATGCCTACACCAAGCCCTATGCCTTCACTCGCCCCTCCAGCTGGATTGGCTGCGGCCGCCTCCATGCTTTGCGCTGCTTGAAATTGGGTAAACTTACCTAAATCTCCAATGATCCCCATACTGGTGCGCTTATCTAGCGCTTGTTCAACTTCTGGCGGTAAGGAGATATTCTCAACTAAAAAGCTGGTTAAGGTTAGGCCGTAACGCTGACATTGTTGGTCGAGTGGCGATCTGATCACATCACCAAGCTCATGATAATTTGCCGCTAAATCAAGCACTGGAATTTTTGCTTCACCGAGTGCGTCACTGAAAAACGTGATGATTAAATTGCGTAGTTGGTGGCTGATTACATCGGTGGTAAATTGGCCATCAGTCCCAGCTATCTCTTTTATAAACAGGCAAGGATCACTTATGCGAAAGCAGTAATTACCGAACGCGCGTAATCGACATGGGCCAAACTCGGGATCGCGTAAGGTAATCGGGCTCTTGGTGCCCCACTTCAAGTCGGTAAATTGCTTGGTACTAACAAAGTAAACTTCGGCCTTGAACGGACTGTTGAAGCCATGTTTCCAACCACGCAGGGTACTCAGGACGGGTAAATTTTCTGTGGTTAAGGTGTAGGTTCCCGGACTAAACACATCAGCAATCTTGCCTTGTTCAATAAACACAGCAACTTGTGATTCCCTTACGATTAATTTTGCCCCATTTTTTAATTCATTCTGATAGCGTTCAAATCGATAAATCAACGTGTTATGGGAAGGATCTAACCACTCCACAATATCAATAAATTCGCCGAAAAACTTATCAAACAATCCCATAAAGCCACCTAAACATCACAATACTATCAAATATAACAATAGATTAACCTAGTTAAACAACGCAGCCTAGGGAATATTTTTCCTTCAGTTAGCAAGCGGGCACTTCACACTGACATCTGTATTTTTTTTGCCCGATCAACTTGATCTTATACCGAAAATGAAATACTGTTGTTTTATACAGTATGTATTTTTAAACAGGACTTTAATCATGCAGCAAACACTATCCACCCACTTTGGCTCCATGACACCTTCAACCATGCACCTAGGCCCAAAGCTAACCACTGCGCCCAAACTGTCTGCGCAGACGACCTCAAGTGTCGAATGGGTAAGTAAACTTGCCTACCACAGTCAACTTTCAGGCTGGTTAGTGTTTATTGATCCACCTGCCCATTTAGATTGTGACTTTTTAGCGGCTCATGGGGTCGACTGGAGAAAAATTTTAATTGTAAGATCAAGTAAGTCACGTACTAAGGCCCGATGCTTAGCGCTGGCCCTTGAGTCCATTCATACTCGGTTAGTGGTTTGTGATAGCAGTGGCTTACAAGGAGCCAGTTTAAAAGCGTTAAAGCAAGCCGCAAAAATGGGCATGGGCAGTGCCATTCTACTTGATGGTTCTGATATGGCCCATTTAGCTAACTATAAGACGCTTCATTAAAGGGGGTCGACATGGGTACAGATATATTTGCAGCAGGAGCCCCCAGCTTGCCAAAGCGAGAAGCATAAGGTGAGAAATGTTAGGTGATATACCAAGTGCGATCAAAAAAGCCTCCATACTGGAGGCTTTTTTACTGCAGGTTTAGCTTAACCTAAGATATCCGCTAACTCTTTGCTGATAGCGTCAACACTTTGCGTACCATCAAGCTTGAAATACTTGCTTAAACCAGCTTCAGCATCTTTAGTGTAGAACTCAACTAATGGCTTAGTTTGCTCGTGATAAATCCCTAAGCGTTTACGTACGGTTTCTTCCACGTCATCTGGACGAATGGCCAAGTCTTCACCGGTAACATCATCTTTACCTTCCACTTTTGGTGGATTGTAAACCACATGATAAACACGACCAGAGCCAGGGTGAACACGGCGACCGCTCATGCGTTTAACGATTTCTTCGTCTGGCACGTCAAACTCTAACGTGAAATCGACATCGATGCCGTTTTCTTTCATTGCATTTGCTTGTGGAATAGTACGTGGAAAACCGTCTAGAAGGAAACCACCTTTACAGTCATCTTGCGCAACACGCTCTTTCACTAAGCCAATGATTAAATCATCGGATACGAGTTGACCTGCATCCATTACTTCTTTTGCTTTCAGGCCTAGCTCAGTACCCGCTTTGATTGCTGCACGCAGCATGTCACCAGTAGAAATTTGTGGAATGTTGTATTTTTCCATGATGAATTGAGCTTGTGTACCCTTGCCTGCCCCTGGCGCGCCTAAAAGAATAATGCGCATAAAAAACTCCCCTAATGATTGTGCTTATCTATGATTATTTAAATTTGGAAGCAGCAATTTACACTGCTGCCTGCGATTTCTCAAGTCTATGTCAGTTTTTCCAGATTACACTTTCATCTAATGCTGCACTTAACGTTGCCTAATATGTTTATAGTGATCTTTTTTTACGCTATACATATTTTGATCGGCTACGCTATAAAGCATTGAAAATATTGTATTCTCTGTTGATGCATAGCCTATGCTGCAACTAAACTTATCAAAGCCACCTAACACATCAAACGCAAAATCCACTTTTGCCTGCTCCTTCACCAGCCGACGGTATAAGTCTTGGCTCATTTTTAACTGTTCATTACTCAGGATGATGGCATATTCATCACCGCCTAAACGGTAACAGCGCTCAGTGATCCCTTGCGCACAGTGACGGATAAATTCAGCGACCTTAACCAATAATTTGTCACCTACTTCATGGCCTTTGTTGTCATTCACTTGCTTAAGACCATTAACGTCGATGATAAACAGCCCAACTTCTGAATCGAGTTGTGTTTCAAAAGCAAGCATGTCGTCGTCAAATGCTTTGCGGTTACCTAAGCCGGTTAAACTATCTGTGCTGGCTAAGTAATCCAACTCTTGGGTTAATGCACGGATCTCAAGGAAGTTACTGAGCTCTTTGCTGAATAATAATAGCCACTGCGAGTATTCCAGCTCTGGCATTTTGTTTCCCGCAAGCCAGCCAACAGGTTGTTTAACGCTTCCTAACCTCAGTACGGGAATACCGCTTTCAAGAGAACATACCCCCTGATGCCAAGCTTCATCGCCTAGATGCATTATTTCAATCAACATCGCGTCTAGGTCAAAATTCGCACTGGCAGATTGCAGCTTAACCTCACCATTGCCCCGCCCTTCACTGAGATAAATGGCAAACTGGAGTTGCTCTATCGTTTGTTCTAAGTTTTCTAACGTGAGGATGGCAATGTCTTCATTAGAGTTGACATTTTGCAGTGCACGCCGAAACATGATCACCCGCTCAAGTACTTCGTTACCTTCTTTAACCAAATGTAATGTGTGTTCTAATTCGGCTGTGCGTTGGTAAACCTTGTCTTCTAAGTCTCGGTTGAGCTCTTCTACCTTGTCTATGTATTCTTGTCTCACCAAGTCAGCATTAACCAACTCATCATTTTTCTTCTTCAGATGGATGACTTGTTGACCTATGGTTCGTTTCATATCGCTGAACATTTTAAACACTTGGCTAAACTCTACGATAAAGAAACTGTGACGTTGCGGTGCATTTGAATCGGACTGAAAGTCTCGTATCAGATTGTTTAATCGCCCCAGTGTTCGTGACGTAAGGTGCGCAAAGATAAGCGTTAGGATCAGTAAAATACCAATTAATGCTAACTGGGTACTAATAATAGGAGAGGCAACCTCTTCGACTTGATTGCCTAAGCGCTCCGTTGGCTCAGCCAGTTTGACCGTTAATGAATAAGCATTGGCAAACCCCTTAGGTTTAAGGGTTACTTTAAAGTCATGAAAACTGTAACCCGTTGGATCACTCCAATACTCCCCACCTATCCATTTACCACTCAAGTAAAACGCGACGTTATACTCCGGCAGCACAATCCGCAGGATCTGACTTAGGGTATCATTGGCAATCAAGGCAACTAAATAACCTTGCACTTCATCATCGGCACGTAATATTGGCGTCACAATGCCCAAACCGTAAGGGGTAATGGAATTGGGAAACAACTTTGCATTGCTAATATGGATAAAGCCACTTTGTTTTGGCCCTGCTTTAAGCTGCTTTAACTTGGCAAAAAAGTCAGCTTGCTGAACATCTTCAATACTCGCGCCAATACCCGTTTTCACCGCCCCGTTGGCATCAAGTACATAAAGCGAGTCAATACCGCTGTACGTGTTTGAAAATTGCCTTAATGAGTTATTGAGTAGGCGGATCGAAACATTTTCTAGATCTTGCGCACCCTTTTCTTTAGCAAAATAACTGATGCTAAGGGTAAACATGGCAATGTGATTGACTAACTTTTCATTGGCAAGTTTTGCATGCAAGGCCATGTTCGCTTGAGCGGATTTTTCAATCGCTTGGTATGTCTGCTTGTACTGTAAAACAGTAACCAAACAAGCTGGGATAATGGCAACGGCAAATATCAGTAAAACAGCAAATACTGGTAGCCTTATTTGCATAGGGTGAGTTTCCGTATCAAGGTTTGCATAACAAACATCAAAGCGCATCCGTGCTTTATTGTTAATTTCCCCTCATTCTAACACATCTAGGAGGGTCGCTAAGGTCTAGCGAAATGAAAATCTTATTTTATTGGCGTACCTCATACTTTTACTCATCACTATTGATACATTCAACATAAACAGTGTCCTGACAATAAAAAAGGGAGCCTAAGCTCCCCCCTATCTCAAATCACACCATGCACTATTTCATTAACAACTCGTTGATGCGACGTACAAACTGTGAAGGATCATCCAAACTGCCTTTCTCTGATAGCACGGCTTGGTCTAACAGCAAATTTAGCCACTGCGTGAAAGTGTCTTCGTCTTGAATATCAGCCACATGTTTGACCATACTGTGATCAGGGTTTAATTCAAAAACGGGTTTTTGCTCTGGTACTGTTTGGCCAACAGACTGCATCAGTTTGATCATTTGTGTGCTCATGTCATGAGCTCCAGCAACGATACATGACGGCGTATCAGTGAGTCGGTGAGTTAATTTGACCTCAGCCACTTGGTCGCCTAATGCGGTCTTAGCTCGCTCAAGGAAGCTGGCAAACTCACTTTCTTGCTTCTCTTTTTGCTCTTTTGACTCGGCATCTTCTAAGTCACCTAGGTCAAGATCACCTTTAGTGATGGAAACCAGTTGCTTGCCATCAAATTCGCTAAGGTGGCTGAGTAGCCATTCATCAATGCGATCATACATTAAGAACACTTCAATGCCTTTCTTACGGAATATCTCAAGATGCGGTGAGTTTTTAGCTGCATTGAAACTATCGGCGGTAATGTAGTATATCTTTTCCTGACCTTCTTTCATGCGCTCAACATAAGCGTCAAAGGAGACATTCTGTGTCGCTTCATCTGTGTGTGTAGAAGCAAAACGCAACAACTTAGCTATCTTTTCCTTGTTGCTGAAGTCTTCGGCTGGGCCTTCTTTTAGCACTTGGCCAAACTCATTCCAAAAGCCTTGGTATTTCTCTTCGTCCTTAGCCAACTTATCAAGCATTGACAGCACACGCTTGCTACAAGCACTACGTAATTTTGCGGTCACTTTAGTATCTTGTAAAATCTCACGAGACACGTTTAATGGCAGATCGTTTGAATCTAAAATGCCCTTCACAAATCGTAAATAGGTTGGCATGAACTGATCAGCATCATCCATAATAAAGACGCGCTGAACATACAGCTTAAGGCCATGCTGTTTTTCACGATTCCACAAATCAAACGGTGCACGAGACGGAATATACAATAAGCTGGTGTATTCTTGTTCACCCTCTACACGGTTATGAACCCATTTTAGGGGATCTTCAAAGTCGTGTGATATGTGCTTGTAAAATTCACAATACTCTTGATCTGAGATATCCGACTTGTTTCGCGTCCACAAAGCGGTTGCTTTGTTAATGGCTTCCCAATGGCCTGGGACGGCTGGGATTTTTTCACCCTCAGGGCCTTCAGATTCAGGCTCTTCATCCTTGTACATTTCGACAGGGATACTGATGTGGTCTGAGTATTTGCTAACAATTTGACGCAGTTGCCAATCGTTTAACAAGTCTTCTTCACCCTCACGTAAGTGTAAGATGATTTCTGTGCCGCGATCAGCTTTAGTAATATCAGCAACGGTGTAATCGCCCTCCCCTGCAGATTGCCATTGCACACCTTGTTCGGCGGCGACCCCAGCGGCACGGGTGTTAACCGTCACTTTATCAGCCACAATAAAGGCAGAATAGAAACCCACACCGAATTGGCCAATCAGTTGCGAATCTTTGGCTTGATCACCCGATAGCTGATTAAAAAATTCTTTCGTACCGGATTTTGCAATCGTACCTAGGTGTTCAATAACCTCATCACGCGTCATCCCGATACCGTTATCGGCAATAGTGATGGTTTTAGCGTCTTTATCAAAGCTTAAACGGACTTTTAAATCACCATCGTTTTCATAGAGTGAAGCATCAGACAATGCCTTAAAGCGCAGCTTATCGGAGGCATCTGCAGCATTAGATACTAACTCACGAAGGAAGATTTCTTTGTTGCTGTACAAAGAGTGAATCATTAATTGTAATAATTGTTTTACTTCGGCTTGAAAGCCATGAGTTTCTGTATGAACGGCGTCTGTCATCTTACGTCTCTTATTCATAGGGTTTAACACTAGGAATAACAGTGGGGCTGCTAGTGAGGGGTTTCAAGGGAAAAACTAAAATTTTCCCTTATTATCTGAAGAAAGGTTATTTTAACGCCACTCGACCGGCAAATGAGTGAGATAAGGTGGTGCCATCAACCAGTTCAAGCTCACCGCCGACAGGCACACCATGGGCAATGCGACTGACTTGAATATCATGCTGTTTGGCTAGCTCTGCAATATAATAGGCAGTGGCTTCGCCCTCAACCGTTGGGTTGGTGGCTAAAATCAGCTCTTGTATTCCACCTTGCCCTAACTGACGAGCTAAAATGTCTAAACCTATATCAGACGGACCGATGCCATCGAGGGGTGATAAATGACCCATCAACACAAAATAGGTGCCAGAAAACTGTGCTGTTTGCTCTATGGCCAGAAGATCTGCCGGTGTTTCGACCACGCATAATTGACCACTTTGATGGCGTTTTGGATTCGCACACAAGCGACAAATTTCATCTTCAGTAAAGGTGCGACAGCGCTGACAATGGCCGATTTGGTTGATTGCCTTATCAATTGCTCCGCTTAATTGACTTGCCCCTGTCCGGTTTTTATCCAGCAAATAAAAGGCCATGCGTTGTGCCGATTTTGGCCCTACACCGGGAAGGCATTGTAAGCTTTTAATTAAATCATCCAATAACGGGCTAAAACTCATTCAAAACTCCATCGTTAAAAGCTCATTGCTAAGCCAAGTGAGTAACCATCAGTATTTTGACCAAACATATATCGCAGCACCAAGCGTGTTCGTGTAATGAATACATCATAAGCACTTGAATCAAGCTCAATACCAATACCTGTTGAGCTCATATAATCAAATCCTAATGCGCCACGCTGCTCACCTAAAAACTGCGTATGAGCCCCTTCTAGTACATATCGTATTGGCCTTTGTAACATTTTATAGCCAGTGGGCGCGCGCCGCCGCATGTAGACGGACAGGTTTTCTGCATTCGCTTGGCCTTCTATGGCTCGCGAACTCGACCCAAAGCTTTCAAGGCGGATGTAGCTATACCTCAGTTCTAAATCTAAATCGTGCTTGGGCGATACCAGCTCGTAATCCAACATCACTGAACCACCAAAACCAACGGCATTCAACCGGCCGCCGTCGATGAATGAGAAATCAAGATCATACTTATCATTGATATACCACTGGGCGATGCGCAAGTCACTGACAACGTGGCCCAATGCAATATTGACGATGGGCCTGACTACCCAATCTTGCGCAATGGGAAAGTCCCAGCCAATACCTCCACTGACAGAGACACTGTTCCATTTAAGTGGAACAGACTGGGTGTTTTCACCTCGGGTAATGACAAAGGTAGGATCGTATCGGCTGTAGGCTAACGTGCCTTCTAGGTATATAGGTGTTGATTCTGATAACGTCGCCCCTCCGCCCAATTGAGTAAGCATCAATGCAGCATCTTCCGTATTTTTATTTTTGATGTTGAGTGTGCTTGTCGTGACATCAGGCACGATACTAAACGACATCAATGCAAGCGCGGCATTCGCTTGCTTGGCCATTAATTTTTCCAGATCTGCCGTTGCTGCATGGCCGACAGCCATCAGGCTATACAAGAGCAACCCAAACAAAAATTTCATCATAAAAACGACAGCCCAGTATGAATTAACCATTTATCGTATGATTTTACTTTTTCTCACGCAAAAAAAAAACCTGACTTTACGTCAGGCTTCTTGATTTGGAGCGGTACACGAGGTTCGAACTCGTGACCTCGACCTTGGCAAGGTCGCGCTCTACCAGCTGAGCTAGTACCGCTTCATATACTTTTTGCTTTACCATCTCTACCTCAAAAGGTCGCGTCTCATTTAACGCAGCTGAGCTAGTACAGCTTAATTACTTTTTACTTTACCAACTCTACCTCAAAAGGTCGCGTCTCATTTAACGCAGCTGAGCTAGTACCGCTTCATTTAAATGTTTTCGCTATTTTCTAGTTCAACTAGAATGGTGCCCGGGGCCGGACTTGAACCGGCACGCTGTTACCAGCGAGGGATTTTAAATCCCTTGTGTCTACCAATTTCACCACCCGGGCGACACGAATAATGGAGGCGGAACCCGGAGTCGAACCGAGGTGGACTGATTTGCAATCAGCTGCATGGCCACTCTGCCATTCCGCCATTCTCTTACGAGATTCTTTTTAATTTGGAGCGGTACACGAGGTTCGAACTCGTGACCTCGACCTTGGCAAGGTCGCGCTCTACCAGCTGAGCTAGTACCGCTTTGCATCTTTCTATTACTTTACTAGCTCTGGTATAAAGGTCGCGCCTCTTTATAACACAGCTGAGCTAGTACCGCTTAATTACTTTTTGCTTTACAAACTCTACCTCAAAAGGTCGCGTCTCATATAACGCAGCTGAGCTTGTACCGCTTCATT
>NZ_JAIMJB010000020.1:19403-85147 GCF_021295345.1 Motilimonas eburnea
TTAAATGTTTTCGCTATTTTCTAGTTCAACTAGAATGGTGCCCGGGGCCGGACTTGAACCGGCACGCTGTTACCAGCGAGGGATTTTAAATCCCTTGTGTCTACCAATTTCACCACCCGGGCGACACGAACAATGGAGGCGGAACCCGGAGTCGAACCGAGGTGGACTGATTTGCAATCAGCTGCATGGCCACTCTGCCATTCCGCCATTCTCTTACGAGATTCTTTTCAATTTGGAGCGGTACACGAGGTTCGAACTCGTGACCTCGACCTTGGCAAGGTCGCGCTCTACCAGCTGAGCTAGTACCGCTTCATATAACTTTTTTACTTTACTAACTCAGCTTCAAAAGGTCGCGTCTCATTTAACGCAGATGAGCCAGTACCGCTTCATTTAAATGTTTTCGCTATTTTCTAGTTCAACTAGAATGGTGCCCGGGGCCGGACTTGAACCGGCACGCTGTTACCAGCGAGGGATTTTAAATCCCTTGTGTCTACCAATTTCACCACCCGGGCGACACAAATTTGGAGCGGTACACGAGGTTCGAACTCGTGACCTCAACCTTGGCAAGGTTGCGCTCTACCAGCTGAGCTAGTACCGCTTTGAATCTTTCTTTTGCTTTACTAATTCTGATGCAAAGGTTGCGTCTCTTTACAACGTAGCTTAGCTAGTACCGCTTCATAGAAAGCTTTTTGTTCTTAGCTTAGACGACGGATAACTTGTATCGCTGTCGCTGAATGTGCTGCGCATTCTAATGAATAATCTGAGCCAGTCAACAGACTTTTTTAAAGTTTTTGACTACTCGCTTATAAAATACGCAAAGCGAATATTAAATAAGCAAACCAGCTGAATTAAGCGCGCAAATCTCCCCATGCCGCCGATAAATAATTGAACATGGACCAGAATGTCAGTGCCGTTGCCACATACAATAAGGTTAACCCTGCATATTCCATCCAAGGTGCTTGCTGCCAGATTAACGCAACCAGAGCAAGCATTTGCGCCGTTGTTTTCCACTTACCCAGTGAAGAAACAGCCACATTGGCACGTTTGCCTAACTCGGCCATCCATTCTCTAAGGGCCGAAATAATAATCTCCCGCCCTATCATGGTCATTGCAGGAATCGTAACCCAGAGCGAATTATAGTGCTCAACAATCACAACTAAGGCCACCGCTACCATTAACTTGTCGGCCACCGGATCCAAGAAAGCACCAAAGGGCGTTTGTTGCTCTAATTTTCGAGCTAAATAACCATCAAAATAGTCAGTCACGGCAGCCAAGCAAAAGAAAAAGGCGGCCCAAAATGCAGCATGATTGATCGGTAAATAGTAGCAAACAACAAAAACAGGGATCAGAAAAACACGAAATGCCGTTAAGATATTGGGAATATTAATCATTATTGTTACAACGTATGTTAGCGCATGCTTGGTCAATTAATGGTGCAATGTATCATAGATTTTTTGTGCAAGCTCATGACTTATGCCCGGGACACGAGCAAGATCATCAACCGATGCATTTTTAACCTCTTGTAATCCGCCTAAATAGGTCAACAGCGCTTGGCGGCGCTTAGGCCCTACCCCTGCTATCGACTCTAAGCTGCTTTGCTTTCTGGCTTTATCACGACGATAACGATGACCCGCAACAGCAAAACGATGGGATTCATCACGAATATGCTGGATCAAATGCAGAGCGGGCGAATCGCCCGACATTTCAAGCTCCTCGTGGCTTTGTCCCATGATCAACGTTTCGAGACCTGGTTTGCGGGTTACCCCTTTTGCAATTCCGATCAAAATGGGCATTTTGACTGAAAAATTGTCGCTTAACTGCTCAAGAACCGCTTCGGCTTGCGCTAATTGGCCCAAGCCACCATCTATAAAGATGATATCCGGTATCTTATCCTCTTCTTGACGCTCTTTGTATCGTCGAGTTAACGCTTGTTTCATCGCGGCATAATCATCACCGCCGGTGATACCACTGATGTTAAACAGGCGATATTGTGATTTCTGTGGTCCATCACGGTCAAACACCACACACGATGCCACGGTTTTCTCCCCCATGGTATGAGAAATGTCGAAACATTCCATACGCTTAATGGGTTGTTCAAAATCAAGCGCCTCTTGCAGCAAGTAAAAACGTTGTTGCATTGTACTTTTATGACTGAGTTTGGTCGTTAAAGCTGATTGAGCATTAGTGCAGGCTAAACGTAAAAAACCAGCGCGGTCACTTCGCACTTTATCGGTTAAGCTCACCTTAAAGCGAGCATACTCAGACAGCGCAGAGCTCAACGCCTGCTGCCCCTCAAAAGCGTGACTAATTAAAATCTGCTTTGGCACAATACGACCATTGGCACCCGAGAAATAAAACTGGCTGACAAATGCACCTAATACCTCATCGGCAGAGCTCGCATTAGGGACCTTAGGAAAATAACTGCGGCTTCCTAATACTTGTCCTTGGCGTATAAACAATACATGGATGCAGGCTAAGCCATTTTGATAGGCAAAACCAATGGCATCCAACTCTTCACCCACGCCAGTGACACTTTGTTGCTCAGAAACCTTACGTAAAGCCTGAATTTGATCACGATAACGCGCCGCTTGCTCAAACAGCAGTTGATCACTGGCCTGTTGCATTTTCTCTACCATTTGACCAATCACAGCCTGACTTTTCCCTTGCAAAAACAGCGTTGCTAACTCAACCTGCTGCCGATATTCATCGTCACTGACCATGTTAGTGCATGGCCCAAGACAACGTTTAAGTTGATATTGTAAACACGGCCGCGAGCGATTCTTGTAATAGCTGTCCTCACATTGGCGTACAGGAAATAGCTTTTGCATTAAATGCAAACTTTCTCGCACCGCCCCCCCACTCGGGTACGGACCAAAAAATTGTCCCTTGCCTTTTTTACTACCGCGATGAACGCTAATACGTGGATGCTTATGATCAGAAATCTTGATGTATGGGTACGACTTATCATCACGTAATAACACATTGTATCTCGGCATGTATTTTTTAATGTAGTTATGCTCGAGGATCAAAGCTTCGGTTTCTGTATGAGTGACGGTGACATCAATCGAAGCGATGTTTTTAACGAGTACCCGCGTTTTTTCGTTATCCAATTGACTACGAAAATAGCTACTCAGGCGATTCTTTAGGTTTTTTGCTTTACCCACGTAAATCACGGTTTGCTGACTATCATACATCCGATAGACACCGGGCTCGCTCGTGACCGTTTTTAAAAAAGCTTTAGGATCAAATAACTGGCTCATACATCAAACCAAAAAAAAGGTGCCCATTGGCACCTGTTTAATATGACACAGCGAATGCTGCTATAGGGTATCCGCATCTAACATACCATGGCGTATGGCAAGGTGAGTAAGCTCAACATCACCACTGATATCGAGTTTATTGAAAAGGCGGTATCGATAACTGTTAACGGTTTTCGGACTTAAGCTTAATTGCTCTGAAATTTCATTCACCTTTTGTCCTTTAGTGATCATCAGCATTATCTGCAGTTCACGCTCAGATAAGTTCTTGAATGGGTTTTCTTCATCGGGTGTAAAATGAGATAACGCCATCTGTTGCGCAATTTCTGGAGATAAGTAACGCTGTCCCGCGTTAACTACTCGGATAGCATTGAGCACTTCATCAGGCGCTGCACCCTTGGTTAAATAACCAGCAGCTCCTGCTTGCATCACTTTGGTTGGAAACGGGTTTTCCGTATGAATCGTCAGCACCACAATTTTAACGTCAGGGTTATACCTTAAGATTTTACGCGTGGCTTCTAAACCACCTATGCCCGGCATATTCATATCCATTAAGATCACATCTGGATTATTATCCCGACACCATTGCACCGCAGCTTCACCACTTTGGGCTTCGCCCACCACTTTGATACCACGAATGTCTTCAAGAATACGTCGGATCCCTGTCCGTACCAACTCATGGTCATCAACAAGAAATACGTTAATCAAGAGAGTTACTCCGCAAAAACTAGTCGCCTAGATCGGAATTGAGCCAGACTTTTCTTGATAATAACCAAACTGACTCAATTAAAAAACTCTATTACGGCAGATCCAGAATATAATTACGTTTTTGCTACATAACGCAAAGAAATACTGATAAAAGTTTGCTAAGGCTTTGTTGGGATTGATATTTAATCGATGTGGAAATCAGGAGTCAAGCAAGAAGTGGCGGAGGAGGAGAGATTTGAACTCTCGGAGAGCTATTAACCCTCGCCGGTTTTCAAGACCGGTGCATTCGGCCACTCTGCCACCCCTCCGCAGTGGGGCGCATAGTAATGGAATTGCCGCGCCGATTGCAACTCCAAAGTGCGGTTTTTTACGTGTTTTTACTAAAAAAAACCGTGCATAACCCAAACTTCATCTTTAGGTGACTTTTTTGCCTACTTTGTGTATAAACTCAGTGGATAATGGCAATCAGTCATGAGTATGTGCGAAGCAAGCGAAGACATACACTTTGGCCATCAAATTGTGTTAATCTATCTCGGTCTTTGTTTACGACTTGAAAAGAAGTTATATAACTACATATAGATATAGTATTGGATAGATCGAAAGCGCATGATGGTGCGTACGAACATAGGCATTGGACACTTGCTGTTTCGTGCAGACGAGCAGGTGTAAGCCTAACTGATATGATGCAAAGAATATTTGTAACTTAACGTAGAGGATTCAGCAATGAACCAATTTAGTCACACTCAGTCGGTTGAACATGTCAGTGAAACCAACAAAGTCTTACGTAATACGTATTTTCTATTAGGCATGACCTTAGCCTTTTCTGCTATCGTGACAGCCCTTTCTGTGGCTTTTATGGCCCCACCTGTCCACTGGGCGGTGTTTTTAATCGGTGCTTACGGTCTGATGTTTTTAACGGAGAAAAACCGTAATTCAAGTCTAGGCTTGGTTTTTGTTTTCCTATTCACCGGCTTCATGGGATATACCCTCGCCCCGATGATAGGTATGTTTTTAGCTGCAGGTGCAGGTGAAACTGTGATGACTGCGCTAGGTGGTACTGCCCTTGCTTTCTTCGCGACATCAGCCTACGCCCTGACCACAAAACGTGATTTGTCTTTCCTTAATGGCATGATAGTGACTGGCTTTGTGGTACTGATTGTTGCCATGATAGCGAACATCTTCCTGCAGATGCCTGCCCTTTCATTGGCCCTAAGCTGCATGTTTATCCTGTTTTCTTCTGCCGTGATCATGTTAACCACACAAAACATTGTTCGCGGTGGTGAGACGAACTACATCTCAGCAACGGTGACCTTATACGTCTCTATCTACAACATTTTTGTAAGCCTACTTAGCATTCTAGGCATAGGCGGAGACGATTAATCGCTTTTTCGGCGCAGGGCCGCTTTCATTTCCGCGAGCCTAAGTCTCCTCGATTACCGGAATTAATCTAAATCATTAAAACGTTAAAAAGCCCCTGATTGTAGGGGCTTTTGCTTTTCTAATGAATTACACTGCTGGTAGCTTTAATAACCTCCAGTTGATCTTTTTCTATTCCATGCAAGCCATATTATCTTTACTTCATGAGCAGTTTCGAACCCTCATCACTCACACGTATTTTCATGCTGGCACACGTGTATTATGTGCTATCAGCTTTACTGTACTGCCAGCACTCCTGTGGCAACAAACGGCCCTTTCATTAACCTTAGCCCTCGGGGTAGTGGCTTGTGCCATTGCTGAAACCGATGACGCTAACAGCAATAAGCTCAAAAGCTTAACCATTACATTAATCTGCTTCTTAGTCGCCTCTTTTTCGGTTGAGTTACTTTACCAAACACCTTGGTTATTTGCTTTGGGGCTAGCCAGCTCAACCTTCTTATTTGTCATGCTAGGCTGCTTTGGTCAACGATACGGACAAATTGCCTTCGGCGCGTTGCTCCTTGCCATCTATACCATGATTGGCTTTCAACCGGACCAGCCCTTTTACGTACAACCTTTACAGCTCACCGCGGGAGCACTGTGGTTTGGCCTATTTTCCTTAGTCTGGGCATGGATTTCTCCTTATCGCTCGTTACACGAACAACTTGCACAACTCTATTTTAATCTTGGTCGATATCAACAAGAGAAATCCCGCTTTTTTGGTAATCAGCAAACGGATTGGCTTGCGGTAAGACAAAACTTAGTGATTCAAAACATCAGCGTGGTTAACAGCTTAAACACTTGCAAAGACACACTGAATAATCGACTCCACGGCTCAGGTAAAAAAGAACGACTTGATCTGTTGCTACAATACTATTTAATTGCACAGCAAATCCATGAACGGATCACCGCAACCCACTATCAATACAGTCAACTCGAACACGCGTTTGCCGATACCGAGTTGACCCAGGGCTTTCATCAGCTCATCAGTCAACTAGCACAAGCCAGCCAGCAGTTGGGAAAAGCCATTCAAATGCGCAAGCCATACAATGTACCGACCTCACTGCGTTGGACAGTAAAAGCGTTACATGATCAGCTAGCTTATTTAGACAGTAAGCACCATTTTGAAAAATCAGTGTTTACGCCCCTTTCATTTGTATTAAAAAACCTAACCGGTATCCACCAGTTGTTAATTGAAGCAAGTGAAATCAGCCATACTGGCAGCAAATTAACCGGTGATGCTTTGCTTGCAACCGAGCCAAGGGTTAAAGCCTGGGATAAATTCAACCATCACATAAAGAGTCGGTCTGTGGTTTTTCGCCATGCAGTGCGCATGAGCCTGTGCTTTGTTATCGGTTATGGCTTGCTACAATATTTAACTTTAGATAAGGGCTATTGGGTGCTGCTTACTTGTTTATTTGTTTGCCAACCCAGCTTCAGCGAAACCCGTAAGCGACTGATACAACGTGTAGTCGGCACCTTAATTGGTGTCGCGATTGGCTTTCCTTTGCTTTACTGGCTGCCAAGCCTTTATGGACAGTTTTTTATATTGGCACTCTCGGCCTTCTTCTTTTTCACCTATTTGAAAACCAATTACAGCGTGGCCGTCACCTTCATTACCTTGTTTGTCATGATGGTGTTTAACTTACTCTCCGGTACCGGGCTTGAGGTGGTATTACCAAGGATCCAAGAAACCTTACTGGGTTGTTTATTGGCCGTCTTAACGGTCAGTTTCATTTTGCCTGAATGGCAATATAAACGAGTGCCGAAACTGCTGGCGCTATCATTACAAGCGAATTTAAATTACTTTGAGCACGTCATAGAGCAATACCGAGAAGGTAAGCAAGAGTCCTTGCCCTATCGCGTCGCGAGGCGAGAAGCCCATATTGCCGATATCAATCTGGCCAGTGCCTGGCAGAATATGCTGATTGATCCTGGCTCTAAACGAAAACTGGTTAAGGAAAGTTATGCCCTAACCAATCGTAACAATGCATTGCTGGCTTATATTTCTGCCTTGGCTGCACACCGTTCACAATTTAGTGAATTAGAAACAAGGCCCGATTTAGCCCCCATCTTAGCCCTCACTCGAAAGGCCTTAAACAAGGCATTACAAAGTATAACCACACCGGATTGTGAAAATACACAAATCGAGGCACAATTACCGCCATTAAAAATTACTGAATTAACGCCCGAACAGCTGGCTATCGTGCAGCAGCTACAGTTAATTGCCAATACGGCAACGGACATTCAAGCGCTGGCGTGTCACATCGGCAAGGTAAAATAGGCTCCTTAAACATGTATTCGATAAACAATCAAACCATTGCAACAGACAAGCAAGGGTATTTACTCGACCTCAATCAATGGACGCCAGAACTGGCTGAGCTCATCGCCGAACAAGAGAAAATTGAGCTTAGCCCGGCCCATTGGGAGGTGATTATGTTTGTTCGCGAATTTTATGTCGAATACAACACTTCACCTGCAGTACGCGCCTTAGTTAAGGCCATGGCTAACAAGTTTGGCCCTGAAAAAGGGAACAGCCGTTACTTGTTTAAATTATTTCCTCAAGGCCCCGCAAAACAAGCGACCAAGCTTGCTGGCTTGCCAAAGCCAGCAAAATGCCTTTAACTTGACACGAGTACATCGCCAACAGACGAGGTTAAGCATGCGCAAGTATTTAATTTTCTTCGCCCTCTTTTTTGTGAGTTCACTAACAAACGCAAATTCAGATGCGTTTGAGCAAGCGCTAGCAGAGATTAACGTTCAGCAGCAAAACATGGTGGTCGAACACAACAAGCTCATCACCACCGCAGATGAGGAACGCTTATATTTTGAAGACGTTTTATCCCGTCAAAACAAACAAGTGCGCGACAAGGTCACTCTACTGGTTAATACCTATGGTGATGACCATGAAACCGAGCTTGGCCCTGTACTGATGGAGCAAGTTAAGTACCTAGAAACCGCAATCAAAACCACCAAGGCCGAGATAAATCGTTTACTAGATGCAGCAGAGCAAGCGGCTGATGCCAAGAAAATTGAGCTATCAAATTATGCTTATGAAAATATGATAACGCTGGATCAACATTACTTTGCCCTTGCCGATACCTTCACCCTATGCGAAAAAATGAACCTCGACGTATCAAGCTCAGTCTCTAAATTCAAAAGGGCTCTCGTTTCGCGTGCAGATATGCTGAGCAACATGTTGCGCTTTTACCATAAACGCGAGAATGACCTTCAAGACAGAATGCTGGTGACCACGGATGAGGAAAAAGCCGAATTAACCAAAACAGCGCGCCAGCTGGCAGAAGTGTCCAAACTATTGGTTGCCAATCTTGAAAATACCGTCCTGTTGCTTGACCGCTACAAACTCGACACAGCAGAGTATAAGCAACTGATATTCAGCATCACAGGTGAGATCACCGTTGATGTATTGAATTTTAATGTTGTATCTGGCCTCGCGACTCAATGGCTAACGAGCTTCAAAGAGTGGGCCTTGGTTGAAACCCCAACTTTAATCATGCGCCTTTTATTGTTCGTTGCCATCATTATTGGCACGCGCAGTGTGTCAAAGCTGGTCAAACGCGCAGTGAAAAAGAGCGTCAGCCGCCCAAGTATGAAGCTCAGTAAATTGATGCAAGAATTCTTCATTGGCTTGTCGGGTAAAATCACCTTCGTTTTAGGGTTGCTGATCGCCATTAGCCAATTGGGCATTAATCTTGGTCCTTTATTGGCCGGTTTTGGTGTTGCCGGAATTGTTATTGGCCTGGCCCTGCAAGACACCCTATCAAACTTTGCTTCAGGCATGATGATCTTAATTTATCGCCCATTTGATGTGGGTGATTTTGTCGATGTGGCAGGAGGTGTACGTGGTAAAGTCAGCCATATGAGCTTAGTGTCAACGACCATTAAAACATTCGACCACCAGCGCCTGATCATCCCAAACAACAAAATCTGGGGCGACACCATCAATAATATCTCTGCAGAAAACTATCGCCGTGTCGATATGCTATTTGGCATTGGCTACGGGGATGATATTCGTAAAGCCGAACAAGTATTGCAAGACATCCTTGAGACGCATCCTTTAGTGCTTAAAGACAAGGACCATGAGTATGTCATTAAAGTGCACGCACTGGGTGAATCTTCAGTGGACTTTGCCGTAAGGCCTTGGGTGGAAAATGCCGATTACTGGACGGTGTATTGGGATGTCACCCGGGCTGTTAAGCTCCGTTTCGATGAAGAAGGCATTTCAATCCCCTTCCCACAACGCGATGTTCACATCTATCAACATGGTTAATCCATCTCGCGGTTAATGTTAACGCAAAAAAAAAGCAGCGATAATTCGCTGCTTTTTTGTTTGCTTAGATAGAAATTAACCTAAGTGGGTTAAACCACCCATGTAAGGCACCAAGGCCTCTGGCACGGCAATACGGCCATCGGCTAGCTGGTTGTTTTCTAATACCGCTACGAGTGTGCGACCTACCGCTAAACCAGAGCCGTTTAAGGTATGGATAAGCTCAGGCTTTTTCGCTCCTTCTGCACGAAAACGCGCTTGCAGGCGTCGCGCTTGGAAATCACGTACATTTGAACAAGAAGAAATTTCTCGATACGTATTTTGCGCGGGTAACCAAACCTCAAGATCGTATGTCTTAGCTGCACCAAAGCCCATATCACCGGTACATAGCGCCATCACACGATAAGGTAAGCCCAGTTTTTGTAACACGGTTTCTGCGTGACTGGTTAATTCTTCAAGCGCTGTATCACTTTGTTCTGGGTGTACCAATTGCACCATTTCAACTTTGTCAAATTGGTGCTGGCGAATTAAACCGCGCGTATCACGGCCGTAAGAGCCTGCTTCACTTCTAAAACAAGGCGTGTGTGCGGTCATCTTGATCGGTAAATCCGACTCAGCATAAATCGTATCACGAGACAGGTTAGTCAAGGGGACTTCCGCCGTTGGGATCAGGGATAGGCCTTGACCTTCTTCTGTTGCCGGCTGGGTATGGAACAGATCGCCACCAAATTTAGGCAACTGGCCTGTGCCGTATAAGCTGTCAGCGTTCACCAGATATGGCACATACATTTCCGTATAGCCATGCTCTGTAGTGTGCAAATCCAACATAAACTGCGCCAACGCACGGTGCATACGCGCAATCTGACCTTGCATCACAATAAAACGCGAGCCGGTGATTTTAACCGCGGCAGGGAAATCTAACCCGCCTAGGGCTTCACCTAAATCAACATGATCTTTTACTTCAAAATCATAAGATTTAGGCTCACCCCAGCGGCGAATTTCTACGTTTTCGTTTTCATCTTTACCGATAGGCGCCGATTCATCAGGCAAGTTAGGAATGCTTAAAGCAAGGTCATTCAGCTCAGCCATCAATTGGTTTAGTTGCTCTTTTGCGGCATCAAGGTCTTCACCTAGCTGTGCCATTTCAGCACGAAGCGGTGCAATATCTTCGCCGCGTTTGGCTGCTGCGCCGATGGATTTAGATCGACTATTACGTTCAGCTTGTAGATTCTCGGTACGAACTTGGATTTCTTTACGTTGATTTTCCAGTTCGGTCAGTTTCGCTACATCAAGTTCAAAACCTCGGGTTGCTAGTCGCGCAGCAACTTCGTTTAAATCACCACGCAAATATTTCGGATCTAACATGCTTAACCTTTAACTTTTAAATATTAACTGAGTGCCTAGCCAAGCCGCGACAATACAAATCACGACATTACAGGCAACATTGAATACGGCTTTAATTAACTCACCTTGTTGGATCAGCAATAAGCTGTCCATAGAAAACGTTGAGAACGTGGTCAAAGCACCTAAAAAGCCCACGCTTATTAATGGTTTCCAAAAGCTGGAGCTGATGACGTTTTGCTCCAGTAATGCAAACATTATCCCCATGATCAGTGAGCCAATCACATTGACCATGAGTGTACCAAAAGGAAAGCCTTTTCCAAAAGCAGAAAGCGCCCAATTACTAATAAGAAATCGCATGCAAGCACCTGTTGCGCCGCCGCAAGCAACAAATAGCAAGGTGGTTAAGTTAGTCATATCGCTTTTGTTCACTTAAGTTGTCTTGGCTGCGAAGCCAATTGAGTTTTTCTGAGATTTGTTTTTCCAGGCCACGCTCGGTCGGGAAATAATATCGCTGGTTAGCCAGCTCTGTGGGAAAGTAATTTTCACCCGCGGCATAAGCATTGGGCTCATCGTGGGCATAACGATACTGGGCACCATGGCCCATTTCGGCCAGCAAGCTCGTCGGGGCATTACGTAAATGCAGCGGCACGCTGGCATCACCGTGTTCTTTGGCATCACGCAGGGCGGCTTTAAATGCCGTGTACACCGCATTGCTTTTCGGCGCACAAGCAAGGTAGACAATGGCTTGGGCAATGGCGCGCTCACCTTCAGCGGGCCCTACACGGCTAAAGCAATCCCAAGCTGCAATCGCCACCTGCATGGCTCTCGGGTCGGCGTTGCCCACATCTTCTGAAGCAATGGCAAGACAGCGGCGCGCAATATATAAAGGATCGCAACCCGCTGTTAACATTCTGGCATACCAATACAACGCAGCATCGGGCGCTGAGCCTCGAATCGATTTATGCAAGGCCGAAATTAAGTCATAAAAGATATCGCCTTGTTTATCTATGCTACTCACGCTACGCCCAGCGACAGCAGCCAGTAAGTCTTTTGTCAGTTGCTTTTGACCGTCTTGCTCAGGTGCGAGATCAACCATCAACTCCAGAAAGTTAAGCACCTTACGGCCATCACCCGATGCAAGGGCAATGACTTTCTCGGTTAATCCCGCATCGAGTTGGATACGAAAGCCGCTGAACCCAGTGTCAATGGCCCGCTCAATTAAACTGGTTAAATCATTCGCCTCAAGGGACTTTAAAACATACACCCGGGTACGCGACAGCAAAGCATTATTGAGCTCAAAAGAGGGGTTTTCCGTGGTTGCGCCAATGAAGATAATTGTGCCATCTTCAATAAAGGGCAAAAAGCCATCTTGCTGGCTTTTATTAAAACGATGTACTTCGTCGACAAATAATAAGGTGCGCTGTCCTTGTTGGGCATTTTGCTGGGCCCGTTCAATCGCGGCGCGAATATCTTTCACCCCAGAGGTGACCGCTGAAAGACGCTCAACCTTAGCATCACAGTATTTAGCAGCTAACTCAGCCAAGGTGGTTTTGCCTGTGCCAGGGGGGCCCCATAAAATCATAGAGTGGCAAAACCCGGCTTCCAACGCCTTACGCAATGGTTGGTCAGGGCCGATTATATGCTGTTGGCCAACGTACTCAGCAAGGCTAGTTGGCCGCATACGGGCGGCCAAAGGGCGAAAGTCTGGTGAAAAATCAAGGCTGAGGTTGTCCATTAACGTTGATCGTCAACCTCAACACCGGCTGGAATAACAAACTCAAAGTCGGAGTTTGCTAAGGTTGGCGCAAGGTTTAGGTTACTTAATTCAAACTCACTGGTTTGACCTTGGCGCTCTTTGATGCTGAAACCCACTAGCTGGTCTTGAGCATCAAAGTTGAGACTAAACTCGGCAATGTTTGCTTCATCATCCTTGGGCTTAACGATATAACGGGTATCGGCTTGAGATACGTCGTATTGTTGCCAAACGCTCGCATCCGTTGAAGCAAGCAGTAGAAATGGCGTGCCCGCCACTGCATCCGCTTGATCAAGTAAGGTAACTTGCTCTACAAAAGGGCTGTAGATCCACACCGTACTGCCATTAGAGACCACCAACTCTTCATCGGGTTGTTTAACTTGCCAGCGAAATTGATCCGGTTGCGCCAATTTCATCTCGCCACTGGCTTGTTGGATCACGGTACCATCAATATCCAACACCTGTTGTGAGAAGCTGGCAGAAAACTTAGCCACTTTTTGTAACTTAGTTTGCAGGTCAGTGGCTGCATCGGCCCAACTTGCCCCGGAAAATAAAGTCAAAGATGCTACTGCAGAGACAACGAGTTGAGAAAGTTTATTCATGTTAATTCCTTGGTGGAGGCGGAGCTAATACTTCGCGATTACCGTTATGGCCGGGCGCACTGACAATGCCTTGTTGTTCCATTTGCTCAACAATACGTGCCGCTCGGTTATAACCTATTTTAAATTTACGTTGAACGCCCGAAACTGAGCCTCGTCGGGTTTCTGTCACAAATGCCACCGCCTCATCGTAGAGCGCATCGACATCATCTTCGGCTTCGGCCACTTCACCCGGCAACATATTATCGGCCGTGGTATCGCCCGATAGAATATCATCTATGTAGTCAGGCTCACCACGTAATTTCCAGTCGGCAACAACCTTATGTACTTCATGATCATCAACAAAGGCGCCGTGAACTCGTTCTGGCACGGATGTACCTGGTGGTAAATACAGCATATCACCCATGCCTAATAAGGATTCCGCACCTTGTTGGTCTAAGATGGTGCGAGAATCGATCTTACTTGATACTTGGAAAGCCATTCGTGTGGGAACGTTAGCTTTTATCAAACCAGTGATCACATCCACCGAGGGGCGCTGAGTAGCAAGGATCAAATGAATACCCGCCGCACGCGCCTTTTGCGCAATACGGGCGATCAACTCTTCTACTTTTTTGCCAACGATCATCATCATATCGGCAAATTCATCGACCACCACGACGATGCTAGGCAATTTAGTTAATTCTGGAGCCATTTCGTCCATGCTATCGCCCGGCTTCCACAGGGGATCAACCATCGGGTTGCCAGAGTCAATCGCCGCTTTCACTTTAGCGTTATAACCCTTGAGGTTGCGTACGCCAACGGCAGACATCAATTTATAACGTCGCTCCATTTCACCCACACACCAACGCAGCGCGTTAGAGGCATCTTTCATGTCGGTCACCACTTCGGCCAACAAATGTGGGATCCCTTCATAAACCGACAGCTCTAACATTTTCGGGTCAATCATGATCAAGCGAACATCTTCAGGCGACGACTTGTAAAGTAAGCTCACTATCATGCAGTTCACACCCACTGATTTACCCGAGCCGGTGGTACCTGCAACTAATAAATGGGGCATTTTTGCCAGATCGACAACCACAGGTTTACCCGCGATATCACTGCCAAGCACCATGGTCAGTGGCGACGCATTTTCTTTAAATTGCTGGCAGTCGAGCACTTCTCTTAAATACACGGTTTCGCGGTATTTATTCGGCAGTTCTAACCCTATGTAGGTTTTATTAGGTATTACCTCGACCACCCTAACACTCATGGCCGACAAGGCACGGGCTAAGTCTTTCGCTAGGCCAGTTATTTTGCTGACTTTTATGCCTGGGGCCAATTCAAGCTGGAATTGGGTGATCACCGGCCCAGGGTACACTTCCATCACCTTAGCTTGAACGTTAAAGTCGAGTAATTTAGCTTCAACTAAACGTGAAACTTGTTCAATATCTTCTTGAGTAATTGGGTTTTGGGCTTTGTTAGGGCGATCCAATAAATCGATTGAAGGCAACGGCGCTAGGTTTGCTTTCATCGCCTTCTTTTGTTGCAATTGGACGAGCGCATCGGCTAAAGCGGGATCATGATCATGCTGCTTAGCGGCGACGGCTGTCTGTTGCTCAACTGGGGGATGATTTACGTCGTCGGCAAAAATAGCAGGCAACGCTTCTTCGTCTGGATCAGGCATCCAAGGCATATTCAAATCATCATCACGGCAAGGGTCAGGTGCAAATGCAGGAGCAACCTCCTCTTCACCTAGCTTAGGTTCATCAATATCATGCTGAATGACAGGCGCCACGTTAGCGTCACTGTTAGCCTGAATTTGGCTTGTTTGAAGTCGATCATGCCCAACGGGCTCTGCGGCCATGGCCGATTCAAACTCAGGCAATATTTTATCCAGACTCGGTAACGGCGGATCGTTTGGATTAGTCGGCTCGGCTGGTTTTTTTGGTAATTCCTTAGCAAACAAGACACTATCACCATCTTGTTGAGCACTTTTCGCCGCTCGTTCACTCTTATACTGACGCCAAGTGCTAGGTATATGGAGCAGTGCTCGGCTGGCTCTAATACTGTACTCACCGAGTTTGTCCACGAACATGAGTAACGAAATCCCCGTGAACAAGGTAAAACCGGTAGCAATAAAGCAAAGTAAGATCAGCGTTGAGCCCAGTAAGCCAAAATAGCTGACCATGGCCTTAGATAAGATATCGCCGACTACACCGCCACTTGAGAAGTAATAAATATCATCAAAATTAAGGGCAGCTAAGGCTGTCACACCGAGCACAATAAAAATAAAACCGATGACCCGCAAGCCAAGTGCAAGATAATCTAACGACAATAGCCCTTTGGGCTTCCAGAACAGCAGCCAAGCCAACGCAACGGTAACAAAAGGCATTAAATAAGCAGCAATGCCAAAAGCAAACAAAAGAATATCCGCTAACCAAGCACCCGCAGCCCCTGCTGAGTTATGAATCTCCCCTTCCCAAGCCGTTTGGGTCCAACTCGGATCGGATGGATGGAAAGTGATCAATGCCAGCATCATAAAAATGGCAAAGGCATGGCAGATGACCAGACTGACTTCAAGAATACGCGCCACACCCGATAACGAAGACATAGGTTTTGCTTGGTTCAAGCTGAGTTCCTTGTTCATTTCAAACGCCTGATGAGAAAAAAAAAGCGGCTCTAAGCCGCTCTTTATTGTATCTATTTCATTGCTAAGGTAAAGCTTAGCGGGTCTTAATCACTAAAGAATTAGACTGCTTAACTTCTTCCATGACCACATAAGTTCGCGTGTCATTTACACCTGGTAAACGCAATAACGTTTCGCCTAGAAGTTTACGGTAGGCTGACATGTCACATACGCGGGTTTTTAATAGGTAATCGAAATCACCCGACACTAAGTGACATTCTTGAATTTCTTCAAGCTCTTGTACCGCCCCATTAAACTGCTCAAACACATCGGGTGCACCGCGATTCAGGGTGATCTCAACAAATACCAGTAATGAAGCATCAAGGTAAAGTGGATTAAGGATAGCCGTGTAACCTTTGATGTAACCTTGGCGCTCAAGGCGACGTACACGTTCTAAACAGGGTGTTGGGCTTAAGCCCACTCGTTTTGAGAGCTCAACGTTTGAAATACGACCATCTTTTTGCAATTCATTAAGGATATTGCGATCGATACGGTCAAGGTCTTTAAGCGGTCTAGTATTAACATCCATCATTATTATATTCCATTCAATTACATCCCAGCAAAATAATATCACGCATTAAAAGTTATTATAGGTGCATAAGCAGTAAAAGTACGCCTACACTAGCGTGATAGCCTATTATTTTTATATGTTTTCTAACCATATTGTATCCATGAGGTGAAATATGATCATTGGCGTACCCAAAGAAATCAAAAATCACGAGTACCGCGTTGGCTTAGTTCCATCGAGTGTAAAAGAACTGGTTAAGTTAGGTCACACTGTCAACATCGAAACTAACGCCGGTGCGGGCATCGATCTCACCGATACCGAGTTTGAAGCAGCTGGTGCTAACATTTTGCCCAGTGCCAGTGCACTATTCTCAAAATCTGAGATGATAGTCAAGGTAAAAGAACCTCTCGCACCAGAGCGAGCATTGCTAACGCCTGAACATGTGCTTTTTACCTATTTACATTTAGCGCCTGATCTGCCTCAAACTGAGGATCTTATCAAGAGTCAGGCCACATGTATAGCATATGAAACTGTTACAGATAAAAATGGCGGGTTGCCTTTGCTGGCCCCTATGTCAGAAGTGGCAGGCAGAATGTCGATTCAAGCGGGCGCCATGGCACTGGAAAAATCTTGGGGAGGACGAGGCTTATTATTGGCTGGCGTGCCAGGAGTGGCGCCGGCGAACGTCGTCATTATTGGTGCCGGTAAAGTTGGCCAAAACGCCTTAAAAATTGCTGTAGGCATGGCGGCAAACGTTACCATTTTAGATAAAAATATCAGTATGTTAGCCAGCCTTGATCAAGCCTATGGCAACACCATCACCACCCTATACTCCAACGCCGAAAACCTTGAGCAGAGCGTGTTAAAGGCGGATTTAGTGATTACCGCAGTATTGTTACCCGGCGCAGCCGCACCGAAACTCATTACTCGGGCGATGTTAAAACAGATGAAGGCAGGATCTGTCATTGTCGATGTCGCTATCGACCAAGGCGGCTGCTGTGAAACATCTCGCCCAACCAGTCACGAGGATCCCATTTTTATCATTGATGACGTGGTCCATTATTGCGTCGCCAATATGCCTGGCGCGGTTGCCCGCACGGCTACATTTGCCCTTAACCACGCCACCTTGCCTTACGTCATTAAGCTCGCTTCCCTCGGCGTAAAAGAAGCCATGGCACAAGATGCGGGACTATTGGCTGGACTTAATGTTTTTCAAGGTCAACTGACCAACCAAGGCGTTGCAATCAGCCAAAATAAACCTTGGATTGCCCCTGAATTGGCATTGAAATAATAAAAAAGCTCAAATCAGGCTAATATTTTCAGCTTTTTTTATTATAAATTATAACTATTTATTCTGTACAACTGAGCTAAAACTGCCATTTTAGCTCGGTTGGCGAATTTTATTCTGAGCCATCGGATCACGGCTTTACCCCATATCAATATTTCCATACAATCTGGCCAAGCATTATCAAAAGAGATGAAAAATGAGCGAACCAAAACACTGTAAATTATTAATTTTAGGCTCTGGTCCAGCTGGCTACACGGCCGCCGTTTATGCCGCGCGTGCTAACTTAAACCCTGTACTAGTAACAGGTATGCAACAAGGTGGCCAGCTAACGACGACCACTGAAGTAGAAAACTGGCCTGGCGATGCTCATGGCCTGACCGGCCCTGCCTTGATGGATCGCATGAAAGAACATGCCGAGCGTTTCGAAACTGACATCATTTTTGACCATATCCACACTGTCGATGTGCAAAACCGTCCATTTACGTTGACCGGTGACAGCGGCGTGTACACATGTGATGCCTTGATCATTGCCACAGGCGCCTCAGCCCGCTACCTTGGCTTGCCTTCTGAAGAAGCCTTTAAAGGTCGCGGCGTTTCTGCTTGTGCTACCTGTGACGGCTTCTTCTATCGCAACCAAAAAGTGGCGGTGATCGGTGGGGGTAACACGGCTGTTGAAGAAGCCTTGTATCTATCTAACATCGCTTCTGAAGTTCATTTAGTGCATCGCCGTGAAACATTCCGTTCGGAAAAAATCCTACTTGACCGCCTAATGGATAAAGTGGCCAACGGTAATATTGTACTGCATACCAACCGTACTTTAGATGAAGTACTTGGTGACGACATGGGTGTCACTGGCATGCGTATTAAGGATACTCAATCCGACGCCACTGAAAATGTTGACGTTATGGGGGTGTTTGTTGCCATTGGTCACAGCCCAAATACCGAGATATTCAAAGGCCAACTTGAGATGAAAGATGGTTACCTGACCGTACAATCGGGTACCCAAGGCAATGCAACGCAAACCAGCGTTGAGGGCGTATATGCAGCCGGTGATGTTGCAGATCACATTTATCGCCAAGCCATCACCTCTGCAGGCAGTGGTTGTATGGCGGCATTAGATGCTGAGCGCTATCTTGATAATATAGCCAAATAATAAAAGAGGTCGGGATGAAGAAAATACTGGTGATTGAAGATAGCTCTACCGTTAGAAATATCCTATTACAAGTCATCGAAAAAAAACTTAACGTCCCGGTCGATACCGCCGAAAGCATGGCCCAATGCCGTGCATTGATCAAAGAGCATGGCAGTGAAGCGTATTTCGCTGCCATGGTCGATTTAAATTTGCCTGACGCCGCCTCTGGTGAAGCCGTTGCCTATACCTTGGCACACCAAATCCCCTCTATCGTACTCACGGGGGATTACAACGAGACCATGCGTAACAAACTACTCAATATGGGGGTGGTTGATTACGTCATCAAAGACAGCACCTATTCGTTTAATTACGCCATTAGCTTATTACAACGATTACATAAAAATCAGCGTATTGAAGTACTGGTCGTCGAAGACTCTTCCGTCGCCCGAAGTTACCTTGAGGGCTTGCTTAAGCAGCACCTGTTTCAAGTTTACACGGCCAATGACGGTCATGAGGCCCTGCAAGTCTTGGCTCAGCACCCTCACATTAAGTTGCTGTTGACCGATTACAACATGCCCAATGTGGATGGCTTTCAGCTAGTCCAACAACTGCGCAAACATTACGATAAAAACCAGTTAGCCATTATTGGACTCTCATCAGCCGATGATACTTCACTCTCGGCGCGGTTTATCAAGCATGGTGCCAATGATTTTTTAACGAAACCATTTATCCATGAAGAACTTTATTGCCGCGTCAATCAAACCCTAGATCACATGGAGCTGATTGCTGAAATCCAAGATGCAGCGAATCGCGATTACATGACCAAGCTCTACAATCGTCGATACCTGTTCAATTATGGCAGTGAGCTTCATGCAAGAGCAAAACAAGGTGATATCAGTCTTGCCGTCACTATCATGGACATTGACCACTTTAAAGAGGTCAATGACACTTATGGCCATGAGGCAGGTGATATTGTGCTCAAGCACTTTGCCAATATGTTGGCGACCTGTTTTCCCAAGTCCCTTGTAGCTCGGTTAGGTGGGGAAGAATTTTGCATCTTGATGCAAGAGACCGACAATGAACAAGCCAGTTATCGGCTTAATAAATTCCGTGAACGCCTCGCCCAAAGCCCGATTACCGCTGCAGAAGATGAAATTTGGGTCACCGCCAGCTTTGGTGTTAGCAATTTTATCGGTGATTCCTTGGACTCACAAATCAATCGCGCCGATAAATTGTTATATGAAGCCAAAAATGACGGTCGAAACCGCGTTTACAACGACAGTGACGCAAACTTTTAGTTAATATACCCAATCAACCTGGAGATGCTTGATTTCAGCAAGAATTTACAGGTGTTTAAGCAAAGCATTGATTGCAGGTAATGGTTGTTCCCTTTTCAAAATCAATAACGCGGCATAAACACCTGTAAAACATGCCCTTAGAGCGCCACCTTACTTCAACAACGTTGTTACGCTAATTTAGAAGGTACCTACACTCCTGCATTAGCGTGCCTAGTATTCAAAGCACGGTGGCGCTCTGAAACATGCATCTTCAAGTAGATTGGGTAATAGTTTAAATTTTCCCTATATTTTGAAACAAACAGGTAGTTTTGACTGTGCTCACTTATCTCATGTCACAACATCAAGCTTTTCCTTCGCCTTCGCACGCATTGACTAACCCTGATGGATTGCTGGCCGTGGGCGGGGATCTCAGCCCACAGCGGCTAATCATGGCTTATCGACAGGGTATTTTTCCCTGGTTTAGCCAAGATGAGCCTATTATGTGGTGGAGCCCAAGCACCCGAGCCACCCTGCCTCCCCAACAAGTACATATTGGTCGCACGATGCAGCGGGTGATCCGCCAAGATAAATTTGAAATTACGGTTAATCTTGCCTTTAATCAGGTTATAGCCGCCTGCGCTGATGAGCGTGCTAGCACAGGAACTTGGATAACCTATGGTATGCAAAGTGCTTATTGCGAGCTACATAGATTAGGCCATGCACACTCGGTTGAAGTATGGCAACAAGGTAACCTTGTTGGAGGCATATACGGTATTGGACTAGGTCAACTTTTTTGCGGAGAGTCTATGTTTCATCGTGTTACCAATGCATCAAAGATTGCCTTTATCGCCTTATGTCAGCATTTTGCAAAGCATGGCGGCGCCTTAATTGATGCACAAATTCCTAATCCACATTTAACTTCTCTGGGGGTAGGCTCACAACCCCGTGCTGAGTTTTTAGCGCAAGCCAAAAAATTAAGTGAACAAGCAATAGGAGCAGGCTGTTGGACACGTCAAAACATAAGCCTCAACAGGAAGTGATCCTCAAGGTTGGCCTCACGCCTGAACATCCTTGTAGTTACTTGCCTGAACAAAAAGAGCAATTGTTAGTGATGATGGATCCTGGCATGTTCAACGCCAAGGATTACGAACGATTACTTAGCCTAGGTTTTCGCCGCAGTGGTAAAGACATTTATCGGCCACACTGCGCTCAGTGCCAAGCTTGCCAGTCCATTCGTTTGGCCGTTAACGACGTCGAATTGAGTAAAAGTCAAAAGCGGATCCTAGCCAAAAATGCCGATTTGACAGTCATAATAGGTCATCAAGATAAGCCTGAATATTTCCGCCTTTATCAGACTTATATTAACAGCAAGCATCAACAGGGCTCGATGTACCCCGCTAGTTTAGAGCAGTACCAACACTTTATTTTGGCGCCTTGGTTAACCCCACATTTTATCGAAATCTACTCTGGACAGACCCTCATTGCCGTTGCCGTCACCGATGTAGGCAGTGCGAGTTTAAGTGCAATGTACACATTTTATGATCCCGCATATGAACAACGCTCCTTGGGCACTTTTGCCATTTTGCAACAAATTCAATATGCTCAATCAATCGGCCTGCCCTGGCTCTACTTAGGCTATCAAGTCGATCAATGCAAAAAAATGAATTACAAAACACGATTTCGTCCTTATCAACGCTTGATCCGAGGTGAATGGCAGATTTTCTCGAATTAAATGCATTAGGCAGCTTTACCCTTACCTGCAAATCTGGCATTATTCGGCGGTCAAAAAATAGCTTAAATTGCAAACCGAGGATTCAATGGCGAAAGAAGACAATATTGAAATGCAGGGAACTGTGTTAGACACACTACCAAACACCATGTTTCGCGTAGAGCTTGAAAATGGTCATGTTGTGACAGCACATATTTCAGGAAAAATGCGTAAAAACTACATCCGTATTTTAACTGGAGATAAGGTGACTGTTGCTTTAACACCTTATGACCTATCCAAAGGACGCATTGTGTTCCGCGCAAGATAATCTTCGCCAAAAAAAAACCAGCTTAGGCTGGTTTTTTTTGGTCTAGCGTAAGGCGTCATCCACGCCCTACCTTATTGCACAGATGGTTTATGCCACCGGCTCGCCTACTTCAGAGAAATTGAATTTCAATTCATCATCTTTCATTGTCACTGTGACATCCCCGCCTGATGTTAACCCACCAAACAAGATTTCATTAGCCAATGGTTTTTTCAAATGCTCTTGGATCACACGGGACATAGGTCTTGCGCCCATGGCCTTGTCGTAACCTTTATTGGCTAACCATTCTCTTGCCTCTTGCTCAACAATGAGTGAAACCCCCTTGCCATCCAGTTGCGCTTGTAGCTCAACAATAAATTTGTCCACCACTTGGTATATCACATCCATATCTAAGTGGTTAAACCAAATAATATTATCGAGACGGTTACGAAACTCCGGTGAGAAAGTGCGGTTGATTTCATCAAATGCATCGTAGCTTTGATCTTGTGCTTTAAAGCCAATGCTATTGCGAACCGTTTCTTTTACGCCTGCATTAGTGGTCATGACTAAGATAACGTTTCTGAAATCCGCCTTGCGGCCATTATTATCGGTTAAAGTGCCGTGATCCATCACCTGAAGCAGTAAGTTAAATACATCCGAATGGGCTTTTTCAATCTCATCGAGCAACACCACACTGTGAGGATGCTTGATAACCGCATCGGTGAGCATACCGCCTTGATCGTAGCCAACGTAACCCGGAGGCGCACCAATTAAGCGAGACACCGCATGGCGCTCCATGTACTCTGACATGTCAAAACGAATTAACTCAACGCCCATCACCTTAGCAATTTGTTGTGTTACCTCAGTTTTACCTACCCCCGTTGGGCCTGCAAACAAAAATGAGCCAACGGGTTTCACCTCATTGCCTAGGCCAGACCGGCTTAATCTAATGGCATCGGTTAAGGCTTCAATCGCCTGATCTTGACCAAATACCACCATTTTTAAATTGCGAGATAGGTTTTTCAAAATGTCTTTATCCGATGCCGAAACGGATTTTTTCGGGATCCGTGCCATTTTTGACACGATGGCCTCGATATCACCAACATTAATGGTCTTACGACGTTTGCTGGCAGGCAATAGACGCACACTGGCACCGGCTTCATCAATGACATCAATGGCTTTATCGGGTAAATGACGTTCATTAATGTATTTAGCACTTAATTCTGCTGCTGCACGTAATGCCTTAGCGGTGTAGCGCACATCATGATGTTGCTCGTAGCGCGGTTTCAATCCCATCAAGATGCGGGTGGTATCGTCCACAGACGGCTCCACAATATCCACCTTTTGGAAACGACGTGCTAAGGCGCGATCTTTTTCAAATATTTGGTTGTACTCTTGATAGGTCGTTGAGCCAATACAACGCAGCAGGCCATTGCTTAGCAAAGGCTTAATCAAATTAGCGGCATCCATTTGCCCACCAGACGCAGCGCCCGCGCCAATAATGGTATGAATTTCGTCAATGAATAAAATCGCGTTGTCTTTCTTCTCAATTTGTTTAAGCAAATTTTTAAAGCGTTTTTCAAAGTCGCCACGGTACTTAGTTCCGGCTAACAAAGCCCCCATGTCTAACGAATAAATCGTACTTTGCGCAATGACATCGGGCACCTCTGCATGCACAATCCGATAGGCAAGACCTTCAGCGATAGCGGTTTTACCCACTCCCGCTTCACCCACTAGTAAAGGGTTGTTTTTACGGCGACGACACAAGACTTGAATACAACGATTGAGCTCTTCATCTCGACCGATTAAGGGATCAATCCGCCCCTCTAAAACCAACTGGTTGAGGTTAGTAGCATAGTTTTCCAGTTTGACACTGCCCTCTTCACCCTCATCCATCATGGGTGAGTCAGGCCCTGAATTATGCTCTTCGTTATCATTTTTACGAATACCGTGAGACAGATAATTGACCACATCAAGACGGGACATATCCGCTTTTTTCAAAAAGTAAACGGCTTGCGACTCTTGCTCGCTAAAAATGGCCACCAGCACATTGGCACCCGACACTTCGGTGTTGCCTGACGATTGCACATGAAACACCGCGCGTTGTAGCACACGCTGAAAGCCTAGAGTTGGCTGGGTTTCACGATCAATATCATCAACAGGGATGAGTGGTGTGGTTTGCTCGATAAACTCGGTGATTTCTTTGCGTAATGCATCTATATCTGCATTGCAGGCTTTAAATGCTTCACTGGCCGAAGGGTTGTCTAATAAGGCCAATAACAAATGCTCCACCGTCATAAATTCGTGGCGGTTTAATCTGGCTCTTTTAAACGCGTCGTTAAGTGTGTGCTCTAGCTCTTTGTTTAACATATAACACTCCCAAAAATACTACGACGTAAAGACAAACGTTAAATCAATCCTTTTCCATGGTGCACAACAAAGGATGTTCATTGTCTCGTGCATAGGTGTTGACTTGAACTACTTTCGTTTCTGCAATCTCTGCAGTATATATGCCACAAATTCCCTTCCCTTGATGATGAACGCTCAACATTATTTGTGTGGCCTTATCAATGTCAGCATTAAAAAACCGTTGTAACACTTCTATCACAAAATCCATCGGTGTGTAATCGTCATTGTTCAAAATTACTTTATATAACGACGGCGGTTGTATTTTGGTTTTAACCTCGTCAAGTAACTGATTATCGTAGTTTGGTTCGTTTAATTTACTCATATTAAAATACTAGTATCTCTGCTGGCCGAATGCTAAATAGTTTTTTGTCACGATACACATCACAAACAGGCCTAATGTTTTCATCGAATACCTTGACTCTGCGCGAATATTTACTAAATTGACTTATTGATGATATTTATCATTATACGTTGATATCAACACAGCGTAACTGACAAATTTAGGGTTAATTTCAATCAACAATAAGGATGCAGATGTATGGCAACCGGTACGGTTAAATGGTTCAACAACGCAAAAGGTTTTGGTTTCATTTGTGCTGAAGAAGGCGGTGAGGACATTTTTGCTCATTATTCAACCATACAAATGGAAGGCTATCGCACACTCAAAGCCGGACAGCAAGTGCAATTTGAAACGCACTCAGGTCCCAAAGGCTCACACGCCACCGAAATTTGCCCACTAGAGCAAAAATAAGGCTTCTCAACATAAAGCAGGTTAGCCCCATTAACCTGCTTTTTATTTTACGTTGTTTGAGTAAAAAAAAGTAGCCACCGCTGGATCTATCCTTCCCATGATTTTCACTTTTTAATCATCTTCAGTCTGATATGATTGTTCCTCAAATTTGCCCAGAGAACACCGAGTCAATGAAGGCCGCGCCCAATACTCCTAACAACCGCCGCCCCGTTAAGCCGAGTCGCAAGCGCAAGGCTGGCGCGAACGATTTCAATAAACCAAGCACGGTCAGACGTGCCAATCACCGTACGCCTGACAAAACCAGAGTGATCTTATTTAACAAGCCTTTTGATGTGCTCAGCCAGTTTACTGATGGCGGCAATCGAGCGACTTTAAAAGATTATATCGACATTAAGGATGTTTACGCTGCGGGGCGCTTAGACCGAGACAGTGAAGGACTACTGGTATTAACCAACAACGGTAAACTGCAAGCCAAAATCACCTCCCCCAAAGCCAATACCAGTAAAACTTACTGGGTACAGGTAGAAGGTGAACCCACCGAAGCCGCTTTAGCGCAATTACGCCAAGGCGTTGAATTAAAAGACGGCATGACCTTGCCCGCAGAGGTCACCATCATGGCAGAGCCCGATATTTGGCCGCGTACCCCGCCCATTCGTGAGCGTAAAAATATACCCACCACTTGGCTGAGTCTTTCTATCCGCGAAGGACGCAATCGCCAAGTAAGAAGAATGACGGCTCACATTGGCCACCCTACACTGCGTTTAGTTCGCTATCGAATCGGCAACTGGACCCTAGACAATATTCCATCAGGACAGTATCAGGAGATCTCAACGGATGTTTAGCCCACATGTTACCGTGGCTTGCGTGGTTAAATACAAGCAAAAATATTTAGTGGTGGAAGAGCAAGACAATGGTCGCATTGTTTATAATCAACCTGCCGGTCACCTAGAAGCCAATGAATCCCTCATTGAAGCGGCCAGCCGTGAAATCGCTGAAGAGACAGGTTTAATCATTACCCCAACCAATTTTGTTGGCAGTTATCTGTTTACCAGTCCGGTAAATGGGGTGACCTATTTGCGTTTTTGTTTTTTCTACCAATTTGACCAAGCCCCAGCACCTTGTAAACCGCAAGATCCCGATATTATCAACTGTCACTGGTTTACCTTAGAAGAATTAAAGCAACAGCAAACTAAGCTGCGTAGCGCCCTCGTACTAGAAGTGATTGAAGACGCTCAAGCCGGTCAACTTGCCGATCTATCCCAAATAAAACACTACCCACTGGCAACGGTTTAACTTTCCTATCGAAACGAATTAAAGAAATAACTGTGGTCTAACTCACAAAGCTGTTTTAGGCCGCTAAATTCTGCTAGAATCACGCCCGTTTTTGCCCAGAGAATAAATTAAGATGACAGATAATAGTCAAACTAAAGTGATCGTAGGCATGTCCGGCGGCGTCGATTCTTCCGTTTCTGCGTATTTACTGCTTGAACAAGGCTACCAAGTAGAAGGCTTGTTCATGAAAAACTGGGAAGAAGACGACAACGAAGAATACTGCGCCGCAGCCGAAGATTTAAAAGATGCCCAAGCCGTGTGTGACAAACTAGGCATCCACCTGCATACCATTAACTTTGCCGCAGAATACTGGGACAACGTATTCGAGCACTTCCTAGCTGAATACAAGGCTGGACGCACCCCTAATCCCGATATTCTCTGTAACAAAGAAATCAAATTTAAAGCCTTTTTAGAATTCACCTGTGAAGAGCTCGGTGCTGATTACATCGCCATGGGCCATTACGTCCGCAATCGCTGTGTCGATGGGCAATGGCAAATGCTGCGCGGCTTAGATAACAACAAAGACCAAAGCTACTTTTTATACACATTAAGTGCTGAACAAGTCGGTAAAACCTTGTTCCCCGTTGGCGACATCGAAAAACCGCGCGTTCGCGAGATAGCCGAGCAACAAGGTTTAGTTACCCATAATAAAAAAGACAGTACCGGTATCTGTTTTATCGGTGAACGCAAATTCACCGACTTTCTACAGCAATACCTACCCGCACAGCCAGGTAATATCGAAACCTATGAAGGCGACGTCATTGGCCAGCATCAAGGCTTGATGTATCACACCCTAGGCCAGCGTAAAGGATTGCACATAGGTGGCCTACAAGATGGCAGTGGTGAGCCTTGGTATGTGGTCGAAAAAGATCTTAAACGCAATGTGTTAGTGGTTGGCCAAGGTGCGGATCACCCGGCACTCTTTTCTTACGGGTTTGACGCCACTCAAGTGCACTGGGTAAACCGCCAGCCTCTTACTGCGCCTTTAACATGTACAGTGAAAACTCGCTACCGTCAGCAAGATGTCCCTTGTGTCGTTACCCAAACTGGCGACGACACCTTATCGGTTATCTTTGACCAACCCGAAAAAGCCGTTACACCGGGCCAATCCGCCGTGTTCTATCTTGGCGAAGTCTGTTTAGGTGGGGCGGTGATCGACCATCAATATCGTGAGAAACCAAACAACGATGAGTAAAGAATTATATGACCGCACATTAGCTTTTGCTGGTATTTGGCAAGCCGCGTCACTCGTTGAAGAAATCGCGCGCACCGGTCAATGTAACCAAGAGCAGCTAGGGCAAACTTTAAACGCATTACTGGTCACCGAACCCAGCTCCACTTTGGCTGTCTTTGGTGAGCTGGCCAATCTCGAGCGAGGCTTCAAGGTACTCATCGACCAGCTTGATAAACAAGCGGACCCGAAAAATATTGCCATTACCCGCTATGTGATTGGTTTGCTAGCACTCGAAAAGAAACTGGCTAAACGCCATGATGCCATGAATGCCTTAGCTGAACGCATCTCTCAAGTAAAACGTCAAACCGCGCACTTTGAACTGACCGACGAGCAAATATTAGGTAATCTTGCCGATATCTATAGCGATATCATCAGCCCCCTAGGGCCAAGAATTCAAGTGCAAGGTAGCCCAGATCAATTACGTCAGCCTCGCGTTCAGCAAACGATCCGCGCCTTGTTGCTCGCAGGGATCCGCAGCAGTGTGTTGTGGCGTCAAGTCGGTGGTAAACGTCGTCACATTATATTCTCGCGTAAGAAAATGGTCGAACAAGCCAAAATTAACTTAGCCAATATTTAACACTAAACATAACAATCCTGTCAGCTTGACTGACATTTGCACACAGGAGTAAGCAATGGAACTTTCAGCACTAACGGCTGTTTCTCCGGTCGATGGCCGTTACGGCAGTAAAACTGCACTATTACGCTCAATTTTCAGTGAGTTTGGTTTAATTAAATACCGAGTGCAGGTAGAAGTTCGCTGGTTACAAAAATTAGCTGCTACCCAAGGCATTGACGAAGTGCCTGCATTTAGCGAACAAGCCAATGCCCTTCTTGATAGCATCGTCGCTGAGTTCTCTGAGCAAGACGCACAGCGCGTTAAAACCATCGAGGCTACCACTAACCACGACGTGAAAGCGGTTGAGTATTTCTTAAAAGAAAAAGTAGCGCAAAACGCTGAGTTAGAAGCGGTTTCTGAATTCATTCACTTTGCTTGTACCTCTGAAGACATTAACAACACTTCTCATGGTTTAATGCTAACCGAAGCGCGTGAACAAGTGGTTGTGCCTTACTGCGAAAAAATCGTTCAAGCCATCCGTGGTCTAGCAACAGCTTACCGTGACACGCCAATGCTATCTCGCACTCACGGCCAGCCAGCTTCTCCAACTACCTTAGGTAAAGAAATGGCCAACGTGGTTGCTCGTTTAGAGCGCCAAGTGAAGCAAATTAAAGCGGTTGAATTTTTAGGTAAAACCAACGGCGCCGTGGGTAACTACAACGCTCATCTTAGCGCTTACCCTGAAGTAAACTGGGAACAATTTGCGCAGGAGTTTGTAACGGGTCTAGGACTCACCTTTAACCCTTACACCACCCAAATTGAGCCGCACGATTACATTGCGGAATTTTTTGATGCCATCGCACGTTTTAACACCATTTTGTTAGACTTTGACCGCGACATCTGGGGTTACATCTGTTTAGGCCACTTTAAGCAAAAAACCATCGCCGGTGAAATTGGCTCTTCAACCATGCCGCACAAAGTAAACCCAATCGACTTTGAAAACTCAGAAGGTAACTTAGGCCTAGCCAACGCGATTTTTGATCACCTAGCGGCAAAACTGCCTGTGTCTCGCTGGCAGCGTGACCTAACCGACTCAACCGTACTGCGTAACCTAGGTGTCGCTATCGGTTACTCTGTGATTGCGTATGAAGCCAGCTTAAAAGGCATCAGCAAGCTAGAAGCCAACGAGCAAAACCTCGCCGATGACCTAAACAACAACTGGGAAGTACTGGCCGAGCCTATCCAAACGGTTATGCGCCGATACGGTATCGAGAAGCCTTACGAGAAGCTAAAAGAGCTAACCCGCGGTAAACGTGTTGATGCTCAAGGCATTGCTGACTTCATCGATACCCTAGAGCTGCCTGAGACTGTTAAAGCCGAGCTAAAACAGCTAACGCCGGCTAACTATATAGGTATCGCGGTTAAACTAACCGACCAGCTATAATCTACATTACCTCAGCCTGGTTAACTGTGGGTGGCAGCTCTTCTGTGGGAGCTGCAGTCATGCAGCGATAAATTTCGCTTAACAAAGTTGAGGTTACTTAGATTAGCTAACTAAGCCGTAATCAAGACTGGCAATAAGCCTTAGTGATTGCGGCTTTTTTTACATTTAATAAGAACGTTTTCATTATGTCGATGCAACTGCAACTTGATATTAACCACTTTTTAGCCACCTATTGGCAGCGCAAACCTTTGTTTATTAAACAAGGTATTGCCCATTTTTGCGATCCCATCAGCCCAGAAGAGATGGCGGGATTGGCAATGGAAAACGAAGTGCAATCACGCATGGTATTGCGCAATCAAGATCAGTGGCAAGCAAGCTGTGGCCCATTTAGCGACTTTAGTGCCCTCTCCAACAATGGCGCCACCTTACTCAACCAAGCGGTAAACCATTGGCACCCTGCCTGTGCGGATTTGGTCAAGCTGTTTCATTTTATTCCTAACTGGCGCTTTGACGACTTAATGATCAGCTATTCCACCCCTGAAGGCGGTGTTGGCCCACACATAGATCAATACTGCGTGTTTATTATTCAAGGCCAAGGTAAACGGCATTGGCGAGTGGGTGAGAAACAAGAGCTAAAGGAATTTACCTCTGGCCAAGCATTGCGCCATTGCGGCCCATTTGAGGCCTGCATTGATGTGATCATGGAGCCCGGCGATGTCCTTTATATTCCGCCAGGTTGCCCACACGAAGGTTATGCCGTTGAGCCTGCACTTAACTACTCAGTGGGTTTTCGAGCGCCGGATCAAAAAGAGCTACTCAACGACTTTACCGACCATTTATTGCAACAGCAGATGAGTTTTACGCGCTATAGCGATCCAGAGCTAACCAGCGACGCTCATTACGGTGAAATATCACGACATGAAACCAACAAACTGAGTCAGTTATTAACTGATTTGATCCGCGACCCAGACGTGTTTTTGCCGTTTCTTGGTCAGCACTTCTCCAACTCAAATCACGAATTAGATATTTTGCCCCTTGAGCCAGACCAACAGTGGCATCAAGCAGACCTATTGGCTGCCCTTGAAGCAGGAGAATATGCCGATAAGGTGGCCGGGCTGAAGTTTTTATACCTTGAAGAACTCACCAATACCCTGTTCATTCATGGCGAAGCCGTGACCATCCCAAGTGAAGCCTACAGTGATTATCAGCAGCTCACCCAGCCCGGTTGCAATCAAATGCTGATCCAAAAAATCTTAGCCGGGCGTCACTATCAGCCGTTGTTGGATTGGTTTAACGCAGGCTACCTCTATCTGGTCTAACCTAAATATCCTGCTCAAAGCGTAACTGGCGAGTTTCGGCTTCCAGTTGCGCGGCAAAGATTTCATCTAATACCGCAGCCACATTCGCCGCTTGCTCCGGCTCTTTATAAAGGCCCGTTAACACGGTTTCTGGGGTTAATTCACCTGCGACATACAAGGCCCACATTTCTTTGGCGTATTGTGAACTCAACAGATCAGGAGCAAATTGACCATAATAAGCGCGCATATTGTTCACATCACGCTCAAACATCCATTTGGCATTGTTATTTGCCGCCGCGTTCACCGCTTGCGGTAGGTCGATGATCACAGGACCATAGTCATCCACCAGTACGTTGAATTCAGATAAATCACCGTGAACGATACCAATACAAAGCATACGCTGGATGTATTGCAGCATCACTTGATGATCTTCAATCGCCTGCTCAGCTGACATAGTGACGTCATTAAGCCGAGATGCAACCGTGCCGTCGTCTTCGCAAATAAGCTCCATCAATAACACGCCATCAAAACAACCATCAGGCTCAGGCACGCGCACGCCCGCATTTTGCAGGGCATATAAAGCGTCAATTTCCGCGCTTTGCCAGATTTTTTCTTGTTCGCTGCGGCCAAAGTTTGAACCTTTCGCCATGGCTCGGGCACGGCGGCTATTACGCACGTTACGCCCTTCGCGATATTGTGCGGCTTGTTTAAAGCTGCGCTTAGCCGCTTCTTTATATACCTTGGCGCAGCGTAATTGCTCACCACAACGCACCACATAAACGGCAGCTTCTTTGCCGCTCATTAATTGACTGACAACCGCGTCTATCACACCGTCGTCAACTAAGCTTAACAATGATGATGGGATCTTCATGATGCTTGATCAGCCTTTGGTTCTAAGCCGGCAATTTGGAGCAACAAAGAGATAAAAGCATCGCTAGCCGACAACAAAGCAGACTCCTCCATGGTGTGATAACCCATGGTAGGCACTTGCAAAGTGGTGCCTTGTACAAAACCATTGGACGCCGCGGTGATCCGCCCTAGCTCGGTGCTGCCTAAGGATGCGGGATCACGCCCTTGCGCTGCCGCTAATTTATTTTGCTGTTCGATGTAAGCATCTTTAAACACATAACTGATGCCGGTTTCTTGACATAATTGTTCAAGCTTGTCGGTTAACACAACGTTAAAGCTGGCGTTGGCATCACGTCGACGCAATACCACCTGCTGATGGGCTAAGCTAGCGCGGTCGGGAAAAGGACTGGTATCCACCACAATCAAATTATCGGTTGCGCCATTAAAACGACGGAACCATTCCAGCAAATAGCGCCAACTACTGCCCGACTCTTCTTCGGCGGTAAAAAAGGCCGTGCCTTGAAAACCACACTCATACAAATACACCAATGCAGCCGCTGTCATCACGTTATCTAATTGGCCCGTCACCATGCCATCTTTTACTTTTAAGCTATCGGTAAACGCCACCGGCGTGCCTGCCACTAAATGCTCCAAACCATCAACTTCAAAAATCAAGTTATTGCGAAACTCACAAATATAAGCCTTATTGATCATGCCCGAACCACGATAAGAGCCAGACCAAGGCTCATAAGCCATTACCGGAATACGGCGAAATCTGTCCACTATCTTGGTCATTAATTTTTCTGATACTGAGTTGCCCAACAGATCAGAGCGATGGCCAGTCACAAACGCCGCATATTGGAATTCATTGGGGCCGGTGCACACTAAACCATGACGGTCAATATGGGCTGAGAACATCGCACTGTTAGGCTGGTTACCTTGCGCCACCAGTAAGCCTTCATACCAGGTGACGTTAGCCCCTCGCTCTTCTAGTTCGCGCTGCAGCACACGAAAAAATGAATGCTCCGCACCCACAACGCTAGGTTGGCGTATGAGAACGCGCAATAAATCAAAAAAATCTTGGTACTGACTCAACGGGTTTTCTTCCAGTTTCTATCTCTCTATTTCGCACAATAGAGCTAAACTGACTTAGACACCATGGAAATCTCTCAAATTTAGAAAAAAGATCGCCTCTTAGGCCAAAAAACAGCCATTAACAAAAATGCAAATTAACGCTTAATGCCAAAAAACAGCCAGGTGAAGATTTTTAAACCTATTATTTGTCAGCTTGCAGGATTTTATATCTATATTTAAGGCTTGAAGTGGTGAATATAGGTAGCGCAATCACAAAGCCATAAATATTTACGCTACAAAAAAGCATAAACATGCCGCCGATACAGAATAATCCTCTGCTATATTTTGACTATAAATAGCAAGATACATTAACATTTTCGACTTTTTATACATATTTGACGGTTTTTTATGTTGTATTAATGTGATGTAGCAGCTTTACATATTATTCAATTGCCATTAAGTTAGCCGACAACCTAATAGGACTATTGACTAGATTCCACCCTAAAGACAGCAAAAAAGGACTTAGTCTTGACTCAAGATAAGAATATGTCACTTCTCGAAGTGCAACACTTACAAATCGAATACCCCTCTCGCCATGGGGTGATGGTCGCCGTTAAAGATCTCTCGTTTTCGATTACCGCGGGTGAAATTGTAGGCATAGTGGGTGAATCTGGGGCTGGTAAATCCACCATAGGTAACGCCATCATTGACTTGCTCAGTCCCCCCGGTGTCATTGCGCAAGGCGAGGTTTACCTTAATGGCAATAAAATTTCAGGTTTAAGCCGCGAGCAAATGCGCCAAGTGCGCGGCTCCAAGATAGGTTTTATCTTCCAAGATCCCATGACTTCCCTCAATAGCTTGTTCACTATAGAGCAACAAATGGTCGAAACCGTATTAGCCAATATGGATGTTAGTCGTGAACAAGCCTATCAGCGCTCGCTGGATATGCTTGCTGCCGTGGGGATCCCTGAGCCAGAACTGCGCATAAAACAATACCCTCATCAGTTTTCTGGCGGTATGCGCCAGCGTGTTGTGATCGCCATCGCCTTGATCTGTGAGCCCGAGCTGATTATTGCCGATGAGCCAACCACGGCCTTAGATGTGTCGATTCAAGATCAAATCTTAGAATTAATTAAGAAACTCTGTAAAGAGCGCCAAGTGGGCTGCATGTTGGTCACTCACGACATGGGTGTGGTTGCCAGTGTCACCGACAAGGTGGCCGTCATGTATCGCGGCCAACTAGTGGAAATGGGCAGCACTGCGCAAGTACTCGGCGCACCGAACCACGAATACACCAAAAGCCTTATCTCAGCGGTACCACGCAGCGATCTTAAACTGGTGCGTTTTCCTCTGGTCAACTACATTGAAACCGCCGAAGAGATACATCAACTTGATATCGCTAATCACTGGTTGGGCCAATCCCAAGATCAAAAGCAATACCAAGGGCCATTGTTAAAAGTGGAGAACGTCAACCTACGCTTTACCACCAAGGATTCGATTTTCCCAAGCCGCCGTGAATATGTGCAAGCATCCAATAACGTCTCGTTTGAAATCCATGAGGGGGAAACCTTTGGTTTAGTGGGTGAAAGTGGCAGCGGCAAATCCACCATCGCCCGTGCCATAGCTGGCTTATATACGCCGCAATCCGGCAATATTACCTTTGAAGGTGTTGAGCTTACCGAGCTTAAAAGTGAGCAGGCCAGAAGGCCGCTTCGCAGACAAATGCAAATGGTCTTTCAAAACCCCTATACCTCGATGAACCCAAGAATGAAGGTGGCTGACATTATTGCCGAGCCAATCCGCTTTCATCGCTTGGCCGAGAAACACCAAGTGGATCAAATCGTTTCTGACCTATTAGATCATGTCGGATTAGGCCGCAAAGCCGGTTTGAAATACCCCCATGAGTTCTCCGGTGGCCAGCGTCAGCGCATTTCAATTGCCAGAGCCCTCGCTACACGCCCTCGGTTACTTATCTGTGATGAGCCAACGTCGGCTCTTGACGTGTCGGTACAAGCGCAAATCTTAAACCTACTTAAAGATCTACAAGATGAGCTAAACCTCACTATGCTGTTTATTAGCCACGATTTGCCGGTGATCAGGCAAATGTGTGATCGCATTGGCGTGATGAAACACGGCCATTTAGTGGAAGTGGGCAATAGTGAACAAATTTTCACCGCCCCCCAACACGAGTACAGCAAAAACCTAATCAGCTTAATGCCGTCGTTCGCAGCCTTTAGCAAACAAAATTTACAAATCGCTAAGTAGCGATAATGAAATACGGACTGACAAAAGAACAATAAAAGCTGAGTCAGTATTAAAGCAAATTTACAAATCGCAATATAGCGATCTAGACAAACCACAATGCAAAAACAACAACCACATTCGGTGTGGACAATGAAATACGGACTGACAAAAGAACAATAAAAGCTGAGTCAGTATTAAACAAAATTTACAAATCGCAATATAGCGATCTAGACAAACCACAATGCAAAAACAACAACCACATTGGAGCGTACAATGAAATACGGACTGACAAAAATTGCAGGGGCGCTACTGGCGGCCGGTTTCGCATTTAATACTGCAGCAGCAGATATCACCATTGCTTACCCATCGGATCCTATCTCCATGGACATCCATGAGCAGCTATCGGGCGGCATGATGCAGTTATCTCACATGACCTTTGATCCTTTGGTGCGCTGGACCCAAGATCTGCAATTTGAAGGCCGCTTAGCCGAAAAATGGGAGCGTATCGACCCGTTAACCGTGCGTTTTACACTGCGTAAAGGGGTTAAATTCCATTCAGGTAACGACTTTACTGCTAACGATATTGCTTGGACCTTAGATCGCTTAAAAACCAGTACCGACTACAAAGGGTTATTTGAAGCCTTTGCCAGCGCCAAAGTGATTGATGACTACACTATCGATCTGGTGACCACCGAGCCGTATCCACTACTACTTCCTATGGCTACTTATATTTTTGCCATGGATTCAAAGTTTTACACTGGCGTAGATGAAAACAATAAAGACAAGTCAGCCATTATTAAGTTTGGTAACACCTTTGCATCAAACAACATGTCAGGTACTGGCCCATTTAAAGTGAAAAGCCGTGAACAAGGCATCAAATGGGAATTCGAACGCTTTGATGGTTACTGGGACAAACAATCGCCGGGTAATGTTGATAACCTGACCTTAGTCGCGATCAAAGAAGATGCGACGCGTGTTGCTGCACTGCTTTCTGGGGATGTTGATATGATTTCACCAGTGGCACCAAACGATCACAAGCGTGTAAAACAAAACAATAAGTTAGAGCTAGTTACCCTACCGGGTACCCGCATCATTACTTTCCAAATGAACCAAAAGAGCAATCCAGCACTGCAAGATGTGCGGGTGCGTCAAGCCATCGTTCATGCCATTAACAACGAAGGCATAGTGAAAAAAATCATGAAAGATTTTGCGACCGTTGCCTCTCAACAAAGCCCGCAAGGTTACCTTGGCCATACACCAGAGCTGGAAGTACGTTACGACCTGAAACGTGCTAAGCAACTGATGAAAGAAGCCGGCTATGAAAACGGCTTTAAGCTATCCATGATAGCGCCGAGCGATCGCTACATCAATGATGCCAAAATTGCTCAAGCTACCGCGTCTATGCTAGCGAAAATCGGCATTAAAGTTGACCTTAAAACCATGCCTAAAGCGCAATACTGGCCTGAATTTGATAAGTGTGCTGCTGACATGCTGATGATTGGCTGGCACTCAGACACCGAAGACAGTGCAAACTTCACTGAGTTTTTAACCATGACCCGAGATGAAAAAACCGGTATGGGCCAATACAACTGTGGTTACTACTCTAATGCGAAGGTCGATAAATTGGTCAATGATGCCAATACTGAAACCGACACAACCAAGCGCGCTGCCATGCTAAAAGAGGTAGAAACCATCCTCCACAACGAGGCCGCTTTTGTACCCCTGCATTGGCAAAACCTGTCTTGGGGTGCCAATAAGAAACTCAACATGAAACCCGTGATTAACGTAATGGAGTTTCCTTACCTTGGCGATCTGGTGGTTGCCGAATAAAACCCAGAGCCAACCCAAGCATGATGGGGTTGGCAATCTGTCGTTTAGGGGCGAGGAAAGTAGGCCCCTTCATTTATTGTTGTGTCTTCTCGTAGACGTATTAGGGATCAGGTTTGATTGCTAGGCGTGCTACAACTAGTCGTTAGGAAATAATATGTTTACCTTTTTATTGAAAAGGTTAGTGCAAGCCACCATCGTCATGTTGGTGATAAGCCTAGTGGCCTTCGCGGTTAAGGATAACCTGGGCGATCCATTGCGTGAGTTAACAGGCCAATCCGTGTCAGAAGCGGAGCGGCAAAAAATGCGCACTGAGATGGGCTTAAATGACCCCTTTGTGGTTCAATATAAGCGGTTTTTAATCAATGCGGTACAAGGTGATTTTGGTACCTCTTACACCTTTAACCGCCCTGCGCTGGAGGTGATATTAGACCGTTTAGTGGCCACGTTAGAGCTGGTTTTTGCGGCCACCTTGATCATTATCGGCTTATCTATTCCGCTCGGGGTGTATTGCGCGATTAACCCCAAACATGGGTTCAGTAAACTGGTGATGGCCATTTCCAGTATCGGTATTTCGATCCCCGTGTTCCTAACCGCTATCTTATTGATGTACGTATTCTCTATTGAGCTGGGCTGGTTGCCTGCTTATGGACGCGGTGAAACCGCAAACTGGCTTGGCTGGGAATCCGGCTTTTTCACTCTCGATGGCTTAGCCCATTTGATATTACCTGCGTTTGCCCTTGCTTCAATTATGCTGCCACTCTTTATTCGCTTGGTACGCAGTGAGATGATCGAGCAACTCAGCTCAGAATACGTCAAGTTTGCGTATGCCAAAGGCTTGCCACAGCGCCGTGTTTGGTATTTACATGCGTTAAAAAACACCCTGCTACCCGTGTTAACCGTGGGTGGTGTGCAAATCGGTACCATGGTGGCCTACACCATTTTAACGGAAAAGGTATTTCAATGGCCGGGCACTGGGTTTTTATTCCTCGACTCGATCCAACGTACTGACACGCCTGTGATCACAGCTTATGTGATTGTGGTTGGGCTGATATTTGTGATCACCAATACCATAGTGGATTTACTGTACGGACTCATCAATCCGACCGTCAACTTAACGGCAAAGGGCTAACATCATGACAACCAATATTGCTGCTAGCCCTAGCCGCTGGCAAAAAATAAAACAATCGGACTTCATCTACTATTTCAGTCGCGACAAGGTTGCCATGCTCAGTTTCGCGGTTTTTTTAACCTGCCTGATAGTGGCCTTTACGGCCCCTTGGATTGCTCCCCACGATCCCTATGCCCTTGAAAGCATCGATATCATGGACTCCGAGCTGCCCCCTGTGATGTTGAGTGAGGACGGTGACGATCGCTTTTTTCTTGGCACCGATAACCAAGGCCGGGATATTTTAAGCACCATCATGTATGGGATGCGCGTATCCTTAACTATCGGCATTTTGGCGGTGGGTTTACAGCTGTTCTTAGGCATCGTCATCGGCCTTTGTGCGGGCTATTTTGGCGGCAAAATTGACAGTTTTCTGATGCGTATTGCCGATGTGCAATTGTCGTTCTCCACCATGATGGTCGCCATTATTGTCTCGGCAATTTTCCAAGGCGCAATGGGCTCGGAAATGTACAGTCAATATGCCATTTTGATGTTAGTCCTCATCATTGGCATTGCCGAATGGCCACAATATGCACGCACCATCAGGGCATCGGTTTTAGCCGAGAAGAAAAAAGAATACGTCGAAGCATCGCTGGTGATGGGCTTAAAAGCCCCCCGCATCATGTTTCGTCACATTCTGCCTAATTGTTTATCGCCTATTTTGGTGATCTCAACGGTACAAATAGCCAACGCCATCATGAGCGAGGCAGCACTTTCCTTCTTAGGCCTAGGTATGCCGGTCACCCAACCCTCATTAGGGTCATTGATCAGCATCGGCTTTGAATACATCTTTTCTGGCTCTTGGTGGATCACCGTTTTTCCTGGCATTGTATTAGTGAGTTTGATCTTGGTGATCAATCTACTTGGCGACTGGTTGCGTGATTTCTTTAACCCTAAGGTTTATCAAGACTAACCCACTGTTTCAGGGCACTTTCGTGCCCTATTCCCTTCATAGATGATCCCCATCTCAATATCGAAAAATATGACATTATTCTTTCAGTAAAAGACTTAAGGACTGGCATTCCTTGCCGATATAAAATAAATGTAAAAACTAAATAACCCCCTTTAATTAGCATATTTGAGCGAGAAAACCATGAATCTAAAAATGTCACACTCCCTCTACCTCTCATTCGGCGCTATCCTGTTTTTGATGGTAGCCATGAGTACCCTTGCCAGCTTCAAAGTCAATCACGCCGTTGAGATTGCCGATGAAGTGTCACAAGATGACGTACCGGGCGCCATTGCTGGGCTGCAACTGCTCAATATGCTGAGTCAAATGCAACTGACCGCCTTTGAGTACCTGAGTGGGGAAACGGAAGAGCGTGATGTTTATTTTCAAATCAAAACCCGTTTTTTACCGACTTTTGAACAGCTTAAACAACTGGAATCAAACTCTGCGGCCAACAGAGAAAAAATGGCCTCGATGGCTCAACTACTGCAACAATATACCCAAGCGTTAGAAGCCAATATTTTCAGCGACACTAACCAGCCCCTCGCGCAACGTTATCTCGCGTTAGATGCCATCGAAAACACCTACTTTAAACCCCTTGAGACCATGCTCAACACAACAACAGATGAAGAGGTCGCCGATGCCATTAAAGGGTTGGCGTCTCAATCTGATTCTTTGGCAGAAATGAAAACAGGCCAGATAGTGACTACCTTGATATCGGTCTGTATCGGTATGGGAATTGCTTTTTTACTCGCTCGTTCAATTGGCCAACGCTTAACCCAATTGATGGCTGTCGCCAATGAAATTGCAACAGGTAATCTATCTCAACAACTGACCATCAGTGACAAAAAGGATGAAATCAGCCAGGTGGCGAACTCTATCTGCCAAATGCAGCAATCGTTAAAGGAATTGATCACCGCTATCAGCGATGTGTCCGAGCGCGTCAAGATCACCAGCCTTGAGTTAGAGCAAGGCAGCTTAGAAGTACAACAAGGCAGTCAAGCACAGTCGGATAAAGCCGAGCAAATTGCCACCTCGGCCGAAGAAATGAATGTGACCGTCGAAGAAGTTGCTCAACAAAGTGCTTTGGCCAGTGAAGAAGCTAAAGCGGCAGGCGAACTGGCACATAATGGCAGTAAAGTGATGGATCAAATGGTCACGAGCTCTAAGAGCACCGTGGTTAGGATCAAAGAGATGTCCAACGGAATTTTGGAGCTAGGCAAACGCAGTGATGAAATTGGGAATGTGATCAGAGTGATCACAGACATTGCAGACCAGACCAACCTACTCGCTTTAAATGCCGCCATTGAAGCCGCTCGTGCTGGTGAACTGGGGCGAGGGTTTTCCGTTGTCGCTGAAGAAGTGCGCAACCTTGCAGAGCGCACCACCCAAGCAACTAAGGAGGTAGCTGAAATTATCAGTGCCATTCAAAGTGAAACCAAAACTGCGGTGAACAATTCACAACAAAGCTGTGAGTTGGTCGAGCAAGGCGCATCCTTAAGTGAAGAGTCTCGTCAAGCCCTTGAAGAAATTGTCACTAAAGCGCAGCAAGTGGAAGCCATGATCATGGCAATTGCCACCGCGACCGAGCAACAAACCTCGGTAACCCGTGAGATAGCCAGTGATATCGTGCATGTCAATGATGTGGCCACCCAAAGTGTCACCTTAAGCAACCGCAGCACCGAGCAAAGCCGAGAGCTCACCCAAAATGTCCAGTCCCTTGAAGCCATGCTAGGTAAATTCCGTCTGCGCTAATCCAGTGCCTGTACTCGAAAAGGCGCTAACCATTATCATTCTTGCCAAAGTAAAGATGCATTCTTTGCTTTGGCTAGGATCTCACATGCCCGCTATACTTTCATCTACCACTTGAATCATCTTCTGTGTAAGTTTAATGACAAGAGTGAAATTCTGGCCACTCCCCCTGCTCACGATGAGCTTTGCTGGCTTGGCTGATGAACTGCTGTTGAACAAAGTGTGTAACGTGAATTATCAGGGTGCTGATATAGGCATCCTGACGTTTTCTCAACCTTGGTACCATCATGCCCGCGAGCAAGCTTCTTACATCGCCTTCGACGATGCCACTGGGGTTGGCGTCGAGATACATTTTTTCAACAATAAGCAAGGTAACATCCAGCAAACCAATCTCGCTCAGTGTGATCGTTACCGGTTGTTACAAATACGTTCATCGAACCTCAAACACTCGCAGCAAGCGCCAGCCATCAAAATTGACGTACCCAAACAATTTAGTGAGCCATTTTATGACTATCCACCGCTAGAGCACGGCCGCGGCATGCATTTAACCCCTATCGACCTAGCCGATAAACCCTGGCAGACCAGAACCATGCGCGCATCCACGGTAGCGCTTTATGACACCCCTTATGCCTCGGATTATCATGGGCAAGATGGCCAGCCCATCACGGTCACATTTGAAACCTGCGTGGTCTGCCAACGAGATAACCAATTTGATAGCTTATTGAGTTGTGGCCAATGGGGCTATGAACGTGCATACATGGGCGGTTATGTCGGCTGGTCTGAGCCTGAATTTATTGGCCCTTTTTGCCTCAATCAACCCAGTCAACGTTTCAAAGCTACCCTAGAGCAGCAACGGGAAATAGATTATCGCTATTGGCTAGACTGGCGATAACGCGCCCCTTAGTAAGCTTCGAATAATGCAAATTCGCTCACATCAATCACCAACATCAATTATTTCTAACTAATCTTAGCTAACTCGCCCATTGACTTGAATTCATCACCTTCCCAGCCCACAATATATGGGCGGTTAACGACTACACTTGCACCATAAAGATATCATTAAAACCTGATTACATGTTCCTAGGCGACTCATCCAAACTGTGCCTAAAACCATAGTCAGCATGATGTCCAACGTAACACCTAAGGTTATTTCGATTTACTTATACTTTTAAAAAAGAAAACACTATGTCAGTAGTTCTAAGAGAATTAGAAGGTCGAAGCTACATCCACGTTCGTCGTAAAGTCAACAAAGTTCAAAAACAGCGCTTTATCAACATCGATGGGATGAGCAGACAAGAGATTGCCCTCGCCAAACACGAAGCCAAAAAGTTGGATGAGCAATGGCGTGATGAGCAAGGTGAATTACATCAAGATAGCTTTCTTAAACATTTCTATGAAGAAGGCCAATTCAAACACATTAAAGTGAGAGCACCAGACAACAAAAATGGCTGGCGGATTGGTTTTATCGTCAACCCGATAAACGAAAAAGCCACCACTTGCTCAAGAAGCATTGAGCGCAATGGTTTTGATAAAGCGTTTAAACAGGTTTACGAGGCGTTATTAAACTACTTTAAGCTCTCACCCAAAAGTATTCATGCACGCATTATTGGTGATATTTGGCGCCAAGACCTACACCGTCAATACTTAGAAATGCAGCGAGAGTTAAGCTAAACTCAACCCAAAAGCGAGACAATAATCGTTTACCTTGGATGACAGTGCCGTTACCCCTGACTTGGAGCGGCAATCACAGCCAGGGTGATCCGAGAACAACAGATTAATCGCCCTGGTTCATCTTGGATCTTTATATCCCAAACTTGGCTACGTCCACCAAGATAAACGGCCGTGGCTTTGCCCGTGACCACACCGCTACGAACACTGCGTAAATGATTGGCATTGATCTCTTGTCCAACACACACTTTGCCCATTGGCGCGGCCAAATTGCCAGCAACACTGCCTAAGGTTTCGGCTAACACCACACTGGCCCCGCCGTGTAGCAAGCCATAGGGTTGCTTGGTGATGGCTTTAACCGGCATAGTCGCGATTAAATAATCCTCACCCAACTCGGTATAGCTGATTTCTAAATGGGAAACTAAGGTATTGTCACTCAACTTGTTAAGCTGAGTTAAATCAGCCGTTTTACGCCAGATCGAGGCCATATCATTGCTCCCTTAATAAACAAACGGCAGTCACCTAAGTCACTGCCGTTATCGCGTAGTGTATGCAAATAAGTGTTCGTTAGAGCAGGCTAAGCAAAGCTTGAACGGGGTGTTTAAGCTTTTCACCTTCAAAACGCTTAACTTGGCTACGACAAGAATATCCCGTGGCTAAACACTGTGCCATGTCGTGCTTAGCTAGCTCTTGTTGCCAGCTTAGGCTGTAGATGCCTTTAGAGTTTTCATATTGCTTGGCATCATGGCCGTAGGTGCCTGCCATACCACAACAACCGACACTAACCGGTTTTAATTGTGCACCAAACGCCGTGAAAATTTGCTGCCAATCCGCCGTTGAATTAGGCAAATTAGTTTTTTCGGTACAATGACCAAACAAATAAAAGGTCATGTTGCTAGCGGCAAATGGCTCAAGTTCAGCTAAGCGAGGCGTTAACCACTCTTGAAACAGTTCAACCTTAAACTGGCCTCGGTCATCACCTAACGCCTTGTTATATTCGTCACGATAACACAATACCAAAGCAGGATCGGTGCCTATCATCGGAATGTTAAGCTGTGCAATTTGGTTCAAAAAATCTGCGGCATTCTTCGCCGTTTTGGCAAAGTCTTGTAAAAAGCCTTTAATATGCTGCGGTTTACCATTGGGTTTGAACGGCAAAATCACCGGATTAAACCCTAACTTCTCAGCCAGTAAGACAAGATCACGTACCACATCGGCATCGTAATAACTGGTGAAGGGGTCTTGCACAATCAACACTGTCTTACTGCGCTGCTCGGCTGACATTTCATTTAGCGCGTCCAGATCAAAGTTAAGGGCACTGTGCCCCGCTAAAGAGCGCGCTAAGGTTGGCTGGCTCAATACGGGAATATCGACCATGCCAGTGGCTTTGGTTGCTAACTTTTGAACCCAATTTTGTTTTAAGAATACGTTAAACAGGCCCGGCGCTTTCGCCATCAAAGGCGTGTACGCTTCAGAATAGCCAACTAAGTAGTCTTTGATTGAGCGCTGGTAACGACTGTAGTACAAAAACATAAAGCGCGAGCGGAAAGTTGGCACATCCACTTTAATTGGACACTGGCTAGAGCACGCCTTACAGGCGAGACAGCCTTCCATGGCTTCCATTACTTCGGCCGAAAAGTCATATTGTCCACGCTTTTTCGACCAAGAATTAGCAAACCGTTTGACTAAACTGACGTCATTTTTACCCGCTAACAGCTCTTTCTCTAATTGGATGATATCAACATTGTTGTTCACCAATTGACGCAGCCATTCACGCATGAGGCCAGCACGCCCCTTAGGTGAATGACGACGATCTTGCGTAATTTTACTCGATGGACACATAGGCGATGACGCATCATAGTTAAAACACAAGCCATTACCGTTACAGTCTAGGGCTTCGGTAAAGCTGTCGCGTACTTGCACTGGAATTTGGCGATCATAAAAGCCACGTTTTACCGCATCCACGCTAACAAGCTGATCGGTGGACGCAAACGGGGTACAAATCTTACCCGGGTTAACGCGGTTATAAGGATCAAACGCCGCCTTAATTTTACGTAGCTCATTGAACAAGGTTTCGCCAAAAAACTCAGGGCCATATTCAGAACGAAAGCCTTTACCGTGCTCGCCCCACATCAGGCCTTTGTACTTCGCGGTTAATGCCACGACTTTATCAGACACTTCACGCATCAAGGTTTCTTGTAGCGGATCGCACATGTCAAGGGCTGGACGCACGTGTAATACCCCTGCGTCAACGTGACCAAACATGCCGTAATTGAGTCCCTTGCTATCAAGCAAGGCACGAAATTCCATAATAAAGTCGGCCAAGTTTTCAGGTGGCACACAGGTATCTTCGGCAAAGGCGACCGGCTTAGCACGGCCCTTGGCTGCGCCTAAAAGGCCAACCGCTTTTTTGCGCATGGCGTAGATGCGATTCAGGCCTGCTAGATCATCACACACTTGATAACCTATGATGCCATCTTCGCCCTTGGCGATTTTGTCATCTAAGAGCTGACACAAGCTCGCAATCTTCTGCTGTTGCTTCGCTTCATCTTGTTCGGCGTATTCCACCATGTTCAAGCCGTCCATTTCTTTGTTAGGCACGTCTTGAATTAAATCCGATACGCTGTGCCAAACGATGTCTTGTTTGGCCAAATTAAGCACTTTGGAGTCAACGGTTTCTACGCTTAAAGCATTGGCTTTGACCAAAAATGGGGCATTGCGTAGCGCAGACTCAAAGCTGTCGTATTTTACGTTGATCAGGGCGCGATATTTAGGGATCGGGGTGATGTTAAGTTTGGCTTCGGTGATAAAGCCTAAGGATCCTTCAGAGCCACATAAAATACGGCTTAAATCAACCGCCCCGCTTTCCACATCATAAACATGCTTTAAATCGTAGCCGGTTAAAAAGCGGTTCAACTTGGGAAAACGTTGCTCAATTTCTTGCTGCATGTTTTCACAGGTTTCCAGCACTTGGCGGTAAATATTGCCGATGGTGCCAGATTGCTCAGCCAGTTGCTTAGCCGCTTGGTTGCTTTGCGGCGTTGACTCAAGCACAGTGCCATCAACGAGAACCGTGGTTAACTCAAGCACATGATCGCTGGTTTTACCGTATTTTAGCGAGCCTTGGCCCGACGCATCGGTATTGATCATCCCGCCCACGGTGGCACGGTTACTGGTTGATAGATCAGGGGAAAAGAAAAAGCCATGTGGGCGCAAAGCATCATTAAGTTGGTCTTTGATCACGCCAGTTTGTACCCGAACCCAGCCTTCTTCGGCATTGACTTCAAGCACTTGGTTCATGTAACGCGACAAATCCACCACGATATCTTGGGTTAGGGACTGGCCATTGGTGCCGGTCCCCCCGCCACGCGGAGAAAAACGCACCTGTGCATAGGCTGGCTGACTGGCCAACTGAGTCATGATCACTATGTCTTGCTGATGTTTTGGCAGCACAACAGCCTGCGGCAAGCTTTGATAAACCGAGTTATCGGTCGCAACAGCAAGGCGACTGGCATAGGATTTTTCGATATCACCGGCAAAGCCTGCTTGGGCTAATGCGTCTAAAAATGATAAAGCGGTTGAATCAATGTTTTCTTGGTGGCTAAGAATGGGGATCATCTGCTCACTGTCCCTGTAATACACACATAAAAATAGTGGGCCGATTATACCAAAAAAGCCTTAAAAATCCTGCTTAACTCACAGTTTTAACTTGTTTAAAAACAAAAAATGCTGCTTTTTTGCAAAAGCAGCATTTCATAGCGATGGGTGCCTGTTGCGCCTTATATTTTAGGCGTTTGGGTGACTACATCGTTATTTTGTGCACGGTTGCGCAAGTAATGATCCATCAAGGTGATGGCCATCATGGCCTCGGCAATCGGCACGGCGCGAATGCCCACACAAGGGTCGTGTCGCCCTTTAGTGATCATTTCCGTCGGCTCGCCGTCAACCGTGATAGTTTTACCCGGAATGGTAATACTGGACGTCGGCTTAAGTGCGATATGCGCAACAATATCTTGGCCCGTTGAGATACCACCCAATACGCCACCCGCGTGATTAGAGGTAAAGCCTTCTGGGGTGAGTTCATCACGGTGCTCGGTGCCCTTTTGATTCACCACATCAAAACCATCGCCGATTTCAACGCCTTTAACCGCATTGATGCTCATCAGTGCATGGGCAATATCAGCATCAAGACGGTCAAATACAGGCTCACCTAAGCCAACTGGCACATGCTGTGCGACCACAGTGATCTTAGCGCCAATCGAGTCGCCTTGTTTTTTCAGGTCGCGCATGTATTGATCGAGTTGATCTAATTTACTGGCATCGGGGAAAAAGAACGGGTTTTGTTCAACCTGATCCCAATCTATGGTCTCGGCCTTGATATCAGCCAACTGGCTCATGTACGCACGCACGGTAATGCCGTGTTTTTCAAACAGGTACTTTTTCGCGATGGCACCCGCAGCAACACGCATCGCGGTTTCACGGGCACTGGAGCGACCGCCGCCACGGTAATCTCTGTGACCAAATTTTTGATGGTAGGTGTAATCGGCATGGCCCGGGCGAAACAGACCAGAAATGGCTGAATAGTCCTTAGAGCGTTGATCGGTATTTTCAATCAACAAGCCGATGCTACAACCTGTGGTTTTACCTTCAAACACGCCCGATAAAATGCGCACTTGATCCGGCTCACGGCGCTGCGTGGTATAGCGCGACGTACCCGGCTTACGGCGATCTAAATCCGCTTGTAAGTCTTCTTCTGTGATACTCAAGCCCGGTGGCACGCCATCCACCACACAGCCCAGTGCCACCCCGTGGCTTTCACCAAAGGTTGAAATTTTAAAAAGTTGTCCGAAACTGTTCCCTGCCATACCTTCTACATCCCAAAATAATTAAGAGGAAAACACCTGTTGATATTGCTTTAATTGTGCTTGTGTCAACATAAATACCCCGTGTCCACCGTGCTCAAACTCGAGCCAAGTGAACGGCACTTGCGGGTATGCCTGCTCTAGGTGAATTTGCGAATTCCCCACTTCTACTAATAATATGCCATCGTCAGTTAGCATATCCGCTGCTTGCGCCAGCATACGACGCACTAAATCTAAGCCATCAAAGCCTGCCGCTAAGCCAAGCTCTGGCTCGTGAGTAAACTCATCTGGCAAGCTGGCCATGTCTTCTGCATCCACATAAGGTGGATTAGATACGATCAAATCGTACTTATGGCCTTTTAATTCATCAAATAAGTCAGATTGAATTGGAAAGACTTGCTGCTCAAGGCCATGATCACAAATGTTGATTTGCGCAACATCTAATGCATCAATGGAAATGTCAACCGCGTCCACTTCCGCTGCTGGAAACGCATAAGCACAAGCGATGGCGATACAGGCACTTCCGGTACATAAATCGAGTACGCGCTGTGGCTCACTCGTTAACCAAGGAGCAAACCCTTGACCAATGAGCTCGGCAAAGGGGGAGCGCGGTACTAATACCCGCTCATCAACGTAAAACTCTAACCCAGCAAACCAAGCACGATTGGTTAAATAGGCCGTAGGCACCCGCTCGATAATGCGGCGAGCCACCAAACTCACTAAGGCATCACGCTCGCTGGTTAAAAGCTTAGCCTGATACACAGCGTCTCCCATGTTAAGGGGCAAGTGTAAACTTGGCAAAATTAATTGCACCGCTTCATCCCACGCATTATCACTGCCATGACCGTAAAATAGGCCATTAGCACTAAATTGTGAGGCACTCCAGCGGATCATATCGCCGATGGTGTGCAGCTCGGCAACGGCTTCGGCTCGCAAATTCTTGTCCAAATTTAACTCCAACTCGGTTAGTATTGCTGACTTTGTTTTTGATTCAGTTTGTAGGGGCCGATATGAGCAACAAAGAAGTATCGCAAAATCAGTCGATAGATCCCATGTTAGATGAAGGTGATGACTTCGCCTTGTTTAAACAAGCCATCTCGGGCACCCGTAAAATAAAGCAGGATACCATAAAACCGGATAAACCTAGGATCAAGGAAAAAATTCAGCGCAATGAAATAAAACAAGAAGCCCTAGAAAAAGATTACTTTTCGGATTTATACGAACCGCACCTCGATGAACAAGGCCCGACGCGCTATATTCGCCAAGATGCCGATAAGTTTGAGTTGAAAAAATTGCGCCGCGGCGACTATGCGCCGGAGATATTTCTTGACCTGCATGGCCTGACACAACAGCAAGCCAAACAAGAATTAGCTGCGCTGATCCACGAATGTAAAAAGCGCCATTATCAAACTTGCTGTGTGATGCACGGGATCGGCGCCCATATCCTTAAACGTAAAACCCCGCTATGGTTAGCGCAGCACCCCGATGTAGTGGCGTTTCATCAAGCGCCACTTGAATACGGTGGCAATGGCGCCTTGTTGGTATTGATTGAAATTGAAGCGCAGTATTTACGAAGATAAGTCTCGCCCTAAGCCACCGCGGCCAGCCGCATGGCTTTAATTTGTTTATTCACTTCCGAAGCCACGCGTTTGTAATGCAAAGGGGCATGCTCAGAAAAAGCCATCTTGCCCTGACAAAATTCAAATCGGCCAATGCCTTGGATAAATAGTTGGCCGGTAAAATAACTCTTAACGTACTTTGCAACTTTGACTGGGTTATAAACTTTAAACTCTTTCATTGTCTGCTCGATGTGACTATTAAGAAACACGAGCAGAATAGTGGCGATTTGTGACAGTTTTATATCAACTAGTGGTCAAAACCATGAAACGCTAAGTGGATCATTGCGCATTCAAACTGTGAGGGGCATGTAAATAATGAAGTTGTCCTTGGTATTCATCGTCAATTTCAACGCAAGCGATGCCACTGGTGGCAAAAATCGGTGCGCCTTCGCTGGGACAAAGTTCCCCCACTAAATAACCCACTAGAGGCAAGTGAGACACGATTAACACGTGGCGAGTGCCTTGTTGCGCCAGCTGAAATAAGTGATTCACCACGGCCGTTACATTTCCAGAAGGGGTTAACAAAGGAAGCTCTTCAAAATATTCAGCCTGAGGCAAGTAGGGCTCAATGGCTTTCAGTGTTTGTTGAGCTCGCAGATAAGGGCTACAAAGAATACAGTCCAGCTTGCTGATTTGCGGTGCTAACCAGCGAGCCATCATAACAGACTCGGTGCAACCTTGTTGGGTCAATGGGCGCAGCGCATCTGTCGCCGCCATCATTTCAGCTTGGCCGTGACGCATGATATAAACCAACATGTTAAATCCTAATGTGAGCTCAATGAATTTGGTCGGCTAGTTTACGTTGCAATCAAATTCGGTAAAAGGTTTTAACGCAAAATAAGTGTGATTTGTTTGCAACTAGAAAGTTGAACCATAATAATGAAATAACTTGTTTTTTATCTTTTTACACACCGAAATCGATTGGGCCAAAGTGGCTCCTTGGTAATTCAGTGGCACTTGCGTGGAGCCTATCTTGCTAAAAAGCCCTAATGACAGCAAAGAATATCAATACCTTACCTTGCCAAACCAATTGCGGGTATTGCTGATCCATGATGCCAAGGCCAGTAGCAGCGCGGCGTCGTTGGCAGTCAATGTGGGGCACTTTCACGACCCAGTCGAACGTCAGGGCATGGCGCATTTTTTAGAGCACATGCTGTTTTTGGGCACCGAAAAATTCCCCAAAAGTGGTGAATACCAGCATTACATTAACCAACACGGGGGCAGTAATAACGCTTGGACTGGCACCGAGTTCACCAACTTCTTTTTCGATATTGAAGGGCCATTTTTTGAGCCCGCGCTGGACCGATTTAGCCAGTTTTTTATCGCGCCTTTATTTACCCCAGAGCTGGTGGATAAGGAGCGCCAAGCCATCGAGTCTGAGTATCAGTTAAAACTCAATGACGATATCAGGCGACAATACCAAGTACACAAAGAAACCGTGAACCCTGCCCACCCGTTTGCCAAGTTTTCAGTGGGCAATTGCCAAACCTTAGCCGATAACGAACACGGTTTTGCCCGTGAGGATTTACTGCAGTTTTATCAACAGCATTATTGCGCATCAAAAATGACCTTAGTACTGTTAAGCGCAGCTCCATTATCGCAGCAAGCACAATGGGCTGAGCATTACTTCGGGGCCATTCTATATAAAGCGTTGCCGCCTTGGCAGATTGATACCCCTCTGTATACCCCGAATGAAATGGCCTTGGAAATTGTTGTTGAACCTGTCAAAGATCATAAAAAGCTGTTTGTTGCCTTTGCGCTCCCTTGTGTCGATAGCCACTATCAAACGAAACCATTGACCTACATCAGCCACATTTTAGGCAATGAATACCCCGCCAGTTTGTTCTCTCACTTGAAAAGCCAAGGTTTGATCAACAGCCTCAGTGCGGGTGGCGGTGTCAGCGGCTCCAATTTTAAAGACTTTAATATCTCGTTTGGTTTAACGGATAAAGGCTTAGCACAGCGTGATACCATTATCAGTGAATTGTTTGCCTATCTAAGGCAAATCAAGCAAACCGGGCTCAATCCATGGCGCTACCAAGAAAAACAAGCCATCACCGAGCAAGCGTATCAGTTTCAAGAAACCAGTCGCGCCCTTGATATCGTGTCGCACCTCAGCATCAATATGCATCACTATCAGCCTGAGCATATTATCTATGGCGACTACATGATGGCCGGCTTTGATAGTGACGAAATACGCTATTTTCTCAATTTTTTTACCCCTGAAAACATGCGTATTTTGGTCAGTGCTAAAGGGTTGCCCACCAACAAAACAGCCGACTGGTATCACACCCCTTATGCAGTCAACCCTATCGCACCAGAGCAGCTAGCCCATTGGCGCCACCAAGACATTAACCCTGCGCTCAAACTCCCCCCTCCCAACCCTTTTATTGTGATGGGGAAAATGAAACCACAGCCTGGCTCAGGGACACCTTATCCTTGTATCATTCGCGACCAACCGGGCTTTCGGGTTTGGTACAAAAAAGACAGCGAATTCAATGTTCCTAAAGGTAGCTTATACATAGCCGTCGATTCTGAGCATGCAGTAAAAAGCATTCGTCACATCGCCATGACCCGGCTGGCCGTGGAGCTTTTTCTCGACATTCTTACGGAAATCACTTACCCGGCCGAAATTGCCGGATTAGGCTATCGTATCTATGCCCATCAAGGCGGTTTCACCGTGAACTTAAGCGGTTTTACCGCAAAACAATACTTACTCCTGCAACTTATTTTAGGGACGCGTAAATTTGGTCATGTTGATCCTGAGCGCTTTGAGCATATCAAACAAAACATGATCCGCAGTTGGAAAAACCAAAAGCAAGGTAAGCCTATTTCGCAGCTGTTTAGCCACTTAACGTCATTATTGCAACCCGCCAACCCGCCGGCCGCCTTGATGGCTAAGGCGTTAGACGATGTCTGTGCCGATGAAATGCCCGGCTTTATTGAGCAGCTTTATAAACAAGTTCATATTGAGGTACTGGCTCACGGTGATTGGCTGAAAGAAGAAATTGAGACCATCGCAGACTACTTACTGCGAGAGCTTGCCCCCAACAGTACCCCAAGCGCCGAAACCAAACGACGCTTGGTCGATATATCCAATAAGGGTACCTTGGTACGGGAAGTCAATTGTCAGCACAATGACTCGGCAATGATCGTCTATTATCAATCCATGCATACCACGCCAACCCATGTAGCGCGCTACACCTTAGCCAATCACATCATGTCCACCACCTTCTTCCATGAGCTGCGAACCCGTAAGCAGCTAGGTTATGTGGTCGGCAGCGGCAACTTACCGCTAAATCGCCATCCCGGCATCATCTTTTATATTCAAAGCCCCGTGGCTGGGCCACAATATTTACTGACTTGCATCGATGAGTTTATTGATAGCTTTGCCTTAGTACTGATGGAATTAAGCCAAGCGCAATGGCAAGTCAGTAAACAAGGTTTAATCAGTCAGATACGTCAGCCCGATGCCAACTTGAAAAGTCGCAGTCAACGTTTTTGGGCCAGCATAGGCAATAAGGATTGGCACTTCAATCAACGCGAGCAGGTTGCGCTGGCCCTTGAGCAAATGACCCGTGCGGATCTGATCCGCTTTATCACTCAATTAAAATCCCGTATTTCAGATCGCATTATTATGTGCAGTTATGGTGCAGCCCATGGCGGCAAAGATAAGCTTAATCTGGGTAACTTTATTTGGGATCCTGGCGAATTTAAATTGATGGCCCCTAAATTTATTAACTAGCTCCCTAGCCTTCACCTTAGGTGAGTTTTACCAGACATAAAAAAAGCCAAGCTAAGCTTGGCTTTTACATTTCGAATAATCAGAAGATTAAAATGGCATTTTCATGCCTGGTGGTAACTGCATACCGCCAGTCACTTCAGCCATTTTCTCTTTGCTGGTTTCTTCAACACGGCGAACAGCATCATTCACTGCAGCAGCCATCAGATCCTCTAGCATTTCTTTGTCGTCTTCCATTAGGCTAGGATCAATTTCAATGCGGCGCACATTGTGGTTACCTAGCATGGTCACTTTAACCATGCCTGCACCGGCTTCACCCACCACTTCCATTTTTGCAATATCATCTTGTGCCTTCTGCATGCGATCTTGCATTTGTTGGGCTTGCTTCATCAAGCCAGACATTCCGCCTTTACCAAACATATTATTCTCTCACTTAGGTTTATTAATTGTAATGTTGGGGATAGACCAACATATTTCAAGGGTGTTGTGCCCAGTCAATGGCATTGGCTGAGCGTTACTTGCCTATTTTGGCTTGATTGATGCCTCATCAACCGTGGCACCAAAACGCGCAATAAAAAAGTTAACCGCTTCGTCTTGCTGTATATCTATTTTAGCTTGAGCTAGCCTAGCTAAATAAATTTGCTGCTCAATCTCTACTGGGGTTGCCAAATTAGCATCTTGGCCAATTTGGATGTCAACCTCTTGGATTTGCGGCAATACCTGTTGTACCGCTTGCAACAATTGCTGATGATTCTTTTCGTTATCTAAATGTGCGCTTGACGGCTGCAACAGTAATTTTAGCTGATTAGCCTTCGCCAAATTTGAGTCTAGCAACACACTGTTTAACGCCAGCTGACGCAAAATACCGCCCAGCGCCATGGCATCAATCAGCTGACACCAAGGATCTGTGTTTTGCGGTGAAAAGCCGCTTGGAATTTCAAACTCTGTTATCGCTGGCAAAGCCGACGTTGATGAGCGAGTAGCGTCTGGCGCAACGCTCAACGCGTGCTCAGGCGTAGCATCAGGCGGATTGATGGTAACCGAAGACGCCACTTCTTGATGTCCGGCATTAACCTGCGGATTTGCTCCGGCGTCTGTCTCAACCACTGGCTTTTGCTCGCCATCACGACTTGGGGCATGTGCCGCTTGCTCAAGATCTGCCGCAGGCGTATGGACGTTGGTCCCATTTGGGTCACCATCAACATACGACCCTACATCATGATTAAAGCTGTAATCGGGCGTTTCAAAATACTGACCGTAATCGTTACCGTACGCCTCAATGGGCGGCAAATCGCCATAATCAGGTGGCCCCTGCTCCACAGGAGTCGAAGGTGCAACCTCATTAGGCACTACTTGCATTGGCGAGCCAGCTTGTTGCGATTCATTCGCGTCCGTCGCCCAGGGTAAATCAACCTCTGAGCTTGGTTGACTGTGATGGCTTGAACCAGACATTGCGCTTGGCTGCAACGACATTGGCGCCACTTCAGGCCCTTTTGCCTGCGGGGCTTGAACCGCATCTGTTGGTGCGCCTTGCGGTGCTGGCGCTTGAGCCTGACTGTTTTCGGCTATTGGCGCCGAGGTGATGGGTTTCGCTTTAGCCTTACCCGACTCCAAAGCCAGTTTGCGGCTTCTTAGCATATTGCGCTTTTCGAGTACGCCAGTTAAACCTGTTACTTGAGATGACGCAACGGGCGTTGGCGCGACTTGAGTTTGAGTTGACGTTTGCCTGATGGGGTCGTTAGCCCCTGCACTCGGCATCGGATCTTGCGCAGCAATGGCCTCAGGCTGAATGAGCGGTGCTGTCTCAGTCTTTTCAGGCACAACCTGAGCATCTTGATCTGAATTCAAAGCATGAGACACATCTTGATCTGAATTCAAAGCATGAGACACATCTTGATGGCTAACTGAGCCACTGTGCGCTGTGGCTGGCTGCACTGTGGCTGGTTTTGTAGCTGGTTGATTTGTGATTGGTTGTTCTGTGGCCGACTGCGCCTTTTCTGGTTGCCCCACATCAGGGGGAGTGAGTGGCCCATTTGTTTCGGAATGGGCTAGGTTTGCTGTTTCATTACGCGCAGCATTATCCGCTAGCGCAGCTGTCAATACCTTATCTTGCACCTTAGGGTTCACTGGCGCGACCGGTGCTGTCGCGTCAAGCTTTGCAGCGCGCGCTGCTGCGGGTTGCAGGTTATGTTGCGTCGTCGCTAACTGGGCAGCATGAGCCGACGCCGTTACTGGATGAAACGCGAGCATGCGCAACAAGGTCATTTCCAAACCAATGCGAGGCTCAGGAGCAAGGGGCAAGTCTTGTTTGCCTTTGAGTGCGATCTGGTAAAACAACTGAACTTGTTCAGGCGATAACTGTTCACTCAGTAACCGAATAGACTCGCTGTCTTCTAAGCCATTTAAGGTGGATGGCAACATGTGCGCAAGGGCGACTTGATGCAAGGTCGCCGCTAACTCATTGTGAACAAGGGCAAAATCGGGCCCTAAACTGACCAATTCCGCCACTTTTTGCAAACAGTTAGCCGCATCACCTGCCGCTACAAAATGCAGCAGTTGGATCACTTGATGATGATCGAGCGTCCCCAACATGGCCAGCACAGGCTGATAGTTCACCACACCATTACCAAAAGCAATGGCTTGATCCGTTAAACTTAACGCGTCACGCATACTCCCCTGAGCCGCTTTCGCCAGGGCTTGCAGCGCACCTTGCTCATAGCTGTGCTGCTCTTGGTCAAGAATATAAGCGAGCTGCTGCTGGATAGCGTCACTGCCCAAACTTTTTAAATGAAATTGCAAACAACGCGATAAAATGGTGATCGGCAGTTTTTGCGGATCCGTTGTCGCCAGCAAAAACTTAACGTACTCGGGAGGCTCTTCCAAGGTTTTCAGTAGCGCATTAAAGCTGCTTTTCGACAGCATGTGCACTTCGTCAATCAGATATACCTTATAACGGCCTTGTGCTGGTTTGTATTGCACATTATCCAATAGCTCGCGGGTATCTTCTACCTTAGTACGCGAAGCAGCATCGATTTCAAGCAAATCGACAAAACGGCCTTCATCGATAGCTTGGCAATGATGACAAACGCCACATGGCGTTGACGTCACTCCTTGCTCACAATTCAAACTTTTAGCCAATATACGCGCAATACTGGTTTTACCTACGCCTCGCGTGCCACTGAATAAGTAAGCATGGTGTAAGCGGTTTTGATCAAGGGCGTTGATCAAGGCCGTCAGCACGTGCTGTTGCCCAACGACTTGACTAAAATTATGCGGACGCCATTTACGCGCTAACACCTGATAACTCATTGGTTTTTACTCACCTTCAAATTGGATCAAGCTGAACAGTTCAACTTCCTGAGCATCTAACTTTGCTTTCCCTTTTAAGTCAGGTAACTCAATCACCACACCTGCACCGACCACATCGCCTTGTAACTCTTTGATCAATTTAATGGTGGCTTCTAAGGTACCGCCTGTGGCCAGTAGATCATCGATCACCACCACTTTATCACCGGGTTCAATGGCATCTTTATGAATTTGCAGCATATCAGTGCCGTATTCTAGATCATAAACTTGCACCACCGTCGCACGGGGTAATTTACCCGGCTTACGCGCAGGCACAAACCCCGCGCCAATAGCAGCGGCCACAGGGGCGCCAAAAATAAAACCGCGCGCTTCAGTGCCGACCACCTTAGTGATGCCTTTGTCGCGATAATGGGCGGCAAGTAACTCAATCGACTTGGCAAACGCCTCGGCATTTTCGATCAAGCTGGTGATATCACGAAAAACAATCCCTGCTTTTGGGTAATCTACAATCGATTTAATACTGTCTGTTAGTAATTTTTGCGTGGCCGAATCCATCAGAGGGTCCTATTTTGAAGTGTCGTCGAGATTAAAGGGGTAAGCTTATTCACTTGACCTGTTGCTTTCAAGGGATAGCCAAGTAAATTGAGGTTTATGTTTCCTTTAACTGATACATCCAGGTAAATAAGCACAAAAAACACACCAATAGTAATAGCTTTATCCAAATCAGTGGCACCCAATAAATAGAAATGGCAAAGGTTAGGCTCATTAATACCAACGCCCTGATTTTGGTTTTCTTAGCAATGGCCCGCTTGGCTTGCCAATCGTGGATCATAGGGCCAAACCAAGGGTGTCGCAGCAGCGCTTGATGAAACCGAGTAGAGCTTTTCGCAAAACAAAACGCAGCCAATAATATAAACGGCGTTGTCGGTAACACCGGCAATGGAATGCCAATGAGGCCCAATAAAAATGCAAGGCAACCGCAGGTGAAATAAAAGGGCCGTTTCAGCATAACTGACTTAACCTCCAGCAACCCCGATTAAACAGGCGGCTGCGCTAGGGCGTGATGGCGTTGCAAAATCGACAAAATTTCATCGGTTTTGCGACACGGACGAATTTCATCAAACAAGGCCTGCGCCTGAGAATAACTACAAACAACGTACTTTAGCCACTGCTTAATACGGTTACCAAAATATAAATGCTTATCACCACTGCATTCTAATCCTGAGTACTGCAGTAATAAGTTTACCACTTCGGACCAAGGCATCGGCTGGTGACCCAGTTTGATCACATTAGCTAGGTTTGGCATCGCCAACGCGCCGCGCCCCAACATAATGTCATCACAGCCACTTTGTTCAAGGCAACGTTGCGCATCTTCACCTTGCCACACCTCGCCATTGGCGATAACGGGAATATTGATGGCTTGGCGCATGTCATTAATGGCTCGCCAATCAATGCGCTCGGCGCGATACCCATCGGCTCGGGTGCGCCCATGCACGGTTAACTCGGTAGCACCACCTTGATAGGCGGCATCGGCTATCTCTAAGCGCTGACTTTTGCATTCCCACCCTAAGCGAACCTTGACCGAGACAGGTTTGTCAGGCACCGCACCACGCATTGCCCTAACGGCCTGATAGATTATCTCTGGCTCTTTTAGCAAGGCCGCACCGCCATTAGAGCCATTCACTGTTTTAGAGGGGCAACCACAGTTTAAGTCAATGCCTTTGGAGCCTAGCTCAACGGCGCGGTAGGCGTTTTCAGCTAACCACTGCGGCGCCTGACCCAGTAACTGTACTCTGACATCGGTGCCCGCCGATGTTTGCCCGCCTTGATGTAACTCGGGACATAAGCGATAAAACACCTTTTTGGGTAAGCGCATGTCAACCACACGAATAAATTCGGTGACACACAAATCATATTGATTGATGCTGGTTAACACTTGCCGCATTAACGGATCAACCACCCCTTCCATCGGAGCTAAAACAACACGCATAACAAGCCTCTTACAAGTGAAGCGCGAATTCTAGGGCGTCATCGCCTTTTTGTCACCCATTGCGATAATGGGACTAAGCTGATCTACATCAAAACCTAGGCTGCATTTTAGTTAAAACCGATTGCAATTGACCTATATCAGCACCTTAGGCCCTTTTACTCACTATTATGTCATTCTTACTTTTATTCCAAGAGTTCACAATGACTGAGCATCACACCGCTAACCTAGCTGACGTTGAAACAAAATTAACAACGCAATTAATCGAACAAAAGAAAAAAGTCATCGCCACGTTAGAACAAGCTGAGCAATCAAGTCATCGCATGGCCGCAGCGCGATTACTGCAGTTGACTAACGCTGAATTTATTGAATATGCAGTGCATCTTGATATGCCGCAAATGAAACAAGCTATCGCCAACATAAAAAAAATTGATGCCGCCTTATGCCAAATTGACTTAGGGTTATATGGTTTATGTTCAGATTGTGAAGAGCCCATCGAATCCCAATTGCTCAACCAAGATCCCACCGAGCAACGCTGCGTGCGTTGTAAAGAAAAATACCAAAAGCGTAAACAAAAAGTGATGGCCCTTTAACCAGCTTAGCGTGCCATTATTGGGAAGCCCGTTTCAAGGATGAATAACGATAGCCTCCCGTCGCCAGTCTGGCTCAAGTACGGGAACACCAACGAGTAATAAAACGCAGCGCCTGTTTGCCCCGCTGACTTAACCCTATTTGCACCCAACGCCCTTTAATCCCCCACCTGATACAACGAAAACCCGCAATCCTTCTTGGGCTCACGTCGATATCTTGTTACAATCCGTTTACCCTCATTTATCGACTCAGCCATGTTAAATCCACAAGTAAAACAGCTTATTCGTGAAACGTACCACAATATCAGCCAATCGCTACCTGATTACCAAGTACGCAAAGAGCAAAACTACTTAGTGGCCGAAATAGCAAAAACCTTGGCGGGTGAATATGATCCCAAACGTCGGATCTTAGTCGCAGAAGCCGGCACCGGCATAGGTAAATCGCTGGCTTACTTACTCGGGGGCCTAGCGGTTGCACAAAACCAAAATAAAAAGCTCATCATTTCCACGGCGACCGTGACCTTACAAGAGCAGCTCATAAATAAAGATTTGCCGTTTTTTTTACGCCATAGCAGCCTCTCGTTTACCTTCACCTTGGTCAAAGGACGCGGCCGATATTGCTGCGAGCATAAACTCCGTGCCCTAGCCGACCCACAAGATGGGCAAATAGCCCTGTGGGATGAAAAACCAAGAACCAAAGACATTGAACTGGTCAAACGCCTTTACAAAGCCTATCAAGATGGAAAATGGCAAGGCGACCGCGACACCTGGCCCACCCCCATAGCCGATCATGTTTGGCAGCAAATCATCGCCGATAAGCACAGCTGTAGCCGTGCCCTATCCCATCACCATCAATGCCCTTTTCATAAGGCCCGTGATGAGCTGGAAAAAGCCGATGTATTAGTGGTTAACCACGCGCTATTACTTGCTGACACCGAATTAGGCGGCGGCATTATTTTACCTGAGCCAGACAGCTGTTTTTATGTGATGGACGAAGCCCACCACCTGCCCAGCATTGCGCGTGACTTTGCCAGCGCACATATTGCCATCAACGCGAGCATTAATTGGCTGAGCAAACTGGAGTTGTTAAACCGCAAAATCGCCCAGCAAGTTAGCGGCACGTCCACCATGAGCGTGGGCAGCGAAATGGTCGCCAATGCCCTGAGCATCAAACAAGAGCTCGGCCATGTGGCGCAATTTTTTAACCACAACACCGCTTTATTCAACAGCGACGGCAGTTATCGCTTTGCCATGGGCGAATTGCCCGACCCCTTACCTCAGCATGCCATCGCCATTCGAGACGAAAGCCGCGGGTGTTTAAAAAACCTCAATAAATTGCTCAGCACCATTGCCGAGCAGCTCAAACAAGGTGAAATCAAAACCAAGGTGGCCGAGCCTTTGCTCGCCGATGTTGGCAATAATGTGCAACGTCTGGAAACCTTTTTACAGCTTTGGACCATGCTCGCTAAAGAGCCTACCGGCAATCATGCCCCGCTCGCTTGCTGGGCAAAACAACTCGACCAAGGTGACAAGGATATCCTGCTCGCGGCGTCCCCTATCGAAGTGGGCGGATTATTAGAACAGCAGCTGTGGTCACAAGCCGCAGGCGTTTTGCTGTGCTCGGCCACCCTCACCGCCCTCAGCCATTTTGATTTCTTTCGTCATCAAAGCGGCCTAAAACAAGATGACGGCACCCAATACCTAAGGCTGCGCTCGCCCTTTGATTATGACAAAATTACCTTGGCGCTCCCTGCCATGCAGTTTGAACCCGGCAGCGATAACTTTGATAAAGAGTTATGCGATAAGATCCCAAACATGATTGCCAAGCAACAAGGTAACCTCGTCTTGTTTGCATCCTATTGGCAAATGCGCTTGGTTGCTGAAAAGATCAAAAATAAACTCGATGCCCCCATCTTATTGCAAGGTGAGTTATCTCGCAGTCAGCTCCTGACTGATTACAAAGCACGTTGTGATAAAGGCGAAACCGCCATCTTGTTTGGTACTGGCAGTTTATCGGAAGGGTTAGATTTACCCGGCCATTACTTAACCAATTTAATCATAACTAAACTGCCCTTTGCCGTGCCTACCTCGCCAGTAGAAGAGGCCCACTCCGAATGGATTGAAAGCCGAGGAGGCAACCCGTTTTTACAAATCACCATACCCGAAGCCAGTAAAAAACTGATCCAATCTTGTGGCCGCCTCGTCAGAAAAGAAAACGACTGGGGCCAAATAACCATACTCGATCGCCGTCTCGTCACGCGACGTTACGGCAAGGGATTACTTGATTCGTTGCCACCTTTTAAACGAGATATCCAATATTAATGTTTGATTTCAGCTTAACCTTGCCCATTGAACCCAGTTTGTTCCTACTGATTTGCGGTGTGGGCCTTATTGCTGGCTTTATTGACGCAGTGGTGGGAGGCGGCGGTATGCTAACCATTCCAGCCTTACTCAGCGCCGGTTTACCGCCTCATATGGCATTGGGCACCAATAAACTGGCCGCGACCTTTGCCTCCTCCACAGCGGCTTGGACCTATTACAAAAAACAATTATTCGACCCCATTTTTTGGCGCAAATCATTTTACGCCACCGGCATCGGCGCGATCAGTGGCACCTTGGCAGTCAACTTTATCAGTACCGAGTTTTTGGACAAAGCGTTGCCCTTAGTCATCCTAGCCACCGCGGTTTACACCATTTTTAACCGGTTTCCATCAGACAGCCAAAACGACTTGCCCACCCCTGGGCCACGTTTAGTGAGAAAACAGTGGCTACAAGGGTTAGGATTAGGCTTTTATGATGGCATTGCCGGACCGGGCACCGGCGCTTTTTGGACCGTCTCGACTGCAGCCTTGTACAAGGTAAATATTTTGCTTGCCTCGGGCTTAGCCAAATCCATGAACTTCACCAGTAATTTTTTATCTCTAATAACCTTTATTATACTTGGCCATATCAACTGGGTATTAGGCCTAAGTATGGGCTTGTGTTTAATGGTGGGGGCATACCTTGGCGCCCACTCCGCCATTCGCTTTGGCGGCAAATTTATCCGCCCTATTTTTATCTTGGTCGTGGTCGTAATGGCCGTTAAATTGGCGATTGATGCATGGTAGATTTAACCCAATTAGTAGTTAGAATAAATGAACTTAAGGGCCAATGTGAGCGGTTAGACAATCAGCTCAGCGCCCAGCAACGTGAGCACTTTCATTTCAATAAGAATTTATTTGCTAAACCAGAAAAAAGCCTGACAGGCTATTGTTTACAGGTTGAAAAAAAGCTGGCCGACCTCCAGCACGCCATTGATAGCCAAGTGTCGTCTCAGTTGATCAACCACCGCTGCGAAGCCCTCACGGATCAATTTGCGGCGTTACTCAAGTTAGTCAACCAAGCACAGCAAGGCAATGGCCATATCTTTTCGCACCACCCTAGCCACCAAGAAAAACAGCTGTATCAAAAACTGCAAAAGCAATATGAATATGAGCGCCGGCTAGAGCAAATGATCGCGCACAGTAAACAGCAAGCCGCCCAATTGTATGGCAATGACAAACGCCAAGCGCAAATCGCCACCCAAACCTTAGAAGAGCGTTTAGCGCGCTGCAAAAGTGCCACCTTTGAAGTTGAGTTAGCCGTGCGCGAGTTTGAAGGCTCCAGTGCCTTTATCGGCAACTTTTAACCCACTCCACCAAGGAAGCCCAATGAGCCTAGCCAACGCCCCCAAACACATTCAATTAGCCGTCGACTTAATTCAAATCCTTGAAGAAAACGAAGTCGAGGTAGAAACCGCCATCGCCGCACTGCAAATTGTACTTAAAGATTGCGAGCAAAAGCAGTTGCAACAACAGGGGTGATCCACCCTTGTGGGAAGCGAGCTCGCTCGGCGAATAAGGCCCCCTAGATCAAAGGCCCAAAATTAACCAGAACTGAGGTTAATTTGGCAACAGCGCCTTAATATCATCACGATATTGCTCAATTTCGCCTATCAAATGCCGGCGTTGCTTGGCCGTTAAGGTTTGCCCCAAGTCAAACAACAATTGATGAAAAACCGCCAAGTTATGCGCGTGTTGCTGTTGTAATGGCTCGCCTCGATAGGGCTCTGGCTGCAGTAATAACTCGCTTAGCTGAGCTTGTAATTCATCAGCATCAGCTGCGCTTGAAAAGACGTGCTGCAAACGCTGCTGATAGCGTGTGCGATATTCAAGCCATAATAACCGGTTGTCAAAGTAGGCCTGATCGGCTTGGCTGAACAGACTTCGCTGCTGAGCATCGAGTTTGCCTACCCATTCATTAAGGTATTCTAATCGCTTATCGAACAACTGCTGACGCTGCTGCTCGCTGGGTTTCGACTGTAACTCGGCTAGCTCTTCTCTTTGCTGTTTATTTTTGTCTGCTAGCGCTTCAAACAAGTGTGAAACTTGCCCTTGACTCAGCATGGGCGCCATTGCAACCAAATCCGGCACCACCTTTTGTTTTAAACGCTGCCAGTGGTCAAACATGGCCTGATGGTGGGCTTCAATCCGTGCCAAGGTTACATTGCCTTGGGATACGTCATTCATGATCTCATCAAGATGCGCTTGATAGCGCGGCAATTCCGTGTAGCGATGCCAAAGTTGCCAAGCATAGAGCTTTTGCTCAAACACTTTCTTTTGCTCGGAAGTTAACTCAACGTAGTCATCAAGGTACCAGTAGACCAACCAATTTAAGTTATTGTAAGTGAACTGAGTTGAGCAACCTACAAGCAATAAGGCCAACGCCACGCTCAAAAAATAAGGTGTTACCTTTCGCCCCCGATGTACCATGATTTGATATCCTCTGACTAGATGCTCAGGTAATGTACGATTTATCTTTGAGTTTCGTTCATTTCATCGAGTAAAGGCAAGTGGATTAACCCCTTGGGCTGGCATATGACTGATGATTAAAAAATAGCACCAAGTTTTTTGCTGTTGTTACCTTGCCGTAGTAAGGGTTGCTTTCGTAGCCCTCAAGGCTTCGGTTAGTTCGTTGCGCAATTTCTTCAATCAACGACAGTTCAAGATCATCTTCGTCAAGCATCAAGGTATCAAATAAACTATCAGTGGCCTTTATGGGCACTTTTTCCTCAGTTGGGAGCGCAGCCTGAAGTTGCTCATACACGGCTCGAATAACCCAAGTATCGACCACCTTTAGATCAAACGCCCTCGCAAATTCACAAATGGATAAACCACAACGCGCCTTGCTCAATTGTTGAAAATGCCTTTCTACTTTAGACTGTTCAATGGCCCCCCAAGCCATGATGCACGAAACAAGTCCGACAAAAACCAGCAGATACCACGGCTGATAAATAAACACGGCCACTACGATTGGTAAAAGGGCAAACAGCGCAAGTTTGCTTGCCCTTCTAGGCTCATACTTTGGCATAAATCGTGACGCTTTCTTCATTCTTTTCCTTACAAGGCAGAATTGCGGAGAATTGCGGAGAATTGCGGACACCCTCTTAATTTTAACTAGGATTTAGCCTAAGGAATTAACACATGCTTGATAAATAGTCTCTTGAAACTCTCGAACTATTACTTTGTCTTTAATTCTTGGCACAAGCTCTTCTTTATCGAAGTAAACCATTGGATCGACTACATCTTCGTCTTTAAGCTCAACCCCAATAGATTTTTCCATCTCAACAACCACAGTAATGAGGTCTAAAACATCAGTATCAAAACTTTGCTCATAAAATGACTTATCAATAGCAATTTCAGCCACATTAACATCAAGAGCCTTAGCCATTGCCTCTAATACTTTATCTTCTACTGCCTCACAGCTACTAGCCCAACCTAAGTTTGAATACGTAACCGCTAACACTAAACAGAACACAAGTTTGAGATATTTCATGTTTTCCTCACTAATGTAGAGTTGCCTGCAGAATGGTGACATATATGTGCACGACATAGCAAAAATTGCAGAAAAAAATTGCGGACACCACTTAACTTTTCGAAGGATGATGATTAGCGTAAATAACTGGGTAGCCAATATTTATTTTAAAATGTTGTCATCAGCAATTATTTAACGTTTTCTTTTTTGGCTCGTAATATTTTTTCATTTTGGCTTGTTTAACTTCATCCTGTTCTTGCAGACAATTTTTTCTATGACTTGTGCCTGATGCATAATGCTTTTTACATTGACCAGTCCTTCTTTCGTAATGATCATTTATATCTTTAAGAATCAAACCCAAATCTTTCTCTATTTCGTCAACGCATAAAGTAGAAGTATTATCTTTTTCAGTTTTCGTGTTGATTACCCTTGACGTCTCACTTATCTCTTGTACTTCAACAGTCACACCTTTGCACGGTAAGCTTTGGAAAGACTTGTTACCCTTGGCATCCTCACAATGATAAATTTTATTAGCAAAAGAATTTATAGGGAAAAGCGCACAAACCATTGTTAACAAGATCACTTTATTCATTAATTGACTCACAAATATATTTTTATTCAAGAATGGCCAATTGCGGACACCCACTTCTAGCGAATGCCCACAAAATATCTTTCGCTATCAAATATATAGAAACGCATCTCGTTGTGTGATCTAATTAATTTCGCCAAAAACAAACCAGATTACAACGAGATGCGTGAGCTCAATATCATACACCAACAACTACAAAATCAATGCCCTTTCATTCACAAAAAGCGACTTAATTCCCTCATTGATTCCACTCAATCATTGCTCAACGGTGACCGTCTCACCCAAACTCCAGGGCGGGATTCCACTTTGTTCAACTTTCAACCAAATATAATCTTTGAACGATATTCGCCGGACCAACCTGACTTTCTACGTTTGGCTGCCAAGCTATCTTTTTCGCTAATATCCTGCTTTATCG
>NZ_JAIMJB010000021.1 GCF_021295345.1 Motilimonas eburnea
GCTTAAGTGCGGGGGAGGGGATAAGCACAAAAAAGGCCACCGAAGTGGCCTAGCAATCTAGCGGTTGGCGATTAGCCCGCGCGCTGCGCGATAAACTCAAGGGCTTGACTGATGCGCGCGATGCTGCGCGTTTTACCAATCAGCTTTAACGTGATGTCCAATGAAGGTGATTGGCCTGCACCAGTGATGGCGACGCGTAGCGGCATGCCCACCTTACCCATACCTAACTCAAGCTCGGTGGCGGTATCGGCAATCGCTTGGTGTAAGATAGCTTCATCTTGCCAGTCTTCGATGGCGGCTAACTTGTTCTGGACAGTTGTAAGGGCCTCAGCAGCAACGGGACGCAGGTGTTTTTTCGCCGCAGTAGGGTCAAATTCACTGAAGTCTTCATAGAAGTAACGGCTTGATGCGGCCAACTCTTTTAGGGTTTTGGCGCGGTCGGCTAGGGCAGGGATAATATCCGTTAGTGCGGGGCCGTTATTCGTATCAATACCTTGGTCTTGCATATGCCAGCTTAGGTACTGCGCAATGTGCTCTGGCTCGCCAGTTTTGATGTAATGCTGGTTTAGCCAGTTTAGTTTTTCGGTATTAAAGGCCGATGCGGCTTTGTTAATGTCTGTTAGCTTAAATAGCTCGGTCATTTCGGCAATCGAGAAGATCTCTTGATCGCCATGAGACCAACCTAAGCGTACTAAGTAATTTAAAATCGCTTCAGGCAGGTAGCCGTCATCACGGTATTGCATCACACCCACCGCACCATGGCGTTTTGATAATTTTGCACCGTCATCGCCTAAGATCATAGAGACATGCGCATACACAGGTACAGGTGCGCCTAACGCCTTAAGGATGTTAATTTGACGCGGCGTATTGTTAATATGATCTTCACCACGAATAACGTGGGTGATGCCCATATCCCAGTCGTCTACCACCACACAGAAGTTATAGGTTGGTGAGCCATCGCTGCGTAAGATGATGAGGTCATCGAGCTCGCTGTTGTTAAATTCAATGGTGCCGCGCACTTGATCGTCAAACACCACACTGCCTTCGGTTGGGTTTTTAAAACGAATTACATAAGGCTTGTCGGCAGGGTAGTCGGTGCGGTTGCGCCATTCACCGTTATAGCGTGCACTTTCGCCACGTGCCATTTGCGCTTCACGCATGGCTTCTAATTCTTCAGGTGTGCAGTAACAGCGGTAAGCTTTGCCCTCATCAACCAATTGCTGGATCAACTCTTTGTAGCGATCAAAACGTTTGGTTTGGTAGTAAGGACCTTCATCCCAGTTTAAACCTAACCAGCTCATGCCTTCTAAGATGGCATCAACCGCAGGTTGAGTAGAACGTTCTAAATCTGTGTCTTCTATTCGTAGAACAAATTCGCCTTGATTCGCTTTTGCATATAACCATGAATAAAGAGCGGTACGAGCGCCGCCTATATGTAAATAACCGGTAGGGCTGGGAGCAAAACGCGTTTTAATCGTCATAATCGACTTATGTCCTTTAGTTTTGAATAGAAAAGTTGGCGTCATTTTATCCTCGTGGCGCGCCAAGCTCAATTTTTGTTGCTCAGTAATTACCTATTCGGTGTTTTTTAGTGCGGGTTTTGCTGTGTTTTTGCGCAAATTAATTAAATAATGTTCAGTCGTACAAAATTGAAAAAAAAGAGGTTGACGCTTTCGCTTTGCTCCCTATAATACGCCCTCACAAACACAGCGGATGTCGCAAATGACAAAAGTTGGTTGACGGACGATTAGCTCAGTTGGGAGAGCACCGCCCTTACAAGGCGGGGGTCACTGGTTCAAGCCCAGTATCGTCCACCACTACTCTAGATGAGTAGGTTAGCAAGCATATTCTGTTGGGCGATTAGCTCAGTTGGGAGAGCACCGCCCTTACAAGGCGGGGGTCACTGGTTCAAGCCCAGTATCGCCCACCAACAGAATAGCAAGTTGACAATTGAAGTAACCTATAAAGTTGGGCGATTAGCTCAGTTGGGAGAGCACCGCCCTTACAAGGCGGGGGTCACTGGTTCAAGCCCAGTATCGCCCACCACTTCAACACGAAGTGCCAACTTTATACTCTATCGGGCGATTAGCTCAGTTGGGAGAGCACCGCCCTTACAAGGCGGGGGTCACTGGTTCAAGCCCAGTATCGCCCACCACTTCAGTACCGAAAGTATATACGGTAATGAAGTACCGATAGAGACAAACCATTAAGCTGGGCGATTAGCTCAGTTGGGAGAGCACCGCCCTTACAAGGCGGGGGTCACTGGTTCAAGCCCAGTATCGCCCACCACTTCAACATCGCAAGCATGCTTGAGGTACCAGCTTAATAAAATATGGACGATTAGCTCAGTTGGGAGAGCACCGCCCTTACAAGGCGGGGGTCACTGGTTCAAGCCCAGTATCGTCCACCATCTCGTTTTACTCTTCTTCAGCATCCAAAAACATAAACTAAGACAACTAGAACAACTTAGTGTCTCATTCCGTGCCATCACTTCTACTTTGTTGATATACTCGCAACTCATCATAATCCAAATAAATATCGCGTTATTATTGCTGGCAAAGGATGCAAATGGACATGCTTAAACGGTCCCTGTGGTTAGGGCTCATCTCACTGTGCTACATCGCGGGCTGCGCACAACTGCCAGCGAATGACAACCTTGCGCAAACCTTTGTGCTTCAAGATGTCAGTGATACTAAGTTAAACCAGGCTGTTGCTGAACAAGTGGCTAATCACCCCGGTAAATCAGGTGTGACCATGTTAATTGATGGTATCGATGCCTTTATCGCGCGCGTCGCTTTAGTCCAAGCCGCACAAGTTTCATTAGACCTACAATACTACATTTGGAAAAACGACTTAACGGGGCGTTTATTGGTAAGTCAGTTGCTTGATGCTGCTGATCGTGGCGTTCGGGTGCGTATTTTGCTTGATGATCTGGATACATCAGGTAAAGCTCAAGGCCTGCACTTATTGGACATGCACCCCAATATTGAAATTCGTTTCTACAATGTGTTCGCTCACCGCCGTTTTCGTGCCTTTGATTTTGTGACCGATTTAGATCGGGTGAATAACCGCATGCATAATAAATCCTTCACGGCCGATAACGCATTCACCATCGTCGGTGGGCGTAACATAGGCAATGAATATTTTGGCGCCCAGAGCCATGCCGAATTTCGTGATTTAGACGTGTTGGCCGCAGGTGAAGTGGTCAGTGAAGTTTCTAATGTGTTTGATACGTATTGGAATAGCCACTTGGTTTGGCCTAGCTCGGTATTTTTGGGTGAGCAGGCTTTTACTGAACAAGAGTACCAACAAGCCAGAGCACACTTTCAGCGTCAAACAAAGCAAGATAAGAACAATCCATACCTCGAGGCGGTAGAGCAAGTCGTCCTTGACGCCCAATTTAACCAGCGAATGCAGAACTTACGTTGGGTTAAAGCAGATATTTATGCCGATGCGCCCGATAAGGCTTTGCAAGATGCTATCACCAGTGAAAGCCATATCGCTCCTTTGATTGGCAAATTATACCAATCGGCTACACAAGAATTAATGATCGTGTCACCTTACTTTGTGCCCAATGATGCTTTGGTTGAGCTATTTGCGGACTTAACCAAACGCGGCGTCGTGGTCAAAATCATCACTAACTCCCTTGCATCTAACGATGTCAGCATAGTGCATGCCGGTTATATCAACTACCGTAAACCCTTATTACAAGCGGGGGTGCAGCTATATGAATTTAAACCCACGCTAAATGAAGAGTATGTTGATTCGCGCAAGTGGTATGGCTCATCCCATTTAAGCTTGCATTCCAAGGTCTTTATTACTGATAAGCAGCAGGTTTTTGTTGGCTCATTTAATTTAGATCCTCGCTCTGTATTACACAATACTGAAATGGGCATGTTGATCCATTCGGCGGCTATCGGCATATCATTAGTGGAGGCCATCGAGCAGCACATTGATCGCCTCAGCTATCAAGTTAAACTGGACCAACAAGGTGACTTGATTTGGCAAACGACAGAAGCCGGTGAACAAGTTGTTTTAACGAAAGAGCCCTACACCAGCTGGTGGCAACGCGTGAAGCTAACCGTTCAGTCTTGGCTAGTCATTGAAAGCTATTTGTAAAAGAGGCCGTTAAGTGGAAAATTTTTCGCAGTTATACCAAAGAGCCTGTCAGCGAAAGGGGGGAGAAGCTGCACTGAAGGCGCTACTTTCACCGGTTATTTCTGATCAGGCGCTGTTAAGGATCCCCGATCATCGATTTTTAGCTACCTTTACCCAAACTATTTTTCAATCCGGTTTTGTGTGGTCGGTGGTGCGTAATAAGTGGCCCGGTTTTGAAGAGGCCTTTTTCGGGTTTGAGCCTGAAAAAATGGTGCTCCTTAATGACCAACATATTGAGCGTTTGTGCCAAGACTCGCGGATCATCAGAGCGCGGCAAAAAATCATCACTGTGCCGGTGAATGCTCAATTGATGTTAAGTCTAGAAAAGCAATACGGCAGTGTAGCCGACTTCATTTCACAGTGGCCAACATCTAACTGGGTTGGGCTTTGGCAATACTTTAAACAACACGGCTCACGTTTGGGCGGCAATATTACCCCTTATACTTTGCGAAAATTGGGCATAGATACCTTTATTTTAACCAAGGATGTTGAAAGCTATTTACGTGGCCATGGCTATTTAGATGCGGGACTCACGAGTAAAAAAGGCTTACAACAATGCCAAGATGCGTTTAACGCCTTGCAGCAGCAAAGTGGCCTGTCGCTGACGCTCTTGAGCCAAATCATTGCTTATTCCGTCGGGGATAATCACCTATAACTCAAAGAACTATGGTTCGTCCCTTTGATTCAATCCCAGCCTATTAGCTAAGGGTGCCAGTAAGCTCCCCTGTAATAAGATAGAAAACAGCACAATAAAGAACACCATGTGTAATATGGTGCTGGCTTCTGATACCCCTGCTGCAGCGGGGATCAAGGCAAACACAATCGGGGTGGCGCCTTTCAAGCCGATAGCCGAGATAAATAACCGCTTTTTGCTGCTGGCCTTAGGAAAGGCTAAATAGACTAATTGCACGGCTAATGGCCGAGCAACCAAGATGAGTAGCAACGCCGGTAAAATCGAAATTAAAAATACCTGCAACAGCTGTTGAGGGAATATTTGTAGGCCAAGAATGATAAACATTAATGCCTGAGCCAACCAAGATAAGGCGTTGAAAAAGTGTTTGTTGATTTCTTTACCTCGCTTTAACTCATTGCCAAAAATAACCCCACAGATGTAAGCAGCGATCAACACATTGCCGCCCACCATGTCAGTACCAAGGGTGACTAAAGCAAAGCAGGCCAGTATGAACACGGGAACCAGACCGTATTCACCTAAGTTTATGTAGTTGAGCGCCTTTACCGCTATCTTTCCGATCAGAAAGCCCGCGATGCAACCAAGGACAATTTGCGACAACAAGCTAAGAGCCACCTCTGACGCGGGAGGCATGATGCCTTGGTTAAGCAAAATTTCGGTGAGAATAACCACCATGACCAGCGCAACGGGATCGTTGGTCGCGGATTCAAACTCTAGCACGGTGTCGGTATTTTCTTTAAGCTTGAGCTTTTTCGCTTCTATGATAGAAAACACCGCGGCGGCATCGGTTGAGGCGACCACAGCAGCAAACAATAAGCAGGTAATAAAATCGAAATCCAGTAGCCAATAGAGTATGCCGGCGAAAATCAAGGTAGTGAGAACCACGCCAAACGAAGACAAGGCGCCGCCTTCTTTCCAGGCCCGTTTTATATTCGCAGTGGGAGAATTTAGGCCACCAACAAAAACGATGATGTTAAGGGCGATGCCGCCGATAACAGAAGTGGTGACAAAGTCATCATAGACAAAATTCCATTCACCATTACCAAACGCAAGGCCGACGGCCATAAAAATCAGTAAAGATGGCACGCCTAAGGTTTTTGAAGGGTGGTGCAGTAAGATGCCAATGATCACAAGAGCGGCCATGCCCATAACCGCGAGTTCGAAGTTCATATTACCTTTCGTTCCTTTAACAAGTTGAGGGGCTAGCGCTCAGCAGGTTTGGTTTATCCAAATAGCCTTGAGATACTTGTTATCATATTCGTTTTCAGGCACTAACAAAAGTAAATGAAAACCCTTAGCTCGATGTTACTTGAGCTGGGCTCACAGTTTGCTCGTGATTTCTGTCAACGCATGCTGGAGCTCCGGGTAATGAAATTCAAACCCTGAGTCGAGTAATTTACTGGGTAATACGTTTTGCCCATAAATGAGAATTTCACTCATTTCACCAAACAGCAGTTTTAGTACGACGCTGGGCATAGAAAATAACACAGGGCGGCGTAGCGCCATGGCGAGGTGGCGAGTAAACTCTCGATTGGTAACTGGGTGGGGGGATGTTAGGTTAAAAGGCCCATGTAAGCTGTCTTGGCTTAAAAGCCAGCGGATCGCCGCCACCATGTCATCGATGTGGATCCAAGACATATATTGGTAACCCGAGGCCATTTTTCCACCTAGGCCCATTTTGAAAGGAGGCAGCATTTTTTGTAATGCGCCGCCTTCGTGGCTAAGCACTATCCCAGTGCGTAAGGTGCAGACCCGAGTTTGTTCACTTGCTTGGTTGGCGATGGCTTCCCATTGTTCACACACTTCATGACTGAATTCGTGATGAAAATGGGTAAAGGTTTCATCAATTGGCTGGGCATCTTGGCGGCCGTATATGCCGATGGCAGAGCCACTGAGCAAGACTTTTGGTGGGTTACTTGAGGCTTTGATCAGGTAAACCAAGGTTTGGGTGATTTGCCAGCGGCTTTGACAGATACGCTCTTTTTGCGATGGGCTCCATCTTTTATCGGCGATGGGCTCTCCAGCAAGGTTGATGACGGCATCGAAATCATTTAAATCTTGCCATTGAGATAAGCTCTCAACTAATCGAACATTGTGGCCTAATCGCGCTTTCGCCCGTTGCGGCTGGCGAGTTAATACGGTTAATTGATGGTCCTGTTTGAGTTTATTGCATAGGGCTTTACCAATTAATCCGCTACCGCCGGTGATCAGGATATCCATACTTGCCTCAATAATTTTGATTTATTTTATAGTATTACGTTAAATCAGTGGAAAAGGATGTTATTTTGCTAGCAAATTTTATCCTTGCTGTGTTGTACTTTGCTAACCCTTTAAAATAATAAGGAAATGACATGCCAGAGCCATCCGTAGCCAGCCGAGGCTTATTCATTGCGTCCGCGATCGTTATCTGTTTAGCTGGGTTAAAAGCCGCCAGTAGCTTAGTGGTGCCTTTTCTGCTGGCGATGTTTATCGCGATCATTTGTCATCCCATTATTAATTATCTGGTCGCTAAACGCTTGCCGCGCACCTTGGCGATCACCTTGGTCATCGTCGTGATTGTACTGGCTTTTGTCATCTTGGGCAGTGTGGTTGGCGCTTCCGTGGTGGAGTTTAAGACTCAATTACCCACTTATGAGGCACAACTAACCCAGCGTTTTGTTGGCTTCAATCAATGGCTACTTGATCACGATATTATTCTCACCACAGACATTCTAAGAGAATACTTTAACCCCAGCATTGCCATGAACATGGTGACAAACATGCTATCGGGATTTGGCAGTGTGTTGACCAATGTTTTTCTGCTGCTATTAACGGTTGTGTTTATGTTGGGCGAAGCCACCGATCTGCCTGCTAAGCTCCATTTAGCGTTTCGTGACCCTGGTATGAAGTTAAAAAGTTTGGATAAATTTCTTCATTCTGTAAACCAATATATGCTGATCAAAACCTTTGTCAGCATCGCGACGGGTTGCATCATTTCATTTATCTTATGGGTTATTGGCGTTGATTTTTATATTCTCTGGGGTGTGTTGGCCTTTTTACTCAATTACATCCCCAATATAGGCTCGATTATTGCGGCAATCCCTGCGGTGATCCTCACGTTTTTACAGCTTAGCTTAGGCCATGCAGCTGTCGTGGCTGCTTGCTATATTCTCGTCAATACCATCATGGGTAATGTTGTTGAGCCTCGGTATTTGGGGCGTGGGCTAGGGCTATCGACCTTGGTTGTGTTTTTATCATTGATTTTTTGGGGCTGGTTACTTGGCACCGTGGGAATGTTGTTATCGGTACCGCTCACCATGATCTTGAAAATAGGCCTAGAAAATAGCGCTCAAGGCCGGTGGTTTGCAGTGTTGTTAAGTTCAGATACCTCAGCGGTGGATGAGCTAAAAACCAGCAAATAATGAAAACGTGTCTAGGGCATGTTGACCTTTCGCGGTTAATTTTTGTTCGAGTGGGAGACACCCTGTCTAAAAGCGTTTTGGGCAAGGCGAGCAGTGTGTAGCTTAGCATTCTAAGTAAATACTGCTCAACAACGAATAGAATGCTTACGCCCGAAGGGCTTTAGCCGAATCCGCAGGACAGCGTTTGTTGGTCATTTCTACTGCGTTAGCGCCTTTTCGCGTAGATGACTATGCCACAAAGATGCTGCCTACAACGATTGTTTTGTATAAATACCCAACAAATCGCTGCAAAAACAAACTCAAAAGATCAACAGGCCCTAGCCATTACAAAAGGGAGATTCTGGTGTAAAATCCCCCTTTTTGTTTGAGCTTATCTATGTCACTTATCGATCCTATCGCTCCTCAATTTAATTGGCCTGACTCTGAGCAAGCATGTCGGATTTTTCATGGCCGAGGGGGCCACTTTGCCGATTATCGCTTTGTTAATATTGATTGGTTTGATTCGGTTGTTTTAATCATTTTATACAGTGAGGTTGAACCTGCGTGGTTAACGGCATTAACCGATTTGATTCAACAGCAGTTAGGCTCACGTTGTCGCAGTATTCAAGTGCAATATCGCTGCCGCCATCTTGCTCCTTATGAGTTGCTATGGGGAGAGGCGATTCAGAGCCCCATTGCCATCGAGGCAGGGCTTAAGTATCAATTAACCCTAGGCCGTAACCAAAATTATGGGTTGTTTTTCGACATGGAGCAGGGGCGCCGCTGGGTGCAAGCCCATGCCAACAAGGCGAACGTATTAAACTTGTTTTCTTACACTTGTGGCTTTTCGGTCGCCGCCGTCGCGGGAGGCGCGCGTCAAGTCGTTAACGTGGACATGAGTAAGGCGTCATTGGCGGTGGGGCGGGATAATCACCGGCTCAACCAGCACGATTTATCTAAGGTGAAATACCTGGCCCATGATATTTTTAAAAGTTGGGGCAAATTGAAAAAAATGGGGCCTTATGAGCTGGTGATCGCCGATCCACCTTCTTTGCAAAAAGGCAGTGTCAACGTGATCCGCGATTACCCCAAAATTATTCGCAGATTACCTGAACTGCTAACTCCAGGCGGAAGAGCCATGTTATGTTTAAATGCGCCGGAGCTTGACTTTGAGTTTCTACGTCAAGCCGTGTTAGAGCACTGCCCATCTTTGTCCTTCGAAGCTGAGGTTGCCCCAAGCAGCCTATTTCAAAACTTAGATAAAAATAAAGGCTTAAAGGTGTTAGTGTATCGTCTAGATTAAGTTTTGGTCTAACAACCCTGCTAAATCATCAAAGGTAGGGTTGTTAATGTGTTTGAGTTGCTCAACAATGTGCCGTTGTTGCATATGGCTAAAGTTTTTACCCTCAAGGTAGATCATTAGCGATATGTCGTTATTATCATCAAGTAATTGTTGTAGCTGCGATGCTTGCCCTTCGATCATTTCGTTCATTGATCAATACCTCTTTCAATGCACCCTTACCAAGTTTAAAACAGTCTCGTTGCGCAGCTAGATCGATTAACTCTAAGAATACGAGCATCAATTAACCAGTGGTTATATGACAATTAACCTGTGCTTATATGATAGATAAAGTCCCATCTTGTTCGATGAACATTAGCTTCTCTGTGTATAACTAGCCGACTTAGTTGAAGAGTGGTTTTTCTTTTGTGAGTAAGCTTGATTGATTACTAAAACTATCCACAAAAACTGTGTATAACTCTGTGGGTGAGATGATGGTAATTGTTAACCAGCATTATCTTATCGAGGTAAAAAGAATAAGGCCTTGTAAAACAAGGCCTTAAGGTATTAATTTTTAAGTTGAGATGCTTGGATAGCGGTCAGTGCGATGGTGTACACAATATCATCAACTAAGGCTCCCCGTGACAAGTCATTGACGGGTTTTCTCATGCCCTGCAGCATCGGACCGATACTGATAAGATCTGCACTTCGCTGCACTGCTTTGTAAGTGGTGTTACCCGTGTTCAAATCAGGGAAGATAAAGACGGTTGCTTTACCTGCAACTGGGCTGTTTGGTGCCTTACTCTTAGCGACATTTTCCATGATCGCGGCATCGTATTGTAACGGACCATCAATGATCAAATCCGGACGACGCTCTTTGGCAATCTTGGTAGCTTCACGTACCTTGTCTACATCTGAGCCCGTACCGGAAGAGCCGGTAGAGTAACTGATCATTGCCACTTTTGGCTCGATACCAAAGGCAGCCGCAGAATCCGCTGATTGGATGGCTATATCCGCTAGTTGTTCGGCATTCGGATCTGGGTTAATCGCACAGTCGCCATAAACCAGTACTTGATCCGGCAGTAACATAAAGAAGATAGATGAGACTAAACTTGCCCCCGGTGCCGTTTTAATTAACTGCAATGGTGGGCGGATAGTGTTTGCTGTGGTGTGTACCGCACCCGATACTAAGCCATCAACTTCATCTTGGGCCAGCATCATGGTACCGAGTACCACATTATCTTCTAGTTGCTCACGTGCTACCACTTCGGTCAGGCCTTTGCCTTTGCGCAGCTCTACCATAGGCGCGACGTATTTTTCACGCACGGTAACGGGGTCAATAATGGTCACATTTTCACCAAGTACGACACCTTGCTGGGCGGCAGCCAGTTGAATTTTTTCTGGGTTACCGAGCAGGATAGGGGTGGCAATACCACGTTGCTCACACAATGCAGCCGCTTTAATAGTACGTGGCTCTTCACCTTCAGGCAGAACAACACGGCGATTTACCGCACGCGCTAACTCGGTTAGGTGGTAACGGAATGCAGGTGGCGACAGTTTACGTGGCAGTGTTGAGCCTTGGGTTAGGGTAGCGATCCAGTGTTTATCAACATGGCCAGCCACATAGTCTTGTACCAATTCAATACGCTCAGCGTCATCGGTTGGGATTTCCATGTTAAAGCTTTGCAGCCTTACCGCTGTTTGCCATGTGTTGGTGTTGATCAACATGATGGGCAGACCCGTGGTCTCCATCGCCGTTTGACAAAGCTTCATCACCTGTGGCTCAGGCTCATAGCCGCCCGTTAGTAGCAAACAGCCGATCTTAACGCCATTCATTGATGCCAGACAAGCTGACACAATAACATCGCTGCGATCGCCTGATGTCACTAGCATAGAGCCAGGTTTAAAGTGTTCTACCATGTTCGGAATTGAGCGAGCACAGAAAGTCACACTTTGTAAGCGACGTGTGGCCATTTCACCCGCATTAAGTATGGTCGCGTCCATATGCTCAGCGAGGTCTTTAGCGCGAGGGGCCACTAAGCTTGGGTTCCAAGGAATGCAGCCTAAAATACGCAGTGGGCTTTTGCCAAACATTTGCAGTACTTCAAGGTTGGCGCCTGACTTATGGTGATTCTCAAACATCTCGGTGAGATCAGGACGCGTTTTTTCATGATCATCAAGTGGAGCGCCCACTTTGTTGATGATACAACCGATAATGCGTTTGTTCTCATGGCCGCCAAAGGCAGACACCGCAATTTCGATGCGTTCTTTAAGCTGTTGACTAGAATCGTTACTCGGGTGAGTCACAAACACCATTTCTGCACCAAGTGCTTTGGCGATTTGGTAGTTGATTTCATTGGCAAACTGATGCTTAGCAGTCGGAACCAGACCTTCGACGACGACCACATCCGCTTCTGCTGTTCCTGTTTTAAAACGGGCTACAATGTTCTCTAACAGTTCAGAAGTTTGGTTGCTTGAGATCATGTTTTCAGCATATTGCATGCTAAAGGGCTCAGGCGGAATAAAGCTGGTCGCGTTTCGTATGATGGTCGTTGAAGGCTCTGGCCCTGTATCGCCAGACTTAGGTTGGGCAATAGGTTTAAAAAAGTTAACAATAACACCATGGCGTTCCATGGCGCGCACCATGCCAAGGCTAACCGATGTGACACCTACGCCGGAGCCAATAGGGATAAGCATTATAGTACGAGACACAAGCGTTCCTCATTTTAGTAGTTGAGCATTAGCTCTAAACAGGACCTGCAGCGATAAATGGGCTTATCGCTGCAAATAATCATTTTATTGGCTAACCAATTCAGCAGAATCTTGTGCTATGACCCATTCTTCATTTGTTGGGATCACTAAAGCAACTGGGCTATTTTCTGCAGTGATAATACCGTCATTGCCCAAGCGCGCAGCTTGGTTTTTCTCGTCGTCAACAACAAAGCCAAAGATAGCTAAATTCTCTAATACAATTTTACGGATATTGGCTGAGTTTTCGCCAATGCCACCGGTGAAAACGATGGCGTCTAAACGGCCCAAAGGTACCGTGTAAGAGGCAATATATTTTGCTAAACGATAGCAGAAAATCTCTAATGCCAAGGTACAGCCCTTGTGACCTTCTGCAACCCCTTGCTCAATGGCGCGGCAATCACTTGAAACCTCAGAAATCCCCATTAAGCCACTTTGTTTGTTAAGAACATTGTTCACTTCATCTAAGGTGTAGCCAAGCTTGTTTACAAGATGCTGAATAATACTTGGGTCGATATCACCACTTCGTGTACCCATTACCAGACCTTCAAGTGGCGTTAAACCCATGCTGGTATCAACACTCTTGCCACCTTTCACCGCACATAGAGAAGCGCCGTTACCTAAGTGAGCGGTGATAACATTGACATCTTTTGTCTCTTTACCCAGCATTTTGGCAGCCATGCGGCTAACAAATAGGTGGCTGGTGCCATGCATGCCGTAACGGCGAATACCATGCTCGCGGTACAACTTATAAGGCAGTGCGTATAGAAAAGCCGATTCAGGCATGGTTTGGTGAAACGCGGTATCGAATACAGCCACCTGAGGCAATGCAGGAAACGCGGCTTGCGCGGCGCGAATACCAATAAGGTGAGCTGGATTGTGCAAAGGAGCAAGGGCTGCACAAGCTTGAATGCCCGCGATCACGGCTTCATCAATGATCACTGATTTAGTGAACTTTTCGCCGCCATGTACAACGCGGTGACCAATCGCAATCAGGTTTTCAAGTAATTCCGGTTTCGTGCTGAGAATATTGCTCACGATAAATTCAATGGCTTCACGATGAGCAGAAAATGCGCCTAATGATGCTTCTTGTTTGGTGCCGTCTAACTTCCATTTTATTCTGGCTTCTTCTAGATTAAAGCATTCAGCTATGCCTGAGATGTACTCATCACCGTTAACGGCGTTGAGGACGGCGAATTTCAAAGAAGAGCTACCGCAGTTAAGAACGAGAACAAGTTTGTTCATTGGCAAATCCTAATAACATTTCGATTACGTTTGGAATACAATTGAAATTATGTCAATTGCTGGACTTAATGTATCCTTAAGCATATAAACGGGTTATTTCTTGAACTAAACACGGTTTATATTCGGTCTGAAACTGCGCAAAATACAGTTAAATCGACTTGAGATACCTTTAGTTGTAACAAGGATACAGCTAATGTAAGAAAATAACAAAGTGAAGCGTCTACAGAGTTAATTAAAATCAATTTTTAACAAATTAGACTCATTTTATGGCCAAGATAAGTGGTAAGGCAGGTAGAGATGAAGTTTTTTGGTGGAAAATTACATAATGGCAAAGCCTACATGAAGCTTTGGCCTCAGCGCAAAGAGCTCAATAGTCTGTTTCCTGAAAATAAAGTCATTAAAATAACTGAATTTGCAGAAAAATATATGCCTATGTTGGCCGTTTTCACCTTGCTATTGCAACATCAATTTGGCCACGAGATGTTTTGGCCGACCACAGTGGGGATGGTTTTATTTATGGTCACCTTGCCGCTGCAAGGGTTATATTGGCTAGGAAAACGCGCCATGAGTCCACTGCCACCCAGCTTAGCTCGTTGGTATCATGAAATTTTAGATAAAGTGGCAAAGCAAAAACCGCAAGAAAACCAAGATGAGCAAGTGCAGGTTGCCGCTAATCCGACCTATGGAGATTTAGCATTAGCCCTTAATCAAGGTTTTAAGACCCTAGATAAAGCGTTCTTTTAATTGTTTTCGCGCCAGCCCCCGTGGCGGGTTGCCTCAAGCTTTGCCTAACAAGTTGACCCCCTTTCAGCTTTTACCCTGAACGACTTGGCCGCTGCTGTTTTTTTGGATCCCTCTTATGCTTTGTAGTATCAGCCTGCATTTGCCGAAACACATATCTCTAGCTGACTGGGTATTCATCTGGTGCCTTGTTGTGAAGCGCATCACATTGGGTGTTTGGCCTGTCATGCAAGAAGAAGGCCCGAATAATTCATATACTTAACTGCCTTTGCAAATTCCGTTGTTAATTTACCACTGATTGATCTTGATCAAATGCGTCGTGCTGGTTTAAACTTTCAGAAATTTCTGAAAGTTTAAATAGGTGGAAATGGAACTCTCACCCAACATTCAATCCTTTGTATTTCATTTTGGTGAAATGGGCAGTCGCTGGGGCTTTAACCGCACGGTGGGGCAAATGTTTGCTTTACTGGTCGTCACCGAAAAAGCGCTCAGTGCCAATGATCTCGCCAATGCGCTGAACATTTCTCGCGGCAACGTCAGCATGGGGATGAAAGAATTACAATCTTGGCGATTAGTTCAAGTCAGTCACATACCTGGCGATCGTAAAGAATACTACCGAGTGACCGGCTCTATTTGGGATTTAGCCAACACGATTTTTGAAGAACGTAAAAAGCGCGAAGTTGACCCTACCTTGTCTTTACTGCGCGATAACTTGTTGGCCGATCCTTTGGATCAACAAGAAGCGTTTGCATTAGAAAAGATGCAAGAAATCCATGATTTACTAGAGATGCTCACGCAATGGGCCGGCGAACTACAAGGCTTATCTCCTGAAAAACTCAGTACCTTGATGAAGCTTGGGGCAGGAGTGAGCAAGATCTTGAGCATGAAAGAACACCTTTTTAATAATAATCCGCAATCATCTTCAAAGTGAAGGTGGGTGCTGCCAAGTAGGAGTGCAGTATGATCAATGAAACCTTAGTGGAGTTATCGCGGTGGCAGTTTGCCATCACAGCGATGTTTCACTTTATCTTTGTCCCTTTGACAATAGGTTTAACTTGGATCTTATTCATCATGGAGTCCGTTTATGTCATGACGGGGCGCCAAATTTATAAAGACATGACCAAGTTTTGGGGCAAGTTGTTCGGGATCAACTTTGCTATTGGGGTCGCTACCGGTCTCACCATGGAGTTTGAATTTGGTACCAACTGGTCGTATTACTCCCATTATGTTGGCGATATCTTCGGTGCCCCGCTGGCGATAGAGGGACTGATGGCCTTTTTCTTGGAATCCACCTTTGTTGGTATGTTCTTTTTAGGCTGGGAACGCTTAAGTAAACGCCAACATCTTGCGGCCACTTTTTTAATGGCGCTTGGCACCAACTTATCCGCTCTGTGGATCTTGGTTGCCAACGGTTGGATGCAAAACCCGGTGGGTAGCGAGTTCAACTACGAAACCATGCGCATGGAAATGACGAGCTTTGCGGAGTTGGTATTTAACCCCGTGGCTCAGGTGAAATTCATCCACACCGTGGCTGCTGGCTATGTCGCTGGCTCCATGTTTGTACTGAGTATCAGCAGCTACTACATCCTAAAAGGGCGCGATCTCCCCTTTGCAAAACGCTCCTTTTCGGTTGCGGCTGGTTTCGGTCTTGCTTCCATTTGCTCCGTGCTACTACTGGGTGATGAATCAGGTTATGAAGTTGGGGAAGTGCAGCGAGTAAAATTAGCGGCGATTGAAGCGGAATATGAAACTCAGCCCGCACCGGCTTCGTTCACCGTGATTGGTTTACCAAACGATGAGACCATGGAGACGGAATATGCTCTTAAGATCCCTTACCTAATGGGCATTATTGCCACCCGTTCGTTAGATGAAGAGGTGGTTGGTTTACGTGACTTGCAGGCAGAGCACGAAGTACGCATTCGTAAAGGTATGATTGCTTATGAATACCTACAAAAGCTACGCAACGGCGAAGATACCCCAGAGAACCTTGCCAAGTTTGATGAGCTGAAAGTCGATTTAGGCTATGGCTTGTTGCTTAAGCGCTACACACCCAATGTGGTGGATGCGACCGAGGAGCAAATTCAAGCGGCGGTAAAAGACTCGACCCCACCGGCGGCACCATTGTTTTGGACCTTTAGGATCATGGTTGGCTGTGGTGTGATCATGTTGGGCTTGTTTGTACTGGCGTTTTATTACAATGCCAAGCGTCAAATTGAACGTAAGCCTTGGCTATTAAAAGCGATTTTATGGTCATTGCCATTACCTTGGATAGCGATTCAAACAGGTTGGTTTGTGGCGGAGTTTGGTCGTCAACCTTGGGCTATCAGTGAAGTTCTGCCGACCTTTTTGGGGGTGTCAAACCTGACCGTCAGTCAAGTCGTCACCACCATGATAGCGTTTGTTACTGTGTATATCATCTTGTTCGTGATTGAAATGTACCTCATGGTGAAGTTTGCCAAACAGGGGCCAAGTTCTTTGCATACCGGGCGCTATCATTTTGAAAAGCAAGCTGAAACAGAAGCCAGTTTACGCCAAAGCCATTACTAGGAGTGACTCATGTTTGATTATGAAACGTTAAAATTAATTTGGTGGGCAATCATAGGCGTGCTGATGATTGGTTTTATGGTGACCGATGGCATGGACATGGGGGTCGGGACCTTATTGCCATTTGTGGGTAAAACCGATGATGAGCGCCGTGTAGTGATCAATACCGTAGGGGCGCACTGGGACGGCAACCAAGTTTGGTTTATTACCTTAGGTGGTGCGCTATTTGCGGCTTGGCCTTTGGTTTATGCGACCGCATTTAGTGGTTTTTACTTTGCCATGATGCTGACCTTATTTGCATTATTCTTACGTCCACTTGGATTTGACTATCGCAGTAAACTCGATAATCCACGCTGGCGTGGCAACTGGGACTGGGCCTTGTTTGTTGGAAGTTCGGTACCGCCACTGGTTTTTGGTGTGGCCTTTGGTAATTTATTACAAGGTGTGCCGTTTCATTTTGATGATCTGATGCGTGTGAGCTATACAGGCAGCTTCCTTGCCTTGTTTAATCCATTCGCTTTGCTCTGTGGCGTGGTCAGTGTTGCCATGGTCACCATGCACGGCGGCGCCTGGTTGGTGATGCGTACCGAGCAAGTCGTTGCAGAGCGTGCAGCAAAAATCGGCATGGCCGCAGCCCTCGTTTTAGTAGTCGCATTTGTTTTTGCCGGTGTGTGTATTTGGCTTTGGATCCCAGGGTTTCACGTTGTGGGTGAAGTGGATATCAGCGGTGTCGCTAACCCAACGCTGAAGCAAGTTGAATTAGCACAGGCTGCTTGGTTACAAAATTACAACTTGTACCCACTGATGTGGCTGTTTCCTGCTGCGGGAGTGACCTTGGCACTCGTGGCTATGGTGCTGATGAAACTAGGAAAAGGAGCATTAGCCTTTATTGCGACCAGTGTGGCCAATGCGGGCGTGATTTTAACGGCTGGCGCTTCCATGTTCCCATTTGTGATGCCATCAAGTTCGGTGCCTAATCACAGCTTAACTTTGTGGGATGCGGTATCAAGTGAAATGACGTTAAATTTAATGTTGATCGCGGTGATACTGCTACTGCCTTTTGTATTAGGTTACACCATTTGGTGTTATTACAAAATGTGGCGCCGAGTCACGGTGGCCGAGATTACCGAACACAGTCACTCTACTTACTAATTTGATAAACGCGGTGGCAAGCCTGTCAATTTGCCACCGTAAATAAGGAATTTCTATGTGGTATTTTAGTTGGATTTTAGGTGTGCTGCTGGCTTGTGCTTTTGGCATTATTAATGTGATGTGGTACGAAATGCAGCAACATGTAGACAATGTTGCAAAAGACCAGGATGACGACAACGTTTAGTCTTCGATATGTTGGGATTGGCGTTTGGTTGATCCCTTATTGAGTGCTCTATACCTTGATGCTTTGCGCCACCATGGCGACTTAAGTTAGCCAGTCTTCCAATTGGCCATATTAACTCAAATTACGCCAAATAATGCGAAGACAATGGGCCGCAGTTTAGGAGTTTGCATGTCACAACCCCTTTCTAAAGATACAAGCCAACACGCCAATCGCTGGCTCAAGCAGCAAAAAAGTAAGTCTAATGGTTTATTAGCCAAGGCCATCGCCTTTGGCTCGTTCAATGGCTTGTTGATGATCGGCCAAATGGCGCTGCTAGCCATCCTCATTAATCAAGCTATCTTTGAGCAGCGCAGCTTAACGGAGTTAGGGCCTTGGTTTGGTTACCTTGTCGTTGTGGTAATACTGCGTGCTTTGTTTGGTTATTTAAGTGAGCGCTTTAGTCAACGCGCCGCTGCAAGGATAAAACAACAAATTAGGCACGAGCTGCTGGCTAAGATCGTCCGCCTTGGCCCTGCTTATTGTCGTCAATTCGGGCAATCCAACCTGGCCCAATTAACCCATCAAGGGGTTGAATCGCTGCAAGATTATTTTGCAGGCTATTTACCTGTGGTTGCCTATTGCGCCGTGATCCCTTTTGGCGTGTTGGCCTTAGTGTTTCCCTTTGATTGGGGCGCGGGCTTGATCTTAGTGTTCACAGCGCCCTTTATCCCGTTTTTCATGATTTTGATTGGCCAGCGCGCAGAAGCCATGAATCAGCAACATTGGGCTAAGCTGTTGCGCATGAGCAGTCACTTTTTGGATATTATTCAGGGGCTGACGCAACTGAAGGTGTTCAATGCGGCGCGCCAAGAGCTTGCTGCGGTAAAATCCATTAGTGATGATTATCGGCGTCAAACCATGAAAATCTTACGGGTGGCGTTTTTATCCTCATTCTTTTTGGAATTTTTAGCCTCTGTTTCCATTGCTTTAGTGGCGGTTATCTTTGGCTTTAGGCTTTATTACGGCGAGGCGACCTATGTGATTGCCCTTTGGATCTTGTTGTTGGCCCCCGAGTTCTACTTGCCATTTCGCAACCTAGGCACTCAGTATCATGCCAAAATGGCAGGGGCGGCCGCTGCCGTGGATATGATAAAGCTATTGGAGCAACCTGAACCAACAACGACAGCTAAGCCAACAAGCGTCGATGTTGCGCTGGCTAGACCAAGCTTAGTGGCGCCCTTTACGTTAACTTGTCAGCAGGTTAACTTCGCCTACGCTGGGCGTCGCAATACCTTGGTTGATATTAATTTGCAGATTTCAGGCCCCGGTTTATTCGCTATTGTTGGGGCAAGTGGCGCGGGAAAATCCACCTTAATTGATATATTGCTGGGCTTTCAATCCCCCGATAGCGGTCATGTGCTGGTTAATCAACAACCTTTAACCCCAACGTTACGCGACCGGTGGCTCAATCATTGTGGTTGGATAGCGCAGCAAGGCCAGGTGTTCTTTGGCTCCATCGCTTATAACCTCGCCTTGAGTGATGACATTGATATAAACCTTGCTCAGCAAGCATTAGCCCAAGCGGGATTAAACCCGTTTGTTGATTCCCTTGAGAAGGGCATAAATACCCAAGTAGGTGAAGGTGGGCTGGGCCTTTCGGGTGGACAAAGTCAGCGCTTAGCCTTAGCAAGAGCATTTTATCATCAACCTGAAGTATTGATACTGGATGAGCCAAGTAGCCACTTAGACAAAGACAGTGAAGCCATCGTCCTTGATGCGATTAAGGAATATGCAAAAACACATTTGGTGATAGTGATCGCTCATCGCTTGCATACGGTAAAGCAGGCCAATGCCATTATTGTGATGGCCGAGGGGCAAGTAGTTGAGCAAGGTGACCATCAGCAACTACTGGCTCAAAATGGGATTTACCATGCCATGTTACATGTGGATAGCGACCTCAGCGGCATTAATCAAGAGGGCTTAAAACCAACGGGAGTAGGGCGTCATGAATAATGTGATCCGTTTGCTCAAGCTAATGAAACCCCAACTTGGGATGATGGCGCTGGGTGCCTTGTTATCCCTTGTCGCCCTGTTAGCCAATATAAGCTTACTTGCCGTTTCTGGCTGGTTTCTGACCATCATGGCGATGGCTGGACTAACAGGCGCCTCGATTAATTATTTTACACCGGGCGCAGTGGTGCGCTTTTTAGCCATTGTCAGAACCGCGGGTCGCTATGCGGAGCGATTAGTTACCCACGAAGCGACGTTTCGGATTTTAGCCCAGTTAAGGTACTACTTTTATCAACAATTAATGCCTTTGATGCCCTATTATCAGGTGCAGTTTCAATCGGCTGATTTGTTAACGCGAATGCAGCAAGATATCGATAATATTGACAACTTTTACCTTCGCATCTTACTGCCTGCGACGGTGGCGGGCGTGAGTGTCCCGCTTGTGTGTGCGGCGGTCGCTTATTTTTCAACTACCTTAGCCATGGTGTTAGCTCTGGTGCTGGTGGCGTTGGGGGTAGGCTTACCTTACTTAACCTATCGTTTGAGTGCGGCTCAAGCCAAACAAAAGCTGCAAGTGAATAACCAGTTGCAACTGGGGTTAGTTGACGGCATTTTTGCTCTGCGTGAGCTCATTATGTATCAGGTTGCAACGCGTTATCACGCGCATCTACTAGATGTTTCTCAACGATTATTAGCGATAGAGCTGCAATTACAGCGTTATCGTAGTTTGGCGAACTCGGCTCATTTTTTGTTGGTTAATGGGCTGGTGATAATCAGCTTTGTTATTCTGATACCGTTAGTGGAGCAAGGCCAATTGGCCAGTGAGTATATTGCTAGTCTTGCGCTGTTAATGCTTGTCAGTGTTGAAACCGTGATGGCATTGCCATTGGCTTGCCAGTTATTACCCAACACCTTAGCCAGTGCGGCGCGTTTGTTTGACATTGTTGATATGCCCCATCCTAAGTTTACAGGTAACGAGAAGGTGACTCGCGGGGATATTGTATTTAACCAATTGGACTTTAGTTACCCAGAGCAGAGCGCGTTAGCATTAAAGGGGATTACCCTCACCATTAAACCGGGACAAAAGGTGGCCATTATTGGCCCAAGTGGTGCAGGAAAATCAACATTGATTAACTTACTGATGGGCTTTTGGCCGACCCCAGCAGGCAAGCTCACGGTGGCAGGCAAAGATCTTAATGTGTTAGATCGAGAGCAATTAAGGCAGCACATGACATTGATGAGTCAAACGGGCCACATTTTTAATGCCACCATTGCCGATAACTTACGTTTAGCCAAGCCTGATGTGACTTTGGAGCAAATGCGCCAAGTTTGTGAACAGGTCGGGTTAACTGACTTTATTGATACCCTTGAACATGGCGTCGATACTTGGCTAGGAGAAACCGGCTCGGGGATATCTGGCGGCCAAAGGCAGCGGTTGCAATTGGCGCAAGTACTGCTTCGAAATGGTCAGGTATTGATTCTCGATGAGCCAAGTAAAGGCTTAGATAACTTATCAGAGCGCCAGCTCATGGCGAATTTATTTGGCCATCTTGCGAGTACTCAGCAAACCCTGATCATGGTTACTCATAAACCGGCTATGCTAGCGGCGATGGATAAGATAGTGGTGATGGAGCAAGGGGAAGTCGTGGCGATGGGTGAGCACTTGAGTTTACTGCAAACGTGCCCTTATTATCGCGACCTTATTGATTATTTTTAGTCTTAAGCAGACTTTTTAGCCAACGCCTTGCTGTAATATGACTCATTAAGTTGATTGGGTAGGGTGACGATTTTGAGCGAGCCTGTCGACTTGTAATCATGATGCACGCCACTGGCGTTGCGAAAACTGATTGAAGGAACTGACTCTCTATACCCAAGCAGCCTAAGCCGGACATGGCTTAGGCTGCTTCGTCAACCTCTGATGGTTAAACCTTAAATTGACCCAGTAGCTTATCTTGCTCAGATACTTGTTGCTCCATTGCGCGACAATGGTTTACTTGCTCAATGGCGCCACTGGATACTTCTTGACTGATGTCGCGGATATTTGTGGTGTTGCGATTAATCTCTTCTGAGGTTGCCGATTGTTGCTCGGCTGCCGCAGCAATTTGCAAGTTCATGTCATTTATTTTAACGATGGCAGAACGAATCACATCCAGTGCTTCATTCGCCTTGCTGGCTTCTTCAGAGGTATCACTGGCAAGCTCTCTGCTTTGTTTAATTTTGGACTCAGCCTCTCTAACACCCGTTTGCAGTTGTTCTATCATGGTTTTTATTTCGCTGGTGGATTGTTGAGTACGAGAAGCCAGAGAACGAACTTCATCAGCAACGACCGCAAATCCACGTCCTGTTTCACCTGCTCGCGCGGCCTCAATTGCGGCATTGAGTGCGAGTAAATTGGTTTGTTCAGCAATGCCGGTGATCACGAGTAAGATGGATTCAATGTTATCACTGTATTTTGCTAGCTCGACAACGGTTGCAACGGCGTGATCCATTTCTTTAGCGAGGTTATTAATCGACTGACTGGCACTGGACACGATGGCCACGCCGTTCGCCGTTTCGGTGTCAGCGGTTTGTGCTGATTGGGCGGCGACTTGAGCACTGTTAGCCACCTCGACAGCACTGGACGCCATCTGATTCATGGCGGTGGCCAGTTGATCCAGCTCGGCAAGCTGTGTCGCTAACTCTGATTCGGCTTTTTGTGATTCATCGCTCGTCAGAGTGGTACTGTGTCGGATGTCATCAGAAATGGACTTGATCTGGGTGATCATGGTTTGCAACTGAGCAACAAATTTGTTGAATTGATCAGCCACTTCGCCAAATTCATCATTGGATAATACGGGCAAACGCTTAGTTAAGTCGCCGTTACCACTGTTAATTTCTACAAGTGAGCTACTGAGTAGACCAATAGGGTGTAGAATGCGTTGCATAAGGGTACTGACTATTACAACACCAATCAGTAAGCTAATCAGTCCGCCGAATAATGACTTCCAAGCGATTGCTTGAGCATCAGCCATGACAATGTTTTCGTCTACCACAATGGCGAGATACCAATCAAGCCCTTTTAATTCGGTTAAAGGGGTAAAGCTAACCCATAACGATTTACCGTCTATGCTGACTTCTTTGATATTCGACTCAAGGGGTAATTTAGTGCCGCCAAAAGCAGTACTGTAATTTTGGCCATTGAGGTCAGCGTTGGGGTGAGAGATGATCTTACCATTACTGCTGAGTAAAAAAGCGTAACCCGCACCATTGAAGTTCAATGTGTTTAGTGCACTCGAGACGGTTTTTAGGCTTAAATCACCACCAAATGCACCTTTGAAACTGCCTTTGTCAGATAATTTAGCAACGACTGAGATCAGGATATCCTTTGTGACGGCATCGGCATAAGGCTCGGTGATGGCTGCGCCTTTTGCTGCTCTGGCTACACCGTACCAAGGGCGCTTGCGGGCATCCCAGTTATCTGGTTGCCAAGTAGGATCATTGGTGATCGCGACGCCATCTGTGTCTAGGCCACCGAAAATAAGCAAAAACTCGTCTTTTAATAAGGGGCTGTTAAATGCTTCTTGGATATTTTCATCGCTAAAGTCGGCATCGATGAACTGGGCCATCAGGTTTATCAGCTCGAGCTTACCATTTAACCAATGAGTGATTTGGAGATTTAATGCGTCACTGGATTCGGTAATGGCTGCATAGGAATGGGTTTTGAGATTATCGGACATCTCTTTATATTGAAACCAAGACAACAGGCTGATCGTGACGGCTAATACGATGGAGGAGGCCCCCACCACTTTCCACGCAACTTTCATAGCTAATTCCTATTAACATGGTCGATGAATGATGTTTATAGATCTAGCTTAAGACTAAACTGAGTTTTTGCTTGGATTTATGGGAACTGAGCGGTCATTTTTATATAAAATTGCAGTTATTTCAGATCTTCAGGTTGAAAAGAATCCAGCCACTGCGGCTTGTAGGTTGCCATTAGGCTAATGGCCATGCCATTGAGGAGCGCTTCTGGAAATAGCATCAGCGGCCAAAGGTGAAGGTAATCTTGCAGTACCGCTTCGGCCCGATATTGGCCATCAATCAGGTAAAAACCGCCTAAAGCAAGGTGGCGAACCAACATGCTCAGTGCTGCCGCAAAAAAGCCACAGCAAAATACATAAACGAAAAAATGCCTGGGCAAATGCTGTCGATAGAGCCTTAATACTTGATGGCTGACAAGGATAGGTAATCCTATACCGAGGAGTATTTCGATAACAGTCTGGGCAACTGAGCTGCCTTGCCAGAAGCTAAGTAACACTAAGTTTGCCGTCGCGATCAGAAAGGTCAAGCGCCAGCCGATCATTAATGTTGCCGCGGTCAATCCGAGAAAGTGCATTTCAAGGCCGGCGTGTATGCCAGCTTTTAAATACCAAATAGGCAGCAAAGCCAGCGCAATTCCAAGGCATCTTTTTTGCAATTCAGGCAAAAGAGGTGGGTGTAAATACTGCTGATAACCAATGACAAGAAGTAAGCAAGCTAATAAAGTGCCGGCGACCCCGCTAAGTAAGGTAAATTCAATGGCAGGGGCCGGTGAAGAGGCGAGCATTAGAAAATCACATTATCGTGGTATTCACTGAGAATGTCTTTAATTGTGTTCATGACATCCCGAGAAGGGGGCGATACACCTTCAAGAGGGTAGGTTTCACCCATGGCTATCCATTTATGTCGGCCTAACTCGTGATAAGGCAGTAACTCAACCTTTTCGATGTTTTTCATTGGCTTAATAAACTCACCTAAATCGCGAGCAGATTGCTCGTCATCAGTGTGGCCCGGCACAACGACATAACGGATCCAAGTAGGTTGATTCCGTTCGGCAAGGTGCTTGGCAAAAGCTAAGGTGTATTTGTTGCTAACGTGAGTAAGTTCAATATGGGCATCGTTATGAATTTGCTTGATGTCGAGCATTACCAGATCAGAGACATCAAGCACTTCATCGACCAACGGACTCATTTTACGCACAAAGCCATTGGTATCTAAACAAGTGTGTATGCCTTCTTTCTTGGCTTGGCTGAACAAGGCATGAACAAACTCTTGTTGCAACATGACCTCGCCTCCGCTGGCTGTGACTCCGCCGCCACTGGCGTTCATGAAGTGGCGGTATTGAACTAAATCTTTCATCAGTTCATCAACGGTCACTTCTTTGCCGCCTTCGGTATCCCAAGTGTCACGGTTATGACAATACTGGCAACGCATTAAGCAGCCTTGAGTGAAGACAATAAAACGTATACCGGGGCCATCGACGGTGCCGCACGTTTCCACAGAGTGAATACGGCCAGTCACTTTACCCATATCTTGCTCAGCTTCTGAGCTTAGGGTCACTGAATCAATTTGTGTCGATGGATGGGCAGGGCTTGTCATAAGTACCTAAACAGTTGTGATTGAGCAAGGGCAATAAAATAAGTAGATGATTGTAACCAAATATACCCAAGCATAAAAGCTTTGGCGTCTTGGATTTGTGCAAAAAGCGCTTTTTAAATGCCGTTAACAAAAACGCTGTATCGGGGCGAATCCTGTTTCCCTCATAAATGTTATCAACTTGTGATATTTGTCTCGCCTAGGATGTCTTAAAACTACTAGATATTCGGTAATTCACCACTGTTCATTGTGTCTTCGTTTCTACGGAAAAATGGTACGATATTGATTAACTCTTTGTTTAGTAATGATTATGGTCTGTCGCTTTTATTGCTTTTTGTCTTTTTTTTGGGGTTTTTAACGGTTTATGAAGGCTGAGTCTGGTGTCTTTTAATTGACATTGATTTTCGCCTTTTCCTATTACGATGTTGCTCAATGATAACCATCACTGGTATCGCAATATTTCATCAATAGGAGCAAGTTTAATGAGGATGAGGTCAACGGATTGGCCCCTAGTGATTATTCACTCAACGGCAATGGTTGCATTAGTGATCAGCTTACTTTCTGGGTTTAGGCTGGCCCAAGATAGTCAACACGCCGTTGCCGTCGTTCAGAGATTGCAGTGGCTATTGCCTCAGGGAGATGTGTTTTTCTGGCATGGCTTATCAGCCTTGATATGGATAGGTGTCATGTTAGCTTATGCGGGATACCTATTATTGCGCGATAAGCCACTGGCTGCGGTGAAATCCAAACGTTTGCTGATCCAATCCCTTAAAGTCGTGTTGCCATTGAGCTTAGTGACCGGTTTATTGCTGTATTTTTCGCCACAGAGCTTGTCATTCCTGTGGCTGCTAGAGATTCACTACTATCTTGCCATCATGGTTGTGCTATTGGCTTCGCTACATATTTTGTTGCAATTGCAATCCGGTATCAAACCAACGTTGGCTATTTTTTTATTTCGCCGAGCACCGGCTAAGCACAGTTTACCTTTATGCATTGGCGTGTTGGTCGCAGGCCTTTGCTTTTTTTATTACCCGAGTCTCACGCCCAAATTAGTCAGCCAGCACACAGCCCAACCGGTACGAATTGATGGCATTAGTGATGAATGGACACAGATAACTGAGAGTTATTTGTGGTTAGGGCAGGGAGCAAACCAAGGTCAGCAGCTTAGAGTATCGGCGCGCTCTATGCATGATGAGCACGTGGTGTACTTTTTATTTCGATGGCAAGATACAGAACCTAGCTATCAACACCTCCCCTTGATCAAAACGGCACAGGGTTGGCAAGTTCGCCAACAAGGCTTTGCTACCGATGATGAGCAGCAATTTTACGAAGATAAATTTGCGGTTATGTTAAGTCATTCGGCACGCTTTGGCGCCGCTGGCAGTATTCATTTAGGTGCAAAGCCACGAGCCGATCTGCCTGAATCACGCTCCGGCCGCGGCTATCATTACCTCAAGCAAGGCTTAGTGGATGTTTGGCAGTGGAAAGCCGCGCGCCTAAGTCACATGTCAGTACTGGATGATGATCACTTTGCTCAACCGGTCAAGGTGTGTGATTACTGCCCTCGTTATACCGCAGGCTATCAAACCGATGCCAAGGATGCAGGCGGTTATCGCATGAATTGGCAGTGGTTTGACGCCAATACCGTGGTGCCATTGCGATTGCCCAAAGCGGAATTTATGGCTCAGTTTTTACCTTCATCAGGCAGTGAGCTGGGGGCGGATTTAAGCCAATATGCAATTAGCTGGTGGGATACGCAAGCCTACAGTGAGCACCTCGATACTTATCCCATTGGCACTGCCTTACCCAGTGTGCTGCTGTTGGATCAATTTGAAGGCGATCGCGGCGATGTGCGTGCCGTCGCGACCTGGCAAGACGGTTTCTGGCAACTTGAAATCGCCCGTAATAGGCAAACCCACTCAGAGCATGACCTCAATATTGAGTCAGGCATTTATATCTGGCCCGCTTCATTTGATGCCAACCAAACTCGTCATAGTTATTCACAACAGCCTTGGCAGCTGGTGTTGGAGCAACAAGGATGAAAACCCAAATATTGATGTTATTGATGTTATTGATGAGCTTACTGAGCGCGATGGAGGCGACGGGAGCCGATGGCAAAGTGGGGACATTGAGGTATCAAAAAGTACACCAGCAAGGCCATCACATCGCTGCTAAATCTGGCCCTTGGCATTGTGTCTTCGACAAGGAAACCGGATTGTTGTGGGAAGTGAAATCCGTGCAAGAAGGCGCGCACTACTACAAATCAACTTATTCGTGGTTTTGGCAACAACAAGGGGTTGCGCGCGCAGGCAGCTGTGCATTAGCCGAGGGTTATGCACCTTGTGATACCGAGCAATTGATTCACTTATTTAACCAAATTCAATATTGCGGTGTCGCGAACTGGCGCCTACCTAACACAGCGGAGCTACAAAGCCTGCTTGATCCTGATGCCTATGTTGGGCGCCCTTGGGTACCTGCAGGGCTTTTTCCCAATACGGTGAAGGGACCTTATTGGACGGCCGACTGGCACCCAAGCCTTAACAAACCTGCCACAGTGCATTTTGGCACGGGGCAAATTAACTATTTAACTGCGCAAGGAAGTGCTTGGCTGCGATTGGTTAGCAAACCTTGAGTACGTGACGACAACAATAACCTAAACAAGGATGTAAGCGATGCAACGAAGAACGAAACACACGATAGGCACCTTGTGTCTGTCGGCCATGCTGGGATTTGGCGCTTATGCCAATGCCGCGCCTAATCAAGTGCGAGTGGTATGGGATCAAGATCCCGCGCGCAATGCGGTGATTGGCTTTTCCCCGAGTCAAACCAGTGCCAATAGTTATGTGATGTACGGTCAAAACCCCGATGAGGCCACCTGGCGAAAACTCACCCCTTTTGCCAGTCGGCGGTTTGACAGCGTGTTGACCAGTGAGTTTGTCAGAGTACGTAACCTTACGCCTGATGAGCACGTGTATTTTCGTTTATGTGATGAACAAGGCTGTGGTCAACACTACACGTTTAAAACCGCGCCCAGTGCGCCAGCTGATTTTACCTTTGTTGCTGGCGGTGATTCGCGCAGCAATGCCAGCATGAGAAGAACGGGCAACAAATTGGTGAGCAAAGTGCGCCCCTTATTTGTGATGTTTGGTGGCGATTTGACTTACGGCAATGAAGCTCATGAGGTCTCGCAGTGGTTGTCTGATTGGCAAAGCACCTTTAGCCAAGATCAAGTTAATGGCGTGAACTATTTATCCATTCCAGCCTTAGTGCCGACCGTAGGCAACCATGAAGGCAATGATCATACGTTTATTTGTAAGGTGTTTGGTGTTGATGGCGACAACAATGGCCGTTGTGATTTAAACGATACCTACTTCGCCTTTAATGTGGGCGGTGATCAAATGCGGGTTTACACCCTTAATACCGAATTTCGCTCATCGGGTTATCAAACCCAGTGGCAACAGCAAAAAAACTGGCTTAGTAATGACTTGTCACAAGCGGGCGGGCAAGTGCAATGGCGCATCAGCCAATATCACAAGCCGATGTTTCCTCGTACCACCTCAAAAAGTTACGTCAACACCAAGATGTTTGAATGGGCAGGGGATTTTTACAACAAAAAGATGAACCTAGCAGTGGAGTCTGACAGCCATCTTGTTAAATATTCTTGGCCGGTCAAACCTGCCAGCAATGACATGGAGCAAGTCAGTGCCGGCACTGTGTTTATCGGTGAAGGCAGTTGGGGCGCACCAACACGCCCCGCTGACCGCTATTCATCTTGGATTGCTGATCAAAGCAGCTTTGCCCAGTTTAAAATTATCCAGCTCAAAGGTGAGCAGATGCTGATCCGCACCGCTCGCTTCTCATCAAGTGGGCAGGCCTTAAGCCAACAAGCAAGAGCGCAAGATCCATTGGCATTGCCAACTGGGTTAAGCCTTTGGCAGGCAGATCAGATCGGTGACACATATCGCCTTGGTTTAGACAATGCAGGTCGCACTGTGGTGGTGGATGATAACCCGCCTAGTCCCTTGTTTGACGCAAGTTGTGATGGCTTATCGTGTCGTTTTGATGCCAGTGCTTCGGTCGGCGCGGGGTTAAATTATCTGTGGCAGTTTGGCGATCAACAGCAAGGAAGCGGTGCTATTGTCAATCATACCTTTGCTAATGCAGGAGAATATCAAGTTCGCCTGACTGTCACTAACGGCAGTGGCCAATCCGAACAACTGACAAAAAAAGTGGTGGTGACCGCAACGCCAAATCAAGGTATCGAGCTAGTTAACAATCAAACTAAAACGAACTTATCGGGTCGAAAAGGCCAAGATACGCTTTATGTGTTTGATAATAAGACAGTTGGACGCCTAACTATAACAACGCAGGGTGGCACAGGTGATGTTGATTTATTAGTGAAATTTGGCTCTCGCCCGAGTGGCAGTAATGCGGATTGTCGGCCTTATAAAAATGGCAATAACGAAGAGTGTGTTATCGACAACGCTGCCATCGGTCGTTTTTATATCGTCCTTAATGGCTATCAAGATTATCAAGGCGTTAGCTTAAAAGTCAGTGCAGCGACGGGCAGTGAAAACCAAGCACCAGTGGCGAGCTTTAAAGCCCAAGTGCAAGGTTTAAGTATAGAGCTCACTGATTTGAGCACAGATGCGGATAGCAACATTGTATCTTGGTTATGGCAGTTGGGTGATGGAACTCAGCTTGATGCCACTGACGGCCAAGCCGTAAAACATACCTACCAAAAAGCCGGTCAGTATACGGTTAGTCTGAAAGTGACCGATCAACAGGGCGCCTCTCATCGCGTGACGAAAGACGTTAACGTAACTGAGCCGGGGCAAGCCGAGGCATGGAATAGCAGCAAGGTCTATGTCGAAGGGGATAAAGTGCTTTACCAAGGCAAGGTATATAGCGCGCAGTGGTGGAACAAAGGCGTTGAGCCGGGCGCGTCGCAATGGGGCCCATGGCAATTAGTTGATGGTGCCGTTCAACCAAGCGTTGAGCCAACCATTGCACCTACACCGACCCCAACAGTGGTTCCAACAACATCACCCACTATCGCTCCAACAGTGACGCCAACGATGACACCCACGGCTGAGCCAGGCACTGGCTGCCAAGGTTCATCATGGGATGCAGCCCAATCCTATGTACCGGGTGATCAAGTGGTGTACGCCAACAAGCGTTGGCAAGCCACTTGGTATTCAACTGCACTTGCACCTGGCTCAAGCAATGCTTGGAGCAGTTGGGAAGTGATAGGTGAGTGTAATTAACGGTTAAATTTGGGGCTTTGGCCCCGTTTAATTGGGAACTCGGTTCCCAACCCGCGTCCTACCTGTGGTTTAGTCAAAAGGCAAAACCACGGAGATGAGTGGTGGCGCAGGGAAGCAATGTAACGATAAGGCAATAGCCTAAAAACAAGGATGAACAAAGATGAAAATAAAAATGACCCCCATCGCTATCTGTGTGGCTCTCGCACCTTTGGCGGCCAACGCGCAAACCGAAGCAGAAGTGAATGCCGCGTTTGTTTCACAAGGTGAGCAAATTACCACCATCATGGGATCAAATGAAGAAGTGTCTTACGAGCTTAAAAACCTAGATGGTAAAGAGCTTGGCGTATACGAAGGCGACATCATTTTAGGTGAGCATGAAGAGCTGCAATGGATGGGAGCTACGCCATTTGAATTACAATCATTTAGTGATGCACCGGGCGCTAAAGCGTCATGGGGCGGACGTACGACATGGCCAAATGGCGTGGTGCCTTATGTGATTAACTCAAGTGTGCCTGCTGGCGATGTCACCACCATCAAAGCGGCAATGAAATGGCTGGAAGAAGCGGCCAACGTGACCTTTGTTGAGCGCAGCGGCGAGTCTAGCTACATCAATATCATCCGCGGTGATGGCTGTTACTCTATGGTGGGCCGCATGGGCGGGAAGCAAGATTTATCCATTGGCAGTGGCTGTGGCAGTCGCGGTATTGTCGCCCATGAGTTTTTACACGCATTGGGCTTTTACCACGAGCAATCCCGTGCCGATCGTGATGAGCACGTCAATATCTTATGGGAAAATATCCGCGCGGGCCGTGAAAATAACTTTAAAAAACGCGGCGCGGTCACAGCATCGGTTGGGCCATACGATGTGCGCTCAATCATGCACTACAGCTACCGTGCATTTAGTGTAAATGGTCAGCCGACTATTACCTCAAAAAACCCCAACGTGCCTAATTCAGCCCTAGGTCAGCGCACCATGCTAACTGAGTATGATATTGCAGCCTTACAAGCGATATACGGCATGCCAAATGGCACCACACCGACCCCGCAGCCTACGCCTGTGCCGCCACAAAAAACCAAGTTAGCCAATGGTGAAACTGTTTATGTGACTGGCAGCAAAGACAATAATGTCTACTACAGTATCGATGTGGCCACTAACAGCCGTGTCAATGTCGCGATTTCAGGTGGTAGCGGCGACGCTGACCTCTATGTGAAACAAGGCGTTAAACCAAGCTTAACCAGTTATGATTGTCGTCCATACAAAGACGGTAACAGTGAATCTTGTACCCTTGACAATGCCAGTGGTACGGTGCACATCATGCTGCGTGGTTATGCTGATTTCACGAATGTGGGCTTAACTGCCAGTTACAGCCAAGTGACCACGCCAACTCCAGCACCAACGGTTGCGCCAACGGTTGCGCCGACTTTACCACCACAACCTACCACCGAGCCAACACCACCACCGAGTGGCGCCTGTGGTGAAGCTTGGAGTGCATCGACCGTTTATACCGCAGGCAAACTGGCGGTAGAAAACGGCAAGCAATACAAGGCGAACTGGTGGACTAAAGGTCAATCACCGTCAGCGAACAGTGGCCAATGGGAAGTTTGGTCATTTGTTAAAAACTGTAACTAACTCAGGTTATATCGGTGTCAGTTTCACTCACCGATGAACTTGCATACCCAATCAACCTGTAAATTATTGCTGAAACATGCATCTTCAAGTTGATTGGGTATATATGACACTAAGAGGGCCGACGGCCCTCTTGTTCTATCAGCAACGAGCTCTCAATTCGCGGCGTCGTTCGTTGACATTGTGCTAACATATTGCTCCAATTTAGTTTCAGCTAAAAGGTGTTAGCTGACCGCCTCCTGTTCCGGGTTATCCTCTTCTTAAGGCTTGCGTCAAAGGAAATGATGAGAGTTTTTAGTGTATGTTGCTTGCTCTACCTGAGCTTAGTTCAGTCTATTTCGGCTTTGCCCTTTCAGGGGGCTCATTTGATCGAAGCGATTGGCTTAGAGCAAGGGTTAAGCCAAGCGACAGTAGTTTCCATCGTACAAGATAATCAAGGCTACTTATGGATCGGGACTCAAGATGGTTTGAACCGTTATGATGGTAAGCAGATTCAGCAATACCGCTATTCCGTCAACGATGCTAACAGCCTCTCAGGCAACTATATTTCCGGATTAGTGATTGATAGTCAGCAAAGGTTATGGGTTTTGACCCCGCAAGGGTTGAACTTGTACCAAAATGAAACGGATGACTTTAAACGCTTTGCCGTGACCGCAAAAGTGCACCAGCGCAACATTCGAAGCCCGTGGGATCTTAAAGCGACGCAAGATGGTGGCCTTTGGTTAAAAAGCTCCCAAGGGATCAGCCGTTTTGATGCAAACAAGCACACTGAACAAGCATTGATGTTAGCCCCTTCCACGGATCCCATTATTGATTTTAGCGTCACATCGGATAACCAAATTTGGCTACTGTATCACCAAGGCATTGCGGTGAATAAACCAAACCGAGGTCTTTCGCCTTTAGCGTTAACGTTGCAGCCAAATGACAAGCTGATTGCCATTAAAGCTGAGCAAATATCATCCAGCAACATCACGTTATGGCTATTAAGTGAACAGGGCATCTATCGCTATCATGTTGCCAGTCAAACTAGCTTGTTTTACTCGCAAGCCGCACTGGGGATCTCGTCTCGCCTTACCGCGCTTGCCCTTGATAATCTGGGAACGCTTTGGTTAGGGACACGGGCAGGGCTCTATCAATGGGCGCCAACCATGACACAAGCACAAATTATTCACCATCAAATTGGAGAATCTAAAGGCTTAAAAGACGCTTATATTCGCCAGCTTTACTTTGATCGCGCCGGTGTGCTCTGGATCGGAACTCGGTTAGGCGGGTTAAGCCGGTTGACCCCCCAAGCGGCAAACTTCCACTTATATAATCAGCATCAAGGCATGATGCACAGTGATGTGGTGATGGCTATCCATCGCAATCATGATCAAATTTGGCTCGGTTTAGCAGACGGTTCAATTAGCCAAATTAATTCACGCCAGCAAACCGTGGTGAACCTGCGGCCAACGAATCAAGCTGGCCAAGATCTCGGTGTGATAGTGGATATCGAGCAGGATCAACAAGGCAATATTTGGTTTGCTTCTAATCGCGGTTTAGCTCGCTACAGGCAGTCTGATCAGCAATTCGAGTTCGTAGAAGTGAAGGCTCCAAGGGGCGAAGTTGACACGTATATCAGCCAATTATTTATCTTTGATCATCGTTTATGGTTGGCCAGCGCTCAGTATGGTTTGGCGTATTATGAGCCAAGTAGTGAACGCTTTCACTTTATTGACGACAGCGCAGATCCTGCGTTAGCCAGTGTATCAAGTGTGCTGGTCAATGGCCAAGAGACTTGGCTAGGCACATTTGATGGTCACTTGATTCGATTAACGACCAATGGCGCAGGCGGGTATGAATACCAACCCCATGCCCTTAACTTTCTTGGTCAACCGATTAAGTTAGATATCATTAGTCATATTTTTCTCGCTGCAGATGGCGCGCTTTGGTTGAGTAACCGTAATGGTTTGGTTTCCTACCGCCCGGGGCAGGGCGAAGTCACTATCTTGAGTGCACAAACGGGTTATCCGCGTGGTGCTTATTATGAAGTCGTAGAAGTCGGAGAATATGTATGGGTGAGCCAAGCGCACAGTTTGCTCAAGGTGACAAAAAAGGGGGAATTACTTGCGGTTTATGGTCAGGCGCAAGGTTTACCCGTTAATGAGTTTAATGGCGCGAGCTCGGTGGACGGGTCAACCTTGTTATTGGGCAGTGTTAATGGATTACTGGCCGTTGATACTGAGCTGCTTGAGCAAGACGCGACGCCTTGGCCTGTGGTGATAAGTGACATTAAAATTCAAACCATGCATGAGCGTGGGATGAGCACTAAGCAATGGCACAAGGTCGCGCAACCTGAGCAAGGCTTAGTACTTGATTATGATAATGCGACGGTGAAAATTGCCTTTGCTGATCTCGACTTTGGTCATTCACCAACCCATTTTCGCTATCGCTTAATAGGCCTAGACCAACATTGGAACTTAGCGGAGCCACAACATAATGAAGCCATCTATCATCAATTGCCTCATGGGGAATATGTGTTTGAAGTGCAATCCAGTAAAACCCCTGACAAGTGGCATGGTCATAGCAGACAACTTGCTATCCAAGTTGCCACTCCCTTTTGGTTGAGCCATTGGGCATTCGCTATTTACCTTGTCGCGTTTGCGTTACTGATAGTGGGCTATATCCAACTAAAGTTAAAGATGGCCAATAGCCAAGCTAAGCAATTGCGTAGCCAAGTCAAGATGCGCACTAAAACCATAGAGCAACTGCTATTACAACGCGTGAATGCATTTGCTCGAATTGCCAATGAATTGAAAAACCCCCTCAGCTTGATCCAAGCCCCCGTTGCTTATTTAAAACAACAAACCACTCAACCCCAAACTCTTGAACAACTGGAGTTAATTGAAAGCCAAACAGCAAAAGTAATGTTGCAATTGGACCGTTTGGTTCATTTGAGTCAAGCCAACGAAGGCCAATTCTCAATGAGTGAAGGGCACTATGAGCTTGCGCAGCTGGTGCATCAGGTGGCTGAACAGGTATGCCAATCAGCCGACATTAACCCTCAACAACTGCGTGTTCAATGGCGCGGGCCAACCAAGGTCGCCGGCAATTTGGTGCAGCTTGAGGGGCTTATCTTCCAGCTGCTCAGTTATATGATCACGAAAGGGAAAGCCCATGAAGTGATTCACGTTTATGGCCGAGCGTGGGATCGTGAAATCAAGCTTTGGTGTTATGCTAAATCCGTGTTGTTATCGGGCGAACAATTGAGTGGCTCAGCCCTTTCTATTGCAGAGATGAGCGCGACAAACGCGTTGCAGTTGGATGATTTAGGGTTGGCTATTTTATACCAAGCAAGTCGTCAATTAGGGGCGAACATGACGATAAAGCCACATGTAAGCACTCAGTTCAGTTTGATAGAGTTAAGCTTTGCTCATCAAGCTGATGGGGAGCAAGGTGGCGAGTTTCCCTCAATACGCGGTGACCTCCCTTCTTGGTTAAAGCAGCACAAGCCTATTGCTAATCGCTTACCCAAGCTCTTGTTAGCCACTCATGATGTGAGCATGGGGCAGTTTTTACAGCGCCTATTTATTGATGATTATCAGGTTGTGGTGGTAGAGAAACCGAGTCAGTTAGTAAAAGCCGTTAACAAAATCATGCCTTGTGCCATCTTGATTGATTTTGAGCATCCATTAAATCTGTGTCATCAGCTACAGCAGGAGAGTTTGGGCCCCATTCCATTATTGGTATTTGTCACCCAAAGCGACCCACAATTGCGCTTGGCGTTGCTCAATAGTGGCGTGCATCATGTATTAAGTAAACCATTTGAACTGGCAGAGTTCACCGCCATGGTGACCAACATGACGACCAATATGGCAGCCACGCCAACACCGGTCAGCCAACAAGGTGAGCCAAATGATGATGGCGAGCGGTTATTAGAGCGAGTTGAAGCGATTGTTGCGGCAAACTTTGACGATCCCGATTTTAATATTCAAACGCTGTCAGCCTTGTCTGGGTTCAGCATGAAACAACTGCAGCGCAAACTCAAAGTCATCGCCAATGTGACGCCTAATGAATTTTTGCGCAACTACCGTTTGAAAAAAGCACAGCAGCTATTATCTGAGCCCCTCAGTATCCAAGAGGTGGCCATGCGCTGTGGCTTTAATTCACCGAGCTATTTTACTAGCTGCTACAAAAAAGAGTTTAACCAAACGCCTAAGCAAGCACAGGCTCAAGGTGTCGAGTTGGGATAAAGCGGCAGAAAAGTGAGGTGTTGATTGCGCAACCCTGCCGCTATCCATCGAGCTTCTTTGTTATCATTTTAGCATTGATTCTATGGCTGCAACGGTTTGTTGCCATTCAGAGGAGTCAACATTGAGTATTGAAAAATGGTTACTTGATGGCTGTAGTGAGATGGTTTCGACCTGATTTTCCCTAAGCTTAGCGAGATAATTGTTTGCCTGCGAGACGGGCACGACACTATCGTTTTTTCCTTGTACCAACAAGGTTGGCGTCAGGCTGATTTTCATCTGCATAGGGGACGTAATGATGAGCCTTTGGGCAAAATCGTCGCTGCTTGGTTGCACGCCGATTAACCGATTTATGCCGCCCCCACAAGACGTGCGCCAATATTGACCAAGATCTGTGATGGCCGCTAGTCCAACGGTGAGTGCAGGCACAAGGGGTTGAGGATCGTAAAGAGGTTGGCCAACTTCAATTTGATCTCTTAGGCCAGCCCAAAGTGCAAGATGGCCACCGGCACTGTGCCCAGCAACCACTACTTGCTGAATATCAATGGGCAAGGTATCGGCTAGGGTATTCACACTGTTTATGATGGTATTGACATCTTCAAAGGTGCCCGGCCACCCCCCGCCGGTATCGCCCAGAGCACGATATTCCGCGTTGATGGTGACAAATCCGCGACGCGTTAAGTCTTCAGCTAGGGGATCAAAATAGGAATAATCTGCCGTAGATTTAACCCAGCAGCCACCATGTAACAGAACGATGACAGGTAAAGGCGACGGCGAAGTTTCAGTATCAGCAGGCAGCCTTAGGTCGTAAAACTGCTGGCTGTTGGTGCCGTAATAAATGCGCTGATAAGCCGAAAAGCTCAACTGCTCTTCGATTGTAAGGGAGCTGTTTTGATTTGAACCGCTATCGACAGAGGGGGATGAAGATCCGCCCGAATTACAGCCTGTGATGAACAAACAAATCAGCAAAGTAACGTATTTCATATGAAATTCCTCTGACAATGAAATTAAGTTACGAATCTAATGAAGCTAGCGATCTGTATCGGCTCAGAAATAGTGTAATCGGCAAATTAGTGATAAAAATAAAGCGTGACGAGATGTTCAAGGATTCAACTGCCGCAGATGAATGTTATGACAAATATCGCGTCCAGCTTGCTGGCAGGATCATTAGGCAGAGAAAGCGGGTACTTGCGCACCGCAAAGGACCCACTTGTGGTGCTTGAGCCAAAAGCAGCGTTTAACTCGTTGGCACCAAGTCGCTTTCCTGCGTGCAGGCAAGCTTGCCCGAGAGGACGCCATTTTTACGCGCTACAAACGTCAATAATTGAGCTGGGTAGTCAGTGGTAACGGCATTTTGTACCGAGGGTCGCAGTAACAGTGCTTTTTGCCATGCGGTTACTTTCGGCAAGCCGGCCAATAATTGCATTATGTCACTGCATTGACCAGCTTGACCAAGCACCTCAAAGTAACGAAAAACACTGGCGTAAATCGCATCAATAAGGTGAAAACGACTCCCCGCAAAATGCCCATCTTGGTTCACTTCACTTTCAAGTTGTTCTAGTTTTAAACGCAGAGTTACCAGTGTATTGGTGTAAACATCTTGCGCTTGCGTGCTATAAAGCACAGCTATGTTAGCCAGCATGCCTGACGCAAAATCCATCCAGCCCCTGTGCTTGGCTCGGCTCACTGGCTCACTGGGATGCAAGTTTGTCACCGCAATCTCATTAATAAACTCGCAAATTGCCGCCGATTCAAATAACACCTGCTCACCATCAACGACCATCACGGGCACCTTTTCGGTTGGCGAGATCGCACTAAACCACTCAGGTTTATTAGCTAGGTCGATATTAACTCGCTGAACGTCGATACCTGCTTCCTCGGCCGCGATCACCGCTCGCTGTACATAAGGACACAAGGGAAAGCTGATTAATACCAGTGGCGCATTATTTGCTAAAGGGAGTTTACGTTTCATGATAGTTTCCCTCTGGTTAGCGTAACTGAGTTCACTTTACTTTCAAGGGCCCATGCGCCTTCACCAATCAAAGCCTGTACTGCCGCCGCCAGAGTGAGAAACAGTGGATATTCCCAACCGCCCCCGCTGTTGGTAAATAACCAGCCACTTTGCCAGTGTGCCCAAGTGGCCCCCGCCAACACAGGTATCAGCAGCAGAGATGCTAAGCGCACTTTCACCCCCAGTAATAATGCAAACCCTGCCAAGGCTTCGGCGGCAAAAACGACGTAGGCTATAAAGCCTGGTAAACCTAAGGATTCAAAAAAGGCTTCGGTGCCCGGTAGGGTAAAAACAACGAGCTTAAGATAAACGCTATGCGCAAGCAAAATGATGCCTAAGCCCCAACGTAAAATGGTTGCTCCTAGTTGTTCACGGCTGATAACGTGCTCTTCAGCTGTTTGTTTTAGTACATGTGTTGTCATGGTTGACTCCTATTGAACAGTAATTGTGAAACACCGAGTCAGTTTATTGCTTGCTGTATTGCAATAAAATTAGCAAAATATGCAAAATCAATTTGCATATTTGCAAGGTGTGATAATGGATTGGAATTTGTTGCATAGCTTTTTAGCCATTGCCCGTAACGGCAGTCTAAACGGCGCTGCACGTGAGCTAGGGGTTAATCACTCAACTATATTTCGCCGTCTGAACCTGTTTGAAGACACGCTTTCGCTGCGGCTATTTGACCGTTTGCCGCAAGGGTACAAACTGACACAAGCGGGTGAGGAGCTGCTGCGACAAGCAGAGCAGATAGGTGATGCCTTTGATGCCCTTGAGCGACAGTTTACCGGTCAGGATTTTCGCCCTCGTGGTGTGGTTCGTATTACCGCCCCCAATAACATCGCTTATCATTATTTGCCCGCTTGGCTGAGTCAGTTCAAAGCGCTATATCCCGAAATCAAGGTAGAGTTGATTGTTGGTAATCAAGATCTGAACTTAACTCGACGAGAAGCCGATATTGCTATTCGTGCTACGGCGAATCCTCCTGAGCATTTGATAGCGCGGAAACTGGCGGATATCAACTGGGGCATTTACGGTGCGATTGAGTTTCCACCAGTCACGGGGTTTGATGTTAATAGCCTGCGCCATCAACCCTTAATTGGTGCTGAAGGCGCAATGGCAAACTTGACTGCATTTAGGTGGCAAGAGCAGCACTTAAAGGACGCGATTGTCGCCAGAGCGAATGACTTAAACGCAATGGCCGCCATGGCGGAATATGGTATGGGGTTGGCTTTTTTACCTGATGATCAACAAAACCCTAGGTTGAAGCGCCTAGATACCCTAAAACAGGGAAAGCAAAGCCATTTATGGTTATTGCTGCACCCGGATCTACGCAAAGTTGAAAGAGTTAAGTTGCTAGTAAGTCATTTGCAACGTTGTTTTAGCGAAGATCCGCGCTTGTCCAGTAGGGGGGATGGTTGATGGTATGTTCCTTAATTCGGCATAACTCAATTAATGTTGGTCATAGGACGTGATCAACAGTTGCACTTTTTCTCGCCAGCTTAGCGTCAAGTTATCAAACGCAGCGTTATCTCTCGAAACTAATAACTGCTTTCTATTTAATGCTTTATCACTGATTTGTTCAGGTGCCAGCTTATTGATAAGAGCAAATAGTGCCATAAATCTTTTGGCGTCAGAGCTAAAACTGCCCCCTTCTAATTTTAACGTTGCCGTTTCAATAAATGAGTTGTCGAGCAAAGAAAGCGTTGCTGCAATTTGAGGGCTCACCCACGACCCTTTATCTAGGCAAGACCACAACAGTTCAGTGACTTTTTCATTACGATCTATCAGGCAAGCAATAAAACAACCCACAATGTGCGGGCGCCAGTTTTTAACAGACATCAAATTGTGAAGATCAGACACAATATCAGGTGAATTAGTTATCAGAGTTCGCACCTCTTGAATCTCTGAGCTAACAAACTCTTTTCTTAAATGCAGTAAAGCAAGGTAATTTACCTTGGCAACAGTGTAAAATCGTCCTTCACTCTCTTCTTGTGAAAAGAAGCCAGTATTGAAAATAATATCTTCGTTTTGTTCCAATGAGGCTTCCTTTGTAATGTTCGATAGTCTTAACTTCAACTACTTATACTAATCAGTAAAGCTAGGTAGGAGGCTAATGGGCTACCAGTTTCAAATGAGCCCCAATCTGGCTGACTGAGGCATGGGTTTAGGTAGGCTTATTCAGACTTATCTTTTTCGTCGTTTTTACCCATGATGTCGACATGGGCTTTTTTAGATACGCCGAGGAGGGCTAATTTTTGATTGCCCACGGAGTCATAATTTAGCTCAATTTTCTTTAGCTTGGCATCGCCTTTAGGCACGCTAATCACTCGACTAGAAAGGCCTTTGCTCAGTACACCCAGATTATCGACATCTTTTACCGTGCCATCAGACATGTGCAGGCTGATCTTATGCAAATTCACCGTACCTTGGGTACATACCAGCTTGATATGGGTAACGTTTTTCTCGTTAAACTGAGGGGTTACTTCGTCAGTCTCTGATTTGTAGTTCACGACTTTATCGGCAACTTTAAACCAATCGGCAGCCATTGCCGGTAGGGTCGCTAGCGACATTGACAGGATGAGGGCGGCGGCGAACATCGTTGATGTTTTACTTTTAAAAGACATAGTTTCTCCTGAGCGCAGATTTGTCCTTTTAACCTAACTAACAAAACCGTGTAGAGTCATACCCAATAAGCTCAGCAGTAGGTAAAGGTTAATTATTGTAAGGGGTGTTGTTCGATAAACTACTGTTAATTAAGCATATGTTTTCGTGTGTTGTAAATAATACAATTGCATTAAATAGCGAGTGAACAAGCGCTTTTGATATCGAACAAAAAGGCCGCGGTTTACTCGCGGCCAAAGGAGCGGAGATTGAAGTTATTGGGTCGTTAATTTCGCTGAAAACTGGTTTTCCAACTGTGCCCAGCCAGTAGCAGTAGGCCGGCAAAAATCGCTAAGTTTTTAACAAAGTTTTGCTGCTCATGGGCGCCTTCGATACCGCTGAAATTCCAAAAATCATGCAGATTAATGTTTATCAAAAGTACCATAGCGGCAAGGACTAAGGCTGAAATTGCGGTGTAGCGATTAGCCATAATTAGCAAAGCGGCTGCTATTTGCACTACGCCCGCCGCGGCTAATAATAAAGGGATCAGCATCATTTGATGCTTTACCATTAACGCGACATGCATATCCCACGCAACAAACTTCATGATGCCGGGCAATAAAAAGTACAAAGCCAATAAAACTCGGCCTGTGGTGTTCAATGCTTTATCCATTACAGCGCCACACCATTTACATCCAGTGCCACATCGATATTGCCTCTTACCGCGTTTGAGTAAGGGCATACTTGGTGAGCGATGGTAACCAGCTGCTGCGCGGCATCTTGTGCTAAATCTAGGGTCACACTTAGGCTAACCGTTAACCCAAAGCCGCCCGCTTGATTGGCAATCAAACCGACTTGAGCCGAGACGGGAGCCTGTTTAAGCGCTAATTTTTGCTCGCGTGCCACATGTAAAATGGCATTAGAGAAACAAGCCGCGTAGCCAGCTGCGAATAATTGTTCTGGGTTAGTTGCTTCACCTGTGCCACCGAGCTCTTTAGGGTAGCTAAGGCTTAATGACAGCTTGCCATCATCCGTAGAAACCTGACCGTTACGACCTGATAGAGCGGATGCGCGTGTTGAATACAATGCTGACATAATATTTCCTTTGATTGAGTGTTAATGAATTAATGATTGCTAGCAATTAAGTTGTGCGCAATTTGATTTATGTCGCAGTATAGGTCGATCTGGTTTTATAATGCAACTATATTGTGTGCAATTTAATTGTGTTGCTCTTTTTACGAGGAATTTGCTATGACCGACATGCAAGCCTGCGACGCCACTAAGGCGGATTTAGCGGCAACCGAAACGGGTGAATTATTACTGCAAAATCAAGTCTGTTTTTCCTTGTATAGTGCCGCCAATGCGATTGTTCGCGCCTATCGCCCTGTGCTCGACGCTATCGACTTAACCTATCCACAATACCTTGCCATGTTGGTGTTATGGGCCAACGACGGCATTAATGTAAAAGACATGGGGACTCAGCTACATCTGGATTCAGGTACGCTAACCCCATTATTAAAACGCCTTGAAACAAAAGGATTGCTGGATAGAAGACGAGGGGCAAATGATGAGCGGGTGCGTGAAATTTGGTTAACCCAAGCCGGTAAGAAACTCAAAGAGCAAGCGAGGGATATTCCCAATACCATGTTTTGCAAAAGTGAGCTGCCCCTTGAAGAGCTTATCGCATTAAAGGCAACGTGCGATAAGCTGTTAAGCAAGATAACCTGATCTCAAGAAACGGGCCAAGTAACAGGGCAAGTAACAGGACAGGCACTTTGTATAAGTAACAGTGGGCCAAGTAACAGAAGTAACAGGACAGGCACTTTGTATATTCTTTGTATATTTAATCATCACAGTGCTTTAGCTGTGAATTATGAGGGAAGTGGGCAGTTGAACTTCTCCGTTTAGGCAGGCTCACTCCTGCTCGAGACAATAAAGTAGACACCAGAGCGGGTTCAAATGGATTGGTGCTCAACTTTGAATACGATAGCTTTAATCAGCTTGAGCGTCAGCATGGAAAGGTCATGAAACCCGTTTGGTGGTTAATTCTCCATGCTCCATTAATTCCCAAAACGCCAGTCATAGAGCGCTCAAAAATGAGAGCTACTCCTATCGAGTAAGAGCCCACATAGATCGCAATAAAGCATTTCAGTCATTGCGCCATTTCGCAACATTCAATTAACATACAATGTTCTAAATCTAAGCAGGATACTAGTGTTATCCGTGGTGAATAAAATGTTCTCAAGGATGAGACAGATGGTTCAAGCAAAATTCGCCTTTATTGCACTCATGCTATTGTTTACAAGGCCAATTCATAGTTCGCCTCATTATAGCTTTGCGAATGTGTCATTAGGCCAAGGCTTAAGTCAAGCTAGCGTTAACTCCATCGTCCAAGACGATACCGGCTTTTTATGGTTAGCAACACAAGAAGGGTTGAACCGTTTTGATGGACATCGCTTTGAATCGATTGCTGCGGGAGTATTATCAAGCCAATTTATATGGCGAATAGCGAAGGGCCGCAATGGCCATTTATGGGTGTTAACGGCTAGTGGTCTTGATATTTACGATCCGAATACTCAATCTGTTGTCCGTCGTTTCAGTCCTGAACAAATAACGGGCAGCCATGCGGGCTATCTCATCCGTAGTATTCTTATTGATGGCGATCACGCCTATCTAGCGGGAAGAGGTGGGGTTTATGTTGTTTCTGAAGAGGGGGATGTAACAAACATTGCAGCAGTTGCTCATCTTAATAAGCCCACCCTCGATGCTTACATGGTTGCGAAAGATGGTTCAAACACACTTTGGGCTGCGACCAATAAAGGTCTCTATTATTCAATAGCACAAAGTAACGATTTTGTGCTTTTTTCTAGTGATCTTAGCAAAGAAGATCTTAATGCCACTTGTCTCACTGCAACCAACCACCTTGTCTGGGTCTGTACCGAAAGCGGAATTTATCAAATTGATACTCAAACTCAAGGAGTGCGCTACTTTTCACATAAAACCTTGCAGTTAGCCAACCCAATACAAATCTTGTATGAAGATTCAGCTGGGGTTATTTGGCTTGGGTCTAAAGCGGGGCTTTTTCAGGCTGATTTTATCAAGCAACAAGCATATCCCATTGATGTGGGAAGCAATCTCTCTCAGTTAATGATTAGCGCGATTTATGAAGACAAAGCTGGGAACTTATGGGTTGGCAGCCAGCTTCATGGCGCCTTTAAACTATCTAACTCTGCGCGATATTTTAACTTGATGGATGAGAAGGATGGCTTATTAGACAGCTCAGTGATGGCGCTAAATAAATTAGATAACAGTCAGTTACAATACTTCACCGCAAACAGCACCTATAATTTGGTGTCAACAGATGGCCAAGTGATCGATAAAACAATATTAACGACAACCAATGGCAGTAAGCTTGGCGTTATCGTTCATACCTTACGATTTAATGATAAGACTTGGTTAGCGGGTGACTTTGGTATCGCCACGCTATCGCTGCAATCTAATCAGGTTACGTCCTATGATCTAGCTCACTTTGGTCAGGTGGACAGGCGTGACTTTGTCAGCGAGTTGATGGTTTTTAATGGCACACTTTGGGCGTTTTCTTTTGAGTCTGGTTTGTTGAGATACAGTCAACACACAGATCAATTTTTACCATTTAAGCCATCTCACTGGCCAAGCCATCAGCCCTTTTTAGCCAAAGTCAGTAGCGCAACGCAAAACAAAGACAAGCTCTGGTTAGTCACGGTTGATAATCAGCTTATTGAGATGGATAAAAGCAGCTTTCAACTGACGGAATTAGCCGCTAGTGGTGCCTTGGTATTTGACGGGGTTTATGATCATTTAGTTGATCGCTCTAACCGTGCTTTGTGGCTTGCTAGCCGCTCGGGTGTTATTCGTTTTGATTTAAATACGAGACAGTTTCAATCAGTCAACGCCTCTGTTGGCTCAGGCCAAGCCCGAGCCGCTTATTCGGTGTTTGAAGATGAGTATGGAAATATTTGGAGTAATGCAGGGGCTAGCTTATTGCACATTGACCCTAATAGTTTGCAAATAAAGCGCTACACATTAGCTGATGGTATGCCTATACAAGAATTTAACGCTAAGGCAAGTTTGCCACTGTCAAACGGAAGATTTTTGATGGCTGGTATCAATGGTTTGTTAGAGGTTGATCCCGCGCTCGTCTACCAAAATGACAACAGTGCTTCAGCCCAAGTGACCCATATCGAAGTAAAACAGGCAACAACAGTGCGCAATGATGAGTCGCCTTGGCTTGCGGTGCCATTTCGTTATGAACAAGCGCTTCAGTTAGAGCAAGATTCCGCTATTCGGTTACATTTTGCTGATTTTACATTTAATTCTGCCACACGTTTTCGCTATAAAATGCAAGGGATTGATAGTAGCTGGAACTATACCGAGCTCGGTCAGCATTCGGTCACTTATCACCAATTACCACCCGGGAACCACACTTTTGTTATTGAAACTGAAAGTAAAAGTGGGGAATGGCGGGGCAACCAAAAGCTGATGCTAGGGGTAAAGACTTATTTTTACCAAACAATTTGGTTTAGTTTGTTAGTCGGTTTGCTGCTCATTATGCTGGGTGCGCTGATTGCACGTTCAAGAGCCCGCTATTTACAACAGCAAAATTTTAAACTTGAAAGTAAAGTAGCCGCGCGCACTCAAGAAATTAAAGCCATGCTGGATCAGCGGGTTCGTCTGTTCGCCAATGTATCCCACGAGTTTCGCACGCCTTTAACCCTTATTCTAAGCCCGTTAACGTCAGCCCTGTCTGACAATGCTCCAGCAACTATCAGCCAAGCTCAGTGGACCGTAATAGAAAGAAACGCACGCCGTTTACTTTTAATGACAGACAAGTTGCTCAAACTGACCCAAACCGGAGCCAGAGAGGCCACGGCGGTGACGCCGCTGGATCCGGTGATGCAGCACATTAAGTTGCAGTACCAAGATTTAGCCCAACACCAGCAAGTGCAAATTTGCTTCGCGGGACAGGAGGGTTATTGTGTTGCCGCCAGTGCGGATGAATTACAGTTGATTATTCAGAATGTGGTGAGTAATGGGATCAAGTATAATCGCCCTGGGGGCCATGTTCAGGTTAAATGGTACGTTAATAATGACATGCTAGTCATTGCGGTTGCAGATGATGGCTATGGCATAGATGAAGCAGATGTCGCCCATATTTTCGAACCCTTTTACCGTGAAAAGCAATCTCGGCATCCTGATATAACAGGCACCGGGCTAGGGTTAGCGTTGGTGAAGGAAACTTTATTGTCCATTGGCGGCGACATAACCGTTGAATCGACCTCAGATCAAGGCTGCGAGTTTATTATTAGTTTGCCTCTTGCTCAGTCGCAGCAAGCTGATATGCCTTGTTTTGAGTTACAACCATTAACAGAGCCTTCACCCTCAGCCATAAGCCCACCTATCCATTTACCGAATACAGCAACAGATATAGAAGATATCTTGTTAATTGTTGAAGATAATGTTGAGTTATCCGATTACTTGGTGTCTGTATTTTGCAATCATTATCAATGCTTAGTGGCCAGTGACGGCCAGCAAGCATTGGCGATAGCCACTGATACTATCCCAAACGTGATCTTATGTGATTGGCAGATCCCAAATTTAACTGGATTAGAAGTCTGTGATGCTATTCGTGACAATGATAAAACCTGCCACATCCCCTTTTTATTGGTCACCGCTAAGGTTGATGATGATTCTCGAAAGATGGCGCTTGTGCATCAAGTAACGGATTTTATCACTAAGCCATTTGATATTGATGAACTGAAACTTAAAGTCGATAACCTAAACGCCCTGACTCATGGTTTTTCAGCTGATAAAAACGCGACAGCCAACGTACTGGGTACCCACCATGATCTTAAAGATAAAGACCAAGAGTTCGTTAACAAACTCGAGCATATTTTTAAGCAGCATTTTCATGATAGTGACTTCAGTGTGGTGCAATGTGCAGAACAAATGTTTATGAGCAGTAAGCAGCTGCAGCGCAAAATTAAAGGGCTGTTAGGCGTGACGCCGAGTGAAATGTTACGAGAGTATCGATTACAGCAGTCGAATGAAATTTTACGCTCTGGTATTGCTATATCAGAGGTGGCCTTCATGTGTGGTTTTAGTTCGCAAAGCTACTTTAGTACTCTCTATAAAGCCCGCTTTGGTATCACGCCGAAAAAATATCAGGATCAAGTCGAGCGAGGGTAATTACCTCGCTGATATTGTTTTCGAGTGCTGAATTGAATAATGATAAACTCTAAGTTATTGAATTTAAGCGCCATAAAAGAATCTTGTATGTCTTTCTATATCTTTGAATGGTAACCACTCAGTGAACTTTAATGAGTCATTTTGTGTTGAGATTGGCCCCTTCATCAGTAGAAAAATGACAAATGTATCTTAAGCCTCATTTATGACATTTTGTCGTTTAGTTTTAAAAAATCGTCCTCTATTTGAAATAAATGTTGATGCCCTTTATCTACGCTAACTGGGCTCAAAAGAACAATGACGTTCTGATTGAGCCCTCATTAGAATTGATAAAGGAAGACAGGATAATGTTTAAATTGAAAGGAAGCGTCATAGCTGTTGCCGCTGCGTTAATCGCCAGCCCGACTTTTTCGGCTGAAGTAGTCGAATTGAGCCTCGACGACGTAAACAGTCTTGGTATCGTAGGTAGCCCTCAAGCTCTGAGTTTAGGCATACTGGCAGAGCCAAATGGATTTAGTGTGTCTGAGCAAAGTCATCGTGTGCAACACGGCGAACTGCATCAGACGTTGCAACAATATTATCAAGGTGTCCCTATCTTAGGGGGGGATATTGTATTACTTAAAAATGAGCAAACGGACAAATTTACCTACGTTGCGGGCAGTGTCGTTAAAAATATTGAAGACGATGTTAAATCTGTCACGCCATTAATTAGTGTGCGAGATATTGAAGCTTTAGCAAAACAAATTATTGCGCGCGATGAAGGTACCTCTCTTGAACACGTTAAACAAGAACAGCCAACCGATCTTTATATTTACGCCAGTGAATCGGGTAAAGCGCACTTAGCCTATTTATTTTTTGGCTTTGTTGATGTGAATGCCGTTAAAGCACCTGTGTTGATCATGGATGCCAATACTGGAGAGGTATTAGAGCAATACAATAATATCCCTCATGCCAAAGCAACTGGGGAAGGCGGAAATGAAAGACGTGGAATTATCAATTATGGTGAAGGAGAGTGGGATCATCTGAACGTCACTAAATCGGGTACTCGTTGTACTTTAGAAAACCAACATGTGCGGATCGTCAATCTCAATAATCGTGCTGATTATACGACTACCTCTCCGGCTTACCCATACAATTGTGTCGATTCCGACAACCGCTTTGATGAAACTGATGTGAATGGCGCTTACGGCGTGGGCAGTGAGGCTTTGTACAATGGCACTAAGCATGTAGAGATGTTTCGCGAGTGGTATGCTACCGCGGCGTTACCATCTAAGTTAATCATGCGAGTGCACTTTGGCAATACAGATAAAGATGCAAACAATGCATTTTGGTATCAGGGCAAAATGAGTTTTGGTGACGGCGGCTCTCGGTTCCATCCATTTACGAGTGTTTCGGTGGTTGGTCACGAAGTGGCCCACGGTTTTACTGAAAATCATTCGGGGTTAGTTTATAAAAATCAATCTGGCGGTTTGAATGAATCATTTTCTGATATGGCGGGCATGGCATTAAAGGAATACATTTACGGCCATGCTGATTTCATTATGGGCAATGAAATCTACAAAAATTCGGGCTTTATGCGTAGCATGAAAAACCCGACGTCTGACGGGCGCTCTATTGATCATGTATCGAAATACACCACAGGCATGGATCCCCATCACTCCTCAGGTGTTTTTAATAAGGTCTTTTACAACTTAGCAACGACACCGGGCTGGAACGTAAGATATGCATTTGAAGTGTTTTTACGTGCGAATGAGCGTCGTCTATGGACTTCTAATGCAACGTATCAACAAGCCGCTGATGGCGCCTGTCGTGCGGCAGCTGATTTAGGTTGGGATGGTAATGACATTGCCGCAGCGCTGAGTGATGTTGGTTTATCATCAAGCTATTGCCGTAGCGGTAATAAGCCAGTGGGCGGCGTTACTCCCTCGGTTGAGCCGACGATAGCACCAACCATCGCACCTACCACAGAACCAACGATTGCGCCTACACCTGATCCATTACCAGGCGGCGCTTGGAACCCTCAAAAGATATACCTTGCCGGTGATAGAGTGTCACACCAAGGTAAGGTCTATGTATCACTGTGGTGGAACCAAGGTCAAGAGCCCGGAACGGCACAATGGGGACCGTGGGATTTAGTGGATGGTGGCACCGATCCAACTCCACAACCGACTATTGATCCAACGGTAGCTCCGACGGTTGAGCCAAGTGTTACCCCTACCAGCGAACCAGATGGAAGCTGTAGTGGTGTTGGTGCTTGGAGCCCGAACCAGTCGTATTCCCTAGGCGATCATGTTGTCTACTCCGGCAATCGTTACGAGGCGATTTGGTGGAGTACCAATGTCCAGCCAACGGATCGGTCAGCTTGGAATATTTGGAAAAAAATAGGCGGCTGTTAATCAGTTAAATACTGATAAATGAATGATAAAGGAGCCACATTGGCTCCTTTAATATATCACTGAGCACCGTCTCCTTACCCTTGGGAACCCGCGACAGAAAAGATGAGTTATCAATGGCAGGGTTACCCATCAAATGATTAGATGAATTTAGTGAACTTAACGAGAGTTAGGTACAACAAAAAAGCCACCTGAAGTCAGGTGGCTTGATGCGCTTAACTACAGCCCGCTAAGCAGGCTGTCTGCTATAAAGCTATTATAGCGAGCTAGTAAAGGTACGTGTGATTACGTCGTTTTGCTGCTCTTTCGTTAGCGAGTTAAAACGTACTGCGTAGCCAGATACACGGATAGTCAATTGTGGGTACTTATCCGGGTTTTCCATTGCATCGAGTAGCATTTCACGGTTCATTACGTTTACATTCAAGTGCTGACCACCTTCTAAATCAGGGGTGTGCTTGAAGTAACCGTCCATTAGACCCGCTAGGTTAGCGCGCTGTGAGTTATCGTCTTTACCTAGTGCATTTGGCACGATAGAGAAGGTGTAAGAGATACCATCTTGTGCGTAAGCAAACGGCAATTTAGAAACCGAAGTTAATGATGCAACCGCACCTTTTTCGTCACGACCGTGCATTGGGTTAGCACCTGGCGCAAATGGCGTACCTGCGCGGCGACCGTCAGGTGTGTTACCTGTTTTCTTACCGTATACCACGTTAGACGTGATAGTTAGGATAGATTGAGTCGCACGAGCGTTGCGGTACATTGGACGCGCTTTGATTTTCTTCATGAAGCTTTCAACAAGCTCACATGCGATGTCATCAACGCGTGCATCGTTGTTACCAAATTTCGGATAGTCGCCTTCGATTTCAAAGTCAACTGCGATGCCGTCTTCGTCACGAACCGGCTTCACTTTTGCGTACTTAATGGCCGCGAGTGAGTCAGCCGCGATAGATAGACCTGCGATACCACATGCCATGGTGCGAGAAACGTCGCGATCATGCAGTGCCATCAGTGCCGCTTCGTAGCTGTACTTGTCGTGCATGTAGTGGATACAGTTAAGGGCTGTGACGTATTGCTCAGCTAACCAATCCATAAAGTGGTCTAGGTTGGCGTACACTTCATCAAAGTTAAGCACTTCAGAAGTAATCGCTGGGATAGACTTAGGACCTACTTGCAGTTTTAGCTTCTCATCTACACCGCCGTTGATGGCGTAAAGTAGTGTTTTAGCTAGGTTGGCACGAGCGCCGAAGAACTGCATTTGTTTACCCACGATCATTGGTGATACACAACATGCAATAGCGTAGTCATCGTTGTCAAAGTCTGCACGCATCAAGTCGTCGTTTTCGTACTGGATAGATGACGTATCGATAGATACTTTCGCACAGTACTGCTTGAAGTTAGCAGGTAGGTTTTCTGACCAAAGTACAGTGATGTTTGGCTCAGGCGATGGACCCATGGTGTACTGAGTGTTTAGGAAACGGAATGCGTTCTTTGTTACCAAAGTACGGCCATCTGTACCCATACCACCGATAGACTCGGTTGCCCAGATTGGGTCACCAGAGAATAGCGTGTCGTATTCTGGCGTACGTAGGAAACGAACCATACGTAGTTTCATTACTAGGTGGTCGATTAGCTCTTGCGCATCAGATTCAGTAATTTTACCCGCTTGTAGGTCACGCTCGATGTATACGTCTAGGAAAGTCGCGGTACGACCGAAAGACATTGCAGCACCGTTTTGTGATTTAACTGCAGCTAGGTAGCCGAAGTAAGTCCACTGGATTGCTTCTTGTGCGGTCGTTGCTGGGTTAGAAATATCGTAACCGTATTTTGCCGCCATTTCTTTCATTTGGCCTAGGGCACGGTATTGTTCGAAGATTTCTTCACGTAGCTTGATAGTGTCTTCTAGTTTAGTTCCTGCTACTAGCTCAGCTTCTAATGATTTGTGCTGTTTTGCCTTGTCAGCCATTAGGAAGTCGATACCGTATAGGGCAACGCGGCGGTAGTCACCGATGATACGGCCACGGCCGTATGCATCAGGTAAACCTGTGAGTACGCCTGACTTACGACATTTCATGATGTCGCCAGTGTAAACGTCAAATACACCTTGGTTGTGGGTTTTACGGTAGTCGGTGTAGATTTTCTTCACTTCTGGGTCTAGTTCGCGATCGTAAGCAGCAATCCCGCCTTCAACCATACGAATACCACCGTTAGGGATAATCGCGCGTTTTAGTGGTGCTTCAGTTTGTAGACCTACGATGGTTTCTAGGTCTTTGTTAACGTAACCTGCATCGTGAGAAACGATAGTAGAAATAACAGACGTGTCGAAATCAACCGGTGCGTGGGTTCTGTTTTCTTGCTTGATGCCTTCCATTACCTTTTCCCAAAGGGCGTCGGTTGCTGGTGTTGCGCCAGCTAAGAAAGAATCATCACCTTCATAAGGGGTGTAGTTCTTTTGGATAAAGTCACGCACGTTTACCTCTGTTTGCCAGTCACCTGCGGTGAAGCCAGCCCAAGCTTGGGTAAATTGCTCTTTTTGATCTGCCATAACGGTATTCCTACTGTATGTTACTCATTATTCTTCGATGAGAAAAAGTCGTTTCTCATCAACCTTGATTCTTACCATGTTTACTTTTTCATCAAAATAATCTGCTAATTGGCTTACCCATGGTTGTAAGCACTGATTATTTTGTTGTTATTTTTTTACCACCTATTATTTATATCTAGACTAATCGACCTAAGTTGTATTTACCAGTACTAGTTTTCGTTACTTAACGGAGTGCTAAGTAGGGGTTAACCCCGACTGCTTGCAGGTATGCAAAATAGGGCTGTTACAGAACTTAATTAACTGATTAATAAATAGATTCGTCTTAAGGGATAGATTACAAACAGGGGTGGAAAAAACGCGAGGTGAAACGATTCGGTTAGGGAATGCTTGGGGTAAAAAAACAACCTCGAGATCCAGCATTGTTGGCTTAAATAGCATCACTGTTCTCCTCCTCACCTTCGCGTTTCATTTTCTCTAAAACAAAATATAGCAGACGAGAAAAGGCCAAAAATTGATCGTGATCAGTTATATTGGGTTTGTTTTTGTAATTTTACTACATTTTGTAATTTTGTCGTGTGGTAAGGATATTGCAAAAAAAGTGTACAGATACTTTTGAGTTAGCCCCTTGGGCTTAGTGTTGTTAAGGGCAGGTGGGATAAATTGTCGTGCTGTCTAAGCTGAAGATAACACAACAAAAGCAACCCTTGTCGTTGCTTTTGTTGTTATTGACCGAAAGTTAATTACAGTTTGTGGGATTTTCTAGCGTGTTTCCCTTTTGCTAACTGCAGTTTTTCGTAGGCCGCCATTAATTTATGATGTAGCGGCTGGTTAATTAATTTGTCACTGATTTCACTTAAGCCATTGTCGCTATGGGTTTGATCAATCAAGCCAAATACTTGCTCCACTCGTTGTGCACCATACATGCGCTTAAATACGCCTAGGTACTGTTTGCGCTTACGATCTTCATCGAGTTCCAGTTGCAGTGCTTGGTTTAGACAATCATAAAAGCGTTGGCGATCGGCGCTTAAGGTGGATTGACCGTAATCAGCGGTCCACTGTGCCCATTCTTGCGCCTCATCTAGCTCGCCTAAGGTTAGCAGTAATAAAGCCCGCAGCTCACCCACGCGCAAGGTTTTCCATGGATTACCAGCAGGGAAGGCAAGGCCAATTAACTCAAAAAGCCGCTCTTGTTCGCTGTAGTCTTGTTCGTCTAAATAAGCCAGAACCTTGGCGGCTTGTTTTTGGTTAGACCAATCTTTAGCCAGTTTAAACATGAGTTTGCGCAGTTTGTTACCGCCCGAGTTGTTACGCCAAACCAAATCTTCTACCGGGTAGATTTCGGATAAGCCTGGCGCTAACACACGACAAGAATACACATTTAAATGTTCGTAATCGGCAATGTAAACGGGTTGTTCTAGCTCATCAAACGCGGCGATGAGGGCTGCAAACTCTTCTGGTGAGCTGCCTTCAATATTCCAGTGTACAAAATCAAAATCGGCTTTTTTCTTAAATAAATCCCAAGAGATCAAGCCAGCACTGTCGATAAAGTGAGTTTCTAAGTTGTGATGATCCGCAACCTCTTCGTTATCAAAGGTTGGCGGGTAAAATACGTCGAGGTCTTTTAAGCTTCGCCCTTGGAGTAATTCGGTTACGGTACGCTCAAAGGCCACTTCGAATTTAGGGTGAGCACCAAAGGAGGCAAAACAAGTGCCGTTGTTGGGGTTTAGCAGCACCACACAAATCACCGGATACTTGCCACCTAGCGAAGCGTCATAGCTATAGATAGGAAAGCCTTCAGCTTCTAATTTATCAATCGATGCCTTGATGCCAGGGTATTGGGCAATAACCTTAGCTGGAATTTCAGGCAAGCTGATGCCATCGGCGATGATCTTATTTTTCACGCTGCGTTCAAACAGCTCAGACAGAGCTTGAACGCGGGCTTCGGTTTTGGTGTTGCCCGCCGACATACCGTTACTGACGTAAAGGTTGCCAACGATATTCATCGGGATGTAAACCGTGGCTTGGTTATCTTGGCGGGTAAAGGGCAGGGCACAAATACCGCGTTTGCTATTACCTGAGTTAAAGTCCACTAAATGCTTGGCTGTTAGTTCCCCTTGTGGATTGTAATGCTCCAGTAGATACTCATCCAATATGCCTTCGGGCAGAGAGTTATCTTGGGTTAATGGAAACCATTTTTCATTGGGGTAATGGACAAAATCGCCTTTGGCGACCTGTTTGCCGAGGTAAAAGTCAGCCCAAAAGTAGTTACAGCTTAAGCGCTCAAAAAATTCACCTAGCGCACTGGCCAAGGCCGCTTTTTTGCTTGCGCCTTTACCATTGGTAAAACACAAAGGGCAGTCTTTGTCGCGGATATGCACCGACCAAACATTGGGGACTGGGTTAAGCCAAGAGGCTTCTTCAATGTCAAAACCAAAGCGTTTAAGCTTGGCTTGCATGGATTCGATGGAGTCTTCTAAGGCAGCATCTTTACCCGTAATAAAGGTTAATGCAGAGTTGGTTTCAATGGGCGACATAGCGGTTCCGTTAATTTGGCACTAAACACAGGCCGCTAGAATATCATAATGCTAAGCAGGGTGAAGGGATATCGTGCGAGGGTATTGGGATTTAGCGGGGAGGGGGGCTGTTTGAGCTAAGTTTGAATCTTGCCTGTTCTAGATGTGGCTAAGGGGCAAGGCATAAGCCATCCCCCTCAAAATCAGCTAAATAGTATTTATTTAGCTTTTTTTAGCTGCTTAGCCAGCTTTTTCAGTTTTTTCTCTTGCTTTTCAATCTTCGCTTGACGGGCTTTGATTTCTTTTTTGATTTGCTTAGCTTTTGCCATGGTTATGGTTCCTTTTTAGATTGGATTCAGGCTTTTTAGGGGGACTAATTGTTATCCTCCCCTTGTTTTGCCAAAAATTGACGTATAAAACGGCGAATTTCTCGAGCGGCGCTGGTGTCGAGCTCTTCACATAAGCTGACGAATTGATCGCGCTCAGTGCTATTAATTCGGATCACCAATTGACTGTCTTTCTTCTTCACTTTTTTGGTATCTAGCATAAAGATAAACCTATGATAGCTAATGAATTAGCGCATAAAGTAACCTGAAGTAAAGATAGTCGTTATGCCTATCTCTGGTACATCGCCTGTATATACATTAATCACCTTAATGGAGTGATAAAGCGATATCAAGCCAAAATAAAAATTTAATAAAACTGTAATATATATGAAGTGATGATGACATGCTTTTAGTAGCTTCGGTCTCTTTCAAACGTTTACAAAGCAGCCTCAAGCAAATGCGATGCGGTATCGATAAAGCTCACTGTTTATGGTAATTTAGCCGGCCTAATTTACGGAGTTTTATATGATCCACAATCTTGTCTTACGTCGCCTGCGTTACGCATTAAATTTAAAAGAAGCTGATATGCAACAGATCTTTGCGCTAGCCGGACACAAAATTAAACCGTTTTCGATTAGCTGCTTGTTAAAAAAAGAGGACGAACAAGGCTATGTGGAGTGCACTGATGCGGTACTAGAAAAGTTCTTAGACGGCTTAATCATTCAACGTCGCGGCCCACGTGAAGGCGCTGCCCCAGCCCCTGCAGCGAGAATGAATAACAACTTAATTTTAAAGAAAATTCGTATTGCTCTCGAGCTTAAAGAAGATGATTTACTGACCATCATGGACAAGGCGGGCTTTGGCATGTCAAGGCCAGAGATGAGTGCGCTATTTCGCAAATACAATTCACGCAACTATAAGCCATGTGGCGACCAATTACTGCGTAACTTCTTACACGGCATTTGCCAGCATTTACGGCCTAACAAATAAGCCGAGGGTTACCCCTTGTTTCAATCTCGCCAACGGCAGGCTTAGCTGGCGAGATCCCCATTCGGATTTAGTTATTGTCTGGTGCTAACCAGCGATAAACAATCCCAGCCAAGATAGCGCCAACAATCGGTGCCACCCAAAATAGCCATAATTGAGATACCGCCCAATCGCCGACAAACAGTGCAGGGCCAGTGCTACGGGCAGGGTTAACCGACGTATTCGTGACAGGAATGCTCACTAAATGGATCAGCGTTAATGCAAGGCCAATTGGAATACCTGCGAAACCAGCTGGCGCCAATTTGTGGGTCGCTCCTAAAATAACGATTAAAAAGCCAAACGTCATCACTATTTCGGTGACTAAGGCGGCTGTTAAGCTATAGCCGCCCGGTGAGTGTTCGCCGTAACCATTACTGGCAAAACCGCCGCTTAAATCAAAGCCAGCTTGACCACTGGCAATCACATACAAAATAGCGGCACCTGCAATGGCACCTGCTACCTGTGCGAGAATATATGGGCCAAGCTCTTTGGCTGAGAAACGACCGCCTGCCCATAAACCAAATGATACGGCTGGGTTTAAATGACAACCCGATATATGGCCAATCGCAAACGCCATGGTTAAAACTGTTAAGCCAAACGCCAGTGACACTCCAAGTAGGCCGATACCCACTTCAGGAAAAGCGGCGGCTAACACTGCACTACCACAACCACCTAATACCAACCAAAGCGTACCGATAAATTCGGCCGCCATTTTTTTAGAAAGATCCATTTTTTAACCTCATATCGATTAAGCACCTGCCTGATTTTGTTTTTATAAAGTATTGATGTTTTGTGTTAAGAGCAAGTTAAATATGGGAAAAAATGTACATTTTTCTTTTATATATTGTGGGACTGGGTGTTTGTAGCGGAAATGATTTTTTCAAATATGTCTTTTGTTTATATAGGGCGGCAAGTAAGACTGGCATTAAGGCCAGTCCAAAGGTGTGGCACTTTTATTTCTTTTTAGCATTAAAAGCAGCGAGTTGCGCCTCTGTAGCGGGTAATTGATGCTGCTCTTTCCATTGTGAGTAAGGCATTTTGTAAATCCACTCTCGCGCCTGGTCGTCGCTAAGCTCGACGTCCCTGGCTTGCGCTTCTGCTGCTAACCATTTACTCAAACAATTACGGCAAAAGTCGGCGGTGATCATCAGATCGATATTCTGAACTTCCTTATGCTGATCTAAATGATCCAATAAGCGACGAAATGCGGCCGCCTCTAATTCTGTTTTAGTGGATAAATCCATGTGGTGCTCCATAATATTTGTTAAAGCTTAGGTTATCTTGGCCGATAACCTGATTACCCCAAATTGTGATGACGGTAACTCTAGTCCATGATAATTACGCCCCGAGCCTCAGCCCCAGATACGTACCTAGCTTACGCTAGCCCATCGGATTTGCCAAACAAACAGAAAACAGACAAGCAAGTTGGTCAAAGCGCGAGTCCATCTGCTAAAACAGCCGATGCAACCAGCTCATCACCAGTACAACAGTCGGTACAAGGGACAAGCAGTCGCTCAGATTCGTTGACACTTTCTGAAGAAGCCAAGGCCAGGTTACGAGAGGATCAACAAAGTAAACAAGGCGCGACTGAACGATTAAAAGATCAAATGTTGAGCAAACGTCAGCAAGAGTTAAGTAAAGGCAATAAAACCAACGAACAAGTGAAGCAAGAGCAAATTCAAGCAACAAAAGACGAAATTAAAAAAGTGAAAGAAGCCTTGCAAAAGCTTCAACATAAAGAAGGGGAAATGGTTGAGAAGCAACGGGATCAGCTTAACTTAGCTTTAGTGCAATTGAATACGCAGCTACTAGAGTTAATGCGCAGCTAAATAGGGTCGTCATCACGTTTGCGGTCATAATTGTGCATAAAGAAATATAGAATAATAAGGGAGCCGATTGGCTCCCTTATTATTTATACCGTCGTCACTTAAACAGTGTTAGTTAAGCTTCGATTACTGCTTCTTCCACACGCCCCATGGGCCAGTGGTTTCTGGGTTCTCACCACGTGTCCACCATTGAGCAGTGTAAGTCACACCGTTTACTTTCACAGTATCGCCAGTGTTGTAGATGGTGTTTTTGTTCCACGTTGTGTCACCAGTTTGTGGTGGTTGAGTTGGCTCAACTGTTGGTTCAGCTGTTGGCTCAACTGTTGGTGCAACTGTTGGCTCAGCTGTTGGTGCAACCGTTGGCTCAGCGGTAGGAGCAGTTGTTCCGCCACATGAGATCTCTTTCCAGAACCAGTTAGTTGCCGTTGGAGACTCCCAAACGCCAGGGTTGTTTTGAGCTACAAAACATTTACCTAAGTAAGTGACTTGATCGCCATTGCTTACCTTAGTTTTACCCGGTTGCCATTGGATGAAGTCACCCGATGGTGGCTGAGTTGGCTCAGCCGTTGGTACTGGCGTAGGCTCAGCAGTTGGTACTGGTGTTGGCTCAGCCGTTGGTACTGGCGTAGGCTCAGCAGTTGGTACTGGTGTTGGCTCAGCCGTTGGTACTGGCGTAGGCTCAGCAGTTGGTACTGGTGTAGGCTCAGCCGTTGGTACTGGTGTAGGCTCAGCCGTTGGTTCAACACCTGGGCCTTGGATTAGCTTCCATGGGCCACCGTTACTAGGCTCATCGCCTTGGGTGTACCATTTCGCTTCATAAATGCTGCCACCAAACGATACTTTTTCGCCGCCTTTATAAACCTTGTTGGCTTCCCAGAATGGAACGCCGCCTACAGGTGGTTGGCTTGGCTCTGGTGTCACGTCAATCTTGTCAACCACGCGCACTTCTGGCCAGTTTTGATGTGATTCATAGAAGTTAGTCACACACTTCTCGTAATCACCCGGTACGAGCGCAGAGTAAGCCGTTTGGAAACCAACTAGCTCACATTCAAATGAGAAGTTACCTGGGCGATCAGGGTAGTATTTCCAGTTACCATCCCAGTTAGTGTAAAGCACGTCGGTTGCGCCGTTTAGGTTTAAGCTACCGTACGGAAGTTGTTGGTAACAGGTGTTCTTCTCGTCGGCTTCGATTGGAATTTGGTAATGCTCAGATAACCCTTCCCAGTAACGAATACGGTTAACTGGCTGACCTTTGTTTTTGTTTTGCTCACCACATTCAATGCCGCCGTTAATCACGTTGATGGTAGTACCAAAACCGTAACCAATGCCTGCGTCGATTTCACGTTGTGACGGTACCCAAGTACGGTCGATAACGTGCAGCATAGCTGGCTTGGGTGCTTGCGGTGTTAGGAAGAACCAAATAGCAGAAGCTAGGTTTAACCAAGAATCAGCCACTAGACCTGGGTTATCAAGTAGTACGGTTGCATCACCGTCGTACATCACTTCAGAGAAGGCGCCGTAGTTGAAGTGGTAAGAAAGCTGTTTCGCACCACGGCCAAAGTAACCTTGACCAGCAGCACATGGCCAGCGTTTGTTTTGCCAATCGTTTTGACCACAACCTGTGGTGTAACCCGCTTGGCCTTCAGACCAGCCCATTTCACGAACGTGTACTAGCGCTTGTTGCCACTCTTCTAAACCTAGTGGGTTATCCCATAGGTTATCTTTAGCGATGTGGCCGCCCGTTTCTTGTGAGAAGTGAGCAAATGCGGTGATGATAGATTTTTTACAGATGGCATCTGAATCACGGCCATCGGTGTATTCGCCACAAAATGCGGGGAATTTACCAATTGCACGTAGGAAACGAGTGTAAGTGTATTCGGGTGCGGCCATGGCTGTTAGGAAGTCCCACTCAGCCAGTGGGAAAACACGCTCAACGCGTTTTACGTTTTCTGGGTTTGAAGCCAGACCGGGCTCGATAGCTTCAACGATAGTATTTGAGCGAGTACGTAATGCTTGTGCCCACACGTCATACATCGGATTTTGCGTCTTAGCGTCTTCAGCCGCTTGGATTTCAGCCTTAGATACGATGTAGCCAGTTGGGTTGAGTGGATCGGGCTGTGGGTTCATTGCAAAACTGTTTGCTGCAATACCACAACCAACCATTACGGTCAGTAGCTTTAATTTAAACATGGTATGTCCTTATAAGTTTACCTAAAAAGGTAAGTTCCATTGCAAGCGTGCTTAGGTAATCCAAGCATAAGCCTTATTAGGCAAGGTGATGGTCGTGCAGCAGGACAGATTGGTGGACAAACCAGCGGTATAACGCGATTGCATATAAAGCGCATGGCAGTATTAAGCCTATCCTTGCTTACATTTGAAACCAGCAATCATCCTGAGAGCTTGGTAACGGTTCCATTTTCTTGCTTAATAGACCAAATATAGATGTTGTCACCATCTTGGTGCAATCTGAATTGTGCCTGAGTTTGAGCTAGATCCAATTTAGGGGCAATATTGATTGAGATTTATGATTTTTACATATCAACTTTTAGTAATATCCACTCAATTAGCTCATTTTGGCAGCAAATATCACTGTTGTGAGGCATCTCTGTTCATTTCCATGAGCCGATTGCTTAAATCATCAAATGCTTTAATTATTGGCATCTTTAGCTATCTTTAAGATAAATGGAAACAGTGATGTAAAGATTAGCTAAATACTGTGAATAATTTACTTTTATATCAGTATTTGCGATTAATTTGCCAGGGGAATAAAGGTATTCTATGCCTCTGAACCTTTTCGCCATTTAGCCATAATGGAATGCTCAACTATGCTAACAAAAATCAAGCAGTCATTATTACTGCAAGTCATTCTCGCTGTGTTTATTCTTGTTGCGATGCAAACCTTCTTTTCGATTTCATTTACTGAAAGTCGGGTCTCAAGTTTGGTCGGTGAGCTGCAGCAAAAGTTAAATGAATCCTCGCAGATGCTTGATAGTGAATTAAGTGAAGCGCGCCAAGAGAGCCAACATGCCCTTGAAGCGATGGCGCAAAACACCCACCAAGCCTTGAGCCTTAGTTTAAAACAGCAGCTGAATGAAAAGCAGAAAAACATGACGGTGTTGCTTGATCACAATGCGAAGGCCAGTGCTGATGGCATGGCCACGATGCTGGCGTCGATCTCTCCGCAAGCCATTTTAGATCGTGACATGCCAAAATTAACGGAGCTTGTGCGGGCGGCGCATCAAAACAGCAGTGTGGTGTTCGCCACTTTTTATGATGATAAAGGACGCTACCTAACCCGTTATTTAAACAATGCAAATCCATTAGTGGCGCAATTGATCAAACAAGGTAAAGGGCAGCGACGGATGGAAAAGCTGCTAAATGGTGCGCAAACCAATGACAATATCTACCTAGCCCAAACTGAGATCGATCATGAGGGCCGTAATTTGGGTAAATTAATCATCGCGTTAGACAAAACCCAGCAAAACCAGATGATTGAGAAAACAGAAGTTGAATTCAAACAGCTCATTAGCGACAGTGCCCAGCAAGTTGAACAGATCATCAGTGAACAATCTCAGGTTAACCAAAACAAACTCGCTGCCAGTTTTAAAGAAGTGAATGACAGTAACGCGCAATTGATCAGAGAGATCGACAGCGAAATGAGTCGTGCCTCGAGCGCGTTAGTCCTTAATCTGACTTGGGTGATGTTGGCGTTAGGGTTCGTGATGCTGGTGGCATTATCTTTCATTATCATCAACCGCATTTTGGCCAAGGTGAAAGTGCTGACCAAGGCGTTAGGCGAACTTGCCAAAGGCGGCGGTGACTTAACCCAGCAAATAAATATTAACAGTGAAGATGAAATTGGCTTGATGGCGAAAAGCGTAAATCAATTTTTGGCCAAAACCCGCAATTTGATCATCAATGCTAACCAAGCGGCAGACAATACCACACGCCAAGTCAACACCATGATGCAAAGTAGCAATGAAGTGGACCAAGCCGTACATCGTCAAAAGCAAGAAATTGCCCAAGTGAGCCAAGCCATGGCCGAGGTGACTCGGGCCATTGAACAAGAGAGCGTGAGCATTCAAGCGGCACTTGAAAATATCGACAGCGTGAAATCCGACTCTCAAGACAGTGGTGTGATAGCGGAGCAAGTCACCAAGCAAATCAACATGCTCGTTAGTAAGGTGGAACAAGCCAATCAGCGGGTGATGAAATTTGATGAGCTGAGCGTACAAATTGGCAGCGTGTTAGATGTGATCCAAGGCATTGCCGAGCAAACCAACTTGTTGGCTTTAAATGCTGCGATAGAAGCCGCTCGTGCTGGCGAAAGTGGCCGTGGCTTTGCGGTGGTAGCCGACGAAGTACGCGCACTGGCCAGTAAAACCCGCGAATCAACGGAAGAGATTCAATCGAGCATTGAGCGCTTGCAAAATGAATCGAAAGGCCTAGTGACTGTGATTGAAGCGGCGGCCACCGATGCCAAGCAAAGCATGGATGAAATCGGTCGCTCCGATGCCATTCAACATAGTTTGCGTCATGCCATCCAAGGTCTCTATGACATGATCAACTCCATCGCTGCCATGGCCGAAGAGCAAACGGCCGTGGCGAATGATGTTAACGCCAGTACCGAGCGAATGAATGATGAATCTGAGCAATCCTTGTTGGCCGTGGCTCGTTCTAGTGAGGTGATTGCGCAGTTACAAACCCTATCGTCGGATCTCAAGCAAACCATGTCAGCGTTTAAGGTTTAGTTTACATAACGTGTTTGCCTGATCAGGATGCCAGTAGCGCTGGCATGATCGTCACCGTTACTAATGTGATAAGAAGGATGGCCACTAAATTGAGGAATAAGCCGGCCTTTACCATGTCGCTTATCTTTAATTCTCCAGAGCCAAACACAATGGCATTAGGTGGCGTGGCGACAGGCATCATGAAGGCACAGCTTGCCGCTAGGGCACCAGGTACGACCCAAGATAAAGGGCTGCCCGTGAATGTAACGGCGACAGGCCCTAGTAAGGGTAAAAAGCCAGCCGCGGTAGCACTGTTACTGGTGATTTCGGTAAGGAAGGTAATCGCAGCGGTAACCAATAATATACCAATAATCAGATTGACCGTTGTTAATTGCTTCATGTACGTCGCAATATAATCAGCGAGGCCCGATGTTTGCACCTGTACGGCTAACGCTAGGCCTCCGCCAAATAACAGCAATACGCCCCAAGGAACTTTTTGCGCTGTTTGCCAATCGAGGATCCGCTCATCAGTGTCTGGATTGGCAGGCAAAATAAATAAGGCTAAGGCTGCCATTAAAGCGATACTGGTGTCGGAAATGTTTAAGCCGCTCAGTTGACTAAGATAAGGGCGCAATAGCCAACCTGATGCTGTAAAAATAAATACCCAAAGCACTCTATGTTCAGCCCGTGACATCGGGCCAAGCATGTTAAGCTGTTGAGAAAGCAATGACTTCCCAGAAACGGTCGGGCAGTTGTTCACTTTAAAATGGATGTGAGCAAGCCAGAACCAAGCACACAATAGCAGCAGGCAAGAGAGGGGAAAGCCAACTTGCATCCACTGTGCAAAACCAAGCTGTATATCAAAATTTTCAGCTAAATATGCCGCCATCAAGGCGTTGGGTGGTGTGCCAATTAAGGTGGCGATACCGCCGATACTGGCAGAATATGCAATCCCTAATAGCATCGCCTTAGCATATACATCATCGGCTGCATCCTTCGTTTTCACCATATTGATTATGGATAATGCAATGGGCAGCATCATGACCGCAGTAGCTGTGTTGGACATCCACATAGATAAAAAGGCGGTAATCAGCATCATGGCCAATAGCTGCTGGCTGGGTGTGTTACTGGCCAAAAGGAGTGTTTTTAGGGCAATGCGTTTATGCAGTTGCCATTTTTCCATGGCTAAAGACAGTAGAAACCCGCCTAAAAACAAGAAGATTAATGGATGGGCATAAGCGGGGGCCGTGTTGCTTAAAGGCGCGATACCAGCAAATGGCACCATGATTAAGGGGAGCAATGATGTGGCTGGGATCGGGATCACTTCACTGACCCACCAAGTTGCCATCCAAAGCACAAGGCCAGCGGTGCGCCATGCCGCGGGTGAGAGCTCTGCAATTGGCGGTTGACAAAGTAATGTCAGTAACATAAACGCGGGACCAATGAGGAACGCGGGCCAGAAACTGAGCCATTTAGGTAATGGTGAGGGGCTTTGTTTACTTAGTAATGCCATCACGTCCCCCAGACAGGGTTGTTGCTACTTAAAGTGTACAACATGCCTGCCTATTACGGGGGGAAGTGAGCTTTATTTTTTCATCAGAAAGAACAAGTTGAGTTGAAACATTTAAGCTAGCGCCACATCGACGTAATATTGGCCGCGGCCGTTCACTTCTTCGCGCACCAGACCATGAACATAGGTTTCAAACCCTGGGAACTGATCGTTAAATTCACGAATAAACTTGAGGTAATGAATAATGGTCGGATTAAATCGCTCACCCGGCACCATTAATGGGATCCCCGGTGGGTAAGGCGTGACCATCATAGCGGTCACCCGGCCATCTAACTCATCTATGGTGACGCGCTCTACTTCTCGATGCGCCATTTTGCGCCACGCTTCACTTGGCAACATGGCTGGGCTGATATCGGAAATATACATGTCGGTGGTGACTTTAGAGATGTTGTTACATTGATACATGGTATGAATTTGTTGGCACAAATCCTTAAGGCCCACTTTTTCATAGCAAGGGTATTGCTCAACAAACTCGGGCATCAGTCGCCACAGTGGTAAGTTCTGATCATAGTCATCTTTAAATTGCTGCAGCTCGGTGACCATGGAATTCCAGCGGCCTTTGGTAATGCCGATGGTGAACATAATAAAGAAAGAATACAGACCGGTTTTTTCCACTACAATGCCATGCTCGGCAAGGTATTTAGTTAATACCACGGCTGGGATCCCCGTGGTTTCAAACTCCCCTTGGCTGTTTAAACCGGGATTGACTATGGTGGCTTTAATGGGGTCTAGCATATTAAAGCCGGCCTCTATGTCACCGAAATTGTGCCAGTTATCTCGTTTATCGATTAACCAGTCTTCGCGCTGACCTATGCCCTCAGGGGGTAAGTCTTGTGGCCCCCAGACCTGAAACCACCAGTCATGTTCACCAAATTCATCATCCACTTTGCGCATGGCGCGGCGAAAATCCACCGCTTCCATGATCGACTCTTCAACAAGGGCTTGGCCACCGGGCTGCTCCATCATGGCCGCGGCAATGTCACAAGACGCAATAATGGAATATTGTGGGCTGGTGGAGGAGTGCATCAAGTAGGATTCATTAAATTGATGGCTATTGAGCTGCCTATTTTTGGCATCTTGTACCAAAATTTGTGACGCTTGAGAAATCCCCGCCAACAGTTTATGAGTTGATTGGGTCGCAAACACCAGCGCATCATTGGCGCGAGGGCGTTCAATGCCGCCAATGGCATGCATGTCCTGATAAAACCCATGGAATGCGGCGTGGGGTAACCAAGCTTCATCAAAGTGTAAGGTGTCGATATAGCTACCTAAGGTGTCTTTTATCTGCTCAACATTGTAAAGCACACCATCATAGGTACTTTGGGTGATGGTTAAAATGCGCGGCGTTTTGTCTTTGGCCTGACTGGCGATAGGGTGAGCGGCGATTTTGGCCTTGATCGCCTCAGGGCAAAATTCAGACTTAGGAATAGGACCGATAATGCCATAGTGATTACGGGTCGGCATCAGGAAAATAGGTATCGCTCCTGTCATGATAATGGCGTGCAAAATCGACTTATGGCAATTTCTATCCACGATCACTATATCTCCGGCGGCCACGGTGGAATGCCAGACAATTTTGTTGGACGTCGAGGTGCCATTGGTGACAAAAAACAAATGATCGGCGTTAAAAATACGCGCCGCATTTTGCTCACTTTTGGCTACCGGCCCCGTGTGATCGAGCAGTTGGCCTAGTTCATCCACCGAGCTAGAGACATCGGCTCGCAGCATGTTTTCACCAAAAAACTGATGGAACATTTGTCCAACCGGACTTTTCAAAAACGCCACGCCACCTGAGTGGCCGGGGCTGTGCCAAGAATAGGAGCCATCTGCAGCATAATTCATCAAGGCTTTAAAAAACGGCGGCGCTAAGCCATCTAGGTATTTCTTGGCTTCACGTATGATGTATTTAGCTACAAAGTCCGCAGTGTCTTCGAACATATGAATAAAACCGTGCAGTTCGCGCAAAATATCGTTTGGAATATGTTGACTGGTGCGGGTTTCACCGTATAAAAAGATCGGAATATCGTTATTGCGCCGACGCACGCCCTTAATGAATTGGCGCAGATCCGTTAACGCGAGCTCCACTTCCTCGGCGCTGCCACTGCCAAACTCATCATCGTCAATCGACACAATAAAACAAGAGGCGCGGCTGGCTTGTTGGGCAAAAGCACTCAAATCGCCAAAGCTGGTAAAACCAACAATATCAAAACCTTGTTTGCCTATGGCTTCGGCTACATCGCGAATACCTGAGCCAGAAATATTCTCAGAGCGAAAGTCTTCATCAATAATGATGACGGGGAAATGAAAATGCATCGGTGGACCTTGATTCGTTTATTCGCTTTCGAGTATATACCCAATCAACCTTAAGAGGCAGGGATAGCGTGATTTATCGTGTTCAATTTAAAGAAAAAACAGGGTACAAGGTGGGAAATAAAGGGGGCAGTGAGGGCGGACGTCACTGCACCTGAGGGAGATTTAGTGCTTTGGATTTATCGCCAGTAACTCCACGTCGAAAATCAAGGTTGAGCCCGGAGGAATACTGCCCACGTTGCGATGCTGATAGCCTAAGGTACTCGGGATAAAAAAGCGCGCTTTTTCACCCACCACCATCATTTGCAAACCTTCGGTCCAACCACTGATCACTTGATTTAACCCAAAGGTAATGGGTTTGCCACGGTCGATTGAACTATCAAATACGGTGCCGTCAATTAAGGTGCCATGATAGTGCACTTTCACTTTATCAGAAGCGCTTGGGTGCTCAGTGCCTATGCCCTCTTTTAGTCTTAGGTATTGCAAACCCGAGTCAGTGACCACCACACCGGGTTCAAGGCGATTATTCTGTAAAAAGACTTCACCTTTGGCCATGTTTTCGACTGCGATTTCTTTGTTGTTGCTATTTCGTACAAAGTAAAACGCAATGAACCCTATGATGGCGACGGCAACGATAAACTTAAACACATTTGATTCCTAGTTAGTTGTTTCAGGTTATTTTAATCAGCTTTGACGGGCTTGCCCAGTAGATTTACGCCATCGATTGCGACAGGTTTGATCAATATTTGACTGATAGCAGTACGGATAAAGTGGAGAAAAGATAATACCTAACTAGCATTAGTAACAATGATGTTCTTAAGTGCGATAGATGGATTATGCGAAAAATGAAGTTGTTAGTGAGTATATTCATGTTGGCTTGGTGTGCAAACTCAGCCGTTGGCGTTGCTTTGGCGAGCGAACAACCTTTGACGATTTGTCGTAACCTAGTGGTGACAGGTAATGCCGAGTATCCCCCCATTTTATGGCGCGATGCGGAGAACCCCGGCAAGCTGACTGGGGTGGCTGTTGAGCTGTTAGAGCTGGCATTGATGGACTCGGGGATCAGTATTGATGCCAGAGATCGCGGCAATTGGGCGAGGGCACAACAAGATGCTCGCCGGGGTGAAATCGACATGTTAGCCGGTGCTTTCATTACCGAGGAGCGCCAAACCTACATGGATTATATTCAACCCCAATTTACTGATGTGCCCAGTGTGGTTTGGGTTGCTAAGGGGAAAGAGTTTGATTATCAACATTGGCAAGATCTAAAAGGCAAAAGAGGCGGCACCCTGATCAATAATAGTTTTGGTCAAGATTTTGACCAGTATGCGAAGCAAAACCTTGAGATCCGCAACAGTGCGACGGCGGAAAGATCATTTACCATGTTATTGGCAGGGCGGTTTGATTATGCTTTATACGAGCTCTATCAAGGGCTGACTATTCTAGAATCCTCAGGCTTAAAGTCCAATATCACTCACCTGTCTAAGCCCGTCTCGGTTGAGGGGTTGTATTTTACCTTATCTAAAAAATCGGGTTGTAATACGCCCGCTTTAAGAGACTTTTTGAATCAAAGGGTGAAGCAATTAACAGAATTTAAAACCTTTGACACCTTATTTGAAAAACACATGGCGGTCTGGCTGCGTCAGCAGCCCAAGGTGTGAAGCCATCCGATGAAGTAACATTGACTAAGCGTGGAAAAGCGTGATCTTTTCCTTGTAGCGGCTCGTTATTATTTGAACTATTAGTTAAGGCGGATTGAAGAACATGAAATATTGTACTTTAGCAGCAGGATTACTGCTTTGCTCGCAAGTAATGGCTTCGCAAGTGGACTACCAAGTCAATGACGTGACTTACCAAGGGTATTATCAAAGCGCCAAAGGTGACAGCAAAGGGTTAGTCTTGTTGATCCACGACTGGGATGGCTTAACTGACTATGAGCAAAAGCGTACCCAAATGCTGGCAGAGCTAGGTTACGATACCTTTGCGGTGGATCTCTATGGCAAGGGTAATCGCCCCATTGAAATGGCAATGAAAAAACAAGAAACCGCTAAGCTATACAAAGACAGAGAAAAAATGCGTGAGCTGATTTTAGCTGGGTTAGATCAAGCTAAACAACACAGCAATGCAAAGCAAAGTGTTGTGATGGGCTATTGTTTTGGCGGCGCAGCCGTGCTTGAGTTAGCGCGCTCTGGCAAGGGGGATGGCATTAACGGATATGCCAGTTTTCATGGTGGCTTGCAAACCCCACGAGGGCAAAGTTACTCAGCCAATACCGCGCCCATCTTAATCGCCCATGGTGGTGCAGATAGCGCTATTCCAATGACAGATGTCGCCGCGCTGTCGGTTGAGCTAGAGCTAGCTAAGGTGCCCTATGAGATCCAAGTTTATTCGGGGGCTCCCCATGCCTTCACCGTGTTTGGTAGTGATCGCTATCAACAAGCCGCCGATGAGAAATCATGGGCGGCGTTGCTAACCTTCCTTGATAAACAGCTTTAGCAATAACAAAAAATTCACCCTCCTTGGTAAACCTTGCAAAGCAAAGCCATCACGCTCCTAACCTCAGGTAACTGAGGTTAGGTTAGAAATAAGTGCTAAGTAACTGGGTGACTTGATACTTATCATTTATTACAGCGATATGTTTCCATTTATCAAAAGTAAGGCAAGGGTGAGAGCTAGAAAAACCTATCATGTCGCCCACTGCAATATCTGCATCCGCTGGGCAAGTTAAATACGCGTGCTGATCCATCACCGCAGTGACTTCCCAGTCAGTCGGCGCTTGAGTGGGCATCGCGTCAGGCTGAGTTTGACGTGAGCTGGGTCGGTAATGTCGCTCGGGGATAGGTAAACCCGCATCGAATGCGACATCACGCTTGCCCATGCCAATAACGGCGAGACCGGGCTCGGGCACCGATTGCACATAAGCCCACACTTCTAGGCTAGATTGTAAGTCTCCGCCTAGATCACAAGCGATGGGATTACGTTTTATGATGGCATCTTGCGCTTCTAGGTATATACCTGTGTCATGGATAAGGTAACAACCCGGGCGGATCACGGCCAGCCAATGGCGGGGAAGGTTAGCTTGCGCAAAGGTACTGGCCACCACGTCATACCAAGCACTGCCGGCGCCGGTAATGATCGGAGCCGAGCTGCTAACGAGGCCATCTTCCTCAAGTTGCTGTAGTACATCAATGGCATTATTAATAAATGCACGAATGGTTTGTTCTGGCTGATCGCCTTGGATCACGCCTTCATAAAACTCTAATCCGGCAAAAGAAAGGCAAGGTGATTGCTTAATGACTTGCGCCAATTTCGTGATCTGCTCATTAGTACGGCAACCACATCGGCCGCCATTGACGCCGACTTCGATCAGCACATTTAATGGTCTGGCTTTATCGGCAAAAAAATCCTCAAGCTGTTTAATTTGGGCAACACTGTCGACCAGACAATAGAACTCAACATCGGGATCGGCAATGACATTGGCAATTAATTGCATGTTTTGTTTGCCCACTAATTGATTGGCCATAATAATGCGTTTAATGCCATTGAGGTAAGCAGCCATGACTTGTGAAGCGGTCGCCAGGGTGATTGCCCATGCACCCGCGTCGCGTTGCTGCTGAAATAGAGCAGGGGTCATGGTGGTTTTACCGTGGGGAGCTAACTTTACTTGATAACGGTCAGCAAAACGTTGCATCCAAGTTAGATTGTTGTCTATTTTGCTTTGATAGATCACCGCAACAGGTAAGCTCACATCTTCTTCAAGTAATTGCCATGGTAAATGACTGCTTTCACCTAACCCTTTGGTGATGCCCGATAAATGGGGTTGTGCCGCACAGGAGGGGGTGACATCAGGTTGTTGCTGGCTGTCTTTGTGATACTTAGTAACAAACACGGTGACCTCATATTTAGCTGGTTAATAATAAAGCGCTAAACGAATTTTTCATGCAAATAGCTTTTTCAACTATACTGCCGAAAAAAACATCGCACTTCTAGTCATTCATCTTAAAATGATAACTATCATGAATTGAATAAAAGTTTGATAGTTTCAAACATGCTAAGGTAATATAGGCGCGATATCTCTCTAGGGCTATAAGGAAAAGTCATGAATTATGAATTAGATATCGTATCAGTGATTAATGAATGCTTTAGCCAGTTACGTGATGCGGAAAAAAAGGTAGCCCAATTCGTCCTGTCTGATTTAGCGTTTGCCGCCAGTGCCAGCATTAGTCAACTAGCCGAAGGCGCCAATGTCAGCGAGGCCAGTATTACCCGTTTTGCACGCGCCGTAAATTGTCGCAATGTCAGGGATCTTAAGCTGAAAATAGCGCAATCATTGGCCATTGGCCAACGCTTTATCAGCGATGTGAATGTGGAGCCAACGGGGATTTCGGGTATTTATGATGGCATCAAATCCGCCCTTGACCTTAATAGTCAATTATTGACTCAAACTCAGGTAGACAACGCGGTTAACCTACTGAGTAAATCGAGACAAATCTTAATCTTTGGGGTGGGCGGCGGCTCGACCGCATTGGCTCAAGAATTACAATATCGCTTGTTTCGACTAGGGTACGCGGCAACGGCATACAGTGATCCCATGTTAATGCGCATGGCCAGTGCAACCTTAGACCCTAACGACGCGCTGATTTGCCTCTCTTCTGGCGGGTTTTCGCCGGATGTTTTGGCGGCGGTGAACATTGCAAAGCAACATCAAGTTCAAGTGATCGCCATCACGCAAAATAACACACCACTGGCTGATGCCATTGATGTATTGTTGCCGATCAGTACAGATGAAACCGATTTCATTTTTAAACCAACCGCTTCCCGCTATGTCATGATGGCTGCCATTGACGTATTGGTGACAGAATTAGCCATCAAACACAAACGTAAATCACGTGACAAGTTACGTAAAATCAAGTTGGTACTTGAACAACATCGCGGTGGTGTCGATCGCCAGCCTTTAGGAGATTGATCATGACAGCTGCGCGACAAGTGGTTAAAACAGCAGATGAAACACCCGCTAGGTTGACACAGGTCATACGAGATGTGCTGCTGGTTGATGGAACGGGCAAAGCAGGATACCGAGCGGATGTCATGATACAAGGTGAAAAAGTGGCAGCCATTGCACCGCCCAATAGCCTAGTGTCTGATGATGTCATTGACGGCCGCGGTTTGGTGCTTGCTCCTGGGTTTATTGATGTGCACACCCATGATGACACTAATGTCATTCGCGATCCCGATATGCTGTGTAAAATAAGCCAAGGAATAACCACAGTGATCGTGGGTAACTGCGGCATCAGTGCCAGTCCAGTTACGTTAGCCGCAGCGCCGCCTGATCCGATGAATTTACTCGGTGAACAAGCCGATTTTCAATACCCGCAATTTGCCGACTATGTGACCGCGGTTCAAAAGGCGCAACCTCGGGTTAATGTGGCTGCCTTAGTGGGGCACACGGCATTACGCAATAACCATATGACGGATTTGTATCAAACGGCTAATCAGCAACAAATTGATGCAATGCGCCAACAACTACGTCAAGCCATGGCACAAGGGGCGTTGGGATTAAGCTCAGGCTTAGCCTATGCCAGTGCCAACCAAGCCAGCACCGATGAAGTGAAAGCCTTGGTGAGTGAATTGGCTGAATTCAATGGCATTTATACCACCCACATGCGCACCGAGTTTGATGAGATCTTGGCTGCCATGGAGGAAGCCTTTAGCACGGCAGAGCATGGCAAAGTGCCACTGATCATTTCACACCTTAAGTGCGCCGGTGCAGCCAATTGGGGGCGCACGGTTGAAACCTTGGCTTACCTTGAGCATCAAGCAAGTCAACAGAAAGTGGCTTGCGACTGTTACCCTTACAGCGCCAGTTCATCCACATTGGATTTAAAGCAGGTGACCACTGACTTTGATATTTTCATCACTTGGTCTGATCCTGAGCCCCATCAGGCAGGGCGTTTGTTGGCTGAGATTGCCAACGATTGGCAAGTTGATTTGCTGACTGCGGCAAAGCGGCTTCAGCCTGCTGGCGCTGTGTATCACGGCTTACACCCCGATGATGTTAAACGGGTACTGAGTTATCCGCGCACCATGGTGGGATCAGACGGTTTACCCAATGATCCTCACCCACATCCACGTTTATGGGGCGCATTTCCACGCGTGTTAGGCCATTACTGTCGTGAGCAAAACTTATTTGATTTGCCCACCGCAATTCACAAGATGACAGGTTTAAGCGCACAAGAGTTTGGCTTAAACCAGCGCGGCGTGATTGAGGTTGGCCATTTTGCCGATTTAGTGTTGTTTGATGCTGATACCATTGCCGACCAGGCCACTTTCGCCGAGCCGATTCAGGCAGCGCACGGCGTAGTGCAAGTTTGGGTCAACGGTGTTTGCGCCTATCAAAATAAACAATTAACAGCGCAGCGGGCAGGACGGTTTTTGCCTCGCGCTGATGTATCTAGTCAATAGCAGTTTACTAAGTAAGGAGAGAGTATGACCATTAAACGTTATGGTGCAGAAGGCGGTACCGGTACCGGAGGGCAACATTTACCTTTTTCAAGTGCGGTTGAAGCGGGTGGCTTCTTGTATGTTTCTGGCCAAACGCCCATGAAAGAGGGTGAGGTAGTAGAAGGCGGTATTGTTGATCAATCGCGTTTAGCTATTCAGAACTGTTTGGATATCATGGCCAGTGCAGGGTATGAACTAAAAGACGTGGTGCATGTAAAGGTTGTACTGACTGACTCGCGTTATTTTCAGTCATTCAATAAGGTGTTTAAAGAGGTATTTGGCGAGCACCCACCTGCACGTATCTGCATGGTGTGTGACTTAGTGGTCGACGTCAAGGTCGAAGTGGACGTGACCTGCTATAAAGCGCCTTAACCCGCTCGCGTTCCTCTTAACCAAATGCTCTTTGGTGAGCATTTGGTTATCAAGTTGTAAAGTCTTTGTTTTAAATGACGTTTGTTTTGGTATCGGTTCCATTGATTTTTATCAAATTACATCTAAATTTCTTGAGATACCTCATATTGTCCTAAATTAAATACCAGCTCCCCCCTTTCAATGGTCTATCATAATACCCGCAATCAATGGATGGTTGCTTTATCTCAAGGATGAAAATATGAAAACGAAAATATCGCTCTTAGCGCTTGCGCTAAGTGCAGCTATTGGTGGCCAAGCCCATGCCGCCGGTGAAATCGAATGGGTAGCCGGTAAAACCAAAGTAGCCAACGGCGACGTGGTTATCTACCAAGGTGAATGTTATCAAGCTAAAAACAACCCAGGTACATGGGAAACGCCATCTTCAGCTTCAGGTTGGTTTTGGACACCTGTAGCTTGTTCTGGCGTTGAACCAACACCGACTCCAACTGCTGAGCCAACGGCAGAGCCCACCGCTGAACCAACAACTGAACCTACGGCAGAGCCAACGGCAGAGCCAACACCTGCACCAGGTAATGAAATTCCTTGGGTACCAGGTAAAACACGCGTAGCCAACGGCGATGTGGTTATCTACAACGGTGTTTGTTTCGAAGCGAAAAACAACCCTGGTACATGGGAAACGCCAACAGCGACCAGCTGGTTCTGGACAGAAGTCCCTTGTTCTGGTGTTCAACCAACGGCAGAGCCAACAGCTGAACCAACGGCAGAGCCAACAGCTGAACCAACGGCAGAGCCAACAGCTGAACCAACGGCAGAGCCAACAGCTGAACCAACAGCTGAACCAACGGCAGAGCCAACAGCAGAGCCAACAGCAGAGCCAACAGCAGAGCCAACAGCTGAACCGACCGCAGAGCCAACTCCAGGTCCGGGTAATCACGAAGCGTGTCGTCCAGAAGGCCTATACAAAACACCAGGCGTTGATGTTCCTTACTGTACGGTTTACCAAGAAGGCGGTGCAGAGAAACCCATCAACGGCACCTCTCGTCGTGTTATCGGTTATTTCACCAACTGGCGTAACGGTGCAAATGGTCAACCGACTTACCTAGCAACTGACGTTGCATGGGATAAAGTTACCCACATTAACTACGCATTTGCGCATATCGACAACAACTACCGTGTATCTGTAGGTGAAGACATTTACCCAACAGAGCCAGGTTACAAACTTGATCCTAAGAACCCGAACACTGGTATGGTTTGGAACGATGTACCGGGCGCAACCGATGCCGATATGGATCCAAGCGTTAAGTACAAAGGTCACTTGAACCTAATCAACAAGTACAAGAAAGAGAACGGCGTTAAAACCCTTATCTCTGTGGGTGGTTGGGCAGAAACCGGCGGTTTCTGGGGACCAAACACCGGCTCTACGTGTCCAATGAATGACGCACCAACAGCAGAAGACGAATGGGTAATGCCAGGTCAAGCTGATAAGAATGGTGTCGTTAACACTGGCCCATGTCCAATCGACAACCTAGGCCGTGTAGTTAACGGTGGCTTCTACTCAATGACCACTAACTCAGACGGTAGCGTAAACCAAGCGGGTATCGACGCGTTTGTTAAGTCTTCGGTTGACTTTATCCGTGCTTACGGCTTTGACGGTATCGACTTAGACTACGAATACCCAACGGCGCTAATGGACGGCGGTAACCCATTTGACCGCGCAGTACAAAACCCACGTCGTAGCTACTTGATGAACTCGTACAACGTGTTAATCAAGCAACTTCGTGAAGCGATTGACGTGGCGTCTGCAGAAGACGGCGTACATTACTACCTAACTGTTGCGGTGCCTTCATCAGGTTACCTACTACGTGGTATGGAAGTGTACTCAGCGGGTCAATACCTCGACTTTATCAACATGATGACCTACGACTTCTCTGGCTCATGGGGTGAAGTAGTTGGCTTTAACGGCCCACTTTACGACAACGGTAAAGATCCTGAAATGAATCTATATCAGGTTTACCAAAACTACGGCAACATTGGTTACCTCAACATTGACTGGGCATACCACTACTTCCGTGGCGTGGTACCTGCAGGTCGTATCAACATCGGTCTACCATACTACACCCGTGGTTGGAGAGGCGTTGAAGGCGGCGTAAATGGTTACGGTGGTAAAGCGCCAACAACTAACTGTGAGCGCGGTACAGGTAACGGTACAGAGCAAGGTTGTGGTAACGGTGCAATCGGTATTGACAACATGTGGCATGATACTGACCCACATGGTCTAGAGCTAGGTGCAGGCTTCAACCCAATGTGGCATGCGAAAAACCTAGAAGCGGGTCAAATGCCAACTTACGCAGCGCAATATGGTCTTGACCCAGTAAACAATCCTGATGATCGTCTAGTGGGCACTTACACTCGTTACTATGACACTGACGCAGAAGCGGCATGGTTATGGAACCCAACCAAGAAAGTGATGATCAACCTTGAAGATGAGCAAGCCATTGCAGCAAAAGCTAACTACGTTGCTGACAAAGGTCTTGGCGGTATCATGTTCTGGGAAATGGCGGGCGACTACGCGTGTTACGCGATTGAAAACGGTGTTCGTACCGAAACTATCGTACCTGAGTCAAACTGTTTAGCAGGTAATGGCACTGCAGAGTACTACGTAGGTAGCACGCTAACTGCACTAGGCCATGACATCCTAACTAAAGCAGGCAACCCAGACCTAAGTATGGTTGACCCATTAGTTAACTTGCCAGCACAGAAACTAGACGTGACCGTTTCACTGGTTGGTTATGTCACCGACGAAAGTGTGGCATGGCCGCAAACGTCTGAATGGCAGTTCACTAACAACAGTGACAAAACCATTACTGAAATTCAGTACAGCATCCCGTCTTCTACCGACCTAAGCAAGGACCTAAAAGCATTAGGTACCGTACTGAACAATGCGAACGGCCAAGGCAACAAGGGCGCACCTGGCATGGTTGATGACTTCCACCGTTTTGCAACTGCGGTTAGCATTGCACCTGGTGCAAGCCATACCCTAAAAGTGAACGCACACTTGCCAATCGGCGGTGGCCCATCTTCGTTTATCTTCAAGACGAATGCAGGTGAGTTTGCCGCATTAACTGAAGTTAAAGTCATCACTGATGGTTCATGTGAAGCGCGCGGTATAGACGTATCAACCCTACAACCATGGACTAGCGGCTGGAGTGCAAACTACGGCAAAGGCGACATGGTGACTCATGAAGGTCAAGTATGGCAACGTGCTTGGGGTGGTAACGACGGTCGTCCAGGCTCAGCTGAGAACTGGGTGACAGGTTGGAACCCAGTGTGTCCGCTTTAAATCTGATTTAAGCAACTAAACAAAAACCCGCTTCGGCGGGTTTTTTTATGGGGGCTATTTGGTAACAAGGGGATTCACCGTAAAGGGGAGTGGTTTGAAGATATGGCTGTTTATACAGGTATAATGGGTAAAAGTTGATTTTGTCCGCTCTTGGCGCGGTAAATAAAATGCAAAAGTCTCGCTTTGTTCACATTAGATGCCTAATTCATTGATATATAATCACAAAAAATATCAGCCTGTTTCTTTACGGGGGCCAGATTGGGTCTCGGTAATTTTCAGTCTCGGTTTGTTTTCCTCTTAGATGAGAGTTAACGTCGATAAATTGTGTGTAAGAGGCTGATAATCAATGATAATAATAGGGTTAGCCTAGGCGGAAGCGTGCGGGTTTACCAAGAAAAGAGTGTAATACACTGTTATTGGGTAATTTAAAACACTCACACCAGTAAATATAGTATACAGAGAGCTTTTTGCTGTATATTTAATCAGTATAAAAAGGTGAGAGTTATAAGCACAAAATCTAATAAGAAGGCTTGACTGGGCTATACTCATTTTTACTCCTTAAGCTAAGTATTTTGCTGCTGAAACTGGGAAGAGTTTCAGGCAGACAAATACTTAGCTTAAGGATCAGAAATCCCTATCAAGCCGCTGATTTTACGTGTTTTAAATTCTTCGCAGTCATCACTTTAGTGATGTCTGCCCAATAACAAGTATTTGAATTTGACGAAGCAACATGTTGCTTCACAAATTAAAACGGGCGTTATGTTTCTGAGGGTGAATCGTGACTGATGAAAAATTGATCACTCAGTTAATTCCACTTTGGTACGCCAACCTCGCTTGGGCAAAGGAATTAATTGCTAGGTCATTCGGGTTAGAGACCGCTTCGGAAATCTTAAAGCAGGAGTATAGAGGAAGGCGGCAAGTCCCCGGTACTAACTGGTTTATAAAGATCCATGGTGTCGGTGTAGATATTTTTAAGTCTCCAGAAGTCGGCGGTATAGATTTCGACTTTGGGCGTGATGCGCCTGATACATGGAGGTTGAAATATTTTTTCGAGAAGCAGTTTAATGATGGGCAATTGCCTGCAGCCGATTATATTCATTTAGCAGATGACGAAGAAAGACTAGAAGCTGCAATTAGAGTTGTGTTGTCGAGTGACAAAACATAACCAGTCCGCCCAAGCGACAGCATGAGCTGTCATAATTTTTGTAACACAACAAAAATTCCGCCAGCTGCAAGCAGCGCATGGCGGAAGCGTTATACGCAAGGAGAGTTATGCGCACTATAGTGAGGATATTATCAGTTGTTGCACTAGGCATCGCTGGAACGTGGTTGTATTTCGATCGTAGTTTTGAACCCGCATTAACTACTGTGGTGTCACTATCTGCGCTGGTAACAACATTCTTTTTAGGTAGTTCAAAAAGTGACGAAAAACAGTCTCAGAACCTCGGTGACGGTTCAACGGGTATCCAGGCGGGAGGAAATGTAAATATCTCCTTGGGCGAAAAAGAGAATAAGGAATTGTGATGCTAGGGGATAAACAAAAACAGGAAGTAGGAACGGATGCTACTGCTATCCAAGCTGGCGGGGATGTAACGTTAACTCAAAATAACGGTTTATCCGTTTCCGAAGTAAAAGAGCTTTGTTTGCTTTTCTTGCGGGATAATTTTCCAGCTTTGAGAGAAGAGGCTATTAATGCCGCTGAACTTAACGTCCAAAAATTTGCTACTAAACTTGAAGCCAAAATAGTTGAAAATGCACGTGAAATTGATTTAGCAAAATTTACAGATCCAGATGTACAAGCTGCTATTAATGACGCTGTGCAATCCAGTGCGCGAAAGGGGGAAAAATCGAACCCGTCTGTACTTGTGGATTTAATCGCCGAAAGAGCATCAGCTTCAGCTAACGATTTTAAAGATATAGTGCTCTCGGAAGCAGTCACTGTCGTACCTAAAATCACAAGTGAACAAATAGCATATTTATCGTTTATCCACTACATGACCCATGTTGGTATAAACGGACTTCAACATATATCTCAACTTGAACCATATTCACAGCGCGCTCTGGCCTCCGTGCGGTCTGGCCTTAACCTTTCTGATTCACAAAAACGTCATATTCAGTATGCTGGAACTTGTTCAATTGCCTCTATGATGGGCATGGATATATATGATGGTTGGATGAGCCAGCTATACAAGTATATGGGGTATACGGATATTAATACCTTCAAAAGCGACATTGCTCAATTTACACCTACAACAAAACTGCTGCTAGAAGCCTTTGACAACGATATAAAAGGTGGTCAAGTAACCTTGACCAGCGTTGGGCAGGCTATAGCAATCGCAAATTTATCAACAACATTGGGTAAAATGGATTACTCAATTTGGTTAAAGTAGAAGCGCGTATAACAAGCAGCAGCAACGGACTGTCAAACCTGTCACTCAAATTGCTGCGCAATTACGCGCCAGCTTTGCCAGCCGCTGTGCTGGGCGTTATAGCTCTGGAGAGAAGGTTGCCATTCGATTTATCGGAAGATCAATTATTGAAAGTTGAGGATGAACTAGGCTCGCCGTTGCCGCACGATTACCGAGAAGCAATGAAATTGGCTAATGGTGGCGAAGCATCAACCAAAGAAGATGACTGGGAGTTTTATCCAATTAAAGATACCTCAGATCGAAAGAGGCTTTCTCGCACTAGTAACCACATTATATATGAAACAGAGTCATGCAAAGGGTTTGGCAATTTTCCCAACGGAGCAATAGCAATAGCGGGGAATGGCTTGGGTGATCAGATGGTTTTCATCAAGGAATCAGGGAAGTTTCAAAATGCAGTATTTTTGTGGCTCCATGAAACTGGAGAGTTGAAGGAACTAGCTGCATCATTTAAAGAAATCGAAAAGCTATAACAAGGCCAAGCATAAGGGATAGCGCAAGCTGTCATAAAATTTGAAACAAATTTTCCGCCAGCCAGCGCTACCCATGTTGGCGGCGTTATGTGCAATCACTATGAAACTCGCTGCCAAAATACTGATGTCGATAATCCTATTTCCATATAGTTTTGGTGCTATTTGGTTGGTTAACTTATCAACAAGTCAGGGGCGCACTATACATTGGTATCTTCTGTTTTTTATGGTCTTCGTTGCTTTGACTAGCTTGTGGTCTTTTACTTGGTTCAAGCATCTGAGGAAATTATCGGTAGCTGGTCTTATATTGGCGCTTACCATATGTATACCAGCCACTTATATAGGATTCCCTGATATATTGTACTTAGTCGGTCCAGCTGCTCCTTTAATCATACTGTCTGCATTGTGCGTATGGCTTTATTGGCGCCAATCTAAAGCACATAACAAGGCGCTCAAATCCGACGCCGAAAGAGCCGGCGCGGTTTAGCGCGGCGCTGACGGATCCCCTCATAATTTAAGCATCGCTGTTTGATGGATCACGCGTATGTATTCGCAGATTGCCCACTGTATATCCGCGAAATTTCTTTGGTGGTCTCGCCGTCTTAGCACCTCTTTTGCGA
>NZ_JAIMJB010000022.1 GCF_021295345.1 Motilimonas eburnea
CTGAAAATACAGTTAGTTCAATTTAATATATGATTTTCTAGGAAAAGGAAAAATAAGCTCATAAAACGCCCATAGTGCATAAATTATCAGCAATTAGACCTTACTAATAATGTTAGATCTCGCCCTGAGTATGTGGTAACTAGGTGTGGATTCTTACTGAACATCGCTGAGTAGGACTTGATCTGGTTTGCAATGGTGATTACTTTTCTCTTAACCACATTTCTATCAGAATTGTATTCCTTAGCCCTCCTTTCATAAAATAGCTTACCCACACCATTTATCGACGCGTAATAGTGTTGAAGGTTCTTTTGAAAGTCTGACATCGCAGCAAGCTGTTCTTTCTTAATCGCCGTTTGGTTATTTGTCGAAACTGTAATTTTAGATTTTACATCTTCATCAGTTGTTACAATTAGCCGCAAAGGTATATTGATATTACCAATGTTTTCATTGTTACGATTTTCATATAGAACATTGCTTGTTTGGCAGCCATTAACAATTTGATAATCAGTGATCGTTAGTGAGTTCGCTGAGGTTTTTATTGAGTCTGCGACGATCGTTACTCCATTGTTCAGGACACTAAACAAATCCGGCAACTCACTATTTAATGTGTCATTAATGTTGCTATTGACTAAATTTCCAATCCCTTGAAAGTCTCGAACATTATCGTCAAAGATACTTTGAATATTTCCATTCTCATCGATTAAAAGTTTTTTAAACTCGGAGAACGGTAGAACTCCATAAAATGATTGATCTATTCCATCAATATCCGGAAGGGTGATTTTGTTTGAAAATGTGAATTTAGATGTTATTGGATTTTTTGTCTTTCGATAAAGCTTTCCAAGCTCATTCGCCCCGAGCACTTTTGCTTCAACACTCTCAAATAGGTTGTAGCTTTCTAAGTCGGTTACAGAAGAACTGACAACAGCAGATATGTTTTGATCATCATTTACTACACCAGTGGTTATGTAATAACTCTTACAAACAGGGTTTTCTTTAAAATCTGACGCATTATCTAGTAGATAATCAGAAATTTCTGAGAATTTTTTAATATCATCGTTTCTAGCGAGTTTTGGGCTTTCACTAAAGAAGTCACTGATTCCAAAGTAGAAAGCGTGCATCTCTTTGGTATCAAAGTTAGATGATGTTTTCGCCTGAATAAACAGATACGTTACTTCCAAATATCCATTAGCTTCAAGCAGACTATCAATCTCATCGGTATCCTCAACAAGGTGTCCGTTTACGATGATAGCTATTCCGTCAATTCCAGTATCTGCACCAGCCCCAACAGTAATATTTTTTACGTCGAATGTCTTATTATATTCATTAGCTAGAACAGAGAAATTACAAAACATCTCAAAGTCAACAGTTTCATCGCAGGAGTCCATTTCTTGAGCTTCTAGGAAATCTTGCAAAAGCTTTTTAGTTATTCTGTCCATTACTTTCCTTTTGTAGCCGTAGTGGCAATTTGTGTTGAAATCTAACAGTATATTGCACACCTTTCTTGGTAAACTTGCACGATTTTGTCTAGCTTACCCAAATGTAGCACTTGTATATCATCGGCTTAAGTAAATTCTTGGCTATTCACTCTAATCCCAGAGGCAAACAAATCAAACCAGATAACGGACGAGCCACGATTTAGCCGACGTAACTAAGCAGTTTGATGTTTTTATGATTATACATCAATCAATTAAGTGTTTGATGTGAGTAAAACGAAGCTTCTGCATTTTTTTGCGCACCAAGGGCTGGTTTCACGCACTCTCACCAGAAATCGAATTTATCTTGCTTGTTGCATATGATAATAGTTAGCATATAGCTTATCACTTGTGTTGTGTGTGGTTGTTTTCCATTCCTTTGCTGATAGCCACCCATCTAACCGAATCAAACCCATAGGAACGGAAGCGAAACTAAGCTATGAGAATCAATCGAGTTATAACGGCCATTATGTTGTTGGCTGTGTCGGCGGCGTCGGCTGTGTGGGCGCAGGCAGCGCAAGATGGGTTTCCTCGCACCTTTGTTAACGCTGATGGTTCAACAACCACGATCCCTGCTCAGCCTAAGCGTATTCTGTCTACGTCTGTCACGATCAGCGGCACCTTGCTTGCCATTGATGCGCCCTTGATTGCCAGCGCGTTAACTTATGAAGGTCAATTTTTTAGCCAGTGGGCCGAGATAGGTGAGCAGCGCAAGGTGGCCAAGGCTTGGCCTGCGGGCAGTGTCGATCTTGAGTCGGCGTATCTTTACGAGCCAGATTTAATTGTGGTGGCTTGGAATGGCGGTGATTCGGCGCGCGATCAAATTGCGGAATTTCAACAAATTGCGCCGACGATAGTGCTCGATTACACCTCGCAATCTTGGCAGAGCTTAGCCCTTAAGCTAGGGGAGGCTACGGGCCTAGAGGCGCAGGCACAGCAAAAAATTGATCAATTTGAGCAGTTTGTGGCGCAGAGTAAAACCCAGTTACAGATCCCCGCTGGTGAGGCCAATATTGTGGCGTATTTTGGGGCGGGCTCAACCAATATGATCGCCCTAGAAGATGGCGTGCATGCTGAATTACTCTCGTCCTTAGGCTTTAAGATGGAAGTGCAAAATCGAGCGTGGCATGACAATACCGTGCCACTGGCTGATTTTTTACGCGTGCATTTTGAGATGCTGCCGCAGCTAAAAGCCGAAACCACCTTTTTGTTAGAAGTCGGCGGTCACAGTGCCAGTCGATTTATGCAAGACCCTATCTTAGTCAATTTGCCTGCAGTGAAGAATCAGCAGGTATATGAGTTAGGGCGTAACTCGTTTCGCATCGACATGTACAGCGCCACGGAAATCGTGAACGACATAGTGGCGATTTTTGGCAAGGCTGACAATGCCGGCTGATCGCGCAAGCGTGTCGGTTATCGCGGATGTGATGCCAAGCGTAAACCAAGCCAGAGATAGTCAAAGGCGACGTTGGCTATGGGCGGGACTGGTGCTGCTGTGTGCGGTGGCTTGCTTGAGTATGTTTATCGGCACCCACACGATTTCGCCAGCGGTGACCTTAGCCGCCATTTTCTCTTTCGATCCCAGTAATAGCGATCACTTACTCGTGATGCATTTGCGCATTCCCAGAACCTTGTTGGCCATGGTGGTCGGCGGCGCCTTGGGCGTGGCGGGAGTGATCATGCAAGGATTAACGCGCAACCCTTTGGCCGATCCCGGCATCTTGGGGGTCAATGCTGGCGCTGCCGTGGCGGTGGCGCTCGCCATTGCGTTTCTCGGCATTCAAGACATGGCTTATGTGATGTGGTTTGGTTTGCTCGGCGCAGCCATTGCGGGCGTGGGTGTGTTTGTCCTTGCTGGGGTGAATAAAGGCGTGAATCCAGTTCGGGTGGTACTCGCGGGGACGGCTTTATCTGTGGTGCTGCTTGCCTTTACTCATATGATCACCATTAACAGCCACGAAATGGTGTTTGAGCAATATCGTCATTGGTCGGTGGGCTCGTTTCAGGGGCGGGGCTTTGATGTCTTGCTGCCAGCTACCTTGCTGATTGCGGTGGGTTTGGTGATTGCGTTTTGTTTAAGCCAAGCCTTAGATACGGTGTCGCTGGGCGAGGACATAGGCCAAGCTCTTGGCGTAAACCCACTTAAAATTTGGTGTTTTGCGGCCATTGCCATCGTGATTTTGGCAGGAGCGGCAACGGCGGCGGCGGGGCCGATTAGTTTTGTTGGGCTAACCGCGCCTCATATTGCTCGCATGGTCGTTGGGCCAGATCATAAATGGTTGCTGCCTTTTTCTTTATTGATAGCTTCAACCTTGGCCGTGCTGGCCGATGTGTTAGGCCGAGTGGTGGGTTATCCCAATGAAATCAGCGTGGGTATTATGATTGCCTTGATTGGCGGGCCGTTTTTTGTGTTCCTTGTCAGACGTTGGAAGATATCTCAGTTATGATCCAGCGCCGTTATCCTTTGCAAGCTGCGGGTGCGGGTTATGTTTGTCGCCTTGGCCCGTTTTCCATTGTTTATCAGCCTTTGCATCTGCTGGTGGCTTTTGCCTTGTTGCTGCTGGTTTGCGTTATTGCGACCTATTCAATGACCTTAGGTAAATTTAATTTGTCCTTGTTGCAAGTGGTGGATGCCATACGCGGCGCGGGCGAGGGCGGGGTGAAAGATCGCATTATCTTGAATATTCGCTTACCTAAGGTACTGACCGCGGTGTTTGTTGGTGCGGCCTTAGGCATTTCTGGCGCTGTGTTTCAGTCGGTTTCAAGAAATGCACTGGGTTCGCCCGATGTCATCGGTTTTACCACGGGCGCGGCAACTGGCGCCATCGCGCAAATTGTCTTGTTTGAATCGGGTGCCCTTGAAGTGGCATTGGCGGCCATCGTGGGCGGTGTGGTGACGGCGCTGGTGGTTTATTTGCTGGCGGTTAAAGCCGGTGTGGTAGGTGGCTATCGTTTGATCTTAACCGGCATAGGCATAGGGTCGATTTTAAGCGCCCTAAATGGACTCATGTTGGTTAAAGGTAATTTAGATAATGCCATCATGGCCAACCTTTGGTTGGCGGGCTCATTGCACGCCCGCACTTGGACTCATGTTTACCCTGTGCTGGTGGGAGTGGTGGTGTTGTTGCCTATTATGATGGTGTTAAAGCGCGCGCTGGCGATGATCGAAATGGGTGACGACATGGCCACTCAGCTTGGGATCCGTGTTGAGCGAGTTCGCCTAATCATGATTTTCTTTGCCGTGGTGCTGGCAGCCTTTGCCACTGGCGCGGCCGGTCCCATTGCCTTTATTGCGCTGGCAGCGCCGCAGTTGGTCAGCCGATTAAGGCAATCGCGAGCAATGTCGTTGTTTTCGTCAGCCCTGATGGGGGCGTTATTGGTATTAGCGGCGGATGTGCTAATCCAGTGGTTACCGTTTCAAGCCAGTATGCCGATTGGCCGTATGACGGGCATCGTCGGTGGTATTTATCTGATTTGGTTACTGACTCGTTCGCGGCAGTTTTAAATACCTTAGGCCCTAAGTAAGCATATCGGATGAATACTCCGCAAAAACGCTGTGAATATATCCCTATACGCTCTGCGTTTTCATCCCTGAAAACGAAGTTTTGCTACTTATCCATCCGATATTCAATTTGTTTAGTTAGGGCTGAGTTGTAGGCCACGGTTGAAATTCATAACTTCATCAATTTCAAAACAGTGAAAATGAGAATGCTTTACATTTAATTTTATTGTGAATAAAGTATGCCCCTATTTTTAATTAACCCTGTGATTTAACGTCTCACCACACTGAATTTGAGCGGGGTGGCGTGGGCGTCAAAAAGGATGGCTTGAATGGTTTCGGGTCAGGAGAAAGGAACATGATAAATAACCAGCACCCCATGCAAGCGGTAACGGATTTTCAAGAGCGCGTTTGGATGCACCATCAGCATAATGACGATGGCTCGATGCAGTATGCCACGGCGTATCATTTAACCGGCAAAACCAACATAGGCCGGCTGGTGGCGGCGCTGCAAAAGCTTCCTCAATTTGTGCCTGCCTTGAACCTGAGTTATCGGTTTGATGAAGAGGCGGGGCTAGTTAAAGTGCCAGGTAAGGCCGACGCTCAGCCCATCAATATTGAAGCCCTTGATAATGTGCAAGAGGCGATAGCGCATCTGCAAACTAAGCAAGCCAGCCCGATTGCCCTTGAAAGTCTCTCTGCTATCCAGTTCACCGTTTATGTCTGCGCCGAGCAAGAGTTAGTGTTAGGCGTGACTGCGCATCAGATTCTGGAAGGTGAGCTGAACTGGCAAGAGGTGTTTGAGGTGTTGAGTGCCTTATATAACCACGGCCTAGCCGCGCTCGATAAGCCGACCCAGTCAAGTGAGCAGGTGGGCTTTACGCCGCTACAAAGCTTACCAGCGCTTTCTGCAACTTGTTTGCCTTGGCTTAAGCGTGCCAGCCAAGAAATCCAATATGTGCAAGCGGGCGTGACAGACGACATATCGGCCTATTTACAAGCAGCCGAGCCACGCAAGTTCGCCACAGTTATTCAAAGAAGTGCTTACGATAAATACCTAGGTCGAGCCTTAACCGAGGTTGAAGTTTTGGCGGCCACGGCCGTGTTGTTTGCTCGTTATATTACCCAAGCCAATGGCTTGGCAAGCCTAGAGGTCTGTGTGCCTGTTGATATTAGTCAGGCGAATTTGGCCATCAACGGCGCCATGGTTGAATCTAACCTAACTCAGCTGACCTTAACCCAAGATGACTCACAACTGGCACAAGCCATTACTGACGTGGTAGCTCAGCTGGATTTAGCGCAGCAGCCAAATGCTAAGGTGCAAGTAGGAGCGGATGCGGCGGCTCTGGTAACTTGGTTGGTCGATCCGGCGCAGTATTTATCTCTTGAGCACGTGACGGCCAGCAAGCTAGCCATTGCGCCTTTGCAGCCTAAATTTGAAATTGCCTTGGGTGTTGGCGTTAATCGCCAAGGTGAGCTGGCCTTAGAATTAGTGACGGCAGCGTCTGTGTCGCCGCATTTAGGAGCGCATTTGTTTGAGCAATATATTGCCTACATAGGCGGTGAGCAGCTTGTCTCAGCTGAGGTTATGCCTGTATCAGCGGTAGCCAGTCAGCAGCCATTGGCACAGCCAGTATTACAGACAATAGCGCAGCCGTTGGCACAGCCGTTGGCAGAGCCATTGGCAAAGCCGAAAAGCGCTACCCAAATTACCCCACAAACCCACAACCCATCCATTGCTGACACCATTTTAGCTGAGTTTCGCGCAGCACTCTCGGTTGAACAGATGAGCTTAACCGATGACTTTTTCGATTTTGGTGGCCATTCATTAATTGGTACCCGAGTGGTTGGCAGGTTACTGAAAGACCATGGCATTGAAGTCGCCATTGCTGATTTATTTACTTATCGCACCGCGGCCGAGCTAGGGAAATATGCAAAGCTAGTAGAGGTGGCTGCTACTGAGCCAACTGAACAGGTCAGCCGTTTAGCAGCTGTGGTTGAGCTGATCTTAGCCGAGTTTAAAGCGGCGTTAGCCAATGATGAGATGACGGCAACGGATGATTTCTTTGATTTTGGTGGCCATTCCCTGATTGCCACACGCGTTATCGGTCGCTTGTTAACCCACCACGGCATTGAAATCACCATCAATGACGTGTTCAGCCACCCCACGGCGCAATCTTTGGCCGAGCAGGCTGTGTTGCAAGGCGTAGAGTCTGGAGAGGTGACAGCGGATGTGACGGTTGATTCGGAACTGACTCATGTTGGTTCAAATCTGGCGCCGCTGTCGTTGGCGCAAAACTCACTGTGGAAAGCGATCCCTAAATACGCCAAGTTTGGTCTAAATACCATCTTCAACTTGCCGTTTGTATTGCGCTTTTTAGACGAATTGGACGAAGTGGCCTTTGGCGAAGCTTGCCGCGATATTATGGTGCGCCATGCAGGTTTACGCAGCCACTTCTATGAAGACAAGGGCGTGCCTTGTCAGCACGTGGTAGAGGTTTCTGAACTAGATAATTACCAATGGTATTGGACCTCAGACGAGTGTGAATTTAGCGATCTGAATGAGTTCCTTAAGCATGAGGCGCTCCATCCATTTGATTTACAAAAAGAGCTGCCTTTGCGGGTGCGCTTTATTCGTTGCCAGCAAACCGGCCTGCAATTTTTATCCTTCTTGTTCCATCACATAGTGCAAGATGAGTGGTCGGTGAACCTGATGATGGATGAGCTCAATTACGCTTATAAACTGCGGGTGCAAGGCAAGGCGCCAAGCTGGCGTTATGAAGCGCTACCTATGCACGAATATGCGCGCATGCAACGCAGCTCAGGTAACCATCAAAAGCACCTAGATTACTGGCTGAATAACTTTAAAGATGTGCCTTGGTCGACGCCTATCTTCCCCAAAGATCATGCTTTATCTGCACCAGCCGATCCTAACGGGCCGAAAGGCGGTTGGGTGATAGTTGAAATGGAAGATGAGGTAAGAGATGGTTTATATGCCTTGGCTAAAGCACAAAGTGCGTCGCTGTTTAACGTAGTTTACGCCGCTATCGCCGCAGCTCTGAATGTTGTGGGAGCACCGAACAAGTTGATAGTTGGAACATCGGCTTCTGGGCGTCATGATGTTGAATACTATGACACCATAGGTTATTTCACGACTGTGGTGGCGCATTTGGTGGACTTTGATCGCGCCAATACCGTGGCCGATTTGGTGGCTCAGGTAAAACACACCATTAACGATTCTATGCCTTATGGTGATATTCCCATCGACCTGATAGAAGAGGGCTTAGTAGGCGGTGAGCCTGAGGTGGACGGCCACATGTTTGAGGTGTTTATTCAGCTGCATGCGAAAAGTAAGTTTAGTGGCGCATTTGAGCTGGCCAACGGTGACAAGGTGAACTTCCAACAAGTGGATTCAGATCGCAGCGAGTCGGGGCTAGGCCTGCAGTTTGAGGTGCTAGAAGAAACCGTCAACAATGAGCAAGTGCTACGGGTGATGATGAGTTACCTTACCGAAAACTACAGCCCCGCTCAGGTGACATTACTCTGTGATACCCTTAGCGCTTTATTTGCTGAGTTTGCGAAATCCCCTAAGGGGGCGCAATCACTTAACGCCATTAAACAAGATGTGATTGAGTCGCAAGGGGTCGCGGTTGTTTAATCAGCGACATGGAGAATAGCAATATCGCATGAAGTATCCGCAAAAACGCTGTGTATATGTCCCTATACGCTCTACGTTTTCATCCCTGAAAACGAAGTTTTGCTACTACTTCATCCGATATGCATACCTAATGACTCTGGTATTTCAACAGCATTAAGAATAACCTCTTGATGCTGTTTGTTTTTTGGTGGCCTTAAGAAGTAATGAAAAACACATAATATGATGAGCTTATCTACAGTGACAAAATCTAACGTGTCGGCTCGGCTTATGCCTCGGCTAAAGGGCGAGAACCTCAAGCTTGCCTATGAAAACCGAGTGATCTGCGAAGACCTTGAACTTAGCATTCCCGAGGGTAAATTTACTGTGATCGTTGGCCCTAACGGCTGTGGTAAATCGACCTTGTTGCGCAGTTTGTGCCGTTTGCTCAAACCTAGCCAGGGCCAAGTTTGTCTTGATGGCAAAAACATTCAGCAGATGCCAGCCAAGGAGCTAGCGCGAGCCTTAGGTTTACTGCCGCAAAGTTCGCAAGCCCCGGAGGGCATTCGCGTGGTGGATTTGGTGGCACGGGGTCGCTATCCACACCAAAAGCTATTTAAGCAATGGAGCCAAGCAGATCAAGACGCTGTGTTTCAAGCCATGGCCGACACCGGCGTGACCGAGTTAGCCGAAAGGCAGGTAGATGAACTGTCGGGCGGCCAGAAGCAGCGGGTGTGGATTGCCATGGTGTTAGCGCAGCAAACGCCGATTGTCTTGTTGGATGAGCCAACCACTTATTTGGATGTGGCCCATCAAATCGATTTATTAGAGCTGTTTCGCAGCCTAAATCGAACCAAGCAGCACACGATTGTGGCCGTATTGCATGACCTAAACCAAGCTTGTCGTTATGCCGACCACTTAATTGCTTTTGCCGGTGGCAAGATAGTGGCGCAAGGTGAGCCCAATGACTTGGTTGATGCGGCCTTGGTGAAGCAAGTGTTTGGTTTGGATAGTGTGATTATTGACGATCCCGTGAGTCACACCCCGTTAATCGTGCCCCTTGGCAAATAAGGGATATAACGGCCTATGACCTATTTGTCTGAGCCACAAATGCTCACCTTAGGCGGGCAAACCATTTGGCAGCGCCGTTTCGAGGTGCTGCGTTATCGCGATGAGCATGCCAAGATGCTCAATGTCAGTTTGCCTAATGAGGTGGTGCGGGCAGTGCCCAAGCGCAAGGCCGAGTTTGTGGCTGGCAGGGCCTTGGCATTAGCCATGTTGCAACACGCGGGCTGCCCCTGCACCGACATTCCTATTGGCGAACATAGATCGCCCGTGTGGCCCCAAGGATGGCTCGGCAGTATTTCTCATACCGATGACATGGCGATAGCGGCCATAGTGCCCACCTCAGAGGTTAACTTGCTTGGGCTAGATGTGGAAAACCTGATTGCCGACAGCCAAGTCGACTCGCTAATGCCTTTGTTTGTTAGCCCAACAGAGCAGGCTTTGTTGGCCGATACTGGCCTTTCAACCCAAGCCTTTGCCACCTTAGTGTTTTCCGCTAAAGAGAGTATTTTCAAAGCCATCTATCCAAGGGTAAAAACCTACCTAGAGTTTAGCGACGCCATGCTGACCGCCATCGATATAGCTAAAGGCGAAGCCTATTTTAAGCTGTGCGCCGAGGGTGAAGCGCGTTTTGGTTCAGCACTAGCACTAAAGGTGAACTTTTTGTTTGAAGCCGGCAGGGTTTATACCTTGGTTTGTGTTAAGTGGTAACATATTGCTCGTTTGGTCTTTGATAAATTTAAAAATGGGGAGAGCGCTTTGAAGCCATTGTTTGAGCAGCTTATGCAACTCGATAAAGCAGAGTTGGTGGAATTCATTGTCCAGTTGCAAGCTGAAAATCGCGACTTAGATCACCGAATAGAGTTACTTGCAAACAAGCATTCGGTGGCTGGGCAAGTTGCGTTAATCAAGAAACAAGTGCAAAGCTTAAAACGAAGCCAGCGTTTCATTTCTTATCGTGAAGCAGGTACATTTACTAATGAAATCAGTGCTATGGTTGCTGCTATGGCTGAGCTTGTAGAGAGCAAGCTAGAAGCTAAAGCCGTATTTTCTTTAGTGGATAGTTTTATGCAAAGTCATGGCAAGGTGTATGAGCGCGTTGATGATTCCAGTGGTTATATCGGCGAGTTGTATCATCAAGGCTGTGATCTTTGGATTAAGGCCGCAAGCCAGTTGCGTCAGTCGCCGAATGCTAAACGAACGAGCCTTGATTGGCAGCAGGAAGTGCTTAAACGGCTTGAAGATAACGGTTATGCGGTATGGGATTACTTGTTGCAAAATAGCGCGTTGTTGTTAACGGATACCGAGCTAAAGCAGTTAGCTTGGCGGTTTGAAAACGACATGCGTGAAGCAAACCTCAACAAGCAAGAGGATAAATTTGGTCTAGCGCCAATAAAGGCAAGGCTAAGATTGGAAGGGGTGGCCATTGCCTTACAAGATCCTGACTTGCTAGAAAAAAGCATGACCTTGTATCAGGATGAAATTAATGAGTTACAAAAGGCGCACCTCGCCAAAGAGCTGCTTGACCTAGGTTTTCCGCAGCGAGCAGTCACTTGGCTGCAAGGGGAGTGGAAAAGCTTTCATCAAAGCGAGCAACTGCGTTTACTGGACACTTGCTACCAAGCTGCGGGCGACAGCCGTGCGCTAATTAAGTTACGCCAAGACCGCTACCAAGCCGAGCCAAGCATGGCCAATTTAGCCGCCTTAATAGAAGTGAGTGATCCGCAGGACGTGGCTTCGCTTCAGCAAGGTGCAGTTGCTAATGCTAAAAAGATAGGTGTGTTTTCAAACAGAATCGATACCTTACTCAAATTACAAGCATGGCAAGAAGCCAGTGAGCAAATCGTAACGGCTGGCGATGAGCTGCAAACGGCAGGCTATTATGAACCAGTTGAGTGGGCAAAACAGTTCACCAAGCAAGATTTTCCCCTTGCTGCCAGCCTATGTTATCGCATGTTGTTGGACGATATTCTCAGCTCAGCGAGGTCGAAAGCGTATCACCATGGTGCGCGGTATTTACAAAAACTGATTAAGTTAAGTCCTGATGTTAAGGATTATCAAGGCCATATCGATCACCATTACTACCTAGAAAAAGTAAAGCAGCGGCATGGCCGCAAAAAGGCGTTTTGGGCTAAGGTTGATGCATCTAATTGAAGTAGTCGTGGATACGGGGCGATAAAGTGTGAGCAAAAGTACCCGCAGTAAGATAGAGCAAGGCTTGTTGTTTATTGAAAATCACCTTGATCAGCGGCTGACCGCTGAAGAGGTGGCTCAACATGCTAATTTATCAAGCTTTCATTTCCAGCGTCACTTTACTCATTACATTGGCGAAACCTTTGCACAATATGTATTGCATCGCCAGTTAGAGCGCGCCGCGCAGCAACTGGTTACCGCGCCCAGTAAAACGGTTCTAGATATCGCAATCGATACCGGTTTTGCCACCCACAGCGCATTTTCTCGCGCATTCAAGCAGCATTTTGAGCTCAGCCCAAGTGCGTTTAGAGCCCAAGCGCATCGAGCGCCGTTTGGGTTGGATATCAATCGTCCGCTACTGAAAACGCGCGCCGCTAAATCAAGTGCGCCTCAGGTGGTTGTCACGGCTTTACCTAATATGCATTTGAATTATAAGGGTGATTCTGGAACCAAAAATGGCCGCTTTTTCAGCCGCACCCTCACCGACATCGTTGATGACTTTGCTCTGTTGCGTCAGTCTAGTGAACCCCTTGGCTTGGTCAGCGCGTTTCCCCGCAGCCCGCAGGGCATGAATGATGACGAGGTAAAGGTGCTCTATGGAGCTTTATATCCGGCTATGCAGCCTAGCCATTGGAGCCATGATTGGTTAACCCTCAACCAAGGCTTGTGGGCGGTGTGTGAACATCAAGGCAGTTATGATTTCTTATATCAAACCTGGAATTTAATGTGGAACGCATGGCTGCCTTCGTCCGGCTATGAGCTGCGCGATGCCTTACCCTTTGAGCAATACTTCACCGACCCGCAGCAACTTGCTGAAAAGGCGTGGTGCACCAAAATTTATTTACCCATAAAGAGCGCAGGATCGGAACAGCCCGAATAAGCAAAATTTGTTGATATAGGCTCCTCAGTTAATGACTAAGGAACCGCGATGACCATAGATAGATTTTGCTCAGCCACCGCTGCTAGCCAGCAGCTCAAAGCGGGTGACATCACCCCTCAACAGCTTAAAGATACCCTGTTGGAGGGGATTGCGACCGACGATACTAAGATCAAATCGTTTTTATTTACCGACAACGCGCCAAGCCCAGTCAGGCCGAATTCCTTGCTAGGGGGCTTACCAATTAGCGTTAAAGATCAATATCATATAGCGGATACACCGTGCAGTTTTGGTATGCAAGAGCAGCCCATATCCAGCGTGACTGCGCCCGTGATTAGCACCTTACTTGAGCAAGGGGCGACGCTGCTTGGCAAAACCAGCTTGCCGCCGTTTGCGATGGATTTTCAAACCAACAACAAGCGATTGGGCTTTTGTAACAATCCTTGGAATGTGGACTATACCTCGGGGGGCAGTAGTGGCGGCGGTGCGGCTGCCGTTGCTGCAGCGATGAGCTTTGCTGATATCGGCTCTGATTTAGCGGGCTCACTGCGTATTCCAGCCAGTTTTTGTGGTGTCTATAGTTTGCTTCCCAGTGAGGGCGCATTGTCCAATCAAGGCATGTTTGTTGATCCCGACGAGCAGATTGCACATTTTGCGCGCCCTGGGCCAATAGTGAGAACGGCGGAAGATTTACGCTTGCTCTGGCAAGGATTAAGTGGCAAAGGTAAAGACGTAACATCATTAGATACTGATGAGTTAGCGCGGCCTTTACGCATCGCCTTCTGGAAAGCGTTAGATGAGCTGCCTTTGGATCTCGAGATATCACAAGCCATGGATAATGCGCTTACCCTTTGGCAGGAAGCGGGGGTGAGCTTACAGCAGGATAAACCGGAGAACTTTAACTTTAATGAATGTTGGCGTTGGTATGGCCAGATCATGGGATATGAGATCGCGGGGCTGCTCAATATTTTCCAGCGTTGGCTCAGTATTCTCACCGGCGGAGCTTATAGCCGTTTGTCGCCCCACTTTTTCGCGAATGTGATTAAAGGGTATCGACGTAACGCAAGTCATTATGGCGATGCGCTGTCCAATAGGCAGCGGCTGATCGCTCACAGTGAAGCCTTTTTTCAGCATTATGACGCTTGGGTGCTGCCTGTTACTTGTTGCAAGGTGTTTAAACATATGGCGCCGACCTCAGAGCACGGCCCCAACCGGACTTATCAGCAGCCACTAATTATTAATGGCCTAGAAGTGAACTACTTAGATGCGTTGACGGCATATACCACCCCGATCAGCTTGATTGGTCACCCCGTGGTCACCATGCCCATTGGCGTTGACCAGCATGGTATGCCCATTGGTATTCAACTTGTGGGTAAAATGAATGGCGAGGAGCAGTTGATTGCGGTGGCAGAAAAGCTATCGCAACACATCAGCATGCCAAGGTGCCCGAGTTGGTTGTAGTGGTGTAGATGTGAGTGGGTTGGCTATAAGGGGAACTCACTCACCATTTTGCCATGATGCTGCTTGATCCAGCTCGCTTAAAATCGCACAAATAATGCACGAAACTGATCAAAAGGGTAAACTAGCCGTGCTCACGGACGAGCGGCAGTTGACGATATCAAGATGATCAATACTCTCGATTATTACAGCAAGAATGCAGATGCATTTTTTGAGGCGACGGTGAACCTAAACCTAACGCCTTTATACGATGCATTTTTGCCTTACATACCTCCCGGTGGGGCGATTTTAGATGCGGGCTGCGGCTCGGGTCGTGACGCCAAATATTTTGTTGAACACGGCTTTCAGGTGTCTGCGTTGGATCCCAGCCCAGAGCTGGCCATTAAGGCTTCACGCTTTTCTGGCGTTGCGGTGGAGCTGCGTGATTTTACCCAGATTGACGAAGTGCGTGCCTATCACGGAATTTGGTGCTGCGCCAGCTTGTTACACGTTCCTTATGATGAGTTGCCGGATATCTTAAATCGGCTCTACCGTGCCTTGAAGCCCGGTGGCGTGTTGTATTTGTCGTTTAAGTATGGCGATAGTGAAGGGGAGCGCAATGGGCGTTGGTTTACTAATTTGACCCTGACCCGCTTAGCGGATTTAGTCAGTGATGTGCCGTTAACCATAGAAAAGACTTGGCGAACCTCAGACTTACGGCCCAAAAGCGGCAATGAAATGTGGCTTAATGCGGTATTAAGTAAGGGCCAAGATAAAGCTGTATCGCGGGGTGTTAGCTTGCAAAACAGGCTTGGTAATTTGTTTGTGATCCGTAGCTCGCGCCAGTATTGATGGTTGGCTTTGTGGGGTAGGAGCCGTGCTGTGGGAGCTACAGTCCAGTGGGAGCCGCAGTCATGCGGCGATATAGTCATGAGCTCAAATCGCACCATCACTGGTGCTCCCACAGGATTGGGTGCTCCCAAAGGGTTGGGGATTGCTAAGCTAATTTTCTAGGTTACGCATAAACCGATAATCCGCAGCACCTTCTTTCACACGATATAACGCGGCGGGTTTTCCCTTGCCCTTGTGCTGGCTTAGCTCGCCTGTTTCTTCTAATACATCGGCCAATTCGATACGGCGGCGAAACGATTTGCTTTGAATCGATTTGCCTAAAATAACCTCGTGTAACTGTTGCAACTCACTGAGGGTAAAGGTCTCGGGTAGGGCGTACACAGGCACCAGTGAATACAAGGCTTTTTGCTGTAGACGCGCTAATGCCTGTTCGATCATCTGTTTATGGTCAAACGCCAGCTCCATATTGAGGGTTTGTTGCAGCGGTAGCCATTGCACATCATCCACCGAATCTATGTCAGTAGTGCAGTGAGCATGGGCCATTAAGGCATAGTAAGTGACCGTGGTAGACCAACCTCTGGGATCGCGTGTCTTGTTACCGACGCTGGCGACCTGTTCTAAATAAGGCGGCGTTACCCCGGTTTTTTCGGCTAAATGGCGATTGGCACAAGCACTGAGGTCTTCATCTAACTGCACATCAATAAAGCCACCGGGTAAGCCCCATACCCCTAAAAAGGGATGATTGGCACGGCGTACCAGCAAGGTATAAAGCTCACCATGGATCACGGTGAACAGCACGCTGTCTACCGAGGTCAGGCACACATCGTAATCTTTAATGTTGTAGCTGGCTAAATAGGCTTGTTCGGTTTGTTGGCTCATTGGCTTCATCTTTTAAGTCCCAGAGACCTTATGATACCTAAGCCGAGTGATAAAGCCAGTGTGTTAGCGCTCCACCTAGCTTGCTTCTGATTAAATACGTATGTGCTTAATTGTGATCTCACTAGGCTGTGATTTGACTTTAATTTGAGCCATTATCAACCCCGTATCAATCCAGCTTTGTTTACAGCCCTGTCACGGCATTATTAATTAATGTCTAAAAGACCAAAATAAAGTTTGACAATAAAGAGTCTCTGAGACTATATTTATCTCAAGCATTAAAGAGTCCTAGAGACATTTAATAAAAGGAAGTTAAACCATGAAGATCAAGGCATACCAAACAGGTCAGTTAGAGGGAATGGAAATCCCTTTTGACAGTTTTACATTTAATGGTGGTGAAGAGCATGTGCGCTTAACTCAGCAAGTAGAGCAGGTGTCTCGCATTGAAATTACCACGCGTTTAATTAACTCGGCGGCGTTTATGCAGTTAGCTATCACGGTTGATGCCGTGCAACGCCAATATGGCAGCCAAGTCGCGATCGAGCTGGTGGCGCCATACTTTCCTTATGCTCGCCAAGATCGCGTTTGTAACTCGGGTGAAGCCTTAGGTGTGGCGGTGATGGCCAAGTTAATCAATGGCTTAAACTTACAAAAAGTCACCATTTGGGATGCCCACAGCGATGTAACCCCCGCCTTGATCAATAACGTGGTTAATCTGCCTCAAGGTGAGCTGCTAGCGCGTCATCCCGAGCTTGTTAGCCAACTTAAAGCGGGCCAGTTAACCTTAGTGGCACCCGATGCCGGCGCGGCCAAAAAAGTACACAACCTAGCTAAATTCTTCGGCGGTGGGATTGCCGTGGTGCAAGCGGAAAAGGTACGCGATGTCGCCACGGGAGAAATTACTCATACCGCCATTTTTGGCGATATCAGCAATCAAGACGTGCTGATCACCGATGACATTTGCGACGGTGGCCGCACCTTTATTGAATTAGCCAAGGTATTAAAACAGCAGGGCGCCAAGCGTGTCAGCCTGTTTGTGACTCACGGCATTTTTGCCAATGGCTTAGCCGTGTTTGATGGCCTAATCGATGCCATTTACACCAGCGAATCTTTCCCAGCACCTCAAGTAGCAGGTGCAACCGAATTACACATAGCTTAACCAGCGAAGAGGAAGTGATTATGACGATTTCAGCCCCAACCATGCAAAAAGATGTCTACAAAGAGTTTCACGGCCGCGCTTATCACCCTGATGTGTCAGAGGTTTATGCAAACTTTACCTCTCGTTCGGGCAAGCTAAGTAATGTGGCCAATAACGACAAGGTAGCCTTCGTTGGCTTGCAATACTTCATCATGTCTTATCTCATTGAAGAGTGGGATGCGTTTTTCAAAGCCGATAAGGCCACGGCGGTGGCTCAGCACAAGCGCATTTTATCGGCCATGTTAGGTTACAGCGTGGACATCACTTACCTAGAGAAGCTTCACGATCTTGGTTACTTGCCACTTAAGATCAAAGCCTTACCTGAGGGCACGTTAGTGCCATATCAAGTGCCGCCGATGACCATAGTGAATACTCAGGCTGGGTTTCAGTGGTTAACCAACATGATAGAAACCGTACTCAGCTGTGAAAACTGGCCAATTCAAACTAGTGCAACCACGTCAACGGCTTATATGAAGGTGTTTAAAGAGTTTGCCGAAAAAACCGGTTTAGACATGAGCTTTGTGCCATTCCAAGGCCACGATTTTTCATTTCGCGGTATGTTCGGTAAAGCGGCGGCGGCCATGAGTGGCTTTGGTCACCTTGCGTCTGGATTAGTGGGCACAGATACCATTACCGCCGTGTTATTCGCCGAAAAGTACTATGGTGCTAATGTTGACGAGGAGCTGGTAGGTTGTTCGGTTGATGCCACCGAGCACAGCGTGACGTGTAGCTGGTTAATGGAAGGCGAGATTGAATTTTTCCGCTACCTTATGCAGCAGCAAGCGCCGAAGGGGATCTTGTCTGTGGTCAGCGATACATGGGATTTTTGGACCCTAGTGACCGAGTATCTACCGCAGCTAAAACAAGAAATTATGGCGCGTGATGGCACCTTAGTGATCCGTCCAGACTCGGGCGACCCAGTGAAGATATTAACGGGTTATTTGGTTCACAGGGCGCCGTTTAGCTCTGCCGATGTCACCTTAGCTGCCGCTAACCTAAAGGCGCGTAAGGCCGATGCCGAAGCCTTTAGTTTTGACGACAAGTTTTATGCCGTAGTGGGTCAAGATGCCCAGCCAGAAGAGTTGATGCCATGTGAAATCAAAGGCTTGATTGAATGCTTATGGGATATTTTTGGCGGCACATTAACCGACAAGGGCTATAAGCTACTGGATTCGCACATAGGTGCTATTTACGGCGATGCCATCACCTTAGAGCGTCAACGCCAGATTTTACAACGTCTAATGGACAAAGGCTTTGCGTCTAAGGTGGTGTTAGGTATTGGCTCTTACAGCTACCAATACGTTACCCGCGACACCCACGGCAGCGCCGTAAAAGCCACCAGTGTGGTGAAAAATGGCGAGCGCATGGCGATATTTAAAGACCCGAAAACCGATACCAAGAAAAAATCGGCCAAAGGCTTATTAAAGGTCGAACGTGTCAATGGCGAACTCGTGGTGCTGGATAACGTCAGCGAAGCCGAAGAGCAGCAAGGCCTACTTGAAACCGTGTTTGAAGATGGGCGTTTAGTGAAAACCACGACGCTGACTGAGATCCGTGCGTTAATCAATAGCCAAATTTAGTTTGGCTGAGGTTTTTGGTTATTGACCCTAGCAATTTTCAGATAAAAATTAGGTGAACGATGGATGAGTAACTCTTGTTTCCACTATACGAGTATCGAAGCTCTATACAATATTGTGGCAAATAGATCATTGCACTTTGGTAGTTTCGGGATGATGAATGACCCACTTGAAACGAAAATTGATAATGACCTTCTTCATGAGTTGTACACTAATGAATTTAGTGAGTCAGAGCTCCCTCAAAATTTTTATTTCAAACGAAATAATATAGATGAGTTCCAGTATCGAGCGTTTGGCTTTTCCACCTCTAAGAGTGGTGATGACTTGAGCCAGTGGCGCTCGTATACTCAGAAAACCAAAGGGGTATGTATTGAATTTGATAAGGAAGCGCTGGAAAAACAGTTGGTTAAGTTGTTACACGAAAAAAGGCCTGTATCATGCGAATGTGTATACTCAATAACAAAAGAGCGAGAGTTGCTTCAACGCTACGTACAGCTGGTCAGAAGTAATGGTTGGTATAAAGTCATGAACCAATCAAATCCTGAGTTCATGGAGCATGGCCTCACTCAATTTGAGTACATGCTAGCTTTTCAAGAAATGGCAATTCAAATCAAACATGAGTCGTTTGAGCCTGAATCAGAAATTCGTTTTTTCCTTCTACAAGATAACTTTAACGGAGACATAGAAATAAAGCCTTGTGCAGGAGGGCTCACTCGCTATGTTAATGTTAACATTACACCTGAGTGCATTAAATCTATTAGAACAGGCCCATTAGTAGATAAGAGAAATAAGTTTATGATTCAAGAGCTATTTATGTCAAAAATGGATAAGTTTGTCGAAGTATCAGAGACTGCATCACCATATTTATAAGTTCGCATTGGTGCAGGGCAAACGCATGAATGTTTTTTGACCGAACGGTGGTGTTTTCTTAGTCGAATATTTGCCGCAAGAATGCGGCAGTTAAGCCATCAACAGCTTTTAAGAATGATTTCACGGCGTTTCGAAAAAGAATACTCCACCTTGTTCGGCTCCAGCTTGGTTAATGAGCCAGACGAAGATTAGGAAACCTTCTGTGGTTTTTTAAAGCCGATCCGTTGCAGTTGTTTTTCTAATGCGTTTTGAGTGAAGGGCTTAGCTAAAAAACCGGATACATCGGCGCGAATAGCCAAGGTTAAATGTTCTTTATCTGCTTCACTGGTGACCATCAATACCGGTAAATCCAAAGTAAACGGGTTGCTTCTAACTTGTTTAAGTAGGCCAAGGCCGTCTAGCTTAGGCATGTTTATATCTGTGACAATCAAATCAAAAGGGTGGGCTTTGATCAGCTTTAACGCATGTATTCCATCTGCGGCTTCTTCCACTTCGTCAAAGCCAAAGTCGCGTAACATATGATGCAGTATATGCCGTAAACACATAGTGTCGTCTACCACTAATGCTCTCATTCTTGCCTCGCAAATTCGTTAATTAATGATGCCTGCCTGACTCTTGCTCGAGGGAGCGCCTGTATGTGGGAGCTGCAGTAATGCAGCGATAGATTCAAAGACGCTGATTCGCGGAATAAATTCCGCTCCCACTGGATTGTGTTTGTGGGAGCTGCAGTAATGCAGCGATATATTCAAAGGCAGCGATAGATTCAAAGACAAATCGCACCATGACTGGTGCTCCCACTGCTTCATCCTTTATTGATATTAGTATGATTTAGTAGCGTGTATTTAATTTTTTACTAAGCACTCATGATCACGGGGTAATGATGGATAGGGTGAGACTTAATACTGACCTTGTGGCCATAAATCTGAGCTATGTTTGCCGTGCTGATCACCGTGTTTGGCGAGCCATCGAGTGCTAGCTTGCCGCCTTGCATCAGTAACAGGCGGTCGGCATATTGAGCGGCTAAATTCAGGTCGTGTAACACCATAAGCACGCTCATGCCTTTTTGACTCATTTGCCGACATAGGCTCAATACCTTATGTTGCTGAGCCAAGTCTAGAGCGGATGTAGGCTCATCAAGAAGCAAGATGCCATGTTGGTTAGCGCAGCTTAGCTGGGTTAGCACCCTAGCTAGATGTACGCGCTGTTTTTCACCGCCAGATAAACTGGGGTAAGCGCGATCAGCTAGATGCAGCACATCGGTCGCGGCCATGTTTTCTTGCGTTAAATACTGAACTTCTGACTGCTTGAGTGGCAATGACAAGCCTCCCAAGGCGACCACTTCGCGCGCGCTAAAGGCAAAGCTGAGCTGGCTTGACTGGGGCAAAATGGCCATATGTTGTGCCAGTAAATGATCCGGCCAAATATCCCTAGGTTGGCCAAAGATGCGAATATTGTGGCCCCCTTGGCTTAGTTCGCCGCTAATCAGCTTGAGCAGGCTACTTTTGCCCGCGCCATTGGGGCCGAGGATGACAGTTAATTCCCCTGCCTTCAGGCTAAAGCTGACTTGGTCAACTAAGGTTTGCTTCGCTGTGGTATAGCTTAAATCGCTGACTTGCAGGGGCGATGCGCTTGGGGTGTGTAGCGCGGCAAAGTTAAGCTTGGTGTCGTAGGAGGAGGTGAATAAATTCAACATTACATTCTGCCTCGCTGCTGAAATAACAGAGCAATAAAAAAGGGTGCCCCTGCTAAGGCGGTGATGATGCCAACGGGCAGCTCGGCTGGGCTGACTAAGGTGCGAGATAGGGTGTCGGCAATCAGCAGTAATAAGCCTCCCAGCAAAGCAGATAGAGGAATTAACAGGTTATGATTCGGTCCAACTAAAAGGCGGCCTAAATGGGGAATGATCAAGCCAACAAAGCCGATCATGCCGCACAAGGAAACGCTGATGCCGACCCCTGCCGCACAGAGTAAAATCAGACGACGTTTTAACGCTTCCACGCCTATGCCCATGTGACGCGCTTCGGCTTCGCCCAGTAAAAACGCATTGAGCTTATTGGCATCGTGTTGCAAGTAATACAGCAACACGGCTAAGGTTGACCACGCCAAAGCGATATTGGCCCAAGTGGTATGAGCGACCGAGCCCATCGACCACAAGGCGAGATCGCGCAGCGCTTGATCGTCGGCATAAAAGTTAAGCAATCCCAAGGCTGCGCCAGCTAGTGCGCTGATCGCCACACCCGCAAGCAGCATGATGGCAACCGACGTGCCATGTTGACTGGTGCCCAGTTGATACACCAAAAGCGTGACGAGACTGCCGCCAATAAAGGCAAAGATAGGCACTGTGCCTAAGGTCAGCAATAAAGGATAAAACTCCGCCATAGGCGCAAACACCACGATGGCGAGCGCCGCACCTAAGGCTGCACCGCCCGACACGCCAATAATGCCGGGGTCAGCGAGGGGATTACGAAACAGCCCCTGCATCACCGCGCCGCACATGGCCAAAATAGCCCCTATGGCCAAGCACAATAGCACCCGAGGAATGCGCACTTGCTGGATCACTAAGCTGATATGGGGCGCTACCTCTTGATTGAAGATGGCGCGCCAAGCTTGCTCGATGGAAATAGGCATTGGGCCGATAAAAATGGAGCCGACCGCCATGACGGCCAACACAAGCGCAACGGGAACAAAGACGGTGCGAGGTTGATAACGTACCACCTGCATCATTAGTCTCCGTAGACCAAGTTATGCAGTCGCTGCGCTTCATGCAGGCTGCTAATGCCGAGTTCACCGATTAAGCTGGTGCCTTCGATGCTAAAGATGCGCTGCTTTTGTCCGGCGGGCGTGACCGCTAACATGGGATGAGCCGTTAATAAGGCCTCAACGCCACCTATCTGTTGCAAACTGCGCTGGCTGACCAAGATAACATCGGGCGCCATGGTTAGCAGGGCTTCACTTGACGCGGGTTTGTAGGAATCGATTTGCGCGGCGGCAGGGTTGGTTGCCCCCATGAGCTCAATAATAGTATCCACAGGGGTATTACTCCCTGCCAAGCTGAGTGGGCTGCCGTCACGCAACAAGATAAACACCACTTTTTGTTGCTGCTGGAGGGCAGGCTGCTGACGTTGTAATTGACTAGCAAGGTTGTCTATTTTGGCCATTAAACGGGTTGCTTGGCTGGTGTGCCCGGTTTGCTGCGCCACTTGCTCTATGCGCATCTTGAGATCGTCGATCTGATTACCTGGATGCAAAACCGTCACCTCAACATCTGCTTGGCGAAGTAATTGCAGCGTGGTATCTGGCCCTGCTTCTTGGCTGGCGATCAGCGTGGTTGGGGTGAGAGCCAGTAATCCTTCGGTGGTTAGCTGACGGTGATAGCCCACATTGGGCAGGGTGCCATTGTGCCATTTGTGACTGGTGACATCGGTTGCCACTAACTGCTGCTGCGCGCCGAGGGCATAAATGATTTCGGTGATGCTGGCACCGGCACTGATAATGCGATTGGTGGCAGCATTGCTAGGAATATTGCTAGAAGCTGTGCTTTGAGCCTGCGCTTCCTGCGCTAAAGCTGTAAGTGGCACTGTGGTGGCTGTCCAAGTCAAAGCGAACAATAATAAGGTTAATCCGCGCATCAATACGTCCTCGAGCGATAAAGTCGGCAAATGATAGATTTAAATGCAATTGATATCAATTATCATTTGCGATAAATTAACGCAAAAGTTCGGTTAACGTGCGAGCTTAAAATTTTTTAGGGGTTTAATCGTGTATCCAGTTTATTCACAGTCCGGTATCTCACCGAGTTTGATCGAGCAAGTGGCAAGCCTGCTACAACAGCAACCCGGCTTACATCCAGCGGGCATGGCCGAGCAGCTCAATATTAGCGAAGGGGAAGTGGTGCTGGCGCTGCCGAGCGAGATGGTGACAGCCATCAAAGGTGAGGCCGCCGAAGCCATTTTACAAACCTTAAGTGAATGGGGCCCGGTCACCACCATAGTGCACAATCAGGGCTCGATCTTTGAGGTGAAAGCCCGTTTTCCCAAAGGTAAAACCGCCCACGGTTATTACAACCTGATGGGGCGAGATGGCGAGCTTCATGGCCACTTAAAGCTCACTGAAGTGGCGTATATCGCCTTGGTCAGTAAGCCCTTTAATGGCAAAGAAAGTCATTTTATCGGCTTTTTCAGTGCCAGCGGTCAGGGCATCTTTAAGGTGTATTTAGGTCGTGACAACAAGCGCCAACTAATCCCTGAACAAGTCGAAAAATTTCAACACCTAAAGCAGTTACAGGTAGCAGCAGTATGAACCAAACACTTGAACATGAAGTAAAACAGCAGCGTTTACAAGGCCGTTTAGGGCCCGAAATCGCCGAGTTTCGCCAGCAATGCCAAACCTTACAGTTGGCAACGGTGGACGAAGCGGGCCAGCCCAATGTCAGCTATGCGCCGTTTGTGATGCACGATAAGGCCTATTACATCCTAATCAGCCAGATAGCGCGCCACGCCCGTAATCTATTGGCACAGCCAAAGGTGTCTTTGATGCTGGTTGAAGATGAAGCCCAAGCCAAAAGTATTTTCGCCCGTAAACGCCTAACCTTTGATGCCAGCGTGCAAACCGTCGCGCGCGATACCGAGCAATGGCAACAAGTGATTGCCTTGCTCACCGAGCGCTTTGGCGAAATCGTCATTGGCTTGAGCGACTTGGAAGACTTTGTGTTATTCCAGTTAACACCGCAACAGGGGTTATTTGTGAAGGGGTTTGGTCAAGCATTCCAAGTATCTGGCGAAGACTTAGTTGATTTTGTTCACTTAACCGAAGGACATAAGCCGATTGCTAAAGATTAGCCCTGTGGCAGCAGCAGTCTTGTGGGAGCCGCAGTAATGCGGCGATGAATATGCAAAACACCATGTTCTTTACAGCCTAATCGCTGCATGACTGTAGCTCCTACCAAGTAGCCACGAGCAGAGCCTACTGAGGTGTATTCATATCGGCTCGTGGCGGTTTAATCTAGCTATGGCTAGGGTAAAACTAATTCAACTCCTGATAACGCAACACCAAATTGGCACTCGCTTGGCTGCCATCCACGCCGTAGTTACTGACCACTTGCACCTTAAATAAACGCGGGTTATCCGCATCGTTTGTTTCATCTTTGATTAGATAGGTGGTGAAGGTTGGCCACATCTTATGTTGGCCTTTCACGCTGTATTCCAGCGGGCCGTAGCTGCCGGGTTTGCTTAAGATACCTTCGGCGCGATCGCCAAAGTACTTATAAACTTGGTTGGTGTCCGTTGGGTCGGTTACGGCAGCAATGTTGGCAACCCTGATGGCGCCCACGCCGGCTTTACCGGTTCCAGATGCGCCGCTATTAACTTGTAGCGGGTAGTCACGACCGCTGACCTTAACGCTCAGGTCCCAGCTTTGGTCTGCGGTGGTAAGGCTGTTACTTTCTAAATCCCAGTAAGCCGTCGCGGTTGAAAAGTCGAGCTCTGGCGAATCCACGGCCGGGCTAAATTGTTTCGCATTGGCATCCCAGTGCTCTACGCTCAGCACAAGCTTGCGGCTAGGGGCTTGACCAAAGGCCACGGTGACTTGTTTGACGCTAACGCGCGCGTAGTGGTCGCCACTGGCAGAACGAATAATCCAGCCGTTGCCATCTTTTGCTGAATAAACCGGCGCACCTTGGCTGTAATCAGCATTAAGCCAGTCGGCAGTTTTTATTTGGGTGATCAAGCTGTCGCTAACAAACTCGCTACAGGCCGTTTTGGTGACCGCGCTAAAGTCGGCTTCGGTACTGGTTTGGGTCAGTTGTTCAAATTCTGCGGCGACTGCGTTACCTTGCTCATCAAACAAGTTACTGTATTGATGAGCAATACAGCCAGATACTTTACCGTTGCCAGACAGGCCGCCATTGAGTTTAAAGCCAACGTATTTTTGATACCCTAGATGCCAGCTGGAGTCGGTTACGGTGGCGCCCGATAACAGATCTAATTGAGCCGGCTGGCTGGCATCGGTGGCGTCGAGTTCAGCAAGGCTAAATGGCGGCGCAGGCGTTGGTTCTGGTGTTGGCTCAACGCTTGGCGCAGGGGTAGGCGTTACCGCATTATCGCTGTCTTTTGCGTCACTGCCACCTGAGCCGCCGCCACAGGCGCTGAGTAATACTGAGCTGATGGCAAGGGCGAGTAGTTTATATTTATGTTGCATCGTGTGTTTTCCTTTCCTAATAAAATCAGTTATGTCAGCCTTCAAGGCGGAATCCTAAGTAGATAAAGCGGCCCGTTTCGGGACGAAAGTCCATGCCGTTACTGGGGGTGTCGCGCACTGTGTCGGTGAGGTTGTCGACACCTAAAAACAGCTTGGTTTGCGGGGTAACTTGGTAGTTCACCTTGAAATCAAAGGTGGCGTAATCGGGTGACTGACGCTGGTTGTCGCCATCTAAATATTCCTTGGTTTGATAGTTACCGTACAAAGATAAATCTGTGTTTAGGGCGGCGAGGTGATAGTTCACCTTGGCCTTGACTAAGTGGGCTGGACGCCTTGGCAAGGTGTTGCCTGTGGTCTTGTCTTCACTGTTTAAATAGCTGTATGAAAGGTTGGTTTGCCAGTCTGTATGCCATTGGTAGCTTGCACTGAGATCGACCCCTTGGGTCATGGCCTTGTTGACGTTGTGGTATTTAAAAATACTGAGCGCCGCTGCATTTGAGGCCTGCTCATCATAAGTGGTATCAATCAGGTTTTTGATTTCATTATGGAATAAGTTGATGTCTAGATTTAGGTCGCTACTGGGTTGCAGTTGGGCACCCAGTTGTAGACTCAAGGACGTTTCCGGCACTAAATCGGGATTACCTATGATCATGTAGCCCAGCGCGCTGTGGTCAAACACATAATGGCGCTCTTTTAAGGTGGGCACGCGATAACCGGCGCCGACACCGGCGCGAATCTTAGCGTTGAGATCGGCAAGGGCGGTGGGGCTATACATCAGGTTAAATTTGGGCGCGCCATGAAAACCAAAATCGGAATCGTGTTGCAGCCGAATACCGGGCAACAGCTCCCATTGTTCGTTTAAGAAGTAGTCGTCTTGCAGATACAGCTCGATATTGTCGCGTTGTTTGCGACCGCCTAATTCGCTAGAAGTATCTGGTGAGCCATTATTGCTGCGCTTGACTTGCTGCTGGCTGAGTTCGCTGCGATACGCCACCACCCCCAACGTGAGCAGGTGCTGGTCAAAGTAGTCACTGTCGAGTTGTAGCTCGAGTTTGTCAAACTTGCTCAGGCTGCTGCGGCTTTGATCGACCACGGGCGTGACTAAAGTATCTTGCGAGGTGTTATCTTCAAATTGCTCGTGCATATACCAAGTCGATAGCGCTAAATGGCTCGTCAGGGGCTGGCTATAAGCAACGAGGATGTTTTTGCGGGTGGCTTGCTCGGCTTTGACCTTTTTAAGCTTGCCGATGCCGGGCACAAAGGTGCCAAAGTTTTTGTAAATATCTTCGTGGTACCAACTGGGCTTTACCTTGATCAAGCCGCCATTATTCAAGTGATAACCCAGCTCGAGAGAAACATTGGTTTTATCGCCGGCATCGCCTTCAAAGTCCCAGTCGGATAAATCCAAATCACTGCCGCCCTTGTGGCGTACATCGGCCATCAGCTGGCCATACCAAGTATCGCTACTGTGGCTAAGCACGACATTGGCGTGCTGATCGTTAAATAGCGCCGAGCTGACATTGTGCTGGCTGCCATAGCTGCCACCATCTAGGGTGAGCTGATAATGCGTGCCTGCTTTTGGTTGGCGGGTAATAATGTTGACCACGCCGCCCATGGCTTCACTGCCATACAGGGCTGATACCGCACCTTTAACGATTTCGATATGTTTGACATCGGCGACTGCAATTTGGGTTAAATCCACGCTTGAGCCCGTTGAGGCGGTGACGGGAAGGCCGTCGATAAGAATTAATACCCGATCGGCATTGATACCTTGCAGCCAAACCTCTTGGCCGCTTTTACCGTGGATCGGTTTGAGCATCAGGCCGGGCACATGCTTTAAGCCTTCGGCGAGATCTCGGGCGTGGGTATTGGCGAGCTCTTGAGCAGTGACAATTTCGGTGCGCACCGGCACGTCGAGCAGGTTTTTCTCGGTTTTGGTACCGGTTATCACCATGACTTCATCGGCATGAGCCGAGTAACAACACAGGCAAAGTAGGCCAGATAGCCAATTGGATTTAATTCGATTTATCATGTTTTGTTAACTTTTTGCGAAGACTTAGCTGCAATAAAGTTAAATTGTAATGATAAGGATTATCATTTGCAATAGTTAAGAGTGACCTAGCTGGTGGTCATAATGTTTGCTTTATGTTTTTTATCTTGCGCATAATGAGCCAAAAGAAGTGCTTAGGGGATGTGAATGGCGGTAAACAAGGTGGCAGTTTTAGGTGAGTGCATGGTGGAGTTGCAGCGCCAAGGTGAACTATATCGACCTAATTTTGGTGGTGACACCTTAAATACGGCCGTCTATTTTTCGCGCTTAACCGCTGATAAGGGGGTTTCCACTGCTTATTTAACCGGCTTAGGGCAAGATGATTTTAGTGAACAAATGTTAGCCGCATGGCAACAAGAGCAAATTGAGACTCAATATGTTTGGCGTAGCGCGACCAAGTTACCCGGTTTATACACCATCACCACAGATGGACTGGGAGAGCGCAGCTTTCATTATTGGCGCAGTGATGCTGCGGCGCGTTATTGGCTACGCGAGCACACTTGTGCTTCTTTAGTGGCCTTGTTGCAACAATTTGACTGGTTGTACTTAAGTGGCGTCAGTTTGGCTATTTTACCCGAAGATTCGCGCACATTATTGTTCACGGCCTTAGAGCAAGTGAAACAGCAAGGAATAAAAATCGCCTTTGATAATAACTATCGCCCTGCGCTTTGGGCCGATCAAGCACAAGCGCAAGCTTGTTATCGACAAATGCTGGCACTCACAGATCTAGCTTTTTTAACCTTTGATGACGAGCAGTTATTGTGGGGAGACGTTGACGAGCAAACAGCGATTTCTCGCACTCAACAGGCGGGAGTGGTCGAAATCGTCATTAAGCGTGGGGCGCTGCCGTGTTACATCGTCACTGCAGACTCGCGTTATGAAGTCGGCGCGGAAAAAGTAGCAAAAATAGTCGACACCACAGCAGCGGGCGATTCATTTAGCGCTGGCTATTTGTCAACGCGCCTACTGGGGGCGAGCCCAGAGCATGCTGCTCAAACCGGGCACAGTTTGGCCGCCACCGTGATCCAATATCCAGGTGCGATAATTGCGCGCCAAGCCATGGCACATTTAAGCTAATTAAAGAAACTAATGAGATTGAAAATATGACATCGATTAATCAACGCCTAAAACAAATTCAAGTTGTCCCTGTGATTGCCATTAATGACGCAAATAAGGCCGTTAAGTTAGCGCAAGTGCTGGTAGAAAATGGCCTGCCTTGTGCTGAGATCACCTTTCGCACCGACGCTGCCGCCGAATCGATTCGCCTAATGCGCGAAGCCTACCCAGATATGTTGATAGGTGCGGGCACGGTATTAACCACGGCTCAGGTTGATGCGGCCATTGATGCGGGCGTGGATTTTATTGTTAGCCCAGGTTTTAACCCCATCACAGTGACTTATTGTCAGCAGCGTGGGGTAACTATCGTACCGGGCGTTAATAATCCCAGCTTAGTTGAGCAAGCCATGGCCATGGGGCTAGATACCTTGAAATTTTTCCCAGCCGAGCCGTCAGGCGGTATTGCTATGCTAAAAGCCCTATGTGCTGTGTATCCGGTGCAATTTATGCCTACGGGTGGCATTAGCCCTGCCAATGTAAAAGACTATTTGGCTGTGCCCAAGGTGCTTGCCTGTGGTGGGACGTGGATGATTCCCAATGACTTATTAGACAATGAGCGCTGGGATGAGCTGGCTGAACTGATTGCTGAGGTAAGCAGTATCATTAGCTAATTGGTTCCTCTTGTGGGAGCCGCAGTAATGCGGCGATAAAGGCTAAACCTAATAGATAAATCGCACCATGACTGGTGCTCCTACTGGGGTGACCTAAAGCTGATTAATCAATTCATAATACTCCTGCAGCACGGATAAGGCCTTAATGGTCGCGAGGATTAACCCCCAAGTGATTAGACTTGTGACTAAGGTAATCAACACCTTATAGCGCGGTGCTAGGGTGGGATGAAACCAAATCATAGGTAGGGCCAAGGGGCCGATAGATAGCAAGCACACGATGATCACGGCTTTTTGAACATACCAAGGCTGAGCTGCTTGGTGCGGTGGCGCCGAGGTCGCTTCCTGCGGGGTCAAGAATTCACCGCAGTGTTTGCATTTAATCGCAGCGTCTAAAATGGGCTCGGCGCAAAATGGGCAATTTTTCATCGTCTTATGCCTATTTATCTTCACGTTCAGGGGGATTGCTTTGGTCGACAAAAATCAACTCATCAACAGCAAAACCGAGTGCCTGTGCTTGCTTGATAAACTCTTGTTTAACGGCATCACTGACGTTGGGTGTGCGGGCAAGCAGCCATAAATAGTCGTGGTTATAGCTAGCGACAAAGGAATATTGATAATCGGTTTGGTCTAGGCCAAACACCACGTAAGAGCCATAGAAGGGGCCAAAAAACGACACCTTCAAATGGCCTTGGTTATCGCCATTCACAAAATAAGCCTTACCTTCGGCTTGTTGCCACTCTTGTTTGTTAGCGTCATAACCTTGATTCACAACCCGAATTCCACCGTCGTCGCGCATCGAATAAGTGGCGGTGACGTGGCTTAAGTCGCGCTCAAAACTGTGGTCAAGTCGCGCTATTTCATACCAAGTGCCTAGATAACGTGCACTATCAAAGGGGGTTACTGGAGCCATGCCATCGGGGATGCCAGTACAGGCAGCAAGCACGAAAGCAAAGCACCCTAAGATACTTTTTTGCCAAGTCATCATGATATTCCCTTCATAGTCAGTTGGTTGATGTTGAGCTTGAATACCAGATTAACACCCATTCACACGATCACCAACTCGGTCTGTTTACCCCTTAGTAGCGTGTGCACAGAGCGTTCAATCATATCTATTAGTCAGAGGTTAACGCTTGAAATACAAGTTCAATGTGTCCCAGCTATACTTATTTTTGAACGGCACACAAGGGCGCACAATGAACCAGTTAGATTTGCAGAATTTTGAGATAAATCAGCTTCTTGAGTCAATCTATTTTCGTTATGGCTATGATTTTCGAAACTATGCGCGCGCTTCGTTGGAGCGTAAAGTTATCAAAAGGGTGGCGTTATCAGGGCTTTCAAGTGTCACTGAAATGAATCAAAAGGTGCTATACGAGCCTGAGTTTTTCAACCTGTTTCTCAAAGACATGTCGGTCACTGTGACGGAAATGTTTCGTGACCCTTATGTCTTTAAAAAAATTCGTCAGCAGGTTTGTTCGCACCTTAAAACCTATTCCAGAATCAATATTTGGCATGCTGGGTGTGCCACCGGGGAAGAGGCTTATTCGATAGCCGTGTTATTGGCAGAAGAAGACTTGCTCAAACGCAGCCGGATCTATGCCACAGACTACAATAACCACTCCCTTGAGATCGCGAAAAAGGGCAGTTATGCAATAGATAAGATAGCTCCTTATGCTCAAAACTACCTCGAAGCAGGTGGGCAAACTTGCTTGAGTGATTACTATCAAGTACATCAACAAACGATTTCGTTCCACTCATCGCTGCAAGATCACATCACTTTTGCCAATCATAATTTAATGAAAGATCAGGTTTTTGCCCAAATGCATCTAATTATGTGTCGTAACGTTTTGATTTATTTCAATAATGCACTACAGGAACGAGTGGTAGGTTTATTTAAAGACAGCTTAGTGCATCGGGGCTTTTTAGTGTTAGGAGAAAAGGAAAGTTTAGAATTTAACGCTCATGGTAAGGCGTTCGAAGAGTTTGGTAAGAATGAACGCATTTATAGAAAAAAAAGCGACCTATAAAGCCTTAGTGGTAGGTGTGTCTGCGGGAGGGTTAAAAGCGCTCTGCAGCATTTTGCCGAAATTGCCAGTTGGCTTTCCTGTGAGTGTGATTGTGGTGCAACATCGCAAACACATGGCAGGAGATTACTTAATTGAGTATTTGGCTAAGCGCTGTCAGCTGGCGGTGCAACTTGCACTTCCAAGTCAACCCATAACGCCTGGCTCTATCTATATTGCACCTACGGGTTACCATTTGTTGGTTGAGCGTAATGCGACTTTTAGCTTGAGTATTGACGCGCGGGTCAACTATTCGATTCCTGCCATCGATGTGCTGTTTGAATCGGCAGCTATCTGTTATCAACACCAACTTATCGGTTTGATTCTAACTGGAGCAAATCATGATGGTAGTCTAGGTTTAAAGACAGTTAAGAAATACCATGGTTTAACCTTAGTGCAGTCTCCCGATTCAGCTGAATACCCAGAAATGCCAGACGCGGCTATTGCGGCAACTCAGGTTGATCATATTTTGCCGTTGTCACAGATAGCCAGCTTTTTAACGCGTTTGCTAATGGGAGATGACCATGGATAGCCCTCCTTGCAAGATTCTTATTGTGGATGATGAACCCAATAATCACCGTGTTTATGAGCGGATTTTAGAGTCCCTCGATATTGAGTTTGTTAATGCACTTTCAGGCCAACAGGCATTGGCCGTCGCCCACCGTCACCAATTTTTTTTGATTTTGATGGATGTGCAAATGCCTGAGATGGACGGCTTTGAAACCGCTTCTTTGTTACTTAATCATCCGAAAACATCGCATATTCCTATTATTTTTATTACCGCCTTTGCCCGTGATGAAAGTTTTGAGTTTAAAGGCTATGCCAGCGGTGCGGTTGATTACTTAGTCAAACCCATCAACGATAGTATTTTAAAAAGTAAAGTCAGCGTGTTTTTAGAACTGCACCTAGACAAGGAACGGATCGAGAGTGCATTTGAGGTCCAAAAACAGGCGCAAAATGAATTACGTCAGCACAAAGTGATGCTTGAGCAGATGGTGAAGGAAAGAACCAAAGATTTACAAAACTCCCTGTCTGATTTATTGAGTGCGCAAGAGCAGTTAGTTGAAACAGAAAAAATGGCATCCTTAGGTCGATTGGTGGCGGGGGTGGCTCATGAACTCAATACCCCGATTGGGGTTTGTGTTACCGCAGCCTCACACCTAGAAGGCACCGTCAAGGGAGTACACAGCGATATTCAAGCTGGGCGCATAGGAAAAAACAAGTTAAACAATTTTATCGATTCAACTAGCCAATTATCTTCGATTTTACAATCCAATTTAGAGCGGGCAGCGACCCTGATAGGTAACTTTAAGTTGGTTGCAGTAGATATCAGCAGTGAGCAAAATCGAGTAATTAGCGTCGTTGATTATTTGAATAGTACGATTTCAAGCTTGCATCCGGCCGTTAAAAACACACAAGTAGATATCTCGGTTAGTGGCGACCCCAGCATTAAAATAGACACTTGCCCCGGCAACCTCTCTCAAGTTGTCACCAATTTGATCATGAACTCGCTATTGCATGCATTTACTGACGAGATGCTGGGTATCATAAACATTGTAGTTGCGCGGGATGATGAGCATCTCATCATTCGCTTTTCTGATAATGGCGTCGGTATAGAGCGTGAGTCACTCAAAGTAATATTTGAACCTTTTTTTACTACTAAACGTGGTTCGGGTGGCAGTGGGTTAGGATTGAGCATTGTCTATAACGTGGTCAATAAGAACCTTGGTGGGAACATACGTTGTGAAAGTGAGGTGGGGGTGGGAACCACTTTTATCATCTCGTTGCCATTGTCGTTGATTGCTGACTAATTACGTTGAATAAATCTGCATACCACTGATTGTTAGGTAATTATTTTGATGAAAGCTGAATTTTATTGGGGTTTAGCATATGAATCTGACCATAGGTAAGAAGATCGCCGCTGCTTTTGGTTCAATTTTGGCCATGGTAGTGGTGATGGGGGGCGTAATCTATTACTTAAACTCCAATATATACTCGGCCTCGCGCTATATTCAGACGGATGATGTGCCCGGCGCGATACTTTATTTGCAGTTATTGGATGAAATGGGCGACATGGATCGTAATGTTGCTGAATATATGAATGGGGAAGAACGGCGAAGAGATGGTTTTAAGTATAATTTTCATGAGTTTACTGGTTTTTTGGCAGAGCTAAAGCCGCTCGAAAGTGACACCGAAGAAAATAGAAATCAAATGGCGACGGTTGAGCGGCTTATCAACCAGTATGTGAAAGAGGTTAACCAGCAAGTCTTTGAAAAATATCAACCAGAGAATGAAAGGTGGGCTATTCAGACGGTCGAAGAGCTACAGCGTAAGCAAGGCTCACAATTAGAGCAATTATTGGATTCACTGAAAGAGCAGGAAATAGCAGAAGCCTTGCAAAGTACCAGCATAGAGCAAACGGTACAGGATGATTTACCGGGGGTTAGGTATTACCTTGAATTGATTGATGCGGCAGGCGATATGTTAGCTGCATTACATGACTATGTGGCAGGTGAGTCAGGTAAAGAAAGTGATTTTGCATCATATGCAAAAGATTTTACTCATTACTTTGACTTGCTTGAACCCTTAGAGCAAAGACCTGCAGAGATCAGAGAGCTGGTCACGATCAATGGCTATTATACCGATATCGTAAACACTGCAGAAAAAGTGTTTGCGCAATATCGCCCAGAAAACAAAAAGCATGCGCTAGTGGTTTTAGACGAGCTTGAATCCACTATTCTCAATGAGTTAGAGGCCTTGATAGATCGCTCCGCATTAGAAGAACAGGCTGATGCAAACCTAGCTTTAGATACCTTAGCGAACACCCTTTCACAGGTTAATTTCACTATTATCTCCTTAACCATGGCGGTGTTGATTTTTGGTGTGGCCATTAGTTATTGGATCACGAGTAGCATTTTACGTTCGGTGGGTGGTGAGCCGAGAGTGATAGAGGGGTTAGCTAATGAAGTGGCTGCCGGCAACGTGGATATGGCGTTCGATGATGAAGGCAAAGTCTCTTATGGTATTTATGATGCTCTGAAAAAAATGATCATGGCGCTAAAAATAAAAATTAACGCGACCGAAAAAATAGCCGAAGGGGATTTAAACGCAGAGATCCAATTGGCTTCTGACAAAGACAAGTTGGGTGTGGCACTCAACAAGATGCAACTCAATTTTAAAGGCATGGTGGAAAAAGCTAATGCTTTTGCCATGGGGGATTATGCCAGTCAAATTACCCCGCGCTCTAAACAAGATGAGCTAGGTATCGCGCTATCCCACATGATGCAGCAAGTGACAGATCGCAATGAACAAGTAGAAGCGCAAAACTGGCTCAAAAGCCAAGTGGTAAAAATAGGCTCGCTTGCTCAAGGTGCGAATGATGTGGTGGCGTTGGCGCAAGCTGTCATCGCGGAATTAGCCACCATTCTTCAAGCTGGTCATGGCGTGTTTTATCTGCGTGATGAAAATGCTAAAGAGCAAGACGAGTACCGTTTGTTAGCAAGTTATGCCTATGTGGAGCGCAAGAATGTTGCTAATCGGTTTATGTTAGGGGAAGGAATTGTTGGTCAATGTGCTCTAGAAAGGAACACCATCATATTGACCAATGTACCTGATGACTACATCAAGGTCAGCTCTGGCTTAGGTCAGGAAAAGCCAAACACCATCATTGCTTTGCCTGTTGTATTTGAAGATAAGTGCCTTGGTGTGATTGAGTTGGCGAGTTTCAGCCGATTTAGCGAGCTCCAGCTTGAGTTTTTGCATCAAACCATGATCAATCTCGGTGTGACCATAAACAGTTTAATGGGACGTAAACGCATTGTTGAGCTATTGCAGCAATCACAAAGTCAAACCGAAGAATTACAAAGTCAGACCGAAGAGCTGCAAAGTCAATCTGAAGAGCTGAGAGCCACCAATGAAGAGCTCGAACAAAAAGCGCAATTGCTCAATCAGCAGTCCAGTGAGCTAAAAGGTGCCAATGCCGATTTAGAGCAAAAAACCCAAGCGCTGGAAGTTAAACAGCGTGATATTGAAATTAAAAATCAGCAAATTGAAGAAAAAGCGAAGGAGCTGGCAACGGCCAGCAAATATAAGTCTGAATTTTTGGCGAACATGTCCCATGAATTGAGAACGCCACTGAATAGCTTGCTGTTATTGGCTAAAGGTTTAGCGAAAAATAAACACGGCAATTTAACGCCGGTTCAAGTCGAAGATGCGAAGGTCATTTTTGATGGTGGCAACAGCTTATTAACTCTGATTAATGACATTATGGACTTGTCTAAGGTCGAAGCCGGTAAGTTGACCATACACAGCGAAGAAATCATGCTCTCGCATCTGACCAGCAACTTGGAAAGAATGTTTAAGCCTGTCGCTCAAGAGCGAAACTTGGCTTTTGTGATAGACATTGAATCTGGCTTACCCACTAGATTTTGTAGTGACAACCTTAGGGTTGAGCAGATTTTGCGAAATCTGTTATCCAATGCAATGAAGTTTACTCCTCATGGAGAAGTGAAGCTGTCGATTCATCGGGCGGATGCAAATACTCACTTTTTACACAGTGACATGAAGGTGGAAGACTGCATCGCGTTTTCGGTTATTGATACTGGGATCGGCATTCCAGAGGCGAAACAAAACGCCATTTTTGAAGCTTTCCAGCAAGAAGATGGCACCACCAGTCGTAAGTACGGTGGCACAGGGCTTGGGCTAACCATAGCTCGCGAATTGAGCCGGTTGCTGGGAGGCGAAATTCACCTGAAAAGTGAACAAGGCAACGGCAGTACTTTTACCTTGTATTTACCTGCATTAACTACGCCGATACCAGCAGAACAGAGTGCATCATTAGCGGCGGCTACGCCCGAGAGTCCAAGTTCGACTTCCCAATGGTTTAGCGATGATAGGCATATCATTACTGCTGATGATAAGTGTTTACTGATTGTTGAAAATGACAATGAGCTAATCATGAGTATTCAAGCCACTGCAAACCAAAACCAGTACAAATGTATTATTACTCATAGTGCCCTAAGCGTGCTGCAACTGGCGATTGAGTATCAACCCGTAGGCATCATTTTAGATGCCGATTTAGAGGAGCTGAACGCACGGCAGGTCATTAGCCAGCTTAAAACGAATCCCCAATCGCGCCACATCCCAGTGCAAGTGATCGCCAGTCAAGATAAAGACAAATTATCCTTATTGGCCATCGGCGCCATTGGTTTTGATAGCAAGCCGGTCTCTAATGATCAGTTAGTTGCCATGTTTGCCCACATGGCCAGAGTGAGTGGATCTAGTATGAGGAATGTGTTGCTGATTGAAGATGATAAAAGTAACCAAAAAGCCACGGCGCAATTGCTAGAAAGTGAAAACTTGAAGATAGATACGGCTAGCACAGGGGGGGATGGCCTAAAACGGATGCAACAAAACCAGTATGATGCGGTGATCTTAGACCTTGGCCTACCGGATATGTCCGGCTTTGAGCTATTAAATCAATTGGGCGAAAGTGGCAGCGGCAATATTACCCCCATTATCATCTATACCGGAAGAGAGATTAGTAAAGAAGAGCAAAAGCAACTGGATCAGTATTCTTCTTCGATTGTGCTAAAAGGAGCCGATTCGGCTGAAAGACTGGAAGATGATCTGAAGCTGTTCTTGCACCAAGCAGAAACCGACAAGGAAGCGGAAATTAGCTTGCTCCACAATGAGGCTGAGTTACTAGAAGGGCGCAAGGTGCTACTGGTTGATGACGATATGCGTAACAGTTATGCCTTATCGAAAATGCTGATCGAGATTGGCGTCAATGTAGAGCTTGCCGAAAACGGTCAAGAAGCCATTAACCTGTTAGAGCAAGTTACAGATTTTGAATTGATATTAATGGATACCATGATGCCGGTGATGGATGGCAATAAAGCCACCGAATTGATCCGGCAGATGGAGCATTATAAAAAAGTGCCTATCATAGCCCTAACCGCGAAAACCATGCCAGAAGACAAAGAAAAGTCACTTGCATCTGGAGCGTCGGAATACTTAACCAAGCCGGTGGACTTCGATAACTTGGTTTCTATTATGCGGATCTGGTTATATGACAAGGCTCACGGCGGCCACTAATTCTAGCCATTCAGGCGCACTCTGCCAGTCACTGCAGGTGCGCGTTGTATTAGATAAGGTGATGATACACCATAAAAAAGGCCAAGCCTAAGGCGATGGTTAATAGCAGATTGCGAGTGACAAGGGCGATCACAAACGCCACCACACCGGCAACCAGGTAACTATTTTGCCAACTAATATCTACGCTGCCTTGGGGTAAGACTAAGCTAGGCAGTATGATCGCCGTTAATACTGTCGGGGGGACATAGGCTAATGCCCGCTGCAGCGGCTTGGGTAGCTGCATCTTACCGGCCACGGCAAACATGATAAAACGGATAGCAAAGGTCACGGCAAACATGCCAAGGATAAGAATAAGTTCTTGGTTAGACATCATGCTTTCACCTCGCCTTGGGCGCTAGGATAACGCCGTGATAGCCAATAACCAACACCGATACCTGCGAGCGCCGCGATGATTAACCCCATTTTATTGGGCAAGTGTGCACACGCGAGTGACATACCCGCCGCCACGACCACGGCGCCTATCATGGCGCGGCTGTTTAAATAAGGCACGACCATGCCAATAAAAGTGACCGACATGGCGAAGTCGAGCCCCCATTGTTCCACGTTGGGAATGGCATTACCTAATATCAGCCCTATGATGGTACACAGTACCCAATTGCCGTACATGGCGGTCATAGAGCCAAAATAAAACCAGTGTGCTTTGTTGATATCTTGCTGCTGATAGCGGCGGCTGACGGCGGCAAAGGTTTCATCGGTCAGACCAAAGGCCATCAGGGCGCGCATCACTAAAGGTAAGTGTTTTACCTGCTCGACCATGGCAGTGGCATAAAGTAGGTGGCGCAGATTCACCACTAAGGTGGTGAAAATAATCACGCTTGGGCTGGCACCTGCGGCGAGCAAGCCTAAGGCAATAAATTGGGCCGCACCTGCATAGACAAACAAGGACATCGCCAGCGTGGCGGCAATGGAAAGGCCACTGCTTGGTGCTAAGGTGCCAAATAAGATGCCAAAGGGTATGGCTCCCAAGATCAGCGGTAGGGTAGCGATCACGCCGGCACTGAATTCCTTGCTGGTGGGCGACTGGGTCATCGAGATGGCGGTCATGTTATCGCTCCTAGATCTAAGGTCATATAGCGGTCTGCTCTTGGGTAACGGGATTGGCCCTCGGGGTGGGGCCGACATTGGAAGCCCAAGTGTTGATATAAGGTCATGGCGTTGGCTAAGCCGCTATTGGTCTCTAAATACAGCCCGGCTTTGTTGAGTTGCTTGGCTTTATTAATGGCTTTGAGCATTAATTGGCGGCCAATGCCGCGACCTTGGAATTCAGGCTCAACCGCCATCTTTGATACTTCCATCTGCTGGCCCGCTTCTTTTAACGCCAAGGTGCCCACCACTTGAGAGCCAATGCGCGCAAAAAAGATATAGCCGCCTGTCGCTAGGTAGTATTGCTCAGGTGAAAACAGGGCTTGTTGGTCAATGTCGGTGAGCTCGCCATTAAAATACTGCTCAAGCCACGCTAGATTCAAGCGAGTAAAATCTGCCTTGTATTGACTTTGCCATTGCTCCAACACTAATTCCTTGGGGGTGGATTGCAGCTCCCCCAACACCCGCTGAGTCAGGCTTAGCTGCTGCAAGTGGTGTTCAAATTCTTCAATGGCGGCGAGCAGAGGGTGTTGCTGCTGCGCCATTATCTGCTCTACATGCCACTGAATTTGCTGCCAAATGGGCTCTGCTTGTTGGCTGATGGCGGTGGCTTTGTCGGTGAAAGCCAATACCGATACCCGTTGATCATCTGGGCTGGATTGTTTACTAAGCAAGCCAGCTTGGATCATTTTTTTGGTTATCTTGCTGATAGCGGGATGACTGACTGCTAAGCGTGTTGCGGCTTGAGTGACGCTGACGGGGCCCTGTTTAGCTATCAGCATAAATAATGGGAAAAAGCTTGGGTGTAGGTCAATGCCTTGCTGTTGATAGATGGCTTCCACTTGTTGCATTAACAAGTCTGATAAACGTTTAGTTCGACTGCCTAGGGATAAGCTACCTAAGGTTTTTAAATAATCCATTATTTCCGTTTTTATTTACGTAACTGGTTACGCAAATCCTATTGGCTTTTACTAAATGAGTCAACACCCGTGACGAATTATGAAAAAAGTCTCGATATTAGAGTGGTTTAATCTATTTCTCTGGGGTTGCTTTGAAATTCCAGACTAAACTTATTAAAAGAGTAACAGATAACCTTATTAGCCCCTTTGGAAAAGGTTTGCTGTCGCAAGGAGTCGCCTATGTCAGATCCAGCTAATCAAGTACCCGCATTGCTGTGTGTAGACGAGGCCGGCGAAGCATTCCTTGAGGACAACAATAAGCCGACCATTTTGTGTTTGGGCGAGCCGCAGCAGATATATTCAGCGCGCTTTCGCGTGCAAGTGGTGGTGAATATGGCGGCGTTTTATGATGCTCTTGGCGAGCTCTCGCTGGTGGCTATTTTGCTCTGTCAACATGGCGCAGATGAAGCGCTCCCTGTGATCCGTCAGCATTCCAATTCGGCACTTAAATTGGTTTTTTCCAACTTGCCGTGCCGCTTTCCTTTGGATGGTCGCTTACCCGATGAAGCCGCCTTGATTGCAGCTTTAACCGCATGGCAGCAGGCGTATCAAAGTTTCCCTGAGCTGGAAAAAATGCAAAACCCACAAGATCATTTACTGGCTTATTTGGCCTTGCGTGGTGAGCAATTATTACAGCCTGAGCGAGATTTGGCCTCAGCGTTCAGTTATCGCTATCCCCTGATCGAGTTGTTTGACTTAGGCGACAGCCTGTTCTTTTTGCGCCAAGCCGTGCGTGATGAACTGCTTGCGCCTGTGAGTTTAATCGACCGCGTTCGCCAGTGTACTCATTGCAGTCATAACACGCTGAACTATATAGATTTGTGTCCGCAGTGCAGCAGTATTGATATTAAACAGCAGTCGGCGATACATTGTTTTACTTGCGGCCATGTGGGTGAGCAACAAACCTTTATGGAGGGTGGACGCTTGGTTTGCCCTAATTGTTCAACTGCCTTACGCCATATTGGTACAGATTATGATCGGCCTTTAGAGAATATGGAATGTAACCATTGCGGGGCCTTTTTCATTGAGGCTAAGGTGGTGGCGCGTTGTTTACATTGTGATCATGAAAACGACCCCAGTGATTTAAATATCGCTCAGATCCAATCTTTCAAAATCACGGATAAGACCAAGTTCAGATTAAGAGTCGCTTCAGATGAGCGCTTTAGTTTGGATTTAGGTGAACAAGTATCTCGCGATTACTTACATTGGTTAGTGGATTGGCAAGTGGGCCTGAGTCGACGCCATCAAATTGAGTTTGCCTTATTATGCTTAAGCTTCAATCGTGTAGAGCAAGCGGTTGAGCAATTAGGTGCCGCTCAGGTGTATCGCATAATCAGCCAATTAGGTGCGCAAATCAAAGACAGCTTACGGGTAACGGATGTGATCTGTCAGTACCAAGACCACAGTTACCTCCTTTTGTTACCTAATCTACCTTTTGATCATTTGACGGTGGTGCAGCAAAAAATGCAGCAGCTGTCTTCTTTAGTGCAAGGTACGGATGCGTTAGCCATGGCCGTGTCATCGTTCCATGCGCCAACCGAGCTGCAAGAGGGGGATAATGCCGACTTTTTGTTGACGCGGCTATTGTCTGAGGTATCCGGTGATGCTTGATACCTTCAATGCCCTTTGGGGGTTTTTAAGTCAAATTTGGTTAAGCGCGTTCATTGATGGTCAGCGCACGGCTTTTCTGTTACCGGCGTTTATTTTTCTTGAGCTGTCTTTGTTGTTGGTGGTGGTGTTTGGTGTGCTCAATTGGTATCGCCATCGTCAGGCTTTCTTGCGAGCGCCCAGCACTTATTCGCCAAGGGTTTCGGTGATCATTACCTGTTATGGCGAGGGGCGAGACATAGAAAAAACCATTTTGAGTTTTGCCGAGCAAATTTACGCGGGCCACATTGAAATCATTGCGGTGATCGATGGTGCCAAGCAAAATTTGCACACCTATCAAGCGGCCATGGGATGCCGTCGATGGTTTATTCAAGCCAATCGTAATCAAATTAGGCGCTACCCCAATCGCAGTTACCGCGTATTACCAAAATGGCAGCGCGGTGGGCGCGTTTCGACGTTAAATGCGGGACTGCATGTGAGTCGGGGTGACATCATCATGAATGCAGATGGCGATACCTCGTTTGATAACCAAACTGTGGCCTTAATGGTGAAGCACTTTCAGGATCCCAATGTGCCTGCTGTGGCAGGAGCATTAAAGGTACGCAATCAAGGGGAGAGCTGGGTAACACGGCTGCAAACCTTAGAATACATGATGTCGATTCAATGTGCTAAAACGGGGCTAGCACGTTGGAATATGGTGAATAATATTTCGGGGGCATTTGGCGCTTTTCGCTGCGACTTTTTGCGAAAAATAGGTGGCTGGAATACCCATACCGCCGAAGATTTAGATTTAACCATGCGGATCAAAGCGTATTTTGGTCGCCACCCGCATTTATATATTCCGTTTGAGCCCCATGCCATCGGTTTTACCGATGTACCTGACACCTTTAAGTCTTTTCGCCAGCAGCGTTTACGTTGGGACGGTGACTTGCTGTTTTTATACTTGCGTAAGCATAAGCAAAGCTTTCGATTGCGGTTGTTGGGATTAAAAAACTTCCTTTTTACTGTGATTTACGGGGTGTTGCAGGAAGTGATCCTGCCGTTTTTGATTTTTCTCTTTACCATTTGGTTGTTTGTAATTTATCCCGCGGCTTATGTATGGGGCGTGTTGTTGTTTGTTTATTTTCTTTATCTAGGCCAAGCCATGCTGTTGCTTGCTCTGTATTACTTCTTGATTTCCGAGCGGCGTGAACAAGAGCTGTGGATTTTTCTTTGGTCGCCGGTTTATCCCTTGTTTGCCTTCTTTCGCAAGATCTGGTCGATGATAGCGGCGCTTTATGAACTACTGGCTCGCGGTCACGAGGAAACCAGTATGGCGCCCTGGTGGGTAATAAAGAGAGGAAATAAGTTCTAAGTTTCATAAAGTAGGGAAGAAGTGAAGTATGGCACTCTTCTTTAGCGGGTCATCAAGCGTGGAAATAAGTTCTGATCGATATTGGGGTTTTGGATCCCCCCAGTATGGCACTCTTCTTTAGCGGGTCATCAAACGTGGAAATAAGTTCTAAGTTTCATAAAGTAGGGAAGAAGCAAAGTATGGCACTCTTCTTTAGCGGGTCATCAAGCGAGGAAATAAGTTCTAAGCTCTGTGGAGGCAGCTGTTTTGTGGGAGCTGCAGTCATGCAGCGATAACTTTTGGCATTGCTGTATTAATGTGAAGATTGAATAAGGCAACAGAGCGGAGCAACAGGGGGGCAAGATGGACATTAAGTTTTCAGTTCCAAAACAACGTCAGCCTGATGTGGACAATGGCGTCAAGGTTATCTATGCCTCTGATAAGCGTAAGGTTTTTAGGTTGCGTTGGTATGCTATCTTGTTGGTGGTGATCAGCCCTGTGGTGTTTATGCTGTACCAATTGGCTAATGACACCATCATAGTGAAAGCTAAGGGGTTGCTTAATACCGATGCGGCAATCTTATATTCCAGTGATAGAGCGATTGTTGAGCGGATTTTAGTGCAGCCGGGGCAGCCAGTGGTGGCGGGGCAGCCTTTGATCCAGCTATCCAGCGAAAGTCTAACAGGTCAGCAAGCCTTGTTAGCCACTGAGCTGGCCAGCTTACATAATCGGCAACAAAACCGCAGCTCGGTGCTGTTAAGAAGCTTGGAAAAAGCATTGGCTGCGGCGAAGGAGGGGTTGTCCGATCAAGGGGCGACGCTGGCCAAATATAACGCGCTACGCCGCGAAGGGGTATTAAACGAAGCGGAAATGGCGGAAATTCGTAACCAATATACTCAAGCTCGGATACTGGTTCATGATCGCCAGTATGCGCTGGATAATGCCAAGCGCGAATTTTATAACGAATCCATCACCGGCCCCATTGCCAATTTGATGCGTGACCTTAACCAACAAATCAACTTGTTGCAGTTACAGCAAGCGGCGTTAAACCTACAAGCGCCTCGCGCGGCGACCGTGCATCATGTGTTTGTAAAGCAAGGTGACATTGTTACCAATACCTCGCCATTAGTGCTCCTAAGTCAGCCTAAAAATCAGCAGGTTATCAGTTACTTACCGGCTAAATTCCTTGATTATTCCCATATCGGCCAAGCCGTGACCATTATCTTGCCCAATGGAAAAACAGTGGCCGGTCAGGTCAGTGCGCCCACCGTGATGGCGGCGATGATCCCCGATAGCTTGAGCACCGCATTTCAACGGGATAATGCTGCCCTTGAAGTCACCATTAAACCTGAGCGTTTAATCGATGCACAAATCGAAAACCTGCCGGTGACGGTGCGCTTTCACTTTCAAGGGACGAGTCAAGGTGAGTGGCTAGGGCGCGTTGAAAGTTGGTGGCAACGTTGGTGGAATTTACTGTGGAGTTAGGCGCATTTAAGATCTTCCCCTTGGTTCGCTTCGTATAAGACAACAGCAACGGCCAAAGGAGAAGATTGAATGAAACATCGAGCAGCCACATTATTTACCGCGCTTTGGCTTGCACTTATTATCGCCAGCCCCGTCAGCGCCTCACCCTTACAAGGTTTAAAGCAGGTAGGCAGTGGCTCCATGGATTGGTTATTTTTTACCTTGTACGATGCCACTTTATACAGCCCGACAGGGCGTTACCAAGCACAGCAATATCCCGTTGCGCTGCAAATCAAGTATCACAAAAACATTGATCGTGACGATCTTGTCAGTGCGACCCAAGATCAGTGGCAGCACCTTGGTCTTAACCATCCTGAGCAATCAAAGTGGCTAGCACAATTATCCCAGCTTTGGCCTGATGTTAAAGATGGAGATGTGCTCACTTTTGTGGCCAGTTCACCCAGTGAGGGCCAATTTTTCTTCAACAATCGCTTGCTGGGTCAAATTGAAGGGGGCGACTTCGCCAATGCCTTTATTGCCATCTGGTTATCTGAACAAACGAGCCGCCCCGACTTGCGTCAACAACTGATAGGAGCCCTCTAAATGCGTATTTTTGCCTTGCTATTGACCAGCTTGCTCCTGTTTGCCTGCAGCAGCCAGCAGCTCAGTGATTACGATAACAAACAACCTCAACTCGACTTGCAGCAGTTTTTCACTGGTGAATTAGAAGCCGCTGGTGTGGTGATTGATCGCTCCGGTGTGGTTACCCGCACTTTTACCGTTGAGTTACTGGGCACCTGGCAAGATAACCAAGGGGTGTTAGAAGAATGGTTTGTGTTTGATGATGGTGAAAAAACCACACGCACTTGGCGCATTACCGATCTGGGTAATGGTCAATACACAGGCACCGCAGGAGACATTATCGGCACCGCTCAAGGCCGCAGTAACGGCAATGCGCTGCATTGGGTTTATGATTTGGTGTTAACGGTTGACGGCACCGAATACGAGGTAAAATTTGATGACTGGATGTATCAGGTATCCGAGCGAGAAATCATCAATCGCAGCAAGATAGTGAAATGGGGCTTTGAAGTGGGTGAGGTGATCTTGTCTATTCGCAAGCTAGACCCTAAGCCTAGCTTGCAACCCTCAGTAATGAATGACAATTAACGAAGCGAAAGTAACAACGCCTCTAAATGCTCGGCGGTGGTGACCCCTAGGTCGGTCAGGTAACCGCCGTCATCGCGACTGATTAAGCCTTTGTCGAAGAGTCGTTTGGCTGCCGCTGCCAGTTCGGGAGCGCAGTCACTGTGAATTTTAATGCCCTGTTCGTGGTTGTCGGTATTAAAACAAGAGAGGATCTTTAAGTCGTTTACTAATTCAGCGGAAATGATGTCAGCGCCTTTCATATGTCTTCCTCAATAGGCTATAAGTTGTAGTCACAGTAAACAGTTTAGGCAGATAAAACGCTGTGCTACGTCAAAAATTACCAATAAGCTGTAACTATTCACAATTATTCTCGATCACATTTGCTTTTACTGCATAGCTTTTATAGTTTGATTATCAGCACTTTGCGAATCAGAGGCGAAACCATGCAAGAGTTGTCACCAGAGCAAAAAACGCAAGTCTTAATCGACCATTTTGGTCTGTCCACTGCGGCCAAAGATGTGGGGTTTATTCTGCCTGATGGACGCATGCTTAATTTACAACGCTGGTATCCCGATCGCCGCCGTAATCATGTTGATGCTGTGACCGTGATGTATGGCCCGCCTGAGTCGGGCAAGCAATGGAACGAAGTGGACTTGATCAAGTTGATGGCGGAACTGCGCTTATTACGCTTTTGCCTGCGAGGGGAAATTCATGCGGCGAGCCCGCCAACGCGTAACCAAATCCGCAAATTGTATTCTCTGGTGGCTTATCGTTCTAATGTGTTTGAAGTGCTTATTTCTAACGCGCAAGGCGCCACCATGGCGCGCTCGGAGTTGGTATCGCCAACCATGGAGAAGATCCTCAAGGTGTTTCAAATTTATTCAGATAATGCGGTGCATTTAAGTGAAGATGAATTTGGCATTGAAGAGCGCCCTCATCATTACAGCTTTGTGTTTCGGCCCAACCATCAAACCGTGGGGCGCTACCTCAAAAACTCAGGTGTGGTGGAGATGAACCCCTTATTCGACCAGGCTAAACCCTTGTTTATGAAATTATTGGAAGCTTATCGACGCTAACTTATTTTGGCTTTTCTTCGGCGTTAGGCTGGTATGAGCCGGCGTGTTCAATGTCGACGATCCCCGAGCGATTTAGGGTGATTTTATAGCGTTCAAATTGGGCTTGTTGACTGTTTTGGTTGATGGCCACCACCACATTGATTTGGTAACGCCTTTCTATCGAGGTCTTTTGGATCTTGTCGTTGTTTTGCTCGTATAACTTACCTTGGCCCCGCTCTAAATATCGCGCGAAGGGGCGCAGGCTAAAGATCAGGTTTTCTTCTAAGGTTTCATAGCCGGGCTGGAATTCGGCATTGGCGACCTTGGTTTCCAAACGATAATGCAGCAATACGGCACTTTGTTGATTTTGACTATGGCGGCGGGCCAAGAGCTCTTTGGCTGCTTGGGGCAATTTAGCCGAGCGAATATAGTCGAGCCAAATGCGCTGTTTCGCCATTTCTGTTTGATTAACCGAGTCCTTTAAGGTGCGCAACCACTTAGGTTTGCCACGTCGGATCCAGCGCCACAGGATATTACGAAAGTCTTCTTTAAATACTTCACGTATGCCGTAAATCACCGACAGGGTTAAGATCATCGCCGAAGTGAGGCCGCTGAGGGCGCCTTGGGTTTTAATGATTAAGGTGAGCACGACTATCATCACTAAAGAAGTCGCGACCCCGGTGACCACTTTTTTGGTGATATTGCCTAATGCGGTGGTGTGCTCGCGAAACACCACGCCATGTTCAATCAAACGGCGTAATAAGCGCATTTTGTTGGATATGCGGTTCGGGTCGTTGAGGGTGGCCGTGGAGTTGTAGTTAAGGTCTAAGCGATATTGGTTTTCTTGTTGGCAAATGGCCAACAAATCGCTGCGTTGTTGACTGTAATCTGACTGACGGGGCTTTTTAGCCAGCATGGCCAGTAATGCTTGCTCTGTGTACCAAGATAAATAATTGTCTACGTTCTCAAAGATGGAGTTTAACTTCACATCATTGGGAGCATTACGGCGCATTTTTTTGAGGATGGTGACACTGTTTGCAGCCAGCACAATGGCGGCATCGTAAAACGCATGGGTGTATTCACTGTCTTCTAACACCAAGGCTTCGGCGATATCGGTATCTAACGCCACTATATATTGGTAGGCAAACAGGTTTAAGTTGGTGCGGTATTCTTCCGGTGAGCGTTTCATTCGACTTGCAAAACGGGTATGCAGCAAGGGTAAATGTAAGCCCTGGGTGTAATAAGCTCGCTGGCCGGTGATGGCGGAATTAAAGTAATCGGTTTCACTGAGGGTGTTGCGATTAATCCCCATCTCTTTGGGTAATGAAAAGAACAGGTCTAGCCGACGCAGCTCGCCCTTGGCTAATTGGTGAGTTAGCTTGATCGACAGTTTTTCGTGGCTTTTAAAGCTCAGTGGCTGCAATCCAATCATTCTCCTCTGTTACCACAATCTCATTGCTCTGCCATTTTAATGTAACTTAAGTGTGTTAGCACTGCTAACAAAAAAGCCCCTATAAAGGGGCTTCGTTAACAACAGATGGATTGAACGTCGCTCTTATTGCTCGATACCGACGATTAACCAAGGGGCATTAGCTTGCGCTAGGTTGCGCTCTAAGTGCCATACTTCTTTAATGTCTTCTTCAACGCCTTCCACCGTGTCGCGGTAACGACCGCTAAACTTAACGCTCACTTCAGCTAGGCTAGCATTGTGGGTTGCGCGTACTAGCTCTGCGTCTAAGAACATCACCTCGGTATGCTGTGCGCCTTCCAGCTCACGACGCTGTTGGCTGAGTTCGTTATATAGCTCAATCGATACGTACTCTTGGATCTTGCTCAGGTCGTTGTCGTTCCAAGCTTGTTGCAGGGTTTTGTAGTGGCTGCGAGAGCCTTCTAAAAACGCAGGTAAATCAAATCCGGGTGGCAAATCAAAGGGGACATCGCTTGCCGCTTGAGCGAAGCCGCCATTGCCGCTGTTAGCAAAGCCACCTTGGTCTGCTTGTTGGCGGAACTGATCTTGGCTTTGACCTGTTGCATAAGCGGGGCGTTGCTGTGCTCCTGCTTTGGATGCCATCACCGCTCGGAACACTTTAAATAACACAAACGCCACTAAGGCAATGATTAAGATATCCATGATTTGGATATTTTCAAAGCCGCCACCCATAAACAATGCGGCTAATAAACCACCGGCCAGCAAACCACCTAGCATGCCGCCCATTAGGCCTTTTTTACCTGGGTTGGTAGCAGGGGTGGTTGCAGGTTTATTCGGTGATGCTGGCTGAGCCGGTGCAGTTTTGTGGCTTTTACCAAAGGATTTACTGCCGCCGAATTTTTTGGCTTCAACGTCTGGGCTAGCGCCAAGGCCGACTGCAAAAATCAGCGCGAACATCATAAAAAACTTTTTCATTTGTAGGGTTTTCTCAATTTAAATAGAGGTGGCCTCATCATAACTTTGAGACATTATATGTCAATTACCATTTGCGGCTATTTTTTATACGACGGGCGATATAGGGAGACCACGAGGATTGCCTGTGGTTGTGAGTTTGTGGCACCTGAGCTTGCTTATATTTACCTATAACTACCTGAACTTTGGTTAAGCAACACCTTAATTTAATCGCTGCATGACTGCAGCTCCCACAGAGCCGCGGCTTACAAAGCGTTCTACACAGCTGCATGGATTGCTTCCTTGTGGGAGACGAGCTTGCTCGGCGAAAAATATAAGCACAAGCTGACCACCACTCTCAGTTAACCAAAGCTGAGGTTATACCTAGTTGGGTATGAATATTGCTTACTTTATTTCGCTGATAAGGCTTTACCAATGAGTTTTGTCGGGTTTTTGACGCATTGGCCGTTTTATATAGTGGAGTATGAGGTGAAATTAAACGATTATCATAGTATTGGGATCCAAGCTGAGCTGGCGCAATTAAAACGGCAACAGGCAGAGGCTAATGCGGCACAATCTCAAGCTGAAGCTCCCCAGGCTGGTTTGGTTAAGCCAGACTCACCTGCAACGACCTTGCCCGAGACGGATCAAGAGGAAGCTGCTCCCTCCACACGGGAAACCATTTTAGAAGGTATTCAAAGGGTCAAGCAGTCGATGGCTGAGGTTCGTTACAATACGTCGCTGACATCAGGTGAAAAAGATGATCAGCTAAAGCCCTTGCAGCAAGAGCTTGATGAATTAGTGAATGAAATGCAGTTGGCCATCAAAGACTATGCTAACCAGCAGGCCGACAGTTTATTTGGCGGCGCAGGCGCTGGCACGAGTCGTCAGGTGGGTACCTTGTTCGACTTTTTGGCCTAACGGATAAGCCGTTTGGCTTCTTTGATTAAGCAATCCCGTAAAGCATGGTCGTTCATGTCTTTATGCCAAATAAAAGAAAAATGACGTTTAAGGCTTAACCCTTTAATATTAAGGGGCTTTAAAAGGCCTTGTTGGATCCCGCTGGCGCAACTGCGGGCGGGTAAGCAACTGATGTATTCACCTGCTGCAATCAGCGCAATCAGTGTTGGTATATGGTCATATTCTTTGATCACATCTAAATGTTCTAACTTACCAAAAATGGCAGCATCAAATACGTCTCGCGTGCCTGAGCCTGACTCGCGTAATACCCATTTACTGGCTTCAAGCTGACTATATGAGACTTCCTCTTGACGAGAATAGGGGTGGGTGGCGGCAGCGACGATAATCAGCTCATCTTCACACCATAAGGATTGATGAATACGGCTGTCATCACAGCGGCCTTCAATGACGCCGAGGTCGATATTAAAGCTGCGCACATCATGGATGATTTGTTGGCTATTTTTGACCTCTAGCTTCACTTGGATTTGTGGGAAGTTACTGTCGAGGTTACTGATTAAACTGGGGATCAAGCTTTCCGCCACGGTTTGGCTGGCACTCAGTTTGAGCTGGCCACTGAGGGAGTGCTTAGCATTGAGACCCATTTCAATTTGATGGACATCTTGCAACAAGGCTTTAGCACGCGGCCTCAGCCACAAGCCCCAGGAATTTAATACTAAGCGTTTACCTTGCCGATCAAACAGTAAGGTTCCCACCTGCTGTTCGAGTTGTTGCAGTGCCATACTGGCTGCTGATTGGCTAATGGCAATACGGGTTGCGGCCGCACTTACGCTACCGGTATCGGCGATGGCATCGAAAATAGCTATTTGTTTTAGAGAAAATTTCATATCAAAAAGAATTATATACTTAATCAGTAAAACTTGTTTAACTAATTTACCTGTGCTCCAGTAGTCTCTACAGTCACAGAATATCGGCATGGCAAAGGATTTTGCAGCGGATTTAGCAACATACTGCAATTCGTTACCGATAGTACCGTTTTTATATTGAAATAGTCGAGGACGTTATGACTGACACAGCAAAACCTGATGCTGAAGCAGGCAAAACATATCAGGAGCTCCACAAGCCCGCTTCTGAATTTGCTTCACGCTCAGATTACTTAGATCATGAATTACAAATCATGAAGCCACGCCGCTGGGGCTTAAACCTGCCGGGTCGTGATTTTCGTTTTGAGTGGGAAGACCTAGTGCCAGCGATTGCCGGTACGATTGGTATTACCGTGATGTACTCGGCGGTAATGCAAGCGTGGGCCAGTGGCCTGTCAGCTAAATGGGAACACGTTAACCTTGGGGCAGAATTTGCCATTGAGGTGGTTCGCGTTGAAATGCTGATCCCTGCATTACTATTTTGTATTTTAGGCTCAGGTTTCTTTAACCCGAAAGCCAACTTGGCCGGTAACCACGGGCCAATGATTCCCCTAATTGGTGCGATTGCGTTAGCGGGTGCTCACCCACTGGCATTGGCAATCCTACTCGGTATATTTGGTTTGTTACTAGCCTACTTTAAGGGGGGCTCGAAGCTGGTTAATCTCACCAGTGATGGGGTTGCTGGGGGATTACTGGTGTTCCTCGGGTTTATGGGGGCAAAAAGCCAGATCACGTCATTATTTGATTGGTCTGCCGGTTTACAAACGGCCCATGCCCTTGATTACAGCTTGAGTCACGTGGCCTTTATTATCCTCGCCATTAACATCGTTATTTACGCCTACCTAGCGCGTATCGGTAAACGCTGGTTAGCCATTCCATTGTGTGCGATTGCGGCCATTGTCGTTGCACTTGGTTTAGGTGCGGGTCTTGACCTTAAATTTGTCACTGAGCCGGGTCTACCGAACCTGAACCCTGTTTACTGGTGGGGCTCTACGGAAACCGGTTGGCAGCTTGGTTTACCTAACCTAGAGCACTTTATCGCTTCTTTACCGTTCGCTATCTTGGCGGTTGCCATGTGGTCGCCTGACTTCCTAGGTCACCGTATTTTCCAAGAGTTGAACTATCCGAAGAAGACTGAAAAAGTACTGATGGACGTGGATGACACCATGACTTGTTGTTCGGTGCGTCAAATCGTAGGTACCGCTGTTGGTGGTGGTAACATTACATCAAGCTGGGGTACTTACATGATCCCTGCGGCCATCGCCAAACGTCCAATTCCTGCTGGTGCTATCTTGCTGGGTGCTCTTTGTATTATCGTTGCTATCTTAGGTTACCCAATGGATGTCACTGTATGGCGTCCGGTTATGTCTATCGCATTGTTAGTAGGTGTATTCTTACCGCTACTGGAAGCGGGTATGCAAATGGTTAAAGACACTAAGAGCAGCCAGTCTGCGGGTATCTGTATCTTTGCCGCCTTTGTTGCTAATCCTGTATTTGCTTGGGCATTAACCATGTTACTCGACAACAATGGTTTGATTGGTGATAAAGAGCGTGCAACCAAACTGTCGTTTGCGGATCGCATTGTGGTACCGGGCCTTGCGTTTGTTATTTGTACTATCGCCATGGCGGCAGTCGGTATGTTACCTGGCATTCCTAAGTTGATTTAATCAGCTCATCTGTGATGCCTTATTAAAACCTTGGCCAAGTGCCAAGGTTTTTTTTTATCTAAAACTAAGGCCCTAGGGCTTCAGCCCATTCCCCAAGTGGCAAATTGCCTTTTTTACGTTAGGTTTTATGCTGCCGTAGGGCGATGAACAGCTGTTATTGAGTTACAGATGTAGTCTGATGCCGGATCAAAATACCTATCTAGGTCAATAAAGTAGTAATTTAATTACCTTACTAAGCTTATTAGTCTTATCAAGAATGTTGATATAAGGTTAATTTATCCTTAACGCTTGTTTGCATTATTAACAGGATGTCTCACTGCTTAAGCCTAATAGATTAAGTGTGTTAGTGCGGGCTGCGGCCAATATCTTGGTTGCTTGCTCCTCACACTGGGTTGAGCGCGCCAGGGCGACGGCGCCCACCATGCTAATGGCTGCTTGCATCGCTTGGGTGTGGCTGACTGCCGCCGTATCCCTTAAGCGCTGCACTAAGCCGTCAAATACGCGGCCGTAGCTTTGTTTGGCTTGCTGATCTTGCAAGCCAATATCAGATATTAAAAAAGCCAGCGGACAAGGGCTTTGCTCACCTTTCACATGCTCAAGAGAAAGGTATCGTTCAATGATTTCCAAAAGTGAAGTGGCACCTTGGCGTCTGGCTTGTGAAGCGTGCTTGGCAAAAAACACGATAGCTTCACTATAGAGGGCTTGCTTAGACGCAAAGTGATGATAAAACGCCCCTCGGGTGAGTTTGGCGTGTCGCATCACATCATCAATCGACACTTGTTTAAAGCCTTGCTCCGTAAACAGGGCTCCTGCACTGTGTAAAATGCGCTGCCGCGTTTGTTGTTTATGATCTGCTTGCCAAGGCATTTTCGCTCCTCGCTGATTGCAATTTTGGTTAACCGGAACTGAAATTAGGATATTAAAATAATCATAAAATATGTTCTTGAACATATTGTCATGCTTTTTACTCTAGTAACAGTTTGGCAATCAGGCTGGACGTTTACGACAAAAGGATAGCAAATGAGTAAGGTAACGATTTATGGCGATCAGCGTAGTAATTTTGTGCGCAGTGTTGAGCTAGTGTGTTTACAAAAACAAGTCGATTATCAAATCGGGGGTGAGTTTCAGGGGCGCTTAATCAAATGGAAAAGCCCTGAGCACTTTCAATTACACCCCTTTGGCAAGATGCCTATCTTGTTTGATGGCGATCTTGTGTTAGCGGAAAGTTTGGCCATCTGCCGTTATTTAGCGCAACAACCTCAAGGGGCAGCATTAATTGATGCCGATCCTAAGGTTCAAGCCGTACAAGATATGTGGGCAACGCTAGCAGCAGGGGACATAGACAGGCTGCTTATAAGACGTTATTTGCTTGAATTTGTCGGTATGGATGGGCTGGTTGAAAACCCTAACCTAGAGCGAATGGCAAGGCGTAAACCCGATGCGGAGCAGGCTGTTGCTGTGGTTGAGCGTCAATTACAACAACATGACTTTATTGCCGGTGATGAATTTTGTATCGCTGATGCGTTATTAGTGCCTACCTTGCAATATGTCACACTGTTACCCGCAGAGTTGGCGGTGATAAAGCAAGATAGCGTGATCCACGATTATATCGCTCGGGTACGTGGTATGGCCGGGTTTGAGCGGGTGCTCGCCTAAACTGAGAGCGAGCTCTCACTATCAGTGCTTTCATGCCTTTTGGTAGGTTTTGCTAAATTACGATTATATAAAAGATAAATATTTTATACTTTATATTAGCATTGGTCTCTCGTCTTATTATTGTTGGTAAGGGCGCTTTATTCAGCTTGTTGGGTAAGGCGTTTTTACCTTACCGTTCGTCGCATTGAGCGGTATTTGCATTTCAATTGGTTAAAATATGCCCATAACAATATTTTAATCATTAATGGGCAAGGGAATGGCCAAAGCTATGGCTAAGAAGCTATTAACGCAAGGGCAGAAGCGAAAACGCATCATTCAAATGTGTTGTATCTTGATCTCGGTGTTAGCCATCGTGGTGGGGGTTTCGATGCAAGACAGCCAACTTAAACAAGCACAATCTCTGTATCTGTATCATCAAGCCACACAGGGCTCAATCACCGATTTATACCAAGACGTTGAGCAGTATCAAGGGCGTAATGGCAAAACCAAAACACGCGATGTGTATTATTTACGCTATGATTTTTCGGTCGCCAACCAAGTGTATTTTGGTGAAATCGCGTTGACGGCTGAACAATACACTGAATTTGCTGGTCAACAGCAATTAGAGATTTGGTATCAAGCCACCGATCCTAGCATCAATATGGCCCCATTTAAGATCAATGAACAACTGACCTCGCAATCTACTGTACGGCGTGCATTACGATTGGCCATGTTTATCATCCCTGCTACTGTCATGCTGTATTATTTGCTCACCTTGCTGTTCGCCCGTGAGCCAAAAGGCTATCTGCCAGAAGGCTTTTACAGTGAGAATAGCTGGCTTGATGTTGAGGATGGCTATTTAGTGGTGCTGAACGAGCAATGCTTATCCGCCTTGTCGATCCATAAAAAGCACCTAGACGAGGTGCAGCACCTTTATCAAAACCAAGGGTCGTGGGAACAAATCTTGGCCGCGTCTCATGGTAAGCTAAAGGAGATCCCTTATTCAGACATCACATGTATCAAAAGCGACCATTCAAGTGACGTGATTGCCATTGAATACGGTGTTGAGCAGGTTGCTCGTATTGAGTTTCTTAATCCTACGGTCAAAGCCCATGCCTTGGTTCGCCTACAACGCTACTTACCCCAAAGACTGATCTTGAACACCCACCACTTCAGTCGATTACGCTCTATCCGCAATAGTTTAATCGCGATTGTTGTACTTAGTTTGTTGTTGGCTTGGGTGAGTGAGCTTTGGCTCAGTGTGATTATAGCGACCATCTTGCTCGTGATCATTAGACACACTATTAGCCGCTGGTTTGATCCGACGGTCAGGAGCTTATGGGTCGATCTAAAATGTGGCTCGCTAAAATTGCCCCCCTCAATGCGTTAAGTGTTTTGCGATTTAAGCACCTTAATTTAAGCGTCATGGCAAAGTGTCATTGCGCTTAAGCGCATTTTCTCCTAGCGGATTTGCACATCATCAGGCGCAGTGTTCGCGCTTGATGTAAGTGTTCTCCGACGAAAACCAATATGCTAAGCTCAAGCTCTCAAATTTTTATCTATCGCAACAGGGAAGTTTGTCATGGCAAAACAGATAAGTTTTGGCGAACCGGTTAATGAGGCCGAGCGCTGGGCATTTAAATTACTGAGCGATGAGCTCCCCTCAGATTATGTTTTATTGACCAATATTGAAATTCCCACCCCATCGGGCCAAGCCCTTGAAGTCGATGCCTTAGTCATTGGTGAATGGGGTGTGTATGTGGTTGATGTGAAAGGCTACATCGGCTGTCTTGAAGCCGGGCAACATGCTTGGGCGTTAGATGGCAGGAACGTAGATAACAGCCTAGCTAAAGCGAATTATGTGGCGCGCGTGTTATCAGGCAAGCTTAAGCATAAAATTCCTGTGGGCGTCTATGCCCCTTGGTGCCAAGGCATGGTGTTTGTCACGGGTCGCAAAGGAAATGAAATCGCGTTAGAAAAAAGCGATGGTTCTCTTTCCATCTACACTCCGCAACAGATTGTTGCCGCGCTGACCAAAGAGTGGGGATTAACCGCGCCGCGTAAATATCCGGTGACCAAAAAACAACGAGAGTTAGTATTGGATACCTTGGGCCAAGTGGCTGTGGTGGAGCAGCGTAATAACAAGATCCAAGACTTTGAAAAAACTAAATGTTTATTTATTCAACACGGCCTAGAAGTGTGGCAGGCGCAATATAGCCCGGGCGACTGGAGTGCCCCTTGGCTACTTAAAATTATCGTGCCGTCGGCATTTGATGATAAAGCCATGCAAGTTACTCACGAGAACTTACTGCGTAAAGAATTCTACCGCCTACAAACGTTAGCGGGATGCTCGGGTGTGCCCTATTGTGCGCCCTTGATCCAAGATGGCGAGCAACTTGTACTCCCTGTGCGTATGCCTAAAGGCGAGCCAGTGAGCGAACTCGACCCGGCCAAGCTCAATATTAATCAAATCTTAGAAGTGCTGCGTTGCGGTGTGTCTTCACTGCAGCAAATTCACCGCCGAGGCATGACAGTAGGTGGTTGGGATAAAAACTGCGTGTTTGTGGCCGATGATGGCGCCGTGGAATTTATCGATATCAAGGATAACGTGGGCTTTAATGAAGATATTAAAGCGTTTGCGAGCATTTTTGAGCAAACCGCCATGGCCACCCTTGAGCCGCGCATTAGTCAATGGTTCAAGCAAGCAGCACTAGGGCGCATGAGTGATTTGGATACCATTCGTTCCGACATCGCGGCCGTGATAGCCTATCGTCGCCTTTATCCTGATCCTGACATGGTGGATGTGAAGGCCGAAAATGGCGCTGTGATCGATCACCACTATCAGCTCGAACGTTTGCTCAACTTTACTGCCGATACCGAGCTTTGGAAGGCGCGACATATTCAGGGTCAATATGATTGTGCTTTATCCCTTTATCGCAATGTGGATGCACAATGGTTTCAGTTGAGTAACCTGTTTCGCAGTTTATCAACCTTGTATCACCCCCATATCGAGCGGGTGATCACCTTTGGCCAATTAGGCACCAGCCAAGACTTATATATCACCCGAGCTTGGATCCCAGGCCATACACTAGACGAGTTACCCGAGATCGTGCCGGGCCAGCCTGTACGCTGGTTTGTGCAGCTGTTAACGGGGTTACAATACCTGCACAGTTTGGATATTTTTCATGGTGCAATTTGCCCCAAGAACATTGTGTGCAACAGTGAACGTGCCGTGTTGGTTAACTTTGGTATTGGTTGGGATGTCGCCACCAGTCAATATGCCCAACAATATGCCGACCCAACCCTATGGCGCCTAGAAGGTAGCGCGGAAAAAGACTTGTACGGCTTAGTTGCCAGCTTTATTGATGTGTTATCCGAAGATGGCTTGGTGGGTAAGCACTCTACCGAGCAACTGATCGCCGTGGTGGATGACTTTGATAGTGAAAAAATGGACGATCAATTAAAGCAAGTGTGTCGCGAAGTGCTGAATTTTGAAATCAGCCTCACGCCAGGGCAAAACTACATTGAACTGTTTGATATGCAAGATGTGTTAGCGAGCATTAGTGAATGACATTAAACCTATTCCCGCAGCGAGCTGCGGTCCCACAAGATGCTATCTAGCCTTGTGGGACCTGAGCTTGCTCAGGGAATGTGGTTTACAAAATTGAATTACTGCGGAATAAGGTACGTTTACAGCTAAAACAAAAATGCTTGTAGCGGGGATCTTCATGACAGCTAAGCGGCTGAAAGATAACCTTATCCGATTGGCAGTGATAGCAGCGAGCATTTTCATCATCCGTGGTTCGACATTCTGGATGGGCAGCTAAGTACTCGGGCAAGGTAGGTAACTTGCGCCAATGATCATCATTTGGCTTGTTATAAAATGCAAAATAATAAATTGCCGCTGCAATGATCGGGGCCAATATTGTTAACCATTCCATATTCATAAGTATTTTCCTTAACTGTAAGCTTCTCTGTAAACTAAAGCGCAAGACATAATATGTCAAATGATTTCTGACATATTATGTCTTGGTGTGGAAAATGAGTTGACCTAGTTTAGTTCGACTTGACTGAAATGCTCGACAATATAATCGATAAATACGCGCACCTTGGCGGGTTGGTTGGCTCGAGAGGCATAGTAGATTTGTGCGGGCGGTAGCTTAACCGTGCATTCGGGCAACAAGGCCACTAAGCGGCCCTGCTTGATATAAGCTTCGGCTTGCCAAGTGGCCACTAAGGTGATGCCAACGCCATGGCTGGCTAGTTCACACAGGGCTTCAACATTGTTGACGATCACCGCGGTTTTACGAGGCTCAAAAAACTCGGTATCACCTTGTTGATTGATAAAACGCCATGGGAACAGTCTTTGGCTGGTAGCCGAGCGATAGCGAATGCAGGGCAGTTGAGCGAGGTCTGCGACGCTTTTTGGCTGGCCATACTGAGCCAAAAATTCCGGTGAAGCCACGCAAGTAATCTGCATATCGGTTAGCTTACGCGCCACGATATTTACATCATTACCAATGCGATTGCCGATAGCCACATCATAGCCTTCTGATACTAAGTCAACCGCGCGATCATCTAAGTGTAAATCCAGCTCTATCTCGGGATATAGCTGCAGAAAGGGCTGCACCAGAGGCAGGATGTACTTTTTACCATACCCTTCAGGTACCGACACCTTAAGCTTTCCTTGCGGTGCTGTTTTTAAATTTCGCGTGCTTTCAAACAATTGATACAACTGAAAGGCAGTAGGGCAAGCGGCGCGATAAAAGCTTTCGCCATCTTCGGTCAATGAGAGGGCATGGGTCGTACGATGGAATAATCTGACACCTAGCTTTTCCTCTAAGTTTTTCACGGCTTTACTGATGGCGGCGGGAGTAACATCCAGCTCGCGAGCGGCTTTAGAAAAGCTCAAGGTAGACGCCGCTTTTAAAAACGCGGGCAAGTACTTAGCGAGGTCAAGTTGATGCATGCTTATTACCTTTGGTTAAAACAGTTTTGCATTTTTTGATACTACCAGTATTTTCATCAGGCGGTAACATAATCAGCATTAGCCATTTAATCAGTAAGGAATTGAGTTCATGAATGCGATTATTCAGCAGCAATTAAACCGTCGTTCGGTGCGTAACTTTACCGGCGAAAGCGTATCCAATGAAGATTTAGAGCAGATTTTACTGGCGGCGCAGCAAGCTCCCACCTCGATCAATGGCCAACAAATTTCATTAGTGGTGATCCGCGATAAAGCCACTATCGCGAAAATTGCTGAATTAGCAGGCGGTCAACCGCAAGTAGCGGGAGCCGATGTGTTTATTACCGTAGTGATGGACTATCACCGCGCCGCCACGGCCATGGCCAAGGTTGAGCAAGACCTTGCGATCAACCAATCAGCAGAAGGTATTTTGGTGGGCGCAGTCGATGCGGGCATTATGTTAAATGCACTGCAAACGGCGGCGGAGTCACTGGGTTATGGTACGACGGCTATCGGTGGGATCCGTGCCAATCCACAAGCCATGATTGAATTATTGGGTTTACCGGCCAATACCTTCCCTGTGGTCGGAACAACCCTAGGCGTACCCGATAACAGCGCTGCTAGTGCGGTGAAGCCTCGGGTTGCTTTGTCTTCTTTTGCGATGAATGAGCGTTATGACGCACAAGCAGTGGCCCAAGGGGCACTGCAATACGACGCTGATTTACGCCAATGGTGGGATGCCAATGGTCTGACGGACATGCCAAGTTATGCCGCCAGCACAGGCCAATACTACAGTTACATTTATTTCCCGACCGTGGCTCAAACCCTCGAACAACAAGGGTTTAAGTTTCAGGATGCGTTAGTGTCTGCTTAGTTAGAGCAAAGCGATTGCATGATTATCCCAAGCCCACGGCGTTAAATGACGCTGGGCTTGGTGCGCTATCACACCGGCCCCTGTGGTCAGCACCGCCTGTTGCTCGGGCGTTACCGCTAATCCGCATACATCATTTAGGTTTTCAATCCCCAATAACGCGCCCGTGTCTTTATGCCAGCGGCCAACACAGTTACCCCGCGGGGAGGTACTGATGATCTGCTCGCCAACCATGGCCACCGAGCCGAGGTAATCATTAAACCTGAGCCAGTCTTCTTCGCTGCCCGCCACGGGCTGCGCTTGGCTGGTTAAGCTGGTTGCCGGCAATGACAATTGATGGCGATACAACAAGGGCAACATCTCGCTTTCGCCTTGGTACTGACACGCCATCGCCACAGTGCCGTCAGTGGCCACGGCGAGGTGGCGGATACTCAGTAGGTGATCGGGTAGGGTGACGGTGTGCACCCGTTTGCCGGTGTGGCGATCAAGGTAAACCAAGCTCGGTGCCATGGTGTTAAGGTTGAGCGGGGTTCGCTTATCGGTAGCAATGCCGCCTACAGCCACAATTAAGTGCTGCTGGTCGGGGTGCATGACAATTTCATGGGGGCCGATACCAAAGCCTTGTAATAAGGCGACTTGTTTCAAGCTCTGCTCAACTTGGTAAACCCCAATCACACCTTGGCTGGTGGCGGTATCGCCTTCGCTGACATAAAGCAAGCCATCTTGGCTAAAACAGCCGTGGCCATAGCAATGGCGCTCGCTGGGCAGGGCATGCTGCCACTCCTGCTCGCCCGTTTGCACGTTAAAGGCGGTGATATAACGACCGGGGCGACGCGAAAAAACTAGCCCTAAATCTTGGTTTGGATTTACAGCTAACCCATGGCCGCGCTCGGGCAAGGGCAGTTGATATCGCGTTTGGCCACTGACATCGGCGCACACCAAATAATCTTGCTGTTGCTGCTGGGCGCAGGACAAAAACCGCCGTGGCGTTTGACCTTGCGCCCACGATAATGAACCGGCTAGGCTAGTGGTCACACCCAGATAGGCCAAGGTGCGTAAAAACTGCCGACGTGACAACGATTGTGCTGACATCATCAGTCTCCATCGGTGGCATTAAAGCCAATCACAATTTTTAGCGCCACGGGCATGGCTTCTTGGATCAAATAAGTGAGCCGCTCGATATCGATGCGCAACCGGTACAACTTGGCTAAGCCCTGATCCGATTGCAACAAACTCACCATGCTGGCCTGCTCGGGCCAATTGGCTAATAAATCGGTAAAGGTTTGATCTATCTCGCTGGCGAGTTGGCCCGCGCCTTGTTGCTGTAATTGGCGATTGATGCCGCTTAAAAAGAGCTGATGCAAGCTGGCATAGCTTTGTTTTAACTGTGCCATGGAGCGAGCCGAGCGCCAGGATTCGGCTTGATAGGGCTTAACATGCTCGCCCTTACCCAGCGGTAAATGGAACTTTTTGTTGGCAAAGCTAAGCTGGTGAGACAGCTCACTGATCCAAGCCCTATCGGCAGCCGATAATGGGTGCTTAACCTGATTGGCTGCTGGCTGGTGATAGCTTAATTTGGCTTGTTGCCATGTTTGCTGTAAGCGTTTGGCATTACTGGCGATATGCGTTCCTATGGCTTGGCTAAGGGTGCAGTTGTCGGCGCTTATGCCTTGTTCAAAAAGCAATAATTCCAACGCGCCTAAGCCTTGCACGGCGACGCTGGCTTGGCTGATATCGGCTTCGCTAAATGTTGACTGGCTATCTTGTAAGGCGTTGACTTTACGACCGGTGAGGTTTTTCTTATCGGGCCAAAATTGCATTGCCCAAGCGATATCTAAGTCATGCACTGGGCCTATGGTTTCGCCCTGAAACGGCACCCAAGCGAGCATGGTTTGTTGCCAAGCTTGTTTTAGCTGTGGTGATTGAGTATCGGGGGCTTGGCGGGTACAGGCTTGCTCCAATAGCTTAGTGAGTTGCTGGCTCTGACTCACCAGTTGTTTGGCTTGTTGCTGCTTTAGCTGTATGGCTTGCTCGGCTAAATCGGTGCTTGCTGCGGATTTAGCTGGGCCAGAGACAGTGAGTAAAAAGAGTAACGCGGTGGCGCAGCTGAAACCCGTTAAAGAAGAAAGGTGCATTATATTAGTCCTTTACGGAACGAGGTGGCTGACCACCTCGCACTAAATTGAATATTTAGAGTGATTCAAGAAACTTAATCAGCGCGTCACGCTGCGCTTGGCTAAACCCTAACACCTGTTGCTTGGCTGCTTCGGCTTCGCCACCATGCCAAAGGATGGCTTCCATAATGTTGCGCGCACGGCCATCGTGCAGTAAAAAAGTATGACCGTTTACTTCTTGGGTATAGCCTAATCCCCACAGTGGTGGGGTGCGCCATTCTTGGCCATTGGCTAAAAACTCGGGGCGATTATCGGCCAAGCCCGGTCCCATATCGTGCAACAAAAGATCCGAGTAAGGGAAAATCAGCTGCTCCGACAGGGCGGGCAGTTCAGGGCGTTTAGCGGTTTTAAAGCTAGGTACATGACAACTTTGGCAATTGGCTTGGTTAAATAGCTGCTCACCTTGTTGTACTTGCTTGTCATCAAGGTTGCGTCTGGCGGGCACGGCTAAGTGTTGGCTGTAAAACTCAACAAAGTTAAGAATATTATCGCTGACTTCCAGCTCGCCGCCGTTGGGGGCTTTTAAGCAGTCGGCTTGTTTCTCGGTGCAGTCATCATGTAGGTTAACCGACGAGGTTAAGCCCATGTCGCCGGCAAAGGCGCCCGCATTTTGTTGCATTAGGGTAGGTTGGCCAGCCTTCCAGCCAAAGCGGCCGATCACGGTTTGCTGGCTGGCAGCATGCCATACTCGGTTCGCTCGACCAGAAATGCCGTCGTTATTGCTGTCTTCTGGATCGGCATTGGCCAGCAAGCTTTCTTCACTAATGCTTTCCAACAAGCCTAGGCCTATCATCACCGGCGCAACGCGTGCCGACATCATCACATCAGGGTGCATAGGGCCATAGTTAAGCTGGCTAATGGTGAGGTTTGGCTTGCGCAACATCACTTGGGTGCCGTCTTTAAACGTAACGGCCACTTCTTGATAGTCGATGTTAATTTGGCCTTCTGGCTGAACGCCCGGAATGGACATGTCTTGCAGTTGGCCGCCATAGGTGGGCTCGGCAATCACGCCTTGCTGGATCAAAGCTTGCTTTTGCTCTGCTGTGGTGGCCGGAATACTTAATCTGACCAACATAGACACGGCATTTTGATCGCCCGGCTCCTTGGGTTTACCGCGGCCGTCTTTAATGTGGCAGCCTTGGCAAGCATTGGTATTAAACAAAGGGCCTAGGCCGTCACGGGCATCGGTGGTGGCGGGAGCTATCACCCAAGGGTTACGAAAGAAGCTGTTGCCAACACTAAAGTCCATCCGCTTGAGCATGTCTAAATTGCTGGCCGGCATTGAAAAGGCGTTAGGGCCGGTTTTGCTGGTGGTGGTTTCACCGCCGGGTTTTGCGGGATCAGCCCAGCTGGGTAGGCTTATCAGTAATAAAAGTGTGGTTTTTAAGGCGGTACTCAATTGCATCTTGTTCATAAAGCCTGCTTAGCATCTAGAGATGCTTTTTTATTGTTATTTGGATTGCCAGAAACTCAAAAAGGGCGGAAGGCCGCCCTTAGCTATTTTGTGCCAAGATCAGAAATTAAAACTCATGATCGGCTGTGTCTGGATTTAGGTTGTATATCCCCAATACCTTAGATGCTTTTTCAATTTCACCCGTTTGCACTACCAGCGCCTTGATCGAATCATTAACCAAGGTGTGGCCTTGGCTGTTGTTAGGGGCAATTAGCTGGTCAAATTTTTGCCCTTGCTCGGCGGCGGATACTAAGGTGTAAACTTGGGTTGATGCGTCAGTCACCGCTTTGGAAGTTGACTGTGCAACGGCTTTATCCTTACTTGCCACCAAATCGTTTAGGCTTGGGCCGCTTAGTTTAGTGCCATCAACACGCGTGTATTGACCAAACCACACATTGTTAATGCCTTGTTGATTGTAATAGTGCGAGTTGTGGGTGTTATCCGAGAAACAATCGTGCTCGTCTTCTGGTGAGTTGGCTTCTAGTGCCACCTTCATGCGCTCACCGGCTAGCTCACCTAATGAGAGCGAGCCCATGCCAAACAACATCACACGCAAGCCTTCATCGGCTGGCTTAGCGGTTAGGGTTTGGCGGTAGTTATCACCCGTTGCGCTCCATTGCTCGGTCATCCAAGTTAGGTCGCTATTAAGTAAGGTTGAAGTCGCTTTTAGGTAAGCTGCACGACGATCACAATGGCCATTAGTACAGCCTTCGCCTTGCACAAAATCCGTATAAGGACGGGCACCGGCCCCTGCGTTGGTGCCATTTAAGTCTTGCCCCCACAGCAAAAACTCAATGGCGTGGTAGCCGGTAGCCACGTTTGCTTCCGAGCCGCCTAGCTCATTAATGCTGGCGAGTAGCTCAGGGGTAATCGTAGTGATATCAATCTGTTCGTTGCCCACTTGCAAGCGAGTGCTGGAAATAATGTTGGCAGTGGCGCCTGGGTTGCCTAGCTCGTGCTGGTAGTTTTTGGTATCGACATAGTCGATCAAGCCTTCATCTAATGGCCATGCGTTTAACTGGCCTTCCCAGTCGTCTACGATGCTGTTACCAAAACGAAACACTTCACTTTGTTGATAAGGCACACGCGCGGCTAACCAAGCGTCTTTGGCCGCTTGCAGGGTTTGCTCCGATGGCTTGGCGATTAAGGCATCAATGGCCTTATCTAATGTGGCAGCTGTGGTAGCGGCATCGGTATACACCGCGTGGACTAGATCTGCGTAGTGATTGACTACTTGTTTTGAGTCGATCGCCCAAGCGTTTGCGCAGCTAAACGACGCACCTATGATTAATGCGGTTAGTGTTTTGTTCATCTCTTACCCTTTGTTTTGAAGTGAAGGCTTGGTTTATTGTTACAGGATTAATGAAAACAATAACGCCTCTCATTTATTTTTAATGAATTGTAAACGTAAGTGAGAATGATTGTCGATAGCGGGGTGGTGTTTTTTTCGTCGAACAGCAATTTCAATCTCTCGGAGGGAGCTGAAGTCATATTGTGGGAGCCCCAGTCATGGGGCGATTTGGTGGGAGGGAAAATATATTTGGGGATATTTCTCGCAGCATGACTGCTGCTCCCACAGGTTGCTGCTCCCACAGGTTGCTGCTCCCACAGGTTGCTGCTCCCACAGGTTGCTGCTCCCACAGGTTGCTGCTCCCACAGGTTGCTGCTCCCACAGGTTGCAGCTCCCACAGGCAGCTATTCCCAAAGGGCATGACCCCCATTCAACTAATCGATTGCAAAATGATAGGGCTGCTTTTGAAACTGGGTGAAGTCGATTTTTTGCCAATCTTTGCTTTCCAAAATTGGGAATAACCGTGACTTAGGCTTGAGTAAATGAAACATCGGCTGATTGATTTGTTTTGGTATGGTGGTGCCCGCCATGTCCTCTTTAATCAATACCATGGCCCAGCCACCTGCCATAAAATGGCCGCCGCCTAAGCTGCTAATGCTGCCCTCGCGCCTGGCTGCGAGCACTTTTTCTGAAGTGTTCACCGCGCTGAAAAAGATATCTTTACCTGGTGTTAAGCCGGCTTCACGGGCAGCGCGCATGGCGCCAAAGGCCATTAAATCGTTAGCTGCCCAAACATAGCGTAGTTTAGGGTGGCGTTGTAGCAATAGCTTGGTTTTCTCATAAGCCTGTTGCTCATTCCAATTTGCGTAAATGATTTGTAGTAATTGCGTCTTAGTTTGTAAGGTAATGGCTTGTCGTGCGCCCCATTCGCGTAATTGCGAGGCCGGTGTATTTTTATTGCCGGATAGAATCAATATTTGATTGTCAGCTGAGGGCGATTCTTTACCCTTGTTTAAAAGCTCGGTCGCGGTTTGAAAGCCGATGCTGTGATTGTCAGGGATCAAGCTGGCCACCAAAGTTGGGCCTTGGGGGGAGCTAAATAAGACTTGCTTACTTTCTTCATTGATATCATTAAGTAATAAAACAATGCGCACCGGATAGTGACTAAGCATGCTGATCATACGTTTAGCGGCATTATCTTCATTGACCAAAATAAGGTAATCCGGCACCTGATCTTGCTTAATTAACTCCTGTACCTTTTTGATCATCAGGTAAGGATTGCGCTCGGCATGGTAAGTCGTTAACGGGATATCAAACTGACGAGCCGCTTCTTGCATAAACAAATCCACATCATGCCAAAAGCTTTCATCGGCATGGCCGGGATTGATAAATAATACCTTAGGTTGCGGCTCTGCTGGTGTACCCATGGCGTGTGCCAGATTAAAACTCGCTATGTAACCGGGCAAAATTGCTAAGATTGCGACTAGGGTAAACAGGTCGTTAAAACTGATTTGCCACTTATTTAATCTATCTTTTGACATTACTGATGTTCTCAAAGTTAGGGCATTCCCTTGTGACCTTAACCGCCGTTCCGTTGGAAGTTTAATTATAATTATTTTCTATGTGTTTGTTATTTAATAACTTATAAGGCTAATGAGCTAAGTTGTTTAGGTATAGTTTTATTTTCTGTGTGCAATTTTTCTGTGTGGCCGTAAAATAAGCGGCCCCGACAGAGTTACAGGTAATTATGAACGCTTTTTCGCTCGCAGCGCAAAAAAATTGGCCACAAGATAGCCTCGCCGTGCTTACCGAAGTTTTCGGTTACAGCAGCTTTCGTCAAGGTCAGCAAGCCGTGATAGAGCACGTTGCCCAAGGCGGTGATAGCTTAGTGATCATGCCAACGGGTGGTGGAAAAAGCCTGTGTTACCAAATTCCAGCCTTGCTCCGCGATGGCGTGACCTTTGTTGTTTCGCCCTTGATTTCATTGATGAAAGATCAAGTTGATGCGCTCAATGCCTGTGGTGTGCCAGCGGCTTACCTGAACTCTAGCCTGAGTCGAGCCGAGCAATTACAAGTGCTGTCGGCCATTCGCCATGGCGAAATCAAGCTTTTGTATGTGGCTCCCGAACGTTTGATGCAAGCCGACTTTCAGCAAAAACTACACGAACTGCCGTTGGCACTGTTTGCCATTGATGAGGCCCATTGTATTTCTCAGTGGGGCCATGATTTTCGGCCCGAATACGCCATGTTGGGGCAATTAAAAAATCTGTTTCCTCAGGTGCCCATGATGGCATTGACGGCGACGGCAGATCACGCCACCCAACAAGACATATTACATCGCCTGAACCTGCAACACCCCTACACCAATATCAGCAGTTTCGACCGCCCCAATATTCGCTATAACCTAGTTGAAAAGTACAAGCCGCTCAGCCAGCTACTTAGCTATATCAAACAGCAAAACGGCCAAGGCGGCATCATCTATTGCGGTAGTCGCAAACGCACCGAAGAAGTCGCAGAAAAGCTAAGCCAACAAGGCTACAAGGCCGATTACTATCACGCAGGTAGGCCGCAAGAAGAACGCCAACAAGTCCAAGACGCCTTTATCAAGGACGAACTCGATATCGTGGCGGCCACCGTTGCTTTTGGTATGGGGATAAATAAACCGAACGTGCGTTTTGTGGTGCATTACGATATTCCCAAAAATATCGAGTCTTACTACCAAGAAACCGGCCGTGCTGGGCGTGACGGCTTAGCCGCCGAGGCCATGATGCTATATGATCCCGCCGACATTGCGCGGGTGCGTGGCCTGTTAGAAAAAAACAATAATCCCGACCAACTGCGGGTAGAAATGCACAAGCTTAACGCCATGGCCGCCTTTGCCGAAGCGCAGACGTGTCGTCGCCAAGTGTTGCTTAATTACTTTGGTGAGCACCAAAGCGAGCCTTGCGGCAACTGTGATATTTGCCTCAACCCGCCGCAGTCCTTTGACGCCACCGAAGATGCGCAAAAGTCCTTGTCCTGTGTTTATCGGGTAGGGCAAAGCTTTGGTATGAACTATGTGGTGGAAGTCTTGCGCGGCTCTCAAAATCAAAGAGTTAAAGAGCATGGCCACGATAAGCTATCCACCTTTGGCTTAGGTAAAGCCAAATCCACCGAATATTGGTTAAGCATCTTACGCCAGCTGGTGCATTGCGGTTTTTTACAACAAAACATTACCCGCGGCTCGGTGTTGCAACTAACCGAAGCGGCCAGACCGCTGCTTAAAGGCGACATTAAGCTGACTTTGGCCGTGCCAAGGATCCAACCCCTTACCAGTAAAGCCAGCAAGCCTAGTGGCAGCAACAAACTGGCGTTTTTAGATTACGACAAGGCGCTATTTGCCCGCTTGCGTAAACTGCGCAAAGAGCTAGCCGATGCCGCCGATGTGCCGCCTTATGTGGTGTTTAATGACGTGACCTTAGCAGAAATGGCCGAGCTTAAGCCGCGTACCGAGCGCGAATTTTTAGAAATTAGTGGCGTGGGATACACCAAGCTAGAAAAGTACGGTAGTCCTTTTTTAGCAGCCATCGCCGAATATGAAGATGATTACTAAGGCCAACATGACGCAAACAACCTATCCCGGAGCTTGGTCACTGCATTTGCAAGGTGATGAATTGCAATTGTGCTTTGCCGCTGAATTTGACCTGCACTACGATAACTTTGTGCAATTTGCTGAGCAACTGCTGCAAAACCATCAGCTTAAAGCCATTCAACAAGATGCGGCCGCAGACGCCCATTGCTGGGTGGTGAGTGGTGGGCGCGATCCGCACGACCATGCTCATTTATTACTTTACTATCAGGAAATGAGCCAAAGCTGCTGGTTTTGCGTAACCCGAGAAGACGATGAAGCCGCATTACTTGGCTTAGCCAATCGTTTGATTAGTCTGTCAGCCTAGATAGTTACAACGACAGTTCTTTGGGAGTGGTTTTCTGTCGGAGCGGTTTTCTGTGGGAGCGGTTTTTAAACCGCGAATAGCTTAACCATTCACACGCTCATTCGCGGAATAAATTCCGCTCCCACAACTACAGAGCATCTGCATCCACCTTCCACTTTTCACTAGATTCATTCAAGCGCGATCACTTTGGATCGCTTTTCGGTGGGAGCTGCAATCATACAGCGATAAATATAAGCCTTGGTTATCCAAAGCTCAGGTTATCTTAGTTCGATCCATTGGACTTAGGGTATTGGCAAAGCGCGACCCCATCACATGAGTATAAATCTCGGTGGTTTTCACATCTTGATGGCCTAATAAATCCTGCACCGTTCGAATGTCTGTGCCATTGAGTAATAGCTGGGTAGCAAAGGAATGACGAAAGGTGTGCGCCGTGACTCGTTTGCTTAATTGGCTGGCGACCACCGCCCGACGTAAGGCCTTGCGAAATGCGGTTTCGTGCAGGTGATGACGGCAAATATAGCCATCATAGGGGTGTTCAGAGCAATGGCTCGAAGGAAACAGATATTGCCAAGCAAAATCTGTTGCAGCATTACCGTACTTTTTTATCAAGGAGGGTGGTAATGATGTTAACCCTAAACCTTGCTCTTTATCAGATGTATGAATGACTCGAACCTGTTCTACCTGAGCTTGTAGGTAGGGGGTGAGCACTTGGGGTAATAAGGTGTAACGGTCTTTGCGGCCCTTGCCACGAAATACAAATAAAGTGTGATCAGAAAAGTTAAGATCTTTTACCCTCAACCGCAGTGCTTCGTTTATGCGCAGGCCACAACCGTAGAGTAAGGATGTGATTAACCAGTATTTACCTTGTAAATGGCTCAACACAAGTTGTACCTCTTGATGGCTTAGTACCGTAGGCATACGCTTTTCTTTTTTGGTAAAGCTATATTCCAAACCAGTAATTTCAACCTGTAAGATGTGCTTGTACATATACATTAATGCGCAAAGCGCGATGTTTTGGGTGCTACTGCTTACTCTGCGTACATTGGCTAGATAAGAAAGAAATTGTTCTATTTCAAGATTGGCCATCTGCTCTGGATGGCGTTTGTGATGAAAATAAATGAACTGACGGATCCAAAATAAATATGTTTTTTCGGTTTGCAAGCTATACCGACGGGCGCGTAAATCGGCTCTTATTGATTCAATAAACGGAGACTTTGCCATATCAACCACAATTCAAGTGTGCTGTTTATTTATACAGGTATAATGGGGTTTTATTGATTCTGCCAGTTTTGGGCGCGGTAAATAAAATGAAAAAGTCTCGCTTTGTTCACATTAGATACCTAATCTGTTGATATATAATCACAAAAAATATCAGCCTGTTTCTTTACGGGGGCCAGATTGGGTCTCGGTAATTTCCAGTCTCGGTTTGTTTTCCTCTTAGATGAGAGTTAACTTCGATGAATCTTGCGTAACAGTCTGATAATAAATGACATTAATGGGGTAAGCCTAGGCGGAAGCGTGCGGGTTTACCAAGAAAAGTGTGTAATACACTGTTATGCTCTCGGTTAGTTATGGCAATTGAATTTGAACTAGTGAATCAGACAAAGAAGGAACTTATTTCTTTCTGTCATCTGAATGGAAACAAGAAAAGAGAATTGGCCGGAGGTTCAGCTCAATCTGCTCTCGTTACTTGGTATCTTCTTCAAAACCAGGGAGATGAGATTCAGTTCGTGAGTGATTCTGATAGCGATTGGCCATTTTCAAATGGATCAAAATGTGACCTTAAATCATATAGAGATGTTACAAATGAACTCATTGAAGAGCTAGAGTCTCGAGAGATTTTAAAAGACATCGGTTATCTATATAGAGATGAAGATGATCCGGATACAATCTATATAAGAGATATTGTTAATGTCTGGGGAAAATGAGCATAACAAGGGCAGGCAACGGACTTGTAAAACGGTCACTCGTTTTGCAAAAAGCCGCAAAACAAACGCCCATTTTACAAGCCGCTGCTGCCAGCGTTATGCAGCAGGTCATAGTTCAGTTGATCTAGACCGTAGCAAATGTCTATCATGTGGAATATCATTATGCCAAAATTAAATTGAGGCAATTCCTGTGAAAAAATTACTCTTACCTGTATTCCTTCTTAGTATTACTGGTTGTACGACGATCAACTATAGCGCAGACACTTTAGAGAATCATTATTCGCTGCCTGAACTTCATCAGGTAACTACATCATATGTTGGTGACCACATGATCGATCAAGGTGTCGCAACAACAATGAAGTATCTCTCGATAGGAAACACTATTGACGGCGCAGCATATGACATTCCAAAAGGTGAATATATGCAAATTGGTCACAGCAAAGGAGTGGAGTACTTCGCTGTTTCTTCAAATAATAACGCTAGAGTGAACTATATTTCTGGGTTATTTGAGCCACCAATCGCTCTATCTCTGGAGAGCAATAAAGTATGTGTTACTACCGTTTCTTACCAACCAGCTCAGTGCTATGAGAACGGAAACGCTAAAATTTCCAACAAAACAGTACACTCTGGCAGCTCTTTTAAACAGACTCTGATTTACAACGGCTCAGTTGGTGACAAGATAAACATTTCCTATAGAGAGTTTTCTAGTGGTATGGCTCGTGACGCATTTACCAATAACGTTGAGTATGACATGTCCAAATCACACATAATCAATTACAAAGGTGCTGTAATAGAGGTAATGGAGTATGACAATAGCTCTATTAAGTTCGTGGTTAAAAAGCACTTTAGAGACAACTTTGCAGTTAAAAATTAGTGATACGGCAGTAGCTGCATAACAAGCGCAAGCACGTGGAACAAATTCCCGCTGCGCTCCAATTTGTCCGGTGTTGTGGACGTTAGGCACGCAAGGAGATCACCATTAAGTGGCAATTATTTAAAGAACTAGATGTTCCTTGTTCAGATATTTCATACCAATGGATTTCTGAGCGTGGCGCTCGTTTAATTGTGACCATGCATTTTTCTAGAGTTATTGGTGGCTGTAATAAAGATCTTGAACTGACTTTCTCCGATCCAATTGCTCTGCAATGGGAAGATGAGTCTTATGGTATTATTGATCTTCCTGACACTCTCCCAAAGTGTTCGGCAGTTGGTTTCACAGGCTGGACGTATCCAACTTTGATTGTTCCAAAATCTAAGTGGGCTGATAAGTATGCGGCTAGAACGCATACAGAAGAAGAGTATAAAAATCATAAAGTAACTCACTTCGCTTTTATATCCATGAATGATCTTCTTCACGTATTGTCAGTGGAAAAGCCAAGTGCAAAGCTAATCGAGGTGTCAATTGCCTAACAAGTGCATGTTGCCGGACTTGGGTAAACTGTCACCTTTTTCGCGCTGCGCGGCAAAAAAGCCGCCAGTTCACCCAAGCCGCAAATGCAGGCGTTAACTGTAATATGAAACTTGAGCTAATAAACGACGAAAACCTAACACCAGAGCTTTTCGAGAGGCATCCTGTTTGGGCTGAATATCATGAGCCCGCAGATGCAAAGCGAATGGTGGATGATGGATTTTCCAAAGAGGAAGTAGAGTCAGAATTAAACAGAATTAGATATTCAGATGCATATCTAATTCCTGTTGTGAGCTATAAAGGAAAGTCTCCATACGAATTCACCCATTACAGAGCAAAAGCAAGCATTGGGAACAAAAAGGGATTTGATGCATACCTATTCGCCATAAACGGTGAGATCAACACATATGGTATATATGATGGCGATGAATGGCAGGTAATAAACTTTTCTTTTTTAGACATTGATGAGGAGATGGAAATCAAAGCTGCACTTGGTGTAGAAAGTCTATTTCCGCTTCATATTGAGGCTTTTGGAAATATTGAGTACGCTAAAACTTATGCAAGCAAACCTAAAAACAGTTAACAAGGCAAGGCATTGGATGCTACGCACCAATGCTTGCGGCGTTATGTGTAAAAACAGGAGTTCGCAGGCAAAATGGATTTGATATCAGGTTACGGAACCCCTTACGATCCTTTTCCCGCTCTTGAAAGGCTTAAAACTGATCATGAGTTAGCGATCAATGAACTCTGGGAAAATTTATATCACCAAGGAGATGTGGGGACAGCTTCTTACGCTGCTGTACCAATATTGGCGCAAAAAGGTGAGCTGTCTTTGGTTGCCGCTATTGAAGTAGCGCGTCATAAAGACCATAACCCTGAAATACCAAGTGAACTTGTTACTGGTTATAATCAAGCACTAGTGTTTGCTTTAGAAACTATGCCAACGACTGAAGAGCAATTTCAGGGCTATTATACAATTCACGCATCAGTAAATGGTCAGCATCAATTAGCTAAGGCGCTAAACTTATTAAGTGTCTCAGAGATTCTAGTCGAGTATGAATAAACACATAACCAGCAGCTCCACCGGACTCCGTAATGTTTGCCCCTTTGCTGCAAAAACACGCAGCAAAGTCGCCAACATTACTCCGCGCGGTGAGCTGGGCGTTATGTGTTTGCGTTACGAGGTATATATGACAACTCCTTACAATATGACTTTCGCGTGTATGGGTTGTCGTAAGTCATTTAAGCGCGAGTTCAATTTAGCAAAAGAATGTCCGCCTGAATTAGTTTGCCCTAATTGTGGAGGCACATCTTATAATTTTGGTCGTCATTTTAAATCTCCTAAAAAAACTGATAGTAAACAATGGAAAAAAGTTGAGTTTCTATTTGAGCATGGTTTCAGGTTTCAAAAAATTAGAATAGGTAGTGGACACCATGATGTTGTTCCTTATCCCGAAACTTTAGAGCAAGCGAAAGAATTCGTTATTAAATATAAAAAATACTCGCTCAACGAAGAATAAACACATAACAAATAAGAATAGGTGTCGCGCAGCCGACACCTTATTCGGTTGTTGGACAAGCCCGAGCCTCGATGTGCTCGACTCTTTCATTATTAAGTAAATTACGCGATGTGGTATCAGCCGCGCTGACCC
>NZ_JAIMJB010000023.1 GCF_021295345.1 Motilimonas eburnea
GCAATGTGCGCAACTGTACACCGGTTGGGCCGACAACGTTGAATCCAGAAAAAGAGTCAATTAAACAGACAGAAAAACAGGCCGCCTAAAGCGGCTAATGGTGACAACTAACTTGAAAAACGCCGATTGTGATGGATTTATATTCGCGTCGCATCGTAGGCTGGCACATCGACAAGCGCATGACGACGGATTTGATAAGTAAGGCATTAATGAAAGCTTACAATTTGCGACTGCCACCTCAGGGGCTGGTGTTTCACAGCGATCGTGGCTCACAATATACCAGCAAGCAATTCCGTAAATTGCTAGCGAGCTATGGAATGAGATCCAGTATGGGGGATGTGGGTGCGTGTTGGGATAATGCCGTTGTAGAGCGCTTTTTTGGCAGTTTAAAGCACGATTGGCTATTCAAAGTTAATCAGCCAACAAGGGAATTTATGAAGCAAGATGTGGCCGCTTACATGAAGTATTACAACTTGGAGCGACTGCACTCAGCCAATGGTGATCTGTCACCAGTGGAGTTTGAAAATTCTCAACTAAAGGTGTCCAGTTTTGGTTGACCAGAACAAACTCCATGGCGGATAAGTACGGTACCCAGTAAGATCCTTATACCTATGACGATAGTCTAGTGCTTCGTAACAAGCTAAATATTCGTGATGAAGCATTGTTGGCTGCTGCCGAAAGCGATCTAACGACTCTCGCAACAATGGGGCTTGAATTTCAACTGCCGCCTTATGGGGAGGATTACCGTGTTCAGTATTGATGGTGCAGATCTGGCAAGTATCAGTACACCTTTAGATTAAATGTGGGTTTAGTTCACGAGCCGCTGCGATATTTTTGGCTGATGAACCAGCTTTCGAATTAGCCTTACTAGTCCAGTACTTTCCAAGTTCTTCATAGTAAGGCTTCCACCAGTGCTGCTGAGCCTTTTCCATAATTTTTTGATATCTAGTATCTCCCCGTAAGCGAACCCAACTCTCCGCTTCCACAAAATTTGATATTACAAAATCTATTGCAAGGAAAATATCAAGAGGGTGGTGCATTACTCTTGGGGTGTCTAATAATATGATGTTGCCATACGAATCTAAATCATCTAATTTTTTGCCGCCGTGATGAAAGTGATAGATAGGATGCATAAATTTAGTTGGTTCAGGAGAGTTGTGAAAGTCTAAATGCCAAGCTCCCTTACACGGCTCATCCAGTAGACTCTTGGTATCGTAATGAACATTGATTGTGAGGTCTGTTACATCTTGGTAATTGAAGCAGTTATTCGAAACAGTAACATCCACATCTAATTTTAACGTGAGTTTATTTGTCCATTCATTCCCACGTATAAACTGAGGTTCACCGACATTAAATTGTAGGCCGCGCATTTTGTATTTTAACGGATGCCGGCCATTTGGTTTCCACATCTTTAACTGGTTGATTGTGTTGTCAATAGGACCACTGTTAGAAATAATACCAGTATTTCTCAACATCCCAGAAAGCTCTTTTAATCGATCTATCGTTTCATTATGACTGGGCACTTGGTTTTAGCCTCGCTTTCAGTAGCTCACGCTTAGAAGTATCATCACTATGAAGGGCATAGCCTTTACGTTTGTGCTCTTGCTTTAGTACAGCTGTAATATCAAGGTATTTAGGTTGTTCCCAAGGCTGTATATCTGACTCGCGAACTCTTAGAGCATCATAAGGGTCTAAGGGAGTACCTGAAACTACGCAGTTAACCCAGAGCTTATCGCTCTGATCGCCATCAGGGTAGCTTAATTGAATCGGCTCCAACTCGTTAGTGCCTAGTATTTTTTTTAGTTCTTCAACTCGCTCCGAACAAGATAAGGCGTTTAATGGTTCACCATCTTCAGAGTTATTGTACCACCAGTATTCAATGGCGGGTGTCCACCAACGTTGTTTAACATTAGAAAAAATTCCGGTGTAACGATAGTCAGATAAAGCCTCAAGTACTTTGTCCCAATCCGTAGAACGTTCAATATCTACCCCTAGCTTTGTGGCTAACATTTTTTCAGTGGAGAGCATTCCAGCGCTTCGTATTAAAGAAGAAAAAATGCAACTCACTACCGCGTGTGGCATCTTCGATTTTGCTTTGAGGTAATCGATCAGTCGAGAGTCTACAAATTGAAAAATAGTGTCGTTGCAGTTTAATAAATTTTGGACTTCTTGATCATTGAACTCGTTAATACCAATAGGCCTTTTCGCAAAGTGATAGGCTTCTACCACATCGCAAAGTACTGTTTTTGCTCTTTCTGCGAAAGCTGACTGGGTTAAATTATCTTTTATGATTACGTAGTCGAATAGGTTTGAAGAAGTATCATCTGGTTTAAAGGAAGCAACAATGTTTCTATTACTAGAGAGAAGTATCAATGGGCAGTGTGACAAATTACCCATAGTCATTTCTGTTCTGAGATGTTGAGCTAGAGTCGTACCGTGGTAATCAGCACGTTGCTCATCTACACTCTTTTTGACGAGCTCTTGGTCGATAATAAAGCCGCTATATGGCTCGTTGTTTCCACTCGTAGTCTCAAAACCTGATTTAAATTCTTTAATAACATCAGGAATACTCATTACTTGTATATGTTTTATGGATATACCAGAGTCTTTACAAAGTATCTCTGTAAAGCCTGTCACATCTCTCAACTCATCATCGTCAATGTAAAGGTAATTAATAGGCATCTTCAGGGATCTCTTCTTGTTTGGCTCTTGGTAGTAGAATCTGGATACATGTGTTGTAACCCTCAGATGGTTCTACGACTGTAATTTCACCATCCAACTCATCAATGATTTGCTCGGTAATCGATAGACCTAAGCCCATTCCACGGCCATACTCATTGTCTGAGGCATAGGACTTAGCTGGCACTTCAGTTGTGTATAGTGGCATGAAAACTTGAGTTCGCTTACTCTCAGGAATTCCATCTCCATTATCCTCAAAGCGAATAGTAATCCAGTCACTGGTAGAACTAACATCAAACAATATTTTTCCAGTTTGTCTTTTGGCTCTATCAATTGCTTTGCATGCATTTGTAAACATATTGATAAGTACCGACATTAACTCTGAAATATGGAGTGGTTTCAACCAGATATCCCAATCATCATAACGAACCTCAAGCTCATAGCCTCGGCGCTCAATGGTCGGTTTCATTGCTTCAAAGAAGTCAGATACAATTTGTCGAATTTCGAAATACTGTCTTTCTCTGTTCGAATTACTGCGTATTGTTCCATCAAAAAAGTCAGTATAGGCATCAAGCATCCCAACACAGCGGTTCAAGTCACTAGAGATGTTACTCAGTTCATCATTCCTTTTAGTCAGCTCATTTAATTTGTGGCTAGCTATCTTTAAGTTGGAAAGATATAGCTGTATTTCATGGGTGAACTCAGATATTGCAAGGCCAATTGATGCAAGTACACGGTGCATCATTTGTTCATTGATAAACTCTTTTACTGTGAAATCTAATTCTTCGACTTTCTCAAGTAGCCTCTCAGGAGCTTGTTCAAAGCCAGTGCTTGTATTATCAATTATCTCACTATTGTCAGACTTCCGCTCTAGTGTCTCTTTTTCAGGAGTGGACTGATAGATAGCTACTTTTTCAATTTCTGCTTTTAGGTTTGAGACTTTTTCTTCAACTTGCTCCACTAGCGGCTTGGGCTTTTTATAGTCTTTTTGGCTCGCTTTAACTTTTCGGCCTCTTTGCTCAGCATTATGAGTTGCTACTTTTATTACTATATCTCTTGTAAGCTTCTGAAGTTTCTCAAAACTAGGTGACTCGATAACGCCTTCTCGAGCAGATGTTTCCTCAAATACCCCTTGGTCGTCATCAAGGCTAACGTGACCATAAAAGTTTGTGTTTGCATGAGGTGGAAGAATAACCCTTCTTCGCGACGACTCATCAAGCCCTAGCCAGTCATTATATCGCTCACCATAAGGAGCAACATTGAACTTATTTCTAAATAAACGAATACCACCGTTATTTGTAAGGAAAGCTTGAAGATAGCGAACTGTGCTTTTCCCTTTCCCCATCGAGAAATAGTACCCTGTAAGTTTGTAGTTAACTGACTCCAGAAGGTAATCGTAATGCTCTGGTAACTCATATGTTGTCACGAGGTCATCACCTAATTCGTCGAATATTGTCAGATAAACATTCTCGTTCCTTACTTCCGCTTCAAATCTTACATCGGCAGCGTTTAAGAATTGTTCTTTTGGTTCGAGCGTAATCGGAATGTTTTTCCCATCATATGATTGATAGCTGAATGTGACATCAAACCCAGGGTCATTTCGTTTAGAATCGGGCTTTACTGTAAGTATGTTGGACAAATAATTGTATGATGTAAGAATGTTGTGCTCTGTCCATGCTTCTCGTGTTCTTGACATGATTAGCTTAGTACCACATTCGAAAGTATCTATATCTTCACTGCTTTCGATTTTGCTAGGGATAAAGTTAACGGAAGTGTTGGCTGCGAACTCTTCCCAATTGATTTCAACTTTTAGATAATTAGTGTCTTCTTGACGCTTGGTTATTATAGTGAGTTGCTCTGCTAGCTTTTGAGCTGAAAATCGCCCAATGCCTTTTCTGCCAGCCTTTTGACGCGAGAATTTAGGGGAGGTTGGGTGCTCATCTTTGTCTGGAGTGCTTATCTTCATAAAGCCATTGACAAGGCTTGCACGACTCATACCAGCACCGTTGTCAAAAAGGCTTATCTCACCACCTTCTTGCTCGGTTCCTACAAAGTTAACACGGACAGATGTTGCATCTGCATCGTATGAGTTTTTTATAAGCTCCGTTAATGCAGTTGTACGTTTAGCTACTAATTGTTCGCCAAGTCGCTCAACTATTTTCGCATCCACAGTAAAACGAACATTATTTTTATCATGTTTAGCGATTTGTTCTGAGAGGTCCAATAGTTTGCTGTAGTCAAAACTCTGTGCATTTGGTTTAGATAATTTCCCACCCAACAAAGTTATTAACTGCTCTTTCAGCTCTAACTCAGTACTCATTATATTTTTTAGCTCCCTTATATCGCTCTCGTCTTAAATCATGGACTGCTTTAACAAGATACTCACACTCTTCGTACGTTATTAGGCCATGCTTGATTAGTACATCATCGACCATCTTGGCTGCAGAGTTAAAGTCTTCTAATGCTAACGTGCTTTCAACCTGAACTCTTAAGCTATCTAAATCATCAATGCATTGCTCTGTAAACAGTACTTTAATGCGTCGCCCTGCAGACGGCTCAATTTTCAATACACCAGAACTGTATGCTCTTCCTTCCAGTTCTGCAGAGAACTGAGTAAAAGTAGAAAGCATGGTCAGTGCCATAGCGCGTTTATATTTTGCACTTACAGGCTTATTGAAAATCACTTTATGAATTGAGTTAGTACAATTAAATTGTTTACCAGTGTTGACGACCATACGTGGCCCGCGGTGAATCATGTAAGATAAAAAGCAATCTGCTTGTAGTCCATCGATTCCCCAGCCAGGAGCAAACCAGTGTGGACGTTTTTTAAACGTACGATTTGTTTTTCTTTCTTCGAGAGATATTTCAGACAGATACTGGAATACTCGAGACGAAGTATCTGTCATTTGCTCTTCTGTCGGACAAACAAGATATACGCGCTGATCTGCATTCGCGCTTTTCTTATGTCTATTTTTATCGTGGATGATACCTTGTAGATAGCTAAATCGGCCAACGACAGGTTTTAACACATTTTCTGGAAGTTGGTGTTGTTCTGCTGTCGAGCGGTTGATAATAAAGTAGTTGTTCGCACCCGTTACCATTCCGATTTTAATATCAACATATTCACTTAGTTCTTTTGTTGTCTCTTTCATAAGAAGATTTCTATACGAAAGTTTCGCACCAGATGAAATGATATCTAGCTTATAGTCCTTCACACTAAGGGTAGTTGTAGCATTAACGTTAGCAATAGCCTGTTTTAGGTCATTCACATTCCCCACAACATTCACCGAAAGGTTACTTTGTGAGATTTCTTTTTTATGAAAACCTTCAGCTAGAAGAATAATCGAAGTTTCTTGCGCACCTTCTTCTTTGAAGAAACGCTCTGCAAGTTTCAGAATCTTAATTCGTTTAAAATGCTTTTGGTGAATTTCTAATAGTTTCTCTGCGTAGTCTGCATGTAACAAGCTACTAGGTAGGACCCAAGCTACACGCCCACCTTCTTTCAGGAAGACTAAGCTATGCAACAAGAAAAAAGCCCACAAGCTTGTATTCCGCCCCATTGTTGTTGCGGAAAAAGGGGAGTTACGAAGAACGCTGTTACATGACTTACGTTGTTCGTCAGTCATGTTATGCATTGATACGTAAGGTGGATTACCAAGAACTACATCAAACTCATTTGTTAAGAACTCAGAAGGATCTACTTGAATGAAGTCTTTTTGGATGAATCTCTTTTCTGATTCAATGTGATTGATGAACTTTGAATTCAAAATTTGAAAAGCATGCTCATCAATATCTACGCCGTATATCTGCTTTTCGGGTACACGAGAGCCTAGCTCGCGCAATCTCGCGATACTACTTTCAAAAAATCCACAACCACCAAAACTTGGTTCTAGGATGTCCTCATTGGTACTTCGAATAGCCCAATCAGCTAGTACTTGGCTTAGTTCTGGTGGAGTGTAATAGGCACCCAGTTCTCTTTTTTTAGGTAAAGAATGTGGGTTCATGATGATAAGTTCTCATTCATCCGAGGATAATTCAAAAGATACAAAGATATCTTCTTATAGTACATGATGTACTTGCGCATTTGAACCACTCCTCGAGATTGGGCTTTGTTCAAGAGTATATACTTCAGTTACTTAACATTTTCTATTCTCGAGAACTCTTCAGCAGCATAGGGAAAGTATCATTGTTTTCCTAAATAGCGCGATATGTGCTATTTATCGCTGGCATGCGCACTTAACTTGCGGCCTCAACCCTTTTCCATTTGTCCTTATCGACTGGGCTGACGTGCGTGAACAGCTGCGAATGATGACATTGCGCGCATCCATTGCCGACAATGGTCGCAGCGTTGTTTTGTATGAACGCACCTTTGAATTCAAGCATTACAATTCTCCTCGCAGCCATCAACGTTGCTTGGATGAATTAAAACAAGTGATGCCTCCCAGCTGCACGCGCATTCTGATCACCGATGCCGGTTACCGAAATACTTGGTTTCGCCAAGTTGAAGCACTGGGTTGGTATTGGCTTGGCCGCTTACGCGGTGAGGTGGGTGTGAAGCTAGCCAAGCAAGGCTGGCTATCAAATAAGAGCCTTCTTGCATGCCAGCTTTATTTGTACAAAGGGGCTGCTAAGAAACGCAAAGGTAAGCGGCATAGCCGCACGGGTCAAAAGCATTCTGCTCAACACTTATATCAAAGTTCAGCAAAAGAGCCATGGATGCTTGCCACCAACTTGCCCCCGCCATGTTTACTGCAAAACAAGTTGTTAATCTCTACGCCAAACGGATGCAAATCGAAGAATCATTTCGAGACTTAAAAAGCCCTGCTTATGGCTTTGGTTTGCGCCATTGCCGTAGTCGCAGCACGAAGCGCTTGGATATTTTGTTACTCATCAGCCTGTTGGCTGAGATTGTGCTTTGGTGCATTGGGCTGATTGCTAGACAGCAAAATTGGCAGTATCAGTTTCAAGCCAACACCATCAAAACCCGCCATGTTTTATCAATAACACGGCTCGCAAAAGAGGTGCTAAGGCGGCGGGACCACCAAAGAAGTTGCGCGGATATACAGTGGGCAATCTGCGAATACGTGCGCGTGATCCATCAAACAGCGATGCTTAAATTATGAGGGGATCCGTCAGATGAGAAAGTTGCTAGCGGCGTGTGTTACGAAAGCACAGTTGCTTAGTTAAATCTGTGTTCAGTCTTTACCATTGCGTTTTACTCTATGAGACCTGAGCTTGCTCTGGGAATGATGGCAATCGTAGTAGGTGCCGATCTTAAACCAGTCTTAAGAATCAAAAACAAACGCTAATCCAACCAAAACTAATACCAGCCCATTAAATATGAGGCCGATGGTGGCGAGTCCGTGAGGATCTTGATGACGCATTTTTGCCACCACACCTAAGAGTGTGCCCAAAATAATAAAACCAAAAAATGTGATGATAGCTGCGAATAGGGCATGGTAGCCATAATAATCTCCGGCAAATCGAGATAGCTTACCAACTAATAAGGCACTCGGAAAACTCAGCGCAAAGCATGCGATGGATGAAACGCCGGTATAGGGTTTTGACATAGGTAACTCTTTGCAAGTGATTTGAATAAATGTTTAAGCTATTGATATTAAAGATATCACTCTTTTCCTTGATGGCAATGCCGACTACTGTTGTTAGATGCATTCTCTGGCATATAAATGGGGGTGGCATTTAGGGCGGTTTGGTGTGTTGGGTAAGTCGACTTGCTATGGTAATTTTCTCATATTAATTGCATTAAAACAGTAATAGGTATCGAACCTTTCGTCTTGTTCTGTTTAAGAATCTTTTACAGAGGTACGGACAAAAAAAGTACGCTATAGGTAATTTATTGGGAAATCTGGTGACCGATAATGACACCTTTGTTACTCATTAATTGGCGTTTTGTTTGTTTATGTAACTTAAACTACTCATTAATTATTCAAGAGTTGAGCTGCAAGACAAGGGCATAGATTGCTTGGCTATTGAAGATAATAAAACCGCAGAGGAAAATTTTGTGGCAGCAAAACAAAAAGGGCAATAACTCAGAGAGTTATTGCCCTTTCCAATCGATTGGTGGAGCTGGCGGGAGTTGAACCCGCGTCCGAAAAGCCTACATCCTCGGTACTACATGCTTAGTTAGTCATTTGGTTAACCATGGCAACTCCGACTAACAGGATTTGATATGGCGAGTCTGATACTGTTTCGCGGTTCAACCTCAGACAAGTTTCCCTCGCTATTCTATGTGGATGACCTTCCGAAACCCTGCCCATAGAAGAGACCTGGGAGGAAGGCTAGCTAGCCTAAGCTGCTAGAGCGTAGTTATCGTCGTTTGCAACTATAACTTTGCGGCTTTTTACGAGGCCTGCCGCACCTCGGCATGCACCTTGGGTTTCGTGAATCCCGTCGAATCCTAAATCAGCCCCAAGCTGTTACAGGCAGTTTACAAGAAACTTGCCCTGCAAGAAAGCACTATCTTACTTTATGTTTCATGGTGCGTTCTTTTTGTACTTGCCATTCGCGGTCTTTAATGTCGGCGCGTTTGTCGTGATCTTTTTTACCTTTGCCTAGCGCAACCTCAAGTTTTACCCAGTTTTGTTTCCAATACATGGCTGTGGCGACGAGGGCGTAACCTTGACGTTCTACCTTACCAATGAGGGTTTCAAGCTCTTTGCGCTTTAGTAGCAAACGTCTTGCACGCATTGGCTCACACACAACGTGAGTCGAAGCCTTGTCCAGTGGAATAATGGTGGCGGCAAGGAGAAACGCTTCGCCGTTCTTGAGGAACACGTAGCTGTCGGTGATGTTAGCTTTCCCTGCGCGGATTGATTTCACTTCCCATCCCTGCAGTTCGAGACCGGCTTCCACTTTGCTTTCTAAATGAAATTCATGGCGCGCTTTTTTGTTGAGCGCGATAGTGTTACTGCCGGATTTTGATTTTGAGTTCTTTTTAGCCATAGATGCGTATTATATTCGGCTGCTGTCAGAAAGGAATAGAATAAGCGAAAAAAGCCCAATAAAGCACTTATTTTCATCACTATGCCAAATTTGTCAGTTAGTGGATGAGGGGATGATGTCCAGCGAGATTGAAAAAAGTGCCTATTTTTGTTTTATTCTCGGGTAAAATAGTATTTTTGTGTTGAGAGTGGTGGTAATGGCACAGATTTCGAAGTCGGCATTAGTGATGTTTAGTGCCAATGAGATGTTTGACTTGGTTAATGATGTAGTGGCGTATCCTGAATTTTTGCCAGGCTGTGCAGGCAGTCGTATTCTAGAACAAACTGAGCGCACCATGCGGGCATCAGTCAACGTGGCTAAAGCGGGGATCACTAAGACCTTTACTACCGAGAACACCTTGGTCCCCGGCGAACGTATTATCATGCAGCTGGTGGATGGCCCCTTTAAGCATTTAAAAGGCGGTTGGACCTTTACGCCTCTTGATGACAAGGCATGCAAGGTAGCGTTAGATCTTGAGTTTGAATTTAGCAGTAAGTTAGTTGAGGTGGCTTTTGGGCGCGTGTTTAATGAATTATGTCACGCCATGGTAAGCGCATTTAGCGAACGGGCAAAAGAGGTTTACTGTGTCTGAGCTGACAATAAAAGTGGAGGTCGCTTATGCCACGCCTCATAAGCAAAAGATTGTCGCCTTGGATGTGGAAAAGGGCCTTACGATAAAAGAGTGTATCGAGCGCTCACATATCCACCATATTTTTCCTGAAATCGATATCGCACAGGCCAAGGTGGGCATTTTTAGTCGTCCGGCGAAATTAAGTGATGAAGTGCATGATCACGATAGGATTGAGATTTATCGTCCACTGATTGCCGATCCGAAAGAAATGCGTAAATTGCGTGCTCAGCGTGCAAAAGCGGAAGGTCGAGCGGATAAGATCACCGGTGGACGGGCGAAGTCGAAATAAGCTAGCGCAGGCTTGTTTTTGGATGACAAGCCGTAAGACAGCTTATAAGACGAGTCATAAGACAAGCCATAAGGCTAGATAGCCAGTCAATCATAAAATGACTGAAAATATAGAAAAGATACGGCTTTGCTAGGCCATAGGCTATTGAGTTAAGCCCATGGCCTGGTGGGATTACTGTGAAAAATCAACAGGTTTACAACGTTCATCGTCTGCTGTGTCAACACAGCGTTGTGCGGACTTTTTGCCTGATTTCGTTGCGTCTTTGGTATAGTTATCGACTCTGTCACTAAACTTTTCTACGATGGCATCGTCTCCCGAGACGCGGGCTAACTTACCGTTGTAGAACACTAATTCCATTTGAGATTGTTCCGATGGCTCTCCCCCTGGCTTTAAATAGTAAATGTAATACCATTTATCATTATCAAAGCTGTCGACTAGCATAGGAGAGCCCATTACATAGGTGACTTGCTCTTTGGTCATGCCTAGGGTGAGTTTTTCAACTTGCGATTCCTCAACGAAATTACCTTGTGGCACGTCGATTTGGAAAACAATCATATCGTAGATGGCTGAACAGCCGCTAAGTGATAGCGCTAAGGTGGCTGCAGCAAGAAGGCTCTTTAATCGCATAAATCCGTTTCATTAAGGTCAATATCAGCGGCAAATCATACCCAGTATGAGACTGGATGTAAAAACTTGCCGTGACAATTTTTGTTATTTTGTGCTTGCTGAAACAATCTTGCGGCTTATTAGCCCTGGTTTGTTTATTGGATCAGCAGCTCTTGTGCATTGGCGAGGGTTTTTTCGGTAATTTCATCGCCCCCCAGTAGCCTTGCAAGCTCAGTCAATCGCTGTTCGGGTTTTAGCGCGTGCATTGAGGTTTCGGTGCTGGTGCCGTCGGTTTCTTTACTAACAAACATTTGTTGATGGCCATGGCCAGCAACCTGAGGTAAATGGGTGACACAAAATACTTGCGTTGTTTCACCGAGTTTTCTGAGTAGCTTACCGACAACAGAAGCGGTGGCGCCACTGATACCAACATCGACTTCATCAAAAATCATGGTGGGTGTGGAGGCTTTTTGTGAGGTGATCACTTGCAGCGCTAAGCTGATCCTTGATAGCTCTCCGCCCGATGCCACTTTGCCGATGCTTTGCAAAGGCTGTCCGGGGTTGGTAGAGACACTAAAATTGATGGTGTCGATACCGAGTGCGCTGATCTCTGCGTGCTCATCGCTCATGATATCGATGGCAAATTGCCCTGAGGGCATACTCAGTTGATGCATGCTCTGGCTGATTTTGTCGCCTAATTCTTCGGCGTAGCGCTGGCGACTCTTGCTAAGTTTGAGGGCATCATCAAGGTAGCGTTGGCGGATCCCGGCTAACTCTGTTTCCAGTTGAATAATGCGCTCCTCTGAACTGGATATATTGCTGAGTTCTTTCGCTAACGCTTGGTGTTTTTGCGGTAACTCTTCAGGATTAACTTGGTGCTTACGGGCCAGCTGCATCCCCTGACTTAGGCGACTGTCTAAGTGATTAAACTGTTCAGGATCCATTTCTAGGCTTTCGGTGTAATGGCGTAGCTGGCTGCTGGCTTCTTCTACTTGGATGATGGCCTCTTGCAGTAAAGTGCATATTTCGGCGAGCGCTGGATCATTGTCTGCTTCACTTTCAACGCGGTTAGCGGCCATTTGCATCAAGCCAAGGGCGTTGACTTCATCATTTTCATAGAGCATGTCGATACCTGCTTGGCATTGCTCCATCAGCGAGCCGCAGTTGGCGAGCTTTTTATGCTCCTTCTCGATTTCCTCAAATTCACCGGGTAGTAGCGCAAACTCGTCTAGCTCTTGTACTTGATATTCAAGCAATTGCTTTTTGGCTTCGTTTTCAGCCTGTTGCTGCTGTAAATGACGTAGCTCTTTGTTCAGAAACTGCCAACCTTGATAGCTGTCTTTAACCTTTCGCAATAAATCTTTATGGCCTGCATAGCCATCTAATAGCTGCATTTGTATTTCGGGGCGCAGTAACGTTTGGTGAGCATGTTGGCCGTGGATATGGACGAGTTGTTGGCCCAAGCTTTTTAGTTGAGATAGCGGTACTGGAATGCTGTTAATGTAGCCTCGCGAGCGCCCCTCATGGGTAATGGTGCGTCGCAGAATACAATCGCCATGTTCATTATCTAACTCATTTTCCCTGAGCCAACGCTGTGCCGCAGGGATATTTGCTAAGGAAAAGCGAGCACTTATTTCCGCTTTTTTAGCGCCCGGGCGAACCATGTTAGCATCGGCTCTGTCTCCAAGGCACAACCCTAAGGCATCAATGGCAATGGATTTTCCTGCTCCGGTTTCACCCGTGATACTGGTCATGCCAGCAGTCAGTTCTAGTTCGAGAAATTTAACAATCGCAAAATTAGTAATGGTTAGCTGAGTCAACATAGTTACGATCCATGAAATACACACACTGTATAAAAAAGCAGTATAGACTGTTTTTTTATACAGTAAAGTACCTGTGTAAAATATTTCGTGGGCGCGATCGCGTTATTTCAATCCGTACCTTAGGCCAAGCAAAGTTCTATCAACCAAGGCTTGAACCATCGGCAGCTGACATCAAAAGTTTTTCTTTTCCCAGCCTAATTTTTGTTGCAGCACAGCAAAGTAGCTGTAGCTAGATGGATGAACCAGTTTCAGTTTATGCTTGTGTTTTTGGATGATGACTTCGTCACCGGGCTCGACATCTAAGATCACATGGCCATCACAGCTGACCTGCATTTCGGCCACATTGTGTGGGGCGACCACTAACCGTACATGGGAGTTAGCATCGAGTACGATAGGGCGGCTACTTAAGGTGTGAGGAAACATAGGGACTAACGTGATGGCGTCTAAGTTAGGCGTTAAGATGGGCCCGCCACCCGACAGCGAGTAGGCCGTTGAACCCGTAGGCGTAGAGATGATCATGCCATCGGCGCGCTGATGTAGCATGTAACTGCCATTAACATACACTTCAAACTCGATCATATGAGCCACTTTACCGGGGTGCAAAATGGCTTCGTTGACCGCGGTTTGACGGCGATGCACCGCACCTTTTCGGATCACTTCGGCTTCGAGTAAAAAGCGATACTCGGTTTGATAATTACCCGCTAATACTTCTTCGAGTGGTTGCTCAAAGGCATCGGGGTCGAGATCCGTAAGAAAGCCTAAATTGCCACGGTTTACGCCGATAACGGCCACGTCGTGCTGGGATAAAATACGCGCTGCGCCAAGCATGTTGCCATCACCGCCCACCACAATGGCAAGATCCACATGATGACCTAATTCATCCACACTCATGCTTTCTACGTCTTCTATATCTAGCTCAGCGGCGACCAAGGTTTCAATGATGACGCGATAGTTGCGTTGGCGTAGATAGTGATGCAACGCGTTTATCGTTTGGTTTGCGCCTAAATGGTTAGGCTTGCCGATTAAACCTATTGAGGTAAATTTTGCGGTCATAAAGTCATCTTTTCAGTAGCTTGAGCTGATTATATCGTTTCAGTATTGGTTAATAATGAAAGTGGTTGGCTTATCAAGCAAGGCTTTTCTTTACACTAAGGTTGAAACTGCCAAAGCGATCCCCATAATAAGCTGCAAGTATTTTAGTTAACATCTAAATGGAGTAAACATGAGCAGCGAAGAGAACAAACTGTCGCCGGAACAACAAGCAGAAGTGCAAGCTAGCGAAGCAGAGCAAGTGGATGCGCAAGCGGCAACTCAAGAAGCTGTAGAAGGTGAAGTGGCTTCACCAGAGCAAGCTAAAATCGAAGAGCTTGAACGAAAGCTAACGGCAGCTGAAGCGAAAGTGGCTGAGCAAAAAGATTCGGTGATCCGCGCTGCCGCTGAAGTGGAGAATATCCGTCGTCGCACCGCACAAGATGTTGAGAAGGCGCACAAGTATGCCCTTGATAAATTTGCCGCTGAGCTGTTGCCTGTGATTGACAACATGGAGCTGGCGTTAAGTCATGCAGATCATGAGAATGAAGAGCTTAAGCCGATGATCGAAGGGGTTGAATTAACTCTGAAAGCCATGCTGAGCTCGGTTGAGAAGTTTGGTGTCGTCGCGATTGACCCTAAAGACGCGCCGTTTGATCCTGAAAAACATCAAGCCATGAGCATGCAAGAAATTCCTGGCGTGCCTGCGAATACGGTTATCGCTGTCATGCAAAAAGGCTATGAGCTGAATGGTCGCGTGATCCGCCCTGCGATGGTCATGGTGTCAAAAGCCGCAGCTAGCTCGGTTGATACACAAGCTTAATCCCTTAGCGTCACGGTAAAAATAACGATGATATAAAAAGCCAACGATCTAGGTCGCTGGCTTTTTTTATATGCAAATCGCTAATGCAATCTTTTCTCATTTGCAAGCTGAAAGGCCCTAGTTTGAGAGCAAGTTAGCTAAAAATAGATGTCAAAACGGTTTTTTCTGACCTTTTTTCGGATTTATTTTCAATTTTTTTTGTTTTTCCCCTTGAAGCCGTTTTTCATAACCCCATATATGAGGCATAGACGGAGCAGCATTAAGCAAAAGCGCTTTAGCTGCCTTCCATAGTTAACATAGATTAAGAATTGGAGATTGCCTGATGGGTAAAATTATTGGTATTGACTTAGGTACAACAAACTCTTGTGTTGCGATCCTAGACGGTGAAACTGCAAAAATTATTGAGAATGCTGAAGGTCACCGTACCACTCCGTCAATCATTGCTTATGCTGAAGATGGCGAAACCTTAGTAGGTCAACCTGCTAAGCGTCAGGCAGTAACTAACCCAGAAAATACCTTGTTTGCTATTAAGCGTCTTATCGGTCGTCGCTTTGAAGATGATGAAGTACAGCGTGACATCAAGATCATGCCTTACAAAATCATCAAATCTGACAACGGTGATGCTTGGGTTTCTGCTCGCGACAAGAAAATGGCGCCGCCACAAGTGTCTGCTGAAGTACTTAAGAAAATGAAGAAAACAGCAGAAGATTACCTAGGTGAAAAAGTGACCGAAGCGGTCATCACTGTACCGGCTTACTTTAACGATTCACAGCGCCAAGCAACCAAAGACGCGGGTCGTATCGCAGGTCTAGATGTTAAGCGTATCATCAACGAGCCAACAGCGGCGGCATTTGCTTACGGTGTTAACTCAACCAAAGGTGACAGCGTAGTTGCTGTATATGACTTAGGTGGTGGTACATTCGATATCTCTATCATCGAAATCGATGAAGTAGATGGCGAGAAAACCTTTGAAGTACTAGCAACTAACGGTGACACTCACTTAGGTGGTGAAGACTTCGATAACCGCGTAATCAACTACTTGGTATCTGAGTTCAAAAAAGAGCAAGGTTTTGACCTAACGTCTGACCCTCTTGCAATGCAACGTCTAAAAGAAGGCGCAGAGAAAGCGAAAATCGAACTTTCTTCAGCACAACAAACGGACGTTAACTTGCCATACATCACGGCTGATGCAACAGGTCCAAAACACCTTAACATCAAGCTAACGCGCTCTAAGCTAGAGTCGCTAGTTGAAGACATGGTTGAAGCGACCCTTGAGCCGCTACGCATTGCACTTCAAGATGCTGACCTATCTGTAAGCGAAATTAACGACGTTATCCTAGTGGGCGGTCAAACTCGTATGCCACTGGTACAGAAGAAAGTTTCTGAGTTCTTCGGTAAAGAAGCGCGTAAAGACGTGAACCCAGACGAAGCGGTTGCGATGGGCGCGGCAATCCAAGGTGGCGTACTATCAGGTGACAAAACTGACGTACTACTACTTGACGTGACTCCGCTATCTCTAGGTATCGAAACCATGGGTGGCGTAATGACTAAAGTGGTTGAGAAAAACACCACGATCCCAACGAAGGGCTCTCAAGTGTTCTCTACCGCTGACGACAACCAAGGTGCGGTAACGGTACACGTACTACAAGGTGAGCGTAAGCGCGCGGGTGATAACAAATCTTTAGGCCAATTCAACCTAGAAGGTATCCGCCCTGCACCGCGTGGTGTGCCGCAAATCGAAGTTACTTTTGATCTAGATGCCGACGGTATCCTACACGTATCTGCGAAAGACAAAGATACAGGTAAAGAGCAAAAGATCACTATCCAAGCAAGCTCAGGTTTGTCGGATGATGAAATCAACAAGATGGTAGCAGAAGCGGAAGCTAACGCCGAAGCGGATAAGAAGTTTGAAGAGCTAGTTCAAACGCGCAACCAAGCTGATGCCATGGTACACGCAACGCGTAAGCAAGTTGAAGAAGCAGGCGATGCACTGGGCGCTGACGATAAAGAAAAAATCGAAGCGGCAGTGAAAGAGCTTGAAGAAGCGGCGCGTGGTGAAGATAAAGAAGCCATCGAAGCGAAAACGCAAGCGTTAATGGAAGCGTCACAAAAGCTAATGGAAATTGCCCAGCAAAAAGCGCAAGCTGAGCAAGCGCAAGGCGGTGAGCAACCAGAGCAAGGCCAAGCGAAGCAAGACGACGATGTTGTTGACGCTGAGTTTGAAGAAGTAAAAGACGACAAGAAATAATTAACCCTATAATAAGTTAATTATGGCGGGTGTTGCGTGACCTATAGGTAACCAACACCCGTGTGTGTTTCCAGCGATGTATCAATGAAGTAATAGTGAATCATGTCAAAACGCGATTATTATGAAGTGCTAGGCCTAGATAAAGGGGCTGGTGAAAAGGACGTAAAAAAAGCCTATAAGCGTCTTGCGATGAAGTATCACCCAGACAGAACCAAAGGTGATAAAGAGTTAGAAGCTAAATTTAAAGAGGTTAAAGAAGCCTACGAAGTGCTCAGCGATCCTCAGAAAAAGGCAGCTTACGATCAATTTGGCCATGCTGGCGTTGATCCCAATCGCGGTGGCGGTGGTGGTCACCAGGATTTTGGCGATATTTTCGGTGATGTTTTTGGTGATATTTTCGGTGGTGGCGGCCGTCGTGGTGGTCAGCAACGTCCGCAGCGCGGTTCAGATCTTCGCTACAACATGGAACTTACCCTTGAAGAAGCGGTAAGAGGTATTTCCAAAGAGATTAAAATTCCTAGCTTAGTGCATTGTGAGCAATGTAATGGCTCAGGAGCTAAAGCGGGTACTGAAGCAACCACATGTGGCACCTGTCATGGCCAAGGCCAAGTACAAATGCGCCAAGGTTTCTTTGCGGTGCAACAAGCCTGTCCAACCTGTCGTGGTAAAGGCAAAATCATCAAGGATCCTTGTAGTAAGTGTCATGGTGAAGGCCGTTATGAGCGCACTAAAACCTTGTCAGTTAAGATTCCAGCAGGTGTTGATACCGGCGATCGCATTCGTCTATCGGGCGAAGGTGAAGCGGGGGAAAATGGCGCACCAGCGGGCGATTTATACGTACAGGTGCATGTGAAAGAGCATGAGATCTTTGTTCGTGATGGCAGCAACTTATATTGTGAAGTACCCATTGGCTTTGTTGAAGCAGCCTTAGGTGGTGAGATTGAAGTGCCGACCTTAGACGGTCGCGTTAAGCTTAAGATCCCAGCCGAGACGCAAACGGGTAAAATGTTCCGCATGCGTGGTAAGGGCGTTAAGTCAGTGCGCGGTGGTGCGGTAGGTGACTTACTTTGTAAGGCTTATGTTGAAACGCCGATCAAGCTTTCTGACAAGCAAAAAGACTTGTTATTGCAGTTTAATGAGACCCTAAAAGGCTCTCAGGGCAATAAGCACAAACCAAAAGAAGAAGGCTTTTTTGCGGGTGTGAAGAAGTTTTTTGATGACTTGACCAAATAACAACACGTTATTTTAAAATGCCACGTTCTGTGGCATTTTTTTTGCGCTGCACTTTTTGCTTTAGCTTGTTAGAATCACTCTGTTTTGTTGGTTTTTTTCATATTTGATTAATTGTGCGCATTTATTCAGCAAATTTGCGTAATTTGACAACAATTTTGACTTTTTCGACCTTAAATTGGCGTAAGTCACTTTTTTTTATATTTAGATAAATACAATGGCTGTAATTTTTGCCGTTGTGTTAGCAATACCATGAAGGCTAACCTTGTTGGGCCTTAGTTTAACTACGATACAGCTAAGGTTGTGGCTTTGCTTGATGGCAGCAATGGCAGCTGAATTATTATCGGATCAGGAGCGATGTATGTTATACGGATTTGACTTAGGCGGAACTAAGATTGAGTTTTCAGTCTATGATCAACAATTAAACTTACTTTCAAATCAACGTGTGGCAACCCCCGCAGATGATTATAAAGCCTTTTTACAGATCTTTGCTGACATGGTGAAGCAAGCTGATAAAGAATACGGCTGTCGTGGCATGGTGGGCATTGGCTTTCCCGGTGCCATTAATACCGATAACGATACCTTAATTTGCGCTAACTTACCGGGGATGAATGGCAAGCCACTGCGCCAAGATTTAGAAAAGTTAATCGATCGCCGTGTTGCGGTACAAAATGACGCGAACTGTTTCCTTATTTCAGAGTGTTACGGTGGCGCAGCCGATGGCTGTAAAAACGTATTAGGCGTGACCTTAGGCACAGGCGTAGGCGGAGCCTTGTTTGTTAATGGTGACGTTGTTAATGGCTTAAACTTCTTTGCCGGCGAAATTGGCCATTACTGTATTCCTGCTACGATGACCGAAAAGTACCCCGATTTACCCTTGTTTATGAGTGGACTAGGTCATGCGGGCTCATTTGAAACTTACGCATCAGGTACCGGCCTTGGCAACATTTACAACCACTTTGCTGAGCAACCTGCTAAAGGCCCAGAGATTTTAGAGCGTTACCGCAATGGCGATGAGATAGCATGCAAAGCGGTGGATATCTATTTAGAAGTGCTTGCGGCGGGTTTATCAACCTCAATCATGGTGCTGGATCCCGAAGCCATCGTGTTTGGCGGTGGTCTGGCTGCATTTGAAGAAATCTACACAGAGCTAGAAAAGCGTTTGCCAGCCAAGCTTATCCCCAATGTGAAGTTACCTAAATTGTGCCAAGCACAGTTTGGTGGGGCAGGTGGCGTACGCGGCGCGGCGCTCTTAAATTACCGTAAATAAGCTACATAGCCTAAACAAAGCGCACTTTTTTATGTGCGCCTATCATTTGCAGGGACAGGGTTGAGTCGCAGATTAATATTGATAACAAGTAGTTAAAAATATTTAATCTAAGCTAAAGCTTGCGATAGCGCACAGGCAAGGCCAATACAATTGGCTAAGCTACGTTAACTGATAGGGAAAGTCGACTTTAAACGGGGGCCACAAGGCTCCTTTTTTTTCTGTTCACTTTGATAAGGTTAATGAATGAAAGTTGAAGTGTGTATTGATAACTTTGAATCCCTGCAAATTGCCGAGCGTGCAGGTGCTGATCGCATTGAACTTTGCGCAGCCCTTGCACTTGGTGGTATCTCTCCTAATGCTGGCTTTATCGAGCAAGCGGTTAATTATGCTTCCATTCCCATTTATGTGATGATCCGCCCCCGCAGTGGCGATTTTTATTATAGTGAAAATGAAGTTGAAATCATGCTGAAGGATATCTATCACGCACGGGTGGCGGGTGCCCAAGGTGTGGTTTTTGGTGTGCTGGATAAGCAGGCTAATGTTGATCGCCAAGTACTCAAAGCCTTAATGCGAGAGGCGGGGCAAATGGGGGTGACCTTCCATCGTGCAATTGACTTAGCGAGCGACTATCAGAGCGCACTTGAAACCATTATCGAGGCAGGTTGTGAAAGGGTGTTAACATCGGGTCAAGCTTGTAATGCACTATCGGGCTCAGGGGTGATATCTCAAATGGTTAAACAAGCTGCTGGCCGACTTTCAGTGATGGCAGGAGCCGGAGTTAATCATCACAATGTGGCCGACATTGTTAAGCAAACAGGCGTTACTGAAGTGCACCTCTCTGGTAAGTCATCACGACCAAGCCAGATGTTGCTAAGCCCTAACGCGGCATCGATGGGAGACATGGATGACTTTTCTCTTGCGATCACGGGTGAGGCAAATATCCAATCCTTACGTCAAGCCTTGGGCTTGGTCATTAATGGATAGTTTGCCGGTAGCCATTGTGCCTATCCTTTGTTGCGGCTCGAAATAAGCCCGGGTTTTTGTTAGACTGCCTTTTTTAAGTCAATCTGGAACAGATAATGTCAGACAACAAATTCGCTTCAACAGAAGCAAAAGTAAGCTATGGTGTAGGCCGTCAACTAGGTGAACAACTAGCCGCTAACCCTTTCGATGGCTTAGTGATCACTGCAGTACAAGAAGGTTTAGCTGACGCATTCGGTGGCCAACCAAGTCAGGTTGAAGAAGCTGCGCTTCATGAAGCATTCCAAGTTATTGCTGCTCAAATTCAAGCTAAGCAAGCTGAGCAAGCTAAAGTGTTGGCGGCAGAAGGTGAAGCTTTCTTAGCAGAGAACGCTAAGCGTGACGGTGTTGTAGTGACTGAATCAGGCCTACAATATGAAATCATTACTCAAGGTGGAGGTGAGAAGCCGACGGCTGACTCAACTGTTCGTACTCACTACCATGGTGAATTGACCGACGGTACCGTATTCGATAGCTCAGTACAACGTGGTGAACCAGCTGAGTTTCCAGTTGGCGGCGTGATTGCTGGCTGGACTGAAGCACTACAACTTATGCCTGTAGGCTCTAAGTACAAGCTATACATCCCACACAACCTAGCCTACGGTGAACGTGGCGCGGGTAACGCGATTGCACCTTACTCTGCACTTGTGTTTGAAGTTGAATTATTAGAAGTGGTTGCATAATTGCTTCACTTGTTGAATGAAAGCCTAGCTTAGCTAGGCTTTTTTTTGCTCTAAATTTATCAAGTATATAAAAAAGCCCTGCAATGCAGGGCTAGATGATTAGATAGTTGGATTAAGGTTTATAGCTTTTTCCAAACACCCCATTGGCCGCCTTTACCCGGCTCATCGCCACGTGTCCACCATTTGGCTTCATAAGTTGCACCTTGGTGCGTTACACGCTTGCCACCCGTGTAAACCGTATTGGCATTCCAAGCTGGAATACCTGGCTCTGGCGTAGGCTCAGCGGTTGGTACTGGCGTTGGCTCAGCAGTCGGTACTGGTGTTGGCTCAGCGGTTGGTACTGGCGTTGGCTCAGCGGTTGGTACTGGCGTAGGCTCAGCGGTTGGTACAGGCGTAGGCTCAGCAGTTGGTACAGGCGTAGGCTCAGCAGTTGGTGCTGGCGTAGGCTCAGCAGTTGGTGCTGGCGTAGGCTCAACGCCTGCTACTTCTTCCCAAGGTCCCCATTGTGCGGTACCTGGCTCTTCACCTTTGTTCCACCATTTAGCGCGCCAGTTCTTACCGTTGTGGCCAACTACGCTGCCTTTTTCATAAGCAATTTGCGCTTCCCAAGCATTAGCTGTGGGTTCGCCACCTTTACGCTTGTCAATCTTGTAAGAGAGATTACGGCCTTCAATAATGTAAACGCTGTTCTTTGAGGCACCCATTACTGGCTCAATGTTACCGTTGACGTCAGCAACACCGACCTTAGCAAGTTGAGATTGAGTGTTGATAGCAACGGCAAGATCATACGCCCATTGGTCTGCGGCTGTGTTGGCAGCAGTAATATCAACACGAATGGTTTCAGCATCACTGTAGTTTTCATCAAACAGACGGAATAAAACATAGTCGCCTGCTTCTAGGTCGGTATTAGCTGTTAGGTGTCCTTTGTTTTGCCAGCCTTGGATAGGTTGGACAAAATCAACGTCGATACAGGTGTAAAACGCTTCTGGGCTGTCGGCGCGTTGCCAAACATTATAGATAACGTGTTTACCTTCGCGATCCGGTAGTGGACAAGTCATCTTGTAACGTTTATTTGGCTCAAGGGGCACTTCGCCACCTAAACGACAAAACTCTTCTAGGTCGCTCCATTTTAGTGGCTCAAGTGGGTTATAACCCGGCTTAGTGACATAGAAGATCCAATCTTTAGTACGGTGTGGCGCTGGCTCGCCGTTAAAAATAAATTCGTAGTTGCCGTTTTCATCGGCATAAATCGGCGTTGCAGTCCAGTCATCACGCACAAGATCCAGACCGTCGTAGTAGCTATTACCACCACTACACAATTTGCCGTCTGGCACTACGGCTAAGTGATCGCTATTTGCACCACCTTGAGCAACACCACTCCAATCATAGAAAGTAGATTTGCCACTGACTTTTGAGGCGGCTAAACAGGCTTCATCTTGTAGGTTTTCAATGTCGCCCTGAGCACAGCTGTAAACACGGCTGAGGGGTTTTTCCATACTGCCGTGAGCAAAGACGGTAGTGGGGGTGAGCATTGCACCTGCGGCAGCAATGATAGATGCACTTAGCATCCCTTTGTTAAATTTCATAACTATATCCTTTAGTTACGGTAAATTGAGAAAGGTTATTTATAAATACCATCAGGCTGGGTGGCTAGCCACAGCCTCAGCTTGTCATGCATAAACAAGCTGAAACCGTATTTTCGATATTAATACCCAAGTTGTAAATACTTTGTTTCATTTATGTTTGTTTTTTTGCGCGATACCTCTAATTCAAGGTTTTGCAAGTGCAGAAATAGAAATCGTGAACACGATCAATTGGGTTTAAATAAGTATTAATTTTAGGTATGATGCGCGCTCAAAATTGATCTAGATCAAAGTGGTTCAGGGAGAGTATAAATGAGCAATCATGATTTTAAAGAAGTGTACAATGTAAAATATTTTATCGGCTTTATCTTGGCACTAGGTATTCCTACTTTACCTATGTCACTCACTTTGATTGAAATGTTTTCTTAATTAAAGCTGATATTGCTTTATATCTAGGCGCTTTAAGCGCCTTTTTTATTGCCTAAAATACATGGTTTGGGGCAAAGCTGACGGAGTAAGTTGCAAAAAACAGGGCTTTCGATGAAAAAAATGCCCGAAAGCGTAATAAGTTATGGTTTTCTGGAAGTGCTAAATGAATAGCTCGCATAAAAATTCACAAATGCAGAATTGATATTCATAAGGGCTTTGTTGGTATGAGGCCAAAAACAGTTAAATGCGTGGCTTCTAGGGCATAAATGGTCAACGTTTTAGAGTATTCATCTAAATATTTAACCTCATTTAGTATTGTGTAAATAAGCTTAAATTTCAATAGCCATTAGGGCCATAAGTCTGTAAAATGCGCGCAATTTGCCAAATTTTGTCAATGGTAACCAAGTTCACCAATTTTGCTTGTTTGTTGTTGAGATAAATTTCTGTTTTTATTGTATTTTTGCTTTTATGGAGGTCATCTTGAGTAATTCCGCCATACTGGTCCTAGAAGATGGGACAGTATTTAAGGGCGTGTCTATCGGCGCCGAAGGTAGCTCAGTGGGTGAGGTTGTGTTTAATACTTCGATGACGGGCTATCAAGAAATTTTGACAGACCCTTCTTATGCTCGTCAAATCGTCACTCTGACTTACCCTCACATTGGTAACACAGGTACTAATGATGAAGATGAAGAATCCAACCAAATCCACGCTTGTGGTCTCGTTATCCGAGATTTACCTCTATTAGCAAGTAACTTCCGTAATCAAGCCAGTTTAAGTGAATACTTAAGCGAGCGTGGTGTGGTGGGTATTGCTGATATCGACACGCGTAAGCTTACTCGTATTTTACGTGAAAAGGGTGCACAAGCAGGCTGTATCGTTGCAGGTAAGGACTTGGATGAAGCGGCGGCATTAGCGCAAGCTAAAGCTTTCCCTGGCCTTAAGGGCATGGATTTAGCAAAAGAAGTGACTTGTGATGCTGTTCATGAGTGGAAGCAAGGTAGCTGGACCCTAACAGGTGGCTTGCCTGCGGACGCAACAGATAGCCGTTTTCATGTCGTTGCTTACGATTTTGGTGCTAAAGCCAATATTCTACGCATGTTAGTTGACCGCGGTTGTCGCCTGACTGTGGTACCTGCTAAGACCCCAGCCAAAGACGTGCTCGCTCTTAACCCCGATGGTGTCTTCCTATCGAATGGTCCAGGTGACCCAGAGCCGTGTACTTACGCCATTGAAGCAATTCAAGAAATTCTGACCACAGACATCCCAGTATTTGGTATCTGTTTGGGTCACCAACTACTGGCACTAGCCAGCGGTGCAAAAACAATAAAAATGAAGTTCGGTCACCACGGTGCTAACCACCCTGTAAAAGACCAAGATCGTAACGTCGTGATGATCACTAGCCAAAACCACGGTTTTGCGGTGGATGAAACCACCTTACCTGATAATTTACGTGCGACTCACAATTCGTTGTTTGATGGCTCACTTCAAGGTATTCATCGTACCGATAAGCCTGCATTTAGCTTCCAAGGTCACCCTGAAGCAAGCCCAGGCCCACATGATGCGGCGCCACTGTTTGATCACTTCATTGAACTAATCGAAAAATATAAAGCGTAACTGAAAAGGTAAAGAGTCAGATGCCAAAACGTACTGATATAAAAAGTATACTAATTATAGGTGCCGGTCCTATCGTGATCGGCCAGGCTTGTGAGTTCGACTATTCAGGTGCGCAAGCGTGTAAAGCATTACGCGAAGAAGGTTACCGCGTCATCCTAGTTAACTCTAACCCAGCCACCATTATGACAGATCCAGAAATGGCCGATGCAACCTACATCGAGCCGATTCACTGGGAAGTCGTGGCTAAGATCATTGAGAAAGAGCGCCCAGATGCGATTCTTCCAACCATGGGTGGCCAAACCGCGCTGAACTGTGCCCTTGAGCTTGAAAGCAAAGGCGTACTAAAACAGTTTAATGTTGAAATGATCGGGGCAACGGCTGACGCGATTGATAAAGCCGAAGACCGTAGCCGCTTTGACAAAGCCATGAAGAGCATTGGCCTTGAGTGTCCACGTGCTGGTATTGCTCATAATATGGATGAAGCTTACGCGGTACTAGACCAAGTTGGCTTTCCTTGTATTATCCGTCCATCTTTCACCATGGGTGGTACTGGTGGCGGTATTGCGTACAACAAAGAAGAATTTGAAGATATTTGTTCAAATGGTTTAGAGCTATCACCAACCAATGAACTGCTAATCGATGAATCACTTATCGGTTGGAAAGAGTACGAGATGGAAGTGGTTCGCGACAAGAACGATAACTGTATTATCGTGTGTTCGATCGAAAACTTCGACCCGATGGGGATCCACACGGGTGACTCCATCACGGTGGCGCCTGCGCAAACCCTAACCGACAAAGAATACCAATTGATGCGTAATGCATCGATCGCGGTACTGCGTGAAATCGGCGTTGAAACCGGTGGTTCAAACGTACAGTTTGGTATTAACCCAGCTGACGGTCGCATGGTTATCATTGAGATGAATCCACGTGTATCTCGTTCATCGGCATTAGCTTCTAAAGCGACCGGTTTCCCGATTGCGAAAATCGCCGCTAAGTTAGCCGTAGGTTTTACCTTAGATGAGCTGCAAAACGACATAACAGGTGGCGCAACACCGGCATCGTTTGAGCCGGCGATTGACTACGTTGTGACTAAGATCCCGCGCTTTAACTTTGAAAAATTCGCTGGCTCTAACGACCGCCTAACCACGCAAATGAAGTCGGTTGGTGAAGTTATGGCCATAGGTCGTAACCAACAAGAATCAATGCAAAAAGCACTGCGCGGCCTTGAAGTTGGTGCAACTGGCTTTGATCCTGTGGTTGACCCACAAGACCCAGAAGCGCTAGCCAAGGTGAAGCACGAACTGCAAGATGCGGGTGCTGAGCGTATTTGGTACATAGGTGATGCGTTCCGTTTGGGCATGACCATGGAAGAAGTATTCGAGCTGACTAAGATTGACCTTTGGTTCCTAGTACAAATTGAAGACCTGATTAAAGAAGAGCAACGTCTTGCTGAAGACGGCTTCTCGGCTTTGGACGCAGATCGCTTATATGCCCTAAAACGTAAGGGTTTTGCTGACGCTCGTTTAGCTAAAATCTTAGACGTATCTGAGTCTGAAGTGCGCAAGCTGCGTGACAAGTTTGATATTCACCCTGTTTACAAGCGTGTTGATACTTGTGCGGCGGAATTCTCAACCAGCACTGCTTACATGTACTCAAGCTATGATGAAGAGTGTGAAGCTCAGCCTTCAGACAAAGAGAAAATCATGGTTATCGGCGGTGGTCCAAACCGTATCGGTCAAGGTATCGAGTTTGACTACTGTTGTGTGCACGCGGCATTAGCGGCGCGTGAAGACGGTTTTGAAACCATCATGGTTAACTGTAACCCTGAGACGGTATCTACCGATTACGACACCTCAGACCGTTTATACTTTGAATCGGTTACCTTAGAAGACGTGCTTGAAATTGTCCGCATCGAAAAACCTAAGGGTGTGATTGTGCAATACGGTGGTCAAACACCACTGAAATTAGCACGTGCATTAGAAGCCGCAGGCGTGCCAATTATTGGTACTTCACCTGACGCCATTGACCGTGCGGAAGACCGTGAGCGTTTCCAAAAAGCGGTTGAGCGTCTAGGCCTAAAACAACCTGAAAATGCAACGGTAACAACTGTTGAAGCGGCGGTGGCTTGTGCTGAAAAAATCACTTACCCACTAGTGGTTCGTCCATCTTATGTATTAGGTGGCCGCGCAATGGAAATCGTGTACGACGAACAAGACTTACGTCGTTACTTCAACGAAGCCGTATCGGTTTCAAACGAATCTCCTGTATTGCTAGATCGCTTCCTTGATGATGCGACTGAAGTTGACGTAGATGCAATTTGTGACGGTGAAAACTTTGTTATCGGTGGCATCATGGAGCACATCGAGCAAGCGGGTGTTCACTCAGGTGACTCGGCATGTTCTTTACCGCCGTACTCCCTAAGCGCTGACATTCAAGATGTGATGCGTGAACAAGCGCGTAAACTTGCGTTTGAATTAGGCGTGGTCGGCTTGATGAACATTCAGTTCGCAGTGAAAGATAACGAAGTTTACTTAATCGAAGTAAACCCGCGTGCTGCACGTACCGTACCGTTTGTGTCTAAAGCAACGGGTGTGCCACTAGCGAAAGTGGCTGCGCGTGTGATGGCTGGCCAAAGCTTAGCTGAGCAAGGCTTCACCGAGGAAGTGATTCCACCTTACTTCTCGGTTAAAGAAGTGGTATTGCCATTTAACAAGTTCCCGGGTGTTGACCCTATCTTAGGCCCAGAAATGCGCTCTACCGGTGAGGTCATGGGTGTGGGTGATACTTTCGCTGAAGCTTATGCCAAGGCTGAGCTAGGCTCGATCAAAGACGTTCCTAAATCAGGTCGTGCGCTGCTATCGGTGCGTAACTCAGATAAGAAGAAGGTAGCGAAACTGGCTGCTGAGCTGATTGCCCTAGGTTACGACATTGATGCGACTCACGGTACGGCTGTCGTGCTTGGTGAAGCGGGCATTAATCCTCGCTTGGTAAACAAGGTATCGGAAGGTCGTCCACATATTCTTGACCGCATCAAGAATGGCGAATATACCTATATCGTTAACACCACTGAAGGCCGTCAAGCGATTGAAGACTCGAAGCAACTACGTCGTGCCGCATTGCGTGAAAAAGTAAACTACACCACAACCCTAAGTGGTGCGTTTGCTACTTGTCACGGCCACACGGCGGATAGCCGCGCTAAAGTTACGTCGGTACAAGAGCTACATGAGCGCGTACTGGCAAAGTAATCGCTAACTAATCGGCGTTAAGCCACTGATGAATGAGCCGTGTTTTCACGGCTCTTTTTTTTGCCTCTATTTTGCAAATGTTTTTTACAATAGTGTTTGCCTTATCTGCTTTTTCATTGCCATCGGGTGCAACTTAATGTGTTTCATATTACAATGCGCCGATTCAAACTCAGCTTCCTATGTTGCTGCGAGTTCCATTTCTATTTTTAAACAGGTTGTGAATTTATGAACCAATTTCCTATGACTGCGCGCGGTGCAGAATTACTTCGTGAAGAATTGGAGCACTTAAAAACGGTTAAACGTCCTGCCATTATCGAGGCGATTGCCGAGGCCCGTGAACACGGCGATTTAAAAGAAAATGCTGAATATCACGCCGCTCGTGAAGAGCAAGGGTTTTGTGAAGGGCGTATTCAAGAAATCGAAGGCAAGTTGTCCAATGCGCAGATTATCGATGTAACCAAGATCCCAAACCACGGCAAGGTGATTTTTGGCTCAACCGTAACCATGCTAAATACCGAAACCGATGCCGAAGTCACTTACCGCATTGTTGGCGATGATGAAGCGGATATTAAGCAAAACCAAATTTCAATTAACTCGCCCATTGCGCGTGGTTTGATTGGTAAGCTAGTGGATGATATCGCCATTATTCGCACGCCGGGCGGTGATGTCGAATTTGAGATCCTGGAAGTAGAGTACGTTTAATCTGGGGTGGATAGGTTGATTGAAAAAAAGGAGCGGATGCTCCTTTTTTAATGGCTTATTTTTTCGGTAAGCTAATTTTTTTGTCTTCAGTGGCGCGAAACAGCACTAGCGTGTGACCGATGGTTGTCACTTCAATGGCTTGGGTTTCGCGCACAATCGCGTCAATGATTAGGCGCTTTACTTCCCGATCTTCGGTGGCGACCTTTACCTTGATGAGTTCATGAATATTGAGGCTGTTGTCGATTTCGGCAAGGACCCCTTCTGTCAATCCATTTTGACCGAGAAGTACGACAGGTTTTAACGAATGTGCTAAACCTTTTAGATATTGCTTTTGCTTTTTTGTTAAATTCATGGATATTTCTTATAAATAAGGGTTGAATTGTGCTTATTGTACCTCCATCTTTGTGCTAATACTATTAACTGCTCAATGAGGGTGAACAATGGCAAAGAGCACTAAGTCTGCCAGTTCAAAGCGGTGGCTCGATGAGCACGTCAATGATCATTATGTGCAACAAGCAAACCGATTAGGACTTCGCTCTAGAGCGGTCTTCAAGCTCGATGAAATCAACCAAAAAGATAAAATTATCAAGCCGGGTATGAGTGTGGTGGATTTAGGCGCCGCGCCGGGGAGTTGGTCTCATCGTTGTGTCGAGTTAGTTGGCGATAAAGGTCAGGTCATTGCGTGTGATATTTTGCCGATGGATGCCATTGCTGGCGTTGATTTCCTGCAAGGGGATTTTCGTGAAGAGGCGGTGCTTAACGCCTTATTAGAGCGCATTGGTGATAACAAAGTTGACGTGGTGTTGTCCGACATGGCGCCGAATATGAGTGGTACCAATCAGGTAGATCAACCAAGAGCTATGTATTTGGTTGAGCTTGCTTTAGATATGTGTCACCAAGTTTTGGCCAAAAATGGCAGTTTTGTCGTAAAAGTATTTATGGGCGAAGGGTATGATGAATTCATCAAATCCGTTCGCGCTGCATTTAATGTGGTTAAAACACGAAAACCAGATTCTTCTCGGGCAAGGTCTAGAGAAGTGTATATTGTGGCTACTGGTTTCAAACTGTAGTAACCTTGGTATGTAATTAATTGTTAAAGAAGAGGTAGCACCTTGAGCGATATGGCTAAAAACCTAATCTTGTGGTTAGTGATCGCCGTTGTATTGATGTCGGTGTTCCAGAGCTTTAGCCCCGGCGATGCGGGCGGCAAGCAAATGGACTACACCACCTTCGTAAAAGAAGTGAGTCAGGGACAGATTCAAGAAGTCCGGATCAATGGTCAGGAAATCAATGGATTAAGGTCAAACCGTGAGCGTTTTGTCACCTATATGCCAACGCGTGATCCAGACTTGTTAAACGATCTAATCAACAATAATGTAAAAGTGTTAGGTGAGCCGCCTGAAGAGCCAAGCTTGCTAACATCTATCTTTATTTCTTGGTTCCCGATGCTGCTATTGATTGGCGTTTGGGTATTCTTTATGCGCCAAATGCAAGGTGGCGGTGGTAAAGGCGCCATGTCGTTTGGTAAGAGTAAAGCCCGCTTGATGGGTGAAGACCAAATCAAAACGACCTTTGCCGACGTTGCTGGCTGTGATGAAGCAAAAGAAGATGTAGTTGAGCTAGTTGATTACCTTAAAGACCCAAGTCGTTTCCAAAAGCTAGGTGGTAAGATCCCGACCGGCGTGTTGTTGGTTGGCCCTCCAGGTACAGGTAAAACCTTGCTTGCTAAGGCAATTGCGGGTGAAGCCAAGGTACCATTTTTCACTATTTCAGGCTCTGACTTTGTTGAGATGTTTGTGGGTGTGGGTGCATCACGCGTGCGTGATATGTTTGAACAAGCTAAAAAGTCGGCCCCTTGTATTATCTTTATCGATGAGATAGATGCGGTAGGCCGCCAACGCGGCGCAGGCTTAGGTGGTGGTCACGATGAACGTGAGCAAACCCTAAACCAAATGCTGGTTGAAATGGATGGCTTTGAAGGTAATGAAGGTATCATCGTGATTGCTGCGACCAACCGTCCAGACGTACTTGATCCGGCACTATTGCGTCCAGGGCGCTTTGACCGTCAAGTCGTGGTGGGATTACCCGATGTACGTGGCCGTGAACAAATTCTTAAGGTTCACATGCGTAAAGTACCACTTGAGGGTGACGTAAACGCGGCAGTTATCGCGCGTGGTACGCCTGGCTTCTCTGGTGCAGATCTGGCAAACCTAGTGAACGAAGCCGCGCTGTTTGCCGCTCGTGGTAACCGTCGAACCGTGTCGATGGAAGAGTTTGAAAAAGCCAAAGACAAGATCATGATGGGCGCTGAGCGTAAGTCTATGGTGATGACGGAAGAAGACAAAGAATCGACCGCATACCACGAAGCTGGCCACGCCATTGTGGGTCGCCTGGTTCCTGAACATGATCCGGTTTATAAGGTAAGTATTATACCTCGTGGTCGTGCGTTAGGTGTAACCATGTACTTACCCGAGCAAGACCGTGTTAGCTATAACAAGCAGCACTTAGAAAGTATGATTTCTAGCCTTTACGGTGGCCGTTTAGCAGAAGAAATCATCTACGGTATGGATAAGGTGTCAACCGGTGCTTCAAACGACATCGAGCGTGCAACTGACTTAGCGCGCAAAATGGTGACTCAATGGGGTCTATCTGAAAAAATGGGTCCTTTGCTGTATGCCGAAGAAGAAGGCGAAGTCTTTTTAGGGCGTACTGCGGCTAAAGTGAAGCATATGTCAGATGACACGGCTCGCTTGATTGACCAAGAAATCCGTATGTTGATTGACCGCAACTATGATCGCGCACGTCAGATCTTAGAAGACAACATGGATATCTTACATGCGATGAAAGATGCCCTTATGAAATACGAAACCATCGATGCCAAACAAATTGACGATTTGATGGCGCGTCGTGATGTTCGACCTCCAGCTGATTGGACCGAAGACCCAAAAGCAGCCAAAGGGACACCTGAAGCAAAAGCTGAAGCCAATGCTAAGCCGGTAGCGGACAAAGACGAGGAGGCAAAGTCAGAAGACGTGAAAGCACAAGCCTCTGAGCAGGTCGCGGCTGAAGAAAGTGCAGATAAAGCATCAGAGCAAAACAGCTCAGATGAAGTAAAGCTAAAAGACCGTAACGATAACGACAAGTCATCCTTACTTTAATTTGCTTTCACTCTTGTTTAAAAACCCGAGTTCGCTCGGGTTTTTTGTTTTTTAGTCTTAGGTTTAGTTAACAATTGAGGACAAGCCATGCAACTCGTGAGTGGCACCAAGATATTAGATTTATCACGCCCCCAAGTGATGGGGATATTAAACGTGACCCCCGACTCTTTTTCTGATGGTGGGCAGTTTCATGCCCTTGATACTGCCGTTGCACAAGCGGATTTAATGGTCAAACAGGGAGCGGCTATTATTGATATTGGCGGTGAATCAACTCGGCCGGGCGCGCAACCGGTCAGTTTGGATGAGGAGCTAAATCGCACCCTACCTGTAATAGAAAAAATTAGCCAAAACCTCGATGTTTGGATCTCGATAGATACCAGTAAAGCCACCGTGATGGCTGAAGCGGTGAAAGCAGGAGCCAATCTGATTAATGACGTTTGTGCCTTGCAACAAGAAGGGGCGTTAGCCGCAGCGGCCAAAGCGAATGTGCCCGTGTGCTTAATGCATATGCAAGGGGCGCCGCGCTCTATGCAGCTCGCGCCAAGCTATCAAGATGTGGCTAAGGACATTGCGCAGTTTTTTCAACAGAGGGTAGCGGCGTGTTTAGCGGCGGGGATCGCATCTGAACAAATTATCTTAGATCCAGGCTTTGGGTTTGGCAAAACCTTAGACCATAATTATCAATTATTACAGCGATTAAGCGAGTTTAAGGCATTGGGTTTTCCCCTCTTAACTGGGCTTTCTAGAAAGTCGATGTTTGGTGATTGGCTGGGGCGCAGTGTTGACCAAAGGTTGGCGGCCAGTTTAGCGGGGGCCTTATTGTGCGCGCAGCAAGGGGCCAGCATTATCCGTGTGCATGACGTTGAGCCTACGTCAGATGTATTGAAGGTGTTACAAAAAACAATTGAAGTGTAAGTCATAAAACTAAGTGAGGTCAGACAAAAATGGTAAGAAAATATTTTGGCACTGACGGAATTCGAGGCAAGGTTGGCGAGTATCCTATTACGCCAGACTTTGCCTTGAAACTTGGTTGGGCAGCAGGAAAAGTGCTGGCCAAACAAGGTACCAGGACGGTACTCATAGGTAAAGATACCCGAATTTCTGGGTATATGTTGGAATCGGCTTTGGAAGCCGGTTTGTCTGCAGCAGGTTTAAGTGCCTCCTTGCTTGGTCCAATGCCAACGCCGGCGGTGGCCTATCTAACGCGCACCTTTCGCGCCGAAGCGGGCATAGTGATCAGCGCTTCTCACAACCCTTTTTATGATAATGGCATTAAGTTCTTTTCGGCCGATGGGACTAAGCTCCCTGATGAGATTGAGTTGGCCATTGAAGCGGAATTAGACAAGCCAATTACTTGTGTGGATTCAGCTCAATTGGGTAAGGCAAAACGGATCAATGATGCCGCAGGTCGATATATTGAATTTTGCAAAAGTACTTTCCCGACTAAATATAACTTGCGGGGCTTAAAAATAGTCATCGATTGTGCCCATGGCGCGACTTACCACATTGCGCCGAATGTGCTGCGCGAGTTAGGTGCCGAAGTGGTGGAAATTGGCTGCCTACCCGATGGCCTTAACATCAATAAGGAAGTCGGTGCCACAGATACCCGTGCACTGGTGGCTAAGGTGTTAGCCGAGCAGGCCGATTTGGGGATTGCTTATGACGGTGATGGTGATCGCGTGATGATGGTTGATCACACTGGGTATGTGGTCGACGGTGATGAAATTTTATACATCGTTGCCCGTGATGAGCTGCGCCATGGCCGCTTAAAGGGCGGTGTTGTTGGCACTAAGATGTCCAATGTTGGCCTTGAAATCGCTTTTCAAACCTTAGGTATTCCGTTTATTCGCGCCGATGTGGGTGACCGTTATGTGATGGAAATGATGCTTGAAAAACAATGGCGGTTAGGAGGCGAGAATTCAGGCCATATCATTTTTGCCGATCATGTCTCCACTGGGGACGGTATTGTCGCTTCGTTACAAGTGTTAGCGGCCATGTGTAGCCATCAGTTGAGTTTGCATGATACGCGTAAAGGGCTGCAAATGTTTCCGCAGGTGCTGCTGAATGTTAAATTTTCTGGCTCAGGTGACCCACTAGCCAGTGAAAAAGTGCAAGCTGAGTTAGCGCGCGTAGAGGCTGAGCTTGGCGAGCGGGGTCGAGTATTGCTGCGTAAATCGGGTACTGAACCTTTGATCCGGGTAATGGTGGAAGGCGAACAAGAGGACACCATTAATCAATACGCCCAAGCCATTGCGGAGCAGGTGGTGCAGGCTTGCTAGCGAGCTTATAGTAAGCTGAACGCACTCATATTCGCTGTATTTTTCAGCAATCATATCTAAAGCCATTAAAATAGCGCTGCTTATTTAGGCAGTCGCTATTTTTGTCGGGATTTCTCGCATTAAATCCTTGTTATTTTATTTTAGGTTGGTTACTATCAGCGCCGCTTCCGATGAGGGGTTTTTTCTCATTGATGAATAAAAAGCAATTAATAGGTATGGAAAATGTTTGAGATATTACTGGTTATATATCTTTTAGTGTCTTTAGCCTTGGTTGGATTAGTGTTGATCCAACATGGTAAAGGTGCAGATATGGGCGCCTCTTTTGGTTCTGGTGCATCTCAGACGGTTTTCGGTGCCTCTGGCTCAGGTAACTTTTTAACGCGTTCAACGGCTATCCTTGCAACTGCGTTTTTTGCTCTAAGCTTAGTCTTAGGCAACTTATCTACCGGCCAAACTAAGGAAGGCGACGAGTGGAAAGATCTTTCAGTACCGGTTGCAGAAGAAGTGGCTACGCCAGATTCTGATGTACCTGCGGTTGAAAGCAGTAACACAAGTGACGTTCCTCAGTAATTAAGTAGCAAATTTGCCGTGGTGGTGGAATTGGTAGACACGCCAGCTTGAGGGGCTGGTGTCCGTTAGGACGTGAGGGTTCAAGTCCCTCCCTCGGCACCAAAGTTAAACAATCAATTAAACTCAATTGATTGCATAGTGTTGGCGACAACGCTATAATCTCGCCAGTTTTCGGGCGCGGGGTGGAGCAGTCTGGTAGCTCGTCGGGCTCATAACCCGAAGGTCGTTGGTTCAAATCCGGCCCCCGCAACCAACTTTCATGACTCTCATCGAGAGGTTGTTTTAAGTAGTGACTTAGAGCAATAGTTTTAAGCCAAGCTTAATTCAGTGGAAAGTGTAAGGCCCCGTTTACGGGGTTTTTTATTATCTGGCCATTTTGGTGGCTAAATATCTGGGCTATAAAGCCCTTTTTTTGTTTCTGAAGGAGGCGTAATTGGCTGGTCTAGAACAAAAATTAACTGAAATGTTAGAGCCAAGTATTAATGATTTAGGTTTTGAGTTACTTGGTATCGAGTTTCATAGCGCGGGTAAAAATTCCATTTTGCGCATTTATATTGATCATGAAAATGGTATTTACGTGGATAACTGCGCCGAGGTCAGTCACCAGGTCAGTGCTATTTTAGATGTAGAAGACCCGATTTCAACGGAATACACCCTTGAAGTTTCTTCTGCAGGAATGGAAAGACCCTTATTTAAAGTTGAACACTACCAGCAATTTATTGGCGAAGAAGTGAAGCTTCAACTGCGCATGCCAATTACGAATCGAAGAAAATGGAAAGGTGTTATCAAAGCAGCGGAAAATGACTTGATTACCATTGAAGTAGAAGGTCGTGAAGAAACATTTGCGATGAGTAACATCCAAAAAGCTAACATAGTTCCTAAATTTGACTAACGGGGCGATCAGGAATGAATAAAGAAATCTTACTAGTCGTAGATGCCGTATCTAATGAAAAAGCTGTTCCTCGTGAGAAGATTTTTCAGGCACTAGAAAGTGCATTAGCGACAGCAACCAAGAAAAAGTATGAAGGCGATATCGAGGTTCGCGTTGAAATTGACCGTAAAACCGGTGAGTTTGACACCTTCCGTCGTTGGTTAGTGGTTGATCCTGAAGTGGGTGTTGAGCATCCTTACAGCGAGATCACTTACGAAGCGGCGGTATTTGAAGACCCAGAAATCCAAGTCGGTGAATATATTGAAGATCAAATCGAATCCGTTAAATTCGATCGCATCACTACTCAAACCGCCAAGCAAGTTATCGTGCAAAAAGTACGCGAAGCTGAGCGTTCAATGGTGGTTGAGCAATATAAAGAGCAAGAAGGCGAGCTAATCACAGGTGTGGTTAAGAAAATTAGCCGTGATACCTTAGTCATGGACTTAGGTAACAATGCTGAAGCCGTGATTTTACGTGATGAAATGTTACCGCGCGAAAACTTCCGTCCAGGTGACCGCGTACGTGGCCTACTTTTTTCTGTCCGTCCTGAGGCTCGTGGTGCACAACTATTTGTTAGCCGTAGCCGTCCAGAAATGCTGATTGAGCTGTTCCGTTTGGAAGTACCCGAGATTGGCGAAGAAATGATCGAGATTAAAGGCGCGGCTCGTGATCCGGGTTCTCGTGCTAAAATTGCGGTCAAAACCAACGACAAGCGTATCGACCCTATTGGCGCTTGTGTTGGTATGCGTGGTGCACGTGTACAAGCGGTGACCAGTGAGCTAGGTGGTGAGCGCATTGATATCGTGTTATGGGATGATAACCCAGCCCAATTTGTTATTAATGCAATGGCGCCGGCTGAAGTGGCTTCTATTGTTGTTGACGAAGATTCAAACAGCATGGATATCGCGGTTGAAGCAGACAACCTTGCGCAAGCAATTGGTCGTAATGGTCAAAATGTTCGCTTAGCTTCTCAACTTACCGGTTGGGAACTGAATGTGATGACTGTTGCTGAGCTACAAGAAAAACATCAAGCTGAAACAGATAAAGTGATTACCCTATTTGTTGATAAGCTGGACATAGATGATGATTTTGCAACCCTACTAGCAGAAGAAGGCTTCAGTACGCTAGAAGAGATTGCCTACGTGCCCGTAAACGAGTTAATGGAGATTGACGGTTTAACAGAAGAAATCGTTGATCAACTACGTGAGCGTGCAAAAGGAGTGCTTACTACCAAAGCACTGGCTGATGAAGAGAACCTTGAAGGCGCTGAGCCAGCAGCTGATCTGCTTGCCCTTGAAGGATTAGAAGAGCATTTAGCTTATGTGCTAGCGAGCAAAGGCATTGTGACCTTAGAAGACCTAGCCGAGCAAGGTGTAGATGATATCAGCGAAATCGACGATCTAGGCGAACAAAAAGCAGGTGAGCTTATTATGGCTGCCCGTAATATTTGTTGGTTTAGTGATGAAGCATAATTAGGTCAGCGGAGGAAATAATACCAATGGCAGAAGTAAGTATTGAAACCCTTGCCAAAGAAATTAGTACGCCGGTTGATCGGTTAGTTCAACAGTTTGCTGATGCAGGCATTAAAAAGAACACTGGCGATAACGTTAGCGAAGATGAGAAACAGGCACTACTTAATCACTTATCAAAGCAACATGGTGGTAAGGCCGAACCGAGTCGTATGACGCTACAGCGTAAAACCAAAACGACCCTGAATGTGGCGAGCACAGGTGGTAAGCAAAAAGCGGTTCAGGTTGAAGTGCGTAAAAAGCGTACTTACGTTAAACGCAGTGCAGCAGAAGAAGAAGCAAGATTAGCTGAAGAAGCGCGTCTAGCAGAAGAAGCAAAAGCCAAGGCAGAAGCTGAAGCTAAAGCGGCAGCCGAGGCAAAAGCCAAAGCAGCCGCTAAAGCAGAAGCTGAGGCAAAAGCGAAGGCAGAAGCTAAAGCGAAAACGGAAGCTAGCAAAGCTGCTAAGCCGGCAGCGAAAAAAGCCGAACCTGCGAAACCGAAGAAAGCCGAAGCGCTAACACCAGAGCAAGAAGCCAAAGCAAAAGAAGAAGCCGAGTTATTGAAAAAGGCTGAGCAAGCGGCACTGCAAAAAGCGGAGCAAGAAGCCGAGGCACTCGCACAAGAAGCTAAGCGTTTAGCCGAAGAAAATGCTAAGCGTTGGGAAGAAGAAGAAGAAAAACGTAAGCGTGAAGAAGAGCAAGCTGATCATCACGTGACCACTTCTCTTGCCGCTCGTGCAGCTGAAGACAGTGTTGACTCTCAAGCAGAAGGTCAAGGCCGTCGTCGTAAGAAGAAACAGCGTAAAGACAAAGACGAGCCAGTCGCGCGTCATGCCAAAGGCAAGCGCGGCAAACGCCAGCAACCACAAGCGCCAACGTCGATGCAACACGGCTTCCAAAAGCCTGCCGCACCGGTTGAGCGTGAAGTTAAAATTGGTGAGACCATCAGCGTTGCTGAATTAGCCAACAAGATGGCCGTCAAGGGTGTTGAAGTTATCAAGACCATGATGAAAATGGGCGCGATGGCGACCATTAACCAAGTGATTGACCAAGAAACGGCAGCGTTGGTTGCTGAGGAAATGGGTCACAAGGTTATTCTAACCAAAGAAAACGAGCTTGAAGAGCAGGTCATGGCAGAAGCGCAAGGCAACCAAGAGTTAGCCCCGCGTGCACCTGTTGTTACCATCATGGGTCACGTTGACCATGGTAAAACGTCATTACTGGATTACATTCGTCGTGCAGCGGTTGCTGAAGGCGAAGCTGGCGGTATTACTCAGCATATCGGTGCTTACCATGTTGATACCGAAGGTGGCATGATTACCTTCCTTGATACACCAGGACACGCCGCCTTTACCGCAATGCGTTCTCGTGGTGCCAAAGCCACCGATATCGTTATTCTTGTGGTTGCAGCCGATGACGGTGTAATGCCGCAAACCATTGAAGCAATCCAGCATGCGAAAGCAGCGGACGTGCCTTTGATTGTGGCTGTCAACAAGATGGATAAAGAAGCCGCAGATCCTGATCGCGTTAAAACTGAACTTTCTCAGCATGAGGTTATCTCTGAAGAATGGGGCGGTGATAACATGTTTGTACACGTATCGGCTAAAGCGGGTATGGGTATCGATCAACTACTTGAAGCCGTCTTGCTACAAGCTGAGGTATTGGACTTACAAGCGTCACCAACGGGCCCTGCTTCAGGCGTGGTAATTGAATCTCGTCTTGATAAAGGTCGCGGTCCGGTTGCGTCTATCTTGGTTCAACAAGGTGAGCTAAAACGCGGCGACATCGTATTATGTGGCCTAGAATATGGCCGTGTGCGTGCGATGCGTGATGAAAACGGTCAAGAAATTGAAGTCGCGGGTCCTTCTATCCCTGTGGAGATCTTAGGTCTTTCTGGTGTTCCAAGTGCAGGTGATGAAGCAACCGTTGTTAAAGACGAGAAGAAAGCGCGTGAAGTGGCATTGTACCGTCAAGGTAAATTCCGCGATGTTAAGCTGGCCCGTCAACAAAAAGCGAAGCTTGAGAACATGTTTACTAACATGGAAGCAGGTGAGATTTCTGAGTTGAATGTGGTACTGAAAGCAGACGTTCAAGGCTCACTTGAAGCGATTTCTGATTCATTAACTAAGCTTTCTACCGATGAAGTTAAGGTTAATATTATCGGTCGTGGTGTTGGTGGTATTACTGAAACCGACGCGTCTTTAGCGGCGGCATCGAATGCCATTATCCTTGGTTTCAACGTGCGTGCTGATGCTACTGCACGCCGCTTGATCCAAACCGAAAGCGTTGACCTACATTACTACAGCGTTATCTATGACTTGATTGATGAAGTGAAAGCCGCCATGTCTGGCTTACTTTCTCCTGAATTTAAGCAAGAGATCATTGGTCTGGCTGAAGTACGTGATGTATTTAAATCGCCTAAGATTGGTGCTATTGCAGGTTGTATGGTGACCGAAGGTCAAGTTAAGCGCAGCGCGCCAATTCGCGTACTACGCGATAACGTGGTGATTTACGAAGGTGAACTAGAGTCACTACGTCGCTTTAAGGATGACGTGCAAGAAGTGCGTAACGGCATGGAATGTGGTATCGGCGTTAAGAACTACAATGACGTTCGTGTAGGTGACCAGATCGAAGTATTTGAAACAGTTGAAGTTAAACGTAGCTTATAATTAGCTATTGTTAATGGAATGATTCTAAGGGGGCAATAGCCCCCCTTTTTGTCATGGGTGCTACTTGAATTAGCCAAGCCGCACCTTCAATAAGATAGGGTTTGAGGCTGTCGATAGGCCCAAAGAGAGAAAAAAATGGCGAAAGAATTTAGCCGCTCACAGCGAGTTGCACAACAAATTCAAAAAGAAATAGCGGGAATTTTACAACGTGATGTGAAAGACCCGCGCATCGGTATGGTGACGGTTTCAAGTGTCGAGGTAAGTAAAGATCTTGCGTACGCATCGGTTTATGTCACCTTACTTAATTTTAATGATGATGGCATTGAAGAGTCGATGAAGGGGCTAAGCGAGGCATCGGGCTATGTCCGTATGTTACTGGGTAAAGCCCTGCGTTTGCGCATCGTGCCAGAAATCAAATTCGTTTACGACAACTCCTTAGTTGAAGGTTTACGTTTGTCGGGCTTGGTGAGTCAAGCGGTGAATCAAGATAAACAAAAACAGCAACAAGCTGGGCGTGACGAGGAAGAATAATGGCAAGACGTGGCAAAGGTCGTAATGTTCACGGCGTTTTATTATTAGATAAACCAACGGGCATCTCGTCTAACGATGCGTTACAAAAAGTCAAGCGGATCTACTTTGCTGCTAAAGCGGGCCACACTGGGGCATTAGATCCCCTAGCCACCGGCATGTTACCTATTTGCTTAGGTGAAGCGACGAAGTTTTCGCAATACTTGTTAGATTCAGATAAGCGCTATGTGGTGACGGCCAAACTGGGTGTGCGCACCACCACCAGTGATTCAGATGGTGAAGTGGTGAGTGAGCGCCCAGTTAATTTCAGTCATGCTGAATTAATTGAGGCACTTGATAAATTTCGAGGCGATAGCATGCAGGTGCCGTCAATGTACTCGGCATTGAAATATCAAGGACAGCCGCTCTATAAATACGCGCGCGAAGGGGTAGAGGTCCCTCGAGAAGCAAGGCCAATTACGGTTTATGAACTTAAGTTGCTACGTTTTGAAGGTGATGAGCTCGAGCTTGAAGTTCACAGCAGTAAAGGAACATACATCCGTACGATTGTTGATGATTTAGGTGAGCTATTGGGCTGTGGTGCGCATGTGATCCAGCTGCGCCGGACGCAAGTGAGCACTTACCCGTATGAGCGGATGCTGACCCTTGAACAATTAGAGTGTATTTTACAGCAGGCGAAAGCAAGTGAGACACAGCCTAGCGATGTGCTAGATCCGTTATTGCTGCCCCTTGATACAGCGGTATCCCATTTGCCGGAAGTGAATATGCCTGATGTGGTGGCCGAGTATGTCAAACATGGCCAACCGGTCCAAGTGGGTGGTGCACCTACATCTGGGTTAGTACGCATGACTGCTGGCGATTCACGCTTATTTTTAGGTGTCGGCGAAATCAATGATGATGGTTTAGTGGCGCCCAAGCGCATGGTTAATTATTGATTGTCTGTTAAGGCGATAAATATGTTACCTAAGGCTTGTGTTTAAGGGAGCCGACGGGTAGAATCCGCATCTCATTTTACAGCTGAATTAGTGATCGGCTGTAATTCATTTAAATTTATAGATACTGGAGTAGTTATGTCACTAAGTGCAGAAGCTAAAGCAGCAATCGTTGCAGAATTCGCAACAAAAGAAGGCGATACAGGTTCACCTGAGGTACAAGTTGCTTTGTTAACAAATCAAATCAACCACCTTCAAGGTCACTTTAAGACTCATATCCACGATCACCACAGCCGTCGTGGTCTACTACGTATGGTTAGCCAACGTCGTAAGCTTCTAGATTACCTAAATCGTAAAGATTCAGAGCGTTACGCTGCTCTAATCGCTAAATTAGGTCTACGTCGTTAATTTCGACTTTCGACTAAAGATAAAGGGAGCCGTATGGCTCCTTTTTTGATCCCATTCCATTTTCTCGCTACGAACCTTGCGATACGCCAAAAAATTGCAATGCAAGCAAGTTAAGCTGTATCTGAATAATATGATTTCAAAAATGAATGCAGTATACTTAGGCGCGAAATTAACGACCCAAAATTTAAAGGATGATTCATGCTGAATCCGATAGTTAAAACCTTCCAGTATGGCGAACATACTGTCACTCTTGAAACGGGCGCCATTGCTCGTCAAGCTACTGCTGCCGTTATGGTTAGCATGGATGATACTGCTGTCTTTGTATCTGTAGTTGGTAAAAAATCGGCTGAGCCTGGCCGTGACTTCTTCCCTCTTACGGTTAACTACCAAGAGAAAACATACGCAGCGGGTAAAATCCCTGGTGGTTTCTTCAAACGTGAAGGCCGTCCAAGTGAAGGCGAAACACTAACGGCACGTTTAATCGATCGTCCAATTCGTCCGCTGTTCCCTGACGGCTTCAAAAACGAAGTACAAATTGTGTGTACCGTGGTATCGGTTAACCCTGAAGTCCACCCTGATCTTGTTGCTATGATCGGTGCATCAGCGGCGCTGGCTGTTTCTGGCATGCCATTTGGTGGCCCAATTGGTGCAGCGCGTGTTGGCTATAAGGATGGCGAATACCTACTTAACCCAACTAAAACTGAGCTTGAATCAAGCCAATTAGACCTTGTTGTTGCAGGTACTAAAGACGCCGTATTAATGGTGGAATCAGAAGCTGAGCTATTGTCTGAAGACGTGATGCTAGGCGCGGTTGTTTACGGTCACGATGAACAACAAAAAGTGATTGATGCCATCAACGAATTTGCCGCTGAAGTGGCTACCCCTGCATGGGACTGGGTTGCACCACAAGAAAACACAGCCCTAAAAGACAAGGTGAAAGCGTTAGCTGAAACTAAGCTAACAGAAGCTTACCAAATCAGTGAAAAAACTAAGCGTTACGACCTGATTGCTCAAATTACTGAAGAAACCGTTGCTCAGCTAGTCGCTGAAGACGAAACCGTTGATGCCAAAGAAGCGGCTGAAGTGGTTCACGATTTAGAGAAAACCGTGGTTCGTAGTCGCATTATTTCAGGTGAGCCGCGCATCGATGGCCGTGAACCCGATACCGTTCGTGCACTTGATGTTAAAACGGGTGTATTACCACGTACTCACGGTAGCTCATTATTCACCCGTGGTGAAACGCAAGCCCTAGTGACTTGTACCCTAGGTACAGAGCGTGATGCACAAAACATTGACTCACTGATGGGTGAGCAAAAAGATTACTTCATGCTGCACTACAACTTCCCTCCATACTGTGTGGGTGAAACCGGTATGATTGGCTCGCCTAAGCGTCGTGAAATTGGTCACGGTCGCCTAGCTAAGCGTGGTGTTCAAGCGGTAATGCCAACCCTAGCTGAGTTCCCATACACGGTGCGTATTGTGTCTGAGATCACCGAATCGAACGGCTCCTCTTCTATGGCATCTGTCTGTGGTAGCTCGCTTGCATTGATGGATGCGGGTGTACCGCTTAAAGCATCGGTTGCGGGTATTGCCATGGGTCTAGTGAAGGAAGACGACAAGTTTGTGGTGCTTTCTGACATTTTAGGTGACGAAGACCACCTAGGTGATATGGACTTTAAAGTGGCGGGTAGCAGCGAAGGTATCACTGCACTGCAAATGGATATCAAGATTGAAGGTATCACCCGTGAAATCATGGAAGTGGCCTTGACTCAAGCACGTGGTGCGCGTTTGCATATCCTACAGGTCATGGATCAAGCGATTGCCGGTGCTCGTACCGAAATCTCTGAGTTTGCACCGCGTATCCACACCATCAAGATCAACCCAGAGAAAATCCGTGACGTTATCGGTAAAGGCGGCGCAACCATTCGTCAACTTACCGAAGAAACCGGCACGACAATCGAAATTGATGATAACGGTACCGTTAAAATTGCAGCGACTGATGGCCAGCAAGCCAAAGACGCCATTGCGCGTATTGAAGCCCTAACGGCGGAAATCGAAGTTGGCCGTATTTACGCAGGTAAAGTGGTTCGTTTGGCTGACTTTGGTGCATTTGTGAATATCCTACCGGGTAAAGATGGCCTAGTGCACATCTCGCAAATCTGTCAAGAGCGTGTACAAAATGTCGCAGACCACCTAAAAGAGGGTGACGAAGTGCAAGTTAAAGTACTCGAAGTTGACCGCCAAGGTCGTGTTCGTCTAAGTATTAAAGAAGCATTAGCTGAAGCTGCACCTGCTGCCGAGGCACCAGCAGCGGAATAATATTTTTGCTTAAATACATTTAAGGAGCCAATTTGGCTCCTTTTTTTTGCTTTAATTTCTTTACTTTAAGACGGGGATCAGCCAGTCTCTGCTTACATTAATACTTGTATCTATAATTTCTTTTTCGCTATCGTCAGAGATACAAGTAGGACGGGAGGAATTTGATGAATAAATGGGTTTTAGCCATGTTAGCCGTAACTACTTTGCTAACTGGCTGTGCAACAAATAATGCAAGTGTAAATAGTCCCCAATCCTTAGTGTTGGCTGTGCCATTACAAGTCACCTACCAAAGCGAGTTAAAATTAATCCGCTTAGGGCAGATGATCAACTCGCCGGACGTAGACAGTGAAAAGCTGGCGTTATTGTTTTATGAGCGTGGCGCGACCTATGATCAATTAGGCATGACTTCATTAGCACGCTTTGATTTTAACCAAGCCATCAAGGTTAAACCTGATTTTGCTGAAGCCTATAATTACTTAGGTGTTTACTTAACTCAAATGCAGGAGTTTGATGAAGCCTTTGAGGCGTTCGACTCGGTACTTGAACTACAGCCTGAACATCAGTATGCCTATATGAATCGGGGTATCGCTTTATCTTACGCTGGGGCGGATACCTTAGCGCTAGCGGATTTAGAGACGTTTGTGACGTTTGAGCCTTCCGAGCCTTACCGCAATGTTTGGCTGTATTTAGTCGAGCGTCGTATCGCACCCGACGCCGCCTTGGCACGTTTAACAGCCAATGCTAAGCGCCACCAGACCGATGAATGGGGTTGGCGTATCGTTGACTTTTACACCGGTAAGATCGATGAATCAGACTTTATTGGCTCGGTCACTCAAGGGATCGAAGACAATCAAGGCTTGGCCGAGCGTTTATGTGAAGCCTATTTCTACTTAGCGAAATGGTATCAAGGGCAAGGTAATGATGTACTGGCAGCGAGCTTTTACAAACTCGCATTAAGTAACAACGTATATGAGTTTATAGAGCATAAGTATGCCCTGTTGGAGTTAGACCTATTGGCACAAAAGCACGGCAGTGCTCGTTAATTCTACCTGTTTTTATTCACATCCACGGTTGGCAAGTCACGACTTGCCAACCTAGCGCCTTTCTAGCCCGTTTTTGCCAGCCCTGCAATATGATGCCAATAACCATTACACTCATCCTCGGCTAATGAGTAAGGCTGGTACTGAGCAAATTGCTCCTTAAATGCTGAGGTGACCGCTAAACTTGCCTGATCTTCAGGGCTGACTCTCACGATATCGGCTAATTCCACTATCTGCTGTGTTTCATTGAGTAAGTTACAACGTAAACCGGATTGTGTCTGGATGCCATTGAGCACAAATAAAGGCTGTTGCTCTTGGGTGTGCATGACACGCCCTTGTGGGTAGTTTATGCAGCACAGTTCACAATCGTCCTTGGCTTTGTTTTCGCTGCGAGCGGTAAAGCAGCGCGCCGAATAAGCTAATGGCATATGGCCCCACGCAAACACTTCAACTTCAAACTGATCGCGAATGCCCATGGCTTGGCAATCAGCCAGTAAGCTGCGTAACCAGTCCGCAGATAGCTCTACCGGCATCACCCAACGTTTCATTCCCTTGCTTAATAAAAATTGGATCACATTGGCGTTATAACAATTGATGGCAGGTCCGCAGACAAAAGGCACATTTTGTTCGGCCAGTAGCTGTACAGCGCCTAAGTCATTGGCTTCAACCATGAATTGCCCATTGTCACAGAGCTCCTTGAGTACGCGCACTTCCGACGGGGCCTCTAACAAAGCCATGGTAGATAAAATGATCTGTTTATCGGTATTGGCCGCCAACTCGGTTGCCAGTGCTATCCAATCCTTGGCTTTTAATTCTCGGCGCTTACTGCAAACCGTTTCGCCTAAATAGATAATGTCGGCGTCAGACGTTAATGCTTGCTGATAAAACTCAGTGACCGTTTGTTTTGGCCAGAAATACAGAATAGGCCCAAGTGAAACTTTCATAATATGCTCCTATTGCCATGCCTTGTGATAAGCGCCTAAGGTGGTGGTGCTGCCTTCTGATACTTTATCAAGGGCACGATCCCAAGCGGGCGCAACTTGGTATTGCTCTGGGGCTTGTTGGTAACGATCGATCGCTTGGCGCCAGACTCGGGTAATTTGTTCAACATACGCTGGGCTGCGCTGGCGACCTTCAATTTTGACCGCGGCGATCTTAGCTTTAAATAAGTCAGGCAGTAGCGCTAAGGTATTTAAACTGGTTGGCTCTTCAAGGGCATGATACAAGCTCTCTTCGACTTGGAATCTGCCTTTACACAGAGTAGGGTAGCCGGTCTTTTCATCGGGTTGGTATTTATCGATTAGCACATCACTGAGGCGAGATTCCAAGCCGTTGGGCGTTTCTTGCCAGCGGACAAATTTGGCTGGTGAGCAAGCGCCGACGGTATTCGGTGATTCACCCGTGACATAAGATGATAAGTAACAGCGTCCTTCAGCCATGATGCACAAACTACCAAAGGCGAACACTTCTAGCTCTATCTCTGTTGCTCGTGCTAATTGCTTTACTTGATGAATGGAGAGGACCCGAGGCAATACCACTCGAGATACATTGAAATTTTGTTGGTAAAACGCGATAGCAGGGGCATTGGTGGCAGAGGCTTGAACTGACAGGTGCAGATCAAGATGAGGGTAGTGTTTCGTGGCGTATTCTAGAGCCGCAATATCGGCCACGATCACCGCATCAGCGCCAATTTCTGCGCATTTATCGATGGCTTTAAACCAACGCTGCTGTTGACCAGGATGCGCGAAGGTATTAATGGCCACGTGCAATGCTTTGTTGTGGGATTTTATATAGTCGACCCCTTGCTGCAATTTTTTGTCTGTAAAATTCAGCCCTGCGAAATGGCGTGCATTGGTGTCATCTTTAAAGCCGATGTAAACCGCATCTGCACCATTATCGATAGCGGTTTTGAGCGCGGGTAAATTCCCAGCGGGACAGAGAAGTTCCATATAAGTGCCTTTTATTTTTCAATCCCGGCATTGTAGGGATTGCCCACGTCAGTCATTTTGATGCAGGGCAGGGTTGCGCAGGTTTTATGGTATTTGTTTGATTTAATACAGGGTCAATTGACATTAAGTGCTCAATAATGGCCATTTTGTCAGATCAGGAATGTTATGTTAGCGCACCTTCACCATCACTTAGTCAAACTGGGACCGCAAGTGTTACGCGTTCCCGCTCAAGCCGTTCCCTTTGCTGTGCAACGAGTGTTGCTTGAAAACGCATTAAATACCCTGTTGTCATCGAGTATTGAAGATGAAGAGCTCGATTTTTTAGAGGAAAAATGGCTAAAAGTGTGCATTAGTGATCTTGGGCTTGCTTGGTGTATGACATTAAAGCAAGGCCATATTGTGGTGGCCGATGCCAACCAAGCTTATGACGTCTTGTTTCAAGGTGAACTCAATGATTTGATTTTGATTGCTGGGCGTAAGGAAGATGCGGATACGTTATTTTTCCAACGCCGTTTACAAATCGAAGGCGATACTGAACTCGGTTTAGAAGTCAAAAACTTACTCGATGGTTTTGATATGAGCTTATTACCTAAGCCAGCGTTGCAGAGTATTGGGGTATTAGCCAACTTTGTTGAGCAAGGCTTAAACTCAAACCTCCAAGGCTCAGTTGGGCTGGCAAATAAATTCAAATTAGTTCCATAACTCGGTGAAATTTGCGCGCTTTTTGTTCTATTTTTGTGCCATTACACATTTTGCGGCTTCCGGTTGGTATTTACAGAAAGAAAATCGTAGGCTGGCAACATAACAGTAATGGTGGTGGACATGATAGCTCGAAATGTTTTTCGATTATTAGTAGTGGTTTTTGTATTTTTTGTGACAATGACCTTTGTCACTGAGCAAATTCTACCTTGGCAAAAAGCGCAACTGATTAGCCAAACCATTATTCAAAGCTATTTGCCCGTCACCGCAGAGTGGAGTGGGGCGTTAATCTATTTAATGTTATTGAGTGGCTTTGTGTTCGTGCTGGTCGCCATCATTGGCTTGTTACTGTTTTGGAGTGCAGCGCGTTGGCTATTTCTCTTCGGTTATGGTGTGTTGATCTTGATTAACTGGTTAACCCAATCCCCTGTCATGTTGAGCTACCTTGCAAATCTGTTTACCCACCTTAGCTCAATAACTGGCGGCTTTATTATTTGCTGCGTGTTTTTTACTAATGTTCGCCATTATTTCATCTCAGAAAGAAAAATATGGAGCAAGCGTTAGGGGGAGCCAAAAATCCCTTGTTATTTGCCACTAAATAGCATAAAAACAATCCATTAATAAGAATAATTGTTTTACCACAGGGTGCTAATTGCATTTTGACTAGCACAAAGTTCCGATGTTTCTTCATTGGGTGGTTTTTTATAGAAGTAACCTGGATGTATTTATATGAATAAGCTTTTCTCCGACCGTATCTCAGATGTTCCTCAATCTTTCATTCGTGAGATTCTAAAAGTGGCAGTTGACCCAAGTATTATTTCTTTTGCGGGTGGTTTGCCTAATCGCGATTTATTTCCGGTCGAAGCGTTGAAAAAAGCTACCCTAGATGTCTTTGACAGTGCAGGGAAAGATATTCTGCAATACAGTAATACGGAAGGGTACCTACCACTGAGAGAATATATCGCCAAACGCTATAAAGAGCATGAAGGGTTAGATATCGATCCCAGTGAAATATTGATCACCAGTGGTTCACAGCAAGGCTTGGATTTATTGGGTAAAACCCTGCTTAACGAAGGCGATGATGTGATCATCGAAGAGCCAGGGTATTTAGGTGCTATCCAAGCTTTTTCCGTCTATAAGTCTCAATTTAACCCAGTACCTGTGAGTGGTGAGGGCTTAGACGTCGCGGCTTTTGAACAAACCTTAAATAAGGTCAACGCAAAACTCTTCTACGCGGTCCCCAATTTTCAAAATCCATCGGGTGTGTCTTACCCTGAGCAAAACCGTCATGATGTTGCGGCAGCATTGGCAAAAAGCCAAACCTTGATCATTGAAGACAACCCCTACGGCGATTTACGCTTCTCGGGCAAGCCTGCCAGCTCGTTTCGTAAGTTGATCCCAGAGCAAACGGTATTATTGGGCTCTTTCTCTAAAACCGTGGTTCCTGCGTTCCGATTGGGTTGGATTGTTGCGCCAAAGGCCTTGATGGAAAAGCTAGTGATCGCTAAGCAAGCCTCGGACTTGCATACTAACTATTTTTCTCAGCGAGTACTGTTTGAGTTTTTATCGCAAAATGATCTTGATGCTCATGTTGCTAACATCATTAAAGTATATGGTGAGCAAAAAGATGCGATGGAGCAAGCGATTAAGCAATACTTTCCACCACAAGTTAAGTGTACTCAACCAGAAGGTGGCATGTTTTTGTGGGCAACGTTACCAGAAGGCATGGACGCGAGAGCCCTATTTGATTTAGCCATAGAAGAAAAAGTGGCATTTGTTCCAGGTGCACCCTTCTATGTCAGTACGACGGAAACCAACACCTTACGTTTAAACTTCTCAAGTGTGGATCCTGCGACCATCGAAGAAGGAATTAAGCGTCTTGGTAAGGTCATCAAATCGCAGCTTTAGTGAATCTCGTTAATGAGCAACAAATAACCACCTTAGGGGGGCTATTTGTTGCATTTTTGTTTCAATAGATTCTCAAGTAGATCCAATACAAATCAGTAAATCCTACCGTTACTCAATCGCGCACTGGTGTATTTATCTTTATTTGATTAAATTTAATCGATTTAGATGCATTCTTAGCTGAGTTGTACTAAATTGTGGCCATTGTCCTTGATGACAATATGGGTCAGAGTTAAGCCCGTAACAATAATATAATTAGCTCATTTTTTTTTATATCGGGCCGCACATCCAGAATCAAGGAGTGTTCGGTGAACATAGTAATTATTTGTGGTAGTCAAAGAAAAAACTCATCCGCCAACGCGGTAGCTCAAGCCATATCAACTAGAGCCAAAGCGTCAAGTGACGTGGTCAATTGCCGTTTAGTTAATCTCGCCAAACTCACGATTCCACTGTGGGATGAAGATCTGTGTAGAGAATTAGATCATTGGCTTGATGACTGGTACGACACGCACCGACTTTTACAACAAGCTGATGCCGTGATCGTGGTCAGCCCTGAATGGGAAGAGGTTACTCTCAAAAACTTTTTTGCGCTGTGTGAGCGCTCAGAGTTAACGTCCCTGCCTGGTTTAGTCGTTCGTATTTCCAGCACTTGTCGTGGTGCATTTTCAGCTCAAGAGATGCGGTTAAGTAATTTTGTCTTTAATCGTCTGTGTTTTGTATTGGATCACATTGTGGTCGCAACCACAGATGAAGTTATCAAATGCAAGCAGGGAGACTATGAGCTTGATGCCCTCAGTGCCGAGCGGCTGGATTATGGGTTTAAATTATTGCGTTGTTTTGCGAATGGCGATACGCCTATCGCTCAGGTAATGCAGCCCAGCGTTAACCTCGTTTTACCCCAAGAGCCGGCTCCTCGCGCCTTGCTCGCATACTAACTGAGCAAACGAAGTGTTAGCGGGGGGCTAACGCTTCGTTTGATCTCCTTCGTTTGATAGATAAACACTGTGCTGACCAGCTATTTATTTATCACAGTATCACTCACCTCGTTTGTATCAGCCTGATTTTCGTTACACAAATACACCCGACTTGAACTGTATGGGCTTAAAGGCACCGCCACCTCTGTCTTCGGCTCTGCGGCAGGGTGGGCATGGTTCACTTGCCAATCACGTTCTATTTTAGCAACCAAGCGATAGGCTATGAGCACGGCGGTAATGCCAAATAGTGTGGTACCGAGTGCTTGACCATATAACACACCACTGGGGCCATACCAAAGGGCACCCAAATAGACAAAAGGGATCGTGCCCAAGGTGGACTTTCCGACATTGAGTAAGGTGGAATAACTGGCAAAGCCTAAGTTGTTAAAAGAGGCATTGGCAATAAACTGCCCACCGGAAAAAACAAAGCTGACCGCGATCGCCTGACAGAATAAGCGCACAATACTCGCGCCCTCAGAGCCAACACCAAATGCCGCAATGATCAAATCTTGGGCAAACGCTAAACACATTGCCGCGGTAAGCACATACACAATGACAAATTTGAGTGATTCATTGAGGGTAGCTCTTACTCTATCGAATAAATTAGCCCCGTAGTTTTGGCCTATGATCGGCCCAATGGCACCTGACAGCGCAAAGATCATTCCAAACGCAACCGGTAACACCCGTCCAACGACAGCCCATCCCGCGACATAGCCATCACCAAATTGTGCAATTTCCGATGTGACATAAGCATTCCCAAAAGGGGTGGCGATATTGGTTAAAATCCCTGGGCCGGCGATGGCCACAATCGGGCGGATATCTTGTTTAAAGTCGCGCCAGTGAAAGCGGCCGATAAGTCGGTGTTGAACATGGGCGCCATGAAAGCCAACAGCCAACACGGCAAAACGAGCCATTACCGAAGCCATGGCTGCTCCTTCTAAACCCAACCCTAACGCAAAAATGAAGAGTGGATCAAAAATGGCGTTAACCGCCCCGCCTGTGAGGGTAGAATACATGGCTTTTTTGGCATCTCCCACGCCGCGCAGTGCAGCCCCCATGTTCATGGCTAAACACAGAAAGGGTAAGGAAGGAACTAAGATTCGCAGATAGCTAATGGCGTAATTTAAGGTATCACCCGTGGCTCCCAGTAGTCTCAGCAGCTCGGGCACAAAGTACCACATCACGGCACTAAACAAGCTAGTAAGTAAGAAACCAAAAACCGCAACATTGATGGCAAATCGGCGTGCTTGTTCACGGTTTTTTTGACCGATGGAGCGTGATACCAAGGCTGACATGGCAATAGAGATACCGATGGCAATAGAAGTGGTAAAAAATGATAAGGTGCCTGCATAGCCGATTGCTGCGGCTAATTTGACCTCACCTAATAAGCTGATAAAAAACAGGTCGATAAGGTCAACTAAAAATAAGGCGGTTAAGCCAATCGCATTGGTTGATGACATCACGAGGATGTGTTTAAAGATTGAACCTTTGACAAATTTAGCTTGTGACATGGTTGCTCACTAGGTGAAATGGAATAGTCAGTTTAGAAGGCGTAAAGGGAAAAGTCACCGCCTGATGACGGTGATTTACATATTATGGATGAAGGCGCAAGAACTTAGCTTGCAGTTGCTCTGGGGTTTCTATGTGATCGGGATCGGGGATGATGCAGTCGATAGGACACACCGCCACGCAAGTGGGTTTATCGTAAAACCCCTCGCATTCGGTGCATAAGTCCGGATCGATTTCATAAATCTCCGCGCCAAATGTGATCGCCGTATTGGGACACTCGGGATCGCACATATCACAGTTGATACATTGATCCGTTATCAATAATGCCATCGCTGCATCCTTATCAAGTTTAAGCTAACTTCGCTTGATGAGGATTACGGGTGTCGGCATTTTCCGGCAGATTACGCATGAGCAGCGCAAATTCGAGCTCGATATCGTCGGGCAGTGGAATATACACGATGTGACCTGAGCCTTTTGCGTCATCGATGGCTTCACCCTTACGGTTTTGCATCTGCTCTAGGGTAAAGGTGATATTGCCTTTTGGCGTCATCAGCTCCATGCTGTCACCCAGTAAAAACTTATTTTTTACCGTGACTTCAACTAAACCTGTTTGCTCGTTACGGCCGGTGATTTCACCGACAAACTGCTGATAAGTGCTGACCGAATAACCATAGTCATAGTTTTGGTATTCACTGTGATTATGACGACGTAAAAAGCCTTCGGTGTAACCGCGATGGGCGAGGCTTTCTAAGGTTTGCTTGAGGCTAGGATCAAATGGGCGACCAGCTACCGCATCATCGATGGCTTGCTTATAGATTTGTGCGGTGCGGGCACAGTAGTAAAAGCTCTTGGTGCGGCCTTCAATTTTTAAAGAGTGAACGCCCATCTTAGTTAAGCGTTCAACATGTTCAATGGCGCGCAGATCTTTTGAGTTCATGATGTAGGTGCCATGCTCATCTTCAAACGCCGGCATATATTCGCCAGGGCGGCCTTGCTCTTGGAGTAATACCACTTGATCAGTAGGCTTTCCTGCGCCTAAGGTGGGCTCGATGTCTTGCGCATCTGGCGTGTAAATTTCAGGTTTAACCGCGACGATATCACCCACTTCATTTTCGGTCGCTTCATGAGTATCGTATTTCCAGCGACAAGAGTTAGTACAGGTGCCTTGGTTAGGATCGCGTTTATTTATGTAGCCAGACAGTAAACAGCGGCCAGAGTAGGCCATACAGAGTGCGCCGTGAACGAATACTTCAAGCTCCATTTCTGGGGCGTGGGCGCGAATGTCTTCGATTTCTTCTAGGGACAGTTCACGGGATAAAATTACTCGCTCAACGCCTTGTTGCTGCCAAAATTTCACCGTGGCCCAGTTGACGGCATTCGCTTGAACCGACAGGTGAATGGGCATGTGTGGGAAATGTTCACGCACCATCATGATTAAACCGGGATCTGACATGATCAGGGCATCGGGGCCCATATCCACCACGGGCTTCATATCACGAATGAAGGTTTTAAGTTTTGAATTATGAGGCTGAATATTACAGACCACATAAAATTTCTTACCTAGGGCATGGGCTTCGTTGATGCCTATTTGTAGGTTTTCGTGATTAAACTCGTTGTTGCGCACGCGCAGTGAGTATCGAGGCTGGCCGGCGTAAACTGCATCGGCCCCATAAGCAAACGCATAGCGCATATTTTTAAGGGTGCCAGCAGGTGACAAAAGCTCTGGTGTAAACATAATGATTCTCTTTGGTCTGATATCAAGTCAGGGTCAAACCACTTACTGGTTTAACGGGGCGCAAATTTTACTGGCTTTAACCATACAAAGCAAAGGGAATTAAGTTAGGCTGATGGGGGCTGGAAATAGCTGAGATAAGTATTTGATTTGAAGGCGGGGGAGCAAGCGTAACCTGCCAATAGCAAGTTACGCCAATCAGCTTTGTTTAGCGAGCGCCAAACAGCATTAGTCCTGGCACGACAAAGAAGGTGCCAAGTACGTAGCTAAAGGCCAACATTTTGTTTTTAGAGCCCACTTCTGCAAGGCGCTCTGAAGCCACCACAGGCAAGTTGCGTAAAAATGGCAAGCCATAGATAAGCACAACGGCCAGAAAGTTAAACAAAAAGTGCACCAAAGCGATGGTTAGTGCTGCTTCTGCGGCAGCACCGGTAATGGCGGTCGCAGCGAGCAGGGCGGTGATCGTGGTCCCTATGTTTGCACCTAAGGTAAATGGGTAAATTTGGCGTGTGCTAAACATCCCCGATCCAGCCAGTGGGATCATCAGGCTGGTAGTGGTTGATGAGGATTGCACCATCACGGTGACCAATGCACCAGAACAAATGCCAGTCACTGGGCCTTTACCTATAGCATTGTGCAAGACATTTTTTGCTCGGCCAACCAGCACTCTTTTTAATACTTTGCCTAAGTAGGTTACCGAGAACAGGATAATAAGGATCCCCGTTACTACCATGGCGACACCAACGGCCTTGCCGGGTAAAAATGACCATAAGTCGTTAATCAGGTTAACCGTTGGTTTGGTCAAGGGCTTCATAAAGTTAAGCCCTTTCATCGATACATCGGCACTGCCAGCAAACAAGTGAGCAAAATTAGAGGCTAATTTCTCCAGTAAGCCAAACATTAATTCTAGCGGCAAGAAGATGGCGACAGCCAATAGATTGAAGAAATCGTGCACTGTGGCGGCGCTAAACGCACGCTTAAAGTCATCTTTTTCACGAATATGGCCAATAGAGACGATGGTGTTGGTAATGGTGGTGCCCATGTTTGCCCCCATCACCATAGGGATAGCAATTGAGATGGGGAGACCGCCGGCCACCAAACCGACAATAACCGCGGTTACCGTGGAAGAGGATTGTACCAATGCCGTAGCAAGGGTACCTAACAGTAAGGCGATGAAAGGGTTATTGGCAAATTGGAAGATTTGCTCAGCACCACTGGCACCGCCAGAAAAAATCTTAAAACCACTACTGACAGTACTGACAGCAATTAACATAGCGTAGACCAGTGCGACTACTGCAAGCCAATTAAGCGTATTTTGTGTGACTTGCTTACCCTGATTCATTTTCATTTTTCGCTTCCTATCACTAACGCAGGCCATGGTTGTAAAGACGATACGTTAGGTTTGAGTATGGTTTTACCTGAGGCTTAACCTTAAGTTGTGCTCCAATTCCTGTTTAAGCACGACTTAAGCTTTTAACCAGCCGCCTTAGCCGATTAACACCTTAGGTGATGTTTCAGTTTTTTGACACGCGGATTACAACAGAGAAATGTGACAGAAATATTTCACTGGATCCGTGTCTTTCGCAATCGGGCGCATTTTGCAGTGATTTCCACACAATTAACAGCATAATTGATCTAAAACAGTTATGAATGAAGATAAAGGTTTGTTGGTTGTTCTGGTTTTTGTTATTTTTTTAGTATTAAAGTCGATTTATTTGAAATATAAAAACACAATATACTGGTTTATACCTATGACAATGACAACTGATGCAACAGAATCAACGCCTTCTAGCCGAAAAAACAAAAGGTTACTAAAGGCTTTAGATAGTATTGAGCGAATTGGCAACAAATTACCCGATCCAGCAGTACTTTTTCTCATCGCCTTATCGATTGTAGCGCTTTTATCTTGGCTGCTGTCCAGTTTTACTTTTACCGAAATTGATCCCCGTACCCAAGAGGCCATCTATGTAACCAACTTATTGACGGGGGAGAGGGTGGCCGACTTTCTGGCGAACATGGTCACCACCTTTACCAGCTTTGCGCCTCTTGGCGTAGTACTGGTGGCTATGTTGGGGGTTGGGGTCGCTGAGCATTCTGGCTTTATTAATGCCGGTTTGAAGTTAATGCTGAAGGTGACACCTGAGAAATTACTGACTCCGTCCATTATCATGGTCGCGATTGTTAGCCACACCGCAACGGATGCGGGATATGTATTAGTCATCCCCCTTGCTGGTGTGATTTTCCATGCTGCAGGTCGTCATCCTTTGGCCGGTATTGCGGCGGCATTTGCTGGGGTGAGTGGGGGATTTTGTGCCAACTTTATCCCTTCAGCGATAGACCCGCTGTTACAAAGCTTTACTCAAAGTGCTGCGCAAATTGTTGCGCCAGAGATTCAAATCAACCCGTTAAACAATTGGTTTTTTGCCTCGGCCTCAAGCTTGTTGATTATGTCGGTAGGCTGGTTCATTACCGATCGTATCATTGAGCCAAGATTACGTGGCACTCAGATTGATGGTGATCCGGCGGATATTCCTCGTTTCGAAGAGATTAACAGTAAAGAGCGGGGGGCTTTTTGGCTCGCAACTGGGGTGATGCTGCTTGGTATTGCCTTGTTGGTGTATGCCAGTGTGCCTGCTGACAGCCCTATGCGTGCAGAAACGGGTGAGCTAGCGGACTTTAGTGCGCCTTTAATGCGCTCTATTGTGTCCCTTATCTTTTTGCTGTTTGTGATCCCCGGTATCGTTTATGGTGTGCGAGTGGGCACCTTTAAAAGCTCAAAAGACGTTATTGCGGCGATGAGTAAATCCATGGGGTCGATGGCTTACTACATTGTCATGGCGTTCTTCTGTGCTTTATTTATCAAAGCGTTTGATGATTCTAATATCGGAGCATTATTGGCGGTCAAAGGGGCTGACGCACTGCAAACGCTGGCCTTACCCTCTGGGGTTACCATCGTTGCCATGGTGCTTTTAACGGCAGCGGTTAACTTATTTGTCGGCTCATCGTCAGCAAAGTGGGCATTGCTTGGCCCGATTATGGTGCCCATGTTAATGCAATTGGGGTTATCACCGGACTTAACTCAGGCTGCTTATCGTGTTGGTGACTCCAGCTCCAACATCATCACCCCCTTAATGCCCTACTTCCCGCTCGTGGTGGTGTATTGTCAGCGTTATGTGAAGAACACAGGGTTAGGCACATTAATGGCCATGATGTTGCCATATTCTATTGCCCTGTTGTTAATTTGGACTGCTTTCTTGTTAGTTTATTGGGGCTTAGGCTTTCCACTTGGGCTACAGTCTAGTTATAGCTTCCCGGCACTTTAGTCACCTTTACTTAGGGCCTGTTGACCTTTCGTGGTTAATTTTTGTTCGAGTGGGAGACACCTTGTCTAAAAGCGTTTTGAGCAAGGCGAGCGGTGTGTAGCTTAGCACTCTAAGTAAATACCGCTCAACGACGCGTAGAATGCTTACGCCCGAAGGGCTTTAGCCGAATCCAAAGGACAGCGTTTGTTGGTCATTTCTACTGCGTTAGCGTCTTTTCGCATAGATGACTATGCCACAAAGATGCTGCCCACAACGATTGTTTTGTATAAATACCCAACAAATCGCTGTAAAAACAATCTCCAAAGGTCAACAGGCCCTATTAACCCTTGCCCCCACCGCTATTAGCTAAATCGTGCTGATAGCGGTGTCATGCTAATAACTTAGTCGCGGCGGCTGACTGCGGTTGCAGCCAGTGCTCAGCCAAGGTGTGTAGCTGGCTATTCGGGTGTTGTTTGGCATATTTTTTGGCTTGTGAAGCCAGTTCCGTGATTTGCTCTATAGAGCCGGTGTAGTTGTCGGGGATAGAGACCACCCCGACCGCTAAGCCCATAATGGGGAAAAAGCTGCTTTGACCGTTTCGATCTATGCCTTTTATCCCTTGTTGTATTAGGTGCTGCGGTTTATAGAGATTGGTGATGCGATGATCAAATTCTGTGATGACCTGTTCACAGCAGACTTGCCAGTTGGCATCTCTTAATAGGGCAATAAAGTCATCACCGCCCACATGACCAAGAAAGTTTTGATCTTTGTGTAGCTGCTGTTTCAGGATATCGGCAAGGAGCGAGATCGCTTCGTCGCCTTTACTGTAGCCATAGCAATCATTGAAAGGCTTAAAGTGGTTGAGGTCAAAGTAGGCCACTTTAAATCCGCCGCCTTGGCGCAGGTATTGTTGTAATGTTTGATTTATCGGCACATTACCGGGCAGTAACGTCAGGGGATTAGCGTGACGAGCAAGTTTTAGTTGATACTGGGTGAGTTCACGCATGAGATCGCGGATCGCACCGATGCCTTCATAAAGGCCATTACGGCAGATAATAAAGTTAAGCTCAAGCTCTAGGGCGTCGTTTTCGGTTAACTGGGTACTGACTTGGGTTAAATCTAGGCTTGATTCGACAATGAGAGGTTGCGTTTGCATCAATTCATGTATTGGCTTGCGGCCATAAAGTTCACGCCCATATCGACTGGAAAATAAGTTCAATAGATCTTGGCGCTTAATTAAACCCAGTGGCCGTTGCTGCTCGACGACGGGTAAACAGCTGAGCTCTGGCTCGGCTAGAAAACGCTCCATGGCTTCATTGGCGCAAGTATGGGGAGCAATGGGGGCACAAGGGAGTAATAAGCTGCCTATGTGTTGAGCGAAGGCGTTAGTGTCTTTGCTTTTGTTTAACAGCAGATGTGACCAGCGCCTTGAAGAGACAGGCACATCCTGTGGTGGTGAAAACAAGTAACCTTGACAATACTGGATCCCCATACTTTGGGTGACTTTCAGCTCTTGGACCCTTTCAATGCCTTCCACAATCATTTTGCAGTTGACTTGATAGGCCAGCTGGCAGATAGAGCGTAAAAATTGGCGTTTGATGGGGTCTTTGTCTAAACCACTGGCAAAGTAACGATCCACTTTAATAAAGTCAGGCTGTAATTCAGACCAGGTTCTTAAACCTGAGTAACCTGCGCCAAGATCATCAATTGCAATGGCAATACCACTTTGTTTGATTTGCTTGACCTTAGTCTGCATGCTGATGGGATCTTCTATCTGGTACTGCTCGGTTAATTCCAGCACCAGCTGTTGAGGAGCGACCTGGTAACGTTTGAGTAATTCAATGATGGCAGTGATTTCAATATCACTGATGGCTTTGGCGCTTAGATTAATAAACAGGTAACACTTTAAGTCTAATTGGCTGAACTTGATGAGCGCAGCTTCGATGCAAGCCAGCTCTAACTGAGGGAGCAAACCCGCCTGCTCTGCGGCTTCGAATAAATGTAATGGCGCATGTAATCGAGAACTTGATGGGCCTCGACTCAGGGCTTCATAGCCCAGCGCAGGGCCATTGGCAGTGTCGACAATAGGCTGCAACAGGATGTTGATTTTGTGATGGTTGATGATGTGCTCTATCTCACGATAGCTAGGTGTTACGTCCATGTTTGTGCTCACTTTTTTATTTTATTCTAAGTCTTTGGTATGACAGAAACATGACTAAAAAGAGAGGGCGTTATACTTGGCGCACGAATGTGAGTGGCATCCCTTAATCGATGCTAAATGAAGCAGGATGAATGACAACAAAAAGCGGATGCCTGTTGTTGTCATTAACACTATGAAGGGCGAATGAGCGTGGACGTTTTACGCTCTTTTCTAGCTATTCGCTAGGCCTTTTCTGGCGTTGGCTTTTTCGCTGGCTCTTCGCCTTGTTGGGCCTTTGGCTGGGGTTCATCAGGCGCAGTCGTCGATGCTTGGGTTTGCTCTTGCTCTTTTTGGTATTTGGCGAGCAATTGTTGCTCGCGCTTTTTCAAGTATTCGTAGCAACTCACTTGAGACCGAATTTTACGACGATTACCGCGTTGGACGTATTCATTTTTTTGCTCTTTATCTATCACTCTTGCTTTTGTTGTATCGTTAAATTGGATCTCAAGCAGTTGCTTGATCATGGCGCGTAACTCAGGGTGATAGACGGGGCAGCCCACTTCGATGCGGTTGTCTATGTTACGGGTCATCCAATCGGCGGATGAAATATAAATTTTCTCATCGCCATTATTATGAAAAATAAAGGTGCGAGGGTGCTCTAAGAAGCGGTCAACGATACTGACGATCTTAATGTTTTCACTGATGCCTTCTACACCTGGAACCAAGGCACACATACCACGAATAATCATGCGGATCTTCACGCCCGCAGAGCTGGCGGCGTAGAGTCGATTAACGATGCCTTTATCAACCAAGTTGTTCACTTTCACTGTGATGGCCGCTTTTTTGCCTTGCTTCGCATTGGCTATTTCGGCGTCTATCATGCGATAAATAGAGCGTCTTGCGTTGATGGGCGAAACCAACAAGTGATTGAGTTTTGGTCGGCGGTAAGGGTATTCAATAAAATCAAAAACAGACTCAACCTCTTGAGTTAAATCAGTATTTTTGGTTAGTAAAGCAAAGTCGGTATATATTTGGGCAGTTTTTTCATTGAAATTACCTGTACCTAGGTGGGCATATTTTACCCATTCATCTCCTTCACGACGGGTGATCAAGCAAAGCTTGGAGTGAATTTTTAGGGTAGGTAGGCCAAATACCACTTTAACACCCGCTTGGGTGAGACGTTTAGACCATTTGATATTGGCCGCTTCATCAAATCGCGCCTGAAGCTCAATAACCACGGTGACCTTTTTGCCATTGTTGACGGCATCGATTAAGGAACTCACAATGCGAGACTTATTGGCAACGCGATAGAGGTTGATCTTAATGGTGCTTACCTTAGGGTCAAAGGCTGCCTGACGCAGTAGCTCTGTCACGTAACGAAACTTATGGTACGGGTAGTACAGCAGGATATCGCGCTCGCTGATGGCTTCGAATACCGTGTCGAACTTTTCAAATTGATGGCACGAAAGGGCCGGTAACTTAGGGTTTTCCAAATAGGCGCGGCCCACGTTTGGAAAGCCAATAAAATCTTTAAAATTATGGTAGCGACCACCTGGGATAATACTGTCGTAGGATGAAATATGTAATTTATCCTTGATGAAATCCACCATGTGCAATGGCATTTCACGATCATAAACAAACCTTAAGGGTTCGTTCGTCAAACGTTGTTTTAAGCCCTCTGACATTTGCTCGAGTAAGCCATGCTCTGCCACGTTTTGCATATTGTATTCGGCATCTCGCGTCATCTTGATTGAGTAGGCATGCAGGCTGTCAAATTCGTAAAAACCACGAAATAAATCTTCAATACAAAAACGGATGATATTGTCTAATAAGATCAGTGACTTTTTACGTTTGGTTTGCTCACTAGGCAATTGAATAAAGCGGGGGAGATCATTGGTCGGGACTTCGACTAACGAGTAGGTGGTGTCTTCGCCCTTGCGAATTTCGATCGCCAGGTAAGTGTATTCATCTTTTAGAAACTTGACTAAATCAATACTTTTAGTTAACTCGATGGGGGCGAGATGTCGCAGCAGTTTGGTTTTGAAGTAATTCTTAAGCCAGGCTTGATGATTATCTGAAAGCTGGTTCTCGTTAACTAAAAAAATGTTATGTCTTGCTAGCGCGAGAATGATTTCTTTATAAGTGTTATCAAAATCTTGCTGTAATTTAAGCACCTTGTTTTGAATTTTGATAAGTAAGTGTTTTGCCGTGTCGTCGCCGCCGTGGGCTTGATTGATGATGATGCGACGCTTGACGTCGGCTACCCGTACCTTGAAAAATTCATCAAGGTTATTGGAAAAGATGCCAAGAAAACGCACTCGCTCGACGATGGGTACACTTTTATCCATGGCTTCTTGCAACACACGTTCATTGAACGATAGCCAACTCAATTCCTTTTCGACAAACAGCTTATCTAAACTCACTCTTGACCCCCTGAAAGCTAACCAATAGATGTGCAGGATTTGACAAATAGTAGAAAAACGCGCCGTGTTCACCTGCACTTGTGAACACCATATGGGTCTTCGTTGCCCCGATCTCGATTTGTGTCGAGCCATTGTATGCAAACCACAATGATTTTTTACTGACCTTGTTAGCACAAAATCAGAAATTGGCATGAATTTTTTATGACAGTGGCTGCATTTATCTAGGCTATGGAATAATTATGACAGTTTGATGAACTTTGTCATAAAAGTTTAACCTATTTTTATTTTGAGTTGATTTTTGGAAGGGGTCTCAGTTTTCCGTTTATCCTCAATGTATTCAATCTGTCAGCTTTATTTGCCTTCTGTCAGAGAGTCGCGTTCTTGATTGTTTTGTTGATTTTTTTTCGCTGTGAATTTTTCTTCGGCAACATTTGGTTGTATGTAACAAAAGTGTCATCAATAAGAAATATACTGTGCGCAGTTCAAGAAACCAATTCAGAGGATACCAATGGCAGAGGAATTTTCCCTGTCGCTTGCTGGGAGTCGCAAGCGGTTGGTAAAAGATAAATTAGCGAAGTACAGTGTGACCACTGGTGCAATCATGGTTCTAACCGCACTTTTGCTTATTTTCGTTTACCTTCTTTATGTTGTGCAGCCTATTTTTGAAAGTGCACATATTGAAAAACAAGTCACTTTAGATTTAGCCAAAGCGGATGCTGGCCATGGCAAAACCTTGGCCCTAGGGATGGAAGAGCAAAATGAAATTGCCTACCGATTAACCGATACCGGGTTGATTGAGTTTCTATCCTTGAAAGGTGACAACGCCGGCTCGGTGATCTTATCCGAAAAACTGGCGGGAGAAGTGACGGCATTTAGCCAAACCATCCCTTCAAAAGGCATGATGGTGTATGGCTTTGATGATGGCTCGATTCAAATTGTTCAGCCTGACTTCATGGTGTCTTACCCTAATGATCAACGCCTCATTGAGCCTCGCGTGCTTTACCCTATGGGGGAGGCACATTTACAGATTGATGAGTCGGCCAGTGCGATTAAAAATCTGGCCTTTGAAATGGCTGAAGAGCAAGCGGGTATCGCTGCGGTGATGGCAGATGGCCGTACCGTATTTATGGCATTAACGGCCGAAGAGAACATGATGACAGAAGAAATCACATGGACTCAAGAAAGCACCGTGCTTCCTGATGCACCGGCCAAAGTCGATCAAATATTGTTGCTACCCAATATGCGTAACCTCTATTTACGCAGTGGTAATCGACTTGCCATTTACGATATTTCAGACATAGATGACGTTTCTTTAACCAGCGTCTTAGAGATCAATGCGCCTGGGGCAAACGTGACTAAGGTGCGTTTACTCACAGGGGCCAGCTCCTTGATTGTTGGTAACGATAATGGCGCGATTTCACAATGGTTTGAAGTGGCCAAAGATGGCGAGCGCCGACTGACTAAAATTCGAGACTTTAAAGCGCAAAGCAGCATCATAGATATTGCGCCTGAATATTATCGTAAGGGCTTTTTGACCTTAGATCAGGAAGGCTATTTAGGCATTTTCCACACCACGGGTGATACCCGCTTACTATCTGAAAAACTGTCAGATAAACCGCTGACTGCCTTGGCTATTTCACCTCGTGCTAATGCTCTTTTGGTTGAGCAGGAAGGTAAAATTTCGTTATACGACCTAGAAAACGAACACCCAGAGGTAACCTGGTCTGCTTTGTGGCAAGAAGTTTGGTACGAAGGCTATCCTGAGCCGGATTATGTATGGCAATCGACCTCGGCCAGTGATGAATTTGAACCTAAGCTGAGTTTGGTTCCTATCTCATTCGGTACCATTAAAGCGGCTTTTTACGCCATGTTGTTTGCCGTGCCGATAGCGATTGCGGGTGCGATTTACACGGCCTACTTTATGTCGGCACCGGTGCGCTCAGTGGTGAAACCCACGGTAGAGATAATGGAAGCACTGCCCACGGTTATTCTTGGCTTTTTGGCCGGTTTGTGGCTAGCCCCCATTGTTGAAGAAAATCTGCCTGGCATCGTGATGCTTATCATTGGCCTGCCGGTTGGCGTGCTGATTGCGGCGTTCATTTGGCACAATTTACCCAAGTCTCTTAAGCAAGCGACGCCGGAAGGGGCTCACTCACTGATTCTTATTCCTGTGGTGATTCTAATTGGTTACTTGTCGTTCCAATTCAGTAGCCCAGTTGAGTATTGGTTATTTGACGGTGACGCACGTAAATTTTTAACCAATGAGCTAGGGGTCAGTTTTGACCAACGTAACTCATTGGTGGTGGGTATTGCGATGGGCTTTGCCGTTATCCCTACTATTTACTCCATCGCTGAAGATGCGGTATTTAGCGTGCCAAAACATTTGACCAACGGTTCTTTGGCGCTGGGTGCGACCAATTGGCAAACCTTAGTTCGCGTGGTGATCTTAACCGCTAGCCCAGGTATTTTCTCTGCGGTCATGATGGGACTTGGCCGTGCTGTGGGTGAAACCATGATCGTGCTGATGGCAACCGGTAACACGCCATTGATGGACTGGAGCGTGTTCCAAGGTATGCGTACCTTAGCTGCCAACATTGCAGTGGAAATGCCCGAGTCTGAGGTAGGCAGTTCCCATTATCGAGTGTTGTTCTTAGCTGCCTTTGTATTGTTTATATTCACTTTTTGCTTCAACACCTTGGCGGAATTCGTTCGTCAACGTTTACGCGAAAAGTACTCTAGCCTGTAACTGAGAGATAAAGATGAGAAATTGGTTTAAATCGGGCGCGCCATGGATCTGGATGACCGGCGGTGCCGTCTCTATTAGCTTAGTGGCTGTCGTCGGTCTATTAGTACTCATTGCTTGGCGTGGCTTAAGTTTTTTCTGGCCAAGTGCCGTCTATGAATTTGAGTTAGAAGAGCTCAATGGTCACCGTCATACTGTTATCGGTGAGTTATACGATAGCGAACAAGTCAGTGCCGAGCGGATTTTGTCTTCGGGTGTAAAATTACCTGATGATCATGAGGATGTAATAACACGTTATTTGCTCAAAACCGGTAACCGTGAATACGTGGATTTGGATTTCCGCTGGATCATGGAAACCCAAATAAAAAGCCAGTCAGCCCCCTCTGAGATTGCTGTATTTGAACGCTCTACTAACGGTAACTTTTACGGTTACGTGGTTGGCTTACTTGAAAATGGCGAGCCGGTGAAGGCGCAAGACATGCGTAACGAGCTATTTCAGCGCATGGAGCGGGCGATTGAGCTCAATGATAAGGCCAGTGAATTACAACATGGTCCCATTGGTAAGATTAACTATGAGTTAGAGCGTCTTCGTCTAAAGGAGCGCAGTTACGAGCTTAAAGGTGAGTTAGATGATGCGGCCAAAGCGGAATTTGAAGCGCAGCGTCAAGCCTACCATGATCAATACTTAGGCCTTGAAAAAGAGCTATTTGATTATCGTAACCAAGCATCTCGTGACGCGGTCATCGTGAAAGACATGGATGGGCGTGAAGTCGCTTTACCCATGCAAAAAGTATTGGACGTGCACTTCCCCAATGACATGGGCTTCTTTGCCAAGTTTGGCCGTTGGGTGCATCAGCTGTATAAGTTTGTCAGTGATGACCCGCGCGAAGCGAACACAGAAGGGGGCGTTTTCCCTGCCATTTTTGGTACCGTGTTTATGGTTATGCTAATGGCGGTGATCGTGACACCACTCGGGGTTGTCGCGGCGATTTATTTACATGAATATGCCAAAAAAGGCCCCATCACTAAGATGATTCGTATCGCGGTTATCAACTTAGCCGGTGTCCCTTCTATCGTTTACGGGGTATTTGGTTTAGGCTTTTTCGTGTACATGGTCGGGGGCAGTTTAGACCAGATCTTTTACCCGGAAGCGCTGCCATCACCGACTTTTGGCTCTCCAGGTGTGATTTGGTCAGCCATTACCTTGGCTATCTTGACCTTACCTGTGGTGATAGTGTCAACGGAAGAGGGGTTATCACGTATTCCTTCGTCTGTGCGTCAAGGCTCGTTGGCTCTGGGGGCCACGAAAGCGGAAACCTTATGGCGAATTATTGTGCCCATGGCAAGTCCAGCGATTATGACTGGCTTGATCTTAGCGGTCGCTCGCGCAGCAGGTGAGGTGGCACCACTGATGTTAGTCGGTGTGGTGAAAATGGCGCCAACTCTCCCATTAGATGGTAACTTCCCTTACTTCCATTTAGAGCGTAAGTTTATGCACTTAGGTTTCCACATCTATGATGTGGGCTTCCAAAGTCCAAACGTTGAGGCGGCGCGTCCTCTGGTTTATGCCACGGCATTTTTATTGGTTACTGTGATTGTGGGTCTGAACATGGCCGCCATTGCTATCCGTAACCGTTTACGTGAAAAATTCAGAGCCTTGGATCAATAATCCAGGTCATACAGAACATAAAAAGGTAACACAGATGATTTCAGTCTCAGCAGAAACAGCCAAGGCGCCAGCATTAGATCTGGAGAATTTAACCGAAGCGCAGACCGCATTGGAAATTAATGACCTGAATTTATATTACGGCAGCAAACAAGCCTTATATGATATCAATATGAAGATACCTAAAGGGCAGGTAACGGCGTTTATCGGGCCATCGGGTTGTGGTAAATCAACCTTATTACGTTGTATTAACCGCATGAATGATTTGGTTGATATTTGTCGCATTGAGGGCAGTATCGACTTACACGGCACTAATATTTACGACCGTAATGTTGATGTGGCCGCCTTGCGTCGCCGTGTTGGTATGGTATTTCAACGACCAAATCCGTTCCCTAAATCAATTTATGAAAACGTCGTTTACGGGCTGCGGTTACAGGGTATTAAAGACCGCCGCTCGCTAGATGATGCGGTAGAGCGCTCATTGCGTGGTGCCGCCCTTTGGGATGAAGTAAAAGATCGTTTACATGATAATGCCTTTGGTTTATCGGGCGGTCAGCAGCAGCGTTTGGTTATCGCTCGCGCCATCGCCATTGAACCTGAAGTGCTATTACTCGATGAGCCAACGTCGGCGTTGGATCCTATTTCAACCTTGACCATTGAAGAGTTGATCAACGAGCTAAAAAGCAAGTACACCGTGGTGATCGTAACCCATAACATGCAACAAGCGGCGCGGGTGTCAGATCAAACCGCCTTTATGTATATGGGTGAGTTGATAGAATATGCCGATACCAATACGCTGTTTACTACCCCTCGTTTGAAGAAAACCGAAGACTATATTACTGGACGTTACGGCTAGGCCCGAAGGAGCTATAAATGGAAAACATGAATTTAAACAAACACATTTCGGGCCAGTTTAATGCTGAGCTAGAAAATGTGCGCAACCAAGTTTTGGTCATGGGTGGCTTAGTTGAACAGCAAATGAATGATGCCATTGATGCTGTTCATGACCAAGATAAAGACGTGGCGAAGCGGGTTGTTGAGCGTGATCGCAAAGTGAACTCTCTCGAGGTCTCGATTGATGAAGAATGTACCCGTATTATTGCCAAGCGCCAACCCGCGGCCAGTGATTTACGTTTGGTGATCGCCATTATCAAAACCATTGCCGATCTGGAGCGCATTGGTGATGAAGCTAAACAAGTTGCCCATATGGTGATTGATAACGCCAATAAAACTCAGCCGCCTTTGGTGAGTGTTGAACACATGGGCCGCAATGTCGTGAAAATGCTGCATGAGTCGTTGGATGCCTTTGCCCGCATGGACGTGGAAGCAGCGGTGAAAATCCATGCCTCGGACGCTAAAGTTAATCGTGAATATGAAAGCGTGGTTCGTGAGCTGATGACCTTTATGATGGAAGACCCTCGCTCTATTCCTCATGTGCTTAAAGTTCTTTGGGCTGCGCGTGCGATGGAGCGTGTCGGTGACCGTTGTAAAAACATTTGTGAGTACATTATCTATTTTGTAAAAGGGAAAGATGTACGCCATATTGATAGTGAAGAAATGGAATCTTTGATTAACAAATAGTCAGTGATGAACCAGACAAAAAACGAAGGCACTTGCTTTCGTTTTTTGTATAATCAGCCTCCCACAGCAAGGGGAGATCACTGACGTGCGTGGATATACCGCCTTACTATTTATTGCCAGCCTAATATCTAGCTTTAGCTTCGCTGCTTCCGATTATGCAGACTCACCTTTAGAGTGGGGGGTTGCTATCGGTTTAAGACATGCAGATGTACCATTCTATGCCAATGATAAATATGTTGATGATGTGGTTCCTTTACTCTTTTATCATGGTGAACGGCTCTTTTTGGATGGGGTTACCGCAAGCTACGAGTTGTATCAGGGTGAATCCCTCTATGCCGGAGTTATGGGGAAGTTTAGATTTTTTGATATACCTAGAGATTTTCAAAATCAAATCAATGGTACTGGGTTTGACATGGGGGGGATGGTTGGAATAAACCTTGTGCCGCATTGGAAAGCTCAGTTGGAAGTGTTGACTGATGAGCATTCTCGCTATTACGCCAATCTATATACTCAATACCACTTCACTCATAGTCATTGGGATTTATCTCCATATTTTAATCTTCGTGTAAAAGGTGAACGGTTCAACGACTATTATTATGGCTTGAAGCAGTATCAACTAGGCTCAGGAATTGATCTAAAGGTTGGTACTAAAGGCAGACTCCACCTTTACAAAAACTTATATTTGCTGGGTGATTTGGCTGTGACTCGATTGGATAGCAACAGCTATCACAGCGAGCATATTCGTTCTGTCTCGCAAATGGAAAGCTATATAGGTATCGGCTTGTTTAACCCCCCTTCGCAAAGCCAAAGCTATTTACCCAGCTTACCAAAAGGTTACATTAGGTTCGCTCATGGTTGGGGGACACCTTCAAATATAGGTGAGATATTTAGCTTTAATCGTGAAAAAGATCCCTACAACAATAGCTTAACTTCGGTGTTTTATGGCCATCCATTAGCATCAAAGTTGTTTGATTTCCCCTTTGATATCTACCTTACCTCCGGTTTGATAAGGCATAATAGCCCCCTCTGGCAGGATAGTTGTCACTACTTAAAATTTAACCAGTTGGGGCGTTAAGGCTTGATAGTGCCACGCTATAGTGAAGAACGAAAACAGCAGGTTTTGAACAAGTTATTACCTCCCTTCAAT
>NZ_JAIMJB010000024.1 GCF_021295345.1 Motilimonas eburnea
AGAAAGTAGCCATCATCGCTTGTATCAGGAAGATGGTTGTCACGCTCAATTCGATGCTCAGAGACGGTGTTATGTGGGAAGCGCCAAAAGTTTAAAAATAACTATTGACGCCATAGTCTCTTGTTATACGTTGCTTCCTTACCCGAGCACTGGTCTAAAAAAGCTACGTTCATAGCTAATAATGCAGTCTACTTTATCTGCAAATTCAAAAGCTTCAATACACTCAGGATCATTTAAAGATTTAACACGATACTCTTCATATGCTGATAAGCTTTCAAATGTGAACAAAGCTAGAGCTATATTATTCGCACCTTCTGACGGTAGGAAATAGCCATTGTGTTGACCACCGAACTTCTCAACAAGTGGAATCCACATTCTTGCGTATTCTTCAAATTCTTTGACCTTTTTCGGGTCAATCACGTACCTGACATAGCAAGTAATCATAAGCTTTAAATCCTTCTAATTGCTTAATTTTATGCGCAACGTATAACGCCACCCAGCAGCGGCCGACTGAAAGGAGGTCCAGCCAGCTTGCTGGCGTTGCTGCCTGGGATTGTTATGGCCTTACTCTCTAAGCTGTGATAAAAATGAATCAAAACTATCCGCTAACAACGTGCAATTTTCGAAGCTTTCCTGTTCTAGCTCAAAATGCTGAGACCACCAATATATTTTTCCTCGATACTCACCGCTAATACCAATGCAAAGTTGATTGCCACATGTTGAGCCTATGGCTATTAGTTGTTTAGGAATCCTTTCTGAAGTAGAGAAGCACCTATAATTCCAGATGAGATTGCTAGGCTCGTCATCAGGCTCATGTAAACCGTAAAAAGCTTCAACTTGATCATTAGTTTTCATGTTATTTGTTTCAGGCAAATATCCAATAGCAAAACCACATGGCTCAACCATGCACCAATCGTTTTCAATCAGAAATGCTCTATAGCTATCTGGCAGCCTACAGCCAAGAAGGCTTTCAATATTCCCCAAACGATCGCTAGTTGGTTTGTATTCTTCGTTTAACTTGGTTACTTTCATATTATTGGTAGCCATAACGCCCGCCAGCAGCGGCCGAGTGTAACGAGGTCCAGCCAGCTTGCTGGCGTTGCTGCCTGGGATTGTTAAGTTTTTTACCAAAACTTCCACCAAGGTTTTGAAGGAAGGTATTTCTTTGCGTCCTTTTCTACAAGCTGAGCCGACACAAAATAGTCCACGACGTACTTATTGAAGAGCGCTCTATCTTGTTCTCGGAAGCAGATGCTATAAGCCTTTGACTCTGCAGAGGGGGCTTTAATGGCATCTAGTAAGATTGTAGAGAAGTCATTAGATAACTGATCTTGAACTAAATGAATGATTAGCTCTTTAGTGCCCCAGTCCTCTGCCTCAAGATATTGGTTTGTAAGATGCTCAGCGAACTGCGGTGATACGTAGTCACGCAAAGCCTCAACGCCATCAAAACTCCTACTTGAGAGTGCATACTCGAGCTCAGTGAAAAACTCTTTTGGTGTGACTTCGATAGTTTGCACAATGTTCCTTGAAACTTAACAGTGTTTTACCCACTTTTCGTGATATGCCATCGCACCACGACTAAGGCAAGCGCCAAAAAGCAATTAGTTATCAAACATATAACCACCGAGCCATCTTTAACATAAGCCAAAATGTCAGATTACCGAGATCATTTTGGCCCCAGTAATGCTGGGGCTAGAACTTTTTAGTAATTATATATCAGTTAGTTAACCCATTGCTGTGAGCAAAGCGATAGTCTCGCTATTTATTGTTACATCTAACACTCTCAAGTTGTTACAGGTCAAGGGATGCAGTCGTAGGAGCGCAATTTATTGCGCGAAACAGCGTGTTATCTGTTAGATGTTCGCGATATAAATATCGCTCTTACCCGTGGGCTATTGCCTCGGATCAAAAACGGCCCTTTATATAGGGCCGTTGGGTCATGTGCGTTGAGTGATCACACAGCTAGATTAAGCCGTTGCGGCCGCCATGCTGGCGCGGGTTTTGGTGATGTAAGATTTCATTAAAACCGACACCGCCAAGGCCACAATAAAGGCTGCGCTAAAGATGTAGAGGGTTAGCTCGTAGCTGCCTGTCACAGAGCGCAGGTAAGCGGCGATTTGTGGGCCCACTAAGCCGGCAAATGCCCATGCGGTTAGGATGTAACCGTGGATAGCGCCTAGCTGTTTGGTACCAAATAAGTCACCGATAAAGGCCGGTAGGGTGGCAAAACCGCCGCCGTAACAGGTCATGATGGTAAATAGTACTACTTGGAACAAGATCACGCTGGTGATGTTAGGTAGCATCAAGAACAGGGCAATTTGCAACACAAAGAAGGCAATGTAAGTGTTTGGACGCCCTAAGGTGTCAGAGAAGGTAGCCCAAGCGAGACGGCCAATACCGTTAAATACCGCCATTAAACCGACTACGGCAGCCGCTTCCGATGGCGTTAAGCCGATGGTTTCTTGTGCCAGTGGAGAAGCCGAGTAAATGACGCCGATACCACAAGCGATGTTGATAAACATCATCACCCATAGCCAGTAGAAAGGCGCGGTTTTAATCGCTTCATTGGCACTTTGCTGGCTTAAGTCTTGGGTGACTTTTTTCGCGCCAGATGCCACGGCTTCTTTCATGCCAGCTGGCATCCAACCTTCTGGTGGGCGCTCAAGATACAATGCTGATAGGTACATGATGATCATGTAAGCAATACCAGAGACAAAGAAGGTGGTTGAAATAGAGTAGTTATCCATTAAATAACCAAACACGGGGCCGCCGATCATGGCGCCAAAACCAAAGCCCATAATAGCAAGACCGGTGGCAAAGCCGCGGCGATCGGGGAACCATTTAACCAAGGTGGATACCGGCGTAATGTAACCCACACCCAGACCAATACCGCCTAATACGCCGTAGCCTAGCCAGAGTAAGTAAATGTTGCCGATGTAAGTGCCAAGGCCTGCAACTAATAATCCTGTGCCCCAAAAGGTGGCGGCAATTAAGCCGGCTTTGCGAGGGCCATGGCGCTCAACAAAGTGGCCCATGATGGCGGCCGACAAGCCAAGGAAGAAAATCGCCAAGCTAAAGGTGCTGGCAACGGCTGATTTGTCCCAACCAAAGGTTTGTTCAAGTGGCAGGTTAAATACGCTCCATGCGTATACTGAGCCTATCGAGCCGTGGATCCCCACAGCCGATGCGGCAATAAGCCAACGGTTTTTCATGTTAAGTTCCCTTTTATAGATAAAAATAGCGTTCGTTTTTTATTGATTTAGTTGGCAAAGGAGCAATTAGCCTGATACCAGCCTGACTTGATTGCTACGGCTATTGCTGTAGTTTTAGCTTTAGCCATTGCATTCGCTATTCGCGGCGTCCTTTGCCTCTTTTGATCGCAATGTAGCTTCGGGGAGAGGGTTAATAATTGATTCGTATCAAGCAGGCATAGCAGTATAAAAAAACATTATAAATCTGTTACAAAAGTGTGTAATTTTTGATTAAATTTTGCCTTCGGTTTTTATATTTATGGTCTATCGGTAATTCCTTTGTCTCTTGAATTTATGAGTTTTTTAATATCTTGATGAGGCTGTAAATAACAGGTGTTGTACCGATATTTCTTTATCCTGATACACCTTTGTTGTTGATTTTACAATGTATTCACAAGTCAACATCATGATGATCCACCCTTAATACGCTAAGGTGATGGGCCTATGACGCCTTACCCACGGCTTTACCTGTCACCTTTCTATGGCGTTCACTGTTTCCGGAACTGAGCGGCTATAAAGCGCGCGTTATTTTTTGCAATCAAGTTAACGATATGGGTAATTTTGCTAAAGGTGAGGTTGCGATGTCGCCCTTGGCCAGAGAAAATAACCGCCTTAACATAAAGGAAGTGGTTATGATTAAAGGAATTAAAACCCGTTTTATACTTGGGTTATTGTTGCTGTGTGGTAGCAGCCATGCATGGGCGTTTGAAGATAAACTAAACCAAGAGATCCAAGCGATTGAAACGCGCGTGAATGCCCGCATTGGCATGGCGACCTTTCAGGGCGAGATAGGCAGGTTGTGGCAGTATCGCGGCGATGAACGCTTTCCGATTATGAGCACCTTTAAAACCTTAGTGTGCGCTCGAATGCTAGGTCAAATTGAAACGGGCGGCTTAGACGCCAATGCCAGTACCCTTATTCAAGCTGATATGTTAGTGCCTTGGTCGCCGGTAACAGAAAAAAATATCGGCCGCAAAATGACGGTGATGCAGGCCTGTGAAGCCACCATGTTGACCAGTGATAATACCGCTGTGAACTTAGTGTTAGAGCATTTGGGTGGTCAGCGCTCGGTGATGCGCTTTATCCGGTTAATGGGAGATATGACCACGCGCTTGGTAAGTATCGAGCCCGAAATCAATGATGCTTCACCTGATGGTGAGCGTGACACTACCACGCCAGTCGCCATGGTTCATACCTTAAATCAACTGTTTACCGGCCCCCATATTAGTAATGACGCCAAGGCTCAGTTAAAGCAATGGATGATGGACAATACTGTGTCAGCGCCTTTGATCCGCTCGGTAATACCGACGGGTTGGCAGATTGCCGATCGCAGCGGAGCTGGCAGTTATGGCTCGCGCGGCGTCACCGCCTTGTTATGGCAAGGTGAGCAAACGCCGACTTTTGTCAGCATTTATCTCACTAATAGCGAGCTCAGTTTAGAAGAGCGTAATAAGGTGATAGCCGAGCTGGCGAGCTTGTTGTTTAAGTACCCAGAAACCTTAGTGACGCCGCTTAATTAAAGGCGAAACTAAAGGTGCACTAACCGGTTTTTTGCCTGTGGATAATGGCAGGGCGATGATCGTTTCGCCTTGCTTGCTCGTTTACTGTCAAACTTGCCCCATTGAGAGTAACAGCGTACATGTCAAGATTATCAACTTCATCCCATCACATCACCTTAGGCTACCTTGGCTTAGTGCCTTTTTTATTGTTTACCGGTGGCTATTTTATTGCTGAAACAGATTGGCTGCTGCAAGCTTTTATTTTTTATAGCATTAGTATAGTAAGCTTTGTTGCAGGATCGATGTGGCAACCCAGTACTCACCCTCAATCAAGTCAAGATAGCACCCAGCAAGAGCAAACCCAAGGCCAAGCTTGGCTAGTGGTGCTGGTGACCTTAGCCATGCCGGTATTGGTGTTCGCCCCAACTTGGGCACAGCTGGCTTATCTCGCTGCTGCTTATGTATGGCTGTTAGTGTTAGAACGAAGCTTGCTATCATGGCAAAGTTTGTCAGCTGATTATCAAAAAATGCGCGGTAAAATTACCGCCGTGGTTTTAGTTTGCCACCTATTTATGCTTGCCCTTGTTGCTCACATTCCCGTTTCTTAACGTACTTTTTGATTGCCATACACGCTGTAATACAAGATAGGGATCACCACTAAGGTCAGCAGGGACGAGATAAAAATCCCGAAAATCAAGCTGATGGCTAAGCCATTAAATATCGGATCGTCCAAGATAAATAACGCACCTATCATGGCGGCCAGCGCGGTGAGTAAAATGGGTTTAGCCCTGACCGCACCTGACTCAATTACGGCTTGCTCTAGGGGCATGCCATTGGCGCTTTGCTGCTGAATAAAATCAACCAGCAAAATAGAGTTACGCACGATGATCCCCGCAAGGGCTATCATGCCTATCATGGAAGTGGCGGTAAATTGCGCGCCAAAAAGAGCATGGCCGGGCAACACGCCAATGATGGTTAAGGGAATGGGCGCCATGATCACCAGTGGTACGCTATAGGATTTAAACTGCGCGACCACCAGCAGATAAATCAAAATCATGCCCACGGCATAGGCGATGCCCATATCGCGAAAGGTTTCATAGGTAATTTTCCATTCGCCATCCCATAAAATGCTCATGTCAGCAAAGCCGTCGGGCGTGCTGATAAAGTGCTGCGAGGGCGGCGCGGCTTGTTTATCTAGCTGACTAGACACATCAAACATGCCATACAAGGGGCTGTCTAGCTCGCCCGCCATATCGGCCACCACCATGATCATAGGCTGCATGTTTTTATGCACTATGGTGGAATCTATGTGTCCCTTAACCACAATGACGAGTTCGCTTAAGGCAACCATTTGGCCTGTTTGCGTAGGCACCTGTAGCTGCAAAGCGTCTTGTAGATCCAGCTTATTGGCTTCGGTTAGTTGTAAGCGAATGGGCACTGGGCGTTTTTGATTGGGTAAATGCAAGGTAGCCACATCTTGCCCTGCCAATGCGGCGCTTAATGTCGACACGATGGTTTGCGGCGATACGCCAAGCAAGCTGGCTTTTTCGCGATCGATAACGACTTGCCATTGGCTTTGGGCGGCGGGCAATTCGATGTCGATATCCACTAAATCAGGTGTTTTGGTAAAGATGGCTAACACTTGCTGCGCCCCTTGCTCTCGCGCCTGTTGGCTTGGGCCGTAAACCTCGGCCACAATGGGCGACCACACCGGCGGCCCCGGTGGCACTTCGACTACTTTAATATTGGCATCATAGCCTTGGCCGATTTGTTGTAGCTTTTCTCGCACCGACAGGGCGATTTCATGGCTGCTACGGTCGCGGTGATGCTTATCCACCAGATTAACTTGAATATCGGAAAGGGCAGGGTTATTGCGTAAATAATAGTGGCGCACTAGGCCGTTAAAATTAATCGGCGCACTGTTGCCGGCATAGAGTTGTAAGTTGACCACTTCAGGCACGGTTAACAGGTATTGGCTTAAGGCCGCGCCTAAGCGCTGACTGGTTTCTAAGGTGGCGCCTTCGGGCAAATCTATCATCACCTGAAACTCAGATTTATTATCAAAGGGCAGCATTTTTAGCACCACATGCTGAGTTAATGGCAAGGCGATTGAACCTAAAATAAGCAGGGCAATCACTAAGCCAAGTCCAGCGCGAGCGCGTCTTCCGCCTTGGGGGTTAACAAAGGGCGTCATCATGCGGGTAAAAAAGCGCAAGATCAGGCTCCCTTGTTTGTTTGCGTTAACGTCTAGGTTTGACTTTGAGTCTGCGTTTGGCTGATGGCGATGAAGTAGATGCCCACTTAACCAAGGTGATAACACAAAGGCCACCAGCAAGGAAATCAGCATGCCAAGGCTGGCATTAATGGGGATAGGGCTCATATAGGGCCCCATCAGGCCAGAAACAAAGGCCATGGGCAATAACGCGGCAATCACGGTAAAGGTGGCTAAAATAGTTGGACCGCCCACTTCATCTACCGCCTTGGGAATAATGGCCAGTAACGGCTTGTTTTCTAAGCTCATGTGACGATGGATGTTTTCAACCACCACGATGGCGTCATCGACCAAGATGCCGATAGAAAAGATCAGGGCGAATAACGACACCCGATTGAGGGTAAAGCCCCATGCCCAAGAAGCAAATAAAGTGAGCGCCAAGGTAACGGTAATGGCGGCGCCCACCACTAAGGCTTCGCGCCAGCCCATGGTGATAATCACTAGTACAATGACCGCGATGGTGGCAAAAATAAGCTTGCCGATCAGGGTGTTGGATTTATTTTCTGCGGTGACGCCGTAGTTGCGGGTGACCTCATAGTGAATATTGCTCGGCAGTAACACATTTTCTAGCTGACTCATGCGCGTTAGAATTTGCTCGGCCACCGCCACCGCATTTTGACCGGGCTGTTTGGCGATGCTCAAGGTCACCGCCGGATAAAGTTGGCCTTGTTCATTTTCCGTAAAGGCATGCCACACACTTTGGCTAGGCAGCTCTGGTCCCAAGGTTAAGGTGGCCACATCATTTAAGTAAACCGGCGCGCCGTGATGAAGGGCTATCACTAATTGGCTTAGCTCTTGTTGTGATTGAAAAAACTGCCCCGTTTGCACCTGAATAATTTGGTTGGCTTGTTGCACGGGTAGGAGGTTTGAACGCTGATTTCCTTGTCCTAATAGCGCACTGATTTGGCCAATATTAACGCCATAGGCATTCATTTTTTGACTATCAAGACGAATGCTAAGGACCCGTTGCTGATGGCCGTGAACCGTGACGGTGCGCGTGCCGGGAATGCGTTTGAGCTCGGTTTCTAAGCTGGTGGCGATGTCGCTAAGGTCGGTTAAACGGGTATCGGCATTTTCTGACCACAAGGTTAGGCTAACAATAGGCACATCATCGATGGCCTTGGGTTTTACCTGCGGCTGGCCAACGCCGGCTTGTTGCGGCAATTTATCTAAATTGGCGTAAAGCTGATTATATAAGCCAACAATGGCCTGCTCGCGCGGCACGCCCACCTCAAACACCACAATAAACATGGCGCCGCCACTTTGAGAAAAGGAGTACAAGGTGTCGATGCCATGGAGCTCTGAGATCACTTGCTCGGCGGGATAGGTGAGCAGGTTTTCGACCTCTTGCGCCGATGCTCCCGTGAAGGGGATAAACACATCAACAAAGGTCACATCGATTTGCGGCTCTTCTTCTTTTGGCGTGATGAGAACAGCAAAGAGCCCCAGCAATAAGCCGGTAATGGCCAATAATGGGGTGATGGCAGAGTGTTGAAATTGTTTAGCGATGCGCCCTGAAATGCCGAGCCTTGGCTTGTCCATGATGCTTTCCTCGCTTATTGAATTTCTTGTCGATTCGCTTTGTGAGCGTTAAGTATGTGTGCTTGTACTCGCTGAGCATCTTTAGCTATTACATCATTGGCTTGTAGGCCGCCCGTGATCAGCACTTGGTCATCTTTTTGCTCGGCGATGCGCACTTGAACAAGCTGCCAGCCTGACTCGGTTTTAAGGTAAACATTGTTTAGCTGATATTGAGATAGCACGGCGCTGTGCGGCAGCCAAATTTGCTCGGTGCTTTTGTCAGGTGCAGGCTTTGCCGCAAATTGTACTTTTACCCACATGCCCGGCATCAGTTGGCCTTGGGGATTGTCAAAATTCACCCGTAAATTAATGCTATGACTTTGGCTATTGGCATAGTTGAATAGCACCGCATCTTGGCTGGTGATAATCGGCTGGTCATTGAGCAAGATGGTGTATTGGTTTTCGGGTGCGATGCTAGCCAAATAGCTTTGCGGGATGGCGACCACGGCGCGCAGTTTATCAACAGCAAAGCCAGAGTAGAGCGGGGTGCCCATGTTAACGGCTTCGCCAAGTTGCACATGACGCTCGGTTACCACGCCCGCAAAAGGGGCGTTAACTTGCGTATAGCTGTGGGCTTGTTCGGCTTGCGTTAACTGGGCCAGAACGGCTTGTAATTGGCTTTTGCTGGCTTGTGCGTTGGCTTTAGCTTGATCTAATTGGCCTTTGGAAATTGCCCCCTTGGGGTATAAGGCGCTAAGGCGTTGTAAATTAAGTTGGGCTTCGATATTGGCGGCTTCAGCGGCCGACACATTGGCCTTGGCCGCTAAAATACTGGCGGCTTGCTCGGTGTCGGTAATGGTCAGTAAGGTTGCCCCTGCGGGAACGCGATCGCTAACATCATAATTGAGCTGGGTAATTCGCCCCGAAGTTTGCGCCGACACTGTGCCATGGTTAACGGCTTCGATGGTAGCATTAAAGGTTAATAGGGTTGGCGACTTGGTTGGGGTGACGGTTAAAACGACTATGTTTTCGTCGCCAACCTCGCCTTGCACGGCTAAGCTGGAGTCGCTAAAGAGCATCATGGCAAGGGACGCGCAGACGAGCGATATTGCCATTTTAAATTGATTTAACGCGGTTAAACTCATCTGGCACTCCTTGGCATATTGTTTGAGGTATGATCGCCTTGGTTAACCTTACCTTTGCACAAGCAATATCGTATGAATAATTCGCAAAAACGCGGTGAATATGTCCCTATACGCTCGGCGTTTTCATCCCTGAAAACGACGTTTTGCTACTTATTCACACGATAAATCTTGTATGTGCTTAACCCAAGTTAATCGAGGTTTAAACCTTGGCAAATTTATAAGTGCGATAACCACCAATAAGGTTACGCGCTTTATAGCCATTATTGACTAACTGGCGGTACGCCACGTTGCCTCGTAAACCTACTTGACAGTATATGACGATTTCTTTGTCTTTAGGCAGCTCGCTCATGCGCTGGCGCAATTGATCGACCGGAATATTGATCGCGCCCGCTATCATGCCGACGTTTTCAAGCTCACCAGGGTTTCGCACATCGAGTAGCACTTGGTTGTCACTGAGCTGGTCGATTTCATAATAATGAATGGCCGTGGCATCGCCTTTGATGATGTTGCTAGCCACAAATGCCGCTTGGTTAATCACGTCTTTTGCACTGCCGTAAGGCGGCGCATAGGTCAGTTCAAGATGCTGTAATTGCTCTACCGTCATACCAGCGCGTTGCGCCACGGCCATTACGTCGATTCGTTTATCAACCCCGTCTTTACCAGCGGCTTGTGCGCCTAAAATCTTGCCCGATGTTGGGTCAAACAAGAGTTTAAAGGACACAATTTCTGAGCCCGGGTAGTAGCTGGCGTGACTTGCCGCGTGCACATACACCTTTTCATAAGGGATGTTGGCACGTTTAAGTTGCTTCTCATTTTTACCCGTACTTGCGATAGCCAAGTCAAAAATCTTACAAATGGCGGTGCCTTGGGTGCCTTGGTAGTGCTCGTTTCGTCCCAGCATGTTGTCGGCAGCCATGCGGCCTTGGCGATTGGCTGGGCCAGCTAATGGCACTATGGTTGCACCTCCGGTCACAAAGTCGCTTTCTTCAATGGCATCTCCCACGGCGTAAATGTATGGGTCGCTGGTTTGCATGTTTGGCTTGGTCCAAATGCCGCCCAGCTCGCCAATGGTTAGGCCTGCTTTAGCCGCTAGGCTGGTTTCGGGGCGCACGCCAATGGCCATGATCAGCAGATCTGTGTCTAAGCTTTCACCGTTGCTCAGAGCTAGGGTTAAATGACCACGGATATCTTGTTCATCGCTGGGCTCAGGGCTGGCAATGTATTCCACTCCCGCCAGTGCCACGCCTAATCTTAGGTCAATGCCATGGGCGCGAATTTCCGCGTGGGCAAAGCCAGCCATTTCGCGATCCACTGGGGTCATGACTTGATCCGCCAGCTCAATTAGCGTGGTGTTTATGCCGCGTTGATGAAAGGCTTCCATCATTTCAAGGCCAATAAAACCGCCGCCCACGACGGTGGCATGTTTAACCTTATTCAACGCTAGGGTGTGCAATATCTTGTCCATATCTGGGATATTGCGCAGTGAATGAGTTAACGGATTTTGAATACCGGGGATAGGTGGCACGATCGGTGCTGCTCCCGGGCTTAATAGTAAAAAGTCATAGCTTTCGGTGTATTGGCTGTTATCGACCAGATTTTTCACCGTTACCGTTTTATTGTCTTTATCTATCTCGACCACTTCGTTCATTACGCGTACGTCGACATTGAAACGCGATAAAAAACTTTCGGGTGTTTGCAGTAATAATTTGCTGCGCTCGGTGATATCGCCGCCAATGTGATAAGGCAAGCCACAGTTGGCAAAAGAAACAAAGGGGCCGCGCTCAAACATGATAATTTGGGCATCTTCGCTTAAGCGTCTGGCGCGGGCGGCGGCAGAGGCACCGCCAGCAACACCACCGATAATTAAAATTTTAGTCATGTATCCTCGCTGTATTTAAATTAATAGAAATCTGTTACTAGGGCGCAAAGCCTAATTTTTTCAGTATGCTGGCGGCGGGGCAGATGCCGGTGAAAGCGCTTTGGATCAGGTTAAATCCGATAAAGACGGTAAACCAGACAAAGTGAGGCGATACCCAGTACGTGAGTACAAGTGACAATAGCACCATGGTGCCAGCAAATACGCGAACTGCATTGTCTAATTTCATCGGTGACTCCTTAGGTTGCTCTAGTCTTGCCTAACCAGACATTGAGATAGGCGATAAACACCCATCTCCTTCGATTAGCAAATACTATATTAGTATAATCTAATTAATCAAATGTTATTTTAGTTTTTTCTAATTAAGGTTTGCCTAAAATAGCTTTGACTAATTTAATTGCCTTACATTACAATGGCGCCGTTAAGGACAAGAGGTGGATATGAACGACATTGAAAAAATGAAACAGCAGTCGGCCGTGGTGGCAGAGTTTTTGAAAACCGTCGCTCACCCAGATCGCTTGATGGTGCTGTGTTTACTCACTCAAGGTGAAATGAATGTCAGTGAACTATCGCAGCATACTCAGTTAAGTCAGTCTGCGTTTTCACAACACCTAAGCGTGCTGCGCAAACAAAACATAGTGAAAGTGCGCAAAGAGTCGCAGCAGGTGTTTTATTCCCTTGCCGACGAGCGCATTGAAGCGTTACTTGCGGTGCTTAAAACCAGTTTTTGTGAATAGCTAATCTCATTTCTGGTTTATTCGCCGAGCGAGCTCGCCTCCCACAGGCTGAAGCGTGGTTTTGAGCTTGCTCGGGAATAGTAAATAACAAGGGTATTATTTTTAATATAAGGAGTAAGAGTGGAAAACTTTACCCCGTGGAGCGCCTTAGCGGGCGGTATGTTACTTGGTCTGTCAGCGGTGATTTTACTGCTGTTTCGTGGCCGTATTGCCGGTATTAGCGGCATTTTATCCGGTTTGTTTACCCCTCATCGCGGTGATACCAGTTGGCGGGTGTTATTTCTAGTGGGCATGATGCTAGGTGCGTTGGCGTTGATCCCTCTGGGGTTCTCAATTCCGGACATGCCATCGTCATCTTGGCTTATTTATGTTGTAGCTGGTTTGTTGGTAGGCATAGGCACTAAGCTTGGCAATGGTTGTACTAGCGGCCACGGCATTTGTGGTATGGGGCGCTTTTCTGTTCGCTCTGTGGTGGCGACCTTGGTCTTTATGGCGGTGGCTATTGCTGTGGTGCTTATTCGTCAAATGTTGGGGTGGGTGTGATGATTAATCGTGTTATTGCGTTAGTGGCTGGCATGCTGTTTGGCATGGGTATGGTGATTTCTCAGATGGTTGACCCGGCTAAGGTGATTGGTTTTTTAAACATCACCGGCAATTGGGATCCTAGCTTGGCTTTGGTGATGGGCGGCGCCTTAATGGTGTTTGCACCGGCTTATCGCTTTTTAATTAAGCCGCGAAATAAGGCCATCAGTGGTGAGGCGTTAAAAGTGCCAACCAATAAGCAGATAGACGCACCCTTAGTGTTTGGTGCTGCCTTATTTGGTATCGGCTGGGGCGCGGCGGGCATTTGTCCTGGACCTGCGTTAACGGCTTTGGTGTCGGGGCAAAAAGAAATCATCTTTTTCATTGCTGCCATGGCGCTTGGCCAAGTGGTTGTATTGATTTGGCAAAGGGCGCGTTTAGCTCGCTTACAGCAAGCCTAATCATATCATTCACTGCGCAGCCCTGGCTCTCCTTGGGCTGCGATATCCCCGCATAAATCTTGAAAATGATGCCGTTGCTGGCTGATCTCTTGGCTAATTTGGCGTGCATCTGCATCTGAGTCTGCTAGGAAAAGGGGGCTGCTTGGCATAGTGCACATGCAAAACAGTTTACCTTGCCATGACGTTTTCATGTTGGCTGCAATGTTTTGCCGATGGGTTTCAATTTCGTTGACCACTCGATTCAGGGCTGAGAATTTAATCGCCTTACTTTGCTGGCTGCGCAGTAAAGCCGCCATAACATAAGTGAGGGAAAGTAGCCTTAATAATCGTTGCTGTTGTCTGTCTCTGCTGTGTCTGGTTGGACTTGAGAGTAACAAATCTTCTCCCAAAATAGCCAATAGATGGCTATATCGTTTTAGCAATCGAAAATAATACCCATCCGTTGCTTGGTAAGCGTAACGTGAAAATAGCTTGTTACAAAACACGGTTGTAAATTGATTGAAGTTATAGCCAATATGGCTAACAAAGTAATGGTCAAATTTGCTGAGATCTTGCTCACCTTGACTCGCCAAATAGGCATGGCGAAGGTAAGGGTGGCAGGTGAACAGGTAATCAAAGTAAGGATTGGCCGCAGGTAAGGCAAAACCTGAACGGGTGTGATCAATTTCATTGGTTAATAAATCGGCAATCAAAATGGGACTTTCCCCGTTGTCAACCGCAGCGCAAGTCATATCAATACAGGCATTGAAAATGGTGACGCGCAGCAGCAGATTGATGGATTTATCTGCTGCCATTTCTCGATGATGTGTGGAGTGAAGGTTATTTGTTACGCTGGGCTGAGCGTTCACTGAATCGGGTAGTTGTGCTTGCAATAAGGCTTGCTTCATTTGCGCCGCTTGCAGTGCACTTAAGTTTAATTTAAGCCAAGCATGGGCTAGACAATGCCATTGCTTGGTTACTTCAGGTGGAATTAAGCTGCTGATAGGAAAGCAGTAATCTAACAAAGAAATGGACAGCTGATGATCCTCACCATACTGATAACTGAGCTGCGGGCAATCTTGGGTGTCGATCATCAGATAAGATGGCAGATTGAGCTCATGCTCTTGCTGGCTTGGGTGTACAGGGCTTGGCCGCGTCACAGCAATAATCAATAGATCCGGTAGTTCGGGGGTGGCGGTGCTGATTTGCTCCAGCTGAATTTGTCCCCATTCATCGTCAATCTGCTTCATCAATGCGCTGGCTTCGGTAAGCAGCAAAGCAAAGCGCTGGCCACTGCAGATAGGCTCAAGCCAAAGCTGTTGCTGAGCGGGTGCGGCGCAATGTTGGATAAACGAGGCGGCGCTGGTGCTATTGACACGGGCCAGTAGTTGGGCAGCGGTTAAATTAACGCTCGCCACCCTTTGAATCACCTTATTGATGCAATAAAAGCTATAGCCGCAGCCGCCAATATGCGCTCCTTGGTTTAGGGTCAAAAATCCATGTTGTTTTAAGTGACGCCAGACGGTTTCACTAATTGGTTGACCCGCAGCGGGAGCCTTGATTAATAGGCGGCAGAGTTGGTCGGTTGGGCCATCTAAAAAGGCTTGCTCCTGAGCATTTAAGCGCGGGCTAGGCTGGGCATGTAGATGATGCCATTGAATTTGCCCCGTCATGATTTTACGCTCAAGCCAGCCTTGACCTAAACAAGATGTGGGTTTGACCCAAAATCGACTATGGCGTACAAACCAAGTTAAACCGTAGTAAGAAAAATAGCGCTGGCGCAGAGGACTAAGATTAAAAGCCCCTATAAGCATGAGGCAAGGTAAGTTTACCCACCACACCAACCATTGCTGCAGCCAAGCTAGCATCAAGCCCGCGGCGAGTAGGAAAGAGCAGGTTGCCAATGAGGCCTTCGCCAAAATAAGTAAGAAAATCAGCAAGCCAGAAATAAATACAAGGATAAAATCTGTCATCAATCACCTCTGCCTTGAGTATAGATGAAGATTGTCACAGAGCTTTGAGTGTATCTAGTAACTATGGCACAATGCCGCCTTTAACCTTCTTGAGTACAGGCCATGTATCAGCAATTAATCCAAGCCGAGTTAACTGAAGCCGCCGAGGTGTTAGCCAAGTTTATCAGTGAAACTGAGAACCTAGAAAAAATAGCAGCGGCCGCGAAAATGCTTGCGACCAGCTTTAAAGCCGAAGGTAAAGTGCTTTCTTGTGGTAATGGTGGCTCTCATTGTGATGCCATGCATTTTGCTGAAGAGTTAACCGGTCGTTATCGTGGTGACAGGCCATCATTGCCGGGCATTGCCATTGCCGATGCCAGTCACATGTCTTGCGTGAGTAATGACTACGGCTATGAACACGTGTTTTCTCGTTATGTGCAAGGCGTTGGCCGTGCGGGCGACGTATTATTTGGCCTGAGTACCAGCGGTAACTCAGCTAACATTATTAATGCTATCGAAGTGGCTAAGGCCAAGGGCATGAAGGTGATTGCGTTAACAGGCAAAGATGGCGGTAAAATGGCCGGCTTGGCCGACATTGAAATTCGTGTCCCCCACTTTGGTTATGCCGATCGCATTCAAGAAGTGCATATTAAAATTATTCATATCCTGATCATGTTGATCGAAAAAGAAATGGAAGACTTGGCGGAGTAAGGTAAAAAGCATGTGTGAGTTGTTAGGGATGAGCGCCAATGTGCCCACGGATATTTGTTTTAGTTTTACCGGCTTAGTGAAGCGCGGCGGTGACACTGGACCCCATCGCGATGGTTGGGGCATTACCTTTTATGAAGGTAAAGGGTGTCGCAGCTTTAAAGATCCTCAGCCAAGCTGTGAATCGGAAATTGCTGAGCTGGTTAAAGCTTATCCCATTAAAAGCAAAGCGGTGATCAGCCATATCAGGCAAGCTAACCGCGGCGGCGTTAGCTTAGAAAACACCCATCCCTTTACCCGCGAATTATGGGGGCGTAATTGGACTTATGCCCATAATGGCCAGCTTAGTGACTATCAAGGCTTACCCACGGGTGACTTACTGCCCATTGGCGAAACCGACAGTGAAAAGGCTTTTTGTTGGATCTTAGCTCAGCTCAAATTGCACTTTCAGTGTAAGCCCAGTGACTTAACCTGTGTATTTGAACTGCTTGCTCGCTGCGGTGATACCCTGCGCGAAAAGGGCGTGTTTAATATGTTGCTCAGTGATGGCGAATACGTGATGGCCTATTGCAGCAATAACCTACATTGGTTAACCCGCAAAGCTCCCTTTGGCAAGGCGCGCTTAATTGATGAAGACATGGTGGTGGACTTTCAACAAGAAACCACGCCCGATGATGTCGTCACCGTCATTGCCACACGCCCATTAACCGAAGGTGAGCCTTGGGTGAAATTGAACCCCGGCGATTTTGTGGTGTTTAAGCACGGTGACATCGTGTTTGAACGCTTGCTCCCGCCGGCTGTAACCCAAGCGTCGGGTGATTAAAGCAAAGCGCGCCAAGATACTCAAAATCAGGCATTAACCGGAAAAATCATATTTCCCGTCAGAGCTGACGCCATCATGGATTGATGCTTTAAACAGATACCGAGTATCCAAACCCAGATGAATAAAGAGGGTAAACTCGGTTTCTGCTACATTAAACAGCAAGTCAAACTGCAGATTGTTTTCACTGTATTTCAGGTTGGCTGGCGCAGCGCCAATGCAGGATCCAAGCGCTTGACATTGCATCAGATATTGCTGCGCCTTAGTTTGCAAGCTGATATCTATTTGCCTTTTCGTCAAGTAGGTATCTAAACCATTGAGTAACACTATCAGCAGTAGTAGCCCTGATGGGATCAGGCGCAATATGGCAAAGTGTTTCACCCGAAGCCAAAGCCAAGCCAACGACGCTAGTCTAAGTAAAAAATACCCAAAAGCGAGACCGATAAAAATGCGGCTGATGTTATAACTAAACAGCACCTGCCTTGCATGATCAGGCCCACGGCCGCTAATAGACAAAATAACAGCTTGATGTAAAAGCTAAAAGCTTGCTGGAACAGAGGTTTAATCAGTGTCGCGTTCCTTACTTATGCTTATTCGTTTAGGTGGCGGCATTGGCGTTGCTCGCTTATTATGTGATTTATTTTAAAATGATGAACTTAGACCAGATAAGGATGGGGACGATTATCATCAATACCCCAAGAACGATTCTGATAAAAGGGGTAGCGTTTAGGCCTGGGTTGATAACATTAATACTGGGATCCGAGGGTTTATAGTAGATCAACACTGAGCTCCTCGATTTTACCGAATCAAGTTTGGCATCTGCTTTTACCTTACTGGTGTAACTTGCACTGAAATCGTACTCCGTGCCTGAATATTCCGTGCCATCTACAGTAAAGTTGCATTTAATGGCAGGAATATAGCTTTTAGCGCCTTTGTTGGATGTGCATTTTAGTGAGTATTTTACATTGTAAGCCTGCGAGGATGGCCAATTTTTGCTTGCGATAGCTTCCTGAAAAGTGACAACGCCAGTGATGAAGATAAACACACCTAGGGTAATAAGCATTATCCATGCAATCACATCCAATACTTGATGACTGGTAAATACCGCAGCAGGGGCTATAAACATAAATATGAGTAAGAAGTAGGTTGAGTATATACTGCGACCTGTCGCTATTTTTATCAATAATTGATATTTCAATCTCTCTTCCTTGACGTGATATTTACGAGTAGCACAGCTTAGCTGGCGTATACATGAGCGTACAATACTAAAACCGCATGATTAGATAAGCCACCTTTTCTCAAACGAGCGCAGTAAAACTGTTCGGCATAAGCCGAGATGGTGTTACTGCGCGTGTTGTATCACTCTTTGGCTCTGATAGTCGTTTAAGAACAGGCGTCGGATAGTGCAAACAAAACTCATTTGTTGTAAATCACCGGCATGTGACTCTTCCAGTGTTGCCATAGCGAAGCGTTAGTTAATAATTCCGCCATAAAATGGGCGACGTTGCCCCGGCTGGTTTGTTGTGCATCGAAGATGGGATCAAATTGCACTGACCGGTGCAACTGGTACTCCGTTGGCGTGGGGTGCTGGGTTAACGTATCGGGCCGCACGGCAACCCATTCAATGGCTAATTTTGCTGACTGACTCAGGTTTTGCAGATACCATGCTGCTGTTTCATTATCTCGATGAGGGGGAATTGCTACCCTTAATATGGTATTCACGATGGCATAGTGCCATGAAGTACGCTGTTCCTTCTGCTTATTTTGTACGCCACTGCTACTCATTAAAATCACTTTCACCGGGGAGCTGTGAGGGTTTGTTTGAATGGCCAAACACACACGTTCGAGCACGCCACTGACCAAATTTCGCGGTTGGCCAAATACGCCTTGCCAACTTAAGTTGTGGCCTAAGCAAGAAATAACCGCCTCACAATCCACAAGATGATGAGTTAATTGCTGAACTGACAGGTCAAAGACATCTGCACATATCACCGTCACGCGTTTATCCCTCGTAAAGCTTGCATCTAAACGTTCGATGGCTCTAACAATGACGCTGACCCTTATATTGCGCTCAAGTAATTGTTGAGCAACGAGCCTTCCCGTTGCACCCGTGGCACCAAGCAGTAGAACCTTCATAACCTACCTTCCTCACCTATCTTCCTTAAAATCCTGTGAGACTATTCTACCTATACATTTGTGTGGTATTAATTGGCTAAATAAGTATAAAGGTATGCATATTTGTATGAAATGGGATTTAATTGGTTTTGACTGGAATCGCACTCGCGCTTTTTTGATCACCGCAGAAGAAGGCACATTGTCCGCCGCTGCAAAAGCGTTAGGCGTGTCACAACCCACACTAAGCCGGCAAGTTGCCGCATTAGAGCAAGAGCTGGGCGTACTGTTGTTTCGGCGCTCTGGTCATAAACTGGCACTGACAGATAATGGCTTAGCCTTGTTAAGTGTGGTGCGTGAGATGGCCGATGCAGCTAGCCGTTTAGCTATGGTGGCGCAAGGTCAGGCAGAAACCTTAATCGGCAACGTGGTGATTTCAGCCAGCGAATTAGATGCCATATATCGATTACCGAACATCATTGCCAAGCTCAGGCAGGCCGAGCCCCATATTTCCATTGAGGTGGTGGTGACCAATCAAGTCAGCGATTTAAAACGCCGAGAAGCCGATATTGCCATTAGAAATTTTAAACCAACGCAACCCAATTTGATTGCCCGCAAGCTAGGTGAAGAATCCATCCACCTTTACGCAACCCCAGAGTATTTAGCTGGCTTACCTGACGTATCCGCCATGGCATCCCTGCAAATCATTGGCTTTAGTGACAGTGCATTGATGTTGGAACAGTTCAATCAGCAAGGTTGGCCATTGTCTCCAGCCAACATTATGTTGACCACGGATAACCAATGCCTACAAATGCAACTTTGCTATGCTCACTTAGGTTTGATTTACTTAACGCAAGAAGTGGGGGATAGCGATCCTCGTTTACAACGTGCTTTTGCAGCTCAACTACCATCACTGCAATTACCCATCTGGTTGGTTTGTCATGAAGAGCTAAGAGCCAACCCTCGGATCAAGCGTGTATTTGATTTTATAGCGACAGAGTTGTCCTGCTAATGTTGTAGATAGTGACATGCGTTAATCGCCCTGAATGCGCAATTTTTTACAATCTTGTGGTCTTGCAAATGGTTATGCTGGCGGCTGTGTTAGTCACTTAAGGTAATGAACCATGGAATTTCTTCTGGCGATGATTTTATATGCCTTGGTGGGCGCTATTTCGCCTGGGCCGGTGAATATGATTGCGACCAATATTGCTGCGAATCAGGGCTTTAAGGCAGCATTGCCCCATGTGTGTGGGGCGACCTTTGCTTATAGTGTGATCGTGTTGTCGGCCGGCCTTGGCCTGACCCTTGTTTTTACCCAGTGGCCGCAACTGCTTTCTATTACGGGAATTGTGGGCGGTTTGTTTTTACTTTACATCGCTTGGCAGATTGCTCGCTCAGATGGGGTGAATAATGCCTTAGCGTCAGAGGCATCGACTCATTCAGGTTTACTCGCAGGCGCCTTGGCTCAATTACTGAACCCTAAAGCTTGGTTGGTCAGTATGGCGGGGGTGTCTTTGTTTGTAACAGACAAAGATCATCAGTTTGGATTAGCTTGGTTTGTTGGCATATCCTTTTTTATGTGCTTTATTGGCATTAGTAGCTGGGCATGGTTAGGTCATGGTTTACAAGCTTGGCTGGTTGGGCGTCGGCGTATTTACTTTAATTGGGTGAGCAGCGCCTTGTTGGTGGTGAGTGTATTAACCATCTGGTTGGCGTAACTTTATACAGGAGTTTTGTTTTGTCACAGTTTTTTAGTCAATCTCCTGCATTGCCAGCAATCGAGATGCGCCAAGCCACACAATCTGGCGCTTGTTATCATCTGCACAGTCATGATGAATTTTCTTTTGGCGTGATTGATGCAGGCCAAGCCGATTATTTAAATGGCGGGCAACATCAGCAAATTGGTTATCGCGATACCGTGCTAATTAATCCGGGCGATATGCATGCTTGTAACCCAGACCAAGGCCAGTGGTCTTATCGTATGCTGTTTTTAAACTGCCAATGGTTGGCGCAGCTGCAACACGAAAGCGGTTTTAGCTGCGCCCTTGATTACCATGCGTTTAGCCGAGTGATGTTGCAATCAGAGGCGCATTATCAGCTTTTTGATGAATTATTTGGAGCGCTGGCTCAAGGACAAGCTCAACTAAACGCGGAGTCTTTACTGATTGAGTTTTTGTTGCCCTTATTTCAGGGGCGTGCCGATGAGTCTCGTTCGTCGGATCGCTTATACCTAGCCAAGGAATACTTACTATCTCAGTTAGATGGCAGCCCAGATTTAACGTCATTAGCTAACTTGGCCGGGATCAGCCGCTATCATCTGATACGGAGTTTTAAGCAAGTATATGGCTTAAGTCCCCATGCCTATTTAATTGATGCGCGGATCAAGCAAGCGAAAATTGAGTTAAGGCGAGGGCAGGCACTAGCCGATGTGGCTTTAAATCTCGGCTTTAGCGATCAAAGTCATTTTCAGCATCAGTTTAAAAAACGCCTAGGGGTGACGCCAAGGCGCTATCAGTCGGCCTTTGTATAAGTCATTTGCCGAATTAGACAACGAGATAAAAAACGAGCTTGTTTACTCTTTGTTACCCATTAACTTCACACGTACCAAGTTTCAGACAGTTTAGGCATCAAGGGGAAGTCATATTCCCCGTCTTAGCTGACGCTATTGTGGATTATGCCAGTTACAAGGCGCAGTATCGGCTTAACCATGAGTTTTAAAATGCGCTAACAATATTTCATGGATCGTATGCATCAGCTCTTTATTGTTGCTGAAGTTGATCATGATGTCTTGGCTGGTGGTGAGTAGGTGCATCTCATCATCTTTCACATACAGATCTTCAACGCAGTTTAAAGGAAGTGTATGTTTGCCTAGTACGCCTGACTGATAAAGCAGCCGTGCAGAGGTTAACTTGAGGGTATGCTCAAGAGAGTTGGCCTTGTGTTGACGCAAGAATACTCTGAAGGCCCAGATAAAGATGATTAAACTCACCGCTGATACTTGATAGTGAGCAATGTACATGGCAGATAGCCAAGTTAAGAAAGTAAGCACACTGATGCACAGCGCCAATAAGTAATAGGTAGGATTGTGTAACATAGGCAGCGCGAAACTCATTTCAGCATCTTGTGCATCGTCGTTGATGTTTTTGCAGTGATCATTTCCGACGCCAAAGTTTGATGCCTCATGGTTTTTTGCTCTGAGCTTGTCGCCTAACGAAAGCTGAAATTCTTCTGGTAGGTAACCCCTGTCATTGACTTGATCAACTAATGGGCAGTCAAGGTGTTTAGCTAACTTGATAGCGTAACGCGAGGCTTGGTCAAACTTGGGTAACAGGCAAAACTCGAATGGCTCTGAGCCGACGATATTGACGCCCGTAAACGTCTCTAGCCTTGATTTTTTTGTCCGTTCGTCTTTAACCGCTACCCTTTTTGAAAAAAGCTCAACGTACTGAAGTGGTTCGATTTCAACATCGCGACGCCGCTCAGGGCCAAAGAAACCAGTGACGAAAGTCATTTTTCTAAGCTGGCAGTTAACTTCTGTTGCTTTGTAGCTTTTGGCCGCGAGACCAATGGAAATAATAAAAAGCAAAGCCAAGGCTAATAGATATACGCCTGTCTGCTTATGGTCGTAATCAAAGATATTGTAACCAATCAACAAAATGACCATTGAAATCAACAACCAGAAAACAGGTGAGTCTTTCCGGTTGACCAGTTTGACTATATGTTGCTCGCTCATGTTATGCCTTGCTTATGTCTATTATGATAGTGAATGAGGTTGTTTGTCTTGGTGCATCTCGTGAAGCGATGAGCCCAGTCATGCACTGGGTGCTTTGTCTTGATCTCTGACTCAAAATCACTCAAACCTTGGCTCAAACTTCTAATTTTGGAAACCCATTGTGCCCCGACCATGGCTCTATGCTGAATTACTAAGCTGAGAATTGGTACAGCTATCGCATTTTAATCGGTTTATTTACTGTTTTTGGTTAATTTGTAGTGATTTTAGTATATATTGCTGTAGATGATTTTATCAATTATGTGAAGGGTATTTGTAATCAATGGTTAAAGAGACGAAGTTTATTAAATACTTTAAGAGAACTGTGATTGGAGTATCGACTACGTTTTGCTTCGTCGTTTTAGTGTTAGTTATAAAAAGCTTTATCCCTGAAGAGCCTCAGCCAGATGGCCCGTATTATAGGTATTTTTATGATAATAAACATCAAGTTGAAGTTCGTGGCGCTTATCTAAATAATCTGCATGAAGGTGAATGGGTTAGGTATTATCTCAGTGGGAGAGTTAAAGAAGAAGGGAGTTATCACTTAGGTAATAAAACAGGAAATTGGTTTGAATACTATGACAGAGATGAAAATAAGTTAAGTAAGGTAACAGAATACCATCCCAGGGGGGATTATACAGTGAAAGAGTTTTGTTACGAAGGAGGTATCAACTTTTTTGGGAGATTTAAGCCAATTGAAGAAGTATATGGTCGAGTGATGTATTCTGACCAAGAGGTAGGAGTACATTATCATTTCCATTGTGATCCAGCAGATAAGCCTTCTCAGCCTTTGCTTATGGAAGTTAATGATTCTGAACTTAAGAGATTAAAATCAAAGATCTTTTATCTTAGGGGAGAGCAGCATGGTGAAATAACTCATTATCATGCTAATGGACAGCTAAGCAATAAATTTTACGCAAAATCAGGTGTTCTTGAAGGAAAATATTTGACCTACGATTATTTGGGGCGGATTGCGGAAGAAGGACGATATCAGGATGGTGAAAAGCAGGGGCGCTGGTCGTTTTACGAGGAAGGAAAGTTACTTAAAGAAGAGCAATATCAGCGAGGATTATTAGCTGGTAGAACTGTGTATCATGAAAATGGTCAGGTTTCTGCAGAAGGTACGCTCGCCAATGTTGATAATGGTAATGTCCACTTACCTCATTGGACATGGGTCTATTATCATGATACCGGAAAAGTCGAGTCGAAAGGGGGATTACTTCAAGGGAACCGTCACGGCCAGTGGTTATTTTATGATCAAGAAGGGCGTGTTGAGCAGCAGGGGCATTATGTTGATGGAGAGAAACATGGTACTTGGCTATCCTTTGAACAGGGACGTGAGAAGACCTTAAAGACTTATCAATACTCCGTGTTAGAAGGGATTTATAAGGAATATCATGAAAATGGTCAGGTATATATTGAAACAACTATGCACCAAGGCTATGCGGATGGACCCTATAAATTTTATCATAGCAATGGTCAAGTGGCTGAAGCCGGTACTTTTATATCAGGCAATAAGCAAGGTGAATTCATTCAGTACTATGAAAATGGCCAAATACGGGGTAAAAGTGAATATCGCGACGGTTATTATAATGGCGATTTTATTAGCTATTATGAAAATGGGAAAATTAGATCTCAAGGAGCCTATAAAATAAATGTTGTTCGAACGCTGGATAACAGTGTAGCTGCTGGAGGCCAAAATCATGAAGGAGTATGGACGTATTACTATGATAATGGTCAATTACGCAGAAAAGGCGCATATGAAAATAATGGGCGGATTGGTCTTTGGTATTATTACAATGAAAATGGCGTTCAAACTGAGCTTAGGCTATATGACCACAAGTTACGTTTTCAGCGTATGTTAGATGAAGATACTCCTTTGCCTAATAGTAATTCAGAGCTTGATATGATGGACTCAGACTATTACACCTTAACACAGCATTGATCGGTTATGTGAGCTCGAAACTAGGTCTAATAGGTTCTGACCTGGCAATTTCAATTCTTTGTCAGGTGAACACTGACCGTATATGAGTTGACTGAATGGGTTTTTAAGTAGAACTCCATTTTTAATGGCTGCAAGGGAAAAACAGCTGTTTGGCTTACAATATGGGATGATTAAGCGGCCCAACCAGTGTAAATAATCCCCTTTAAATTTCAATTATTAAACAAATCCTTAACCCCATATCTAAACAATTCTTGACATTCCCAAAAACGAAGAGGATTCATTTTACACCTGTTGCTCAAACAATCAGCGCCTTGGCGGGTCCCAAGGCGCTGGCGGGCTAGGGCATTACATCGCGGTGAATGGGGTTTTGCAGTGAGATTAAGGTTTCGGTGGACTGAATGGCGTCGATGGTTTGGATCTTGTTGATTAAGGTGGTTTGCAAATGATCGATGGAGCGGGTCATTACCTTAACAAAAATACTGTAGTTGCCTGTGGTGTAATAGGCTTCGACGACTTCCTCTAAGGCTTCTAACTTTTTAATGGTGTCGGGATAGTCTTTGGCGCTGGTGAGGTTAACGCCGATAAAACAGCAGACGTCGTAGCCTAGCTTTTTGGCGTTAATAGCCACGCGCGTGCCTTCGATGATGCCCGCTTGTTTCATTTTTTCTACTCGGACATGGATGGTGCCGGCGCTCACCCCACATTGTTTGGCTAATTCGGCGTAGGGGATGCGCGCATTATTGGTCAGGGCTTGAAGTATTTGTTTATCGAGATTATCGATCTGATAATTATCTGGCATTTTTTTAACCTGTGATTGATGGTTTCTCATTATTTTAGCTAAAAATTAATGAATATTGAGTGCTTTTGTTGTTTTTGTTGTGGGTTATTGAATTTATTTGCGCTTTGGGTGAATATTCGTATCAGTTGATTACACAAGATTAAAACAATTAAGCAAAAGGGATGAGTTTATGAGCAGCCAATACATTCAAAGCCAACGTCAAATCAGTAAGGTTAAGCAGATTTTTGCCACCCAATTAGAAGAAAAATTAGGCCTTGTTGAAGTGCAAGCGCCAATCTTGGCAAAAGTGGGTGACGGCATTCAAGATAACCTAAGTGGTCACGAGAAAGCGGTATCCGTGAAAGTGAAATCGCTGCCTGAGCAAGATCAGCATTTCGAGGTGGTTCACTCATTGGCTAAATGGAAGCGTAAAACCCTAGGCGATTATGGCTTTAAAGTAGGCGAAGGCTTATACACCAACATGAAAGCACTGCGTCCAGATGAAGAAAAACTCAGCCCGATCCACTCGGTTTACGTTGACCAATGGGACTGGGAAAAAGTCATTTGTGCTAGCTCTGAGCGCTCTTTGGATCACCTTAAAGCAACGGTTGAAACCTTATACAGCGCTATTAAAGAAGCAGAAAAGCAAGTGGATGAGCTGTTTGAGCTTAAGCCATTTTTACCAGAGAAAATTACCTTTATTCACGCTCAGCAATTACTTGAACAATATCCAGAGCTCACAGCAAAAGAGCGTGAGCGCGCCATCACCAAAGAGCACGGTGCCGTATTCTTAATTGGTATCGGCGGCGCTTTGTCTCACGGTGATATCCATGACGTACGTGCACCTGATTACGATGACTGGTCAACGCCAACGTGTGAAAAATACTCAGGCTTAAACGGTGACATTTTAGTATGGAACCCTGTGCTACAAGATTCATTTGAGATTTCGTCTATGGGCATTCGCGTAAACCCAGAAGCCCTACAAAAACAATTAGAAATCACCGGTGACCAAGACAGACTGGCGTATGACTGGCACAAAAGCTTACTGGAAGCTAAGTTGCCACAAACCATAGGTGGTGGTATTGGTCAGTCTCGTTTAGCCATGCTGTTACTGCAAAAACAACACATAGGCCAAGTTCAAGTTGGCGTATGGAGCCAAGAGCTAAAACAAGAAGTACCTGAAATACTTTAAGTAAAACTTGTATCTAAATGAAAAACACCTGCTTTAGTGCGGGTGTTTTTGTTTGTTTGGCTGTGAATTAAGGCCAAGCTTTTACTTCAAACAAATGGTATAAAGGCGGATTAATTACTCTATACTACTCTTTTAGTAGCGATTATTGACAAATTTGATGACAGAAAAACAAACAAATAACCCATTGCACGGTCTTAAGAACGAGCAGCTATTGACCGAATTGGTCGAGTTTTACGGCTGGGATATCCTCTATGAAGCATTGCGATTGGCTTGCTTTAAAAACAACCCAAGCGTTGCTAGCAGCGTTAAATTTATCAAAAAGACCGAGTGGGCCAAAGACAAGGTAGAGAACTTTTACCTTTATCGCTTTAAACGTATGCCGCGTCCAAGTAAGCAGCAGTTTGCATTAAAGCCCAGAGAGCGCGGTTTTGCCGATGGTATTGAGCCACGAGCCCCGCAGCCATTAACGCCAGAGCTGATTGCTGAAATGAAGCAAAAAGCGCAGCAAGATTATGAATTACAGCAGCAGAAAAAGCGTCAGCGTCAAGACAAACCTGTTCGCCGGGGTAAGCCAAGTAGGTCGACGCCGCGTCAAGGTGAGCAGCAAGATCCTTGGTCAAGTTGGAAGACAAAATAAGTGCAATGGCGCCGTTGTAGCAGCGCGAAGAAGTTGGAGTTAAACGTGAAATTAATCAGTGTTGCTTTTTTGTTATTGTTACTATCAGCCTGTTCAACCCCGCCGCCAGAGCCAAGTAAGCCGTTCGTTGATGTTAAAGTGGCCCCCATCGAGCCACCTTTTGCCGTGCCCACTTCTGAGCAGCTTGATTACCTCGATGTGTTGCGATCATTGCAGGTAGAGTTAGACAACGAAGAAATTCGCCAACTTTATACTTGGGTGAAAGCGGAATACGACTACTTTTATCAAACCGAGTTTGTCACCGGCTCTTTGCAGCGTGGCAGCCGATTCTTGCCATATTTGCAATATCGCTTGAAGCAAGCTGATTTGCCAATCGAATACAGCTACTTGGCTATGATAGAGTCGGCGTTTAGAACCGTTGCCCTGTCGAATAAAGGCGCCCATGGTGTTTGGCAATTAATGCCTGCAACGGCCAAAGAGCTCGGTATTCGCCCCGAGCAACGCAAAGACGTGGTTAAAGCCACCGATGCCGCCATTAAATACATTCAAGCAAGGCAGCAAGCCTTTGGCAACGATGCGTTACTCATTGCCGCGTCCTACAACGCTGGTGAGTATGGCGTTAGTCGACGTTTTGAAAAGGTGGACTCTGGACGCTATAACTTTGTGACGATTTATGACCACTTGCCCAAAGAAACCCGCCATTATGTGCCACGTTGGATTGCCGCGACTATGTTGGCCAATCAAATTAAGCGCCAAGGAAAAATGCCACCGAGTGAAGCGGTGATCATTACCAGACGTGATTATCAAATAGCCCCATTAGCCAAAGGGTTAGGCATGGATGTGGCGCAATTTGAACGCCTTAATCCCGATTTTGTTGGGGCAAGGTTTTTAACTCATCAGCATAATTTTATTGTGCATCCTAATTCGTTACCGGTGAATGCGGTAGACGGCATTCATATCAGCGCCGCGACGGGATTTACGCCGCAGTTTATTGCTGCACAAAATGACCTCGTTCCCACTCGCGCTCAAGTGGAAGACCAGCAACGTAAAGATCGCCTTGCCCAGCAAGCGAAAAAGCCTAAGCCGAAGGTAAAACTGTCCCCTAAAACACAAGCCACAGTGGCCAGTTCGGTTAAATCTCGGCCTGAAGGCTACATCAAGGTCGAAATTAAACCGGGCATGACCTACACCCGTTTAAGCCGTTGGTTCGGCGTCAGTCAGCAAGAGTTAATGAAGCTAAACCCTAGCTTAAAACAAGGCCTGCAAGCGGGTAAGCAAATCAAAGTGCCTGCCAATGGTGTGTTAGTTAAGCAATATAAGGTGCAACAAGGGGATTCTCTTATGCAGATCGCAAGACAGCATCGCCTTGATTTAGATGATATTCGTCTTATCAACCAAATAAAGGATAACCATATTCGTGTGGGACAAGTGCTCACTTTATACTTGCCGCAAGGCTAGTCTGACACCTACAGCTAGGGCTAACCTAGCTGTATGTACAAGATTTTAAGCTGCTTTTTATACAGTTATCTATCTATTCCTGATGGTTTTTGCCTGCTCTTTAGTCCTGTTAAGGTCGCGTTCAGCTTTTTTGGTTAAGCTTGCTGATAATTTATAGACCTTATTGTATGGTTAGTTTCATATCAACAGAGATTATTAAGTGGCCTTTTCGATGAATAAAACAAGATTAGCGGTAATGGTATTGAGCTTGAGTGTGAGCTTATTACTAACGGGTTGCGAGCGTGCTGAAACCGGTAACCCTGGGGCAAATTTACCCGTTGTGCAAACGCAACAAACTGAAGTGATCAACTATTATTTTAGTAAAAGCTATGTAGGGCGTGTTGAGGCCGTTGAAGATACCAATATTACCGCGCAAGTATCAGGTTATCTAAAGCAGCGCCATTTTGAAGAGGGGCAAATAGTCAATCAAGGCGATTTACTTTACAGCATAGAGCCTTCTTCATTTGTGGCCGAGGTTGCTAGTGGCAAAGCGGCACTCGCGCAAGCCAATGCCGCCTTGAGTAAGGCGCAAAATGATCATCGCCGCGGCAAAAACCTATTGCCGAGAGGCAGTATTTCACAATCGGAATTTGATGCTTTAACAGCCCAGTTATTGGGCGCACAAGCTCAAGTTGAAGCAGCCAAGGCGCAGCTAAATCTGGCCGAAGTTAACTTATCCTACACCGAAATTCGTGCGCCATTTACCGGGCGTATCAGTAGCAGTAAGATCAGTCAGGGTGATTTGGTTTCTCCTTCATTAGGCGTGTTAACGACGCTAGTGAGTTTAGATCCTGTGCATGCCACTTTTAACATGAGTGAAAGGGAGCGCCTAGCATTAAACCTTGATAAGCTAAGTGGCAATACCAGTCAGGCCTCACAAGGTGCCAAGGTGTATCTGGTGCTAGAGAATGGCCAGCAGTTTGAACACCCCGGTCAGTTAGACTTCATTAATAACCGCATTGATATCCAAACCGGCACCATTCAAATGCGCGCCCAAATTCCGAACCCTGAGCAAACCCTACTGCCGGGCCAACACGTGATTGTCAAGTTGCAACAGGCCGAGGCCAGTGAGGTCGTGGTGGTGCCTCGACGTGCGGTGCAAAGTGATCTGGGTGGTGATTTTGTCATGCTAGTGGTAGAAGGCAACGTTGCTGAGCGCCGTAATGTGAAAATAGGCGAGCAAATTGATTCTCAAGTGATTATTTCTGACGGACTTGCGCCGGGTGATGAGGTGATTAGCCAAGGCCTACAAAGGGTAAGAAACGGCATTCCAGTCAGTGTGCAAAATAGCACAGAGCTAGCACAATAGGAGCCCGTTTATGTTAAGTCGATTTTTTATTCAGCGGCCAAAGTTTGCCCTCGTTATTTCGATTATTTTAACCTTGGCAGGGGCGATTTCCCTCATGGCCTTGCCTGTAGCGGAATACCCGAAAATCAGTCCGCCTTCGGTGAGTGTGAGCGCGTTTTACAGTGGCGCCAGTGCCGAAGTGGTTGAGCAAGCCATTGCCGATCCCATTGAAAGCTCGGTCAATGGGGTTGAGAACATGATTTACATGTCATCGAAAAGCGCCAATGACGGCTCTTATAACTTAACGGTGACTTTTGATATCGGCACCGATCCGGACATGGCTCAGGTGAATGTGCAAAACCGTGTCGCGCAGATTGAATCAAAATTACCCCAAGAAGTGCGCATGGTGGGCGTGACGGTGAAAAAACGCTCGCCCGACTTGTTGATGGTGCTTAACTTTTTCTCTCCCGACGGGCGTTATGACGATAAGTTTTTGATCAACTACATCAACTTAAATGTGAAAGATCAGTTAGCTAGGGTAAAAGGCATCAGTGATGTCAATGTGATCGGCGGCGGTGAATTTGCCATGCGGGTTTGGCTTGATCCGGAAAAAATGGCCAGTTTAGATTTAACCACCAGCGATGTGTATGCTGCGTTGGCTGAGCAAAATGTGCAAGTAGCGGCAGGGCGCGTTGGCGGGGCGCCGTATGCAAATCCCCAAGAGGTACAGTTTAATTTAGTGACTAAAGGGCGTCTTGAATCCGTTGACGAGTTTGAAAACGTGGTGCTTCGGGCTAACCAAGATGGCTCAACCGTGTATTTAAAAGATATTGCCCGTGTGGAACTAGGTAAAAAATTCTATGACGGTAATGGTCAATTTCGCGGCCAAGACGCTTCTATTGTGGCTTTGTCATTGCAATCCGATGCCAATGCATTAGAAAGCGGGCAAGCCGTGATGGATCTGCTGGAAAAATTAAGCGTTAATTTCCCCGAGGGAATGGCCTATGAAACCAGTTATGACACCACCTTATTTGTATCTGAATCCATCAAAGGGGTGGTGATCACCTTAGTGCAGGCGGTTGCCTTAGTGATCGCGGTGACTTATCTGTTTCTGGGCAGTGCGCGGGCCACCTTGATCCCCGTGGTCGCCATTCCTGTTTCATTAATCGGTACCTTTGCCGTGATGTTAGCGACCGGTTTTACCATCAATACGGTGACCTTGTTTGGCTTGATTTTGGCCATTGGTATCGTGGTGGATGATGCTATCTTGGTGATTGAAAACGTCGATACCATGATGGCCAAAGATCCGAGCTTAACGGCGCGTAAAGCGACCTTACTGGCGATGAAAGAAGTGACGGGGCCGATCATTACCTCAACCTTGGTATTGTTGGCGGTATTTTTACCCGTGGCCATGCTGCCGGGGATCACGGGGATTATGTATCGCCAATTTGCGTTAACTATCTGTATTTCTGTGGTGATCTCGTCAATTAACGCATTGACCCTATCGCCTGCGTTATGTTCTTTAGTGCTAAAGCAAGGCGGTGGTAATACCGCCAATTGGTTCCAACGTTTTAACCGAGGGCTTGAAAAAGTGACCCAGCGCTATGGCAAGATAGCGGGCACCTTGGTGAAAAAAGCCATGGTGTTATGTGTGATATTTGCCGTGGCGGTGACGTCGGTTCTATTCTTGTCTAAAAACACATCTACAGCATTTGTTCCTCAAGAAGATAAGGGGATCTTGCTGGTTAATGTGCAGTTGCCCGATTCTGCTTCATTATCACGCACCGAAGAGGTGACCGAAAATTTATCCAAGATAGTGGCACAGGAGCCGGGCGTCGATGGCGTAACCGTGGCCAATGGCTATTCGTTTATGACGGGAGCCGCGGCTTCTAATGGCGCTTCGTTGTTTATTAAGCTACATGATTGGCAGCATAGAGCTGAGCTCGACGGTAATCACTCCTCCGATGCGATAGCTGCGCGCATTAATGGCATGGCCGCCCAGCACATTCCACAAGCCGTGGTGTTTGCCATGGGCGCACCTGCGGTGCCGGGCATGGGGGCAGCGTCGGGTTTTGAATATGTATTGGAAGATACCTTAGGTCGCAGTCGCACCGATTTGCAGCAGGTTATGAATGATGTGATTGCCAAGGCAAATCAACAACCTGAAATTGCCTACACCTTCAGTACCTTTAGAGCCAATGTACCTCATTATTATGTCGACATAGACAGAGACAAGGTGAAACAGCTAGGCATTGCACTGGCCGATGTGTTTCAAACCTTGCAGGCTAACTTAGGCTCGGTGTATATCAATGATTTCACTTTGTTTGGTAAGAACTTTCGGGTCACCATGCAGGCCGATGGCGAATTTCGTCAGAGCATCACGGATTTGGAGCGCTTTCATGTACGTTCAAAAGCCGGTGACATGATCCCGCTGAGCACCTTAGTCTCTACCAGTCAGATTTTTGAACCTGATGTTGCTTGGCGTTACAACATGTATCGCAGTGCGGTGATCCAAGGTCAACCCGCGCCGGGATACTCAAGTGGTGATGCGATCGCAGCGATGGAGCGGGTATCGGCCGAGGTATTGCCGCAAGGTTATCAATATGAATGGACAGGTTTAGCTTATCAAGAGGTATTGGCCGGTAACCAAGCCATCTATGCTTTTGCTTTGGCGCTGATCTTTATCTATCTGTTTATGGTGGCGCAATACGAAAGTTGGAGCATTCCATTAGCCATTATTTTGGTGGTGCCTATTGCAACCTTAGGCTCGTTTATCGCCCTTTGGCTGACAGGCACGCCCCTTAATTTATACGCGCAAATTGGTTTGGTGTTGTTGATTGCGTTGGCCGCGAAAAACGCTATCTTGATTGTGGAGTTTGCTAAGGTGGCGCGCGAAGAGCAAGATGAATCCATCGAAGCGGCGGCAACCAAGGGCGGCATGCTACGTTTTCGTGCGGTGAACATGACGTCTTGGTCGTTTATTTTAGGCATAGTGCCTATGGTGTATGCCTCTGGAGCGGGTCATATCAGTCAAAACTCACTAGGCGTGTCGTTAATCGGCGGTCTACTTTGTGTGTTATTGGCAGGGACGTTACTCATTCCCGGTTTTTATGCCTTGATCCAAAAGCCAAGGGAAAAATTCCACGGCGGCAATACTAAGCTGCAGCCGTTAGAGGATGATTAACCCTAATTGATTGAGATTACCAGCTAAACTTAAACGGCGCATACCCTGTGTATGCGCCGTTTTTTTCAGGCATAATTGCGCTTTTACTTAGGGCAGAAGAGAAACCATGAAAGCCACCGTCGAAATCAGTATGTATCCCTTTAATCATGATTTTATTCCGCCTATCAAAAGCGTGATCGCGGGGTTTAATCAATATCCCAATATTGATGTGATCACCACGGCTACCAGCACCCAGCTTTACGGTGATTATGATGAGGTGATGGCGTGCGTGACCAAAGAGCTGAAAAAATCGTTTGAAGAATTTGGTTTTGCGGTATTTGTGGCCAAAATACTTGGGCGTGATGTTCGTGAGCCGTTCACCAAGGAGGAACAAGCATGAGTTCAACGTCTATCACCGACAACATTTTAGCCGCATGGCAAGCCATGTCGGGTTTTGAAGTGGTGGCCGTGGTGTTGGCCATCGCTTATCTGGTGCTCGCCATTAAGGAAAGCAGTTGGTGTTGGTACGCTGCGTTTGTCAGTACGGCCATCTACACTTGGCTGTTTTGGGATGTCAGTTTGGTAATGGAGTCACTGCTTAATGCCTACTACATGGCGATGGCTATCTATGGCTGGTGGCAATGGCGAAGACCCACTGAGCAAGTAAACGAAGTGAGGCCAATTGTGCGCTGGCAAGCGAGGCATCATCTATTTGCTATGGTCGGCGTGCTTGCATTGACTGGCTTGTCTGGTTACTTTTTAACGGCAAATACCGGCGCTCAGTTACCTTATCTTGATTCGTTTACCACTTGGGCCAGTGTGTTAACCACTTATATGGTGGCCAAAAAGGTACTGGAAAACTGGCTTTACTGGTTGTTCATCAATGCCTGTGCCATTTATTTGTATGTTGATCGCGAGCTGTATTTAACGGCCATGTTGTTTGTTAGTTATGAAGTGATGGCGGTGATTGGCTATATCCGTTGGCGCAAGCATTATTTGGCGCAGCCGCAAGCTTGATGACTAAGACAGTCTCCATTGCGCCAAGTGCGATGAAAGGGGGTGAGATCCAAGCCAAGCATGTGCGGCAAATAAAGCGCATTATATTTGAGCTAGGTGGCGATGATCGCACTGAAATCACCCGCCTCTTGCCATTGAGCCAAGGCATCAGTCATGCAAGTTTTCGTTTACTACTGCGGTGGGAAAATGGCCAATGCCATGATTGGGTAGTGCGGTTAATGGGCGAGCAAAGTGAACCAACTTGGTTGAGGCTGGGGGTTGAGCCTCGGCTGTTAGCGTATTTGTCTCGCCATGGGATCACCGCCCCTGTGGTGGCAAGCGATGTATATGGACACTGGTTAATCACCGAATTTATTGCAGGAAAGCACCCGCTCGAATACCTGAATGGGCAAATGGGAAACGCTTGGTTAGATGATTTAGCATGTCGTTTTAAAGGACTAGATCAACTGAGTCTGCCAAGTGAATTAATGGCTCAACTGCCAAGGCTTGATTTAGTAGTTCGCTGCAGACAGTTGTTTGATGGGATCTTAGTGTTTCCTGATACTATTTCTCGCAACACGCTGTCGGCCATGCTGGACTATTTTGCTCAGCTTGATCTCTCTCATGTGAGCGCACAAAGTTTATGTCATGGCGATTTACACCAAGGCAATCTGTTATTCACCCCACGGGGTGTCAAACTGCTAGATTGGGAATATGCCAGCTTAGGTTCAAGGTTGATTGACGTGGCGGCGATCAGCCAAGATTTAGGCCTTAGCCAGCAGCAAATTGACTATTTACTACAGCAGGCAGGTTATCAAGATTGGCGAGATGAGCTGGCGCATTATGCCTTGGGCTATCGTTTAATCGAGCTGCTGTGGTACTTGCAAACGTGTAATATCAATTTGCTTTGCCCATCCCAACTGGAAACGAAATGGCAACAGTTATTGGCTTGCTGGTTGCAGAGTCAAAATACCTAGTTCGCTTGCTTGTCCTAAGGTGATCTGCTTTTTCGATAAGGCAATTAAGGTCGCTTCACTCATTAACACCACAGGATACTCGCCTGTTGCGCTGGCGGTATGTAGGGTTAGGGCGGGCTTTTCTTGCTCAATTCGCACTTGTGCCCACAGCTTTTTATCGATTAACAAAACGTCGATAGGCTGAGGAAACAGGCTGTTGAGCTGAGGTATAACTTGTTTTAGCAACCACTGAGCTCGCTGTAAACCTGCGGGACCAGTTAATGGCTTAGCGGCGATAAATTTTTGATTAGTTATGGCTTGGTTGGTCGCAAGAGCCACCCGCAGTGAGCCATTATAGGCCTGATTAAAGGGGTTGTTAAACTGGCCGTCGTAAGAGCAGGCTAAGGCGGGTAGGGCGGTTAACAGCAATAAGCTGCACCAATAGAGATGCTTCACAATGGGCTCCCAATAAAAAATTGGCCAACATCATGTTGGCCAATAGGTAAGTTAGTTAGATTACTTTAGAACAATTCAACTGGCTAAAACCAACTAAAACCAGCTAAAACCAACTAAGGTGTCACTATGTTAAACCAGAAGCTGAAGGTATCAAGCATACCAACAAACTCTTCAAATACCTTAGCATCACCGTCGATTTTCACATCACCATCTACCACGGCTTGCTCCATGGTGGTTTGGCCAAGTTGAATTTCGTCCAGTTTGGCTTTGGTTAAGGTGAGTGCGACATTCGGCTTGTCGCTCACCTTAGTGGTGTAATTGAGCACCGAGTTTTCAACGCTTAGGGTGTATTGCTCATCTAAGTCTGTGAAGTCAACATTGATACTAAACTGTTTACCCGCTGCTTTTTCTGGATTAATGCGCACCGAGAGGTAATCAAATAGCATCTGCGGGGGCATGTTTTTGATGATATCGGGAGAGGCGGTGTTGGTTCCACCTGCGGTTGGCACGCCATTACGTAGCTCATAGGCCCCTTGCAGATAAACCGAGCGCCATGGACCTGATTCCGCTTGGTAACCTAGCTGCTCGTAAGTATCAGCCAATAACATTTTGCCTGGTTTACTTTCGGGGTTGGCAAAGACGACATGTTTGAGTACTTCTGCTACCCAGCGGTAGTTACCTTGACTGAAGTCTTTTTCGGCTTTTTTCAGGATGGCCTTTTCACCGCCCATGTACTCAACATAATGTTTAGCCACGTCAGCGGGTGGCAGGTTATTTAGATCCGATGGATTACCGTTGTACCAGCCCATGTAACGTTGATAAACGGCACGGCTGTTGTGACGAAGGGTGCCGTAGTAACCGCGCGTTGACCAATTTTTCTCGAGCTCATCGGGGAATTTGATCATCTCGGAAATTTCTTCGCCGTTGTAGCCTTGGTTCATCAAGCGCACACTTTGGTCATGGGTGTATTTGTACATGTCGCGCTGTTTCTTAAAGTCATCAACGATGGCTTGTTGTCCCCATAGTGGCCAGTGATGGCTTTGGAACTTCACTTTGACCTCATCACCCCACATTTCAATGGTTTCGTTTAGGTAGCTTGACCATTTAAGGGCATCACGCACTTGAGCGCCACGCAAGGTAAGAATGTTGTGCATGGTGTTAGTGGCGTTTTCTGCCATCCAAAGGGCTTTTTTCTCTGGGAACCAGGTGTTTATCTCGGTCGGTGCTTCTGAGCCAGGGGTATATTGGAAGACCATTTTAACGCCATCAACGGTGCGCTCTTCGCCGGTTTTTTCGATGATATCCGTTGGCTCGATCAGGGTTGCTTCACCGGTTGATGTGGTTTGGCCTAGGCCGCCGTTGACACCACCAAATTCGTTTCTAGGGAGTAGGGCGCCATACATGTAGACCGCACGGCGGCCCATGGCATTACCGGCAATCACGTTTTCAGAAACGGCATGTTCGGTAAACCCGTGTGACCCAATAATTTGTACCTTACCTGCTTTCACATCGGCTTCATCAACAATGCCACGTACACCACCAAAATGGTCAATGTGGCTATGGCTGTAAATGACCGCTACCACGGGACGCTCACCTAACTGTTTGTTCACAAATTCCAGTGCGGCTTTGGCGGTTTCTTTGGAAATCAGCGGGTCAAACACAATCCAACCTGTGTCACCTTTTACGAAGGTAATATTAGATAAGTCATAGCCGCGAACTTGATAAATGCCGTCGGTGACTTCAAACAATCCGTTGATCATGTTTAGCTGCGCATTGCGCCACAAACTTGGGTTAACGGAATCGGGCGCTGCTTTGTCTAAGCTGATGTATTTTTTGTAGGACTCTAAGTCCCACACCACATCACCTTTGTCATTTTTGATGGTCACTTGATCTTGCGCGGCTATAAAACCTCGCTGCGCATTCTCGAAATCGGCTTTGTTGTTAAAAGGCAGATCTTTTAAAACCTGTTGATTGCTCGCTTTAGTGTGCTCTGTGGCAGGTTTAGGGGCGGTTTCGCTAGCAAATGCTTGGGTGCTGAGGGCGAGTATGACGACAGACGAAATAAGCGTGTGTTTCATGGAAATACCTATATTGATGGAGGTCTATTGGATTACATTATGTTTACATCAATGTAATATATCATCAATATTAAGTTTTCATTAAGATGGTGCGCCAGCCCACTAGGTCTGGCGCAGTTGAGTGCGGTTATTTATTGGATACGGGCTTGGGGTTAAGGCCGATGGTGTCCATCCAAGCTTGGTAATCAAGTAAGTTAGCGGGTATCACTATCTTGCGGGACGGATCCGCTATCCCTTGCATTTGCTTCATGTATTGTTCACTGAGTTGCATCTTCATGGCATTTTCGCCGCCCGGTTGGTTGAGCACATTTGCCATCTTGTCGATAGACGCGGCGGTTGCACGGGCAATGGAGATGATCTCTTGGGCTTTACCTTCGGCGGCGTTAATACGACGCTGTTTTTCACCCTCAGAGCGGTTAATCATTTCCATTTTTAAACCCAGTGAGCGGTTAATGCGGCTTTGCTTATCACCTTCACTGCGCGCCATAATAGCGCGGCGTTCACGCTCGGCATTCACTTGCATTTCCATGGCATCACGCACGGTCCGTGGCGGAGTAATGTTTTTAATTTCATATCGGTGTACCTTGATACCCCAGCCTTCCCCCGCTTTTTCCAACACTTCCACTACCTTGCTACTGATAAGGTCACGCTCTTCAAAGGTGCGATCTAAATCTAGGGTGCCGATCACCGAACGGGTGGTGGTTTGGGCAAGCTGCATGGCGGCATAGCGGTAATCTGTGACGCCATAACTGGCTTTAACGGGATCGACGACGGAAATGTAAATAACCCCATCCACCTCAACGTTAACCTCATCTTTGGAGAAACACTCTTGTGGTGGTACGTCGATGGTCTCCTCTTTTAGATCTTGAATGCTTGCCACCTTATCAATAAAGGGGATCAGGGCATGAAAACCCGCATCTAAGGTTTTTGAGTAACGGCCCAAACGTTCGATAACATAGGCTTTTTTTGTCGGCACCAAGCGGATAGATTGAAAAAACTTAATGACGATAATGAGGAAAAATGCGCCCCAGACCAGCATCACAAAGATGTCCATCGGGCTTATTTCGTTGCCAAAATATTGTTCTATCATTTTTCTGCTCCATTTAAATTAGCGGTTACCTTGTCCATGCCAGTAAAAAAGCCTTCTAGTTTAGCCAGCTCACTGGGCACTATGGTCACCTCGGCGCTGCTCAAAATATCGCCAGTTTGTTTGATGAAGTCTTCTAATAAGCGCATCTTCATGGCTTGATCTCCGCCCGGTTGGGCGAGGGCTTGCGTGACCATGGTGACGCCTTGTGCACGGGCATCGGCCAAGATTTCAATCTCTCGCGCCTTACCCTCGGCTTCGTTGATTTGCTTTTGTTTATCGCCTTCAGAAATATTGATCGCTTCTTGGCGCTCACCTTCAGAGAGGTTAATTGTGGATTCTTTGGCCGCTTCGGCGAGTGTGATTTCTGCACGTTTGCTGCGCTCGGCTTCCATTTGTTTCTCAAGGGTATGGACCACTTCTGTTGAAGGCACGATATTTTTGATCTCGTAGCGCAAGACTTTGATCCCCCAAGAGTCAGAGGCTTTGTCGATTTCTCGCACGATGATCTCATTAAGGTTGTCGCGCTCGGAAAAGGTTTGGCCTAAGGTCAGTTTACCGATTTCAGATCGCATGGTGGTTTGCGCTAGGTTGACACTGGCTCGGCGGTAATCTTCGATGCCATAACTGGCCTTTTGCGCGTCCATCACCTTGATGTAAACCAAGCCGTCGACAATGATTTGAATATTATCTCGTGAGATACAATTTTGCGCAGGGATATCGAGCACTTGCTCGCGGGTTTCATGGCGATAGGCCACCGTATCAAAAAATGGAATGAGAAAATGCACCCCAGGTTGCAGCACACCTCTAAATTTCCCAAGTCTTTCGACAACACAGATTTCTCGCATTTCTACTATCAAAATCAATTTATAGATGATGAAGAGTAGAACCAGTAATGCGATGGTAATAAACGCTAGCATGTTGGTACTCCTTATTGATTAAATTTGGTGCGTAATTCTGGCTCGACTCGCTCTACCACTAGCGAAATATTGTCACGGCAAATGATGCGTACTTGGACGCCGGTTTCAATAGTGCTGCCATCGGCAATGGCGGGCCAAGTTGAATCTTGATATTGCACGCGTCCCACTTGTGTCGCTGGGCCGATGGTTTCGATGACGGTGGCTTGTTTACCGTATAAGTGGGCATCTTCATCGGTGTCATCGATGTGGCTGTCACCGCCGACCATATTTTGCGCCACGTTTCTAAATAGGATTAATAAAACGAGTGATGCAATGAACCAAAGGGTTAACGCACCAACCCAAGTTGACAGCAAACCAAAAAACAAACTGGCAGCGACGATCAGGGCGCCAATGCCCAGAAATAATACAATGCCGCCGGGAATGATGGCTTCGGCGATCATCAATATCAGGCCTGCTATTGCCCAATAATGGGGCTGGGTGAGGGCATTCATCTTGCCTCCTAACTGTGTTAGTTAATACCCACTCAATGCTAATGAGTTGGCAATTTACATAGAGATTGTTGTGACATTGAATTTAGAGGTCAAGACATAATATGTCAAATGCTATTTTCGGCTTTAGCCCATTGTTTTGGTGTTAATCAAGGTTTTTGCTTTTATAGGAGGCTGTGCAGTGAAAAGGACTTGGTGAGAGACAAGAAAAGCGACCTGGGTGTTGACCAGGCCGCTGGTGGTTAAGCCTTGTAGGTAGGCATTACATATAAGCGAAGAAGTTGATCCATAAAGCATTGACAATGTCGATGAAGAAACCGCACACCAATGGCAAGATAATAAACGCGCGGTGGGCTGCGCCATGCTGCTGGGTTACGGCTGTCATATTTACTATGGCGGTGGCGGTTGAGCCTAAGGTCACGCCGCCAAAGCCAGAACAAATCACCGCTGCTTCGTAATCTTTGCCCATGGCGCGAAATACCACAAACACAGTGTAAAGTACCGACATCAGTACCTGTAGGCCGATAATTACCATGATATAGAAGAAGCTGCCTTCTAGCTCCCAGATTTGTAACCCCATGAGCGCCATGGTTAAAAACATACCCAAACAGATATCTTGGATTAACGATAAGCCTTTTTCAGCGTCGTCGGCATAGCCTCTCAAGGTGGGGTTGTTTAGCTTATTAAGTAGGGCTCGGCCCAAGTTGCCAATAATGATACCGGCAATTAAACAAGCCACAAACATGGGTAGCTTTAAGCCCATTTCTGTTAGCGCGATATCCAAGAAGTAGCCCATAATCAGGGATACGTTTAGCCATAGCCAAGCACGTAACACACCAAAATAGTCAACCCGAATGTGCTTAGTTGATTCATGTGGTGTACCTATGTCTAGCTCATTGTCTTGATTGCCTTGCAAGTGATGACGCTTGATCAAGTAGGCAGCAATCGGGCCACCCACCACACAGGCGGCAATTAGCCCTAAGGTATTGGAGGCAAGGCCTAGCTCAACGGCGTTAGCTATACCTAAATCATCAACAAAGGTTGGCCCCCATGCCATGGCCGTACCCACGCCGCCTGTCAGTGAAATAGAGCCAGACATTAAGCCTGCTTTTGGATCTAGGCCAAATAAACTGGCGACGCTGATGCCCAGTACGTTTTGTAAGAAAATATACACACTGGCAAGCAGTAATAACACCAGCAAAGGCTTACCACCTTTAATGAGGGTGTTAAGATCCGCTTTAAGGCCAATACCGGCAAAGAAATACAACAGTAGAATGTCACGCACGGCCAGATCAAATTGAATTTGGGTGTTAAAGCCATAATAGGTAATGCCAACGATGGCGGCGCAGACAAAGCCGCCCACCACGGGCTCGGGAATGCTATACCGTTGCAACACGCCATATTGGGAAATAATAAATTTACCAGCAAACAGCGCGATGATGGCAAGGGTAAACGAAACAAAGTCTTGTACGGGTAATATGTTTACTTCCATAATCTTAACCTTCTAAGCGTGTAAGTGGCTGTTAGTTAAATGCATCGGGTGGGCTGGCTTGCCACACTTGTTGCTGGCGTGTTTTGTTGTAGCCATAGTCATACAGGGTTCTCATAAACTCTTGGTCAAAGGGGGTTTTAGGTTCGTCTAGTGTAAAGTCTTCATCGATAAATGCCAATTTGAAGTCCATATTATGATGCTGACTATATTGATAAATTTTGTGTACATCGCCTTTGCCTTGGAATTTCAGTACCGTCGCAAGGGAGCGCAAAGCAATATTTTCAATATTTAATTCAATATTGTGCCACTTTGGCAACATTTCTGTATTACGGATTACATAGACATGGTGCTCACGTTCGTTTGCTTTATGATCGCCCCTTACCTCATTGAAATTGCTTGGAAATAAGAACACTTGATTCGTTACACCACCATCTACATGAAGCTCTTGTTTGGTCTCAATGCCATCAGTGACATCGATCAGCTGTGGCGGAAATACGCCAGGAATAGATGATGAGGCTAAGATGATATCTTGAAACAATTTGACCGACTCGGGTGTGCCTTGTTTGGCTATTTCACCCATGTTCCAGATCATTGGGCGCTGTGCATCGAGGTGCGTGGTGCCCACAAGCAGTAAGCGCCCCTTGTTATATTCTTTGGCTACCTCGGCTACCAGATCAGCGTTAAGGGTATTTCTGACTATGTTTTGATAGCGTTTGGTATCGACTAAGGAGGTACTAAACAGCGCGGTTAAAGCAAACTTTTTCTCGTATAGGTCATTATCGGTGACACCCGTATAAAAGCCGGTCAGCATGTCATCGTAGTCAGATCCTAAAAAGGCAAACACTGAAATGATGGCCCCGGTACTCACGCCGGTGACGGTGGTAAAGGTGGGTCTGTCACCATTTTCACTCCACGCCGATAACACGCCAGCGCCAAACGCGCCACTTTCACCGCCGCCTGATAAGGCTAAGTGATAAGCAGGAAGAAACTCGCCTTGGTCATCATATAGTAAGCCAGATCGGCTTTGTTGGGCGATGAATTTGTCCATGGCGCTCTGGCTAAATTGATACTCTGTGGCATCACCCCAGTAGCGCAGGTTAGTTTGCTCTAACGGGGTAAATTGACTGATTTGCTCAGGCTCAACAGCATCACGGTAAGGGGCGCTGCAACCTGTGGTCAGAACAGCAACTAATAAAGGAATATACGCTTTCATCTCGTTTACCTCGCTAATAATAGGTTGCGAGAATTATAAAAAAGACAAATGGTCTGAGTTAGCCATATTAGTGAGTTTGACTGTTACAAAAAATAGAACAATGAAAGTCGGCTTATCGGCGTAATCTGTGATTATGATTGATAATAGTTAACGTTAACTCTCAGTGAGGTGTGATTTGTTTCTATTGTCACGAATTTCACAACAATAAAACTCACTGATATTGTCTTATCCTGATTAGTTAACTTGTTAATAATGTGGGCTCTAAACATATCTATGGTGGGAGTCACAGATGAAACAAACATTCTTAATCAGCGCCGTCGCCACAGCCTTGTTAACCGGTTGTAGTGCAGAGCAAAAAGCCATTCCTGAAACCTCAATTCGTCACGTTGATGTGGTTGAATTACAAGATCCAAATGCCTTACAACTGCGACATTATACGGGGGTGTTACGTGCCAGTGAAACCGCCAATTTGGCGTTTCGGGTGCCAGGTACCGTGCAAGACATTCTCGTTAAAACCGGCCAAAAAGTGAGCCAAGGTGATGTGCTCGCCCGCCTTGATCCTCACGACTATGAAGTGGTGGTGCTTGAGCTGGAAGCCCGATTAGCCGAAGCCAAAGCGTCATTACGTTTGGCTAACGCTGAGCTTAAACGCGTTCGCCAAGCGCGTAATGATAACGCCATTGCCAGTGTTAACTTAGATCGCGCCATTAGTGCGCAGCAACGTGCTGCAGCAGGCGTTAAAGTGGTGGAGCAGAACCTGAAAAAAGCCCAAGATGCCTTGGCTTATACCGAATTAACCGCGCCGTTTGATGGTGTAATTGGTCGTCGCTTTTTAGAGCAGCACGAACAAGCTGGCCCTGCGATTTGGGTGTTTACCGTACACCAGCCGACGGGCCTTGAAGCCGTGGTGGATGTGCCTGAAAGTCAAATCGCGCAATTTGAGTTAGGCCAAAGTGCGACGGTGAGCTGGTATCAAGCCGAGCAGGAAATGAGCGCCACTCTAAAAGAGATCTCTACCTTACCGGATCCGATTAAACAAACCTATACCGCTAAGTTTGTGCTAAGTGATGCGTCAAATGAACTGCTACCGGGTAAAGCAATTAATCTCGCCTTAGCCACTAAGCCAACCTCTCAAGGCTATTGCTTGCCGTATTCGGCACTGAAAACCGAAGCTGAACAATTAGCTGTTTGGCGTGTTGAAGCTCAAGTCCCTGAGCTAGTAAAAGTAAAAGTTGAGTCGCAAAACCGCCACACAGTTTGTGTCAGTGGTGACCTAACACCGGGTGATTTAATTGTTAGCTCAGGTGCCAATTTTATGAAAGTTGGCCAGCAAGTTAAGTTAAACAACCCAACTATGAGCGGGGGTGAATGATGAACCTTGCAGAATTTGCTATCCGTCAACGGGTATTTGTCCTGTTCTTTACCACCCTGTGCGTCATTGCTGGGGTCATGTCTTACTTTCAATTGGGCAAGTTAGAAGACCCTTCCTTTACCGTAAAAAGTGCGGTGATCGTGACCTTATATCCTGGTGCCTCGGCCAAAGAAGTTGAGCTGCAGGTGACCGATAAGATTGAAACGCGGATCCAAGAAATGGGCTCGCTGTGGAAACTTCGCAGCTTATCACGTCCGGGCAGCTCGATGATTTTTGTCGACTTAAAAGAAGAAACCAACTCGGCAGAACTACCCCAAGAATGGGACTTATTACGCCGTAAGGTCGCTGATGTTAAGCTTGAATTGCCACCGGCTGCACAAATCAGCATAGTGCAAGACGAGTTTTCTGAAGTCTACGGCATGCTGTTTGCGGTTTATGGTGACGGCATCGAGCCCATTGAACTTAAGCGTTACGCGAAAGAGTTGCAGCGTCGCCTAAAAGCGGTCGATGGCATCAAGAAAATTGAGCTACATGGCGTGCCCCAACAAGTGGTGCATATCGATTTACCCGATGAGCGCCTCGCTGAAAATGGCCTGTCGGCAACTCAAGTGCTAAATCAACTTACTAGCCAAAACATGGTGCTCGATGGCGGTAAATTTGTCGCTGGCGAAGAGCGTATTCGCGTAGCACAAACGGGCACCTTTGAAACCCTCGCCGATATTCGCAATTTAATGATTAAATCGGGTGTGGGCGAGGTAAGCTCGGGCCTGATCCGCTTAGGTGATGTGGCTGATATTTACTACGACTATCAAACGCCTGCGTTAACTGAAAGTCGCTTTAATGGTCACCCAGCAGTCACCTTAGCAGTGAGTGCGGTTGATGGCATCAATGTGGTAGGCCTTGGCGACACCATAAACGAGGTCATCGCACAATACCAAAGTGAGCTGCCTATTGGTGCAGAAATTGGTGTCATCGCGTTTCAACCTGATGAAGTCCATAAATCCATCACTGGCTTTATCGGCAACCTAGTTGAAAGTATTGCTATTGTGGTGATCGTACTGTGTGTGTTTATGGGCTGGCGTAGTGCAAGTATTGTCGGTTTTAGTCTATTACTGACCATTTTAATGACCTTGGTTTACATGAACATGGCGAGTTTAGACTTGCAACGTGTCTCTGTGGGCTCATTCATTCTTGCCTTGGGTATGCTGGTTGATAACGCCATTGTGATCACCGACATGTTTGCCAGCAAGCTGAATCGCGGTGTTGAGCGTTTACAAGCGGCCATTGAAAGTGTCAAAGAAACGGCGATTCCACTACTGGGCGCGACCGTCATTGCCATCATGGGTGCAACGCCTGTGCTGTTTTCAAAAACCGATGCGTCTGAGTTTGCGATTTCGGTTTTTGAGATCATGTGTAGCTCGCTGTTACTGTCTTGGGTTGTGGCGATGACAGTGACCCCTTTACTGTGTTGGATGTTCGTTAAACCTCAAGCTCAAGACGAAGAAAAGCCGGAAAACAAACTGGTGACTGGCTATAAAACCGTAGTGACTTGGACTATTACTAACCCCAAGAAAGCTTTGCTTGCCCTCGTGCCTATGTTGGCTGTTACTGCGGTGGCTGTACCGGCTATTTCAGTTAACTTTATTCCAAGCTCAGACCGTCCTATGGTGTTTTTAGATTACTGGCTCCCTAATGGCAGCCAAATCGAAGAAGTGTCCAAAGACATGGCAAAAATTGAGCAGTGGCTAATGGCTCGCCCAGAAGTGACTAGCGTATCGACTTACATAGGTGCCAGTGCCCCGCGCTTTTCGGTTACCGTTGAGCCAGAGCCCTATGACCACAGCTACGGCCAAATCTTAATCAATACCAAAGACTTTGCTGGCGTGGCTAGCTTGATTAAAGCGGGAGACAAGTGGTTAGCGCAGGAGTTTACCAATGCCGAGCCACGCTTTAGAGAGCTAAAACTGGCCACCAAGGATAAGTTCAGTATTGAAGTGCGCTTTGCCGGTCAAGATCCACAAGTGTTAAAAGCATTGAGTGAGCAAGCTCAAGCCGTGATGGCCAATAACCCACACACCAAGTACATACGTGATGATTGGCGTCAAGCGAGTAAGGTGATTAAACCGATTATTAACCAAGAGCAAGCGCGTCGTGCGGGTATCAACTCAACCGACATTACCTTAGCGCTAAAACGCGCCACCGATGGTGTGGTAGTGGGTCAACTGCGTGATACCGACGAGCTGTTGCCGATTAAAGTAAGAGGCAGTAACACGGATATCGCCGACCTTGAAACCTTGCCGGTGCGCAGCTTACTTGGGCTACACAGTGTGCCTTTAGGTCAAGTGGTTGATAAGTTTGAGCTAACCAGTGAAGACAGCATGTTATGGCGCCGCGACCGCGTGCCTGCCATCACGGTACAAGCGGGCGTACAAGGGGCAACCGCGGCCGAGGTGCGCAATCAATTGATTGCAGGCATTGAAGCGATTGCATTACCTGATGGTTACACCATGGCTTGGGGCGGTGAGTACTATGATGAAAACCGCGCGGTGACAGATACGTTACAGCAAATCCCCAAAGCGGTGATTATCATGATCATCATTATGGTGGCGCTGTTTAACGGCCTGAAACAACCTGCGATCATCTTGATCACACTGCCATTGGCTGCCATTGGATCAACTTGGACCTTACTGTTACTGGATAAGCCCTTTGGCTTTATGGCGCTGATTGGTGCGATTGCCTTATCAGGCATGATCATCAAAAACGGCATCGTACTGATAGACCAAATTGAGCTTGAGCGTGCCAATGGTCGCGGCCTTATAGACGCTATCCGTGAGGCAACATTGAATCGCACCATGGCCATTTCCATGGGCGCTTTAACCACGGCCTTAGGTATGATCCCATTACTATCGGATACCTTATTTGACCAAATGGCCGCCACCATTATTGGCGGGCTAGTGGCCGCTACCTTTTTATCACTGCTGATGATGCCAGCGTTGTACCGCTTATTTTACAAAGCGCAACCCGTTGAATCACAAGACACCAAATTGGCAGTAGAGGGCTAAGATCATGAAAACAGCAAAACTGACAATCATTGCATTAAGTATCGCGTTAACGGGTTGTTCATTAGCGCCTAATTACGAAAAGCCAGAGGCTGAGTTAACCACTCACTACTTATATCAAGAGCAAACTCAAGGGGTGAGTGGTGAAGCCTTTACGGACAATGGCCAATGGTGGCAAGCGTTTAACGATGATGTGCTCAATAGTTTGATTGAGCGTACTCAAGCACAAAACTTAAGTTTGCAAATGGCGGGCCAGCAAATCAAAGCCGCCCAAGCTTATCAAACGGCGGTGGCCTCCTTTAAAGTGCCAACGGTGGCACTCGGTGCAGGCTACCTATCCTACGGCTTAAGTGAAAATGATCCACTGCTGGGGCCGGCGATCACCGCCAAGCACCCTGAAACAGGACAAAGCTTAAACTTGGTTGAGCAAGACAGCGGCGCCTTTACGGCGGGAGCGAGCATCAGTTGGGAGCTGGATCTGTTTGGGCGCATTGAGCACCAAAGCAAGGCTGCGGCCATTCGCGCCGAGCAAGCAGAGATTTATCGCACCGGATTAAACACCTTGATCACATCTGACTTAACTAATAACTACTTGCAATATCGCGGTGCGCAGCAGCGCTTGCAGATTGCCCGTAATAACATTGCCGAGCAAACCGAGATGCTGGAGCTGGTGAAAAAGCTAAGTGCCAGTGGTTATGGCTCTGAACTTGATGTGGCTCAAGCCAGCAGCTTGCTGGCGGCCACCAAGGCCAGTGAACCACAATTGGTGATAGCGAAAAAAGTGCACTTGCACCGCATGGCCATGCTGATGGGGGTCACGCCAGCGGCGTTACAAGGTGAGCTCGCACAATCGGCCGCCTTGCCCGAATACAGCAGCGCCATTCCGGTAGGCTTACCAGCGGATCTATTAACTCGTCGTCCTGATATCGCGCTGGCCGAGCGTGAAATGGCGGCCATTAATGAAAAATTGGGCGCAGCCATTGCGAACAAGTACCCTAAAGTTTACCTAACGGGTAGCCCAGGTTTAGTGGCCAAAGACTTCTCTGATTTGTTCAGCTCAAGCTCGACCGCTTGGCTGGCCAGTGTCGGAGTGCGCTGGAACATCTTTGATGGTGGTCGCACCGACGCCATGATCGATCTTGAAAACAGCCGCTTTGAGCATGCCGCGCTAAACTATCAGCACAGCGTTAATAACGCACTAAACGAAGTGGAAACTTGGCTAGTGGTGTATGGCAACAGCCAGCAATACCAAAAGCAGGTAGCAGAAGCTACCCTGCAAGCGCAATCGGCCGTGAGCAAAGCGGAAAGTCTTTATGCCGCGGGCTTAATTGACTATATCTCGGTACTTGATGCCCAGCGCCAGCAAAATACCCTACAAGATGCTTATGTGGTGGCTCAGTTACAAACGGTTAACGCCGTTGTTGCCCTACAAAAAGCCTTGGGAGGTGATTGGGAAATTTAACCAGTTCGCTGAACTATTTGTTGCCAGTCCATTTACTCCCACCGTTGGAATGGCGCAAATAGTTCGGCTCCTTCATTGAGTAATAGCCTCAATACCTCACTATTTAGTGGCAACATAGTTAAACTTAGGTCACAGAATGACCCGTATATTTCAAGTAAACGGCCATCGCAAACACGCTTAATATGAGGACTAGTGTATCCTATGTTATTTGAAGCAGCGATGGGGTTAGCCATCATTTTGTTACAGCCTCTTTCTCAATCCATCGTGAATGGGCGCCTCAGCGCGAGTGTCATCGCGATGTCTTTTAATCAAAGTAGGTTTAATTATTTAGCTTAAGGTGGAACGATGCGGCCTTTTAAACGCGTGATAAAAAAAGTAGTGGGGAGTATGGGGTTGCTGATGTTGGCAACATCAGTGAATGCAACCTCGGTAGAATTTAATGATTTGATCCCCAATTATGTGGGCATTGGCGTTGGGGTAACCAGTGAATGGGCGGGCTCGTCGGATACGTTCGTTGGCGCTGCCCCCGGTGCCCGAGTGAAATTGGAAAATAACCGCTATGCAGAGTGGGCGGGGCCGTATATGGGGATGAAGGTCAATACCCATCCCAATTTTGAGTTTGGGCCCATTGCACTCATGAGTCTGGGTCGCAGTGATGTGGATAATGAGCACGTTAATCGTTTACCCGAGATTGATTTTGGTTTGGCGATGGGCGGTTATGTGGGCTATCGCATCACCAAAACGGACACGGCGATTCCCTTTAGTACCCGTTTTGGGGTTACGGCTTCAACCGCCGTCGCGGGCGGGGCGAAAGGCAGTAATGTAGGCGTTTATCTAAACACTTGGGTGCCCCTCAGCCACCGTTTATTTGTGGGGCTGGGTGCAGGGGCAACCTTTGCGGATGATAAATACATGCAGCACTATTTTGGGGTGGACAGTCATGCCAGCCAAGTGTCGGGGATCAGTGAGTTTAATGCATCCGGAGGCAGTCGACAGGTGTATTTATGGCCTGCCGTGCTGTATCAACTGTCGCCAAAATGGTACTTGGGCTCGGCGGTGTACTATCAGCGTTTAACGGGCGATGCAGCCCGTAGCAGTATTGTTAAAGAGCAGGGTGATAAGCATCAATTTACTTATGGTGTGGGCATTGGCTATGCGTGGTAGCCATCGGGCCGATATCTTGGTCGCTATTGGCTAGCGAGCTGTTTGATGATGGGCGCTAACATCTGCATTAACCATTGAATTTTGGCTTCATGTTTACGGGTCGCCTTGCATACGAAGCCAACGTCGATACTGAGGTGAGCGTTAGCCGGAGGCTGGGTTAAAAAACCAATGGCTTGGTGTTGGTCAAGTAATTGCTCAAGTAGGTGAATATTATCAATGAGAATGCTGGGCTCGGGTAAATCTAAGCCAAACTGGTGACGAAACATATGATTGTGCTCGTTGTAATCATCAACAATTAGCTTCACCATTTCACCTTCGAGGTTGCCTTTAAGTCCAGCGGTGGCGGTGATTATTTTGCGTTGATACAACTGCTGGGGTCTTTCTTTTATAGAATGGATCCCAATATCGATAGTTTCCTCGGCCAAGCCCGTTTCTGATGAAGTTCGCCATTGCCTCAGTTCAATGGTCGCCTGGGTGTGTGCTCGCAGGGTTTGAATGATGGACTTGCCGCAAGGCTCGATAAGTGGCGTGGCAATGTGAATCACAATTTCTCTGAGGGTGTTTGGCGAAAACGCCGCTGGAGAAAGGGCGTTCGCGAGTTGTTCAAGAGCGGTTTGGACCTTGGGGGCGATGGCATGGGCGTAACTGGTTGGCGCTAAACCAGAAGCGGTGCGCACAAACAGTGGGTCGTGTAACTGTTCACGTAATTGTGCCAGCACTTTAGAGACATAAGACTGCGACCGACCCAGTTTGATGGCTGCCCGCTGCGTAGAAGACGTCTTGTAAAGTGCAATAAATACATGCAGTGCATTCAGATCGATATTCATCCCGTTCCCAGTAAAGAAATCTATGATAGGGTTCTAGTGCCTTCATTATAATGACAATGCTGGTTAATATGTACATATTGAAATCGGTTATGAGGAGTCAGGGTGAAGATTGAGGATTTAAAACTCTTCATTCACGTAGTGGAGTTAGGCAGTTTTAGTGCGGCGGCTAATGTACTTGATTTACCTCGGGCTAACGTTAGCCGTAGAATTGCTGACCTAGAAACAGAGTTAAACACGCGTTTGTTTATCCGCACAACTAGAAAGCTAAATTTAACCGTACAAGGTGAGCGATACTTTGAAAAAGTTAAGCAGATCCTTGCCGATATAGAACAAGCCAATAGTGAATTATTATCAGAAACCACCACTGATAGAGGCGTTGTACGTGTGGGGGTGCTATTAAATACAGAGAGTTGGATATACCAGCTAAATGTGGCATTTATGCAGCGCTATCCTGATATTGATTTAGAGGTGCGCTATACACGTAATTATGTTGATGATGTGGTTGAGTATGGCCTTGATTTAACTATTTTTGTTGGTGATCTACCTGATTCGACTTTTGTTGCCAGAAAAATTGGTGACTTTGGTTATAACTTGGTAGCTAGCCCGGACTACATTGCCAAAAATGGCGCCCCTGAAACGTTACAAGACCTAAAACATCACCGACATCTATTGATTCGTTGGATGGATGGAAAACTCAGTAATAAATTTGAGTTAAATGGCGAACGCATCGAGGTGACTGGCAACTTAATTTGCAATAGTCCTTATCAGTTAATTGATGCTGCAAAGGCTGGACTCGGCATTTGTCATATACCGAGTATGTTGATCGCAGAGCAGCTTAGAGAAGGTAGCCTAATGTCATTCCTTCCTGAATTGACAACCAAACGTGAGAGTGTTTGGATGTTGTACCCTAATCGTAACTCTTTGACTTATGCTGCTAGGCAGTACCTGATTTTCTTTGAAGAGCACATTCCAGCTGACTTCTTGAATAGGAAAAATTGACCATATAGGCTGTTTCTCGGGGTGTACCTGTATCTTGCTGATAAGTAGTGTGATTAAAAGGTTACCCCCAGCCCTAAGTAATGGACTTTCACATTAAAGTGTCCGTTCAAGCCAAATTGCCCCGTTTGTACAATATCCGTTTTGCCCATGTCGGCATATTGATAGTAAACGCTGACCTCATAGCCATTGATCTGCTTTGATAACCCCGCCGAATAACGAATTTGTCTGTCGGCGGGCAAATCGGGTTTTTGTTTACTGGCATCGTTTAACGGGGACGTTTCATAGGATGCGCCCATCTTCAAGCGCCAGCCTTGCTCGAGTTGGTAATCAAATCCAGCAGCATAATGCCAGACGTCACGCCAATCGCGTGTTAATACCACGCGAGTAGGGCGATTAGCATTAAGGTTATCACCCACATCAATTACGGTTTCATCAAATTCACTCCATTGATGCCACTGGATGCTGCCTAATAATGTCAGACGAGGATTGAGCTGATAACTGGCACTTAAATCAACTTGTGCAGCGGCCAGCACGTCGGTGCTGTAGCTGCGACCGCTTTGCGTGTAACCATCGAAAGAATGGGTAAGTTTAGAGCGATAACTTAGCCCAAGTTTCAGTTGCTCTGAGGCTTGATAAAAGGTGCCTAAGTTGAACCCATAGGCCCAAGAATCAGCCTGCTTAAGTTGCCCTGACACAGCTGGAATATTGGGCAAGGGGTTGAGTCCGCCTTCATATTCGGCGTAATTAACCTGCAAACCCGCTGCGATAGACCATTGGGGGTTGATGGCGTAGCTTAAGGATGGGTTAAATTGCAGACTAAAAATGCTGGCATGGGTTAACTGTCGACTGCCGGCCCATTGGGTGCCATAGTCGACCTCTGCGCCGCCTAAACTGCCTAAGGCCAGGCCTAAATGCCAGTCTTGATTGAGTTGTTTGACATGGAAAAAGCCGCCTGTTGGCAAGGTTTTGCCAGCTTGGCCAGAGTTGCGTGTTGGGTCTGTGGCATCCAGGTACCTAACGGATAAATCAAATGCCGTGAGGTTAACCGTTGTTAAGTCAGTGTTGAAGCTGGACATGACCGCTGGGTTGATCCAGATGGCGGCGGCAGAGCCGTTATAAACGCCATCACCGGCGCCAGCTGCCCCCAAATTAGCGTAGCTTCCCTCAGCTAAAAAAAGTCCACTGGCCATAACTGGCGTTGTCAACAGCAAACTTGAAGCAAGTAGCAGTCGGGTTGGATTCATTCAATTTCCCCTAAATTAGTCTTGGACTCCCACGCCTGTAAGCCTGGGTGGTAGAAGCGCAACTAAGATGACATAAGTTCATATGATTATTAGAATAACGTATATTCCATTTAACGAGTTTACTTTTATTACACTGAACTCGCATAAAACCACAAGGGGGTGTAAATGAGCAAACCACAAGCAGACACGAAACCGAGGCGTCCTCGGGGGTCTAAAGCCACTCGCTTTGCTATCAACATGGTTCGTGCAGTCGGGTATATTGCTGGATTTATTGGCCTGAGCTGGGCTATTTCACAGCTGAGTTTTATTCACGGCACATCCTTGCCAGAAAGCTATTTTGTTGATGGTTATCCAAGTATTTTAGCCCTGCTTGATTCAGAGCTATTTATGGGGGCTATTTTTCTCATCACCTTAGCTATCATAGTGTACATACTTTATCTGCTTTGGCAGGTTCATGAATTAGCGGTGCACAAGGCACAATCTATGTCGAGTGCCCACACGCAACTTGTGTTCGCCCTCTCCTTATGTGGTTTGTTTATTGATAAAACCTGGTGGGTATTGGCCATCATTATCGCTTTCGCTCGCTGGGATGAGATAGCCAATCAAATATCTAAAATCATCAATAAAGGCATTAATGGAGGACAGTCATGAAAGAGATCATGCTCCCCTACATTCTGATTGTTTGGTTGTTGGTTAAACTGGGCGTGATCCAGTGGAACTTGAAAAACGCGGTCACCAGCGTGGCCATTGGTGCCTTTATTGCTTTTTTACTTTTCACGGGGCATCGGTTTTGGTCCCCCGCAGATTTAACCGACAGTACCACGGTGAAAGCGCCACATGCAGTGCTCAGCCCGCTGTTTGGTCAAGAAGTTGACAGGGTATATGTAGAGCACAACCAACAGGTTAAGAAGGGCGATTTAATTTACACCTTAGTGTCGGTAGATAGCCAAGATCAAATTGATGCCCTTAAGGCTGACAAATTGGCGACAGAGGCTGAAATTCTCGCTGCGGATGCCAAAATTGTGAATGAACGCAGAAACTTGGATCGTTTAGCTAAGCTCAATGATTTCGCCAGTCAGGCCAGTCGCGATGATTCCAGCGCGCGGATAGCGGTTGAACAAGCTAAAAAAGCGGCATTGCAAGCGAAGGTTGAATCGATTGCGGCCAAAATTAATTCTGCGAAATGGCAAGATGAGCGCCGCGAAGTGCGCGCCCCGTTTGATGGTCAATTGTCCATTAACAACCTGTCAGCCGGGACACGCGTTGGTAATATGCACTTGTACGATACCAGCCGAAAATTTGTTGAAATGCGCATTGCTGATCAAACTTACCGCAATATCAAACCCGGCCAATTTAGTGAATTCTATTTGGATGCCTATCCGGGTGAAATTTTTCGAGGCCGAGTCCACAGTGTGACGACCGGTACTGGTGAAGCCATGGTGAACGTGAGAAGTGGTGATCAACACGTGCGTCGCCATGTTGGGCAAAACCAAAGCTCACACGGTCGCACCGTGATCATCGAGTTCATCGAGCCCGAGGGCTACAATGTGCCTATCGGCGCGACGGGATCCGCTTGGATTTCGGCGAGTAAGCCTCACGGTATGCTTGGCTTTATGGATATTATTGGCGCGGCAACGGTCCGCCTTAAAGCCCTTAAAGCCTATTTCAGTGCCCTATAGGCAGGCGGAAGATGCCCTTTCGATGCTATTCTAACGCGTCGATAAGGGCAGGTATCTGCTCTGCAAGATGGCAGGGGGACAAACGACAAAAGCGCACCGCGACAGCAAAACGCGCGGCCCCGACTTTACTGACGGCCGCCGCTAAATAATCGGGTTCAATAAAGAAGCGCTTAGCATAGCTTTCGATAGCGGCATCGAGACTGACAAACTCTTCACCATCAAAGCAAAAGCTCGTTGGCTGGCTAAGCATCTCTTGTCCTTCACTTTGAATGGACCAGCCTTGAAATAACAACCGTTGTTGCGCTATTTCAAACATCATCCACGCACTTTTTTTAAACCCTGCGAAGGCTTTTCCGCTCAGTTCACTTTGCTCTAGTTCTTGTTTTGTCCAGTTTTTGCCGATGGCTAAATGCTTTTGGTATTTGCGGGCAAATGCTTTTTTATATTGGGCTCTAAAGTCAGCAATATGGTTATTTGCTCCGCGAACCTGCTTCGCCAAGCCCAAACATTCTTGGCAACAGGGTAATATCAAAGGGGCATGTTCGCAACGCGATGCATCTTGTGTATTGGCTGGAAAGCGGAATTGACGGTGGCATGGTTCGCCGCATAACCAGCAGAGGTGGCGAAAATGAAATGGAATGTCGATGGTTTGATAATCAAGCATAGGTTAAGCGCAGCGCAAATTGCGCCAAGTACAACATTTTTAGCTAATTAATAACAGTAAAATAAAATTAAGTTGTTATTAATGAAGTGATTGATGTTAAATTGATGGCTCATATCGTGCTAAACAGCACCGCAGGATATCCAAGTCCGTCATATCAAAAGGGGTTATATGAAATCACATTTTCGCAAAGCCATCATCGTTTCTTCTGTGTTGTTTGCTGTTGGGGCGCTGCAAGCGTGTTCTAAAGCGCAGGAGCAGGCGCAAGTTGCACCGAATGAATCGAATGCATCAACCGAAGTGGAAGCACCCGTTTCAGAGCAAAAAGAGGCGACCAATATGGTGAGCTTGTCCACTCAAGTGTTGTACTTAGATCGCAGTATGTTACCTGAAGGTGCCCAGGTTAGCGTGAGTTTACTTGATGTTTCGATTGTCGGTGGGGAGCCATTGACCTTAGCAGAGCAAATCGTCACGGTGCAAGGTGGCCCTCCTTATGCATTGACCCTCGAATACGATCAAAACCAGATCCAAGCCAATCATAAATATGGCCTAGCAGCAAAGATCAAGCTGGCTGATAAGCTGTTGTATCAAAGCACCGATTATCTTGATCCTTTTAGTGAAGCGCTATCAGGCAACGTAGAGATAGTAGTGAAAAAGTTACCTGAGCCGACAGCGCAGGCCGAATTTAAGAATACTTACTGGAAACTCATCAGCATTGGCGACAATCCCGTCCCAACGGTAGTAGGAGCTAGAGAGCTTTTTGTTCAATTTATGCTTGAAGAAAACCAAGTGAGGGGCTTCTCCGGTTGTAATAATTTTATGGGCAATTACCAACTTGATGGTCATACGGTGCAGCTAACGCCGATGGCCGGTACACGAAAAATGTGTCCTAGTGGCATGGAGCAAGAGCAAGCATTCTTGCAAGCCTTTACGGATGTAGTAGGTTATCAAATTGAAGGGGAAAACCTTAAGTTGCAAAATGCAGCGGGCGAAACCTTGTTGGCGTTTGAATCTCGCTATATGAATTAACTAACATAAAAAAGCCCGAACATTTAGGTTCGGGCTTATCAGTCAAGGTTACTTTAAGGCGTCATTCGACATTGCTTTCTGATTTCGTGATAAGTGACCTTGTCTGCAGTGAGGCGTGATTAACGACCACTGTTACGAATAGGCTTGATTTGGCCATCGCAAGCGTGGGGTAAATCTTGTTGTTTAGGGTTCCATAAGCTGAACCATAGATGTCGATTTCTCAAGTTACGCTTTTTCGTTTGCATAGTATAATTCCTTCTTCATTTCTTATCAGTTTCTAACTTGCCCTGAGCATATGACAGTGCTGGGGCAAAAATATGACAATCTGGTTAACTTTTCGCCTGAACGGTTCGAGTGAGCGAATTCACCACGGATGCGGTGCAATCAATCTAAGCGCCACAGTTTGGCTTGTTAATGCATGTTCCCGAAACAGTTCAATGTTTGGCCATAACCTTGTTTGGATTGTCCTCTAGCCGCTGGTTTGTCGTGCTAGATATGTCCACTATCTGTTGTTTTTTATCGAATAGCAAGTAGGGAGAAACCGATATAACAAAATATTTTGCTGTTAAGGCTAAAAATGAACCTAGGGGTATCGGTTTTTGCGAAAGAACAAAGAAAAAGTAAATTTGTTACATCATAATGGCAAAACAGCAGCCCAAACGTTGATAATTTTCGCTAAATTGTGTTTGATCCCCAGTAAATTAAGCATAATTTGAAATAAAAATTGATCTACTAACTACAATAAACGAAAAAATAGGTACACTAACCTTGTTTTCTTGGTATGTATCTAAAGTAGGTCTACAGCAAGCCTAAAGCAGGTGTTGGGCTTTATGAATGCAGGGAACAGCTGGGCTTTCATGCCGGGTTGTTAAAGAAAATTTTGATTAAAATTGGTCGAGGTAGCAAGTGATTAAAAAAATAGGCGTACTAACTAGCGGTGGCGATGCTCCAGGTATGAATGCAGCAGTACGAGCAGTGGTAAGAGCTGGCTTGTCTGAAGGCTTAGAAGTGTATGGTATCTACGGCGGTTATTACGGGCTTTATCACGACAACATTAAAAAGATGGGACGCCATGACGTTTCTGACGTGATCAACCGTGGTGGCACTGTACTGGGCTCTGCGCGTTTTCCTGAATTTAAAGAAGAAAGCGTTCGTCGTGAAGCCATTAAAAATCTCGAAAAGCATGGTATTGATGCACTCGTTGTGATTGGTGGCGATGGCTCTTACATGGGCGCCATGAAGCTAAGTGAAATGGGTTTCCCGTGCATTGGTCTACCGGGCACCATCGACAACGATATCTCTGGTACCGACTACACCATCGGCTTTATGACCGCGCTGGATACCGTGGTTGATGCCATTGATCGTTTGCGTGACACGTCTTCTTCGCACAACCGTATTTCGATTGTTGAGATCATGGGCCGCCATTGTGGTGACCTTGCACTTTGGGCGTCTGTTGCGGGTGGCTCAGAGTACATTATTGTGCCAGAAGTGGACTTTGACGAAGATGAATTGCTAAAACAAATCAAAGACGGCGAAGCCAAAGGCAAGAAGCATGCTATCGTTGCTATCACCGAATTGATGACAGATGTGAATGCCATGGCTAAGCGCATTGAGTCAGCGACGGGTCGTGAAACGCGTGCGACGATTTTAGGTCACATTCAACGTGGTGGTGCACCGAACGCTTGGGACCGTGTACAAGCGAGCCGCATGGGCGGTTATGCGGTTGAACTACTACTAAACGGTGAAAGTGCGCGTTGTGTGGGTATCCAAAAAGGTCAGTTGGTACACCATGACATCATTGAGTGTTTAACCACCATGCGTCGTCCTTTCCGTCAAGATTTATACGACCTATCTAACCGTTTGTTCTAAAAGCTAATATTAGCCAATCTGATTAAGCCAGCTCGGGTAACCGCAGCTGGCTTTTTTAATGGGAGACTCACGTGCATAGCGCAATATTTCAGGCTATTTCCTCCTCGTTGCAAAGGCATCGCGCTTTATGGCAAATATCGCCGTTTGAGTGCCATGATCTACCGTGGCGAGATGATTTTCCTGGGCTAGCCCAAGGGCTAGAACGATTAAATGAAGCCGAAATAGCGCATTTAGTGCAAGATGAGGCTGCGGCGCAATCTTGGTTTGCGCAATATGTTGAGCTGATTGATACATCATCCCTTAATTGGCTCAGTAAGCCACGACAAGCCATTGAGCCGCCATTTTGGTTGCTAAATGGGGTAAAGGGGCGTAAGAGCGAGCAAATCGCGGCTTTTGCCGCTCAATTGCCTAGGTCAGTCACTCATTGGCTTGAATGGTGTGCCGGTAAAGGCCATCTAGGGCGTGTCGCTCAGTATCACACTCAGCAGCCGATCACGTCGATAGAATGGCAATCGACGCTTTGTCACCATGGTCAAGCCATGGCTGATCAGTTGAGGTGTCAGCAGCAGTTCGTTCAAGCCGATGTGCTAAACGACAACCTATCGCATCTCTTCAACGAGGCGAAGGGGGTGATGGCGCTACATGCCTGCGGTCAGCTGCATTTAGAATTACTTGAGCAAGCCCGCCAACATCAGATTGAGCATATTTTCGTTTGTCCCTGCTGTTACCATTTGATCAGTGACAGCGCTTATCTGGGGCTCAGTGAGCAGGCAAAAGCGGTTGGTTTGACGTTATCAAAGCGGGATCTGAAATTGCCTTTACAGCAATTGGTGACCAGTGGCCAACGTGGACGACGGCAACGAGAGACCGAGTTACTGTGGCGCTTGAGCTTTTCTCAATACGTGCAGTTGTTAACGGGCGAGAGCCAATATACGCCCTTACCAAACTTTGCTAAAGCGCTGTTAAATCAGGATTATGAAGCTTTTTGTCGCTGGGCTTGTCAAGCTAAGGGTTATGCTTTTAATGCTCGTCTGATGTCAGACTCCTTGGTTCGCGGACAAGGGCAGCTTGCCTTGGTCAATACAATAGAGCTTGTACGTCAGCGTTTTCGCCGACTGTTAGAGCTGTGGTTAGTTCTCGATCGGGTTTGCTTTTTGGAAGAGGCGGGCTATCAAGTTTCGTTGATGGCATTTTGTGACTTTTCAGTGACACCTCGGAACCTGCTCATTAAAGCCCAATTAGCGCCACTGAATACCTAACGATGCGAGTTATTTTTGATAAAGCTCGGCGACGCCTAAAATGTTGCCAAGTTGCTCATAGGCCAGATCAAGCTGCACCAGCAGCTTGGGATCGACTAACTTGTCTTCCGTTAACTCATCAGGGTAATAAGCCTCAATACACGCCTTTAACTCTTGATATTTTTCCAAGCTAAACAAACAACTAGGGTTAACAGCTTGGCGCTCATCGACAGTCAAACTCAGGCGTAATCGTAAACAGGCTGGGCCTCCGCCATTATTCATACTTTGATCTAAATTGACGAAATGGACTTGGCTGATGGGGTTGCTCTGTTCATTAATCAGCGTTTGGATAAATTGATTAACTTGCTCGTTGACGGCGCAATGATGGGGGACAATTAACACATACTCGCCTTTATCATTGATGACAATTTGACTGTTGAACAGATAACTGTCTACCGCATTTTTCAGACTGACTTGGCTACTGCTCACCCGAATCAGGTGATAGGGCTGAGGTGTTGCGTGTTTTGCCATAAAATCAAGTAGTTCGGTTTCGGCGTAAAACGCTTCTTGATGGTAAAACAAGACTTGCTGGTGGCCGACACAGATGACGTCGTTGTGAAACACGCCTTGATCGATGGCATTCGGTGATTGTTGTAAAAACAGGGTCCGCTCGGGCGCTAAACCATGACTACGCGCAATGGCCTGGCAAGCGGCTAACGTTTGCCGAGCAGGGAAGGTCGTGGGCATGACGTTGCTTTGTTTGGCTCTGCCATAGACAAAAATATTGATGCCGGCTGCTTCGCGGTTTTGACATAGCCGAGTATGATT
>NZ_JAIMJB010000025.1 GCF_021295345.1 Motilimonas eburnea
TGTTGCTGTAATGCGTAAGTATTTAACGGGATTGTGGGCAGTTTATAAAGAAGGTCAAGCATTTGACTCCGCAAAATTATTCAATTTTGAGAGTAAAAATGCTTGAACTTGGACAGAGTATCTACAAGAGCTGCTCCACTAATAGCATTATTGTGAAGATCTGCATGAATTAGTGATCAAAAAAACGAAGATCCTGCCGATAAAGGCAACCAACTGATAAGCTAAGGAAAACTAATCCATTAGTAATCAATAAGTGGTAGTTTGGCTGAGCGCTCTGTTTAGCGATATGGCTTCTTTATTGCCTAATTGGGTTGTTAATCTGTTGTTGCAATGGATAAAAATAGATGGATTTAAAGGGATATACTGACATTGAGTTGGTGCACTTGGCGCAGCAAAGCCGAGTTTATCGCGCGGTTAGAGAGGTCGACCAAGTTCAGGTGATGCTAAAAACGCCTAACCAAGATTTCCCCGATCCCCGTCAGTTATCCGCATTAAAGCGTGAACATAGCATCTTACAGACCCTATCTGGCGATGGTTTAGCTCAAGCATTTGATTACATAGAGCAAAAAAACTCAGCCGTTTTGGTTAGGCAGTGGTTAGAGGGGATATCACTGCGCCAATATGAAAAAGAGAACTCGCCTTCCTTAACACAAGCCTTAAATATAGCCATTCAACTTACGGATATTTTGGGTTGCGTGCATCAGCAACATTATTGTCACCGCGATATTTCTGCTGGCAATGTGATTGTTGATCCGGCCACTGAGAAGGTGAGTCTCATTGATTTTTGTTCCGCGCTGGAGCTGCCCAATCGCGCTCGGCAAGTGATAAAGCCTAAGTTTATTGAAGGCTCAAGGCCTTATATGTCGCCCGAACAAACGGGACGAATGAATCGAGGACTGGATTTTCGTACCGACTTTTATTCGTTAGGGGTGTTGTTTTACGAACTGTTTACCCAGCGTTTACCGTTTGCGGCATCGGATAATAACGAACTGATCCATTGTCATATTGCGGTTGAGCCTGCCTTTCCTGATACGGTCAACCCTGACATTCCCCATCCCTTAGCGCGATTGATCATCAAGCTAATGAGCAAGTCGCCCGATGATCGTTATCAGAGTGCACAAGGCCTAGCTGCGGATTTACGTCATTGTCTAGCTCAGTGGCAACAACATCAACGAATTGATGATTTTGTTTTAGCACAACATGAAGTGCAGGACTGGTTTATTCTGCCGGATAAACTCTATGGTCGTGAGCAACAAACCGCGCAGCTACTTAACACCTTTGATCGGGTGAGTGAAGGCAAGGGCCATTTGGTGTTTATTTCTGGCCCCGCTGGTATAGGCAAGACATCATTGATCCGTGAATTATACCGGCCACTGGCGGGCAAGGGCGGTTATATCGTTAGTGGTAAGTATGACCAAGTAATGCGACATCAGCCCTATTCCGCTTTGTTGCAGGCACTAACCAGTTTGGTTAGGCAGCTATTAGCTGAGCCCGCGGCCTTGATTGAGTATTGGCGGGATAAAATTCAGCAAGGCGTTGGCGTCAATGGGCAAGTCATCATAGAGGTGATCCCTGAGCTGGCTTTGCTCTTAGGCCCTCAACCAAAATTGGCAACCTTATCGGTTGAAGCGGCGTCAACGCGATTTAACACCACGTTTCACAACTTGATGCACAGCCTAGGGCATACGCGTTATCCCTTAGTGATCTTTATTGATGATTTACAGTGGATCGATCCCCCTAGCTTAGCCTTGCTTGAAGCCATGGCGCCAGCTTTGGCCGATTCATCTTTAATGATGATTGCGGCCTATCGTGACAATGAGGTCGACCAAACCCATCCATTGTCTTTATCCATGCCCAATTTAACGGCCAGTTGTCCCCATGTGTTGTCGATTGCGTTAGGCGAGTTAGATGAGCCTGCGTTTGTGGCGTTAGTCCAAGATTGTGTTGCGTTACCTCACGCTGAACTCGCGCCATTTGTGGCCTTGTTGCGCCAGCGTGCCCAAGGTAACCCACTGATTTTTAGAACTATGTTGGCCTCATTGCATCATCAAGGCCATTTGTACTATGACTATGAAACAAACACTTGGGGCTGCTTGCTTAAAGAGGTAGAAAAGCTACCTACCATGCACAATTCACTTGAGATGTTAAGGGCTTATATTCTTCAGTTACCCGAGGCGACATCGAGTTTATTGCGTTTGGCTAGCTGTATTGGTAACACCTTTGACTTGCACTTGTTAGTGAGTTTAAGTGGTTTACCTCGTTCGAAAGTCGCGACCTTGTTGCTGCCTTGCGTGAGTGTGGGGTTGATCTTGCCCCTTGATGATGACTTTGAATTACTGACCACACAAGCCGGAGAACAGCTGCCGGATGTCGCATTTAGGTTTAGTCATGATAGGGTGCAGCAGGCCGCTTATACTTGTTTATCCGAGCAGCAAACAATACAAGCCCATTGGCAAATTGGCTGGCAAATGCTGCAAGATAGCCACGAGGGTGAAACCTTATTTGATGCTGTTGAACACTTAAACCAAGGTTGCGCCTTAGCCAATGACGTTGAACGTGACCGCTTGGTTGAGTTAAATATTCAAGCTGCGGCGAAAGCCAAGGCCTCGGCGGCATTTAGTGTGGCTTATAATTGCTTAAGCCAAGCCCATGCCTTGTTAATCCCATTAGCCGAGCCTGAGCATTCAGAGCGCACGATAGATCTTGAAATTCAATTGGCACAGGCGTGTTATCTGGTGGGGGAGTTTGAGCAAGCACAAGACTTGTATCAAGCTCTGGACGCTAAGAACACGTCAGTGGCCGCTAGGCTTAAGCTATGTAATATCAGAGCGAAACAATACCATCACCAAGGTTTATACCAAGCGTCTGTAGCTCAAGAGCGCGCCGCATTGGCCTTGTTGGGAATCGATTTACCCGATGATGATGACGCTTTGCTCGCTATGTTTGCAGAGCAGCAACAGCAAATTAATGCGCTACTACAGCGTAAAGATGCCGAGCGGTTATACCAACAAGCTGAGGTGGATGAAGCCCATTTTGTGTTAACCCATGAGCTATTGTTCGACTTATTCGTTGATAGTTATTTACTGGGGCGCGCCCCGTTATTATCCGTTGCAGCGGCCATCAGCGCTCGAATTTCGATGGAGCAGGGCAATTGTTGTGTCACCTCTGCTGGCTACATTAATTACGCCACCATTTTATGTTCCAGTGGTCACTATCGCGATGGCCATGCCATTGGCCGTTTGGCGGTAAGGTTAGCAGATAAATACCAAAACCCCGCCTTTCAAAACTATACCTATCATGTCTTTTCGTTAGGGATTAATCACTGGCTTGAACCCCTAAGATCGAGTTATCACTATTGGCATCAGGCGTCTAAATTGTCACTGGAATCTGGCTCGCCCTATGCGGGTTGGGTGTTTTTGCAAAAGCCTCACTTATTGTTTTCGGCCGGTGCGCCCTTAGTCGAAGTGGCTGAGCAAGTGAAGGCAAGTGAGCATTATCTGCAAGCCAACAAGCTTGATGATGTTGCTCAGTTACTGACTATTATTGTTAGCCAACCATTAAAGCATTTACTCGGGCAAACCCAGCATTTTGCCACCTTAGATGACGCCAACTTTAATACCACAGAGTTGCTTCACCGTTATCAAGATGCGCCCTTCTTTCTTGGCCATACTTATTATGCCCAGCTGAGAGTGGATTTATTGGCGCAGCAATACCAAAGTGCAACGCAGTTAATGCAACGCTTAGCCGTGATTGAGGCAACCGTACAGGCGCAGATTATTCAGGTGGATAGCTGCTGGTTCGTTGCTTTGCAATTAAGCGCACCTTGCCATCACTTAAGCGGTGAGGCCAAGGCTGAACACTTGGGTTTATTACAGCAATTGATTGATAAGTTTGCGGTTTGGGCTCAGTTATGTCCGCATAACTTCAAACATAAATACTTATTACTTCAAGCTGAGTGGCTTCGCTTAGATGGCCAAACCATGGCTGCGCTTGATCATTATGAGTTGGCGCGTGAAGCCGCCCTCGCGGGGCAGTTTTTGTTTGACGCAGCCCTTTGTGACGAGTTCACGGGCTTATTCTGGCTGAGCTTAAATAAAGCGTATCAAGCACAGAGCTACTTAAAGCGGGCGATGGCCGGTTATGAACAATGGGGCGCTAAAGCCAAAGTTAATTGGATGAAGGCCAATTACGCAGGTTTATCCCCTGAATTGCCTAGTGCTTCAGGCTTGTTTGGCACATTAGATTCAACCTTAGGCAGCCATGATTTTTCAACAGCACTTGATATAAACACAGTGTTAAAAGCCTCCCAAGCGATCTCGCAGCATATCAACATAGATAAACTGAGCGACCAATTGTTAAGTTTGGCGGTAGAGAATGCTGGCGCAACACGAGGACTATTGTTATTAAGGCAAGCTGATGACTATGTAATTGCCAATGAAAACTGTGCCAAACAAGGGGGCGTCCTCAAGGTTGAGCTAGCGCAGTCATATAGCCAATCCTTGAGCTTGTCTCAAGGCATAGTGCGCTTTGTAATTAATACCAAACAATTAGTGCTTTACTCGCCAAAACAGCACGATGAGCAATTTGATCGCTGCCCTTATCTGAAAAAGCACAAAGAGGTGGCGATTATTTGTGTGCCGATAGTGCGTCAAAATCAGCTCACCGGGATCTTATATCTTGAAAACAGTCACCTTGCCGAGGCCTTTATGCCGGAGCGGGTGTATACCTTACAAATTTTGGCCACGCAAGCCGCCATTTCCTTGGAAAATGCGCAAATGTATCGCGATTTGCAGGGCTTAAATAAAAATTTGGAAGCGCTGGTGGATGAGCGCACCCAAAAGCTACACCATGCTAACCAGTTGTTAGTTGAAAAGAACAATGAGCTGTATTTGCTTTCAACCACAGATCAGCTAACGGGTATTTATAACCGCCGTTATATGGAAGAGCAGTTACAGGCAAGTTTAACCACATTAATGCTCCAACCTGCCTGTGTGTTGATGCTAGATGTCGACTATTTTAAGCAGGTTAATGACAACTACGGCCATGACGTGGGTGATGATGTTTTAGTCAATGTGGCCAATATCATAGGGCGAGTGATCCGCCGAGTGGATGTTGCCGGGCGTTGGGGCGGAGAGGAATTTGTGATCCTCACTATGTCGGATCTCGCTGGCGCTAAAGCCAATGCCGAGCGCCTTGCTAGAGAGGTGGCGACACATACTCATCCAACAGCAGGGATAGTCACAGTGAGTATCGGAGTTACGCCGTTATGCGCGACGGATACATTAGATTCTGCCTTAGTACGCGTCGATAAGGCGTTGTATGAAGCCAAAAATCAGGGGCGTAATCAAGTGGTGGTTAGGACTAAGTAATGAGTAAGGAATATAAGTGCGAGTGAAACAGGATAAAAATAACAGCCGAGCTATCAAAAAAGCGTTATTAGTTGTGACTAGCCATACGGAGCTTGACGGCACAGGGCAAAAAACAGGTTTTTGGTTTGATGAATTAGCGACCCCTTTTTGGGGATTGTATGATGCCGGATACGAAGTTTGTATCGCTTCGATAAAAGGCGGCAAGGCCAGTGCCGATCCCCTCAGTGCTCAAGGTGAGTTTGCGACGCCTGCCGTGCAGCGCTTTTTAGCATCCGATTTTGCGATGTCTTGGCTCGATGATACCTTGCTGATTGATGAAGTGAATGTCCCTTCTTTTACTACTTTGTTTCTTTGCGGCGGCCATGGCACCTTGTGGGATTTTAAGCAAAGTCGTGGCTTAGCTCGAGTGGTGAGTGAATTTTACGCCGGACAAAAGTTAATTGCCGGCGTTTGCCATGGACCAACGGGACTTTTATCAGCGAAAAAGCCAGATGGCAGTGCGCTGATTGCAGGCCTTAAGTTAACCGCATTTTCGGACGCTGAAGAAACCTTAACCCCGCCGCAATATATTCAAGCCTTACCCTATCATTTAGAAGATGCCTTGGTTGAGCAAGGGGCAAATTATCAATGCGGGCAACCCAATGCGCGTTTTGTTCGCTCTGAAAAAGGCCTGATCACAGGGCAAAACCCTGCGTCGGTCGAGCTGGTAACGAAAACCTTACTGGATGCGCTGAGTAAAAAACGGGTGTGGTTAGACACTAACCTAGCGATAGGGGCTGCGAATCCAGCTGGGCAAGTGTGCAAGGTAGACGATGCTTACGCGCTGCTTAGTCTATTTAATAGCAGCAACGTAAAAGTGCAGGGCATTAGCAGTGTTTTTGGTGAGACAGATACGCTGACGGCATCACAACTTGCCAAGATGTTAGCGAACCGATTTGGTCCGGTGGCGTTACCAGTTGCGACAGGTGCTGCTCAAGCCCTCAATATTAGCGAGGTGAAGTCCAATGAGGCGGTGAAGCGGTTAGCGCAAGCCTTGCGTCAAGGGCCTATGACGCTGGTAGCCCTTGGGCCGTTAACCAACATTGCAACGCTTATCCTGCTTCATCCCGACTTAACCAGCCAGATAGAACAGCTTATTTGGGTGGCTGGGCGTGCCAGTGAGCATGGGGCGTTTATCGGTGGCCCTAAACAGCAAACGCCACTTGCCGATACGGGCTTTGAATTAGATGTGGATGCAGCGCGAGTGGTATTAGCCAGTGATATTCCCGTGGTGTTAACGCCATTTGAGTTAGGGGGCCAAGTGTGTGTAACCCAAGCTGATTTAAAGGCATTAGAAGAAAGTCACGGTGTTGGTGAGTATTTAAGTGAGCATTCACAGCCTTGGCTAAATAAATGGACACAGGATTATGGCGCGCAAGGATTTACGCCGATAGCGGCACTGGCTGCCGGGTTTGCGATAAACCCGAACCGATACCAATGGCAAAAATTAGCGGTGGAGTTTCGTATCGCCGCCGATGATACCAAAGGGGCCCGCTTTGGCACGCCGGAACAATACAAGCCCTATCTCGTTGTTTCGCCTGAATGCCAAAGCCCATACTCGGTGCTTTACTGTACCCATGTGGTCGACGACTTTAAGCAATCTCTGCTATCTGGGATCATTAACCCCAATGATCCGGCTAAGTACATTGCAGCCGTGTCGCACTTAAACATCATAGTGGACGATGTTGATGAAGCCACCGCGTTTTATCAGCGCACCCTTGGTTTTGAACAGGCCTATGATGAAGCCGGAGAAATCATGGATTATCCGCATTTAACCTTGGCTTCATTTGCGAAAGATGCGGGCTTTACCAATGGTAAAGTCGATGTGGATATCCGTTTTTTGCGTCACCCTACCGCAGGTCTTTACCTTGAATTAATGCGTTATTACACCCCACAAGGCGAGCAAGTAATCACTAGGAAAAACACCCATGATATGGGCGGCGTGCGTCATACCGCGCTTGAGGTGAACGATATTATGGAAGCCTTTAACTACCTTAAAGATCAGCCTGGGGTCGAAATGGTACGTTTTCCTGATGATCAAGATAATGATGAGCAAGGGCCGCCCATGGTATTGGCGCCATTCCCAATGTCGTTCTTTTACTGGCGCGACCAATATGGTGTGCAGTGGGAAATGGAATGCGGCAGAAAACGCGGTTATTTAAGAGGCATCTAATTGAATTAGCTTCACTTTAGGCAATGGTGTACTTGGCTTGAGACTGCGTACGCTATTGCCAACTGTTTTCTATATTGTCTCATCAAGCGAGAGAAGTCTCGCCGCTTTCAGTCTTCTTAACCGCATTTCTCGATGAATATTTTAAACAAGGTTTTAGTATGAAACTTAATGGATTAACGCGCATCAGTATAACCCTAGTCCTGTTACTTAGCTCGGTACGGGCTTTTGCTAGCGATGACTACAGCGTGCAGCTTTACTTTGGTCTTTCTGTTCCCGATGGTAGCGGCGTGTCTATGCAGCAGTGGGATACCTTTATGACCGAGCATATCGTGACACGCTTTGCTGGCTTTAATGTGGTGGACTCGGTGGGCTATTGGCAGGGCAAGCCCGAGCGCTCCAAAATAGTGACTATCTTGCTTAAAGCCTCGCAAGTGGCTGAAGCTGAAGCGGTAGCTCGCCAGTATGCTAAACAGTTTCATCAAGATTCAGTGATGATGGTGAAAAGCTCTGTAGTGAAGGTTGAGTTTGTGAGCGCAAAAGAGCCTGAATTAATCCAATAGCTAGTTTTTAATCACGACATGGTGAAAGTGGTCATCCATTCACACTGGATAGAATGGCGAGTAGAAAGCGAGAAAATCAGATATGCCCCAAAGAAAAAAGCACTTAATACCAATGATATTAAGTGCTTACAAATTTGGTGGCCCCTCACAGACTTGAACTGTGGACCTACCGATTATGAGTCGGGTGCTCTAACCAGCTGAGCTAAGGGGCCTATATTATTGTTGCTCTTTAAGTGTGCAGAAGGGCTAACTTCTGTCTCGACATCCTTATCTTGGCCAGCCAAGTGAGCTGCAAACCGATGAGATAAAAGGTCGATTTATTCTTCTTATTAAGCGGGGGAGATTATATAGAGCTCGCTGAGCCCTGTCTACTGTTAGCCAATCGTTTGCTGTTTTTATAGTCAGTTGGTTGCAGTGAAGCAAGGGGGCCTAGTGATCAGGCAAAAAAATACCAGCCGAAGCTGGTATTTTTATCTGCGAAGGGTCGCTTATTCGTCGAGGAAGCTGCGAAGCTGCTCGCTGCGACTTGGATGGCGCAGTTTACGCAAGGCTTTAGCTTCAATTTGACGGATACGCTCACGGGTTACGTCAAACTGTTTACCTACTTCTTCTAGGGTGTGGTCGGTATTCATGTCGATACCAAAACGCATCCGCAGTACTTTCGCTTCACGTGCGGTTAGGCCGGCTAATACGTCGTTGGTCGCATTTTTCAGGCTTTCGCTGGTGGCGGAATCCACTGGTAGATGGATGGTGGTATCTTCGATGAAGTCACCTAAGTGCGAATCTTCATCATCACCAATTGGCGTCTCCATCGAGATCGGCTCTTTGGCAATTTTGAGTACCTTACGGATCTTGTCTTCCGGCATCATCATACGCTCTGCCAATTCTTCAGGAGTGGGTTCGCGGCCCATCTCTTGCAGCATTTGGCGTGAGATACGGTTCAGTTTGTTGATGGTTTCAATCATGTGAACCGGAATACGTATGGTACGTGCTTGGTCAGCAATCGAACGCGTAATGGCTTGACGGATCCACCAAGTAGCGTAAGTTGAGAACTTGTAACCACGTCGGTATTCAAACTTATCAACCGCTTTCATTAGACCTATGTTACCTTCTTGGATCAGATCCAAGAATTGTAGGCCGCGGTTGGTGTATTTTTTCGCGATGGAAATTACCAGACGTAAGTTGGCTTCAACCATTTCTTTTTTAGCACGGCGGGCCTTGGCTTCACCTATGCTCATGCGGCGGTTGATGTCTTTAATGTCGGTAATGGTTAGGCCGGTTTCTTCTTCTACCGAGGCCATTTTTACGATACAACGTAAAATTTCGTCGCGTAACACAGACAGTGAAGCGCTGTAAGGCTTGCCTTCTGCGATGGCGTTTTCTAACCAAGTACGATCGGTTTCATTGCCTGGGAAAACGGATACGAACGATTTCTTAGGCATCTTACATTGGTCGACCACCATTTTTAAGATAAGACGCTCTTGAACACGTACGCGATCCATCATTGAGCGCATGTTGCTTACCATGCGGTCAAATTGCTTAGGCACAAGGCGGAATTCTTTAAATACTTCTGCCAGCTCTTTGATGGCTTCTTTTGAATCTGGGCTTTGACGGCCTGACTTTTCGATAACAGCTAACAAGTTATCATGGGCTGAGCGCAGTGCCGCAAATTTCTCACGGGCTTCTTCCGGATCGGGGCCTTTGTCGCCGTCATCATCGTCGCTGTCGTCGTCATCGTCATCGTCGTCATCTAGATCTTCATCGTCTAGATCGTCGCCTGATAGTTCAGAACCGATGTGAGTGGCTGTTGGGGCTAAGGTTTCCGCTTCATTTGGGTCAATAAAGCCGGAAATAATATCGCTCAGCTTGATTTCTTCGGCTTCGTAGCGATCCCATTGCTCAAGTAGGTAGTGAATTGCTTCAGGGTATTCAGAGACGGACGTTTGAACAAGGTTGATGCCTTCTTCAATCCGTTTTGCGATATCGATTTCGCCTTCACGGGTTAACAGCTCAACTGTGCCCATTTCACGCATGTACATACGTACCGGGTCGGTAGTACGACCAATTTCTGATTCCACCGAGGCAAGGGCTTGAGCCGCTGCTTCTGCTGCATCTTCATCTGCAGTATCTTCAGATAACATCAGATCATCGGCATCAGGTGCGTTTTCTACTACCTGAATACCCATGTCGTTAATCATTTGAATGATATCTTCAATTTGATCAGAATCGACGATGTCTTGGGGTAAGTGATCATTAACTTCGGCGTAAGTAAGGAAGCCTTGTTCTTTACCTTTGGTAACCAGAAGTTTTAACTGAGACTGAGGGGTTGGCTCCATAGACTCCATCCGATTAGGGTTTAAGGATTGGTGCAAAAATGCAAGGGCGCGATTATAATGCCTTTGCGCTTAATTTACTAGTTAGAAGATGATAACTTTCTACTTTGAATCAGTTCACTGAGCTGCTTTTTTTGTTCTAAGCTAAGCTGACCTGTTCGGGCTTTAGCAAGTAATGCTTCTTCTTTTTGTTCGATATAGGTTGCGAGTAACTTATCTAAGGTGTCTAAAAACACCGCTTCAATTTGTGTTGCTTCAATATGATGGTCCCACATGGCTAATTTTGCCAGTTGTTGGCCTTCTTTTGTGCCTCGCCAATCTTCTAATAACTGTCCCGTGGTGATATGGGGTTGTTGTTGGCACTTTTCAAGTATTTGGGCAAAAAGAGCACTGCCAGGCAAGTTTAACTCGGCGATTTCCGGCATCGGCGGTAAATCATTAACCAGCTGAGGATATTGAATGACTAAAGCAACGGCCATGCGCATGGGGGTGACTTTAGGTTGTCGAGCTGGTTTAGGTTTAGTTACTTGCTCTGTTGTGTCGGATGACGGCAGAAGTTTCTCGAGGCCGGTTAAATCAATGGCGAGTAAGTTAGCTAACTTCTCCTTCATCATATGGCTGAATACGTTGTTAGGCAGTTTTGCGATCAACGGCATGGCCAGCTGCGCTAATTTGGTCTTGCCATCACGACTGCCCATATTGACTTGTTGCAGTAAGTTTTCAAACAGAAAATCCGACAGCGGTGTGGCTTTGGTTAGTCGTTGCTCAAACGCGTCTTTACCTTCTTGACGAACCATGGAGTCGGGATCTTCCCCATCGGGTAAAAACATAAATTTCAGTGATTTACCGTCTTGAAGCAAGGGTAAGGCATTTTCCAACGCGCGCCAAGCCGCTGCGCGTCCGGCGCGGTCTCCATCGTAACAACAGATCACTTCATCTGTGGTTCTAAACAAGGTTTGCATGTGCTCGGGCGTGGTACTGGTGCCAAGGGACGCGACGGCATAATCAATGTCAAATTGGGCGAGGGCGACCACGTCCATGTAGCCTTCAACCACTAGGATCTTGGCCACGTCTTTATGGGCTTTTTTGACTTCATAAAGGGCGTACAACTCGCGCCCTTTATGAAAAATAGGGGTTTCGGGCGAGTTGAGGTATTTAGGCGTGCCGTCGCCTAACACGCGGCCACCAAAGCCGATCACGCGACCACGCCGATCACGAATAGGAAACATCACACGATCGCGAAAGCGGTCATAGCTGCCACCGCCCTCTTTTTCGATTAGCATGCCGCCTTCAATCAGTTGCGCCTGACTATCACGATTAGGTGCGAAGCGCTTTTTCACCTCGTCCCAGCTGTCGGGCGCAAAACCAATGCCAAATCGTTGGCAAATTTCCCCGCTTAGGCCACGACCTTTTAGGTAATCAATGACGCGTTGGCTGTGGGCTTGGCCACGCAGCTGTTGCTGATAAAAGTGGGCGATTTGCTCCATCACTTGGTAAAGATCTTTTTTACCTTGGATTTGCGCTGGCGTTGGTGCTGGGCCTGAGCCTTGCTCACGTGGCACATCTAAACCATGAATACTGGCTAATTCTTCAATGGCATCGGGAAATTCTAAGCCGTCGTACTCCATCACAAAGCTGATGGCATTACCGTGAGCGCCACAGCCAAAACAATGGTAAAACTGCTTGTTTGGGCTGACGGTAAATGAGGGGGATTTTTCGTTATGGAACGGACAACAAGCCTGATAGTTTTGTCCGGCTTTTTTGAGTTTTACTCGGCTATCGATAAGATCAACGATGTCTGTGCGAGCGATAAGGGTATCGATGAAATCGCGTGGGATCCTGCCTGCCATAAACCCTCAATAAACGAACTTGAATCTTTTCTATGTTGCTGGCCAAGCTGAAACACCTTGCATCAAAATGGCTTAAGTGTTGCTAAGTTAGCAGTAAACAATAAGAAATAAAACGTCAGAAACAAACAAGCCGCACACTTTCGAAAAAGTTGCGGCTTGTTCAATCAGCTTAGAATGGGATTAAGATAAACTGGCTTTAATTTTGCCGCTTACTTGTCCCATGTCCGCTCTACCTTGAATTTGGCTTTTGATCGCCGCCATGACTTTGCCCATGTCCTGCATACCCTGTGCGCCGGTTGATTCCAGTGCAGCAGCGATAATGCTGTCTACTTCTTCCTCGGTAAGAGGTTGAGGTAAGAATTCTTGTAGAACATTAAGTTCTTCAGATTCTTTATCGGCTAGGTCTTGACGATTTGCTGCTTCAAACTGGGCGATAGAGTCTTTGCGTTGTTTTACCATTTTGGTAATCACTGCAATAATCTCTTGGTCAGATAACTCAACTTGGTTATCGACTTCGCTCTGCTTGATGGCCGCCATGAGCATGCGGATGGCACCTAAGCGGACTTTGTCCTTGGCGCGCATTGCTGCTTTTTGTTGGTCTTGCAACTTCTCTTTCAAGGTCATTACGAACGCCTTATTAGTAAAGACGAACGCGACGTGCGTTTTCGCGAGCTAGCTTTTTCAAGTGACGCTTAACTGCAGAAGCTTTAGCGCGTTTGCGAACGGTAGTCGGTTTCTCGAAGTATTCGCGGCGGCGAACTTCAGAAAGGATACCTGCTTTTTCGCAAGAACGCTTAAAGCGACGAAGTGCAACATCAAACGGTTCGTTTTCACGTACTTTTATTACTGGCATATGCCCATCACCTCAGGGTGTTTGTGAAGCCGGTCGTAGATTGACCAGTCTGTTTAAAAATGGTGCGGAATTTTAATCCTATTAGGGGGCGTTTGTAAACCCCGATTAATTGTCTCTGGTGAAAAAAGCTGTGAATCGTTACACTAGCGCCAAATTTTTGCCCCGCAAACGCGGTGGAAAAGTGAATTAAGCCCGACTTTGTTGGTTGATTCTAGCTTAGAGGAATGAAGATGCGAATTTTAGGTATTGAAACATCGTGTGATGAAACAGGTGTGGCCATTTATGACGACGAACAGGGTTTATTGGCTCATCGTTTGTACAGTCAGGTGAAGTTACATGCTGATTATGGTGGTGTGGTGCCCGAGCTGGCTTCACGCGATCATGTTCGTAAAACCATTCCTCTTATAAAAGAAGCGCTAGCCGAAGCGAATTGTACTCAAGCTGATATTGACGGCATTGCATTTACCGCAGGGCCAGGGTTAGTGGGTGCTTTGTTAGTCGGTGCCACGATTGGCCGCAGTATTGCTTACGCATGGGGTGTACCCGCAGTGGCCGTACATCATATGGAGGGGCACTTATTAGCACCCATGTTAGAAGAAGATCGCCCTGAGTTTCCTTTTCTCGCGTTGCTTGTTTCTGGCGGTCACAGCATGATGGTCAATGTGCAGGGCATAGGTGAATATGAAGTGCTCGGTGAAAGTGTGGATGATGCGGCCGGCGAAGCATTTGATAAAACAGCTAAGTTAATGGGGCTGGATTACCCGGGCGGGCCATTACTGGCTAAATTAGCCGAGCAGGGTACGCCTGGTCGTTTCACCTTTCCAAGGCCGATGACAGATAAGCCTGGACTTGATTTTAGCTTTAGTGGTTTAAAGACGTTTGCTGCCAACACGATACGCAGTGAAGGGGATGATGAACAAACCCGCGCCGACATCGCCTATGCGTTTCAAGATGCGGTGATCGATACCTTGGCGATTAAGTGTCGCCGCGCCCTAGATCAAACCGGTTTGAAATCCTTGGTGATTGCCGGTGGGGTGAGTGCGAATAAGCAGTTACGTGAGCAATTGGATGTCATGATGAAGAAACGTGGCGGCAAGGTGTATTATCCTCGCCCTGAGTTTTGCACCGATAACGGCGCGATGATTGCCTATGCGGGGATGCAACGCCTAAAAGCGCAGCAGCTGGAAAGTTTAAGTATTCAAGCTAAACCGCGTTGGCCGATTGATACCTTAGCGCCATTAGCATCCTCGTGCTAATCAGCTGGGATCACTTAGATTCATCTTGCTGTTGAGTGGCTTGGGGTGGCGTTTCTTGCGGCGAATCATGTTTATCCATAGAAAATTTGCGCCAAATCTTCAGCTCGGTGCCACGATAAAGGCGAGCGATGTTTTCATGGTGGCGCAAAATCACCAAACAACCTAGCATGGAAACGGGTAAGGTATATTCCGGCTTAATTAAATAGGTAAACAAAGGCGCAAGCAGGGCGGTGATAATGGCCGCTAACGAAGAATAGCCACTGAGAGCCACCACGAGTAGCCAGCAGCCCACTAAGGCGCCAGCAATATCCATTCCTAAAGGCAGCATGGCCCCCATTGAGGTGGCCACGGCTTTGCCCCCCTTAAAGTGAAAAAATATTGGGTAGATATGGCCTAAGCATGCCGCCACGCCGACTAAGCCAATATAAACCGGCTCAAACCCCGCCCAATAAGCACAATAGACGGGCAAGGTGCCTTTTAATAAGTCAGCTAGTAACACCCAAGCCGCTGCTTGTGGGCCGCCTAATCGGAGCACATTGGTAGTACCTGGGTTGTTTGAGCCATGTTGGCGAGGGTCGGGAAGTTTTTTTAATCGGCAGATTAAAACGGCACTCGAGACTGAGCCCAGTAGGTAAGCTAAAAAAATAAAGACAATGACGGTGGCAGTCATAAAATGCTGTTTTTCCTTCTTGGCTTTTTGCGTTATTATCGCCGCTCTTAAATAGCCTACCGATAATACGCTTAATTATTGGGCGGTGGTAGCCCTTCTCGGCCAAAAAAACCAAACTGTCAGGAAAGCAAATGGATCGCGTTTTTATTCATTCTTTGGAAGTCTTGTGCACCATAGGCGTGTACGATTGGGAAAAGACCATCAAGCAAAAACTGGTATTTGATCTGGTATTAGCCTTTGATAACAAGCCTTCAGCCCAAGATGACAATATTGATTTAGCTTTAGATTATGCGGTGTTATCGCAACGAGTGGTTGAGTTTGCACAACAGCATACTTTCGAGCTGATAGAAACTATGGCAGAGCGGGTCGCAGCCATGATCATGGCTGAGTTTAACGTGCCAGGATTACAATTAACCCTGAGTAAACCCGGCGCGGTCCCGATGGCGGCCAATGTTGGGGTGCAAATTACCCGCGGTAAGTTTTATGCCCAAGGTACACAGTTGTAATGGCGCAAATTTATATTAGCGTTGGCTCAAATATCGATCGTGCTCATTATATTCAAGCTGGGATAGATGCGATGACGGCCTTGTTTGGTGAGTTAAAGGTATCTTCTGTGTTTGAAAGTGAAGCGGTCGGCTTTAACGGCAGTGCTTTTTATAATTTAGTGGTCGGGGCCGACACGCAATTACCTGCGGAGGAAGTAGCGCAGTGTTTAAAGCAAATTGAATTGGAAAACGGCCGCACACCAGATTCACGCAAGTTTTCGCCTCGCACGCTCGACCTTGATTTATTACTTTATGACGATTTAATCACCCATCAAGGCGTCCAACTCCCCCGAGATGAAATCCCCCATAATGCCTTTGTGTTGTGGCCGTTAGCAGAGCTAGCGCCTGATAAGGTTCATCCTATTTTAGGAAAAAGCTACCGCGTACTTTGGCAAAATTACGATAAATCTTCACAAAAATTGTGGAAAATCCCTTTTAATTGGAAATCTTCAGAAAGGAACAATCAGCATGACAATGCTTGAAATAGTGGTGTTAGCCATCGTTCAGGGCCTCACCGAGTTTTTACCTATCTCCAGCTCGGCACATCTCATTTTACCCTCGCAAATTTTAGGCTGGCAAGATCAAGGCCTTGCCTTTGATGTGGCGGTTCACGTGGGAACCTTGATCGCGGTGGTGCAATATTTTCGCCGCGAAGTCTCAACCATGGCCGTCGCTTGGACGGGCTCGGTTTTAAAGCGCCAACACAATCAAGACAGTAAGCTTGCTTGGTGGATCATTTTAGGCACCATTCCCGCGGGCTTGTTTGGGCTATTTGGCAAAGACTTTATTGAAACCTATTTACGCAGCGGCTACGTGATTGCGACGACGACTATCGTATTTGGTTTATTGCTTCTACTTGCCGATAAACTAGCCAAGCAACAGGTTACCGAGTATCAGTTAGGGTGGAAAACGGTGTTGTTGGTCGGTTTTGCGCAAGCAATGGCATTGATCCCCGGTACATCGCGCTCGGGTGTCACCATGACCGCTGGTTTGTTTTTAGGCATGACGCGACAAGCCGCAGCGCGCTTTTCCTTCTTGTTGTCGATTCCCTTGATCTTTTTAGCGGGCAGTTACTTGACCTTGAAGCTGATCACCTCCGGTGAAGCGGTGGATTGGTTTGCCATGATAGTCGGGGCCTTGTTAGCCTATATCAGTGCCTTGATCTGTATTACCTTCTTCTTGAAAGTGATTGAAAAGATGGGCATGTTGCCTTTCGTTATCTACCGACTAGCCTTAGGTATCGCGCTATTTGTCGTGCTGTCATGGGCATAAGGTGACTAGGCTGGAATATCGCTCCAGCCTAGCTAAACAATCTGGCTTTCATTTTCTATCATAAATTGGCTTAGGCGTTTGGCGCGTTGCAATGTCAGTTGTTCACGAATGGCTTGGCCTTTAAAACCTGCTTTAATAATCGGCTGAACTTCAACGCTTTGAGCGGCTTTAAAGGCGGCGTGTAGATAGTCAGCTTCCGCATAGGGCCTGTCTTCAAAGCCCAAACGCCCAGTTAAATCGGCTTTGCAGGTTAATAATAGTTGCTCGAACCGCTCCGGTTTGCGCCATGCATCGGCGGTATCAAACAGGCTAAGGATTTGTTCAGGGGGTAGGCTGTATGCTCGGTGCACATCGCCATGGACTTGACTCATGATCAAAGCCAGATCGCGACAAGGGTTCGGCACTTTATACCGCTGACAAAAACCTTTGATCAGGGGCAACCCCTTGATGCCGTGATGCTTGTGGCTTGGCCAAAGGTTGGGGTCGGTTTCGGCTTTGCCAAAGTCATGACACAAGGCGCTAAAGCGGACCTCTAAATCCGGAGACAAGAGCGCGGCTTGCTCGATCACCATTAGGGTATGCAGCCCTGTGTCTATCTCGGGGTGCCATTTTTTCGGCCCTGGTACACCGTATAAGTTATGCAGTTCAGGCAGTAATATTGGCAGCGCCTGACAATCTTTGAGTACTTGAAAAAAGACCTGAGGCGAATTTGTCATCAAGGCGGCTGACATTTCTTGCCAAACGCGCTCGGGCGTTAAATGATTAAGCTCGCCGTTGGTACTAAGCTGAGTCATTAGCGCCAGTGTCTCGGGCGCGATGGTAAAGCCCTGACGATGATATCGCGCGGCAAAACGTGCCACCCTTAACACCCTTAAGGGATCTTCGGCAAAGGCTGGGGAGATATGACGTAAGATCCGGTTTTTGAGATCTTGTTGGCCTTGATAAGGGTCTATGATCTGACCTTGTTGGTCTTGCGCCATGGCGTTAATCGTCAGATCGCGGCGCTGTAAATCTTGTTCTAGGGTGACATCGGGGGCGAAATAGCATTCAAATCCCGTATAACCCGCTGCGGTTTTACGTTCGGTGCGGGCCAGGGCATATTCTTGCTTTGTATCAGGATGCAAAAAAACCGGAAAATCTTTACCTACCTGCTGGTAGCCTTGGGTTTGCATTTGTTTAGGTGTTGCCCCAACGACCACATAATCGCGATCTTTGATGGGTAAACCTAACAGGCGATCTCGAACGGCGCCTCCAACCAAATAAATTTGCACGTTATTTCCCTTAAAATTTCACTTTCTTAAGTATACCTAAAAATAAATCTGAGCAGGCAATGGCGGCGGATGTTAGCCAAAGAATGTGACCCAAAATCCAGGTTTTTGTGGTTAACCTAGACTCTTTAACCCCTCTGTTGTGACGGTAAATCCAATATTGGCTGATTAAGATGAAATAATCTTTTGCGCCTGTGCGCAAAACTGACATTCTGTGGTAGCTTGATTTTGGTAATATGACGCTCTCTGCTATAGTGGGCGTCCACTGGATGGATGCAGTTAGACTATGTACACAGAGTTTTTTGGCTTAAGAGAAAGCCCTTTTTCAATCGCCCCTGATCCCGATTATCTTTATCTGAGCGATCGACACAAAGAAGCCTTAGCGCATTTAATGTATGGATTAAATGGCGGCGGTGGCGGCTTCATTTTACTTACGGGGGAAGTGGGGACCGGTAAAACCACCGTATGTCGTTCTTTGTTACAAGAATTACCTGAGCAAACTGAGCTAGCATTTATTCTTAACCCTGCTTTAACTGAACTGGACTTATTGGCGACCATATGTGATGAATTTTCTATCGAATATGATCGTGACAAACCCAGTTTGAAGCACTTATTTGATGTTATCGCAGCGTTTTTGTTAAAGAATCACGAGCAAAATATTCACTCGGTATTGCTCATCGACGAAGCTCAACTGTTGAACCCGCCTGTGTTAGAGCAGTTAAGGCTGTTAACTAACCTTGAAACGGATCGTAAAAAGCTGCTACAAATCATTCTCATTGGTCAGCCCGAATTACAGCAGTTACTGAAAAAAGATGAGCTGCGCCAATTGGCGCAACGGATCACCGCTCGTTACCATTTATTGCCACTCAATCAGCTTGAAGTGTGTAATTACATTCGCCATCGTCTACAAGTGGCGGGCTGCCAGTTACCCATTTTTAGTAAATCTAGCCTAAAAGAAATTCACCGACAAAGTGGCGGTGTACCGCGCTTAATTAACCTGATCTGTGATCGCGCATTATTGGCTGCCTACGCCAATAGTGATCACACCATCACGCCCTTGTTGATTAAGTCGGTGGCCAATGAGGTGCGAGGTGATGGCGCGGTCGAAAGTCTTAATGCTAAGCCCATCATTATCGGCTCCGTGGTGTTGGCCATGGCCATATTAGCGGGCTTGACCTTACCTTATATGAGTGGGCCTGCTAATGTCAGCGAGGCTGAATTACTGGCCGTGGTCACGGGGGAGAGTAGCCCAGAGCCAGCCGTTGTCAAAGATGTTGATCAAGCTATCGAACAAGCGCTTGGCGAAACACAAGCGCCAGCACAGCAGGCGAGTGATGAACCTGCTGCCTCTAACGCTGAGTCGAGTCAATTAGCTCAGCTTGAAGTCGTTACTCCGCTTGAAGCTGGCAATAATGCATCCTCGGCTAATGAGATAAATGGCAAAACCGTGGTTGAAGTGGCCTCAAATTCAGTGCAAACGCCTGATAAAATGAAATACCAACGTCGTTTAGAAAAAGTGGTTACCGATAGCCGCGAGCCAGAAGCGGCCATCCAGAACCTCTATAAGGTTTGGGGTTATGAAGTGCCACTGATGCAAGCAACTTGCGAGCGGGCATTAGCGGCGGGCCTACATTGCCTTAATGGTACCGGCAGCATTCGAACCCTAAAAGAGATGAATCACCCCGCGGTGGTGAAGATGTTTGATAAGCGTAATCAACCTTATTTCGCTACGTTAATTGCCATTAACGATGGGTTTGAAATTCTGATCAATGCTAATCGGATCAAGGTGACGGAGGCTTGGTTTAACAAGCACTGGAGCGGAGCTTATACCCTATTTTGGCAAGCCCCAGAGGGTTACCAACGCGCCATTGGCTTTGGTGCAACCGGCAATGCGGTACAATGGTTAGATGACAGCCTAGCTCAAGTACTTGGCTACCCGGCGCGCAGTGCGCGCCAATTTGATTATGAGTTGCAAGATAGGGTGATGCGTTTTCAAGCAAAGCATCACCTTGAGGCGGATGGCATTGCCGGTGTGCAGACCATACTAAGGTTAAATTTGGCAGTGAATATCGCTATGCCAAAACTTAAGGTTGAGGGGTAATCATGTCTACCATACTTAATGCCCTTAAAAAGTCGGAAGAGTTACGCAATCGAAAAATCCCGACTCAATCTCTGGCCAGTAATCATTATCAATACCCTGTTGCTGAAGAAACAACCCAAGCCATTTGGCCCTATGTGACCATTGCTGTGCTCAGTACCAGCTTAATTTGTGGTGGCGTGTTTTGGTATTTAAGCGCTAATAATGACATGGCTAGCGAGCAGGTTAGCCCAGCTGCTTTGGATATGGAGCAGTGGATTGAACAAACAGCGGCACAGTCAAGCAAGCAACTCTCAACTAACCTACAACCGCCCAAGGAGCAATTGGTTGCTGAGCGTCAAGGGCAAACCGAGCAGGCCTTGGAGAGTGCGACGCCAGCGGCAAAGCCGATAATAAAGCCTGAAGCTAAGCCAGTGAAGCCAGATGCGCAAACGGTGAGATCGGCTGAGCCTGCAGAGGTGGAGTTCTTACCAGAAAAACAATTTGAGACGGTTCCACTGCCGGTTTATGTCAGTAGTCAAAAACCGAGGGCTCGCGTTGAACAAATTCAGCCTAAGGTGATCGAGCCTGTTGATCCCCTTGCTGATCTTGATTTATCAGACACCTCTCCCGAGCTGGCCGCAAAAATTCGCTTGGCTTTAGCCGGTGAACAAACACAAGCCGTCGAGCCTGAGGCTCCCAATGAGATAGATTATTCGGATGTGTCAGATACGGTCGCTGAGAAATTTCAGCGTGCCCTTGCGGCACAAGAAAATACCCCTGTGGCCGAGCCTGCACCGAGTCAGCCGATGTCGGCTATTCCTGTCTCAAATCTACCCGATGATATCCAAGCGAGTATCCCACCATTTGCCTATAACTCCCACGTGTATTCCAGCTTAGTTGAGAAACGCTCGGTGCGGTTTAACGGCACCGAGTTTAAAGAAGGCGACAGTGTGTTTACACCGGATTTAACCTTGTTGGAAATTCGCCCTGATTACGTGATCATGCGCTATCAAAATCAAAGTTTTAGCGTTAAATCCATGGAAGATTGGAAAGGGTATTAAAAAAAGCGGCCGAGGCCGCTTTTTTCTTACGCAATGGCATATCCCATTGTTATACCCAGTTAGGATCTTTCTTCTTTCGTCTGGGTAAAAAAGGAATAACAAGGCCTAGGAAAACACCCGCGCCAAGTACGGCTGCGCCTCTAATTAACCATTGCATTTGCACGGTTTCACTTTGATTATCTAAGCGTGTTTGTAACGTTTCATTTTTGAGTTTCAACGCTTCAATGTCTTGTGTTAATAAGGTTTGTTGCTCGAGTAATTGTTTTATCTCATTACTTTGTTGCTCGATGGTATGGTCTCTATCAAGCAATACCTGATTATGGCTTTGCTCTGTTTCAGTTAAGGTTTGCTTGGTTTGTGCTAACTCTTGTCGTAATTCGGGCAGCAGGGTGAGTGCAGGCGGCTCATCACTGACAAACTTGGTTTCAACCCAGCCGATACGACCACGAGTATCTTGAATTTGAGTAAAGTTGGCTTCGTTGTCCTGTTGCTTAACGGTAACGGGCGAGCCTGCATTTAGGCTGCCTATAATACGAAATTGGGTGCTCGGGCCAGAGTGAATGTAGACAATCAGGTTATCGCTAATATATTGAGCTTGTGCGGAAACGGGGGCCACAATCAAAGTAACCAGTAAAATGGAATAAGAGATGAAACTTTTCACAAAACCTTCTCTGCTAAAACAAAAGTTAATGACAAGTTTAAGAGTTTAAGCCGTGAAGACAAGCAGAAAAAATGAAAGCTGCGTTTGATGCTCCAATAATAGACTTAATCAACCCGGAGATGCTTGATTTCAGCAGGCGTTTAGGCAAGGCATTGATTGCAGGTAATGACTTGCCCTAATTAAATCAATAACGCGGTATAAACGCCTGTAAACTGTCGCTGAACGATGCCATAAAAACAAAAAAGCGCCCGTAGGCGCTTTTGTGATTAGACGCTGAACATGCCTTTCAACATGTAGAAGAACATGATGGAGAGGAACGCGCCAATCGGCAAGGTGATCACCCAAGACACTACAATGCTGCGCACGACACCTAAGTTCAAGGCAGCAATACCGCGCGCCATGCCCACACCTAATACGGCACCCACTAAGGTTTGAGTGGTGGAAATAGGCAAGCCGGTACCGGACGCGATAACCACAGTGGTGGCGGCTGCCAATTCTGCGGCAAAGCCTCGGCTAGGGGTGAGGTGAGTAATACCATTACCTATGGTTGCGATAACGCGTTTACCGAAAATAGCCAAGCCTAATACGATACCAAAACCACCTAATGGTAAGATCCACCAAGCTAATGCTGCTTTACTGGCTATTTCACCTTGGCTATTAACGATGCTGACCACCGCTGCCAGTGGGCCAATAGCGTTAGCAACGTCATTTGAGCCGTGAGCAAAGGCCATGGCACAAGCCGTGATCACCATTAAGATAGCGAAGACTTTCTCAACATTGGTAAAGTGCATTTTTTTATCGGCTTTAGGGTCGATTTTGATGCGATTAATGAAGTACTTACCAATCAAGGCGACCAAGATGCCCACGATCACGGCAAGGCCATAAGCTTCCATGGTGTCAAAATGTAAACCAACGTGCTTAAGGCCTTTTTTGATGGTGACCAGTGACATCATAAAGCCAGCTAAAAACATGTATAAAGGAACATAGCGTTTAGCATTTTTTAACGGCTCTTCGGTATCAAAGATAAGTCGCTGTGCACTCATAAAGATGGCATAGGCGATCAAACCGGCTATCAGCGGGGTCACTATCCAACTGCCGACAATGCCGCCAATCTTACCCCAAGATACGATATCTGGGCTGACGCCAACGGCCGCAAAACCAACAATCGCACCGATAATAGAGTGGGTGGTTGATACAGGCCAGCCGCAATAAGATGCGATCAACAGCCACAAACCGGCCGCTAGTAACGCGGAGATCATACCAAACACTAATAAGTCTGGGTGCTCGACAAACGCCGCAGAGTCAATGATGCCTTTACGTATGGTCGAGGTCACTTCGCCACCGGCAAGGTATGCCCCTGCAAACTCGAAAATCATCGCAATGATAACCGCTTGCTTGATTGTCAGCGCTTTAGAGCCGACCGAGGTGCCCATTGCGTTAGCGACGTCATTGGCACCGATACCCCATGCCATAAAGAAACCAAACACGGCTGCGAGTACGACTAAGGTTGTGCCGTAAGTGCTTATTATTTCCATAATTTAACTACTCTTTGAAACTTATGAACGAGCTAACATTAGCTCCAAGCGAGCACCTACACGCTCTGCTTGATCGGCAAGGGCACCTACCCACTCCAAGATCTGATATAAAAACATCATATCAATGGGGCTGTATTGGTTTTCCACTTGCTGGAACTGGCGACGCAATTTAATTTGTAAATGGTCGGTATCGTCTTCAATTTCATCAAGGCGATGAATCATGTCTTCGACTAAATCCACTTCTCGGCCTTTAAAGCCGGTTTCAAGCAATTCATCTAGCTCATTAATGGCTTTTTTCGCTTGATTGGTGGCATCGATGCAGCGTTGCAAGTAGGCCATAAAGTCTTCTTGCGTTTCGGCTGGTAGGGTGAGTTGACGGCCCAAGATACGGCCCGAGATGTCTTTTGCTCGGTTGGCGATTTTATCTTGCTGAGTCAATAGTTCCAGCATGTCGGTACGCTCAACGGGCATAAAAATACCGCGAGGTAACTTTAAGCGGATTTCGCGTTTTAGCTCATCAGCTTGTTTTTCTGCTTGGGATATTTTCGCTCTCAGTTGCTCGGCTTCATCCCAGTCATTAGCGTTAACCGCTTCAAAAAAAGGGACGAGGAGTTTACAACATTGGTGAACTTTGTTGATATGCTCTTGTAGAGGCTTGATTGGGGACTTTGCAAAAAGTCCAAGTATTGTATTTACTGGCATAGCCAATTACCTGTTCTCGGTGAAAAAACACACGATGGATAGATTGGAGCGCATGTTAACGCAAGTTGGCGAGCATGAAAACAGCTAAACTGGGTAAATACCCGTTAAAGTCAATTTTTGCGTTTAAATGGTATCGCTAATATACCTGATTAACTTACTAAAGTGTTTAATTATCATATGGATACAGAAGTAGAGATAAAGTTCTTTGTGTCAAAAAAAGCGGGGGAAAAACTGCCAGAGTTACTCGCTAAATGGCAAGTTTGTGCACAAAATCAGCATAATTTACAAAATGTTTATTTTGATACCCGAGAGCGAACCCTGAAAAACCAAGGGATTGGTTTGCGTGTGCGTAGCCATGATGGCAAAAATGAACAGACCATTAAATTAAATGGCTCTGTGGTAGGTGGTTTACATCAACGCCCCGAATATAATGAGCCCATTGAGGGAATACAGCCCGAATTAGCCCGATTTAAGGCGGATATTTGGCCTAGTGGTCTAGATATAGCGAGTATTCAGCAAGACTTAGTGCCCATTTTTAGCAATGACTTCACCCGACAAACTTGGCTAGTTGACATCAATGATGAAGGTTTGGTTGAAGTGGCATTTGATTACGGCAAGCTATCTTGTAAAGGCCAAGAGGAGAGCATTTGCGAAGTCGAACTAGAGTTACTCAAAGGGCACCAAGGTTTGTTGTTTGAATTGGCTCACGACATGGCTGCCTTACCTGGGGCTCGTTTGGTGAATATCAGTAAGGCTCAAAGAGGCTATCTACTGTCGAGTCAAACCTTGCCCGAGTTGCGGGCTTTAGACATCGTTCCTCTGTCAGCAACCCATGACATTACCGAGGCTTTGGTACAAACCCTAAGCCAAGCCTTGCAACATTGGCAATATCACGAGCACTTATACTTGCAACACCGATTAGATGCCTTGGCCAACATGCGTGACGGCGTGAATTTATTGCATCAAACCTTGCTTATATATTCCCGTTACTTGCCAAACCATTTGCCTATTACCTGGTTGGCAGATTTAAATTGGCTCACCAGCAAGTTAAAGTGTATCGACCGCTATCAGGCGTTGACAGGCTTGACCCAAGATCAAGGGCGTTACATTAAAAAGTTAGATAAGGTTAAGCCCCTAAAACAATTTTTAAAACAAGAGCTGAAGTCGCTGCCACAATATAAGCAGATGAAGCGCTTGTTTACCAGTGAGCGTTACTGCACCTTGATATTGGCGATTTCCCAATGGCTAATGGCGTTAACCAAGTTGCCTAAAGGCCAGCAAGAAGTCCCCTTATCGGATTTTGCCCATCAAGCCATCGCGCAAAGTTGGCAAGAGCTAAGCCAGTCAGCCTTAGTGCTTAGTGATGAATTATCGCGCTCGCAATATATTGCCCTTGAAGGGTTGTTGAATCGAAATCTGTTAGTTGGCGCCTGTTTGTCAGGTTTGTTTCCGGGTCAACTGAGGGATGAGTTTCGCTTACCTTGGAATGACATATTACATGGCATTGAAGAGCTCAAAGTGCTCACCCCTATTTATGACTATTTAGAGATTGAGCAAGATACGGCCACCCAAGAAAAAATTCTCAAGTGGCTAAAACGCAAAGAGAGCTCATTATTGTTGGCAATGGAACAATCTAGATTGCAAGCCAAAACATTAAGCCCGTATTGGTAGAGAGCCCGTAGCGAGCTTAATCGGATTCGTCTTGGCTTAGGCTCGGCTTAGGTTTTTAGGTTCGCCTTAGGCTCACCTTTATCAGGTTGTTTCTTGGGCTGTTGTTTGTGTTTTTCATCTTTCGTTGCGACTGTTTTTAACTCAGCAATTTCAGTGCGCAGTTGCTTTATTTCATTCAATAAGTGTTTGTTGTCAATGTGCTCTTGTTGGCGACTAGCGGTCAAAAAGGTAGCCATTAGACCACTCAAGGTGGCAAATGCGCCCACGCCACAAATAATCAAGGTGGTTGCGATGGTTCTGCCCCAGTCTGTGACGGGGTAGAAGTCGCCATAGCCCACGGTAGAAATCGTCACCACGGTCCACCAAAATGCATCGCCTGCCGTTTTAATGTTCCCGTTAGGGTCGGCCGATTCGAGGTATAGGATAGCGGTTGAGCCGGAGACCAGCAGTAGCATAATAAAAAGGATAATCGATGCAACTGTGGCTTCTTGATAGTGTTTTTTGATTTGACCGAAAAAGTGAGGGTTTTCTTTTAATACCCTAATGATTCTCACTATTTGTAATAGTCTTGCGTACCTAAGCTCTTCCGTCATCGGAATGGAGGCAATAAAGTCTACCCAGTGATGTTTGAGGTATTCAAGTTTGTCGTCGGAGCGGATCAGGCGATAGCTCAGGTGGATCAAAAAAATGTAGCAAATGCTGCTATCTAGGTTATAGAAAAGTAAGGCTGTTTCTGCATCTAGGTTGAGTAATAGCCGTGACAATACTAAACATATACTGATGATGGAAAGGATCATCATGGTGACATCAAGCGAGGTGATCTTGCGGCTTTTGGCTGTGTCTGTCATGTTTTTTAAACCTAGTTCTAAAGTATTGGTTTTACAGGTCGATTAGTTACCTTGATTAGAGTAATTTAGTCATTACACAATAATCTTCTCGTGTTGGAGTAATTATGACTGCTTTTCGGTTGAATAAGCTAGAGCAAGTGTTTGCAAATGTTAAATTGATGCCCAAAATGATCTTGCTTATGGTGTTCAGTACCTTGTTGCTAGTTGGCAAGTCTTTTTTCGATGCAAACCAATTTAGAGTGGATGTGCTTGAACATAGCCAGCATGAACTGGCGCAAAAGCTGGCTCTGGCCGACGGTGTGTTAAAAACAGCCTATGAAACCCAATCCCAGCTGGGAGGGGAAGATAAGGCCAAGCAGTTTGCCCTTGATGCACTAAATAAAATGCGTTGGGATGGCGATGGCCATTATTGGGTCGTGGCCAGTCAAGGGGCCGATTCAGGTAAAGCTTTGCTTTATCCGGCTCAAGAAAGTTTAGTGGGTAAAAAGCTGACCGCCGTTTTTGATGCCAACAGCCCAGCCAATATCCAAACTCAATTAAGGATTTCTCAAGGCGAAAGTGAAGGCTATTTTACAGCCTTAAAGCAAGGCCAAGCGTATGAAGTCTATGCCCGCGGTTTTCAACCTTGGGGCTGGAGCGTTGCAACCGCCATTAGTCATCAGCAACTAGACCAATTCTATTATGCGGCCCTTAAACGTGGCTTAGTTGAAACCTTTGTCATGGCCGTGGTGTTTATCTTTATCTTAGTTTGGGCGGCCAATACCATGTCTAAACAAGTGAAGCATTTAGTCAATGGCATCGATAAAATGGCAAACAAAGATTTACGCCTTAATATGACCATTAGCAGCAAAGATGAGTTTGGTGAAATCGCAGAAGCTGTACGCATTACGGCGGCTAATTGGCAGGCTCTATTAGCAGAGCAGCATGTCACTTCAGAGCAGCTAAATGATGTATCTGAGCAACTGTCTATTTGCATGGAGGCGGTACAAGACTCCATTGAGGAAGAGTTTGGCCAAATAGACGAGCTGGCCTCCGCAATGAGCCAAATGGCATCAACGGTAAGAGAAGTGGCTAATAATGCGGTGACGGCTGCCAATGCGACAACTCAGGCTAATCAAGTTGCCCTAGATGGCAATCGTTATGTGGATACCACCATAGGTATCATCAGCTCTCTTTCAAATAATATCGATGCTTCGTCAAAAGCGGTTAATGAAGTTGAGAGTAAAGTGGGCAGTATAGGGACTGTGGTTGATACCATTCGCGGCATCTCTGAACAAACGAATTTATTGGCGTTAAACGCTGCGATAGAAGCGGCCCGAGCAGGTGAGCAAGGTCGGGGCTTTGCCGTGGTTGCCGACGAAGTACGTAGCTTAGCGCAGCGCACCCAAGATGCGACGGTAGAAATACAAGGCATGATCGAACAGTTGCAAAGCAGTGCAGGCCAAGCGGTGAGCCTGATGGTGACCAGTGTTGATGAAGCTCAAAAAAGTGTTGAACAGGTCAGCCAAGCGGGTCAGAAGATTGATTACATCGCTGAGCAAGTACAAAGCATCGCTGACTTTAACAGCCAGATCGCAACGGCATCGGAGCAACAATCTAATGTGGCTGAAGAAATGAATGAAAACCTCAGCCAAGTAAAAGAGTTGGTGGAAGGCTCTGTGACTGTGCTTAAAGAGCTCAGTGAAGTAGCTGAAATTATCGCAACGCATGCCCAAACCATGGACAACTCAATCAAGGAATTTAAAGTCAGTTAATTATTTGTTGGGGGGAGCTGGTGTTCTGTGTTATTCGCCGAACGAGCTCGCATCCCACTGACCTTGAATGGCTTGGCTGAAATCATCGCAAGCCATGTTCAAAGCCCAAACCATGGATAATTCAATTAAGGAATTTAAAGTCAGTTAATTAATTGCGGGGGGGGAGTTTGTGTTCGGTGTTATTCGCCGAGCCCGCCACTCTCTGGCCTTGAGTGAGTGTTTACACGATATTGCTTACCCATGCTCAGGCTTTTTCATTGCGAAGCCTGAGCGATTAAAGGTCTCGTTTGTTTATCTATTGCAAGTCCCAGTTACATTGATTGCTAAATTCACGTGTACCGGAATCGTCCAAGGCCTGATTCATCATCCGCTTGTAACGGTTTTTGATATTGGCTGGGAGTGGGGGGATCAACAAACGCTCATCAAATTCAGGCAAGGCTTTATCGGGTAACACCGCCAGTTCATCAGCAGTGAATTCTCTGCGTAATAAGCGATTGACGCCTTGGATACTGGGGACACCTTGCAAAACGAGTGCTTGCTGATCTTGGCTGATCAGAAAGTCTATTAACAGGTATGCGGCTTCAAGCTTATCGGGTTGATTGGCCAGGTGTTGGGCAATCGCTAAGGTATCAAGTGAATAGATGGGGCCTTCTTCGGCGACCGCGATTTTCCAGCGTTGGTTATTTTCTTGATTGCATTTTACCAGCTCGAGCCCCCAAGTCGTGGCTAAACTTTGTTGGCGTAAATCGGCGCAGTTGTTTTCTTGATTGGACCAAAAGCCTTGGGCGGTTTTTAATCTCATGGTTAAGGTGTTTTGCACCCGCTGTTGCAGTGATGGGTCTTTGATAATTTGACCATTGGCAAACAAGGCGGGAGATTCACCCAGTGCAAGCATGCTGGAAATTAAAACGGGCTCAAACTGATCGCAATAGATTTTGAATTGCTGTGTGTTTTCAGGTTTACTCAGCCCTGACCAACTGGTGGGCGGCGCACTGAATTGGTTTTGATCATAAGCTAAACTAAATAAGGCATAAGTATGAGGCACGGCATAGTTATGCTCTCCTTCTTTGTCGTACTGGGTTTGCTGGAAAATGGGCCTGAGCTGTTGAAAGTTACTCAGCCTCGTTTTATCAATCGGCAGTAATAATTTAATCAGTGGAGAGTGGTGGGCTTTCAAAAAGAAATTGGCCGGCATCACTACGTCGGCTTTTTTCGTTCTTAGCGCACTATAAATACTATCAAAGTCGGTGATATAGGGTTGGATAGAGGTGACGTTGACATCCATCCCCTTCGTTCGAGCATAGGCTTGAAAACGGTCTTCAAAGCCGACGGGTAAATACCCCCATTCGAGGAAATTCAGCTGGATGGGAGCACTTTTGGCCTGACCAGCCCAAGAAAAAAGCGACCCAATCAGTAACAACGAAAAGCACATCCAATTTGATATCAACTTCATATCTTATCTCTTAACTTCTTTTTCGCGGGACAAGGTTTAACTAAGAGTATAGTTGTAGAGAAAATTTGCTGACGGATTGTTGTAAAGCGTGAACTTAAGAACAAAATTAACCCAACGGGCTATGACTAAACCGATATAAAAGCGCTGGCTGAAATTTTGCTTGTTCCTAATAGCATGGCCATGCTCGACATAAGACCTAGCTCTAGTAATTGAAGAGAGATTCGGCTGTTTAGTTAATTTAGCCTGTGGTTTGCGGTACTATCGGCGGCAAAACACATCAATGTTTAAGGATGAACATGAGGTTTGATGCGCTAGATAGTATTCGAGGCTTAGCGGCTCTCGCGGTTGTGCTGTTCCACCTTCATTATGGCTTTCCAGGCTATTTAGCGGTGGATTTATTTTTTATTTTGAGTGGCTTTGTACTGAGTTATCGCTACTTTAACCCCCATAATCAGGGCGAGCTCTCGCTCACAGACTTTACCATCGCTCGACTTTCGCGTTTGTATCCCTTACACCTATTTGGTCTGATTGCCGTGTTATTGTACTATTTTGCAACGGACTTTCCTGACAAAGGGGATGGGAATCTATACACCTTTTTGCAGCATATTTTTTTATTGCACAATACGGGAATGAGTACTTGGTGGGTGAGTTGGAATCAACCAAGTTGGAGTATCAGTGTTGAGTTTTGGGTGAACCTGATCGTGTTTGCATGGATAGCTTGGCGTGCAAATACCTTAACGCTATTGATCCTGTCGATTCTCGGCTACAGCGTACTGATCGCGAACATAAAACACTTAGATGTTCATATCCAGTTGTTATTCGGTTTTTTAAACGCTGGTATGGTGCGCTGTTTCGCAGGCTTTTTCTTAGGCATGGTGCTGTATCGTTGGTTTGTTGTGATTAAGGCCCACCCCATTAAATTCAGCTCTCCTGCCATGAGGTTTGGTCTATTTTCCCTAGCCGAAATCGCTTTGGTTGCGGCGGCGGTGGCATTGGTTTTCTTTGCTCCGATACGCACCAAAATGGACTTTAATGCGCCCTTTGTTTTCACCGCACTTGTATTTTGTTTTGCTTGGCAAGGTGGAATATTAAGTTGGATATTTAACAAGTGTCGTCTTGCCTTTTTAGGCACTTTATCTTACTCCCTGTACCTTAATCATTATTGGGTGATCAATGTAATGAAGAAGTGGGACTTGCCGACTTATGGCTTTAAGCTGGAAGTGTTTGCTTGGGTGTTTGGTGTGTTAGTGCCGGTATCACTCGCCACGTATTATCTCATCGAAAAACCAGGACAAGGGTATATACGAGCCAAGTGGAAGCAAATTAAAGGGCGAGTTGAGTAGCGCCTAACAGAGCCCATGAATATAACCCGGATTTACTTACTGTGAAATAATGCTCAAGGGTCCTCTCTGGCCCTTAGTCGGGCCAGAGACATGCGGCACTAATATACCGCTGAGTGGAAAAACAGCACGACAAATAGGGTCAGGAACAGGCCAAGGGCAATATCCAGTGTGTTTTCCAAACTAGGGTGCTTTTTGGCCCATAAAGCCATAAAGATAAACAGTGGAAACAGCCCCATCAAGTACCTTGGTCCACTCAGTAGCCAAGTTGGCGAATAGGAAATAATAAGATAGCAAAAGCTGTAGATCACATAAGCGCTTGGCACTTTTCGGATCGAGGTGACAATCAGCGCAATGGATAAAAAGAAGCCCACAAATGTCGGCCACCAGGTTCCTGCTGCCATTTTATAGTTTTGGTCTTGGGTGCGATCGAAAATGGCAGAGACATTCTCAGCAAAATAGCCAAAACCATTGTGCCAGTTTTCTTTCTGGTAATCTAAAAACCTAAACCAATCACCTGTGACCCATTTATTTAGCACTAAATAGAGTATGATCCCAGAAGGAATCAACGCCAAAGCCAGTAGTTTAGGGGTGATAAACTTTATTTTTGCCCCCCAACCTTCTGGCCATTGTGCTTGATGTTGACGGATCATTTCAAATGCCATGGGTGCCAGTAATAACACACCATGATTGCGAGTAAGTGCTGCTAATAGACCAAAACAACCCGCTTGCCACCATAGTCCTTGTCGCATGTAATAAAAGCAAGCGATGCTCATTAATAAGAAGGTGCTTTCGGTGTAGACGATAGCGGTAAAAAACGAAAATGGAAACAAGAGTAAATACTTGACTGTTTTCCATGCGGTGGATTCATCATTAAATTCGTGCGCGACCAGTTTAAAGAGAAAGAAACAAGATAAGGTGAGGTTGATTAATGAAACGGCCACACCGGCATAAAAGGTATCAGCGATGAAGCCCTTCATAATGGCTATCAACATGGGATATAGGGGGTAAAATACCAATAAGTACCTATCTTGCCCCTCTGCCACGTAACCGTTATTGGCAATATTGATATAGTGAAAAGAATCCCAGCGCCACCATATGTGCTTAAACAAATCACTGAAGCCGCCGGCATTTTCATTGATCACACTGAATGAGAAATAGGCAACGAGATAGATGACGAACCGACTAAGCAGCACAACAATCAAAATCTGCAGCAATAGCGTTAGATTTTTCTTCCAGCTGAACTGACTGGTAATGGGAGCACTAAGGGCAACATGATGATTATCAACATTTGACTTACCCAGCCAGCTTAATTGATGACAGGCAATCCAAGCAATATAGAGGCCACTGCAAGCAATTAATAATAAGCTTGCAAATTCAATCGATAATAAATAAGACACAAGCACCTCTTTTAAGGAAATAGGCCAAGGTTGAATTTAACCCAAACTAGGGTTGCCGATAACAGCGCAAAGTAACCTAAGAGAAACCATTCCATTTTTTTACCTTGATGAGATAAAAAGACCAGCCATAGTGTCATAGCAGGGATGTAATACCTGTGTTCAATCATAGGGTGCAGCAACAACAAGGCGATAAAGACGGGGTAGAGAATATAGGCCGAGGGTCGGGTTAATTTAAACACAAAGGCACCGATGACGGTGGCAAAGATAGGCAAGATCCAAGTGGCTTTTAATAGTGTGCTTGACGTGAAGTAGAGCGGGATGGTGTTATGCACAAACCCTGGCACAAAATTATAAGGGTGCACTACCTTAAACAGCAACATGTAAGCAGCAAAGAAGATCACACCTAACCAAACCAAGTTAACAGGTAGCTGGTATTCCTTGTTGTTGAACTCAATCCTCAACAGTGCTCGTTGCTTTAAGGCATGCCAATAATTAATGCTATTTTTTAAGATAATGGGCAAAAAGACCAGGAAGAAACAAACCATATAAAAGTAGAGATTACCCACGGACATGCCTACCGGGTGTCGGTTAGCATCGCCAATGGCCACCCCGCCGTTAATCACCACAAAACTAGCAAATGCGGCAAACAGCACACCAAACGGAAGCAGTTTCACTACCCAAGTCTTAAGTTGATGGCCAGCTAGCAGCTTATAATGCTGCCAATCATCAATCACCACCATGGTCGCAAGGGCGGCGACCCAAATAATATTGGTTTGTCTGACCAAGAGGCTGAGTAACATCATGGCGGCACAGAGCCATAAACGCTTATCTAAGTAAAAATACACACCCAACAGCACGGTTAGCATCGAGAGGCAATGGGTATAGATCAAAAAGTTATACGGGAACATCACAGGTAAAAAGAAAAACGCAAGGGACCTTGGCAGTGCCGCTTCAGGCACGGTTTTGCGTAGGCAAAAATACATCACAATGACAGAGGCCAAAACCATGAGTAAAGAGATTAAGCGGACATGGTTGGCGCCAGTGAGGTGTAAGTGCTTACCGATGAATGCCGTGACGGCATGGTAACCCGGAATGGTCGTCAGGCTAGGCAATTGGCTTAACTCACCCCGAAGAAACATCGATATTTGGGCATAATGGGGATTTTCGTCAATCATCAGGCCAAGGTTAAAGCGATACATTTGGCTATGTAGCGTCAAAGCAACAAGGGTTAATAAGCCAAACATGATCAAAAAACGCCAATGGCGAGGTGTACTCACAGAAGGGGAGTATTGCGTTGATAGTTCCATTTTTCATCCTTGAAAAGTGAAGCGACAAAATTTTGCTCTATTTTTTAATAAATTGTTATTTTGATCCAGTAAAAATCCTGCGTTACATCAAAAATCAACCAATAAGTACCAAAAATAAGTACTAAAAAGGTCAGTGAAATGGGGGGCTAATTGTATGCGTGTTTATCTTGTGAAATCAACTGAACTGGCGAGGGCAAGTTTTACAGGCGTTTATGCCGCGTTATTGATTTTGATAAGGGAACAACCATTACCTGCAATCAATGCCTTGCTTAAACGGCTGTAAATTCTTGCTGAAATCAAGCATCTCCAGGTTGATTGGGTACATTGGGCTTTGCAGCATAAAGTGAGTGTCTTTGCTATGATGATGGAGTGCCTCTCAATCATTGCGGTTGTGTTAAAATCAGCAGTGAGCCTGTAAATCAGAGGTGTTTGTTCAAGGAGTTGTGCATTATTGTGCTTAGTTTTCGATTTTTCATTGGCTGTTTACTTCTGAGTGTTAGCTGTGTGATGGCAGCGCCCTTACGCCTTGCTGTCCCTCAGTTTCCTCCTTACACCAGCATGGACAATGGCCAGTTTTCAGGGGTAGGGATTGAGTTAGTTGATCAGGTGTTAAAGGTATTAGATCAACCTTATCAATATATATCCGTGCCCAATTATGCGAGGGCCTTGGCCGAATTACGTCGTGGTCGTATTGATGGCTTTTTTCTCGCCAGTGAGAACGAACAACGTAACCTGCTTGCTGAATTTAGTGAACCATTAATGATCAACCGTTGGCTTTGGTTTATGCGCCCTGATGACGAGCGAGACCCGCGTTCGGAATCTTTTAAACGCCAAGCTCAAGTGGCGTCGCTGCTGGGCTCCAATACCAGTGTTTGGCTTTTGAAACATAACTACCAAGTAATGATGAAAGCCAGCACCATCAAAGAGCTACCGCCCTTACTGCTCAGACTAAATCGCATTGATGCCGTGTTTTTAGCCGAAAAAGTCTTTAAACAAGAGTTAACGCTACAAGGCTATACGGAAAAGGATTATCGAGTCGTTGAGCAGATCAGCAAGCCTTTTGGCTTGTATATCAGTAAATCATATATAGCTCACCACCCTGATTTTATGAGTCAATTAAACGAGGCGATTAAACAAGTTAAGCAGGAGCCCTAGCTTATCGCTTTAGTTTATTGCCTAGGTTAGGGTAAAATAGCAGCGGTATTTTGATGGTAGCTGAGTAGGTGGTAAGTTGATTTTTTTGATAAGGATGTTAGTTACCACTTGGGTTGTTGCCATGATGGCTGCTGGCGTCAAGGCTAACTCGCTGGATCCTTGGATTGCGTTGGAGAATAGCCATCTCCCGCCCCATGAGTTGATTGTGGAAAGTGAATCGCTGTTGGCACAACACCAACAACAAGGTTACCTTGCGGGCGAGGTCAGAGGTAATGTGATGCTGGCGCTCGCTCACCTTTCTTTAGAGCAAGATCAACAAGCCCAATCTTATTTAGATCGCGCTAAGCGGCTCAATGAGTCTGCTAATTCGGTTGCCGACCGGTTAAAAATTAATAACCTGCAAGCGTCTGTTTATGCGATGAATGGCGACATTAAGCAGGCGGTTGAGGCTGTGATTGCGAACTTAGCCCAAGCCAGAGCATTAGATGACCCCATTTTACTGGGGGATACCTTAATACAATATGCTTACACTATGCAGTTGGAATCGCAATATGCTGAAGCCATCGAGCGCTTATTTGAAGCGCAGCAGCTGTTTGAGAAAACCAATGACCATTCACGTTTGATGACCATTCAGAGTAACCTTGCGATCATTTACTCTAAGTTAAAAAACTACCACAAAGCCATTGAATATTATCGCCATGCTGTGGAATTTGCGATTGAACTGGGTGATGATTTTAGTTTATCCATTTTCTATTACAATTTAGGTACAGCGCATATTGGATTAGAGAACTGGCCCAGTGCCATTGATTATTTTTCTCAGGCCAAGGATCTCAGTGTTGCGTTAGATGATAAGGCCGGAGTGGCACTGGCTACCTCCCAGTTAGGCAGTGTGATGATCAAAAACCAGCAATTCACCGCCGCGCTTCCCTTGTTATTAGATGCCAATGATATGCTTACGGATGCCGGCTCGGAGTACATGCGCATGCGCATCAAGCTCGATATTGCGATGATCTATGCTAAACAAGGCCAGGTAGACTTTGCCAAAGCTTATATCAGTGAAGTGGAGTGGATGATGGCTCAAGGCGGAGACGATAGTCGTTTTCCGCGTCTATCACTTGGTGAAGTCTATTCCGAGCTGGGCTTATATCAGGATTCCTCACGTATTTTTTATGCCTACATCGATCAGTTGAATAAAGATTTTGAAATTAAAAAGCAGTTATCCCTGCAACGTTTAGAAGTGATTTATGATGTGCGTTTTGAGAAATCGCGCAATGAGCTGTTGGAAAAAGAAAATGAACTGAATGAATCTGAGTTGGCTCGGCAAAATCAGTTTCGCATGATTTTAGCCCTAAGCTTGATTTTGGTGTTGGTCTTTTTGGCGCTGACATTTCGACAAATTCGCATCCAGCGTGCACATAAACAAAAATTTAAAGCATTGGCCTATAAAGATGAGTTGACGCAAGCCGCTAACCGTAGAGGCATTTTGGCGTTTGCCCAAGAAAGCCTTGAACAACTCGTTGATACTCATGATCAGTTGGTATTGGCGATCATCGACTTAGATCATTTTAAGCAAGTGAATGATCGTTTTGGTCATGATGTGGGTGATCAAGTCTTGATCTACTTTGCTAAGATTGTTGGTGGTTCACTCCGTAGCCATGAAAAAGTAGGGCGTTACGGAGGGGAAGAATGGTTACTGGTCTTACCTCAAGCAACGCCAGATGAAATTCAACCTTTGTTCAATAAATTGCTCAAAGCCTATCAGCAGCATAAGCCCGCGAACTTGCCAGCAGAGCTGGTCCTTAACTTTAGTATGGGCGCCGTAGTGGCCCAATGTGGTCAAAATGAGTCAATTAATGCCTTGTTAAAACAAGCTGATGAGGCCTTGTATCAAGCCAAACAAAATGGTCGCGCTCGGTGTGAAGTTGCGCAGCAAGGAGCTTAAACCTTAACCCTAGGGGGCTGTTTGAGCTAGAATAGCCCTTTTTGCTTGCCACTATAGAAAGAGAGCCCTATGTCATCCCCTGATCTCACTAATATCACTAAGTTTCTTGACGAATGCCATGGCGTGTTTGGCTCGAGTCAGTTCCAGCGTTTGGTGCTGTCTAAATACCGCGGTGATGAGGCACAGTTGAATCGGATCACTTTGCGTCCGGTTGAACTAAAAGGTCAGCGACTGATTTCTTGTCTGTATCAATATCAAACTAATCACGTCACCAAAAATATCACCACGGATGACGCCATGGCCCTATGTCAGCCTTGGCTTAGGGATGATTTTCAAAATGCGCACTTGGTCAGTGATGAGTGGGAAGTGCAATTGAGTGTGACCAAAAAAGGCAAGGTGCTGTTCAATAAGTACCGAAATAAAAGCGCGGCCATGAAGCCTGCGGCGTCAACACAAGGTAATAAAGTGAGCCATAATCGCGCCAAAAAGCGTTATGTTGAACAATCGCGCCCTTATTTAAACGCCCTTGGCATTACCGATAAACAGGGGGAGATCATTCCTTCCATGTCTCGCAAATGGAAGCAAATCAATAAGTTTATTGAAGTTCTTTCACGTGCGATTGATAACACTGGGCTGGCAAAACGACAAGAGGTACATATTGCGGACTTTGGCTCAGGAAAAGCCTATTTGACATTTGCTGTGCACGATTACTTTATGGATAAGTTACACGTACCCACGCAAGTGACTGGGGTTGAATTGCGCCAAGGACTGGTGGATCTGTGCAATCAAACTGCGCAAAAGCTGAATTTAACCGGCATTAAATTTGAGCAAGGCGATGTGCAACACTTCAAGGCTCAAGGCATCAACATTATGATTGCGTTGCATGCTTGCGATGTGGCTACCGACTACGCCTTGCATATGGGGATCCGTACGGGAGCAGAAATCATCATGTGCTCACCATGTTGCCATAAACAGATCCGTCCACAAATGAAAAGTCCGCAAACATTAGCGCCATTATTACAGCACGGTATTCATATGGGGCAAGAAGCGGAAATGGTGACCGATGGCCTGCGTGCATTGTTGCTTGAAGCCCATGGCTATGATACGCAAGTGTTTGAGTTTATTTCTCTTGAGCACACCAGCAAGAACAAGATGATCTTAGCGCAAAAGCGTAAACAGCCACGCGATAACACCGCGATTTTACAGCAAATTGCCGATATAAAAGCGTTTTATGGTATTAAGGAGCAATGCTTAGAGACATTGCTCGCTCAATAATTAGTGGGAGCCGCAGTGATGCGGCGATAAATATGAATATCAAATCGCCCCATTACTGGGGCCCCTACACCTACACTAATAAACACGCCACCTGGTGATTTTCATCGCCAGTGAGTTTGGGTTTTATGTCGCTGCACTGAGGCTGTGCCTGTGGGCAGCGAGTACGAAACACACAGCCCGATGGCGGATTGATCGGGGAGGGCAAATCCCCTGGCAACAAGGCAATGGTTTTATCACGCTCTTTATCTGGATCCGGCAGAGGAACCGCAGACATTAAAGCATGGGTATAGGGGTGTTTAGGATGATTAAACAGTTCATCGGAGGTGGCGAGCTCGACTTCATTGCCTAAATACATCACTAACACGCGATCGGAAATATGCTTTACGACCGATAGGTCATGGGCAATAAATATCAGTGATAATCCCATTTCCTTTTGTAGTGATTTGAGTAGGTTAACTACCTGAGCTTGGATAGAGACATCCAATGCAGATACGGGCTCGTCACAAATCACTAATTTGGGCTCTAAAATTAACGCACGCGCGATGCCGATACGTTGACATTGACCGCCGGAAAACTCATGGGGGTAGCGGTTAATGACGTTAGGCAACAAGCCGACCTTATCCATCATGGCTTTCACTTTTGCCTTAACCTCTGGCTTGGTTAAGTTGGGAAAGAAGGTTTGCAACGGCTCGGCGATGATGTCACCCACCGTCATTCGAGGGTTGAGCGAGGCAAGAGGATCTTGAAAGATCATTTGGATATCTTGGCGCACAGCGCGAAGCTCTGTTTCATTATAACGGGTGAGATCTTGCCCCATCCACAGGATATTTCCGGCACTGGATTTGACTAACCCGATAATGGCACGGGCAAAGGTTGATTTACCACAGCCTGATTCACCGACGACGCCAAGGGTTTCGCCCTGATACAATTTGATGGATACCCCATCGACTGCTTTTAACTGTGCAGGCGGGGTCCAAGGCCAGCCGCCTTTTTGCTTGATGGCAAATTGAACCTTCAAATCCTGTATTTCTAGGATCGCATTACTTGTTACTTGTGTCATGACTGGCTCCCAGAAGTGTTGGTGAATGAATGAAAGCAAGCGCGTTGTCTACCTGCGGCAAACTCGATGAGCTCAGGGGCTGCCTGTTGGCATTGCTCACTGACAAATCCACAACGCTGTTGGAACGGGCAGCCAACCGGTAAACGCAGCAGATTTGGTGGGTTACCGGGAATGGTAGGCAAGGTTTCGCCCTGCGTATCAAGACGTGGGATGGCTTTGAGCAAGCCTTGAGTATATGGGTGAGTCGGTTGATAGAAGATGTCGCGTACGCTGCCATACTCCATGGTGCGCCCTGCGTACATGACTAAGACAGAATCACAAATCCCTGCTACTACGCCCAAATCGTGAGTGATCATGATAATTGAAGTATCAAAATCAGCTTTTAACTCATTGAGCAGCGCCATGATTTGCGCTTGTACCGTCACATCCAGTGCGGTGGTCGGCTCATCGGCTATCAATAGCTTAGGTTGGCATAAAAGCGCCATGGCGATCATCACCCGCTGGCGCATGCCACCAGAAAACTCATGAGGGTACATGCTCATGCGTTTTTTCGCTTCGGGCATTTTTACGGCATCCAGCATGCGCACGCTGTGTTGAAAGGCTTCTTGTTTACTCATGCCTTTGTGTTTGATCAGCACTTCCATCAGTTGCACTCCCACCTTCATGTAAGGATTGAGTGAAGTCATGGGATCTTGGAAGATCATCGCGATTTGCTCGGCGCGAATGTGGTTAAGCTGTTGCTCAGGTAAGTTAAGTATCTCTTGGCCTGCAAACTTCGCACTGCCGCTGATTTGCCCATTTTTGGCAAGCAGCCCCATTAAGGCAAAGGCGGTTTGGCTCTTGCCTGAGCCAGATTCGCCGACGATGCCTAAGGTTTGGCCTTTGTCTAGGCTGAAGTTGAGTTTATTGACGGCGACTACATCCCCTTCTGGGGTGGCAAATTTAACTTCTAAATCTTGTACTTCCAGCAGTTTCATGGGCTCTCCTTAGCGGTCTTTGGGGTCTAAGGCGTCACGTAAGCCGTCGCCAATAAAGTTAAAGCAGAATAAGGTTGTTACCATAAAACCTGCGGGGAAAAGCAACTGCCAGAGCGCAATTTCCATTGATTGTGAGCCTTCATTTAACAGCGCCCCCCAACTGGTCATTGGCTCTTGAACGCCTAGGCCTAAAAAGCTTAAGAAGGATTCAAATAAGATCATACTGGGGACCAGTAAGGTGGCATACACCACCACAATACCTAGCACGTTAGGCACGATATGACGGGTAATGATTTTCCATTTACTGACGCCGCATACGTGGGCCGCTTCAATAAACTCTTTGCGTTTTAAGCTTAAGGTTTGACCGCGTACAATACGCGCCATATCAAGCCAAGAAACCGCACCGATGGCCAAGAATATCAGTAAGATATTACGGCCAAAAAAGGTCACTAGTAGGATAACGAAAAACATAAAGGGGAAGGAGTATAAAATTTCCAACACCCGCATCATCACCTGATCCACGCGCCCACCGATAAAGCCGGAAGTGGCGCCATATAAGGTGCCGATAAGCATCGCGACAATAGCGCCCAACAAGCCCACCATCAAGGATATTTGGCCACCCATTAAGGTGCGCACAAATAAATCTCGGCCTAGGCTGTCGGTGCCAAAGTAGTGGCCACTTTCGATACTTGGCCCTACATGCATGGCAGACCAATCCGTGTCATCAAAAGCATACTCGCTAAGGTGTGGACCGATGATGACCAACAAACTGATCAAGGTGAGGATAACTAAGCTGACGACAGCAGCCTTGTTGCGAAAGAAGCGACGACGCGCATCTTGCCATAAGCTGCGTCCTTCTATTTCTAGGCTCTCAGCCGCATTTGCTATTGCCTGACTCTTTTCTTTTGAAACAAACATGGTTAACTCCAGACTAATAGCGAATTTTAGGGTCGATCACCGCATAGAGGATGTCGACGATGGCGTTAAAAGTAATGGTTAAGGCGCCCACCAAAATAGTGAGACCTAACACCATGGAGTAATCACGGTTGAGGGCGCCGTTAACAAATAACTGGCCAATACCCGGTAAGCCAAAGATGGTTTCGATGACCACCGAGCCGGTGATAATACCGACAAAAGCGGGACCAAGATAAGACACCACAGGTAAAATCGCTGGGCGTAGGGCATGATGTAGCACGATATATGAGCTTGCGAGGCCCTTAGCGCGAGCAGTGCGTATAAAGTTCGAGCTCATGACCTCTATCATGCTGCCACGCATAATACGGGCGATGGAGGAAATATAGTGCATCATCATGCCAACGACGGGGAGCACCATAAACTGCACTGCGCCACCATTCCAACCGCCAGCGGGCAACCATTTTAAACCGATGGCGAAAATCAAGACCAAGACAGGGGCAAGGACAAATGAGGGGATCACGACACCTACCATGGCTCCTGACATCACCAGATAGTCTATCCACGAGTTTTGCTTTAGGGCGGCGAGGGTGCCCAAGCTAACACCGATCAACACGGCAAGAATAAAGGCGGCGGCGCCTATTTTAGCCGAGACGGGTAAGGCTTGAGCAACGAGTTCATTTACCGTGTAGTCTTTGTATTTAAATGATGGGCCGAGATCACCTTGTACTAAGTTTTTAAGGTAATTGAAGTACTGCTCCACGACAGGCTTGTCAAAGCCATATTTGGCCTCGATATTGGCTTTGACTTGCGGCGGCAGTGACCGCTCACTAGAAAAGGGGTTGCCGGGCGCAAAGCGCATTAAAAAAAATGAAACGGTGATCAGCACCAACAGGGTGGGGATCGCTTCCAGCAAGCGTTTAAATATAAACTTGGTCATAACATGTGCTTCCAATGCATATGCTTAAAGCCACGGCCACAACGCAGCCGCGGTTCGATTAGCAATGAAATATATCTACTGTTTAATGAGGTACATATCTTTGGTGTATAGGTTATCAAGGGGGTTATTTGGGTAACCGCCAAGATAAGGTTTCACCAAGCGAGCTGATACGTATTGATAGATAGGGGCAACAGGCATGTCTTGGCTTAAGATGGACTCGGCCTGTTGGTAATAATTAGCGCGCTCGTTGGCGTCGGTGGTTTTACGGCTTTTTGCCATCAGCTCATCATAGGCTGGGCTATTGTATTTACCGTCATTATTGCCATTGTCACTTTCAAGTAAGCTCAGCATAGAAGAAGCTTCGTTATAGTCAGCAATCCAACCTGCGCGAGCCACGCTAAAGTTACCTTGTTTTTTGGAATCTAAGTAAGTTTTCCACTCTTGGTTTTCGAGTTTAACCTCAACCCCTAGGCCTTTTTTCCACATGGAGGCAATGGCAATGGCTACCTTTTTGTGGTTTTCACTGGTGTTGTAAAGTAAATCAAAGGTGAGTGGGTTGTCTTTGTTATAGCCCGCTTCGGCCAGTAGCGCCTTGGCTTTGGCATCGCGTTCTTTTTGGCTTAGGGCTGCCCATGCTTGTGGGGCAGGTGTAAAACCATCAACAATTTCTGGAGTAAAGGAATAAGCGGGTGTTTGCCCTTGGCCAAGAATAAAGTTGGCAATGGCTTCTCGGTTAATGGTGTAAGATAACGCGGTACGTACTCTGACATCATCAAATGGCTTTTGTTTGGTATTAAACTGGTAGTAGTAGGTTCCCACATAGCCGGTTACTTTAATTGAGTCTGGGTGCTCTTTTTTCAGGCGTTTGAAATGTTCGATAGGCATTTCATAGGTCATGTGGATTTCATCAGCCAAAAAGCGATTCATTTCGGCATTTTGGGATTGAAGCGGCAAGTAACTCACTTGGTTTATCACTGTGCTGGCATTATCCCAGTATTGGGGGCTACGTTTTAGCACAATGCGCTCGTTAACGGTCCACGTTTCTAGCTGATATGCACCGTTACTGACCATGTTACCTGGGCGGGTCCATTTGTCGCCTTTGCCTTCAACCGTGGCCTTATGGACTGGCAAGGTTGAAGTGTGATAGAGCATGGAAACAAAGTAAGGCAAGGGTTTTTCTAGTTCAATGATCAAGGTGTGATCGTCTTTTGCGTTCACGGCAAGCTCTGATGCTGCAGTCGTGCCCGCTATAATGGCTTTTGCATTTTTGATGGTAGCTTTTTCAAAGTACCAAGAATAAGGCGAGGCCGTCACGGGATCGACGCCGCGTTTAAACGAATATTCAAAATCGTGCGCGGTAACGGGATCGCCATTTGACCATTTCGCATCTTTACGTAGATGGAAGGTGTAGATCTTGTTATCTGTGGTTTCCCAATGGCTCGCAACACCTGGTAGGGTTTCACCATTGGGTCCAGAGGTCACTAACCCTTCAAATAAATCACGCAATACGTTGGCTTCGGGCACCCCTTCTGTTTTATGAGGATCTAAGGTGGCCACCTCGGCTCCATTCCCTTTTACGAGTTGTTGCACTGCTGCCAGTTCAACGCCAGCCGGTACCTTGGCTGCGTGTACTTGGCTGCTCATTGCGCCAGCAGCGATGACGGCGAGTGCGATTAAGGATGGTTTCCGTATCATGATGATCTCCATATGCTTCAGGCCACTTAAATTTTAGTTGGCTATTAACTTTTTTCAAAATAGCGTCAATAGTCAGAGTAAGTGAATAATTATCTAGTTGTGCTTGTTGTTTGCAGGGGATTCTTTGGTCTGATTTATCCCTAGCAGCTCAATTTACAAAATAGCTGGGGCAAATTACAAATCATATTCTAGTAACTCCTTGGTTAGATGAGCGAGATCAAAGCCGATAAACCAGATGAAACCTTCAATGATAGTGGGGGGGTATTTACTGAGGCTTTCTTTTTAAGTTGTTGAAATTAAATTGTTTTACGTTTCTTTTGTGCGGTTTTCTTAAGTAATAAATCGCCCTTGGTGATGGTTATCCTGTTGGCGATACAGGCAAAAGGGGAGGTGATTTTTTATAGTCTGTGTGATCTCGGTTGGCAACGGAAAAGGGAAATATTGGCCTTTAGGGGCAACAAACAATGACATGAGCCCTTGCTTAGGCGGTTTCTGATTTGGGCTAATTATGCAGTTTTATTCGCATAAACCGTATTGCGCCTTCACATCACTTGGTTGTTTTTAGCGGTTTTGGGTCTATTCAAACCGTTAGCGGGTGCCATGTAAGTAAGATAAGCGCAGCTCGGGCTCGAATTTTTCAATGGCATATCTGAGCATGGTGCGAGGCATCACTTGATAGTGTTGGTCTAGGAATGCCAGTTCAACGGATAAATCGCGCTTGCCTATTTCTCGTAACATCCAGCCGCTGGCTTTATGTATTAAATCATGAGGGTGGTGTAATAGGTGTTCGGTTAAGTCCAGTGTCAGTTGAAATTGCCCTTGTTGGATAAAGGCAAAGCTTGCCATGATAGCAATACGTTGCAACCATAGCTGGTTGCTGTTTGCAAGCTGCCATAGGATGTCGGTGTCTTTATTGAGCAACCAGTGGCCTAGTAAGTAGTGTGCTGAGCTATCGACCAGATCCCAATTATTAACGCCATCTAAATGGCTTAAGTAGAAATCTATGATGGCCTGTTGGTGCGCTGGATCGGCTTTTTCAAATTGCAGTCTCAGGATAAATAAAGCCAGCAATCTCTGTTCATGAATGGCTGAGTTGATGAGTTGTTCAATTTGTTGGATGGGCAGTAAGCGGTATTTTTTGGCCAGTTGGCGCAAAGGGGGGACGCGGATCCCCCAAAATTGATCGCCTTCGCCATAGCCACCAGGAAAGGCTTGAAAAAACGTGGGAAAGAAGGCTGCTTTCTCGGGCTCAATATGACTTTTCAAGTCCAGCAACAGCGCGTCCATGTTTAAGCTTGGTGGCTGACTCATTTAACGCCCCGTTCATTGAGTAGAAAAAGTGGCGAGCTCTTCCATTACGCGGCGTTTAATTTCTAATTGCTGCTCAGGCTCTAAGCCATATCTCATGGCAAGTTGTTGATAATCTTCAGGGCTGAGTGACACGGTTAAGCGTGGGCGTTTGGGCTTGCGAGTCACAGGCAGTTCAAGAATATGACGAATTTGGTCGGAAGGACTGATGCCTTCATCTAAGGCTTTTTTACGGATGCAATATTGGACTTGTTCATCCATATCAAATGCCACTTGTACCGCCTTGGCGGCTTTAGCGGATTTTGCCCACTTTTCGGGTAGCTTTCTTTCGTTAGTCATAATATCAGCCTTTTGGCCAGAGCTCGGTAATGTCACTAATGGGTTTTTCTATTGAAAGATATATGTCTGTGTCGCCATTTTCAAATACATATATTTCAATCCAGCGCTGCTCTTGCTCACCAAATAAAGAAAAGTACTCAAACTGCCTGCCGTGTTGCTCATCGGTATAGGCCGGAGGCTTGGTGCCTCGATAATCGGTATCATGCCAATAACCTACGGTGGCATAGTCTTGTTGTAGGTAATTATTGGCTAAAAAAGCTTGCCATTTGGTGTCTTGACTTAGGGGAGTTAATTTAGCCTTGCCCGGTGGTTCAAAGATCTCTGCAAAGTCATCCATGTCAAACAAACTTTCGACATCGGCGCGCTTGAGTAGCGCAGTGAGTTTGATGGTGTTTTTATTCTTTTCATCCAGCAAGATGAAAACAGGGTCGCGTTGTGCACCCTGACAAGTAAGCTGAGTTTGTTGGCGATATTGAAACTCTTGAGTCTGGATATCGGTGACTTCAAACTGCTGATTACGGAAAAAATCGGCTAAACCAAAGCTATCACTCATTTTCAACAAATCACCCCGTTGTAGCTGGTAAGGGTGTGTTAACTCTCGGCCAACTTTGGCGGCCGGTTTCGCAAACAGCTTTTTGAAAAAACTCATAGCAGGTCCTAGATTTGAAGTTGATAGCAAAGGTTAAAAACAAAAGCAGGTGGCTGGGCCACCTGTATTGTCATGCTCAATTGTCACAAGTCAATTAAGATTTATTTTTAAGACGCTCAAGTACGGCATTTGCGCTGTTTTGCTGCTGGCCAATACCTGCTTGCTTAAGTTTATCTTTCAGTGACTGATCACCTGATTCAGCTTGTAATTGCTCTGCGGCCACAAGCTTGTCGTCAAACATGGCTTGTTTTTGCTTAATGCGCTCAAGTGATTCTTTTGCACTTAACAGGCTCGAGTTGCTTGAGGTAAAGCTATCCGTAATGGCCGCGGTTGCTTTTTGCACACTGTCTGTGGTTTTCACCATGCTAAGCTGGCGCTGGTAATCGGCCAATTGACGCTCGCTCTTCTTGATTAAGTCTTTTAAGCGCGTTGCTGCTTTTTCAAACGTAGCATGAGAGGTTGTTTGCTCTTGCAACTCAACTTCAAGCTGGGCAATTTTCTCGGCCACTTCAAGGGCGAGCGCTTCATTGTTCTGTGCTAACGCTTGGCTTGCATAACCTTCGTGCTCACTGATTTCGCCTTTGATACGTTCAAGTTCACGGCCTGCTTGCATTTGCTTCGCCATGACCTCGGTAAGATCACGCTTAGCCTTGGTTAAGTGGTTTTCAGCATCACGAATTTCTTGCTCAAAGATACGTGTTGAGTTTGCATCCACGATACCTTCACCCACCTCGCGTGCACCACCACGAACAGCAGTAATAATTTTCTTTAAAATACTCATCGTTCACTCCTTAAAGTGTTTATTTGAGGTAGTCAGCCATTTCCGCAATGACTTCTAAACTGTTATCACTCAGTACACTGACCTCGTGCTCAATATCAGCAAGGGTTGAATGCTCAGAAAGTGCGCCGAAAATAACGTATTTTTGCTCAATACGTGCAAAAGAGGACAGCGGCATGGGAATGTTCATCTCCAGCATGGCTTCCATCATCTCGGCTTTCTTGCCTTCGATTACCTCGTCTTCACCCCACAAATAAGAAATACAAAGAATTTGGTCACCCGTGACGGAAACAAATACAGGTATTTCTTCGCGGCCTTGGATGTCGACTCGTAACACATCAACTTCACCGGCAATCGGCACACAGTCAAAAATTAATCCTGTGTCTGATTGATCTGTTAACCCATTTAGATAGGTGGCAATTTTGTGAATATTCATACGTCTCCCTTGTGACATAATATGTCTGACAAAGCTAACTTTAGTGCGCTAGACATAATATGTCAAGCGTCGTGGTGATATTTTATTCAAATCAATTAATCATCATTTACGGTGTCAAGCTAAGGTATCTGCTGCGCTGTGTCAATTTTATTGATTTTGCGAACACTATGTGGTCATTTTTAAGCACATTAGGCTGGTGATATGGACGTAAATTGGTACAGTGGCAGTTAAAGAAACAACCGTCATTAGAGAAAATGTATATGGATCATTTAACTGCCGCCGCCGATCATCATTTAGCCCGATTAGTCGAGCTGATCGAGCTCGACTCTCTGAGTGTGGAACAGCAAAGTGATTTAAGGCGTGCCTTTGGGCTAAGTGATTTTATTGCTAACAGCCTATACAAGCAGCCTGAGTTGGTGAGCATGTGTTTTGAGCAAGGTTTGTTTGAACAAAATAGCCGCTGTTTAGATATTCAAACTGAGCTTAGCCAATGCCTGGCTGATTGCCATGACGAAACTAAATTGCAAAAGTTGTTGCGTCAATTCCGTCGCAAACACATGCTCATTATCGCTTGGCGTGAATTGCTGGGTAAATCCGATTTGGCTGAAAGCCTTGAGCACACATCTTGTCTTGCCGATGAATTAATTAGCCAAAGCAGCCAGTGGCTTTATCACAAGCAATGCCAAGAGTTAGGAGAGCCGCGTAGCGAAGAAGGCATCGCGCAGCCATTTTATATCTTGGCCATGGGCAAACTGGGAGGTAAGGAGCTTAACTTTTCTTCCGATATCGATCTTATTTTTACCTTTCCTGAAAACGGCGAAACACACGGTGGTCGCCGAGAACTATCTAACCAGCAGTTTTTTATTCGCTTGGGGCAACGGGTTATTGCCGCGTTAAATCAGCCTACGGTCGATGGGTTTGTATTTCGAGTGGATATGCGGCTACGCCCGTTTGGTGAGTCAGGCCCGCTGGTGATGAGTTTTGCGGCGTTTGAAGATTATTACCAGACTCAAGGCCGAGATTGGGAACGTTACGCCATGGTCAAAGCGCGGGTACTCGGACCGACAAGCCTTTATAAAGATGAGCTTGAAACCATGCTACGCCCGTTTGTATTTCGCCGTTATATTGACTTTAGTGCCATCCAATCTCTGCGTCAGATGAAAGCCATGATCAGTGCTGAAGTTCGCCGCAAGGGCCTAAAAGACAATATAAAACTGGGCGCAGGGGGCATTCGCGAAATTGAGTTTGTGGCTCAAGCTTTCCAACTTATTCGTGGCGGCCGTGAGCCGTTATTGCAACAAAAAGGGTTAAGGCAAACCTTGCAAGCGTTAATTGAGCTAGATGTCATGCCTAGCGACCGCGTCAATACCTTGCTTGATAGTTATCATTTTTTACGCCGCACCGAGAACGTGTTACAGCAAATTGATGATAAACAAACCCAAACACTACCCGAAAATGAGTTAGATAAGCAGCGCCTGATCACGGCATTAGGCTTTACCGATTGGGACAGCTTTTATCAGCAATTAACGCATGTGATGTCCCAAGTTAACCAAGAGTTTGATTGGGTGGTGGGTGAAAACGAACAACAAGATGATGAGCTCGATAGTGATATCACCGAGCTCTGGTTGCACGACCTTGAGCAGGATGAAGCCTTGGCAGTACTGGCTAAGTTTGACTTAGGTGAGGAAGAAGCCCTTAAGTTTTACCGTATCGTTGTTGATTTCAAAAAAGAAACTCAGCGTCGTGCAGTGGGCCCGAGAGGTCGAGAAAACCTGAAAAAGTTAATGCCGCTACTAACCTGTAAGGCATTAACCAAAGCCGCCCCAGTGACCTTAATTGAACGTTTGGTGGAGCTATTGACCAGCATTATGACGCGTACCGCCTACCTTGAGTTACTCAATGAAAACCACGGTGCGTTAAAACAGCTGGTACGTTTATGTGATGCCAGTGCTCGAATTGCTGCGCAGTTAGCACGCCACCCTATCTTGCTTGACGAGTTACTCGACCCTCAACATTTGTACAACCCTACGCCATTTGAGCAATACAAAAGCGATTTACGTCAATATATGCTGCGTATTCCTGAAGAGGACATGGAGCAGCAAATGGAAGGCTTGCGTCAATATAAGCAGATCCAGCGCTTACGTATTTCAGCTGCTGATATCGCCGGCGCCTTGCCCTTAATGAAAGTCAGTGATCATTTAACCTATCTTGCCGAAGCTATCATGGAGTATGTGGTTAATATTGCATGGCAGCAGATGATAGAAAAATACGGTGAGCCATCGAACATTCAAGGCAGTGAACGCCGCGGGTTTGCCGTGATTGGCTACGGAAAACTAGGGGGCATCGAGCTGGGCTATGGCTCAGATCTGGATGTGGTATTCTTGCATGACACTGACGTGTCGGGCTACACCAATGGCCAAAAAGAGATTGATAATAAACAGTTTTACTTACGCCTCGGTCAGCGCATTCTTCACCTGTTTAGCACGCGAACATCTTCTGGCATCCTCTATGAAGTGGACATGCGTCTGCGCCCGCAAGGGGACTCAGGTTTATTAGTGAGTTCGATGGCGGCTTATCAGCAATATTTAGAGCAAGAAGCCTGGACTTGGGAGCATCAATCCCTAGTGCGAGCCCGCTGTGTATATGGTGATGAGGCCATCGTTGAAGCGTTTACCCAGATCCGGCTGGCGATTTTAGCCAAGCAGCGTGAAATCAATGTCTTGGCAAAAGACGTTGTGGACATGCGACAAAAAATGCGCGATCACTTACTGCGCGCCGATGAGACTCAGTTTGATTTAAAACAGTCGCCCGGTGGCATGGTGGATATCGAGTTTATGGCACAATTTTTAGTGTTAGCGAACACCCAGACTATGTCTGCGATGGCGCGCTGGTCTGACAATATTCGCATTTTTGAAACCTGCGTGGAGCAAGGTTTATTATCACCAGAGCAAGGCAAGCTGTTATCTGAAAGCTATTGCCATATACGCGATGCGGCTCATCGTTTAACCTTGAATCAGCAAACCCGCGTGGTGTCAGCTGATCGCTATGAGGAGGACAGGGCTAAAGTGATCGATTTATGGGATAGCTTAGTGGCTTGTCATTACCCGAGTAGCGCAGAATAAAAAGTGATCAGAGCCAAGGCTAGCTTGGCTCGTTAAGTGAGCGGCCAACTTATTTTTTATACAAGGATGCCTCGCCTTCAGGTCGGGTCTTAAAGCGTCTATGCAGCCACATATATTGCTCAGGCGCTGTCATCACCATTTGCTCTATCACTTTATTGGTGGTGGCGGCATCAGCTATATCATCGCCCGTGGGGAAGTTTTCGAGCGGCGCTTTAAAGATCATTTTATAGCCTTGACCATGGGCTAAACGCTGAGCAAATGAAGGGATCACCACGGTATTTTTGGTTCTGGCTAGGCTTGCCGTGCCAGTGACGGTGGCCGCTTTATCCACCGCAAAAAAGGGCACAAAGGCGCAGCGACGACGGCCGTAATCGTGATCGGGGGCGTACCAAATGACTTCGCCTTGGCGCAAGGCTCGCACCATGCCACGAAAGTCACTGCGATCGAGCAAGCTTTTTAACGCCCGAGTTCGGCCCCAATAAAACCAAAAATCTTGCAGCGGGTTATTGTGTTTACGATAAATGCCGATGCCGGGATGCACCATGCCGCCGATACGGCCATTCATTTCCAACGTTAAAAAATGCGCGCCGATCAAGATAACGCCTTGTCCCTTGTCAATGGCGGCAAATAGGTGTTCTTTGCCTTCCACCTTAAAGTGACGACGTACGCGCCAATCAGGCCAAAACCAAGCCATGCAGATCTCAAAGAGCGCGATACCGGTATTTTCAAAGTTTTTTTCCAGCATGGCTTCGCGTTCAGATGGGGGCATATCAGGAAAACACAGCTCAAGATTACGCTTTGCGACCTTGTATCTTGATTTCATTAGCTTCATGGCTAAACGGCCCAAGTGTTTTCCTAACCAAAGTTGGACGCGATAGGGTAATAATGACACCAGAAACATGGCGGCTATGCCTAACCAGACGCCCCAATACTTAGGGTGGGCAAATTGCGAAGTCAGTTTGGGTTGGCTCATATCGACTCTTTTTGGTGGCAAATAACGCTGCAGTTTAACTAATTTTTGTGCCGACAGGTATGTTTTTGGGAATTGAAAAAATAGCCGTTATTGATAGTGCAGGGATGCCAGCCACTGAAAATGCGAGTGTTCAAACAAGTCTCGGCTGCCAGTTCTTAGCTAGCCTATGATACACTGCTGCTAGCTAACAAAATGAGACTAGATATGAAAATTACGCTTCCTGATTTTGATAACGCCAATGTATTGGTTGTCGGCGATGTGATGTTAGACCGTTACTGGCATGGCCCAACCGAGCGGGTTTCCCCTGAAGCACCTGTGCCCATCGTGAAGGTTAAACAGATTGAAGACCGTCCAGGCGGCGCGGCTAACGTCGCATTGAACGTCGCTGCACTTGGGGGCAAGGCAAAGTTGATTGGCTTAACGGGCCAAGATGAAGCGGCCGATATTTTAGCGAATCAGTTAGCCAGCATGCACATAGCAACGGATTTTGCGCGCCAATCCGAGCGTCCAACCATTACTAAGCTGCGGGTGCTAAGCCGTCACCAGCAGCTGATCCGACTTGATTTTGAAGAATCGTTTTTGGCCGATGACAGCCAAGCATTAGTTGAACGTGTCTCGGCCAATATGGATTATGCGCCTGTGGTGGTGTTTTCCGATTATGCCAAGGGGGCATTGGCTGATGTGGCGAACATGATCGCCTTAGCTAAACGCCAAGGCATGAAAATTTTAATCGACCCCAAAGGGAATGATTTCGAAAAGTATCGCGGCGCGGATTTATTGACGCCGAATTATGGTGAGTTTGAAGCCGTGGCAGGCCCTTGTCACAGTGAAGAGCAAATCATAGAAAAAGCGACCGCTATGCTGGCCAAGTATGATTTAACGGCGCTGTTGATCACACGCAGCGAACATGGCATGACCTTAGTGCAAGCCGATCGCAGCACCTTACACTTACCCGCTAAAGCCAAAGAAGTGTTTGATGTGACAGGGGCAGGCGATACCGTGGTTTCTGTGTTGGCAGCGGCGTTATCGGCAGGAGCTGATTTAGCCACATCTTGTACCTTAGCCAATGCGGCCGCTGGCGTGGTGGTGGGTAAATTGGGTACCTCTACGGTGAGCTTAGTTGAGCTTGCTAATGCCGTGCACAGTCAACAAGAGCTTGGTTTTGGCGTGGTTGCGCCAAATACACTTAAATTAGCCGTGGCGGCAGCGAAAAGTCGCGGCGAGAAAGTGGTGATGACCAATGGCTGCTTCGATATCTTACATGCGGGGCATGTATCTTATTTAAACAGTGCGAAAGAGTTAGGCCATCGTTTAATTGTCGCGGTGAATACCGATGCGTCGGTGCGCGCATTAAAAGGCGAAGGGCGTCCGGTGAACTCAGTGGAGCGGCGCATGGCGGTGCTAGCAGGGTTAGGCGCCGTTGATTGGGTGGTGCCTTTTGCCGAAGAGACACCACAGCAGTTAATCGCCGATATTTTGCCGGATATTTTGGTTAAAGGCGGTGATTATCAAGTTGAACAGATTGCCGGTGGCGCTGAAGTGTTAGCCAATGGTGGCGAAGTAAAAGTGTTGCAATTTGAAGAGGGGTGCTCCACCACAGAGATCATTAAAACGATCCGTAACGAGCGCAACTAACAGAGTGAACGTTTTATGAGCAATAAAAAAACCCACACAAGTGGGTTTTTTTACGCCATTGGATCAACGTATTACTGCGTTGAAGTGACCGGCTTTAAGCCTGCATTGATGTTGGCGATATCGTCTTCAGATAAATCCCCTGCGGCGTATTTTAGGTTAAGCATACTTAAGATGTAATCGTAGCGAGCGTTAGAAAGTTGATCTTTTGATTGATACAACTGACGTGTGGCATCGAGTACGTCAACGATGGTTCGCGTGCCTACTTCAAAGCCCGCTTCCGTGGCTCTTAATGCACTTTCTGATGAGATCACCGTTTGCTCATAAGCCTGAATGGTGCTGATGGATGCTCCTTGTATGTTGTAACCAAACATATTTACTATTGAACCAGTTCCGGGGAAGCCGCCCGCTCCTTGAAGCAGAATCCGTTCTGACTTCGTCTGTAGAGGGGCTCCCCACCTCATTGTTCAGCTC
>NZ_JAIMJB010000026.1 GCF_021295345.1 Motilimonas eburnea
TGTTGCTGTAATGCGTAAGTATTTAACGGGATTGTGGGCAGTTTATAAAGAAGGTCAAGCATTTGACTCCGCAAAATTATTCAATTTTGAGAGTAAAAATGCTTGAACTTGGACAGAGTATCTACATGGGAAGGGCAGGTTAGGGATAGGAGGAACATATGGAGATACGACATTGGGGCTCGGTAGATGGAGTGACGGGCTCTTGCCATGAATTGGTACTAGACTCTCTCAACAGTGTGTTAATTGATTGTGGTTTGTTTCAAGGCGCTGAAACTGCAGGTAAAACCAGTGCAAAGCAAATGGCGATTGAATTTGATTTAAGTACGGTTAAAGCCTTAGTGTTAACCCATTGCCATATCGACCATGTCGGTCGCATTCCTTATTTATTTGCCGCTGGCTTTAACGGGCCTATTTATGCGACGGTCGCGACGGCAGCGATGTTGCCGATGATTTTACGTGATGCCTTAAAGTTAGGCGTTACTAAAGATAAACGCTTGATTGATGCCTGTATCGATAGACTGAATAAGCAGTTAGTGGCGGTTGAGTTTAACACTTGGCAGTCTTTGCCTGTGGCTGGATTGGCTCAGGTTAAATTTAAACCCGCGGGCCATATCCTTGGCTCTGCTTATCTTGAGTTTAATTGCGGAAAGGGTAAGCGCGTGGTGTTTTCTGGCGATTTGGGGGCGCCTTATACCCCGTTACTGCCTGCGCCGAAAAGTCCGTATCAGGCCGATGTCTTGGTGATTGAAAGCACCTATGGCGATCATTGCCATCAAGGGCGACAATCTCGCGCAGAGCTATTACAAACCACCATAGAAAAAGCGGTGGCCGATAATGGCGTGGTATTGATCCCGGCATTTAGCATTGGCCGCACCCAAGAATTGCTCTACGAGCTGGAAGAAATTGTGTTTCGTGAGTCAAAACGAAACCCCGCTGGGGCTTGGGCTAATTTAGAAGTGATTATTGACTCACCCATGGCCGCCAGCTTCACCGACTATTACAGTGAATTTAGTAAGCTATGGGATAAAGAGGCGAAGCGTAAAGTGGCTATGGGGCGCCATCCGCTGGATTTTTCTAACCTCTACACGGTCGGCTCCCATCAAGAGCATTTGCAGGTGATGGAATATCTCGCTAAGCGTAACAAGCCAGCCATTGTTATCGCGGCCAGTGGTATGTGCAGTGGTGGCCGAATTGTCAATTATCTGGCTAATTTTTTAGGCGATGAAACCACTGATGTGCTGTTTGTGGGCTATCAGGCTAAAGGCTCATTGGGGCGAGATATTCAACAATATGGCCCAGATGGCGGCTATGTATTTATAGACGATCAACGCATCGACATTAAGGCGGGGATACACACTTTATCTGGCTACTCGGCTCATGCTGATCAAAAGGATCTGCTCAATTTTGTTAAACGTATGCGCAAGCCGCCGACATTAATCAAGATTGTTCACGGCGATGATGAAGCCAAGCAGCAACTCGCCGAGCTGTATCGGCGGTTACTGCCGGATTGTCAGGTTGAGATAGCGCAATATCCTAGCGAGGCTTCTTGCTAGGGCTTGCCTTAACGGTTTGCCCTAGTCGTGGATTGAATTATTGCGTTTGCTCTTCGCCTTGTTCACCATCAAGTAACCACTGTGCTAATTCCGCTTTCTTCTGCTTTATCACATCGTTAACTTGTTGCTCTAAGTCTTGCTCGGTTAGGTTTTCTAAAGATGATAATGAGGTGCCTAAGGTATCGGATACCGCTTCATCAACCTGGGCAATGGCGGCCTCTTTGGTTTCTTCGTAGGTGCTGATTGCCAGTTGCTCTTTGGCCTCTAACACTTGTTCGAGGTTGAGTTCATCCAGTTTTATGCCGGTTTTTTCCTCTAAAATCCCTTGGCTACTGGCTTTGACTTCATCCTTGGCTTCGGTAACGATTTCTTTGATGGGCTCACAGCCGACCAAAAAGCTAAGCGTAACAGCCGTGACTAATAATGCAGCTTTCATAATATGGCCTCCGTTAGGCTAAAGTGTGTTTTGTGACATATAATGTCACGCCCAATATACTTAAATCTAATAACTTGTCCTAGCGTTATTGCATGATCACTGGTGAAATTTATATCAATGGCAGCTAGCCTGCGTGGTTGCAGGCAATGCTGACCCAGCTATGATTTGCCGCTTAGCAGCAGCAGCGGTATAATCCGCGCTGTTGTGTTAAGCGCCGCTACTTGCTTGTGCGTTAAATTCCCAATCTGTTGTAAATTAAGGAATATTTCTTATGTCGCACGTTTCTCACCTGCAGCGCTTTTCCGTTGCCCCGATGCTCGATTGGACCGACCGTCACTGCCGCTACTTTCACCGTTTAATGTCACAGCATACTTTGTTATATACGGAAATGGTGACCACAGGGGCCATTTTGTATGGTAAGGGCGACTATTTAGCCTTTAACGAAGCCGAGCAGCCGTTGTCGCTGCAATTGGGAGGCAGTGATCCGCAGGCGTTAGCTCAGTGCGCTAAGATTGCCGAACAACGTGGTTACACCGAAGTAAATTTAAATGTTGGTTGTCCATCTGACCGGGTGCAAAGTGGCCGCTTTGGTGCATGCTTAATGGGTGAGCCAGCGCTGGTGGCCGATTGCGTTAAGGCGATGCAAGACGCGTGTGATTTACCCGTGACAGTGAAAACACGCATTGGCATCGATGAGCAAGACAGTTATCAATTTTTAACGGATTTTGTGTCTCAGGTGGCTGAAGCTGGTTGTGATACCTTTATTGTACATGCCCGTAAAGCGTGGCTAAGTGGCTTAAGCCCTAAGGAAAACCGCGATATTCCACCGCTGGATTACCCGCGCGTGTATCAGCTAAAGCAAGACTTTCCCGATCTGGTTATCGCCATTAACGGTGGCATTAAAACTTACGCTGAATGTGACGAGCATTTAGCCCACCTTGATGGCGTGATGCTGGGGCGTGAGGTTTACAGTAATCCGTATTTATTGGCTGAGGTGGATCAGCGTTATTTTGGCTCAACCAAGCCTGTGTTATCTCGCGCCGAGGTGATTGAGGCCATGTTCCCATATGTGGAAAAACACCTAGCAACGGGGGCTAAACTGTCCCATGTTACCCGCCATATGTTAGGCATGTTTCAAGGTTTACCTAATGGTCGTGCTTATCGTCGCCATTTAAGTGAATTGGCACCGCGTGGTGATGCGACCTTAAAAGTGCTTGAAGATGCCTTAAAGCTGGTGACTGAGTACCGCCCTAAAGATTAATTAGTTACTAATGCTCTCATTTTTATGCTTAATTGTTAGGCAATGTTGGTATTAAAAACGTGGTGGGAGTCAACTTGTTTAGCTAGTTATTTGTAAATTAAGCCTTTGTCAAAAATGGCATCTGATTTTATTTATACCTTAGTCTAATGCGTTTTGCAGCAGGTTGTTTTTTGCCTTACCTATATAATCAAATGTCATAAATAGCTGGTTTTTTCTTCTACGACTTTAGTCTAATATTCGCTACTTTTTAAAGTGTCGCAATATGCCAAGAGTGAGTTGTAGGATGGCCAAGTTAGCATTAGTTAGGGTGATTTTTGGGGTAACCACGATTTTGGGGTTTCAAGTGAGTGCCTTGTATTTTTTTCTGGCGTTAATTATCTATTGTACTCACCATCGCGAAGTATTTGGCTGGTAGCTGCTTGGCCCAATTTGCAATGGAGCCCATTGCCAATCGCAAGGAATTGCGTTGGTTGTTTTGCTCTGATGATATGAATCTCAGTTTGCACTAACAGCATGGCGCAGAGGGATTTTGTGGTCATAATGGCTTAATTTTTGATTTTCTCGTGTTATATTCTTTTTATATTTTTCTGTAGTGACACTATTGGTGCGCCAATGGCTGATCCACTCTCCATTGAAAGGACATAACGCTTTGAAAACGATTTACCTAATACTGTCTAGCATATTACTCATTTTTCTGGCTGCGTGTTCGGAGAGTGAATCTAACACCTCAGATGCCGCAAATGATTCATTAAAGCGCACCACGATTGTCAGTGACTCGACCCCTAAACAAAGTATCCCAATTGCCAAGTCTTATACTTTTGTTGATAAGGTGAACGTGGTTGTTGAAGACTCCCGTCTTGAGCCCGCACAGGTACAGCAAGAAATACGCAATGCCATTGCTGCGGTGATGCAGGATAAAGGTTACACCTATGAGCCTGATTTGGCTAAAGCTGACTTGGTTATGGGCTTTTTATTGGCGCTTGAATCGGGTGTGTCAGATCAACAATTGATTGCTAAGTTTGGCCTTTCGCCAGGTTTAGTCAGTCTTAATAGCGACGGACGTTATGAAAAAGCCACGTTAGTTGTTGGTGCCATGGCGACAGACACAGAAACCTTATACTGGAAAAGTATGTTACAAGGTTTTGCTGACTTTGAGCGCGCACGTGATGAATCTGAACGCCGTTTAGATACCTTAGTCGCGCAGATGTTGTCTGATTTACCGCAAGCGGGGCAGTAATATGCGTGGTGCAGGTGGCAGTGAAGGCGGTGTAGGTCAGTTTTTTATTGGTTTGATCATGATGATAGCGGGTGGTTATATGCTGCTTAACGCCATTATGGTAACTAACCATTTTAGCCTTGGTTATAGCTTGTATCGCGTTGGCGGTTTTTCATTAACCAGCGGCATGGTGATGGTGCCATTTATTTTTGGCGTGGGGATGGTGTTTTACAACAGCCGCAATTTTCTCGGTTGGATTTTAGCCATAGGCTCTTTGGTGATGTTGGTATTTGGCGTTATTTCGTCCATTAATTTTCAGCTGCGCCATATGACGGCGTTTGATTTGATCGTTATTTTAGTCTTGCTGGTGGGCGGGATAGGGTTGTTTTTACGATCTTTGTCGGCTAAGTAGGAGCCCCAGTAATGAGGCGATTTGGCTGCTATTTAGTCACAGCCGTCTTGGAAAGCTTTCGCTGAGCAAGCTCGCCTCCCACAGATTCTTGTAAACAGTTGAGTAAATGATGATTGTGTGGGCTCCTCAGGAATGAGGCGATTTGGCTACTATTTAGTCACAGCAGTCTTGGAAAGCTTTCGCCGAGCAAGCTCGCTTCCCACAGATTCTTATAAACAGTTGAGAAAATGATGATTGTGTGGGAGCCTCAGTAATGAGGCGATTTGGCTAATAGTTAATCGCTGCATGACTGCAGCTCCTACCTCCACCCGCTTCTTGGGTTATAGGGTCTTTGACCAATGCTGATCATTAAGTTGGTATCCCATGGCCTGTAAAAAAGCGGCGTAGTCTGCATTGCCGGTTGGGTTGACACAATCAATGGCCTTCGCGCCCTGTTCTTTGACGGCCTTTTCTATTTCCGTTAGTAAATACTTACCTACTCCTCGTCCTCGCGTGATATCTCTCACCACCAGCTGACTGACGCTAGCCACTTGCTCAGCAAGGGTGATTTGTGCAGCGGCAATATGGCGCTGGTTAAACATGGCGACATAGAGCTGTGGGTTGGCTTGCTGAACGAGTCGAGTCAAGGCTTCTTCGCTAAGGGCGGTGGCGGGCCAAACAGGCTGATAGATTTTTTTTAAGTCGATTAACAGTTGAGGCTCAACATGTTGTGGCGAAAAGGCGCTTAAACGCATAATGACTCCTGAGCAAGATCCGCGGTATGCTTCTAAAGAGAGGCGAGTTAGAATGGCGCCATTATAAAAGGTTAAGGGCGTTGGGCAAAGGGGGAATCGATGGAATGCCGTTTAGGTTGTGGAGCATGTTGTATTGCGCCAAGTATTAGCTCTGCCATTCCCAACATGGAGCAGGGAAAACCCGCGGGTGTGCGTTGTGTTCAGCTAAACGACGATAATTTATGCCGTTTATTTGGTCAACCTGAACGGCCTCAGGTGTGCCTTGATTTTAAGCCTTGCAGTATTGTGTGTGGTGATTCAAATGAGGTGGCGCTGGTGAATCTCAATGAACTTGAACGGAACACCTAAGCTAATTGAGTTCTTGATTTGTTTGGGTAAGTGTTTCTGGTTGCTGCTGTGCCAAGGCCGGCTCTGCAATGGGCATGAGTTGGCTGATGTTAACTAAGTTCACCGCGCCTAATGGTTGATTTAACCTGTGCTGCAAAAATGACAAGGTTTCGGGGTAGGGATGGCCAATGATGATAACATCCCGGCCCGCCCTTGCTAACGTAAGAGCATGATTGAACTGGCGTTCAATCGCGGCTTGACTGCGTAAATTGTCCAAAAATACATGTCGTCTCAGAACGGGGACACCCAATACCTGAGCGGTTTGCTCAGCAAGGGTATGTTTACTGGTGCGGCTATCGAGAAAGAAGAGTTCATTATTGCGTACAATTTCGATGGTCCAACGCATGGGATCGGCCATGGTGGTCAGCTTACTGCCCATATGATTATTGATGCCCTGAACAAAGGGCAATGAAATAATGGCTCGCGTCAATTGCGCTTTCAGTTCGGTTTCATTCATGTCGGCACGCAAGGCGCCAGGGCCTAAGTATTTATTTTTGCCTACCGCTTCCATCGGGATATGCAGCAGCAAATCGCGCTCTTGAGCCCAAGCTTGCTGACCGATGGCTAATGCTTCTGGCGTAAAGGGGAGTAAAGAGAAAGCGACTTGACGAGGCAACTTAAGCGCTTGATAGTCAAGTGTACTGTTGCCAATATCATCGAGTACAATGGCGATGTTAGCAGCAAACGAGATGCTAGAGAGAAAGCATAATAAGGCTACGAACGCGCGAGTGAGCCAGCGCGCTCTGATGTTTCCTTGGTTCATTTATTTTCGTGTTAACCATTTCCGTGGATCTTGTGGCTTGCCTTGATAACGAATTTCAAAGTACAAACCACTGCGTTTTTGTCCGCCACTGCGTCCTGCAAGTGCAATAACTTCATTTTTAGTTACCGTTTCACCAACGGTTTTTAGTAATGCTTGGTTATGACCATAGAGGCTCATAAAGCCTTTCCCATGGTCAATCACCATCACCATCCCGTATCCCTTAAGGTATTCAGAATAGACCACTTGGCCATGGGAAAGGGCTTTAATTTCATCACCTTCACGGGCTTTAATCAGCATCCCCTTCCAGCGTAATTGGCCACTGCGGTGGCCACCGAACTGATGCAATACGCGACCATTAATTGGCCAGCTCAGTTTGCCTTTGTAAGGTTGCAGACCATTGAGCAGTGGCTTTTTAATTTTCTTTATTTCTTGCTCAATTTTTTGTTGCTCGATACTTTCTGCAAGTTGTTTAGACAGGTGTTTTTCTGCATCTTCGAGTTGCTTGATCTGCTGCTGTTCTGACAGGATGGTTTTATTCAGTGATGCCATGGTCTGCTCGCGCTCGGTTTGTTGGGCGGCAAGCTTTTCACGCTGGCGTTGGTGCTCTTGTTTTAATTGCTGCAGTTGAGCAATTTTTTCACTTTGCTGCTGTTGGTTTTCATTTAATTCAGCAAGGGTGTTTTGCATTTTTTGCAGGGCCCGAATGCGTGCCTTGTTAAGGTATTGATAATAACTAATGGCCCGATCTATTTTGGTGGGGTCTTCTTGGTTTAATAACACCTTCAAATAGTCATGTTGGCCGGTTCGATAAGCGCTAGCAATCTGATTCGCGAGTAATTTTTGTTGCTGCTCGCGCTTGGCTTCCAGCTTCTCGGCTGACATTTGTAGTTTATCTAAGGTTTGCTGAGCGTCTCGGGTCGCTTGGCTATTGGCTTGTAATTTTGTCGCAAATTTAGCAATTTCTTGCTCTGCATCGGCTAACTCTTGCTGCAAGGTAGCAACAGCTTTCGTTTGTTTAGCGATACTTTGTTGATGCGCTTTAATTTGTTGTTTGACGTTATCTAATTCGGATTTCTCAGCTTGAGCAGGTGTCAACAAGCTGATAAATAATGAAAAAAGCAAAACGGCGGTGCATGCACCGCTCATTTTGCTTGATCTGATGAATAATGGAATCCCCTTCATGGGGAAGGATTATTTCAGAATCATCAGTGGCTTACCAGTCATTTCAGCGGGAACTTCCATGCCCATCAAATTTAGCATGGTTGGCGCTAGGTCGCTCAGCTTACCGCCTTCGACAGCTTGTGCTTCGCGGCCAAAGTAGATGAGCGGTACAGGTAGGTTAGTGTGTGCTGTGTGCACGCCACCTGTTTCTGGGTCGATCATTTGCTCGGCATTACCATGGTCAGCGGTAATTAAACATTCGCCGCCCACTTCTTTAAGTGCTGCAACCACTTCACCAATGCTGCTGTCTACGGCTTCACACGCTTTTACAGCTGCATCGTAAACGCCGGTGTGGCCGACCATGTCACCGTTCGGGTAGTTACAGATGATCACATCGTATTTATCACTCTTGATCGCGCCTACCAGTTTCTCTGTTAGCTCGGCAGAGCTCATTTCAGGCTGAAGGTCGTAAGTTGCCACAGCAGGAGACGCAATCAATGAGCGCTCTTCACCAGCAAACTCTTTCTCAACACCACCGTTAAAGAAGAAGGTAACGTGGGCGTATTTTTCTGTTTCAGATATACGTAACTGAGTTTTACCGTGATCTGATAACCATTCACCTAAGGTGTTGGATAGTGACTCAGAAGGGTAAGCACAAGCCGTGTTAATGTCAGCCGCGTATTCTGTGATCATCACGAAATCAGCAAGCTTAGGCTCAACTTGACGCTTAAAGCCATCAAAATCCGTATCAACAAAAGCACGGGTGATTTCACGGGCACGGTCAGCACGGAAGTTCATAAAGATAACAGCGTCGCCATCAACGATAGGGGCGGCTTCACCGATAACGCTTGCTTTTACAAACTCGTCGTTTTCATCACGAGCGTAAGCCGCATTCAACGCATCGGTAGCACTATCAAACTGGTACTCAGCTTGGCTTTGCGTGAGTAGGTTGTAAGCTTGCTCAACGCGATCCCAACGGTTGTCGCGGTCCATCGCGAAGTAGCGACCAACCATAGTGGCAAAGCGACCTTTGCCTAGGGCTTGGAATTTCTTTTCGAATAGTTCAATTGAACCTTGCGCACTACGTGGTGGTGTGTCACGGCCATCGGTGATCGCGTGCAGGTAGATTTTCTCTGCGCCGCGCTTAGCTGCTAATTCAATGGCGGCAAGCATATGGTCTTCGTGGCTGTGGACACCGCCTGGCGAAAGTAGGCCCATGATGTGAACAGCTTTGCCAGCGTTGACGGCTTTATCTACCGCACCCGTTAGGACTGCATTTTCAAAGAAAGTACCGTCTTGAATGTCTTTTGTGATGCGAGTGAGGTTTTGGTAAACCACGCGGCCTGCACCTATGTTGGTATGACCCACTTCAGAGTTACCCATTTGACCGTCAGGTAAACCCACATCCATACCCGAGGCAGAAATAAGGGTATTGGCGTAATCTTTACATAGGCCATCAAGTACTGGCGTTTTGGCATTAGAAACTGCATTGTCCGGCATGTCCGCACGGTAACCCCAGCCATCCATGATGATAAGTACTAAAGGCTTTTTAGCCATATTCGTGAACCTCTTCTGGTTAGATTTGTAGAAACAAAATTAGCGTAATTTTACTACATTTAGATGCTGTGTTGTAGATCTGGCTCAATCCTTTCGTATTATTTCAAATAGGATTGTGTTGTTTAGCAGGCTCGCTTTGGCCTAAATATGGGAAAAATGATGGTTTTGTGTTTTTGCTAGGCTGATATTCTATTTCGTCACAGGTATAATCGCTTTTTTTCAGTCAATGAAGTAATACGCTATGCAAGAATATATGGATTTTGCTGCGGCAAACCCGATGCTGGTTGCCGCTTGGTTTGGTCTCGCCGGTGCACTGGTTTACACCACGATCAAAAGCAAACTTTCGCCCATTAAGAGTGTGACCCATCAACAAGCCACCTTGATGATGAACCGAGAAAATGCGGTTGTGGTAGACGTTCGCAGCCTTGATGAGTTTAAAAAAGGCCACATTGTAGGCGCAAAACATTTAACTGAGTCACAAATTAGTGCAGGAACGTTTTCCGGCATTGAAAATCTGAAACAGAGCCCCATTATAGTGGTGTGTGCAACAGGAATGCGATCTTCTGGCGCTGCCAATAAGCTGGCTAAAGCTGGTTTTACTCAAGTGAATAACTTGACGGGTGGTTTAGCGGAGTGGAAAAGCGCCAACCTGCCGCTGACAAAAAAATAATTCACCGCCTCTATCAGGCTGGTTTTTGCCGCTTCAGTACTTAGCGAGCAAAGTTGATGTGATGTTATCTTTCATCATAATGCAAATGGAGTGCATTAGCGTGAAAGCGACTAATTTAAAGTGGGGTTACCCCATGATTTATATATATTTTTAAGGACTATTAAGATGGCCGAAGAACAACAAAATGCGCAACAGCAACAACAAATCGATTTCAATATCCAGCGCATCTTCCTAAAAGACATTTCGTTTGAATGTCCAAATTCTCCTGCGGTATTCCAAAAAGAATGGCAACCAGAAGTTAAGCTAGATCTTGACACTAAAAGCGGTAAGTTAGCGGATAACGTTTACGAAGTCGTGCTTTCTCTCACCGTGACTGCAAACATCGGCGAAGACACTGCTTTCCTTTGTGAAGTTCAGCAAGCGGGTATTTTCACCGTAGGCGAAATGCCTGATCCACAACTGGCTCATTGTCTAGGTGCATTCTGCCCTAACATTCTATTCCCGTATGCGCGTGAAGCGGTAACTAGCATGGTAACGCGTGGAACTTTCCCACAACTGAACCTAGCGCCAGTTAACTTTGACGCCCTGTTTGCTCAAGCAATGCAACAGCGTGCAGCAGAGCAAGCTCAACCGGAACAATTGGATTCTTAATATTTATGGCTAACACAGCAGCCATTTCTGTATTGGGGGCGGGGTCGTATGGCACCGCCCTTGCTATTTCTTTAGCCAGAAATGGACATCAAACTTTGCTTTGGGGTCATGAAGCCGATCATATGGCTCGCTTGGCGCAAGCTCGTTGTAACCAAGAGTTTCTTCCCGATTGCCCTTTTCCGGATACGTTACAAGTCGAATCCGACCTAACGACTTGTGTTCAGGCATCTCGAAATATTTTATTGGTGGTGCCCAGCCATGCTTTTGCTATCGTCTTAAAGCAAATTAAGCCTTTGCTAACGCCTTCGCATCGCATTGCTTGGGCGACCAAGGGCCTTGAGCCAGAAACCGGACGCTTGTTGCAAGATGTTGCGCTTGATGTGCTTGGTCCTGACATATCCCTAGCCGTGATCTCTGGTCCAACCTTTGCCAAAGAGCTTGCTGCGGGTTTACCGACGGCGATCTCCTTGTCGTCAACGGATCCCGATTTTGTTAAAGACCTGTCAGATTTATTACATAACGAGCAACGTTTTCGGGTTTATACCAATGACGATTTTATTGGTGTACAACTGGGTGGCGCGGTGAAGAATGTGATAGCGATAGGTGCAGGCCTGGCGGATGGTTTAGGATTTGGTGCCAATGCGCGTACGGCCTTAATTACGCGAGGTTTGGCTGAGTTAACTCGACTTGGGGCTGCGTTAAAGGCCGATCCTAAAACCTTTATGGGCATGGCAGGGTTAGGTGACTTAGTGTTAACTTGCACCGATAATCAATCGCGAAATCGACGTTTTGGTTTAGCCCTAGGGCGTGGTTTGAGTGTTGATGAGGCACAGCAAGAGATAGGCCAAGTGGTTGAAGGCTATCGCAATACCAAAGAAGTGTTCATGCTTTCGCAACGTTTAGGTGTGGAAATGCCGATTACCGAGCAGGTGTATCAAGTACTCTATCAAGGTAAAGACGCGAAGGCCGCTGCTATTGCATTATTAGCGCGTAGCAAAAAAGATGAGTAAGCCAACAGCACTATTGAATGCGATTTGCTGAACGTGAAATAAAAAAAACCGCTATTGATGAGCGGTTTTTTTATTTAATAGCAGGTGGTTACTTATAGTAAGAGTGTTCACCACTTTGGTGTTCGGTCATATCGCGCACCCCTTTTAGCTCGCCTTCAAAGGTGGCTACCATTTGCTTTTCAATGCCTTCTTTAAGGGTCACATCAACCATCGAGCAGCCATTACAACCGCCACCAAATTGCACCACGGCGTAACCTTCTTCGGTGATTTCCATTAACTTAACGTGACCACCATGGCCTGCTAACCCCGGGTTAACTTCAGATTGAATAAAGTATTCAACACGCTCGACAAGCGGGGCGTCATCGGCAACGCGTTTCATTTTTGCATTAGGTGCTTTTAAGGTTAATTGCGTTCCTGTTTCTTCGCTAACAAGGTCAATCGTTGCTTCTTCAAGGAAGGGGGCACTGACCTCATCTACTAACGCATCGAACCCGTCAAATGGCAGCAGTACATCGGTACGTTCAACCGCTTCTGGTGGGCAGTAAGAAACACCGCACTCTGCATTAGGTGTGCCAGGGTTAACTACAAAAACGCGAATATTGGTGCCTTCGGGCTGTGCACTTAGCAACTTAACAAAGTGTTGCTGCGCTGCACTGGAAATACTGATCATCACTATCCTCAATAAACCTGACTAAATTACTCAAGCATTATAACGCTAAAAACCAGCCGATTTGTATCTAAAATACGATTTTTCGCGTGTTTTAACGGTGACGACCTATTGCTCGCGCCTTTAACAAGGTTGAAAAGATACCTTCAAAATAAGCTTGGGGTGGTGGGGGTGCGGCAAATGCACCACACATCGACGCGTTTAACACCGGCTTGTTTCACCACTTTTGTCAGGCTGTTGACCGTTGCGCCTGTGGTGACGATATCGTCTATGATGGCTAAATGCTTGATTCCTTGAAGTGACCCAACGGGTTTAAAGGCGCGTCGCATGTTGTGTTGGCGTTGTTGCCGGGTTAATTGGGTTTGGCTTTGGGTGTTTTTAACTCGTTTGATTGCCCTTGTTTCTGTGGGTATATCAAGTTGACGACTGCAATGCTGGGCGATGAGCTGGGCTTGATTAAACCCGCGCTGATGCTCTTTTTGCGGATGTAAGGGGACAGGTAGCAATAGCTCCGGCAATGGCTCTGCTGACAGCTGGTTAAAATCGGTTTGCTGCTGCACTTCACAAGCCAATCGCTGACCGAGGATCTTTGCAAAGAGGGGTTGCTTGGCATATTTTAATTGAAACACAACTTGATTTAACGGCGGACAAAATAGGCCACAAGCCAACAAACGGTCATATTGAGGTGGGTGCGCCAAACAATGGCCACAATTCCCTTGCGTGCTGGGTAAGGGCAAGCCACAGCGTAGGCAACGGCAGTAAGCTTGCGTTAAGTCTTTGCTGCAAGTGGGGCATACCACACCTGAAGTCAGGCCCTGTTGGCATAGTAGGCAACTGAAGGGGAGGAACTGTTGGCCATGGTGAGTTAGTTTCTGGCTTGCATGTGCAAAAAGTTGCGGTAACATGACCCACTTTTGAATACTAAACATGACTATGACCCAAGAATTACATATCACCAGTGTAGGCCAAGGCAGGGATCTTGTGTTGTTACACGGTTGGGGGTTGAACAGTGCGGCTTGGCAAGGTGTTTTGCCCTTGTTAACGCCTTACTTTACCGTTCATCTTATCGATCTACCTGGCTTTGGTGATAGCCCCGTGCTGCCTGAACACAATCTGATTAGTCTTGCCCAAGCGGTACTTGAAAAAGCGCCTAAAGAAGCGGTGTGGGTCGGTTGGTCGTTAGGTGGGTTAGTGGCTACTCAAGCGGCTTTACTCGAGCCTGAACGAATAAGGCGTTTGGTGACGGTGGCTTCCAGTCCTAAGTTTGCTCAAACGCAAAGCTGGCCAGGAATTGCCCCTAAGGTGTTAGATCAGTTTATTACTTCCTTAGCAGGCGATTTTAAAACCACAATAGAGCGGTTTTTGGCGATACAGGCCATGGGAAGTGAATCAGCGCGTCAAGATATCAAAGCGCTGAAAGGTTGGCTTGGTGAAAAACCATTACCAGATAGACAAGCACTGCATGATGGCTTAATGATCTTACAGCAAGCTGATTTACGTGAACAGCTCGCTTCCTTAACCATGCCCTTTTTGGCCATGTACGGCAAGTTAGATGGCTTGGTACCCATTGCAACGGCCAGTGAAGTTGCACAATTAGCCCCTGAGTGCGAAATATATGTGCTTGATAAATCATCGCATGCACCATTTGTGACGGATAAAGAGCAATTTTGTGCCCAGCTTATTCATTTTTGTTTGGTATAAATAAGCAATAATTGCTGTAAAAATGAACAATTTTAAGCCATAATTAATCTATTAGTCGGTGAGAGTTGTGTTATGAAAATTCAATCAGCCTTCAATATTGGCGTTGAAGGGTTTCAAAAAGCACAGCAGCAAGTAACCAACAGCGCCAATAATATTGCCCAACAAGCTGTGGCTAATTCAAGCGGTGTCTCTGAGACGAACAATGCCGCGCCTTTGGTTCAAGATGGTCAAACGGCCACCACCTTGTTGCCGAATGATAGGACACAAGAATCCGTTATCACTGAACTGGTTAATCTTAAAGTGGCTGAACACCAAGCCAAAGCTTCAGCCAAAGTGATAACCGTCGCTGACGAGATGATGGGCAGTATTATTGATATCAAGGTCTAGGATACCAAGGTCGAATGTTAACGAATGCTAAATGGGTGTCTAAGCGGTTGGGTATCAATGACGGTTTATAAATGATGATTGTTTATAAACGACAGTGGCAAAATTTAGGTTATTTTTGGGTTAATTCAAACGTAAGGGGGAAAATATGAATATCAATGTTCAACTTCCTCCAATGATCCCTGCGCCCATGCAGCCACAGCAAAACGTGACTCGCCAAGAGAACCGCTATCGTGAGTTGGTTCCGCAACTCAACAAAACCGATGCTTACAAAGCTGAAACCGAGGTAGGCTCGGAAAAAGACAAGAATAAAGTTGGCCACCAAAATGCCAGTGGCACACACAGCAGTGAAGCACAAAATACCGATATCCGCACCGTTCATGGCAAGGAAGGCAAGGATGGCTCGGGCGAAGGCGCAAGCTCTGAACAACAACAGCAAGCTTCCGAACAACAAAAAGAAAACAACTCACAGCCAAACCAGCTCACGCCGCAAGAGCAAAAGGTGGTGGATTCCCTCGAAGCTCGACATACCGAAGTCGTTATTCACGAACAAGCGCATGCGAGTGTTGGTGGGCAGTATGCGGGCCAACCCAGTTATGGGTATGAGCGCGGTCCAGATGGAAAGCGCTATGCTGTATCCGGCGAAGTCCCTATCAGTGTTTCGCCCGTTGCTGGTGATCCTCAAGCCACCATCCAAAAAATGCGTCAGGTTCGTGCCGCGGCGTTGGCCCCGCAAAACCCATCAGTAGCCGATCGTCGCATTGCCGCAGAAGCGACACGACAATTGAATTCGGCTTATGCTGAACTATCAGCCAGTAAGCGTGAATTGCAGGGCTCGTCTGATGAGCAATCGGTCAGCGATGATAAACCTATTGCTCAAGGAGTCCGCTCCGATATCAATCAGGTACTAGAAGCTGACGACATACATAGATTTAGCCCTGCGCAACAATATGGTCCAGTACCACGCTCCGAGCAAGCAATGAACACAGATCGTGCTCTAGAACAACGTTATTTTGGTTCGGTTGTGCCCAACCAACGCCCAGGATTAATCGCCTCGATTTAAATAGCCAGTAAATAACGAGTAACCCCCAGTTAATCATCAGAAATGACTCAATTAAATCAATATATTATTGGTGCTTTGTCAAGAATGCTGAGACCAAGCCTATCTAAGTTGCTCGGGGATGAGGGCACAAGCGAACATATTGTGCCGTCGGTTCTCCAGTGCTAGCCTTGTGAGCAAAGCTAGCACTGTGCAACTTAAGTTAAACCCAAGTTATCTTTTACTTTTCGCCTTGTTAAACGCATCGGCAAAGGCATTGTTGGTGAGCGCTGGGCTGCGGCTTTGTTGAGGTTTGTTTTTACGAGGCTGTTTAGGTGCGGATGCGCCTGCGTTAGGTGCTGACTGATGTAGCTTCATGGTTAAGCTAATACGCTTGCGAGGCACATCCACTTCAATCACTTTTACTTTAACAATTTGGCCGGCTTTGACAACCTCACGTGGATCGCTCACGAACTTGTCACTCAATGCAGAGATATGTACCAAGCCGTCTTGGTGAACCCCAATATCAACAAAAGCACCAAAGTTGGCTACATTGGTGACGACACCTTCTAAGATCATTTCAGGTTGTAAATCCTTGATGGTATTGACGCCTTCTTTAAAGGTAGCCGTTTTAAATTCAGGGCGTGGGTCACGACCGGGTTTCTCTAGCTCTTTAAAGATGTCAGAGATGGTGGGTAAACCGAAGTCATCATTAACAAAGTCTTTGGGGTTAACGCTTTTTAATGCTTGTGGGTTGCCCATGAGTTCACTGATCTGCAAATTACTTTGCTGGATAATGGCTTTCACTACAGGATAGGCTTCTGGGTGTACCGCTGAGGCATCCAGCGGATTTTTACCACCTTGGATGCGCAAAAATCCGGCACATTGTTGAAATGCTTTTGGCCCCAAACGTGCGACTTTTTTCAGCTGTGAACGGTCAACAAAAATGCCATTTTCATCGCGATAATCAACAATGTTTTGCGCTATGGTGCTATTGAGCCCGGCGACATGGGCTAATAGGGCTGCCGATGCCGTATTCACATCAACGCCCACGGCATTAACACAGTCCTCAACGACACCATCGAGCTTTTTCGCTAGTAGGGTTTGGTTAACATCGTGTTGATATTGGCCCACTCCGATGGCTTTAGGTTCAATTTTTACTAGCTCTGCTAGGGGATCTTGTAAACGCCTCGCTATAGACACGGCCCCACGAATAGAGACATCTAGATCAGGAAACTCCTTAGCGGCAAGCTCAGATGCCGAATAAACAGAAGCACCCGCTTCGCTTACCATGATTTTCGTCAGTCTTAGTTCAGGCTTGGCTTTAATGAGATCTGCCACTAACTGATCGGTCTCACGCGAAGCGGTGCCGTTACCTATACTGATAATTTCCACTCCATGTTGTTGACAAAGCTGACTTAGCTCAGCCAACGCACCCTGCCAATCATTGCGTGGCGCGTGAGGGTAAATGGTGCTGTAGGCTAATAATTTACCCGTGGTATCCACTACCGCCACCTTAACGCCGGTACGCAGCCCAGGATCCAATGCCAAGGTGACTTTAGCTCCCCCGGGGGCTGCCATTAATAGATCCGTTAGATTTTTCGCAAACACCTCGATGGCTTCGATTTCGGCTTGCTCACGCAGTGAGGTGATTAACTCATTTTCTAGTTGCATTAATAATTTAATTCGCCATGTCCATTGCACGACGCTTTTTAGCCATGGGTTGGCTGTCATTTGATTCACTTGCATAAAACGCGCAATAAGGGTTTCGCCGGTGCTTGGCAGTGTGGTGTCCTCTCGTTCGGGATCACTATTTAAGCTCAGTTGTAAAACCCCTTCGTTTCGACCACGAAGCAGGGCGAGGGCACGATGAGAGGGGATCTTGGCAATTTTCTCGCTGTAGTTGAAATAGTCTTTAAATTTAAGGCCTTCTTGTTCTTTACCGGCAATAACCTTTGCTTCTAACGCCGCATTTTGCTGTAAATGTTGACGCACTTGGCTGATCAACTCCGCATCTTGCGCGAAGCGCTCCATTAAAATGTATTTAGCACCCTCTAATACGGCTTTGCTGTCGTTAAATTTGAGCTCTGGGTTGATAAAGTCTTGGGCTGCCGTGTCAGGATCTAACTCAGGATGCGCCAGCAACTTATCCGCTAAAGGCTCAAGGCCTGCATTAATGGCTAGCTGGCCTTTAGTGACGCGTTTTTGTTTATAGGGTAAATAGAGATCTTCCAGGCGAGTTTTAGTGTCAGCTTCGTTGAGTTGCTGGTGGAGCGCCTCGGTTAATTTACCTTGCTCTTGGATACTGCTGATGATGGTGGTTCGACGATCTTCCAATTCACGTAAATAGGTTAGACGTTGATCAAGGTTACGCAGCTGGCCGTCGTCTAATCCGCCAGTGACTTCCTTACGGTAACGCGCGATAAAGGGCACCGTAGCCCCTTCGTCTAATAATTGAATGGCCGCGTTAACTTGCGCGGTATTGGCACCTAGCTCTTGTGCTAGGGTTTGAGAAATAGCATGCATGATGATCTCGGTAATAACTAAGTTGGTTGAGCTTAGCTCAATGGGAATCGGGGAGTTGATAATCTATTTTATTGATATACCAGACTTTATCGCCGGTTGGGGTGGTGACGATGGCTTCATCATCGACGGACTTCTTCAATAAGGCTCGCGCCATCGGTGAGTCGATTGAGATGTAATCTTTACGACCATAAATCTCATCTGGGCCAACAATTTTAAAGGTAAGGGTCTCACCCTCATCATTTTCAATTTCAACCCTTGCGCCAAAAAAGACTTTACCCAATTGTTGTGCAGAGGGCGTGACAACGGTGACTTCTTCGATGCGTTTACGCAAAAAACGGACACGCTTGTCGATTTGTCTTAGTACACGTTTATTTTCTTTGTAGTCTGCATTCTCAGAACGATCGCCTAAACTGGCGGCCCAAGCGACCTTTTTGGTGATTTCGGGGCGATATTCACGCCACAAATGATCCAACTCCGCCTGTAATTTTGCCATGCCTTCGGGAGTAATGAGGTTTGTCTTCAAGTTAGGTTAACCTTAATAACTTTTCACTGTGGTCTTTATAGCGTCTTACTCATCTTTTTTAAAGACTGTTATGGTCAAAAGTGGTGATATACCCAATCAAGCATATCCAGGCTGATCGGGGATAATAGTGTAACGCAGGCAAGGAGTGGGGAAGCGCTGGGCTGATCAAAAGTTGGACAACAAAAAAGCGGGGCAAGGTGCCCCGCGTAACATTAATCAAAATGCGGCTTTATAGTTGTGGACCTGCTGCAACCAGCGCTTTGCCTTCATCGTTGTCCGTGTATTGAACAAAATTATCAATGAACAGTTGCGCTAACTTGGCGGCCTTTTCGTCCCATTGCTCAGCACTTGGGTAAGTATCACGAGGATCCAAAATATCAGGATCAACATGAGGCAATGCCGTTGGGACGGTGAGGTTAAACACTGGGATGGTCTTTGTTTCGGCCTTTTCAATTGAACCATCCAAGATGGCATCGATGATCGCCCGTGTATCTTGAATCGAGATACGCTTGCCTGTCCCATTCCAGCCCGTGTTCACAAGATAAGCTTCTGCGCCAGCCGCCTCCATACGCTTCACTAACTCTTGGCCATATTTAGTGGGATGTAAGGTTAAAAATGCGGCGCCAAAACAAGCTGAAAATGTTGGCGTTGGCTCGGTTATACCACGCTCGGTGCCCGCCAGCTTAGCCGTAAAGCCAGACAAGAAGTGGTACTTGGTTTGCTCCTTAGTCAGTTTAGAGACAGGCGGTAACACACCAAAGGCATCAGCGGTTAAGAAGATAACCTTAGTAGCATGGCCCCCTTTTGAGACAGGCTTAACTATGTTTTCAATATGATAAATAGGGTAGCTAACGCGAGTATTTTCTGTTTTGCTACCATCATCATAATCAACGGTTTTATCTTCTCGCACGGTGACATTTTCGAGTAAGGCATCGCGTTTGATCGCCTTATAAATATCGGGCTCGGCTTCAAGGCATAACCGGATGGTCTTGGCGTAACAGCCCCCTTCAAAGTTAAACACACCCGAGTCATCCCAGCCATGCTCATCGTCACCGATAAGTGCGCGTTTAGGATCCGTTGACAGGGTGGTTTTACCTGTACCCGATAAGCCAAAGAAGATGGCGGTATCGCCGTCTTTACCCACATTCGCCGAGCAATGCATAGAAGCCATGCCGCGTAGCGGTAGCAGGTAATTCATCATGGCAAACATGCCTTTTTTCATTTCTCCACCATACCAAGTCCCGCCGATAATTTGCATTTTTTCGGTAAGGTTAAAGGCGATGAAGTTCTCTGAATTTAGGCCGTGCTCTTGCCAGTTAGGGTTAGTGGTTTCTGAGCCATTGAGCACAATAAAATCAGGCTCAAACTCGGCCAACTCTTCGGCCGTAGGGCGAATGAACATGTTGGTCACAAAATGCGCTTGCCATGCCACTTCGACGATAAAGCGAACGGCTAAGCGAGAGTCTTTATTGGCGCCGCAAAATGCGTCCACCACAAACAATCGCTTATTCGAAAGCTCTTTGATAACAAGGGATTTAAGGTCTTGCCAAACTGCCGGGGTGATGGGCTTATTATCATTCTTTCCTTGATCTGACCACCAGATGGTATCTCGGGTGACATCGTCTTTGACGATGTACTTATCCTTTGGTGATCGCCCTGTAAAAATCCCTGTATCGACCGCGACAGCTCCGGACTCGGTTACAACTCCACGCTCAAATCCGACTAGGTCAGGTTTCGTTTCTTCGGCAAACAAGGTTTCATAAGAAGGGTTATGCACTACTTCCTTGACCCCTTGAATGCCGTATTTAGCTAAGTCTTGCGCACTTAATAGAGTTCTTTCCACGTCGATAACTGTCATATTTATCTCCAAGGTTTAGGTTTGGTCAGATACCCAAGTTACCTAGAGATGCTGGTTCAGCGAGAGTTTGTAGGCTTTTAGGCGCGACGCTGATTTGAGACATAGTTATTCTACGTTGAAAATCAGCAACAAAGCATATAAGCCTACAAAACTCGCCCTTAGGGAGCCGCTCATTACGTCCACTTTTTAGTTAAAAAGCCTTGAAAGGGTTGACCATTCCTTCGTCTTTTTGCCTCAAATTGAACATAATGAGCGGCTCTGAATCCCGCATCTTCAGGTATCTTGGGTATACAATTATTCTATTACTTTCGATTTAGAATAATGGGATACGCTTCAAACTTAAGAGTAAAATATGATAAAGAAACTACTACTTGCTATTTGTGACTGATCTTTTTTAGTGTTGCGTTTCGTTGTTCTGGTTAGACGGTTTTTTTGTGGTGAATAATGCTTCCACGTCAACGGCGTCAAAATGGTAGCTAGTACGGCAATACTCGCAGTCCATATCGATTTGACCTTTCTCTTTCAGAATATCCAGCAATTCACTTTTCTCGACCGATAACAAAGCTCCTTCACATTTTTCTCTTGAACAACCACATTCAAATACAACAGGTTGTGGCTCAAAAATACGAACGGTTTCTTGATGATACAAACGGTACAATAAGGTTTGTGCATCCAGTCCAAACAGCTCTTCATCTTTGAGCGTATCAGCTAAAGTCGCGACATGATTAAACTCTTCGTCATGCTGCTCTTTGGCTGAAGGCATCTTTTGTAATAATAGACCAGATGCAACTTTTTGGTTGTTATAAAACCCTGTTTTTAGTATGAGTTTAGTGGTTAATTGTTCAGACTGAGCGAAGTAGTTTTCTAGACTTTCTGCTAGCGAATCGCCAACCAGTTCCACGACCCCTTGATAGCGCTCACCTTGGTCGGGGGTAATGGTAATAAGTAGAAATCCTTTGCCTACCATCTCTGTGAGTGTCGCGTTGTCAGCGGGTGCTGAATTGTAACGAGCTACGCCACGTAGGGTTTGATCGTTGTCGCCATTGATGGCGGCTAAATAAACCGGGCCATTGCCTTGTAGTTGTACATTAATGTGCCCTTCAAATTTCAAGGTGGCGGTGAGTAAGCTGGTGGCCACAAATAACTCACCGACTAAGCGCTCAATGGCGGGTGGATATTGGTGGTTACGAAGGACATCCTGATAACTGTGACTCAGTTGTACAAATTCACCGCGCACATCGTAGTCCTCAAAAAGGAAACGAAATAAGTTATCGTACAAAGGTTGGGTTGTGGTTTGGCTCATCATGCTCTCCAAATTAGCCATCACTGCGTTGTGATTTAACTTTTAATAGTTCTCGACGTTGCTTTTTATCTGGACGCCGGTCTGGGTGAGGTGCGTGCAGCGCACTGAGTTTTCTTAATTCAGCATGTTGCTCACGAAGGGCAACACTGGCCGATGTCTCTTGGTATAACAGTTGTGCTTGAGGGGCAGCTTTTCGTTGCCCTTCAAGTTTTAGCACTGTTACTTCTTTATTATCATGACCTTGGCGTACGCTAATGGTTGCACCTAATTCAACTATTTTACTCGGTTTTGTTCGCTGACCATTATACTGCACTTTGCCTCCCTGGATCATGTCTCTTGCAAGGGCGCGCGTTTTATAAAAGCGAGCAGCCCAAAGCCATTTATCAAGGCGAATTGAGTTCGTGTTCGGATCGGACATGGGGGTTCCATTTTTCGCATGTTGTTCAACTCTACATGGGGGGGATTGACTGAGTTTTCAAGCTTGAACCAGACAGATGATGTAAAGATGATAGGTAACCCGACCACAAAGATAACGAGCGCCACTTAAAGCGTGAGTTGTTTGGCTGCGCCGCTTTGTTGATGGCTTTTGAAGTCATCTGCCTTGGCTTCAAGTCAGCTCCGCTCTGACTGCTTTAGGCTATTGGCAACACACTCCCTGAACTAAGTTTTTCAAGTTGATTGGGTATACATCACGAATAGATGAGAAACTCGCAAACGATGGCTGTTGTTTGGTTTTACGCTCGTGTTAAACTCTCGGACGATTAGGAATCGCTTAATAAGCTATTCGCAAATGAACTGAAACCCTAGCGCATCAGTATTGAATGAGTAAGAATATCGCCGATCTCTCATAACCTAGCTTTTGTGCTTGAGTGGGACACTTGAGCCAAGCTAGTATTGCCCTTATCGGCAGGATGCTGTGTTGTAAATAATTAGGAATGTTGTAATGGATAAGTTCTCTGGTGCCTTGTCGCGCCTGAGCAGCCTGCCCCAGCAAAAGCTTTCTTCTATTGCTTTTTATTCTTTGCTGGTGCTGCTGTGCTATCAATTGGCCAACTTAACGTGGTTGGCTATGCCCACAAAATCAAATCAAGCCCCGACATGGCGGCCTGCACCTGCGACTGAGCAGGGGCAAAATCAACCCGGGTTAAACCTCACTGCATTGACTGCGCTGCACTTATTTGGTGAATTTAATAAGGTGGTGGCTAAACCAAAACCGGTTGTGCAAAAGCCCAAAGAAGCACCAAAAACCAAGCTTAATGTGAAGCTGACGGGTGTATTGGCGTCAACCATCCCCAAAAATGCCATGGCGATCATTGAAGATAGAGGGAGGCAGGATACTTACTTTATCGGCAATACCATAGGCAACACGGGCGCGGTGTTAAAAGAAGTGCAACCCGACCGAGTGATCTTAGAGTATCGAGGTGATCTACAAACCTTAATGTTAGATGGTGAGGATTATGTGGCGTCCAAACCTGAGCCAAGGGCCTCTCGTAGCGCGCCTGTCAAACCAGCCAAACCAGCCGACCCAGAGCCAGTAGAGCTTGAGCTTAACCGCGCGGAGCTATTAGCCAACCCGAATAAAATCACTGATTTTCTCTCGATCTCGCCTGTGAGGAATCAAGGCACGTTGGTGGGGTACCGTATTAATCCAGGTAAAGATCGCAGCCTATTTGAAGCCGCTGGTTTACAACCAAATGACCTTGCGGTCAGCCTTAATGGCATTGATTTAACCGATATGCAGCAATCAATGAGCCTCATGCAAGAATTTCCGACCATGCGTGAAATGACCTTGTCGGTAGAGCGTGATGGCCAAATATACGATTTGTTTTTTAGTCTGCCCGAATAAATAAGAAAGTTGGAGCACAGAATATTTATGAGAATTTTAGGGACACGGCGTAAATTTAGCGCCCTTTGTGCAGGATTGCTGCTCGCTTTCAGTGCCAACGTTTCTGCCGCTGAGTATTCAGCTAGCTTTAAAGGCACGGACATCAATGAATTTATTAATATCGTCGGTAAGAACCTTAATAAAACCATTATCATCGAACCGTCTGTTCGTGGAAAAATTAATGTTCGTAGTTACGATTTGCTCAACGATGAGCAGTACTATCAATTTTTCTTAAATGTATTAGACGTTTATGGCTTTGCTGTGGTCGAAATGGACAATGGCGTGATGAAAGTCATCAAAGCAAAAGATGCCAAAGTATCGGCCATTCCTGTGGTTGACGGCAAAAACCCTGGCAAGGGCGATGAGATGGTGACTCGCGTTGTGCCTGTGCGCAATGTGTCGGTGCGTGAGCTAGCGCCGCTGCTACGCCAGTTAAATGACAATGCAGGCGGTGGTAACGTTGTTCATTATGATCCCTCTAACGTCATCATGATCACTGGTCGAGCCGCGGTGGTTAATCGCTTAGTTGAAATCGTGCGCCGGGTCGATAAAGCCGGTGACGAAGAAGTGGATATCGTTCGTCTAAACTTTGCCAGTGCATCTGAAATGGTCAGAATATTAGAGTCGATTCAAAAACCCGGTGATGGCAAGTCAAATACCCCTAATATGCTCAAGCCGCGTATGGTGGCCGATGAGCGCACCAACTCGGTGATCATCAGTGGTGAACCACAAGCGCGTAAACGGGCCGTACAACTCGTTCGTCAGCTCGATAGTGAGCTTGAAACCAGCGGTAATACCCGGGTGTTTTACCTTAAATATGCTAAAGCCAAAGAGATGGTGGAGGTATTACAAGGGGTCAGTAAATCTATTGAAGGTGAATTAAAAGGTGCTAATGGCGCAGCCGCAGCCGGTGGTGCAGCAAGTAAACAATCTAACCTAAGTATCGAAGCTCATGAAGGTACTAATGCCATCGTGATTACCGCACAACCTGATGTGATGGGCTCACTTGAGGCGGTTATTCGCCAATTAGATATTCGTCGTGCTCAAGTTTTGGTTGAGGCCATTATTGTCGAAGTGGCTGAAGGTGATGGCATCGGGTTAAGCGTGCAATGGGCCACCCTTGCAGGTGGCGGTACTCAGTTCCATTCTAATGGTGCGTCATTAGGCGAAATAGGGGCAGGGATTTACCAAGCTAGACCTGAAGAAGGCTCCACCATTATCAACTCAGATGGGACTACAACTAAAAACCCAGACACGAAAGGCGATGTCACGGCATTGGCGAATGTGCTAAGTAAGGTCAGTGGTATGGCAGTGGGTTACGCGTCGGATGATTGGGGCGTGGTGTTACAAGCCATCGCCTCTTCCAAAGGCTCTAATATTTTGGCTACGCCAAGTATTACCACTCTTGATAACCAAGAAGCCAGTTTTATCGTGGGTGATGAAGTGCCCGTGAAAACGGGCTCGGCGGCAAGCAGTAACAACGATAATCCGTTCACTACCATTGAACGTAAAAAAGTGGGTATTCAGCTGAAGGTAACGCCGCAGATTAACGAAGGTGACGCGGTGCAGTTGATCATTGAACAAGAAGTGTCCAATGTGAACGGTAATACCGGCGTTGACATCACCTTTGCTACGCGCGCGGTTAAAACCACCGTGTTAGCTGACAGTGGAGATACGATTGTTATCGGTGGCTTAATTGATGAAAAAGTGGATGAATCAGTGGATAAGGTGCCGCTACTGGGGGATATCCCTTACTTAGGAAACCTCTTTAAATCAACCACCAGTAGCACGGCCAAGCGTAACTTGATGATCTTTATCCGCCCAACCATCATTCGTGATAGTAATACCATGGCGAGTTTAAGCTCAAGAAAATACAGCTTAATGCGTGCGGTGCAGCTACAGCAGCAAGAAACGGGCGTGAACTTAATGCCAAACACCAATGTACCAGTGCTACCTGAGTGGGGACAAAGCCCAGAAATTAACCCTGAGGTCTTTGATTTCACCAAGAAAAAGCGTCGCTCGCCAGAAGCCAGTACTAACCAAAGCAGTAACTAAGGAAGTACCCAATGGAAACGCCGCTGATAGATGAAAAAGCCATTGCGGATGAAGTGCCGCACTTTGAAGAGCAAACGAGCTCGGCAAAGCTGCTGCCTTTCTCATTTGCCAAAAATCATGGTGTAATTTTCAGCTCAGAGAATGGCCAAGCCAAGGTATATTGCAAGGCTGATGTTAAGCCAGAAATTTTCTTGGAAATTCGTCGCCAAATGGGCTCGCGCTTTAGCGTTGTGGTATTGGTTGATGAAGTTTTCGAGCAAACCTTGACGCAAACCTATCAGCGCGACTCGTCGCAAGCGCGCCAGTTAATGGAAGACATAGGTAACGAGGACTTCTTTGCATTAGCGGAAGAGCTGCCGGACAATGAGGACTTATTAGAGGCCGATGATGATGCGCCGATTATTAAGTTAATCAACGCCATGCTGAGCGAGGCGATTAAGGAAGGGGCGTCTGATATTCATATTGAGACGTTTGAAAAGACCTTGATAATTCGTTTTCGTATAGATGGCGTGTTACGCGAGATCTTAAAGCCTCAACGTAAACTAGCCTCTTTGCTGGTTTCTCGGATCAAGGTCATGGCTAAGCTAGATATCGCGGAAAAACGAATTCCGCAAGATGGCCGTATTGCATTAAGAATCGGTGGTCGTGCCGTTGACGTGCGGGTTTCAACCATGCCATCCAGTCACGGTGAGCGAGTGGTGCTGCGTTTATTAGATAAAAACGCCGTTAAGCAAATGTCTGAGCTAAACATGACGCCGCATAACCTTGAAATATTGAAGGACTTACTGCGTAAACCCCACGGCATTATTTTGGTAACGGGGCCTACAGGCTCGGGTAAAAGTACCACCTTGTATGCTGGCCTGTCGGACATTAACTCCAAAGACCGCAACATCTTAACGGTTGAGGATCCGATTGAATATTTGTTAGAAGGCATAGGTCAAACTCAGGTTAATACCAAAGTAGACATGACCTTTGCCCGTGGCCTTCGGGCCATCTTACGTCAAGACCCTGATGTGGTCATGATAGGTGAGATCCGCGACTTAGAGACGGCGCAAATTGCGGTGCAGGCGAGTTTAACGGGTCACTTAGTATTGTCGACCTTGCATACCAACACCGCCATTGGTGCGCTGACACGGATGCAAGACATGGGAGTTGAGCCTTTCTTATTATCTTCTTCTCTCTTGGGTGTACTGGCGCAGCGTTTAGTGCGAACCTTGTGCCCCGATTGTCGTGAGCCTCATGCCATGACAGCGAAAGAAAAATCCATGTTAAACATGCCAGCAGACGAAGATATTCAGGTGTTTCGTGCCAATGGTTGTGAGAGCTGTAACTTCTCAGGGTACAAAGGCCGTACCGGTATTTACGAGCTATTAGTGATGGATGACGATGTCCGTAACGCTATCCATGAGGGAGCCAGTGAACAGCAAATAGAAAAGATCGTGCGTCAGCAAACGCCTAGCATTCGCTCTGATGGTTTATCTAAGGTACGTGAGGGCATCACCACCATAGAAGAAGTCTTGCGGGTGACCAGAGAGGGATAACCATGGCAGCGTTTGAATATAAAGCCCTCGATAAAAAGGGTAAGCAGAAAAAAGGTTTGCAAGAAGCAGATACCGCACGTCAAGTCAGACAGATTTTGCGTGATCGGGGGTTAACGCCTGTTGAAGTGAAACCAGCTGCAGAGCAAGATAAAAAAGCCAGTAAAGGCGGCTTTTCTTTTAAGCGCAAAATTTCTACCCCTGAGTTGGCTTTGCTCACCCGTCAGCTGTCAACGCTGGTGGCGGCCTCTATGCCAATAGAGGAATGTTTAAAGGCCGTGGTTGAGCAAACCGACAAACCGAAAGTCAAATCGATGCTGTCGGCTGTGCGCAGCCGAGTGTTAGAAGGTTATACCTTAGCGGCCAGTATGGCTGAATTCCCTCATATTTTTGACGACTTGTTTTGTGCCATGGTCGCGGCGGGTGAAAAAGCGGGACATTTAGAGTTAGTATTGGACCGTTTGGCTGACTATACCGAGCAACGTCAGCAAATGCGCAGCAAACTGATGCAAGCCATGATTTACCCCTTAATGCTTACGCTCGTTGCTGTGGGTGTTGTCTCTATCTTGTTAACCTCGGTAGTGCCTCAGGTGGTTAGTCAGTTTGAACACATGGGACAAGACTTACCGGCTTCCACATTATTTTTGATTGCTAGCAGTGATTTTTTGCGTGATTACGGCCTGTTTATTGTGATTGGCATTGTGGGCGGATTACTGGGTTTAAAACAATTTCTTAAAAAACCGCGTAATCAATTGCGCTTTGACCGTTTTTTACTGAGCGTACCTGTGGTCGGAAAAGTGAGTCGAGATCTCAATACCGCCAGATTTGCCCGAACCTTAAGTATTTTGAATGCGAGCGCCGTCCCGTTATTAGAAGGTATGAAAATAGCGGGTGAAGTGTTAAGTAACTTATACGCAAGAGAAAAAGTCTCCGAAGCGACGGATTTCGTACGTGAAGGTACCAGCTTGGGCGCCGCCTTGGAAAATACCAAATTGTTTCCACCTATGATGCTACACATGGTGGCCAGTGGTGAGCGAAGTGGTGAACTTGACCAGATGCTTGAGCGCTCGGCCGAAAACCAAGACAAACAGTTTGCGGCCCAGGTAAACATGGCCCTTGGTGTATTTGAACCTGCGCTGGTCGTGACCATGGCTGGCGTGGTGTTGTTTATTGTGGCGGCTATCTTGCAGCCAATGCTCGCGCTCAATAATATGGTGGGCGGATAGCCTCCATTAAGTGATTGCTCAAGTGTTAACCGCACAGGGCAAGGTTGAGTGTGAATTCGATATTATTTGTGTTTTAACCTAAGTGGCAGCAATGCCCATTTTTATAGAGAGTGTCGTCATGAGAGTAAAAAGCAAACAACAACAACAAGGTTTTACCTTGCTAGAAGTCATGGTTGTTATTGTTATTTTAGGTGTGTTATCTGCCATGATTGTTCCAAACCTGCTTGGCAACAAAGAAAAAGCAGACCAACAAAAAGTGGTTTCTGACATCATCGCATTAGAAAATTCACTCGATATGTATAAATTGGATAACAGCCGTTACCCAACCACAGACCAAGGCCTTGAAGCCTTAGTGAGCAAACCAGCGGGTTCACCTGAGCCTCGTAACTACCGTGAAGGTGGTTACCTGAAACGTCTACCAAATGATCCTTGGGGCAATCCATATCTGCTGACCAGCCCAGGTGAGAAAGGTAACATAGATATCTTTTCGACCGGTCCAGATGGCGAAGAAGGCACCGATGACGATATCGGCAACTGGAATATGGATGAGTTTCAGTAAATGAATCGCGCTCGTCAACAGCCAGTATTGACCAAGGTAAAGCCAGCCATGGCCGGTTTTACCTTGCTTGAGATTATGCTGGTGATCATGTTGATGGGCTTAGTTTCTAGCGCTGTGGTCATGACCATGCCGAGTAACTCTGGTTACAAGGCATTGAAGTTGGAAACACAGCGTCTGGCGAGCTTTGTTGAGGTGTTAAGTGATCAAGCGCTGATGACCTCAAGAGAGCTTGGCATTGTCGTAGAAGAGCAAAGTTATCAGTTTGTATTTTACGATGTAGAAAAAAAACGCTGGTATGCCTTACCAGAAGACAAGATCAAAACTCAAGTAACGCTGCCAGAAGACATGGAATTGGCGTTAACCCTGTCAGGGTTTGTTTGGGATGACCGCGATGAGCAAGAAGAGCTTTTCGAAGATGAAAGCGTGTTTGATGAGCCAGAAGAACAATTGATCCCGCAAATTCATATTATGTCTAGCGGTGAAATTACCCCCTTTGTCATGCGGTTTAGGCCTACGGATAAGTCACAAGAGATCTGGGTGGAGCTTGAAGTGAAAATGACGGGGGAGATATTCGTGAATGAGGCTCCCGAAGAATGAATAAGGGTATCGCACACGTCTGTCAGCGCAAGCAAGGGGGGATGACCTTACTTGAGGTCATGGTGGCCTTGGGCGTCTTTGCTGCCGCGGGGTTGGCTGTAATGAATACCGCCAGTGAGCACGTACGCAGCTTGAGTTATCTACAAGAAAAAACCTTTGCCACTTGGGTAGCCAGTAATCAACTCACTCAAGCGACATTAGAAAAACGTTGGCCTGGGCCCTCTTGGGTCAAAGGCTCAGAAGAAATGGCGGGGCAAACTTGGTATTGGCAATGGCGCGGTGTGGAAACACTTGATCCTAACTTTAAAGCCTTGGATATAGAAGTCTCATTGGATGAGAAAGGGGAAGTGGCTTTGGCCACGGCGCGAACCTATGTTGGGCGTTAACCAAGCCAAGCAGCAAGGGTTTACCTTGCTGGAAATCTTGATTGCGATTGCCGTATTCTCGGTGTTGAGTTTAGCGGCTTATCAGGTATTACAAGGTGTGATCAGCAGCGATCAAATCTCCTCTGAACATACCCAAAGATTAAAGCAGTTACAGCGGGCCATGCTCATCATTGAACGAGATATGACGCAAATGGTGGCGCGAACCACACGCACAGGTGCAGAGCCGAGTAAGGATCTATTGCGCGCGGGTAAGTTTGTGGCTGAGTCGGAAAGCGATGGCATTGAGTTTGTGCGCTTAGGCTGGTCTAACCCTCAAGGTCAGTTTCCTCGATCTAATTTGGTCAGAGTGGCCTATCGGGTCAAGGAAAACAACCTAGAGCGTTTGTACTTTTTATACCCAGATATTGTGTCAGGCCAAGAGCCTGAAGTACAGGTTTTGATTCATGATGTTAACAGTTTAACCTTACGTTATTGGGATAAAAGTTGGCAAACCAGTTGGAGCCAGAAAGATAAATTGCCTGCGGGTATCGCCATGGAGTTTGATTTTGAAGCCTATGGGGTAGTGACTCGGCTATTTTTAACCCCTCAAGGAGAGGCGGTGAAAGCGCGTAAACCTGTGGTTCCAGAAGATCCTTCTTGTAAGCCGGATGAGACATCGCCACCTAATAATGGTGAAGGTAATGAAGATGGCGAAGGCGGTGAAGAAGGAGAGGAGAACGACAACAATGGCCCTAACGGCGGTCCGGTAAATGGAGGGCGTCGCTAATGCAAACAAGGGGCCCGTCATTTGCGCAACGGGGCGTTGCGTTAATTACCGTGTTGTTGATTTTGTCGGTGATGGTGGTGGTGGCCACTAACATGACCTCACGATTGCAAATGGAGTTGATGCGCACCCAAGGGCAAGTGATGAGTCAGCGTGCATACTGGTATGGCCATGCGGCCGAAGCCTTTGTCAAAATGACGTTAAAAAATACATTAAATGATGACGATGTGGTGAGCTTAAGTCAGGCTTGGGCAACCTCAGGCATGAGCTTCCCCCTTGATGGCGGTACCATCTCTGGGGAAATAAAAGATCGCCAAGGTTGCTTTAATCTTAATGCGTTAGACGAGGCCAATAAACCCGATGGCGCAAGGCCGCGCATTGCCACTCAGTTTCAAGCTTTGCTCGAGAGCTTAGAAGTAGAAGGCTATTATGCGGAGCAAATTACCGACTCAATGCGTGATTGGCTTGATGCGGATAGTGTGTCCGTGAGTAGTCAAGGAGCCGAAGACAGTTTTTATGAGGGGCGCGGAGTGCCTCACTTAACGGCGAATGGCCCCATGGTGGACGTATCTGAATTTCGTGCCATTCAAGGCGTCAGCCAAGGGGTATACAAAAAATTGGCCCCCTATTTATGTGCTATTCCGCAGCGTGAATGGCTGTTAAATGTCAATACGGTCGCTGCAGACCAGCCACAGGTCTTTCAAGCTTTGTTTACGCCTTTGTTAAGTCAAGATGGTGCGCAAAGCTTACTTGATGAAAGGCCCCAAAATGGCTGGTCAAGTAAGGACGACTTTTTCGCCGCATCGGCCCTGAGTGGGCTGCAAATTAGTGATGAGATTAAAGCGCAAGTAGATGTTAGCAGTCAGTTTTTTGAACTTGTGGGTGTTGCCGAGTTTGATGAAACCCAGGTTGCCCTGAATGCTTTGTTTCAAGCCAGTAAGAAAGAAGTGAAGACGCTAAGACGTCAATATGGAGGCGTTCAGTGAGTGAACGATTAGTAGTTCGATTAGGCAGTGAAGCCAACCATGTCATCGACTGGCTGGTTTGGTCCAGCAGTGAACAAGAGATCATCGCTTCGGGCCAATTAAACCATGCCGAGCAGTTGTCGCAATTACACGAAAAAGCGGGTGGACGGCCCATTATCACCCTATTACCCGCCAGTGATGTGCTACTGACTCAGGTGGAAGTGCCAGGTAAGCTGACAAAGCAATTACAGCAAGCTTTACCTTACATGATCGAAGAAGAGTTAGCGACGGATGTCGATAACTTACATTTTAGTGTTTTAAATTGTAGCCAAGGGGTGGCTCATCTTGCTGTGGTTGAAAAAAGTAAGATGGATACTTGGCTCGATTGGCTTGAAGCCGCGCAATTAAAATGTCGCCAAGTGCTGCCTGATGTACTGGCCTTACCGGCTAATGATGCCGCTTGGTCAGCCATGCAAATGGGCGATGATTGGCTGATAAAACAAGGTGAGTACAGCGGTTTCAGTTGCGATCAAAGCCTGCTACCTTTCTTGCTAGAGCGATGGCTAACCGCGACTGACTCAGAAGATGAGCCTAAGCCTAAAGCGAGCGCTAGCGAAGAAGCCAGTGATGAAACGGCAACCGAGGCTGGGCCACAGGTCATTTACAGTTATACGCCATTACCCCAAGACGTACCGGGCGATTGGCAACTGCAACCCCCTGAGTTGCCAATGCAACTGATGGCACAAGGTGCGTTAACCAGTTCATTAAACCTGCTGACGGGAGAGTATCAACCGCAAAAAGAGTACTCTAAGAACTGGTTATTATGGAAAAAAGTCGGGATAGCGGCCGCAGCCTGTCTGGTACTTGGCGTACTTTCGACCGTGCTTTCTTTACAACAGTTAAAACAAGAAAACGAACAACTCAAACAGCAAATCAAGCAAGTCTATGTCAGCCTGTTTCCTAATGAGCAAAATATCCGTGATGCGCGTATCAAAGCGCAGTTAAAGCGACATTTGGCAAAATTAGAGAATCAAACGCAAGGTGCTGATTTATTGGGAATGCTTGCGAAAATTCAGCCTGCATTCAAGCAAATCCCTTCTTTTAAGCCTGTTTCTCTCAAGTATGAAGCAAAGAACGCGGAGCTCAGATTGCAAATTAAAGCAGATACTTACGCTGATTTTGAGAAATTCCAAAGCTTATTAGACGCGAGTCTTGAAGTAAAACAAGGCGCCATGAGTAACCAAGGTAATAAGGTGACTGGAACGCTAACCATTAGGGGGCAAGGATGAAAGATTGGTGGGAAGGACTTGCTAGCCGAGAGCGTAATTTGGCCATTTTATCAGCCGTGGTGTTAGTGGTAGGGGCCTTATATTGGGGGGTCTATCAACCCCTTAGCCAAGCCCTTGAGCAAGAGCAAACAAGGCTTAAAAGTCATCAACAAACCTTAATTTGGATGAAGTCTAAGGGCCAAGATATTGTTAACTACCAAGCTCAACAACGATCAGGATCAGGCAATGTGAACCTGAACCAGTTGATCGGTAACAGCGCGCGTCAAAGCGGTATTACCATTAGCCGGATCCAACCTAAGGGTAATGAGCTGGAAGTTTGGATTGATAATATTGAGTTTAATAAGCTGCTTGCTTGGTTAAAGCAATTGCAGGAGCGTCATGGCGTCGTCACGTTAAACACAGATTTAGCGGTAGGTGATGCGCCGGGGACGGTAAAAGTAAGACGCTTACATTTAGGAGCGGCGGGATGAAGTTAGCCATCAAACCTATCATATTATGTGTATTGCTCTACTTGGTATTTTTAATCATTTTAATGCCAGCAAAATGGGCAGTGCAGTTTCTGCCTAAAACCTCAGGGGTTGAGCCCTCTGGTGTGACGGGCACCATTTGGCATGGGCAAGCGCAGCAGTTGATGTTACGTGGCGAGCAAATAGATAAAGTGCAGTGGCAAGTGAAGCCGCTGGCTTTACTCAGTGGACGTTTAGCGGCCGATTTAAAGTTTGGTCAGGGCAAAGGCATTACTGGTAAAGGTGAAATCGCTTATGGCTTAAGTGGTGCGCAGGCCAATGATTTTAATTTAACGGTTCCAGTACAGCGGGTGATGAAATATTTGCCTTTACCTATGCCTGTTGAAGCACAAGGCATGTTGGATCTTAACATCAAGTCAGCGGCCCAAGGGACGCCATTTTGTGACAACCTGGATGGCTACTTATTTTGGACCGATGCCAGCGTCGCGTTGCCAATGGGCGAAGTGATCTTGGGCGACCCTAGGGTGAAGTTAGAATGTGAAAAAGGCGGTTTAGCGGCGATCATCGATCAGCAGTCGGATCACCTTGAAATTAGCATGAAAACTTGGCTGCCTAACGACAAGCATTACCGTGTTGAAGGCGAGATCAAAGGTGGCGAGAAACTCGCTCCCGCCATCAGTCAAGCCCTTGATTGGATTGGACCTAAGCAAGCCAGCGGCGGCTACCGTATTAGTTTATCCAATATCCCACAGTAAACTATTTGAGGGCGTATTTGAGGGCGTATTTGATGACTTAGTTTAGGTCATCAAATCCCCCTTTGTTTAAACAACGGTTTAAACAACTCACTTCCCCTGCCGAATTAAGCTGATAATGGCCTAAGTCTTGGGCTAGCCATAATCGGCCATGATAAAACCGCTTAGCTTCTTGCTCTAACACGTTAATGGATGCAGCGCCTTTACCCCCAAATCGAGCACTAAAGTGCGTCATCACTAAGTTGTCTAGTTGGGCTTGTTGAGCAAATTTAGCCAACTTGGCAGCGCTAGAGTGCATCGGCGCAGGGCCAATTTTATCGCAAATAGCTTGGCTATAGGTGGCTTCGTGGATCAATACATTAGCGCTTTGCGCAGCCTCACTTAAACATTCGGGCGAGTCATTGTCCCCAGCCACTATGATGCTTCTTGGCTGCTGGGCGAGTTGCCAATAATCGCGTCCGTTTAATACCCTACCATCGGTTAGTGTGACTTGCTCGCCGCGTTGTATCTGCCCCCAAATTGGCCCACGAGCGATGCCTTCATGGACAAGTTTTTCGGTATCCAATTGATGGGCGATATCGTGTTCAACAAACTGCCAAGCGTGGCAAAGAACGCGGTGGTTTAATGGCCAAGCATAAACCTTAAACCCTGCCACTTGAACCGCCTCGGTTAGCTGGTTTACGTCGACAAAGGTTATTTCATAACTTAGCCAAGTATCGGTCAGCTTTAGGGTTAATGGGATAAACTGACTTAACTCAGCGGGGCCGTAAATAGTCAGTGGCTCGGTGCGCCCCGCCATGGAGGCACTGGCCAGTAAACCTACCAGACCAAAGCAGTGATCGCCATGGACATGGGTAATAAAGACTGCCCCTAATTGGGCCAAAGAGTAAGGGGCATGCAATAGTTGATGCTGGGTGCCTTCACCACAATCGATTAAACACCATTGCTTACTGCGTTTAAGGCGCAACGCGAGTGCCGTGACATTACGAGTTTTGGTCGGCGTACCCGCACTGGTACCAAGAAAAGTAAATTCCATTATTTGTCGCTTTCTAAGTGCTTACCGTTAAGGATATAGCCATGTTTATCATAAGCGTCAGATCCGGTGGCGTCATCATAATCGGTGACCACCAGTGAATCGCGATCAACCTGAGTGAGTACGATAGTAGGCTCATATTGCTGGCTAAAATAAACGCGGTGCTGATCACGCATATAGCCGCGGCCCAGTAATTCAAAACTAGCAGGGTCGGCCCCGGCAATGGGCTGTGAGCGCTCAGCAATCACGTCATAAACATGGTGTTTATCATAGCCATAGTATTGCTCGTCTGGGTATAGGTTAAAACTCTCCACATCGGCATCAGGCAAGATGATGTGCTGTTGGTAATAGACATGATGTTTATCTTTGGCTAAGGCGCCGAAAATGACCTTAAAGCTGGCTAAATCCGCATCGGGTACCTTGATACCATTGCAAAACAATTGCTTGCCATCGGTTAAATACACGGCATAACTGTCATCATGAAATAACGCGACTTGCTCGGGATTGAGATCTAGCGCCAGACTATAGCGATAAACGTGCTGGTTATCGGCCCAATATTCATCTAAGCCCTGCTCGACAAACAAGGGGTGAAAGCTTGCACTGTCAGCACCAAGGATCACTTCACCGCGATAATAAACTTGGTTTTCATCTTTGGCGTAAACGGCGTCTCGATAAGTGGGGGAATGCTCCAGTAAAGTAAACGATCCAGCACTGGCCATGGGTAATGGGTTACCGTTGTAATAGACTTGTTGGTCTACCACGCTGTAGCCTTCATTGGCGATGCCTTTTAACGTATTTGAAAGTAACGAGCCATAACTGGCATAAACTAAGGCTAAGTTTAGGGGGATCCCGATGAGGGCGAGGTATTTACCTGGAATCACAAACAAAGGCCAGTTACCTAAGGCGTAAACTAAAAATATCCCGCTGGGATACAGTAAGATGGCCATTGTCGAGTAAACACTTTGTGCATCATTAGTGGCGCCAGGGCCACCAAACATCATGACACTTAATATCCAAAACATGGGCCAACAGAGGATGGCTAGAATGGTTAATATTTGTACTGTTAGCAACATATGTATTCCCTGACTGTAAACGGTGTTATTGCCAACACCCCTATTCGGGTGAAAGGGTTATTTAGGCATGATCTCACTAAAGTTACTGATGGCACAGTGGCGATGAAAGTGCTTCTGCGGCAAGCCGGAATCAGGCAAATCAATCGCAATCAGGTGCTTGATACCAAAGGTTTTAGCTGCGTCGAGTACGGTTTCGTTGTCATCGATAAACAAGGTGCGCTGGGGATCAAATTGCAGCCTTTTTTGCACTTTATGCCACAGGCCTTGTTCTTCCTTGGGCATACCGAACTCATGGCTTGAAATACAGCTGTCGAAGAATTCAATTAAGCCGGTGTGCTCGTTTTTCAAGCGTAAGCCTTCGGGATGGGCATTGGTGACAAGGTGACTTTGTTTCTTGGTATGGCGAAGTTGTTGTAAAAAGGCTTTAGCATCTTGGCGCCAATTGATTTTATCTGCAACTTGATGCTGCAGCTGGTAGATATCGAGGCCTAAGGTTTGGGTCCAAAAATCGTAACAGTACCAATGCATACTGTCCTCTACGGCTTGGTACTTCTGCTGCATGATTTGCTGTGCCTGCTCAAAGGGGATTTGTAAATGATTGGCATAGGCAGTCGGAACCACATGATTCCACAATTGGTTGTCATAATGTAAATCGAGCAAAGTACCGTCCATATCAAGCAGTACAGTGTCTATCTCTTGCCAGTTGACCATGGTGTTCCTTATAAATATCTGATATACACGGGTAGTGTAACTTTTCTGATAGTAACAGGCGAGAAGATGGCTAAATCTATAAAAAAACCTAAGATTATCAATGCAGAGATAGTAGCGCAAAGTCGGTTTTTTAAAATTGAAGCGCTCGACCTTTGTTTTAGTAATGGCCAGCAGCGTCGTTATGAACGCATGAAAAGTAACGGTAATGGCGCGGTGATGGTGGTGCCGGTTCATCAAGGTGAGTTGATATTGGTAAGAGAATATGCCGCGGGCACCGACAGTTATGAACTGGGGTTTCCAAAAGGCTTGATTGATCCCGGTGAGCAGGCTGAAGTCGCTGCCAATCGCGAATTAATGGAAGAAGCGGGATTCGGTGCCAATCGGTTTAGTCCATTGAAGTCATTGCAACTTGCCCCCGCCTATTTTGCTAATGCGATGCAGGTATTTGTGGCGCAAGATTTATACCCGAAAGCCTTACCTGGTGATGAACCAGAGCCGATGGAAGTGGTGCATTGGCCACTAGCGCGAGCAATGGAATTGCTTAACGAGCCCGATTTTAATGAAGCGCGCAGTGTTTGCGCCTTACTACTTGCGTTGCAATGGCTAAATGCAGCGCCACAGGAGTGATTATGCAACCCATAGATTATTTGGCTTCTGCTTGTGAATTTGCCCGCCAAGCGGGGGCAATAATTAAACAAATTTATGATTCAAAAGATTATTCTGAACAAACCAAAGGCGATGATACGCCCGTGACTAGCGCTGATATTGCAGCGCATCAGTATTTGGTTAAGGCATTTCATGAATTAACGCCCGAGATCCCCGTCTTGTCAGAAGAGGCGGCTGATATTCCCCTTGCGCGCCGGGCCAATTGGTCGACCTACTGGCTGGTGGATCCCCTTGATGGTACGCAAGAGTTTATTTCTCGAAGCGGCGATTTTGCTACCATTATTGCGCTGGTGCATGATCATAAGCCCGTGCTGGGGGTTATCTACGCGCCCATTGCCGACGTTTGCTACTATGCTGTTGCTGGTCATGGGGCGTTTAAGCAAGTCGGGGCGAAAACGCCCGTGGCTATTTCCAGTATGCAATATGATGTCGATACCAAGCAGCTCAATGTGGCTGTCAGTAAGGTACAATCCTTATCTAAAATCACCAATTTGTTAGCGCCTGATTATAACTACAATATGATCCCGCTGGGTTCAAGCTCCCTTAAAAGCTGTTTAGTGGCCGAAGGCAGTGCAGATTGCTATGTGCGGGTGGGGCCAACCGGTGAATGGGATACGGCGGGGGCTCAGTGCATCGTGGAGGAAGCCGGCGGCAAGATCCAGAGTTTAAAGCTGGAAGCCTTAAGTTACAACGAGCGCGAAAGCTTAGAAAACCCCAACTTTATTGTGGTGGGAGATAATCAATTACCTTGGCATCGGATTATTCTTTAATCTGATACCAAGGTGCCCTTACGGCCAAGGCTTTATCTTGATGAGTTAAGCGCTGTAAGGGTCTTCAGCCACTAAGTAGGCCAGCATTTCGGCTTTGTGCTCAGCGCCTTGCAGCCAAGCTTTTACTTGCTGAAGCTGCTCGTAATCTTGTTCGCCAAAACGATTGGTGTATTGGGCTTTTAGTACGTCAGCGGTTTTTTCTAAGCGAATGTTGCGCTGCCATGGGTCGGTGAATATCTTATTAAGTTGGTTGCTTAAACCGGATTTAACCAAGAGTTCCCACTCGCCTTTGTCTAGCCAAATACCATTAACCGCCACACTTAAATCAACTTTATGTTGATGTTGGCTCGACATGCGGTATTTACGCATTAAGCGACCCGTGATAGGGCAAATAATCGCTTTCGTGGTTTCACTTGGTTCAACATCTTCAATGTCGGTGTCTTGCAATGGGGCAGGGTTTACCTCTTTCCATCTTAGGTAATCTGCAAGATAAAAGAAATGACCACCACAATGGTCACAATTTAAAGACGGTAATAATTGCGCGAGATGGCCTTGTTGTAATTCACCGGTTTCACAGCTGGTACATTGCATGAATTGTCTACTCCTGTCTGTTCAAGCTCACATTATATCTCGCATTATATCTCGCATTATTTGACATAAAAGTGCCAGATAAAGAAAAGGTGAAGCAGATGCTTCACCTTACGTGATCATGATGCGCTTTGGCTTCCCTTGTGGCTAGGCGGTGTAAGCTCGAAACACCAAAAAGCCAACAAGCAGCGGACAAACGTATTTAACATAGGCTGGCCAAATTTTCCAAAATATACTCTGCTCAATGTTTTCATCGCCTTGTTTTATTTCGGCTAATACCTTATTCCGCTGCCAAACCCAGCCAGCAAAAACACACACCATTAAGCTAATTAATGGCTGAGCGTATTGGGTCGAAATGGTAATGACCAAGCCAAACAAGCTGGCAAAATTAAATACGATGATGCAGCTTAAAGCGACACAGGTGATACCGACTAACCACACCACCTTGTTACGATCTAAGCGGGTGAGCTCACAGACAAACGCAACCGGTGTTTCCAACATGGCAATGGATGAGGTTAACGCCGCAATCACCAATAAAAAGAAAAAGCCAAAACTCACAATGTATTTTGCTGAGCCCATGGTCTCAAACAACGCGGGCAGCACGGTGAATACTAAATTGTCACCATCCACAAGTTGGCCAGAAGCATTAAATATTTCTACCCCTTGCGCCATGGCCACATACATGGCAGGAACGATCAACAAGCCAGCTAAAAAGGCCACGCCAGTGTCGACTAACGTGACTTGAGCCGCTAGCTTAGGCACGCTGTCTTGCTTGTTTAAATACGAGCCATACACCATCATGGCGCCAGAGCCCAGTGATAGAGAAAAGAAGGTTTGACCTAAGGCATTGGCCAGTAATTCTGGATTGAGGAGCTGGCTAAAGTCAGGGATCAAATAGGCTTTTAAGCCGGCCATGGCGCCTGCTTGTGTCATCATGTAAACGGCACTCACAATCAGCAATATAAACAGCAGCGGCATTAAGCGGGTTGCCCATTTTTCAATGCCGTCCTTGATGCCTTTTTTTACCACCAGAATCGTGAGCAGGCCAAAAGCTAGCGTAAAGACCAGATTACGAGACAAGGAAAAGTCAGTCAGCCATTGGCTATGTTCAGCTTGACCGGCTAAAGAGAACACGGGGGCTAAGGTAAAACTAATAAACCAGCCAGAGATAATGCTGTAGAAGGTAAAAATTAAGGTCACCACTAAAATAGAGCCGATACCAGCGATGGCCCCAAGGTGGTGAGTGAATGACGAGTTGGCGACACCTTGCATCGACTTCATCGGGTTAGCTTGACCTGCTCGGCCAATGAGCAGTTCGGCCACCAACATGGGATAACCCAGAATAAAGATCAGCGCTAAATAAACCAGTAAGAAAGCGCCGCCACCATTACTGGCAGCCTGAGTCGGAAACCCCCAAATATTACCAACCCCGACCGCGCAGCCAGCCGCGGCTAAAACAAAGCCCAGCCTAGAGCTAAATTGTCCTCGTGAATTTGCCATTTGCTTCTCGTATGTTGTGTTTATGCGGCTGAGCAAAAATGGCTCGGCCTATTGTTAGGGCCTGTTGACCTTTCGTGGTTGATTTTTGTTCGAGTGGGAGACACCCTGTCTAAAAGCGTTTTGAGCAAGGCGAGCGGTGTGTAGCTTAGCATTCTAAGTAAAGACCGCTCAACGACGCGCAAAACGCTTTTAGCCGAATCCAAAGGACAGCGTTTGTTGGTCATTTCTACTGCGTTAGCGCCTTTTCGCGTAGGTGACTATGCCACAAAGTCGCTGCCTTATATAAATACCCAACAAATCGCTGCAAAAACAAGCTCCAAAGATCAACAGGCCCTATGGTTTAGTCATTGAAACCGAATAGTGTGAGTTCGATAGCAAGTTGTCAAATGTATGTGCTGCAATTTTAGATAAAATAAGGTTTATTTTTTTAGTTTTACTCTATGTGTGAAGTTTTATGCTCTGAGGCGCAGGTGGCGCATCGTCAAGGCTTTACCTGGTTTTATGCTTGACGATGTACCTGCCTTGGCCGAAAAATAAGAAAGCCGGCGGGAACAAAGAAGAAAGATATCAACGTTGTTAGGGCGGTACCGCCGGCGATGGCGATAGCAAAGGGGGGCCAAAAACCGCCTCCGGCGATGATCAAGGGTAAAAATCCGCCCACGGTGGTGATCGTGGTTGAGGTGATATGGCGGGTACAACTCATGACACAGTTAAGTGCAGCGGTTTTATCCCCTTGCATCGCGTCGGCATTGGATTTGAGCTCGGCTAAGATCACGATGGCTGCATTGATGGCTAAACCAATTAAACCAAGTAGTCCAATGATCACGGTAAAGCCGAACGGGTAATTGCCTAAGTATACACTTAATAGTCCCAGCCCAGCGGCTTGCAGTGCGGTCAATATGATCAACAAACTCAAACGAAACGAGTTGAAAGACAGCACGATGACCGTAATGAGCAAGGTGATAACAAGGCCAAGACTGGCCAATAAGTTACCTACCGCGTCATCGCGTTTAGCGGCTTCTCCGCCAAACTCTAAGTGATAACCTGCTGGTAGCAATATGTTTTTTTCGTCAAGTCGCTCTTTCAGTTGATTCAGTACCGTGGCAGGCAATACGCCTTGTGTCAAGTATGCTTCGACCACATTCACACGCTGACCATCGCGCCTAGGGATGGCGCCGCGGCTAGGCTGTAGCTCAAGCTCAGCCAAGGCTGATAGCGGGATGATACCTTGCTGCGCTGAGGTCACATTAATGGCATTGAGGTCGGCGAGCTCATTGCGGCTATCTGCTGCCAGTTGGATCCGAATCGGAATGGACTCGGTCGATTCAATCACCTTACTGCCCACCATACCTTGAGTATTACCTTCAAGTTGTTCAGCCACTTGGGTTAATCCTAGGCCCATCACTCGGCTTGCTTCTTCATTAACATTAAGCCAGACCTTAGGGGTGCCTGCTAGTAGGGTAGCTCGAGTGTGCAGCACATCGGGTAGAGTGTAAAGAATCGCGCGAACGTCGTCACCCAGTTGCTTTAAAGTATCTAAGTTAGGGCCATACAGTCTGACTTCTATCGGGGCGTTAAAGGGGGGGCCTTGTTCTAGTTGACGAACGAGAATTTGCGCCTCAGGGATGGCTTGATCTAACTTGGCTTGTAGCTCATTAATTAACCGGTTGGCAACGCTAAAGTGGGCGGTTTTTATCATGGCTTGGGCGTAGTTTTGCGCCCCTTGTTGCCGTAATAGTAGGTTGTAGTAAAAGGTTGGCGCGTTATTACCAATAAACCAGCTCACGGCTTCTACACCTTCATACTGCTTGATGGTTTCGTCTATTTTTTGAGTGATCGCTCGGGTTCGCTCAATACTCGATTGAGGGGCTAAAAATAGCTCGATGTGGAACATATCACGATCTGAGGGGGGAAAAAATTGTTCGGTGAGTTGCCCTGCGCCATAAAAACCGGTCGCGGGTACGATAAATACCAACAACATGCTTAGCTTAGGGTAACTTAAGGACAAGCCAAGAACACGTTTAAAGGCACTTGCTAACCGAGGGAAGTGAATGCCGTTTTGGTACCAGCGGTGATTGGCTTCGCGCTGGCGGATAAAGCGCCCAGCAATACTGGCTAAAATGGTGTGCGAAATCAGGTATGAGCCAATTAAGGAAAAAATAACGCTGAGGGCGATACCGCCAACAAATTCACCCGCAGGCCCGGGCATTAAGATAATGGGCATAAAGGCCAAAATGGTGGTCAAGGTAGAGCCCAGCAAAGGTAGCCAGAGGTGGCGGATGGAGCGCTGCACCGCATACAATGGCGACATGCCTTGATGACGTTTTTGACCGATAGAGTCCACCATGACGATGGCGTTATCAACCATAATACCTAAAGCAACCACCAAGCCGGTGACCGACATTTGATGGATAGGTAAGCCAAAATACTTCATGCAACTTAAGGTAAACAGCACCGTCACTGGCAGTGATAAAGCCACCATTAACGCCGAGCGCCAGCCCAATGTAAGCAATAGCACTAAGGTAATAATGGCAAAACCAAATAATACGTTATCCATTAATTCCATTAAGCGGGTTTGGGTATAGCCATTTTGATCAAAAATCACTTCACTGGTGATATTGGTGGGGAGATCTTGATTAAAGGTGGTTAGGGCTTGGTCTACTGCATTTGACCAAGTATCGATGCGTAAATCAGGCAACATACGTGCTGACACCACCACGCCCTGTTGGCCATTAATGATGGCAATACTGGCCTCTGGCGTTCGTATGCTGCGTTTAACTTGGGCCAGATCACCTAGGCGGTAAATAAAGCCTTTATTGTCACTGAGCAATGGAATTTGCCGAATACGCTCAAGGGAGTCGAGTTCGCCGCGCAGTTCTAGCTGCATCACATTATCTTGGTTACTTAGCTCACCGGCAGCGACTTTAGCATCGGCATTATTAATTAACTGAGCAATATGCGCACTGGTCAGCCTCAGTGCTGACGCGGTATCAACGTCTAGTTCGACCAATATTTCTTCTTCGGGCGCCCCTTGCACCTCAACAAAGTCGGTGCCCGCAATCAAGCGCAAGCGATTTTGTAATTCACTGGCGTAACGGCCTAAAATCGCGATATCTGCGGGCGTGTCACCTGCCCATGTCAGCGCAATAATGCGGGTAAAGGCGTAGCCTCTGTCATCGTCTAAATGAGGGGGGAAGCTGCCCTGAGGTAATTCAGGGGTGATATCACTTAGTAGATCTCGAATTCTTGACCACACCGGAATGCCTTGGGTGATCTCGTCTTTTAGTTCTACTTGGATCACCGAAATGCCGGGGCGAGATGTTGAGGTAAGCACTTTTATTTCGGGCAGTTTACGTATTTTACTTTCTATTTTTTCACTGATCAGCGCTTCTACTCGTTCAGCTGATGCGCCAGGATATTGCGTGATCACCGTGGCGAAGCGGTTGTTGATCCGCGGATCTTCCATTCGGGGTAAGGTATGCAGTGCACCAAGACCCGATACAATCAGTACAACCAGCGCTAAGACGAGTAACCGTGTGTTGTTAACCAAGACCTTAATCATGCTTGGTGCTCCATTGGCTGGTTTGCGTAGTTACGTGTTGGCCCGGCACAAACTTATGTAACCCAGTTGCAATAATGCGCTCTTGATCTTGTATGGCGCCATAAATAAAAGCAGCATCTTGGTTGGCATGGGCGACCCGTACATCGCGGCGTTCAATTTGCCATGCTTGCTCCTCTTGTTGTACTAATACAAATACATTCCAAGTACCACGTAGGCCATCGGTTAATGCACTTAAGGGCACCCAAAAGCCGCTTTGTGGCTGCTGTTCTACCAGATTAAGGTAGGCTAACTGACCCGGTATGAAGCTAAAGTTATCATCGATGGCAAACCTCAATTGCACGGTGCGAGTGGCAGGATCGACCGACGCGCCTTTGGTGATCAAGCTAACTGGCACCGTTTGCCCTGCGATGGTGGCGTGGGTGTGTTGGTTTAAGCTGTGATCAAGTTTATCAATTAGGCGCACAGGCAAACCAATGCGGACTTCTTGATCCGATAGCTGCAGTAGTTCAAAGACAGGGCTACCCGCACTCACGACTTGGCCTTGAGATACGAGGCGTTGACCCACTTGGGCGTCAAAGGGGGCGATTAATTGCGATTTTTCGATACGTGTTTGGTTCGCGGCAAGGGAGGCATTAATACGGGCTTTATTGGCAAATAGCGACTTTTGTTTCGCCTTGAGCTCATCCACGCTTTGGTCTGAGGTATAGCCCTTTTTTTGCAGTGAATTGAGCCGATTAAGGTTTGCTTTAACCAGTACGATATCGGCGTCGGTTTGGGCAAGCTGGGCGTAAAGCTCATCCCGTTCAATTTGCAATAATTCCGTGTCTAGGCTGGCTAAGACACTGCCTTTGGTGACTCGCTCACCTGTGTTTGCGACTAAATCCGCGATTTTGCCAGCTAATTCGAAACCTATGTTGGCATTTTGTTTTGCAAACACGCTACCGACAAATTGCCTGTCTATGGTAAACCCCGTTTGCTGTTTTAATATAATACTTTCGGTATGATGGAGCGCGTTATTGGTAGCGGTAGCAGGCGTGCTGATGAGTAAGGCCCACAATAAACATGCGGTGTTGATGAAATTGAGTTTGCCCATGTGACATTCCATATTATTCTGGACTATAGAGTCTAGTTTATTGCTGTTTAGACTCAGCAGTCTAGTATTTATTTGCTTTTAATTTGATTGGCAACGCATAAAAAACGCAACAATAGAGTGTGCTTATGATGAGTAAGAATAGAACAAAAAGTGAAGACAAGCGGCGTTTGATCCTGAAAGCCGCGGTGCGTTTATTTGTGGAGCATGGCTTTACCCAAGTAACCATGGCCAAGATTGCCGAGCAGGCTGGCGTGGCCAAACAAACGGTTTATAGCCATTTTGGTAATAAAGAAGACTTGTTTGGGGCTGCAGTTGAATATAAATGCGCCAGCTTAAAGTTGAGTGAAACCTTGTTACAAGGTGACCAAGATGTCGAGACAAGTTTAGTGGCCTTTGCCAAGCAATTTGGTGCGTTTATTATTGAGGTGGAAACCGTCAACACCCATACCCTATGCGCCTTTGAAGCCAAGCACTTACCTCAGTTGGCCGATATCTTCTTTCGTTTAGGGCCAGATACGGTGATCACCGCACTGAGCCAATTTTTTAGTTTTCAACATCAGCAAGGCGTGCTCAATGTCCCTCAGCCACGTTGGGCTGCGAGCCAGTTTTTAGGCATGGTGATGGGCGAGGCGAGGTTAAGAGCGGAGTTAAATCAAATGGATGACACCACTCTCGCAGAGCGAGAGCAGTATTTAGTCAACTGTGTTGCATTGTTTTTAAATTTTTACCGAACCTAGACTAAAACAAACGGTTCAAACCATTTAATGCCGCCACGCGATAGGCTTCGGCCATGGTGGGGTAGTTAAAGGTGGTATGAACAAAATACTCTATGGTATTACCGCCGTTTTTTTGCTCCATAATGGCTTGGCCGATATGGATAATTTCCGAGGCACGCTCACCAAAACAGTGAATGCCTAAAATTTCTTTGGTTTCACGGTGGAACAAGATTTTAAGGCTGCCCACATCTGAGCCTAAGATTTGCGAGCGAGCTAAGTGTTTAAACTGAGCGCGTCCCACTTCATAAGGCACCTTTTGTGCGGTGAGCTCTTGTTCGGTCTTACCTACCGAGCTAATTTCTGGGATGGTGTAGATGCCTGTCGGAATATCTAAGGTCAGGTTCTTGCGCGCCTTGCCACTGACGATGGCTGAAGCCGCAATTCGGCCTTGGTCATAAGCGGCGCTGGCTAGGCTTGGGTAACCAATCACATCGCCCACGGCGTAGATGTTTTCTACCTCGGTTTGATAGTTTTCATTCACTTTTAGTTGGCCGCGTCCATCAGGCGTGAGCCCCACTGACTCAAGGTTGAGCTTGTCGGTGTTGCCGGTTCGACCATTGGCAAACAGTAAACAATTGGCCTTCATTTTCTTACCGGATTGCATATGCATCACCACCCCATCAGGGTGAGTTTCTACGCTTTTATATTGCTCGTCATGACGAATAATAATGCCAGAATTTCTAAAGTGATAAGACAAAGAATCGGACATTTCCGCGTCCAAAAACGACAGTAAGCGCTCACGGTTGTTAATCAAATCCGTTTTAATATCAAGCCCTCTAAAGATAGAGGCATACTCAGAGCCAATGACCCCCGCGCCATAGATGATAATGCTCGACGGGTGGTAATCCAGAGATAAAATGGTGTCGCTGTCGTAAACATGGGGGTGAGAAAAGTCGATATCCGCTGGGCGGTAAGGGCGTGATCCCGTGGCGATAATAATGTTTTCGGCACTCAAGTAATCCAGTGAGCCGTCATTCTTGCGTACTTGTAGGGTGTTTTTATCAACAAAGGAGGCTTCGCCAAAAAACAAATCACAGTCATTGCGATCGTAAAAGCCTTTGCGCATGTGTACTTGTTTACGGATCACCGATTGGGCGTGGCTCAGAATCTCAGCAAAAGTCAGGTGTTTACGTGGTTGATCCTCGCCAAAAATGGGGTTGGAATTAAATTCAATTAAGCGGCTCACCGAGTGACGCAACGCTTTTGAAGGTATGGTGCCCCAGTGAGTACAACCGCCGCCAACCGAGTGTGCTTTTTCAATAATGGCGACCTTTTTGCCTCGTTTTGCCAACTTCATGGCCGCCCCTTCGCCGCCAGGGCCTGTACCAATGACAATGGCATCATAATGCGCCGCGATTTTAAACGGCGTTGCTGTATTGGTTTTTTTACTCACGGGATGTCCTTTTTATTTGTTATTTCGCACACAGGCTACTGTCAATATTAGGCCTTAAGTTTGTTGGATGCAGAGGTAATCAGTGCCCTTGGCGCTGGCACAGAAAATGCGCTGTGTTAGGGCAAAAATTGAATGAAAGCTCTGACAGTTCCTGATAGTCACAGCAAAATAGCAAATTTCAGCCTGAAATACCCTTAGTTGTTGCTATTTTGAGATCAGTTTAACAAGGTGTTACATCGAAGTTAATTCGGCTTAAGTCGTAAAGGTGTAACGATATTTTGCATGCCTTTGGAAATACCACTCGCCGGCCATGTTTTTGTTTGCGGGATAGGTTTTGGGCTAGATCATTTTCGTTATTCCTTAAACACGCTATTATGTCGCTGAGTCAATCGCTCATGTTAAATTAATGCGAATTTCACAGGACAGTGATGGAGATCAGGTTTATCCTCTATTAGGGATGCCTAGGTTAGGACGCCTCGGTTAGGACGCCTTGGTTCGCCAAGCTTAATTCATGTTCCATTTTTTCAGGATACTGCCTTATGACAAATACAATTGAACGTAAGCCTTTACTACTCGCTTTTCTGACAGGCCTATGTGGTAACGCCTCACTGGCGGCGCTCACTTCTGCTCATGTTAACTTTTCTATCTTTCCCATCATTGCCTTTGTGTTTGCGATATCTGCGCTGTGGCAGTCGTACGTTGAAGGGCCGATGGCAGGCGACACGCCGCGCTGTGCGTTAGCGATGTTCTTTATTGGTGCACTGGGGTATTCGTCGTTCCTACGCGCAGAATTTCCCGATATCGGTCACAACCTGATTCAGATTTTCTTGTGTCTAGGTTTGGCGTTTTACGTGGCGGTAAAAATGGGGTTTGGTCAGCCAAATCAAAGCCAGAAAGCCACTGAAGCAGAGCCGCAAAGCTAAGCTGATGCGAAATGATGGCCAATAAGCTCCTGCGGGAGCTTTTTTTGTGCGCTTGTTTTTACTCATGAATCTAAATCCGCCATAATCACGTATCCTTGTTTTTGCCAAAATATGAGAATCTAAGATCATGAAAGCACTTGTTGTTATCGCCCACGGCAGTCGCAATGCCTTGGCCAATGAAGAGCTAAAAAACATGGTGGCACAATTGAGTAAGCAGCCCGAAAACAGCCATTTTGAACTGTTTCAGGCAGGCTTTTTAGAATTAGCCACGCCTTCTATCGCAGACAGTTTTGATCAGCTGATAGCACAAGGTGCAACGGAATTTGTCGTGTTGCCTTACTTTTTAAACTCAGGCGTGCATGTGCAAAAAGATATCCCCAATGCCATTAATCAATACCGCGAACGTTTCCCTGAGCTTAATTTCACCGTATTAACCCATTTTGGTGGTGCGCAAGGCATTTTGAGTTTAGTCACCGAGCTGGTGGCCGAGCCGCAGTTGTCGTAACTATTTCCAATGAAAGCTATGCCCCATGCAAACTAAGTTAATCGCCTTATTGCCCGATTTAGCCAGCTTTATTCACGTGGTGGAAGAGGGCAGTTTTACCGCCGCGGCCAATAAACTGGGCGTCACGCCTTCCGCCTTAAGTAAGCTCATCACCCGTTTAGAAGCGGCATTATCGGTTAAGTTATTTCAGCGCACCACACGGACCTTGATCATCACGCCCGCCGGACAAAGGGTTTATGAGCAAAGCTTAGTCATGGTCAACGCGGCGCAGCAAGCCATTGAAGTCTCCGAGCTTGAGCATAGTGAGCCTGCTGGCGCATTAACGGTGGCAGCGCCAGAAGCGTTTTTATATTCGGTGCTACAGCCTTGGGTGCTGCCGTTTTTACGTCAATATCCCGAAATCCAATTAAAGTTAAGGGCAGCCGACGGTGCGATTGATTTGCTTAAATACAATATCGACGTGGCGTTTAGATTGACCGATAAACCCGATGAAAACCTAGTGCTGCGCGAAATATGTAAAACCAACTTAGTGTTATGTGCAAGCCCCGAATACCTAACTCAGCGCGGTGTGCCGCGCCATCCCACGCAATTGGCGCAGCACGATTGTTTATACCTAGCCGAAACCGAGCGGGATAACCTATGGGATTTTCTTAAAGACGATGCCTTTCATACTGTGGCGGTCACAGGGCGCTACGCCGTTAACCATTCCCAAATGCGCTTAAAAGCGGTGCAAGAGGGATTGGGCATAGGTATCTTTCATGATTTTGTGGTGCAAGAAGCCATTGCCCAAGGCAGCGCAGTGCAGGTATTAAGTGATTGGACCATTAAAAGCAACTACCACGGCGCCATCGCTATGCAATACCCTCAGAGCAAATACATGCCAGCTCGGGTGCGGGTGTTTATCGATTTTGTGATGGCGCATTTAAGCCCAAGGCTTAATCGGCCGCTGACGACAACATAATGATATTAGTAATGCGCAAATAGGAAATCAGCCCCACGAAAACGGGGCTGATTGTTAAGCATCTAGCGCCAATCCAATATCACTTTCCCCGAAGCCCCGCTACGCATGGTGTCAAAGCCTTGTTGGAAGTCATCTACCTTAAAATGATGGGTGATGATGGGGGTCAAATCTAAGCCTGATTGAATCAAGCTTGCCATCTTGTACCAAGTTTCAAACATCTCACGGCCATAGATGCCTTTGATCACTAGACCTTTAAAGATCACTTGGCTCCAGTCTATCGCCATATCCGATGGCGGAATGCCGAGTAGGGCGATGCGGCCGCCGTGGTTCATGGTTTTTAGCATGGCGTTAAAGGCACTGGGCACGCCAGACATTTCAAGGCCAACGTCAAAGCCTTCGGTCATTCCAAGCTCTTTCATCACATCTTGTAAAGATTCGTTTGCAACATTAACGGCGCGGGTTACGCCCATTTTACGGGCTAACTCAAGGCGATATTCATTCACATCGGTGATCACCATATGACGGGCGCCCACGTGTTTGGCGACTGCGGCGGCCATAATGCCAATTGGGCCTGCGCCGGTGATCAGTACGTCTTCACCCACTAAGTCGAACGATAATGCGGTATGTACGGCGTTGCCGAAGGGATCAAAGATAGAGGCGAGATCATCACTAATGCCATCGGGGATCTTGAAGGCGTTAAACGCTGGGATCACTAAATACTCAGAGAATGCGCCGGTGCGATTAACGCCAACCCCGACGGTGTTGCGACATAAATGGGTGCGACCGCCGCGACAGTTACGGCAATGGCCACAGGTGATATGGCCTTCGCCCGATACCCTATCGCCAAGGTTAAAGCCGCGCACTTCTTGGCCAATGCCCACCACTTCGCCCACGTATTCGTGGCCGATAACCATGGGTACGGGAATGGTGTTTTGTGACCATTCATCCCAGTTATAGATATGGATGTCGGTGCCGCAAATGGCGGTTTTGCGAATTTTGATCAGCAGATCGTTGTGACCCAGTTCAGGCATTTCCACTTGGGTCATCCAAATGCCCGGCTCGGCGTGAAGTTTGGCGAGAGCTTTAATGGTCATTTGATCAGTCCCATGTCTTGGCCAACGGCAATAAAGGCGTCAATGGCTTGGTCGAGTTGCTCGCGGCTGTGTGCAGCCGACATTTGGGTGCGAATTCTGGCTTGCCCTTGTGGCACCACAGGGAAAGAAAAGCCGATCACATAGATGCCTTTCGCTAATGCGCGCTCGGCAAATTCAGCGGCCACTTTGGCATCACCCAACATGATGGGAATGATGGCGTGATCGGCTCCGCCTAGGGTAAAGCCTGCCGCTGCCATGCGAGTACGAAAATGGCTGGCATTGGCCCAAAGCTGAGCGCGTAAATCATCGCTTTGCGCTAATAAATCAAGCACTTTAATGGATGCGTTCACGATAGCGGGGGCCAGTGAGTTAGAGAACAAATAAGGGCGTGAGCGTTGGCGTAGCCAATCTACTAGCTCTTTTTTGCCTGAGGTGTAGCCGCCCGATGCGCCGCCCATGGCTTTACCGAGTGTGCCGGTAATAATATCAATGCGATCTATCACATTATGAAATTCATGGGTGCCGCGGCCATGCTCGCCCATAAAGCCTACCGCGTGGGAATCATCGACCATTACAAGGGCATTGTATTTATCGGCTAGATCGCAGATAGCGGGCAAATTAGCCACGATACCATCCATGGAAAACACGCCATCGGTGACGATAAGTTTGGTTTTCGCGCCCGCGGCATCGGCTGCCATCAATTGCTGCTCTAATGCTTGCATGTCGTTGTTGGCATAACGATAACGCATGGCCTTACACAAGCGCACGCCGTCTATGATGGAGGCATGGTTTAGGGCGTCTGAGATGATGGCGTCTTCTGGGCCTAAAATGGTTTCAAATAAACCTGTGTTGGCATCAAAGCACGAGGTGTACAAAATCGTGTCTTCTTTGCCTAAAAAGTCCGATAGCTTTTGCTCAAGTTGTTTGTGGATGTCTTGGGTACCACAAATAAAGCGCACCGATGCCATGCCAAAGCCGTGTTGCACCATGCCATCACAGCCTGCTTGAATTAAATCTGGGTGATTAGCCAAACCTAGGTAGTTGTTGGCACAAAAGTTGAGTACTTGCTCACCGCTGCTGATGGCGATCTTGGCTTGTTGCTGCGAGGTGATCACCCGCTCTGATTTGTATAAACCTTGCTCTTTAAGAGAGCCAAGCTGTTGTTGGATATGCTGATAAAATGCCGCAGCCATAACGATACCTTTAGGTTGAATGCTGTGAAATCTCAGTGGGCTTAAGTGGTTTAATGCCTGCCTAAGCCAATGCTGAGTCATACCTAAAGTGTAATTCAAGGGGGAAAGGGCGATTATCCCATAAGGTGGAAAAGCATTTGTGAATTTAAGGCACTAATGCTTGGTTTATGTTGCTAGGAGCCCTTGTGGGAGCGGAATTTATTCCGCGAAATAGCGCATGACTAACTCAATAATTCGCGGTTTAAAAACCGCTCCTTGTATGTTGTAACCAAACATATTTACTATTGAACCAGTTCCGGGGAAGCCGCCCGCTCCTTGAAGCAGAATCCGTTCTGACTTCGTCTGTAGAGGGGCTCCCCACCTCATTGTTCAGCTC
>NZ_JAIMJB010000027.1 GCF_021295345.1 Motilimonas eburnea
GGCGATTCGTTACCATTGCGTTGTTAGCCGTGGCTTTCAACATGAGTATTCACACAGATTGCATGATTAGATTGTTAAAGAACGTTGACTCAGTGGCTTTCGCTTCACCTCGTCAGGGCTGCGCATTTTACGCTAGCCGCTTTGAAAGTCAATCGTTAATTTTAACAAATTTTCGATTTTTCTTTCTGGCGTTCAAACTGAGGTTTGAGGCCAACTGATGTGGCTTCAAGCCTTGCTCCGTAAGAGCCGCTGCGCCGTGTCAGTGGATGCGCATTATAGGGAGATTCGATTTCGGCGCAAGGCTTTTTTGTAAGAAATCTGCAATTAAATTTACAGCACAAGTTACCATCAAGTTATCCACAAAATTCCCCCAGAGTTATTGATAAAAGCCACCTTGTTTACAATAAGAAAGGCCTTATCTAAATGCTTAGATAAGGCCTTTATGACTCACATGAAACTAATTATTGGCTTAAGCTTGGATCCCAATCTTTCCAAACCACTTCATAACCACGGGATTTCACCATCTGCGCAACCACATCTGGTGCTCTGTCATCTGATATTTCAAATTGCTCTAATGCTTTTTCTGACGTATCGGCATAACCGCCGGGTTGCGTACTTGAGCCTGCGCTCATAGTGGTGATGCCCAACGGAATAACATGGTTGCGAAAATGTTCCGACTCACGCGTTGATAATGACAACTCAACCTCAGGGCTAAATAAACGATAAGCACAGATCAATTGCACCAACTGTTTATCTGTCATGATCGACTTTGGCTGAAAGCCCCCTTCGCATGGGCGAAGACGTGGAAATGAGATGGTATAGCGAGTTTGCCAATACTTTTTCTCTAAGTAAGCCAAATGAGAGGCGACAAAGAAACAATCGGTACGCCATTCTTCTAGACCAATTAGACTACCTATCCCTATCTTATGTACGCCAGCGCGACCCAATCTATCAGCCGTGTCTAATCGATACCAAAAATCCGACTTCTTGCCTTTTAGGTGATGCTCTGCATAAGTCACCGTATTATAGGTTTCCTGATAAACCAACACCGCATCTAAACCTAGTTCGATAAGCGCTTCGTATTCATCTTGGTCAAGGGGCTGCACTTCAATCGTAATATGAGAGAAGTATTGTCTGATCAATGGAAAGGCTTGGCGAAAGTATTCCATACCTACTTTTTTTTCTGACTCACCCGTCACCAACAAAATATGGTCAAAGCCCATTCTTTTGATGGCTTTGAGTTCAGCTTCCAGCTGCTCCATATCTAATGTGGTACGACGGATCTTATTACCCATTGAAAAACCACAATAGGTGCAGATGTTGCTACACATATTAGAAAGGTATAAAGGAATGTAAAATTGCACCGTTTTACCAAAGCGCTGCTGAGTCAGCGCCATGGATTTTTGTGCCATTTGCTCAAGGTAAGGCTCGGCCGCCGGTGAGATCAAAGCCTTAAAGTCTTCAATACTCAAACGCGACTTAGTTAGCGCTCGTTCAACATCCTTGGCCGTCTTACTGTAGATAGAAAGACGTACATCATCCCAATTAAGGGCTTTTAGCTGCTCGGCGAAGCTCATGCTCCCTCCAAGAAGGCCGTTAAAGGACTCGATGCCACCGCTTGCTGAACTTGACCTGCCAATCCAGCTTCGTAAGCCATACGGCCCGATGCCACCGCCATGGCAAAAGCGCGGCTCATGGCAACGGGATCGCCTGCAACCGCAATCGCCGTATTAACCAATACCGCATCAGCGCCCAGCTCCATGGCCAACGCGGCATGACTTGGACTGCCGATCCCAGCATCGACGACGACCGGCACATTAGCTTGCTCTATGATGATTTCCAAAAAGTCCTGCGTGCGTATGCCTTTATTAGAGCCAATTGGCGCACCTAAGGGCATCACTGCTGCACAGCCCACTTCTTCAAGGCGTTTACACAATACCGGATCGGCGTGCACATAAGGCAGCACCACAAACCCCTCGCGCGCGAGCTCTTCTGCTGCTGTTAGGGTTTCAATGGGATCGGGCAATAGGTATTTAGGATCAGGATGAATTTCAAGTTTCACCCAATTAGTTTGCAGTGCTTCTCTGGCAAGTTTAGCCGCAAATACCGCTTCCTTAGCAGTACGGGCGCCCGAGGTATTTGGCAGTAAGTTCATGCCATTGGCGATGAGCGGCGCCAAAATATCATCATCACGATTTTGCATATCAACGCGTTTTAGCGCCATGGTCACCAGTTGTGAACCCGATGCCGCCAGCGCATCCACCATGCTTTTCTTGTCTGAAAATTTGCCCGTGCCGGTGAATAAGCGCGAACTAAACGTTTTATCCGCTATGGTTAACATGATTAGCCTCCTGCTATGGCTTGAAACAAGGCGATATCATCGCCGTCCTGTAACACATGATCAGGCCATTCGCTTCGACTGATAATGTTTTGGTTAATGGCTAACGCCATCCCTTGCTCCGCATGGCCTAATGCTGCTAACAAGTCGATGACTTTCGTCGCTTTTGCAACCTGCTGCGATTGGCCATTGATGACGATGGTAATTTCTTTCATATAGTAAATTTGGCTCTAACTAGATCACTTGGAATACGGCTGGCAGACTGGGCAGTCTGGGTCACGCTTAATTGCAAAGCTCTGCCAATTTAAAGACAAGCCATCAAACAGCTTAAGCTGATTTTTGATGCCACTTGGCAGTCCCACGATATATTTAATGGCTTCTAAGGCTTGCAATGACCCTATGGTGCCAACTACCGGTCCGAGCACGCCTGAATTGCTACAATTTAGGGCTTGCTCCTCGGTAGATGGAAATAAGCAGTGGTAACACGCACTATCTGGTTGGCTAAAATCAAACATCATCAGCTGGCCTTCAAGTCGTATGCCCGCGCCCACAATCAAAGGCGTCTTAGTTTGGCAACAGACTTGGCTGATCAAATGCCGACTCGCCAAATTATCGGTGCAATCCAAGACGATATCGGCTAAACCAATCTCCATTGCCAGTTGGCTTTGCGCCATCTTTTTGTTGATCACGCGAATGCGAATGTGATCATTAAGTGCCAGTAGACGCGATTTTGCTGCATCGACCTTAGCTTGACCTACTTGCTCACTGTCATAACAAATTTGCCGCTGCAAATTAGTTACATCTAACTGGTCAAAGTCCGCCAACACCAGCGAGCCGACACCCGCAGCCGCTAGATACATAGACGCCGGCGCGCCTAAGCCGCCCATGCCCATGATCAAAACCTTAGCTTGTTTGAGTTTTAGCTGGCCCGCTTCACCGACGTTCTCCAGTAACAAATGACGGCTATATCTGAGGGTTTCGGCATCGTTAAGCATCAATTAAGACTCCATCACCGCATTAAAGGCGTCAACCACGGCTTTGGGATCATCCGCCAAAGTGATCGCCGTGACCACAGCTATGCTGCCAACGCCCGTTTGCCACACCATAGGCGCTCGCTCTAGATTAATACCACCAATAGCTACGGTTGGAATGTCGTTCATTAAGGCTGCGTATTTTTCTAACCGAATCAAACCTTGCGGCCGCGACGGCATATCTTTGGTTTGAGTTGGGAAAATATGGCCCAATGCGATATAGCTAGGCTGTAATTTTTTCGCCCGTAGCATTTCATAATAGCCATGGGTACTTAAACCTAGCCTTAAACCCGCGCGACTGATTTGCGGTAACACCGCATCATTAAGATCTTCTTGGCCAAGATGGACGCCATAAGCGCCATGCTTAATCGCCAATTGCCAATAATCATTGATAAACATGCGGGCGTTGTATTGTTTGCCCAAGGCAATGGCGGCAATCACATCCGCTTCCACCTCGTCGTCGCTTTTATCTTTGATTCTCAGTTGCAGGGTTTTTACGCCCATCTCGAGTAAACGTTGGCACCAGTCGACCGAGTCCACCACGGGATAAAGTCCGAGCTTGTCGGTATCACAGCGCGCAAAGCCTTGGCCTTCGGCCAACTCACCTTGCAGATTTAGCAATCGCCCTAGTTCAGAGCCTGGCAAGATAACCTCAGGGAAATCCACCGGATCCGTTGGCCAACCTAAATGAGCCACAGGGCCAGGACCTTTACCTTTACTTGAAGCCGCTTTTAAGCCTTGATTTAAGTAAGCCTTGGCAACCACTAAGGCATCTTCAATCGGGTAATCGAGCGCTAATACTGTGGCAATCGCAGACGATAAACTGCAACCAGTACCGTGACTATGAGGACTGTCGATGCGCAACGTGCCAAGCACAATTTCGCGTTCACCATCGGTCCAGAAGTCCATACAGACATCGTCCACCAGCTCCAAATGGCCGCCTTTGATCAAGATGCTGCCACAGCCTTTATCCAGCAACACCTTGGCACTGCGGCGAATATCGTGACTAGAAGTAATGATCACTTGCGTCAGCACCTCTAGCTCATCGGCGTTAGGCGTGAGTAGGTCGATATAAGGTAAAAGGGTATCTAAAACAGCTTGTTGCAAACCTGCTTGTGCCATATTAGCACCGCTTGAGGCCACCGCGATGGGATCATAAATAACATACGGCTTATGGGGTAACTTAGCGAAAAATTTCGCTAATAACTCCACTTGGCTCACCGTGGACAGCAAGCCTACCTTGATCACGTCGGCCGGCATATCATCGGCAAGGGAATCCAGCTGGCTAAGAAACATCTCATCCGATACCGGCTCCACCAGCCTGACCGCCACCGAATTTTGCGCGGTGACCGCACTAATGACACAGCAACCATAACCACCAAGGGCATTGATGGTATGTAAATCTGCTTGGATCCCTGCACCACCGCCTGAGTCACTGCCCGCTATGGTCCAAACAATCGGAGTACTACTTGAGTTTTTGCTCATCTCTTGCCCCTAAGCCCGTTCACATTGCACCAAATTAATTATGTTAGCCTGCCATATTAGTGGCAGGCTAACACTAAGGTTTCGATTAAAATCAAAGAATTAAACTTGAGGCTGATAAATCTCAGCGCCTTTTTCTTTAAACTCTTCTGATTTTTGCTTCATCCCTTCTTCCGGCGATACGGTTACAACTTCATCAAGTAGTTTAACCTGAATTTCACCCGCCTCTAGTTTGGCTGCGTAATCACGTACATCTTGGGTGATCTTCATTGAGCAGAACTTAGGACCACACATAGAGCAGAAATGAGCAATTTTGCCTGACTCTTGTGGTAAGGTTTCGTCGTGGAACGCACGTGCCGTGTCAGGATCTAAACCTAGGTTAAATTGATCTTCCCAGCGAAATTCAAAACGCGCTTTCGATAAGGCATTGTCGCGGATTTGAGCCCCCGGATGACCTTTAGCCAAATCGGCCGCGTGAGCCGCTAGCTTGTACGTCACCAGACCGGTTTTCACGTCATCTTTATTCGGTAAGCCTAAGTGCTCTTTTGGCGTGACGTAACACAACATGGCACAGCCGTACCAGCCGATTTGCGCAGCGCCTATGCCTGACGTGATGTGGTCATAACCCGGTGCGATATCCGTGGTCAGTGGACCTAAGGTGTAAAATGGCGCTTCATGACATTTCTCAAGCTGCTCATCCATGTTCTCTTTGATCATCTGCATCGGCACGTGACCCGGGCCTTCGATCATCACCTGAACATCGTATTCCCAAGCAATCTTGGTCAGCTCGCCTAAGGTTTTTAGCTCTGAGAATTGCGCTTCGTCATTGGCATCAGCTACCGAACCTGGACGCAAACCGTCACCTAGGGATAACGCCACATCATATTGGGCACAAATTTCACAAATTTCACGGAAATGCTCATAGGCAAAGTTCTCTTTGTGATAAGTCAAACACCATTTGGCCATGATAGAGCCGCCGCGCGATACAATACCCGTTAAACGGTTTGCCGTCATAGGGACATAACGCAGTAGCACACCCGCGTGAATGGTAAAGTAATCCACCCCTTGCTCGGCTTGTTCAATCAAGGTATCACGGAAAATTTGCCAGTTTAGATCTTCGGCAACGCCGTTTACCTTCTCAAGGGCTTGGTAAATTGGCACGGTACCGATTGGCACAGGTGAGTTACGTAAGATCCACTCACGGGTTTCATGAATATAACGGCCAGTAGACAAATCCATCACCGTATCGCCGCCCCAACGGGTAGACCAAACTAGCTTTTCAACTTCTTCTTCGATTGAAGAGGAAACCGACGAGTTACCTATATTAGAGTTAACCTTCACCAAGAAGTTACGCCCGATGATCATCGGCTCGGTTTCTGGGTGGTTAATGTTACATGGAATGATCGCGCGACCTTCCGCCACTTCTTTACGCACAAACTCTGGCGTGATGTTTTCCGGTAAATTTGCGCCGAAGTTTTGGCCCGGATGTTGGAACTTTAAACGCTCACTGCGAATGCGCTCACGGCCCATGTTTTCACGGATCGCGATGTATTCCATTTCTGGGGTAATAATACCTTGGCGGGCATAATGCATTTGGGTCACGTTTTTGCCCGGCTTAGCACGGCGAGGCTTAGGTAAATGCTCAAAACGAATATGGTCTAAACCTTCATCGGCCATACGTTGTTGGCTAAATTGCGACGTCAAGCCTTCTAGCTCTTCCGTGTCATCACGGTCTAACACCCATTGCTTACGCAACTTAGGTAAGCCTTTGTGCACATCAATTGCAACATTAGGATCTGTATATGGGCCAGACGCATCATACACAGGGATCGGCTCGTTAGGCTCAAACTGCGGATTATCTTCGGTGCCACCGATAAAAGTATCCGCCTGATGAATTTGGCGCATCGCCACTTTAACGCCCGGTAATTTACCTTCGATAAAGATTTTTTCAGAGTTAGGGAATGACTCGTTACCGAGGTTTTGAATGTATTCTTGAGCCGCTTTACGCGCGTCTCTTCTGCTAATAGCCATAAGCAATTTTCACCTTGATTCCAGTTAAGTGTGACGAATTGCTTGCCGAGAGGTGGAGGTATAAACCTATATAGATCTGTTTTTAAAAAGGTTTAGCCTTGTTCCCTTCGTAGGTCTTAACCCAATCAGGTTCCACGGATCCTGCAACTGCAGTCTCAGCCTTAGAGAAAACGTCTCTTTGGCACTCCGACAAGAGCGCTAAGTATAATCAAGAGAACGCAGAAACAAAAGCAGGAAATGGACAAATAAACATCACGCCTAGACCCAAATCATCTCGCTTGGCGGCAGGAAAAGGGTGAGCTTAGCAGGTTAATAAGCTAAAATATTCATCATAATGGCAAGTAGGAGAAAGCATATGACTCATCTTGACGTCCCCTCACCCTGCGTGCGAAATTGCTGTTTAGATGAACAAGACATTTGCATGGGATGCCATCGCAGCCTAGATGAAATCATTGCTTGGCACGATAGCTCGTATGCACAAAAGCAAGCAATCATCACTCAAGCCAAACAGCGCGCATCAAAGGTTAGGCAAGTAGATATGAAACTCAAGCCCCCCTTCACTGGGTAATGAAGCATTAATCTGGCCAGACATTTTCTGCGATACGAGGTTATATACTTGGTTTAACCCAAGTCCGGCCCCCTGCTGACGCGCCTTAGTGAAAAATGGCTCAAAGATATGCTTGAGCTCCTCATCAGAAACCCCTTTTCCTGAATCTTTATAATGAATGATAATGCCATCTTGGTGAGGCTGTGCCGAAATATTGATATCCATAGGCTGATCATCCACAAATCCATGCTGTAAGGAATTAAGCAGCAGATTGACGATGACCTGCACCAATGCCCCGGAAAAAGAGCGCACCGTGAGATCTTGTGGAATGCGGTTGTGTACGGTTAATGGTTTATTCTTGATCTCGTGATGATAGCTCAGCAGTATATTTTTTATGACATCATGGGGGATCAACACGGCTAAACTATCCGATATTTGGTCCACCGCTAATGCCTTAAAGCTTTTGACCAAGTTGGCAGCTCGCTCCAAATTACTCTGAATTAACTCTACACTTTCCAAGCTCGTGTCTGCCACATGTTGCAGCGCCGATTTCTTGATCGCCCCGGTGGCCATCATATCGCTTAGTTGCTTACTCATCTCTGCCAATAGCGATGAAGCGGTGATCGAAATACCCAAAGGCGTATTGATTTCATGTGCCACCCCAGATACCAAGCCCCCTAACGACGCGATTTTTTCTGCTTCTATCAGTTTTTCCTGAGTATCAACCAACTGCTTGATCTTCTGCTCTAATTCCAAGGTGCGCTTTTTTACCATCAACTCAAGCTCTTCATTCATTTTTTTGAGCTTAAACTCGGCGCGTTTTTTGATAATGACATGGCTGAGCATTGAGCCCAGCAAACCAAAAATCTCTCTGATATGAGGCGTCAGCGCTCTATGGTGTAACAGATTATCTGCGGCAATAAACCCAATAGGTTTTTCATTATCCCAAAGCGTCACCATGGCTTGCCAGCCCTTGCCGACCACCTTGTTGTAATGCACCAAATCTTGGTCTTGGAATACGGTGACATAATCGCGCCGAGTAATGGCCTCTAACACGATGGGTGAATGACTTAATGGCTTACTGAACCCGCGCTCATCCACCACATTACCGAACTCATCTGTGCCAAATGTGCCCACTTGATTAGAGCCTTCCAATAACAGCAAGCCCATGCGCTCTATCTCGAGCTTTTCTAAAGAAAGTTCAACACTGCGCCGGTATAGAGAGTCCATGTCCGGACTATTACTTAACTCGACCGATATTTTGTGTAGGTTCTTCAACAACTCTTTGAATCGGGCGCTAGATTGTTCCGTGCCAAATACCGATTTAGTTGCCGCAACAGAATGAGACTCATCGCGAATAACGTATAACACGCAGTCGGATTCAGGGTGAACGTAGCGCTCGAGTATCACGAGAAAGGTGATATTGTCTTGGTTTTTAGCTTGGCGATAAGCAGCAGGTACATCACTGACATCAACATTAATCAGCTCTTCAAAAGCCATCTGCACTATCTGATCGGGCGCATAGCCAAACATATTACACATGGCCTGATTGGCCTTGATAACTTTATTGTTACGATCGCAAATAATCATACCATCGGTACTTTTACGATAATGCTGCTCTAATAAGTTAAACAAAACATGTTCTGAGATCACAGACGCCCCGACGTTACTTCCCTAACTAAATGAAGATTAGTCTATTTTTTCAAGGTCTGCATAAAATGACCGCGCCATCGGAAGCGAACTCAACAGCAAACAACTAGCTCCCTAACACCCAACCTAAAGCCAGTAAGCAGCAATAGAGAAAACTGGCCATCGCCGTCATTTTAAGGGCTTGATTTAGGCACTCTCCCTCCTCGGTTTGTTGCAGCGTCAGCGAGGCTCGCAGCAACAAAGGCAATGCCAACAAAAATCCATAATGAAACGGACTGAAGTCCAAGGTGGACTGATAAACAAGCGAGCTCACCACGGCCAAGGTCAGTAATCCCCATTGATAGCGGCGCGCGCCAGTTCGCCCTAAACGAAGCGCCAATGTTTTCTTGCCCGCTTTGCGGTCGGTGACGATGTCTCGGGTATTATTGATATTGAGGACACTGGTCGCCAGCGCACCACAGCTTATAGCAGGAAGAAATATCAACCAATTCAAACTAAGTTGATACAGGTAAAAGCTGCCCATGACCCCCAATAGGCCAAAAAATAGAAAAACCGCCAGATCCCCTAAGCCCATGTAACCATAAGGATGCTTACCCATGGTATAGGTGATTGCTGCGACAATAGATAACGCCCCTAAGCCAATAAAGCTCAGCCACTGCCAAATATCATCAAAAACATAATGTAATAGGCCTAAACCGGACAAAATGGCCAGCAAGGTCGTCAGACCAATGGCTATTCGCATCTGCAATGGGGTCACTAAGCCCGCTTGTGTGACTCGCAAAGGCCCAATACGCTCAGCATCATCCGCGCCAGTCAAGGCATCGCCGTAATCATTGGCTAAATTAGAAATAATTTGCAGCAAGATAGCCGTCAACAAACATAAAATAAGTATGACAGCATCAAACACTTGATACTGATATGCCAAACCCGCAGCGGTCACAATCGAGCCACAAGCCAGAGGCAAAGTTCGCGGCCGAATGGCAGGCAGCCAAACCTGATACCAAGATTGTTGTTGCATTAAATTCCCTTCCCCTGCGATGACGAAGGCTGCATTTTCCCTAAGATTCGGTTAAATTAGCAAGCACTTATACCAAATTCAGCTGCAACACTTGATTGCTAAACGTTCCATGATGACCCAAACCTAGGTAGCAATCCGGCGCTGTATAGCTTGAGAAGATCTTCTTTTGTGAAAATTTGATGCTCGCTTTTGACACACTAAAACACACACTCACCACCTTGCGCGCGAATGATGAAGGCTATATCAGCATTCATATGACATTGCCGCCCATGTCTTTATTGGCATGGCTAAAGGCTCAGCACCAGTTTCCACAGATCTATTTTGGCGATAAAGATCATCAAGGTGAAGTCGCTTGCCTAGGTTGTGCTTGGCAAACCAACACACCACACGTGCCAACGCACCTTGCTAAAGCCAGACTATACGGTGGCATAGGGTTTGCCGATGCGAGTCAATGGCCCGACTTTCCTCATTGTCAGTTTATGATGCCGCGGCTTGAGATACGTCGTCAGGGCAAAATTCTTAAGCTTGTTTGCAACCTCTACTGGGCAGAATCGGACTTTGCGACAGAAATTAGCAAAACCCTTGAACTGCTGGCCAACCTAACCGAGCCGACAGAATTAAACTTTAGCCCCAGCAAACCATTGGCGCGACAAGATTTACCCAATCAACACGATTGGCAAAAATTAGTACAACAGATAACCAACCCCAGTTTTCAGCAACATACTGCTAAAGTCGTGTTATCACGCCAAACCAAACTCACCCTAGCCAATGAGATTGACCATCATGGCTTGCTGGATCAATGGCGAGCCCTGAACCCAAATTGTTTTAGCTTTCTGATTTCGTGGTCACCTCAGGTGCACTTCTTGGGCTGTACACCCGAACGCCTGTACTTACGCACTGGCGCTCGATTAACGACGGAGTCCCTTGCAGGCACCATGCCACGAGGTGCAAACCAAGATGATGATCAGCAAAACAGTGAAGCATTACTGAATCTGCGAAAATTTAAACGCGAGAATCAATTAGTATTAGATGACATCATGGCGCACCTTCAACAGGTTAGCTATGATATCGGATTAGATAGCATAGGCGTATTAAAGCTCAATCAAGTTCAACACTTAAAGCAGCGCATCCATGCTTACTTGAAACCAGAGGCCAGTGATCACGCGCTACTCTCTACCCTGCATCCCACCCCTGCGGTCGGGGGCACACCGCGTGATAATGCGTTGCAATTTATTCACCAACACGAGCCTTATCAACGCGGTTGGTATGCTGGCGCTGTCGGCGTGTTAAGCCAACAACAAAGCCAATTTGCGGTGGCCATCCGCAGCGCCTTAGTGCGCAGCCATGAAGTGTGCTTGTTTGCGGGAGCGGGGATCGTCAAGGGATCGCTACCTTCCCATGAATGGCAAGAATTAGAACACAAAATAGCAACGCCGCTGCAACTTTTAACAGGCAATGCACCCTAGCCCCACTAAACTTATCGAGCGAAAGCTAACCATGGAAAACCGCCTATGAAAACGACACCGGCCAGCAACATCAGCCTATTATGGGGCCAACTCATCATTGAAAGCTTAGTGCGCTGCGGCGTCACTCACTTTTTTGTTGCGCCAGGTTCACGTTCCACTCCCCTTACCCTCGCCGCCCATGAGCATCCAGAGGTCAGCTTTCACACGCACTTTGATGAGCGGGGATTGGGTTACTTTGCCCTGGGTGCCGCCAAAGCCTTGACCGCACCTGTGGCCGTGATCACGACTTCTGGCACCGCTGTTGCAAACCTTTATCCCGCGATTATTGAAGCGAAATTAACCCAAGTTCCATTGATTATCTTGACGGCGGATCGCCCCGAAGAGCTCCATCAATGCGGCGCGAATCAGGCCATCGACCAAGTAGGCATTTTCGCTAACCACACGGTATGGCGAGTCGATTTAGCCACCGCCAGCACCCAGATCCCAGCAAATTATGTCCTCACCCATATCGAACAAGGCCTATTTGCACAGCAACAACAGAGTGGGCCCATACATATTAACTGTAAATTTCGTGAACCTTTTTACGCCAAACAATTAAGCCAAGATTTACGTCACTATCTCGCATCAGTCCACCCTTGGCTAACCAGCCAATCGCCTTATTTGCAAAAACGCGCGGGCCAAACTAACACGCCCCCCTTGCCTGACTGGAATGAGGTACAGCAACAACGGGGGCTTATTGTCGTAGGCAGGTTAACGCAAATAGAACAAGCCCAAGAGATTGCCGCATTTGCTCAAGCCTTGGGCTGGCCATTGTTGATGGATATTCAATCCAGCGGCAAAGGCCATCCTTGGTCGCTCAATTATTACGATCAATTATTGCATCACGCTGATTTTGTAGAACAGTTAAATCAAGCCGAGGTGATATTACAGTTTGGGGATCGCTTGGTCTCTAAACGTTTGTTACATTATCTAAGCCAAACCCGAGCACGCTTAATCCAGGTTCAAACTCACCAAGAGGCAACCAGCCCTAACCACACTATGGGGCAGTATTATTGCGCCGACATTGCCACCTGGCTAGCCGTGCACCCGGTAACACACCACCATCCTTGGGGCGAATGGCTCTACCAGGCTGACCAAGCCATGGCACAATTTATGGAGCAAGGTGCATCACAACAGGGATATGAATTATCCGAAGTTTCCGTTAGCCAATGCTTAACGCGCTTAGCGCCCGACAACAGCACCTTGTTTATTGGCAATAGCTTACCCGTGCGCTTAATGGATATGTTTGCTCAAGCCAATTCAAAACAACAACGGGTCTTTACCAACCGAGGTGCCAGTGGTATCGATGGCATATTGGCCAGTGCGATAGGTGTCGCGTTGATCCTAGAGCATCGTCCGACAACCTTATTAGTTGGCGATACCTCTCTGCTGCATGACCTCAACTCCTTAGCCCTATCATCACAATTAACATCAGCTCTGGTCGTGATTGTATTAAATAATGATGGCGGCAGTATTTTTAACTTATTACCCGTACCAGAAGAGAGCGATGTCGTCGCCCAATGTTATCAACTGCCCCACGGGCTGCATTTTACTGCCGCAGCGAAGCTGTTTGGTCTAACCTATTTACGGCCAAGCAGCCAACAAGAGTTTGAACTCGATTATGCCTCCGCATTGGTTGAGCCAGGTATCACCCTGATTGAAGTGTGTGTCCCCGCAACGCAAAGCAGCGACATGATCCAAGCCTTAGCCGGGCAGGTTAAGCAACTTGAGCTCTAAGGCGACCTTGATAGGCAACCCCATTCCCTTATCGCTACATTGCCATTACCATTTAGAGGGCAATGGCACTCCTTGGGTATTCATTCATGGCTTACTGGGTAACCGCCATGATTGGCAACATGTGTTAAGGTCACTCCCCCCTGAGTGTAACTGGTTATGCTTAGATCTGCCCGGACACGGTGGCAGCGACAAGTTGACACTGACTGAGGGCAAAGGGTTTACCCATACCGCCGATCTGATCGCCTCTTGCCTCAATCAATTAGGCATAACTCAGTGCCATTTGATTGGCTATTCACTCGGTGGTCGCATAGCGATGTTTTTTGCAAAACAATACCCACAATACATCGCCTCTTTAGTGCTTGAGTCCGCTCACCCAGGTTTAGTCAGTGAAGCTGAAAAAGCCGCTCGTTTGAGCCACGACCAAGCATGGGCACAGCGCTTTAGCCACCAGCCCCTCCACCAAGTCTTAACGAGCTGGTATCAACAAGCGGTATTTCGTGATTTAACCCAGCAGCAACAGAATCGGTTATGCCAATTAAGACAGAGCAACCAAGGCTCAGCGATAGCCAATATGCTCGATGCAACCTCATTGGGGCGCCAGCCTAATCTCACTCCCAGCCTACAAGCAACCCCTGCTCCCATCCACTACTTAGTGGCCGATAGTGATACTAAGTTCAGTACTATCGCAAGGCAGTTAGCCCAGCAAGTTCCGAATCTGAAATTACACCGTTTTACTGAGGCGGGTCATAATATTCATTGGGCTAAGCCGCTAGAATATAGTCAAATCTTACAACAATTGTTAAGCAAATAAGGCGATATCAACCTTTGTCTCCCATAGTAGGGAAAAAGGCCCTAGCCAAAAAATCGATTTACAATAAAATATCAATAAACGTGTTAGCTAAATCATTAAGCTAACTTAGCTTTTGCATTCAAGGTTTATAATGACTATCTCAACAATTCAATCCGCGCTCGACTGGCAAGCTTGTGATAATGGCTATCAAGATATTCTCTATCATAAAGCCGAAGGTATCGCCAAAATTACCATTAACCGCCCTCAGGTACGCAATGCTTTTCGCCCATTGACCGTCAAAGAAATGATCCACGCGCTGGCAGATGCGCGTTATGACGATCAAGTCGGGGTGATTATTCTCACAGGGCAAGGCGATCTCGCCTTTTGTTCAGGAGGCGATCAAAAAGTCCGCGGTGATTCCGGATACCAAGATGACTCTGGGGTACATCATTTAAATGTACTTGACTTTCAACGCCAAATTCGTACCTGTCCGAAACCGGTTGTGGCCATGGTGGCCGGTTATGCTGTCGGCGGTGGCCACGTTCTTCACATGATGGCCGATTTAACCATTGCCGCAGAAAATGCTCAGTTTGGCCAAACCGGCCCCAAAGTAGGCTCGTTTGATGGCGGTTGGGGGGCCAGTTATATGGCCCGTATCGTAGGTCAAAAGAAGGCCCGTGAAATTTGGTTTTTATGCCGTATGTATGATGCACAAGGAGCATTAGACATGGGGTTGGTGAATACCGTGGTGCCCCTCGAAAAACTCGAACTTGAAACGGTTCAGTGGTGTAAAGAAATGCTGCAAAATAGCCCCATGGCCCTACGCTGCTTAAAAGCGGCACTGAATGCCGACTGCGATGGTCAAGCAGGCCTTCAGGAGCTGGCTGGTAATGCGACCATGCTGTTTTACATGACCGAAGAGGGTCAAGAAGGACGCAACGCATTTAATGAGAAGCGCCCACCTGATTTTGCCAAGTTTGGCCGTAACCCCTAGTTTCATAGCGAAAGATGATCCTGCGTCAGGTTGAGATCTATCGCGGTTCATTGGCACTAAAACAGCCAATGAACTTTGCGGGGCTCACGCTCGCACAACGCGAGCTAGCTTATGTTTGCGCCTTCAACACCCAGTTAAAGCGACCCGTGCGCGCAGAGCTTGCGCCTTTGCCAGGCTTTAGTCAGGAAACATTAGACCAAGCCATTGACGAGCTCGTCCAAGCCGCCCAAGGCAATACCCAAGCACTTGTTTCACCCAGCGCGGCATTTACCTGGGATTGCCTACTACACGGCATTACTGCGTTGCCCGTGCCTACCGATATTCCACTGTTACAGGGCCAAGGGACGCAATTGATCCAAGACTACCGCGAGTTAAATTGCCCGGATCAGATAAAACTCAAGGTGGCACGATGGCAGCCCTCGATTGAGCTTCACACTATCAATCAACTTATCGCATTAAACCCTAACTTAAGATGTCGCCTCGACGCGAATCAAGGCTGGAGCCTCGCCCAAGCTCAGCATTTCTGCCATCAGCTCCCACCTTCACACATAGAGTACATAGAAGAGCCATGTAAACACCTTGCCGATGCCATTGCGGCATTAGCGCCAACCGGTATTAAACTGGCTTTGGATGAGCAATTGCAACAGCCCCAATGGCCAGAGCCAGAGATGCGCCATCCAAGTATTCATGCCTTGATCATCAAGCCGAGTTTAGTGGGCAGCTTTAGTCGCATTAAAGCCTTGCTCAATCTAGCTAAACAACATCAGCAACGTGTGATCATCAGCAGTGCTTTTGAAAGCCCATATGGCCTTGGACTGCTCTCACAATTAGCCAAAATGTGGACTCCCAACGAAGTACCTGGGTTAGATACCGTTAAATATTTTACTGGGCAAGCGCTAGGGCAACACTGGCCATCTTGGCCATCACTTAAAGTAACTCAGGAGGGCAGTCGATGACGTCAGCTGTACCGACTCAGCTACCTTGCCCTGTCAAAGCACAACTCCCCAACCGGGCCAGTGCTATTGCTATCTATCGCCATGGACCCGCAACGCCACTCAGTTATGCTGAACTGGATCAAGCCATATCCGCATTAAACTTACCCCAAATTCCCTCAGGTGAAGTACTGGCTGTTATCCTCGATGAACCACTATCATTAATTATTTGGCTACTCGCCTGTCTGCGCCAAGGCATTATTTTTTGCCCCATCGATCCACGCTTAACCGAACCAGAGATCCAGCAGCGCTGTCGTCATGCAGGGATAAAATATTATGTGAGTGCAAACAAATACAAAGTTGCAGGGTTAACAAAGGTTTCTCCAAGAGTCACACCCGAGGCCATACCCGAGGCCAAACCCGAGGCCATACCTGAGCAGCCAAAGCCCGGTATCGCCACCGAGCCGCCCCTTCACTTTGATCTTAATCAGCCGGCCACCTTAGTATTCACTTCGGGCAGCAGCGGTTCAGCTAAAGCCGCACAGCACAGTTTGGGCAATCACTATTACAGTGCGCTGGGCTCTCAGCTCTTGATTCCATTTACCTCAAATGACTGCTGGCTGTTGAGCTTGCCCCTTTATCATATCGGCGGCATCGCCTTAGTGTTTCGCGCCTTGTTTGCAGGGGGCAGCATTGCCCTTGGCAGTAGAGCAACTCAACACGACCTAGCGTGCTTTCCTGTCACCCATGCCTCATTGGTTCCTACTCAGGTTTATCGTTTATTACAACATGCCAACGATCTGGGGGGGTTATCCTTGCGTTATTTACTCGTGGGGGGCGCAGCATTAACAAATACCTTATGCCAACAGCTCGCTGAGCAACCCTTTACCTCTTTCGCAAGTTATGGCTTAACCGAGATGAGCTCGCAGGTCGCCACGGTAAAAATTACTCCGCATACGGTACAACCTTTATCGTATGAAATTTTACCCTACCGCCAAGTAAACATAGAGCAGCAAGGGATCATGCTCAGTGGTCCTTGTTTATTTATGGGTTACCGCCAGCATGGCCGACTCATTGCACCGCCGTTACCCTTTAATAGTCAAGATAGCGGTCGGATCACAGGCCAAACACTGCAAGTCACAGGGCGATTAGACAATATGTTTATTGCCGGCGGCGAAAATGTGCAACCAGAGCAAGTGGAACAAGCCCTTGCTAACTTTGCCATGGTTAAACAAGCGATTGTCGTGCCCATTGATGATCCCGAATTTGGCCAAGTTGCGGTGGCCTATATTGATTGGCAAGCCAACGCCGCGCCAACGCGTTTAGCCCAACTGTGCCGGGAGCAACTTCCGCCATGGCAAAGGCCTAAGCACTTTTTAGCTTGGCCCCAGTGGCCAGGGTTAAAACCGAATCGAAAAGCCTTAGCACATCAGGCTGAACAAATTTTAACCAAGCGATAAAATTGAAAAAATTCTTTGCGTTCTATCACGTTTTACCTGCCACTCGTCTGACCAATACGCCAATTGTCACACGCAATTTGCGCTTTATTTTATCTCAGCTATAAATAAACCCGTCTCTTGCAAAATCAAAGACTAGTCAAACAAACATCTAGTTGCAGATACTGCCCGAGCCAAATGGCACACCACTAAAGAAGCTTAATCAAAATACAAAATTATAAGCCAGGTGTCGTCATTCTGACATAAATCTTCTATAGCCTACTTCGCTATCAGATGGGTCGAATCTTAAAACCAAATTATGTCCGCAACCCCAAGGGTTGCAGGATGAAAGGCTTAAATAAAATTCGATATATTTTTGGAGATACAATGAACGACATTCATAAGTTAGAGATTTTACCAGGTAGCCAAGCTTTAGCCTCTGTTGCTGCGTTTCAAAACCTTAGCTCTGATTTAGATGATTACCGTATGCAGTTAATGGATTTACATCAGACCATGATTAAATCAGGTTTCACTATCCCCGTTGACGCTGCGGAATGGGTTCGCGAAAGAGGATGTGATTACCTGCAAAACCCAAAACTATTTGAAAACGCGCCGCTCACCTATGTGTGCACCTTATTGTGCGAGTTGTTCAAATCAAAAAGCATTGACGATATTAGCAAAACCATTGCGCCAGCAACCCTAAACACCCTGTTAGCGCGTTTAAACAGTTTCAAACTACACTAAAACAGATATATCTACACCCATTCTTGGCCGATATTTATCGGCCTTTTTTTTGTCTGTATTTTCTTTTTCCCTATCGGCCTAACCATCCCCAGTTTGCATGTCAAAATGCAAAAAGCGTCGGTCACTGCCTCTCCAAAAAAGAACAAAAACCAAATAAAACAACTGATTAAAAATTGGAACAATACTTGATGTAATCCCCCTACTAGTTAGGAGGTGATATATGAAAACAACGAAAAAACGTCTTTCACTGCTATGTTTATTAGCCACTGGCGCTTTTATTTCAACGGCATCCGTCGCATCAGAGCCCTTCGCTACCTGTCCAAGTAAGGCTTACTTATTCCAAGGTAACCCTGTCACGGTTTATGGTGTCAATCTTGTTTCTGGCTCAAACAGCATTTTACAAGACAATACGGGCATGGCTGGCAATATCAACGGCCTGGGGTTTAATGACAACGATAGATACATTTATGGCTTTAATACCACCCTGTTTCAAGTCGTGCGGCTAGACCAAGATTTTCAAGCCACGCCTTTAAATGTTTCAGGTCTGCCACAAAACAAAACCTTTTTTGTCGGTGATGTATTCAATGATACTTATTATCTGTATCGCAAAGGTACCGGCTTTTATCGCATTGATTTATCACCATTAAAGGACGATCCTGCGAGCCCCTTAGTTGCGGAGCTGATTAATGAGAGCGCCAAACTTAACTTAACTGATTTTGCCTTCCATCCAAAAACCAATCAGTTATACGGGGTAGATAACCAAACGGGGATACTTTACCAACTTGATCCCAGTAACGGTAATACCACCCAAATCGGTGACACCCAAGAGCTAGGTACCTTTGGTGCCATGTATTTTGACGTCAACGGCTTTTTATATTTATCGCGCAACCAAGATGGCCTGATTTACCGTGTTGATTTATCGACAGAGCAAAAAATCGCATCTGGACAAGTGAAGGCCGTCAAGTTTGCTGATGGCCCAAGCTCTAACCAAAATGATGGGGCTCGCTGCGCCAATGCGCCCATCATCGACGAAGATACCCCCGCCAATATTGACTTTGGTGATGCGCCAGCCAGCTATGGGACCAATTTAGCCGATAACGGCGCCCGCCACGAATTAGACCAGCTGACTTGGCTCGGGCTTGATCGCCCTGATGGCGAATATGACGGCCCAACGGGTGCCCTTTCTGATGATGAAACAAACCTTGCAGATGAAGATGGCGTTGGCTTTGTTACCGCCCTTGAACCTGGACTAGACAGTGTGATTAACGTGCAAGCCTCAACCTCAGCTTACCTATCCGCTTGGTTTGATTGGAATCAAGATGGTGATTTTGCCGATGCGGGAGAGCAAGGTATACAGGACTACCCTGTCAATGCCGGTCAAAACCCAATCGTGCTTTCGGTACCAGTGGATGCAACAACAGGCAATACGTGGAGCCGGTTTCGGATCAGCCAACAAAGCGGACTCAATTTCGATGGCGGCGCCAAATCGGGAGAAGTGGAAGATCACGCCATCACTATCACCCCAAGTAATGCTTACCTACGCCATTTCCCTAGCGAAAATGGTTGGGTCACACTGGCCTTTGAAGATAATTGGCCTCAAATAGCCGACTACGACATGAACGATGTCGTGATGCGCTATCGCATCACCGAAGTCATTGCCGACAACCACATTGCTAAGGTGATCGTAGCAGGGCAACTACAAGCACTCGGCGCCAGTTACCCAAGTGGCTTTGCCGTTCGGCTGCCTAACGTCTTGGCTGCCAATATCGCCACCAACAAGCTTCGCATGCAGCATCGCAACCGCATTATCGAGCAAAGTCCAATCGAAGCAGATATGCTTGAAGCCAGCTTTATTATCAGTCCGAACCTCAATGATGAAGTGCCAACCGGCTGCGCTTACTATCGTTCACAAATAGATTGTCGACAAGCCTTGGATTTTGATTTCTCACTGAATATCAGTTTCCAACAACCCATCCCTTTATCCGAAATGCCAGCAGTGCCTTACGATCCCTTTATTTTTGCAACACCGGGACGATATCACGGCGATGGTTTTGATACCCATCCAGGGCGAGGATTAGAAATACATTTACCCGACCAAGCTCCAACTGAAAAATTCAACCGTGATTACTACCAAATGTATGACGATACCAGCGATCCCCAAACAGACCGTTACTTTAAAACCAACAACAATCTGCCATGGGCGTTAATGATATTTGATAGCTGGCAGTGGCCTAAGGAGCGAGCGGATTTACTCGACGCCTACCCACAATTTAGGGATTTCACTGAATCCGGTGGGCAACAAAGCCTAGATTGGTTTAAGCCTTCCCATGCTGAACAAGACCATCTTTATTAAGCATAAGCAGCAATCAACTGAATAAGAGGACACAAGTATGAAAACGATACCGCTACCCCATCTTCCATTAAGTTTGCTGTTAATCCTTGCGCTTACCGCTTGCGGAGGCGGAAGTGGCGGCGGCAGCGATGAAGCCACTCAATCCACGTTACCAACGGTGACACCCACGGTAACACCTACAGTGACGCCAACGCCACCCGTCACACCCGCTCCAAGTCCTGGGACCACTAGCGCACCAGCGCAAAGCGGGCAAACGACGCAAGATCTTATCGCGCCCGCTGATTTCAATTTCGCCCCCGACCAACAGGTCACCCTAAAAGTTGAACTTAATGAACTTATCGGGCAAAGAGCGTATTTTTCGCTATATCAAGACTATCACCAACATCAAGATGGAAGCTTGAGCCCTCACTATGGTAGTCGAATTGTGGCTACCGACATATCGCAGGGTAAACTCAATACTCAGTTATCATTAACCAAAGACCAAGGCAGTTACCTAGCCGAAATATGGTTTTACGATGGCCGAGCTCCCCTACAACAAGTTCTTCAGGTCGAACAAAGTCAGCTTATTTGGCCTTCGCCATAGGGACCAAACAAGGGCTCCCGAACTTAATAAGCAACGGAGCCTTATCTCTAAACCTTATCAAGATCACATTTTTCACCCTTCAGTCGTCATTAAAATGTCATGACAAACGGTAAAAATAAGCGACCAGTCGACAAAATAGCGCGATAAATGGTTAGCCAACCTAAAGCACAGGTTTGCTTTGTGAGACATTTGCCATAGCGAGCGTGAGCATAAAACCTTTTTAACCTAAGACAAGCTTGTTTTATAGCATCACGAAAAGCCCTCACTATTATTAAAAATAATTAGAATACATAAACTTAGATATATACTAAAATTTCCCCATATAGGATTACCCCTATATTTTACGTTTTCGGCTATTCCGCCATGGCCAAAAATCCTTATATTTAATCCCGCAAGGAAGCAAAGAGACACGAACAGGATGTTTGGTCTCAATGTCAGATAGGATGTCTGGCAATCAGGAAGATAAAAGGAACACTGCAGGAAGCAGTCAGGGACACCTCCAGGACGGAGACAGAAAACAAATCAGGATGGTTTGTTAGGCTAGGATGGCCAACTAAAGGACAACTCACAGGATGTGAGAAACGGAAAAAAACCTAGGGATTAGGTATACAGTCAGGGAGCGCAGGGAGCACCATACATCAAGGAACTCGATGTTTTGACTACAAGGGGCGATATCTTCGGATATCGCCCCGTTTTTTTATTCATGCCCATTTCATTTATCTTAAGCGCCATCCTGTTTGTACTTGCGGTTTTTTTGCTCTCTATATCTACTACCCTAACCCTACCTTGATACAAAGAAACCACATCGATTGAATATCAATTTGTCATTGTTTTGTCATGATAAATCAGCAAAATGCCGGCATGAATAAACCTATTTACCGATAAATGGGTATCGCTCTAATTCAACCATCTCCCCTTTGTGAGATATTAGCCATTCCTCTTGTACGCAATCTGCATTTTATCTATCAGAATAATTTGTTGTTTATTGCTAAAAAAGCCTAGCAAAAAAAATTATACACATTAATTTCAACACCTTAAGAATAGCCGCATGATTAGCGTATAGGATTTCCCCTATTTTTTATTTTTTCCTTAATCCCCCTAAAGCTAAAAACAGGTATATTTAATCCCGCAAGGAAGCAAAGAGACACGAACAGGATGTTTGGTCTCAATGTCAGATAGGATGTCTGGCAATCAGGAAGATAAAAGGAACACTGCAGGAAGCAGTCAGGGACACCTCCAGGACGGAGACAGAAAACAAATCAGGATGGTTTGTTAGGCTAGGATGGCCAACTAAAGGACAACTCACAGGATGTGAGAAACGGAAAAAAGCCTAGGGATTAGGTATAAAGTCAGGGAGCGCAGGGAGCACCATACATCAAGGAACTCGATGTTTTGACTATAAGGGGCGATATCTTCGGATATCGCCCCGTTTTTTTCTGCTAATAAGTACTGCTCTGAATTCAACAAGCGTAAACCTAACGAAAATCTGCCGATCTGAATGCAAACGACTCAGCCGACCTGAATGCAAAAAAGAAGTGCCTTTTTTTGCTTTGATTCCCCATTCTGGCCTCAAAGCTCCCATCAACGACTCAGCCGACCTGAATGTAAATAAGAGAGCCTTGTTTGGTTTTGATTCCCCACTCTGGCCTCAAGGATCCCATCAACGATTCAGCCTGACGAAAATCAGCCGACCTGAATGCAAAAAAAGAGAGCCTTGTTTGGCTTTGATTCCCAATTCTAGTCTCAAGGGTCCCATCAACGACTCAGCCGACCTGAATAAAATTAGCCTTGTTTGGCTTTGCTTCAAATGACCAACGATAGGCTGTCAGCTTATTATCACCACTGTAATCCGTACAAATGACCTTGTCAGATTGAGGGCTCGGCTTGCCCCTGAGCCAATAATGGCCATTGAAAACCAGCCCATCACGACCAAATCCCGTTAAGGGATCACTGATAGGTAAAGTGGGAATATGTTGCTCTTGATCATGGGGAACGAGGGCCAGCTCTCGATAATGCAATGGCTCCGTTAACCACCACTTAGCACGGATATCATTGCGTTGGTGGCCATGTTTATCATTGAAAACATAACCCGCAGGCAGTGTCACTTCTGGGCCTTTTAGCAGTTGCTCAATAGCTTGATACTGCCAGCTATCACGTTGACATGCTTCAAGCCAAACTTGCTCAGGCAGACTGTTATCTGAAGCCAAGATTGGTCTTAATTGAGCAATCAGAGGTTCAGACCACGCCGCATGGATGAATGCTGCCCCCTCTAGCTCGATAAATAAGGGCAGGCCTTTAAACCAGCTAATCGCCGCTTGATAGGCTTGAGGGTGATCAGCAAACTCAGCTAAAAATGCCTTATGCTGGACACGATTTTTATTACTGTGTGGACGTAAAAAGCGACTGTGATCATTGGGATCCGGCGTTGCGAAAGCCACGGCATTAAACTCGTGATTACCCAAGATAACTTGAGCAGAACCTCGTGCGACCATTGCTTGGATAATATCTAATGTAGCGCGTTGCAAAGGGCCATAATCGATGATGTCACCGATAAAGATGGCTTGACGCTCAGAATGAACAAATCCCCCAGATCGGCGACGATAACCCAACTGCTCAAGTAAAGTAACCAACAAATCAGCTCGGCCGTGAACATCGCCAATGACATCGTACCCTTGCAATTGCTTACTCCCAAATCCTATTTGCTGTGACTGATATGAGTCAGCTGCTGCGTGCGCTCACATACTAATAAGGTGTTTCGTGCACGAGTATTATTGATCATTTTTACTGGACGATGCGACCTGATTACTCATCAATTTACGCTCCAACCACGTTAGCCAACCCGATGATACAGTAGACGTCACCTGCGCTAGCTGCTGCAATTCCACGTTTTGCTGACGCGTTCGCCTTAACTCATCCTGTAAAGCCAAATTATGCTGCACCAAATGATAAAGCGCATGGGGTTTGTGCGCGAACAAATGCTGAACTAATTGTGCCGTTTCAAGGTCAACGTCCATTTGGCGTTCATGACGCACCCTATCAGCCAAAGCAATAATGGCACTTGCCTGATCAATCGACATAAGCGTCACCTGAACCAAGTAAATTAGTACCGAAAAGATCCATTTTGTAATGAGGATATATATGAATAACAGATAAGATCATGGCTACTCCTAAAAGTGACGGCAACCATGCCAATAAGGACTCCTGTCAACCAACAAAACAGCACGCTAACAATGCGAGATTCACCATCGCTGCCGCAAAGAACAAAATGAGCGAAACTGAAGTTAACTTAATATAGCTTAATTGATGAAAACCGATTATTTAGATTGTTTTTTGCTGATATGTGCACATTATGCTGAATTAGTGAAACAGATCAAGCTACCAGTCATGGTCTATGCTAATCCCATGCTGCTATCATTTAGGTATATTTTCGATTCAAAGCAGGAAACCACACAATGCAATTAGAAGAAGTTTTCTCCAAACTAAAACAACTCCCAGTCGTTCCCGCTTTATTAGCTGAGCTGATGGAGAGCTTTGGAGATGACAACGCCCGCATTGATATTCTCGCAAAGAAAATCGCCATGGATCAATCCCTGAGCGCCAAGGTCATCAAAATGGCCAACTCGGCCGCTTATCGCCGTGGCAAAGAAGTCACTTCAATAGAGCAAGCGGTTATCCGCCTCGGCTTTAATACCATGCGCAGTATCGTTATTGCTTCTGGTATCAGCAGCGCGTTTCCCGCTACACCTGGCTTTGATAAGAACAAATTTTGGGCCGATACGTTCCGTGTCGCCACCATCGCCAAAGAGCTCGCTAAGCACACTAAGGTTGAGCCTGAAACTGCCTTTACCTGTGCCATGATGCACAACATAGGTGAGATTTTACTGCAGTCTAGCTTGCCGGAAGAAATGGCCTTAGTGGCCATGTCCATTGAAAAAGGCGCCAGCCGCATTGAAGCAGAGCGCGAAGTATTGGGCTTTGACTATAGCCAAGTGGGTGTTGAGCTGGCCAAACGCTGGAACTTCTCAACCACTTTTATTAATGCCATTGAACATCAATTGGATCCACTGTCATATGAAAATGTATCGTCGGAAGCGATCCTGATCCGCCTTGCGGTGTTTGTCAACTTTGCTTGGAATGCTGGCGTGCCCGCACAAGCGATTGTCGGCCGCTTTCCAAAAGCCTTGGCCGACTACTTAGAGATAAACCCTGAATCACTCGCTGGTCAGCTAGATGATTTACAACATCAAGGTAACGAGCTCGCCATGTCCCTAGGGCATTAATCTGACATTTAAGGCGTTGGCAAAATCCGCTAACGCCAGCCACATAAAACCTAAGTAGCTATAACGAGTATTTTTTCCTTCACGACCCGGGGATTGACCATCCAAATGAGGCCATTACCTCAGCTTATATGCCCATCAGCCAATCAGAGCTGAGCCCACTGGTTAGATACGGCAAGCAAAAGCAAACCTCTTACTTAGTCGTCAAGCCTGCCAAGACAAACAATCAGCTTGACGAGATGTGATTTTGTTCGCAAAAGCTTGCTAGGCTTAAGAAAAAGCAACACTCATAGCTACCAAAACCTGCAAACTGATTAACAATTAAAAGATTGTCACTTACCCCCTACTTTGTATTAGAGGCCTACATGGACATTCAAACACTTTTCAGTCAATTAGATAAGCTGCCGACCATCCCCAAAGTCGTGCAAGAGCTTATTCAAACCTTTAATAATGACGATGCGGATATCGTTGGTGTTGCCAAAAAAATCGCTTTAGATCCCGTGATCAGTGCCAAAGTATTACGTTTAGTCAACTCGGCGCATTTTAGTCGCGGCAAAGAGGTCACGAGCATAGAAGATGCGGTGATCCGCTTAGGTTTCAATACCGTGCGTACCTTAGTCATGGCCTCAGGTATTTCATCTTCATTCAAACACTTTGACAGCTTTGACCAAAATGCCTTTTGGGGAGATACCTTCCGCGTCGCCAGCATTGCCAAATCCTTAGCCAAGCAAACCAGTCAACCAGCCGATACCGCCTTTACCTGCGCCATGTTACATAATCTAGGTGAATTAATAATTTTAATTGCCGACAGCCCAGAAAATGAAGCCGCTATTGCAGCAAAAGTTGACCAAGGCTTAACCCGGGAAGAAGCCGAGCAACAAGTGCTCGGTTTTAACTATGCTAAGGTTGGCGCTGAGCTAGCAAAACGCTGGAAGTTCTCCGAACATTTTGTCCACGCCATTGAGGACCAATTAACACCATTAGAAGCAGCGTCTTTTAACTACGAAGCGGGTTTTATCTATATGGCCAGTTTCTTTAACCATGCTTGGCAACAGGATTGGAGTGAAGAAGACATTGTAGAGCATTACAACAAGGCCTTGGCAATTCGCCTTGAGCTCACCCTAAGCGATATTCTCAATGCCAAAGAAGCCATCTTAGAAGAAAGCAAAGCCCTGACGGATTTGCTTGATTAAAACCATAAAAGAGGGCTTGCCGGCCCTCTGGTTACGACCCATTAGACGCAAAACGCTTTACTTGCGCTAAGCCGGCTTAGTTTGAAAGCCCGCTAACCAAGTCTCAAAGTCGGCTGCGGTTTCTGGCGGGCTCACAAAGTAACCCTGCATCCAATCACAGCCTAGTTTACGCAATAAATCATAGTGAGGCTGGGTTTCAACCCCTTCAGCCACAATGGTTAAGCCTAATTTATTGGCTAATTGAATACTGCTTTCGGCCAGCAACAAGTCGACTTCAGAGGATTCGATGTCCTTAATAAATACCCGCTCAAGCTTAATGATGTTTAAAGGGAATTTTTTCAAGTAATGCAACGACGCATATCCACGGCCGTAGTCATCCAATGCCAATAGCAAGCCTTGCTGCTGTAACCGGGTAAATTGAGCGATAATTTCGTTGCTGCTGTTGATGATAAACTGCTCGGTCACTTCCAAAATCAATTGTTCAGGACGAATCGCGTATTGCTCCAATAAGCCTTGCAGAAAATGAAAAAAGCCCAAATCTTTTAACTGCAAATGGGCAATATTGAGCGCCAGGCGCCCCACCTCCAAGCCTTGTTGCTGCCACTGGTGATATTGCTCGATGGCTTGTTGGCACATCCATTCGTTCAGTGGGTGCAACATGTTAGCGTCTTCAACTTGCTCTAAAAAGTCTATTGCACCGAGCAAGCCGCGCTCCGGATGGCGCCAACGAATCAACGCCTCGGTGGCGATTAACTGCTGTGATGACATGGCTAAAATGGGCTGGAACGCTAACTCAAACTCTTGTTGTTTTAACCCTCGGCGTAATTCATTTTCAAAATTAAGCTTTAACTTGGCATGAGATTCCAACTCAGCACTGTAACGCAAAAACCGAGAGTGTTGCTGCGCCTTGGCTTGATTCATCGCCATGTAGGCTTTATCAACCAGATCCGCAGCGGTGAGCGCATCGGTATAAGCTTGAGCAATGCCAATATGGCAACTTAAAAATAGGTTTTTATTATCAACCACGAACACTTGCGCAATTCTGTCGAGTAGCTGCAAGCAGATATTGGTTTGCTGACTGATGCTTTCAGGCGAAGTCAACATAATCGCAAACTCGGCGCCACCAAATCGAGCACAAACATCGTTTGGCTGCACACTGGCTAGCAAACGCAACGCGATATCCCTGAGCAGCTGATCGCCCACCGAGTGACCATAGCGGTCATTGGTTGCTTTAAAGCTATCAAATTCAATAAATAACAACACACAAGCTTGCTGCTCTGACATGGCTTTTTCAAGGTGCAACTCAAAACGTTGTCGGTTCGCGATGCCGGTTAACGAATCGAAGTTCGCTTGACGCCAAATTCGCTCTTCACTGCGCTTTTTGTGGGTTAAATCCGAAAACAGCGACACATACTTAGTCACCCTATCTCGCTCACCATCTCTGACCGCGGCGACCGACAGCCAGCCAGGAAAGTCACTGCCATCTTTACGCTGACCCCATACCTCACCGCGCCATACGCCGTCACGGTTTAGCTCTCGCCACATTTTGCGCCGCAATGCGGGATCATTTTTAGCCGAATTGAGCAATAACCCGGTACGCCCAACCACTTCGGTTTTTTGATAACCCGTGATCTGACAAAAAGCTTGGTTAACCGACACAATACGTTGCTTATCGTCTTCAATTAAAATCGCCTCAGCGGCATTATCAAATACCTTACTGGCCAACGCCCTGGCTTGTTCAGCCAACACGCGCTCGGTAATGTCTCTGGCATCAAGCACCACACCGCTGATATCACCGCGCTGCTCGGTAAAGGGCGTGTAAGTAATTTCTAAACAGCGCCGCCCCTTGATATTCGATACCCAAAATTGATGGGTACAGATCGACCCTTTAAGGCTTAACTGTAAACGCGGCAGGATGTGATCTTGAAAAACACGCTCATCAAACACCTTGGCGATGGTCATCCCAGCAATAAATTCACCAATATTAAAAAAGCGTGAAAAACTGGGGTTCACTAATTCCAAGCCCAACTCTTGATTGACGTAAGCCACCAAGTCCGATGACGAAGCCACAATGCGTTTATAAAGGGCTGATTGTGCTAGCTCATCGCTCAAATTTGGCATGAAAATACCTTCAATCAGAACACTCGGACCCGATTCAACAAAGCGACATTGGCATTGAATCGACTTATTCCCGCCGTCACAAACAAGATCAAAACAGCTATCGAGCACCGCTTTTGAGCGCACTTGATTCCAAAAGCTGACCCAAGCAATGCTGCTTGCCAATGAAGGGATGGCCCGCTCGATATGAGCTATCGCACCTAGCTCCTGCTCAGCCGTTTGGTTTTGATAGACAATATTACCCTTTTGATCGAGCAATATGACCAAACTCTGAGCATATTGATGCTGCAGTTGGGCAATCAAATCCAGCGGCAGGTTGGTTGGGACATCAGTCATGGGTCGCATCCTAGCAACAAGGGGTTAACAAAGGCCTACACTCTACCAAAAAGTCAAAAAAATGCCTTCATATGAATGATAAACACCCAGAGAGATCACAAAACAACAGGGCGATTGCCTTGGTTTACTCCTTCGCCCATTGTTGAAAAAATCGATGACACAGAAAAAACAAATTAAAAAGTAAATTAATAATGAAATCATGAATGGCCATTTTTCTAGCCAGTCCACATAACCCCATGCTTTTGCTTTACCTGGTACGCAACTTAATGTTAACAAGTAATCCTAGGCCCTATTCTCCAATGCCTGTCCTATACTTACTGGTGTTGATTTTAAGGATATCAAATGACACATACGCGGCTTGATACGCGCAAAGTTCTATTTCGTCACCCACCTTACTTATACGCTTTCATCAGCGTGATTGTTTGCGCATTATTGAGCTATGTGACGATAGATGCCTTGCATCAGGCTTGGAAAAAAGAACAAACCGCCACCCTTAGCCTGATTGCTGAGCAACAGGCTGAGTTACTCTCACAATCGATAAACCAAGGCCTGAACAGTGCGGTATTGCTCGGCAAACACGTTGAATATAGTCAAGGGCAATTAACCCACTTTGAGCAACACGCGCACTATCTGCAGCAGCAAAACAAGGCTATCTCAAGCTTACAACTCGCCCCCATTGGTATCATTAGCCATGTTTACCCGCTGGCAGGCAATGAAGCCGTCATCGGCCATAACATTTTGCAACACGATCAGCGCAAGCAAGAAGCGCAGCAAGCGATTTTAAAGCAGCAAATGACAGTGGCTGGGCCATTTAATTTGATCCAAGGCGGCCTTGGTATCATTGGGCGTTACCCGGTATTTATCGAGCAACAGGGCGAATCCGTCTTTTGGGGATTTGCTTCCGTGGTATTAGCTGTCGAACCTTTACTCAACGGTAATAACTTAACCGCATTAGACAACCACCATATTCAATTTCAACTTCATACTTATCGCTTAGTCGGCGAGCCGCACCAGCAAGTATTGGGCGCAGCGCAGCTCAATGGCGACATCACCGCTAGCGCGAGTTTAAGCCTGAATGACAACCATTGGCAGCTTACCCTGTCCCAAGCCCTGCCCGAGCAACAAGGCTTACTGATAAAAATGGGGTTAGTGGCCTTCCTACTCACAGGGGTGTTGACCAGTTTTGTTTACAAACAAACCAATGCCCCTTACCGCATGGCCGAAAATGTCGCCAACCAAACCCAGCAGCTGTCTCGGTTAGCCTATTACGACAACTTAACAGGCCTAAAGAATCGCTCTTTCTTACAACTTGAACTCGGTAAAGCCTTGGCAAATCTGGACCGCCATAATCAACATAACCAAGATCATCAAATCGCGGCACTGGTGTACCTAGGGGTCGATGACTTCAAGCGCCTCAACGACGCCTTTGGCAACAAGGTCGGCGACGAATTATTACTCGAAACCACCGCTCGCCTAAAACAAGTCTGTAACGAAGCGCACGTGATAACGCGTGCTGGGGGAGATGAGTTCGCCATCATCTTACCGCCGCAGTCGAGCATCAAGGCCATCGAATTATGGCTGCAGCAGTTATTACAAACCCTAGGCCAGCCTATGGCCGTCGATCACCACCAGCTCCAGTTTAGCATCTCAGCTGGAGTGGCTTTGCTGCCCCAAGATGGTGATCGCGCCGAAGTTCTGATACAGCATGCCAACCTCGCCATGACCCAAGCTAAACAAAAGGGTAAACGCCGTTTCATGTTTTACAATGCCAGTATGGAAGCCTTGGTCAAATCCAATATTTCTGTTGAGCTAGAATTAAACCAAGCCCTAGAGCGAGATGAATTAGTGCTGTTTTATCAACCCATAGTGGAACTGAGTAGTGCCAACCCGGTGGGCTTTGAAGCCCTGATCCGCTGGCAGCACCCTAGTAAAGGCTTGATCTTTCCCGATGCGTTTATCCCCGTTGCCGAGCAAAGCCACTTAATCACAGAAATTGGCTACTGGGTGTTAGAGGCTGCGTGTAAAGCCCTGCCACAATTTCCACCCCATGTGTACATTTCAATCAACGTTTCCGCTCGCCAATTTATGGATCCGCAGTTATCCATGCGGATGAAACAAATTATTCATCAATATCAAACTAACCCTAATCGCATCACCTTAGAAATTACCGAAACCCTATTAATTGAGAACATAGAGCAAGTCGTCAGTTCATTAAAGTCATTACGTGATTTTGGTCTCGGCATTTCAGTCGATGATTTTGGCACCGGCCACTCATCCCTTAGTAAGTTAAAGGTCATGCCCATTAATACCCTCAAGGTAGATCGCGCCTTTATTATGGATTTGCCCGATAACAAAGAAGATAAAGAGCTGACCGAAGCGATCTTGCTGATGGCGCAAAAGCTATCACTCAAGGTGGTTGCAGAGGGGGTAGAAACCGCAGAACAACAAGCGTTTTTACTCGAACATAAATGTAATTTTGGCCAAGGCTACTACTTCAGTAAGCCTGTGCCACTGGCACAAGCCCTAGCCTATACCGAGCAGCGTTTGATAAAAAAATAACCCCGAACTAACAACATTAGATCAGCAAAGCCATGGTTATCACCTAAACTAGAAATATTAAGAATATTGAAAGGTTTGCAATGGCTCGCTTAATCACCTATTCCGATGATGCATCCAATGAGCTGCTAGATAATACCGAACAGTCGAAGGCATTCTATCATCAGCTGTTCTTGCTCCATGAAATATCCATTACCTTATCTCAAGCACCTAGCCTAGATGACCTATACCGCCTTGCCGTAACCGCTTGTGTTAAGCAACTCAACATAGATCGTATGGGCATTTTAATGATAGATAAAGCGCGCGATTGGATGTACGGCACCTGGGGAACCGATGATTTTGGCCACATACGCAGTGAAGCCGATTATGCCTCTCCCATTCAAGACGAAGTAAAATCGGTAATTAGAGAAATGTCGACGCGAGGCAAAGTATGTGTCTGGCACGACCAAGAACTCTATGAATTTACCGAAACTCCAGGCGAAGTCACCACTGTGGGTAAAGGCTGGAATGCCGCCATCGCGATTTGGGATAAAGACGAAGTCATCGGCTGGATAGCTTGTGATAACTTACTCAATCATGAGCCTTTTCAAACCTATCAAAGTCATATTTTACGCTTATTCGGCTCACTGCTAGGGGAGTTTATCAAGCTCAAACAAACCGAGGAATCCCTTTATTTGCTCAATGAACAGCTCGAGCAACGCATCAAGGATCGCACCAAAGAACTCACCATCGCCCAACAAGCCTTAGAGCAAGCCAATGCTGACTTAGAGCGTCAAGTGGAACAGCGGACCGCCTCATTAAATGAAAAAACGCTGCGCTTAGAGGCCACCTTAACCGATCTCACCAACACCCAAAAAGAGCTGATGGAAGCAGAAAAACACAAGGCCTTGAATCATCTCGTTATTGGTATGGCCCACGAGCTCAACACCCCACTGGGGATCATCAAAACCGCAGCCACCTTACAACCTGAGCTGCTGCAAGCTCTGGCAGACGATCTGGCTCAAGGTAAGATATCTAAATCGCGATTAACTGAGCTGATCAACACCGGGCTAGAGGGGTATGACATTATCAATACCAACATCGCCAAAATGGCAGAGCTCGTCACCCAGTTCAAGCGCCTTTCTGTGGTCAGCACCAATACCGGCACAATCGAAGAATTGCAGCTAAATGAATGGTTAGAGCAAGCGGCTAAACTGGCCATGTCCCATTATCGAAAACCTCAGCAAGCTCGGTTACTGATTCAAGTGACGCCAGATAAAGCCAGTATTAACACCGATGCATGGATGCTGGCGCAAGTTATCGAAGACTTGATCCTCAACTCCCTTGAGCACGGATTACGCAACACCCCAGATGACAAAATTTCGATATATTGCACCATGATCAACGATCAATGTGAGCTGAGAGTCGAAGATAACGGCCGCGGTATTGCCGAAGAGTTGGCCCCCAATATTTACGATCCTTTTTTCACTAGCGCCCGCGGCGAAGGGCGTAAAGGCTTAGGCTTGAATTTAGTGTACAACTTAGTTACCCAAGGCCTCAAAGGCGAAATAAGCCAATACCGGCCAACCACTGGCGGCTGCGGTTTTCGGTTGCTGATTCCCCATCTCAACTGAAGCCTCAACTACCATCTCTCCGCTAAACCTTACCCACCCCCTTTTCAGGTGAAATAAGCCAATACCGAGCAACCGCACAACAGGCGGCTGCGGTTTCCGGTTGCTGATTCCCCATCTCAACAGAAGCCTCAACTATCAACTCTCTGCTAAACCTTACCCACCCCTTTTTCAGGCGAAATAAGCCAATACCGATCAAGCGCACAACAGGCGGCTGCGGTTTTCGGTTGCTGATTCCCCATCTCAACTAAAATATCACCTCTCACCTCTCACCTCTCAACCAACACCTCAACCGGGGCATAACACAAACCAGACAAGCCTAGTGATTAAGAGTCTCGCTTTAATGCCAAACCGTACGCCACCCCTTTTTCATATCTTCTAATAGTAAGTAATTAACGGGCACCAGCAACAAGGTGATCAGGGTGGCAAAGATAATCCCAAAGCCCAACGACACGGCCATGGGAATCAAAAATTGGGCCTGGGTAGACTGATCAAAAATAAGCGGCATTAAGCCCGCAAAGGTGGTGATAGACGTTAAAATAACCGCACGAAAACGCGCTACACCGGCACGGCGCACCGCAGTTTGCAAGGCAATCCCTTTCGCGCGCTGACGGTTGATGTAATCCACTAGCACTAAAGAATCATTCACCACAACCCCTGTCAGCGCTAACATGCCCATCATCGACATAATGGTCAAAGGCATGCCCATCAACCAATGGCCAATGATGGCTCCCAAGGCACCAAAGGGGATCACCGACATCACCACAAAGGGCTGAGAATAAGATTTAAACGGAATAGCCAGTAAGGCATAAATGGCAAACATCACAAACACCAAGCCAAAAGCAAGGCTGGTAAACGATTCGCTTTGCTCTTTGGCCTCTCCTTCTAGGCTGTAACGTAAACCTGTGTGTTGTTCGGTTAGCTCAGCCAAGAACGAAGCGAGATCCCGTTTGATTGCTTCAATATCCGCGGTTTCTTTATTCACATCCGCCATGATATTAATCACTCGCTGGCGATCCTTACGCGTGATCGTCGCCGGGCTTTGCAAGGTTGCCACCGTCGCCACTTCATTAAACGGCACAGCAATGCCCGATTGCGTGCGGATCAGCATATTACGTAAATGATAGAGCGACTGGCGCTCAGCCAAGGGATAGCGTACAAACACCTTAACGTCATCACGCCCACGCTGGATGCGCTGCACCTGATCGCCATAAAAACCTTGGCGCACTTGCTTAGCTAAATCATTCAAGGTTAGCCCAAGGGCTTGAGCTTCGGGTTTGATATTCAGTTGCAGCTCGGTTTTCCCCTTAGCTAAACTGTCTTCAATATCAAATACCCCAGGATATAAGGCCAACTGCTGCTTTAGCTGGGCACTCGCGCTATTTAAGGTGGCATAATCACGCGCACTGAGCTGCACATCAAGGGGGGCGCCACCACGGCCAATTTCGGCCCGAAACGACACACTTTCTGCTCCTGCTATCGGGCCAATCAAGGCACGCCACTCTTTCACTAACTGATTGGTTGAAACATCTACCGTACGGGTCTCTGGTGGCTCAAGCTCAAACATCACTCTGCCTTTGGCCGCATCGCCACTGCCGGCCCCACCGCTCGATCCCGTCGTCGCAAACACATCTAAAATAACGCTCTTACCCGTGCTAGGGTCACGATATTTATCTTGCAACTCAGTCACCGCATCGAGCATCTTTTCGACATAAAAATCCGTGGTCGCAAAGGCCGTACCTGCTGGCATCACAAGCGTCGCGCGAGCCGTTTCCGAAGGCACCCGAGGGAAAAAGACAAACCGAGTCCAGCCGCTGGCCACCATGGTAAAGATCACGATAGCCACTGCCAGCGCCGAAGCAAAAGCCAGATAGCGCCGCCTTAGCACAGCGGCGAGTAACGGGCGATAAAAGCGTAATATAAAGCGCTCAAAACCGTCGGCAAAACGGCTTTGCCACTGACTAAAACGGCTCGGTTTACTTGAGTGAAGGCGAATATGCTTTAAATGAGCCGGTAAAATCAGCTTTGATTCAACCAAAGAAAAGAGCAAAACTGGGATCACCACCATGGGAATCTGGGCAAATATTTGCCCGCGAGCGCCTTCGATTAAGGCAAGCGGGGCAAAGGCGGCAATGGTGGTCAAAATACCAAAGGTCACTGGCACGGAAACTTCCTGCGTGCCAACAATTGCCGCCTGCAGTGGACTGGCGCCGCGCTGCTGATGCGCATAGACATTTTCACCGGTGACAATGGCATCATCCACCAAGATCCCCAGCACCATAATAAATGCAAATAAAGAGATAACATTGAGGGTGATGCCAAGCATAGGCATCACCAACAAGCCGCCCATAAAGCTCACCGGGATCCCCATGGTGACCCAAAACGCAATGGAAGGCCGTAAAAACAACGCCAATAAGATAATAACGAGAATACAACCTTGCACGGCGCTGTCGGTTAAAGTTTTCAAACGCGCCTTAACCACCTTAGAGCCGTCACGCCAATAATCTATACTAACCCCAACGGGCAAAGTCGGCCGAACCTGCTCGATATAGGCTTTCACCTTATCGGCAACCTCAATGGCGCTTTGTTGTCCCACCCGATACACTTCAATAATCACCGCAGGCTTGCCATTAAAGCGAGCCTGTATCGGGGTTTCTTCAAAACCATCACGTATGGTGGCAATGTCCCTGAGCAATAAGCGACTGCCATCGGCTGAGGTTCGCACGACGATATTGCCAAAATCACGCCCTTGATAAGCTTGCCCTTTACTGCGCAGTAAAATCTCGCCGCCTAAGGTTTTAATGCTGCCACCCGATAAATCAAGGGAGCCTTGTTGAACCGCGCTGCTCACTTCGGCCATGGTTAGCTTGTATTCGCGCAAGGTCTGCTCCGACACTTCAATGGAAATTTCATAAGGCCGAACCGATTCCAAGCTGACATGGGAAATACCAGCCAACCCTTGTATGTCATCGCGCACTCGCTCACCCAGCAGCTTTAATTCTCGCTCAGTGAGCTCACCCGATACCGTCACACTGATCACTTCGCGTTGATGAATGGTTTGGCTGATCACCGGTCGCTCTGCGTTGGTCGGTAAGGTGTTAAGGGCATCAATGCGATTTTTTATTTCATCCTTGACTCGATAAGTGTCGTAGCCTGCCGCAATTTCTACCGAGACTCGGGCAGCCCCCTCTGCTGAGTTTGAGGTGATTTCTTTAATCCCTTCTATATCGAGAATGGCCTCTTCAATGGGGATGGCTAAACTTTCTTCTGCTTCTGCCGGAGTCGCGCCGGGCAAGGCAACATTAACGCTCACTAAATCCAGTTCAAACGAGGGGAACACTTCTAGCGGAATACGCTGAGTAAGCGCTTGCAAACCAAGCAATATAATCAGCACCATCATCAGGTTAGCGGCAACATGGTTATGAGTAAACCAACGGATCACACCATGCATTAGTCTTGCTCCTGCGCCACATTGGCGAGCTTAGCCCGTGTGCCAGACACAATATTCCCCAGCGGTGTGGTGACCAGTTGCTCCCCAACGTTGAGCCCGCCATCCACGATAAACGCATCATTACTGGCCCACACCACATCCACGGTTTTACGCTTGAGTAGCCCCTCTTCAAATACGATCACTTGATTGCCTTGATACACCGCATCACGAGGAACCACAAATACATCGGTCAATACTTGCCCGGTAATATTGGCATCCACAAACTGGCCTATTTTCAATGGGGGTTTATCTTGGTTTTGCTGACCATAGGGATCATCAATGCGTGCGATGGCGTAGAGTTGGCGGCTGTTACTGTCAAGGGCACCTTCGGTTCGTTCAATTTCTCCCTGCCAGCTAAACGTTTGCCGCCCCAGCTGAGCACTGATGGTGACAGCAGGGCGATGAACCGAGGCGGTTTGTTGGCGGTAGCGCTCAGGTAAGTGAATCAAGGCTTGTTGCTGTTGGTTTAGGGGTAAACGCACCTCAACGTAATCCACCGCATAAATATTGGCCAGACTGGCCCCGGCGCCCACAAACTGACCCAAGTCTGCTTGTTTGGTTAATAATCGGCCCGCATAAGGCGCGCGGATCTTGGTTCGCTCTAAATCAAGTTTAGCTTGGGCCAGTTTTGCCCGTGCGGAGACCACATTGGCCTGCGCTGCCGCCAATTGCGGCTTACGCAATACCAGCTCAGTGGCCTTACCTTTACCTAAACGCTGCCAATCTCGCTTGGCTTGTTCGGCACGGGCACGCTCTTCCACTAAGGCTAGCTTGGCTTGAGTCAGTGCCGCTTGGGCAATTTGTTCTGCAGCAACATAATCACGATCATCTATCTCGACCAATACTTCGCCCTGCTCAAAAAAGCCACCCACAACAAAATTAGGACTCAGTTGGGTGATGGAGCCTGCCACCTGGCTCACCAATGGCCCCTGGCTGCGAGGCTGGATAGTGCCAAAACTGCGCAGCTCAACGGTGTAAGTTTGTGGCAATAAAGGCAACACAGCCACATTCACCACTGGCGCCTTCGCCGCCGGGCGCGTGGTTGCCTGAGGACGGTTAACCGACAAATACCAAGCAATGCACACGGCTACCGCCAATACTAAAACAGGCAATATCACACGAAGAATAGAGGCCCATAGTGGGCGCTGGCGTCGAGAGTTAGCTGTCACTGAATGGCCTCATCTGTTGGTATATTAAGTGCGGCAGAAGGAGATATCAGCGTGGCGGGATCGCCCCCTAACGCCAACAGTATATCGATACGGTTTTGCAAACGCTGATTACGGATCTTTATCTGACTGGTTTGGCTATCAAATGACCGTCGCTGTGCCTCCAATACGGTGACGTAATTCACCAAACCGCTTTGGTATTGCTCAAACGCAAGGTTTTCCGCCAGTAAGGAGTTGGTTGCAGCAATACTGACCTTATCCAGTTGCTCCACCAGCGCCATCTCTTTTGTTAGCCCCGACTCCACCTCGGCAAAAGCATTCAATACCACTTGTTGTAGATTTGCGGCAGCCCCTAGCGCTAAGGCTTGCTGCTGTTGTTGTCTGGCCTCCAACAACCCGGCATTAAACAAAGGGGTAGTAAGATTAGCAAACAGGTTCCACAGTAAGCTGTCAGCCTGCAATAAATCCGCCAACTCAGGCGAGCTCGTGCCCACCGATGAGGTGAGACGCAAACTAGGGAACTTTTCTTTGTAAGCCACTGAAATTTTGGCGTTGGCCGCACTCAAGGCATCTTGCGCCCCTTGAATATCTGGGCGACGTTGTAAAATTTGCGAAGGTAAGCCCGCCGGTAAACTGTCTAGATTTAAACTCAGCTCCCCATCGGCACGTAGCGACCCCGCTGGGTAACGCCCTAGGCTAAGTTCGAGCGCACGGCTCGCCTGCGCCACCTCATCTTGTTTTGCTGCCTCGCTGCTCTGGGCGCCGGCCACATCTGCGCGCGCCAAAAACACATCCAGAGAGTTGCTTAAGCCAGCTTGGTAGCTCTCTTCTATGATCACTAAATTATTCTGCAAATTCACGCGACGTTGGTGGATCAGCTCAAATTGGCGCTGCGCACTAAGCAGGTTAAACCATTGCTTTGCAATCCTGGCCGTTAGGGTTAATTGTTGCTGGCGCAGCCCATTAAGTTGCTGGCTAGCGTCCAGCATGGCCGCCCGACTGGCATCTTCAAGCTTGCCCCAAATATCGAGCTCCCAACTGGCGTCAATGCCTAGCTGCAAGTTGTCGTTAATGGATAAACCGTTATCTTGGCGTCGCCCCGAAAAATAGGCACTGATTTGGGGCCAAGCTTGAGCTTGTTGTTGTTTCAGTAGCGCCAAACTGGCATCTAACTGAGCTTGGGCTTTGATTAACTCAGGGTTGGCCTTTAAGCCTTGATGCACTAAGTGCTCTAAGGCAGGTAATGCACTTAACTGCGGCATAAATCGTTCGGCCACTTGCGCGTTTAAATGGTTGGCGGTCCACGAAGTGGCAACTGGGGTAGTCAGCTCCGCCTGCTGGGGAGGCTGCAACGAAGGCGCTAATGTACACCCCGATAACAGCAAAGCGGCGAGAACAAGGCATGGGCTCGAGCGATAACTCAAATAGCGACGAAAGCAGGTCAACGTCATCCTGACATCATATTAAATAAACACTGACTTAATAATACTGGTTAATTGACTATTTGGTTTACAGTTTTACAAATCTTTACCCAAGATTCGATGTATGAGTACGCTGATAAAAAGCGCAGTTTAGGTCGTCAGCAATAGCAATGTGAAGATAAATCGAGGAGAGATGGGGCGAATGACGGGGATTGAACCCGCGACAACCGGAATCACAATCCGGGGCTCTACCAACTGAGCTACATCCGCCGCTGTTTGCATGAAGCAATGTCTAACGTGGCGCACCCGACAGGAGTCGAACCTGTGGCCTTTGCCTCCGGAGGGCAACGCTCTATCCAGCTGAGCTACGGGTGCAAATGTTAGGGTTTGAAGTCTAAGGGCTTGCGCAGATTGAGTCCAGTATTTTTTATCCGTTCGCGCTTAATCGGCTATTATCTGGGCAATGAGCTTTGTGCTAGGGATGAACTCGAGTATCAAGGCTCAATGTTAAAAAAGGCCCCGAAGGGCCTAATTGTTAAAGGGGGAGACATAGCTAATATTATGCGCCTGTACCACCGCCGTTGCTACCACCACCTGAGCCTGAAGGATCTGGGGTGGGCGTCGGTTCGTTAGTCGGCTCAGTTGAGGGTTCTGTTGTAGGCTCTGAGCTTGGTTCCATGGAAGGCTCAGTCGAGGGCTCCGAACTTGGCTCCGAACTTGGCTCCATAGATGGCTCAGTTGAGGGCTCAATCGAGGGCTCTGAACTTGGTTCCATTGATGGCTCAGTCGAGGGCTCTATTGAGGGCTCTGAACTTGGCTCCATTGATGGCTCAGTCGAGGGCTCAGTCGAGGGCTCAACAGGCTCTAAAGTTGGTACCGTTTCTTCATTTTCACGCTCTGGCTGCTGCGCTGCACCTTCGCGCTCTGGATCGGCAATAGGAGCAGGCGATGCCCCCACACTGACCGAGTTGCCATTAAAGCTAACATCCATCACCCAGTTATCCAGCTCTTCGACATTTGCGCCATCCGCCAACAGTTTAACAATTTGCTGTTCGGCTTGTTTTGCCACCGCACTGGCTTGTTGTACCAAGGTATTAATTTGGGCAACACTGGCTGAGTTGGCGGCTGCTGTTTTTGGCAGTGTTTGGAATAGTGCGTTGGCAATCAACAACGCTTTTGAGTTTTTAGTCTCACCTTCGGTAATATCACTGAGTAAAGTTTCAGCGGTAATGCCTTCGTCGGTTAAGCCAAGATCTTCTAATAGCGCTTGTGCAGCCGCATTAAGATCTAAATTCGGATCAGCCTTCATTTTAAGGTTAATTAATGTGGTAAATGGCGACACGACTGCCACGCCTTTCGGAGAAGTTAAGTACAGCTCAGTAATACGCACATCTGGCGTTCTTTTATCATGGGTAAATTTAGTGTCATCTTCGGGGTCAATCCAAGCATTTGAAACCAACTCACAATCAGCCGCCTCAAAGCCCGTAATTGTCGCTTTACCGTTTTCACCGGTGTAAAAAGGACCTTGTTCAAAAAACTCGTCTTCACCACATTTACCGTATACTTCGGCATTAATCAGTTTGTCGTCATTGATCGCTGCATTATAGTTTGCTTCACTGGTTGTCGTATCGCTGCTACTGCTACCACAGCCTACTAAGATAAGTGAGCTTACACCGACCACCATTGCAATAGTTGTTAATTTCATAGTTCCCTCTGAACAAAGAGTGTTGTCATAAAAATGTGTAACACGGCCGTGCCACTGAATCACTCCAACTACTTGATTATTCAACCACTAATGACAAATAAATCAAAAGAGTTACCTAACTATAGTTAATCCTCTGCCACTCACTGATATTTTTTTTACCTATTTGGTAGAGTGAGAGCTTAGTCACGACTTTATTACTCCTGGGCAACGAACTGCCAATAAGCAGATTTTAGCCGAGTGGCATTGGTTTCCACATACACCGCAGACAAGCGATCCCGGTTGTCATAAACGCGCGCTAGATTGTGCTGCAACCCCGTTGGGGTAGCTAAACTGCCATTAAGACAATTACATTTATCATTGCCCACCATGGTGCGGTAATTCAGCGACCATTCATCGATTCCTCGCACTTGCAGCCAAGTCGGGGTCATGTCTTTTTGCAAGGTAATGGGCACAGAAAATGTCATACCAGCAAATTGCTCATCGGTATTTTGATAAGTTAGCGAGACGCTGGTGTCACCAAACCAATGTTTGGATGACAAGGTAAACCCTTTATCACCATACCAATAACGTCCTCCCCCCACCTCAAGCGCCCAATCCCAACGAGCTAAGTGATAGCGATAATTAACCAATGCGGGTTTGGCCTTAAAGTGGGTTTTATCATGCTCAAAATACCCCAGTTCAGCAGAAAATCGATGCGCCCCCTGAGGAGACTGCCAGCGAGTTTCATTCATTGCGCCAACAAAATGCGAACGAACCAAACCAGCACTAAATTGGGTTAATGTATTTTGCGGCAGTAAAAAGCCTTGATGAAAGAGAGCGCGATCCACTCGGTTTTTATGGCGCGACTGAGCAAAGTACTCCCCATCATCAAAGTCATCGGAGTGAGTAATCGGCAATAAGTGTCTTACATCAATGGACGCCCCTTGCCATAACTGCATTTGCACATTACTCGATAGCGCAAGGGAATAGTCCAACACACCCATTTCAGTCCCTAAAAACGAGTAATAGCTAGGTGCAAAGATCAAACGTAACTTATATGCAGAGTCATTAAGCTGTGTTTGCTGCCAAGCCACCTTATCAAACTCTGCATTAAGACTGGCTTGATTGACCGTGAGCGGGGCAGCCTTGGTCGTTTGATCGGCTTGCTGCTGTAGAAAGGCTAAATACTGCTTAGTCTGGCCGCTCACTTGCAGCACAGGGATCTTTTGATTCAACACAAAAACAGTAAAGTCGCCATGGTGATGATCCGTAATTAACCCCAGCACCACACCGAGTCCATCTAACTCATTCCAATTAAAGACATTATTTTCATAGGCAAGGTGCAATACCTCTCCCTCTAAGCTTAGACTTATATTTTCAAACCCTTGGGATGCGAGCTCAGCAAGCAAGGTCGCCAGCAGTTGCTCATTCCCCCCTTGCCAATCTTGTTGTTGCTGAGCACTGGTCGGTGTCACATTGGCTTGCTGCAGCTGGGTCGTCGCTCGCTCATCACGCCATGGCTCCACTCCCCGCGCTTGGTAGCGGTCGGCACGATTAGGGCCAGCCAATGGCATGGTTAACCCTAAGCCTAACCATTGGTTGTCTCGATTATGGGTATCTGATGAGGAATAAGCCTGCCAAGTGACATTGGCTTGCCAACCATAGGGTAGCCACTGTTGAGGTGCGAACAATTTAGCCCCAACGTTGCCTCCCGTACCATCGTAATCAGCCACCAATTGCAACCAATCAAAAGCTTGGTATTCCACCCCACCGAACACGCCATCTAAATAATCGCGTCCCATTTGATTTCGCTCTGAGCCTTTGCCAAAACCGACACTCAAACGAAAATCATAAAGCGATTTCGACACCACGCCATAAGCATTTTGATGAACTGTAGCCCAACTTACACCGCCGTAATCTTGAAAGCCCACAGCCAAGCTAAACCAGTCCTCGGGAATAAAGTAACTAAATTCATACTTAGCCGAAAACGATAAATCACTGGAGTGGCCTCGATTCCAACCGGTTTCACCGTTAAACTTTTTAAAGGTGTTTTGCACTGAAATTTCAAGGTGGGGCAACAAGCCCACACCAAGCAGCAAGGTTTTGTGGGCTCCTTTGGTGTATGACGTGCTGTGATCGATATGCTCTTCAATATGATAATTTAAACTTAAATCTGCAAAATCCAACACCTCGGCATGCGGGGTGCGTAACACACCAGAAAACCCCGTTTGCGCCATGGATACAGTAACAGGCTCAGCCACAGCCAATCCAGAGCATGCCAGTAATACTCCAGCCCCAACAAAACGGTAAATGGGCATATCTCTTCCTTAATTAATAACTTGCCTACAGCAAAAACATAAAACTAATGTCAATATAGTCAGCAATTAAGGCAACGCAGAAGAAACCAAAGAAATGAGTGTATAGAATTGAATATTTGTGAATAAAATCAATATTATCAGATGATAATGTATAAGAGGTGAGCAGAGCAGGCGAGCCCAGTGGGAGCCGCTATCCTGTGGGAGCCGCAGTCATGCGGCGATAATCAATCGCACCATCACTGGTGCTCCCACAACAACTATAAACTTGTGCAGCTAAGCCCAGTGGAAGCCTCATCCCAGTGGTAGCCACAACCCTGTGGGAGCCGCAGTCATGCGACGATAATCATCAACATTCAATCGCACCATCACTGGTGCTCCCACAGCAGCTATAAACTTGTGCAGTTTAGTCCTGTGGTGGCCACAACCCTGTGGGAGCCGCAGTCATGCGGCGATAATCATCAGCATTCTATCGCACCATCACTTATGCTCCCACAGCAACTATAAACTTGTGCAGCTAAGTCCAGTGGAAACTACAGCCTTGTGGGAGCCGCAGTCATGCGACGATAATCATCAGCATTCAATCGCACCATCATTGGTGCTCCCACAACAAATTTAAGCTTGTGCAGTTAAACCTTGTGGAAGCCCCAACCCTGTGGAAGCCGCAGTAATGCGCGATAAAAGCAATACCTACAGCTCAATGGCTCAGCAAAAAGTCCAGATGACTCGAACTAAAAATAGTGCCATAGTATTTGCTATCAGATACTAAAAGCTTAAGGTTAGACTTTGTAATGGCGCTAAAATCTTTACTAGCCGATCCTGTTATCAACGCCGTCGCGACACTCGCAGCCAGCCATTCCGACGTCGCCGTATTATGGCTATATGGTTCAAGGGCAACCAATCGTGCTCATGCTCAAAGTGATTATGATCTTGCCATCGCATTTAACAACTTCAAATTATCTCATTTCGATAAATACATCAGGCCCAATGAACTCGCCTTGCAATGGAGTGAACAGCTAGGGCTTCCCTCTGATAAACTAAGTATTGTTGACATTAATCAGGTGCCCATTTATTTAGCTTATAGCATCGTGGATAGCGGCACGATTATCTACCAAGAAGACTCGTCTAGGGCCTACCACGAACAGGATAGGATTTACTCTATGTATGAATACCAAAAAAGAGTGGCTAGCTATGATTAATCTAGGGCTTCAACTGTACTTGAGCGAGGCCAAAAAACATAAATTACGATACCAGCAAGAACTGGATGAACTAAGGGAAGACCACCTTAAACAAGGGCTTAAAAGCAGAGATTACCGCGCTGCAGAGCGTTTACTGCAGGTCTATACAGAGCTTTGCATCGGCCTGGCTAAACATTGGCTCAAAGCTCAACAAGGCCAAAGTAGTGGTGAGGCTTATCAAACGTTTCAGCTACTAGCAGAACAAGGCAACATCACCACCGACGAGTTAGGTAAGTGGCGAAGAATCATAGGGATGAGAAATGGCTTAGTTCATGACTACCTCAACGTCGATCCACTCATCGTGACGGGCATTATTGAGCATAAGCACTACCAAGATTTAAGTGACTTTGCCGATAAGGCCATCACTGCATTGTTAGCCCAGTAATAACACAACCTTTAGATTAGCTTGTGGTGGAAGTCACAGCAGCCCTGTGGGAGCCGCAGTCATGCGGCGATAATCATCAACATTCAATCGCACCATCACTGGTGCTCCCACAACAACTATAAACTTGTCCAGCTAAGTCCAGTGGTAGCCTCACCCCTGTGGGACCCGCAGTCATACGGCAATAATCATCAACATTCAATCGCACCATCACTGGTGCTCCCACTACATATTTAAACTTGTACAGCATAGTCCAGTGGTAGTCACAACCCTGTGGGAGCCGCAGTCATGCGGCGATAATCATCAACATTCAATCGCACCATCACTGGTGCTCCCACAGCAGCTATAAACTTGTGCAGTTTAGTCCTGTGGTGGCCACAACCCTGTGGGAGCCGCAGTCATGCGGCGATAATTATCAGCATTCTATCGCACCATCACTTATGCTCCCACAGCAACTATAAACTTGTGCAGCTAAGTCCAGTGGAAACTACAACCCTGTGGGAGCCGCAGTCATGCGACGATAATCATCATCATTCAATCGCACCATCACTGTTGCTCCCACAACAAATATAAAATCAATCGGACCCAAACAAATCGCGGGTATAAACCTTATCGGCAACATCAGCGAGGTCTTCCACCATGCGATTAGAAACAATCACATCACAATCGGCTTTGAATTGGGCTAAGTTGCGATACACCTTGGAATGGAAAAATTCTTCTTCTTTTAGCACAGGCTCATAAACAACGACCTCGATACCCTTGGCCTTGATACGTTTCATAATGCCTTGAATACTCGATGCGCGAAAGTTATCCGACCCCGCCTTCATGATCAAACGATAAACCCCAACGCGCTGCGGCTGACGCTTGATAATCGAGTCGGCAATAAAGTCTTTACGCGTCGTATTCGAATCCACAATCGCACCAATAATGCTATTCGGCACATCGGCGTAATTCGCGCGCAGCTGCTTAGTATCTTTTGGTAAACAGTAACCACCATAGCCAAAGGAAGGATTGTTATAATGCGAGCCAATTCGAGGATCTAATCCCACCCCTTGAATGATTTGACGTGTATCTAAACCGTGAGTTTCTGCATAAGTATCTAACTCATTAAAATACGCCACGCGCATCGCTAAATAGGTATTTGAAAATAGCTTAACCGCTTCCGCTTCGGTGGAATCGGTAAACAGCACATCAATATGCTCTTTTTTCGCGCCTTCAACCAACAAATCAGCAAATACCTTAGCACGCTCACTGCGCTCACCGACAATGATCCGCGAAGGATATAAGTTGTCATATAAAGCCTTACCTTCACGCAAAAACTCGGGGGAAAAGATCAGATTGTCACAACCTAGCTCCTGTGTAATACGAGTGGTATAACCCACCGGCACCGTTGATTTGATCACCATCACGGCATCGGGATTAATCGCCATCACATCTTTAATCACGGCCTCTACCGAGGCTGTATTAAAGTAATTCGTCTCAGTGTCATAATCCGTTGGCGTGGCAATCACCACAAACTGCGCATCCGTATAAGCCGCTTGCTTATCCAAGGTGGCAGTAAAATTAAGCGCTTTATTAGCTAAAAAATCAGAAACTTCAGCGTCAACAATCGGCGACTGGCGATCGTTCAACATAACTACTTTCTCTTCGATGATATCGACCGCCACCACCTCATGGTGCTGCGCAAGAAGCATGGCATTAGACAAACCAACATAGCCTGTGCCCGCAATAGCAATTTTCATAGTGTTTCTCGATTAGCAAAAATAACAACAGAATATCATAAAACCGGTCAGCCACATCGACAAGCTTTGATTTTATTTCTACGGTTGGCTTGATGATGAGAGGGCTCGTAGATCAGAAAGGCGCATGCGCGAAGCATCGCAAGCTCTGTAATCACATAGCCAATTCTAGTAGGCAGCAGGGGGTTAAACAAAGAAGTTCAAACGCTTGCCTGTTTAGCTTTACGACGCTGAACGACCTTGTATCGACGCACTTGCCGTACTATCTTCCAAATATTCGCCAACACCAAATTGTAAACAGCAAAGATAATCATAAAAGACGTAAACATAAGCCACTCTGGGGTATCAAACATCTCACCTAAGATCCCCGCTCCCGCCATAATGATTGCAGCCAAACTAATGAAGATAAGGGTGTGTAAACGACTGTAACCAGCACGTTGAAAAATATGATGCAAATGGTCTCGATCTGGCTTAAACGGCGACAGCCCCTTCTTCATTCTGCGATACATGATCGCAGCCATGTCCATAAGGGGGATCGCGATAATATATAGCGCGGTCACAGGTGAAAAAATATCGCGGCTCGATTCAGCGCCTAGCACTAGTAACCACACAATAGTTAAGCCAATTAACATGCTGCCCGCATCACCCATAAATACTTTAGTAAAAGCGGAAAACGGCAAACTAAGGTTAAACAATAAATAACCAGAAATAGCGGCAACGAACAACAAGGGCAACATAAACCAAGGGCTGCCCGCCATATAAAACAACAAGGCTAACGACGCAAAAGCAACAATGCTCAACACCCCAGCTAGGCCATCAATCCCATCCACCATATTGAACGCATTAATACAGCCAATAACAGCAATGATAGTTACAAAAGCACCCACGATACCCAACTTAAATTCAAAGAAATACAGGATGCCACCAAAGGAAGTAAGATAAGCCTCAGCACCGAAAACCAAGATAGAAGCAATCAATACTTGTGCCACCAACCTGACTCGAACTGATAGGTCGTATCTATCATCTAACACACCTAAAAACAGAACCAAGGCGGTAGAAATTAGATAGAGGTTGAACACCTGCCCTAAATTGATAACAAAGCTAGAAACAAGCAGCACTCCGAGATAGATGGAAACGCCGCCGATAAGTGGTACTGAGCCAACATGATGTTTACGGTTGTTAGGTAAATCGACTAGGCCCACTTTATGGGCAAGGGGATGAAGGGTTTTAATACTAAAGCAAGTCAGTGCAAACACGGTTAAGCAGGCAAGCAATAAATACATGGGGTTTCACCATCAATTTTTAATCAAGGTAAATATAGCAAAACTAAACAAAAATGAGAGCAGATTGAAAAGAAAATGTGATGAGAACAATACAAGTTGGGAGAAAAACTATAGCGGGATGAAGAAGCCATTAGCACAGCAAATAGCAAGGCTAACTAATGGCTTATAGCACTTATACTGGACGAGTAAATTTGAAGTGTTTATGGAGAAACGCCGTTATCCGCCAAATATGGCTAATCACAGCAAAGTACACCCCAAAAGTGGCTAAAAAGGCAACAAACATCAAGGATTCATTTACTTGATTATAATCAGACCAAACACCTATGCCTGCCATCACACTGGCTAGACCGCATATCACCAACAAAGACATTTCTCGAGATAAGCCTAAACGCTGACAAATATGGTGCAGATGCTCACGATCAGGTTTAAAAGGGGAATGTCCCTTGCGGATTCGGCGGATCATAATGCATACCATGTCCATCAAAGGCAGCGCAATCAACCAAAGGGCGGTAACAGGGCGAATCGCCGATTTTACATCACCTTGGCTGGCCTCAATCAGCAACCAAATCACAGTAAAGCCAATAAACATGCTTCCTGCATCCCCCATAAACACCTTAAATCGCTTGCCAAGGGGAAATCCCATGTTCAGCAAAATATAGGGAATTAAAGCAGCAACCAATAAAGCACAATATACAGCTAAATCAGCATTACCATAACAATAAAACATAAAGCCAAGGGCACCGAAGGTGACCGATGCCAAGCCGCCCAATAAGCCATCAATACCATCGACCATATTAAAGGCATTAATGGCACCAATGACCCCAAATATAGTCACTAAATAACTCAGAAATAGCGGTAGCTGGATCACCTCACTGCCCATCAAGTAGCCTAAATTATCTAAGCTACGCTGGCCAATCATTATCATTGCCAACGAAATCCCTGCCTGCACCACTAAACGGATCTTAAAGCTAATATCGTAATAGTCATCAAGCGCACCGAGCACGATCAAAACCGTCGCGCAACTTAAATACAAAACAATATAAGGACTCAGGGGAGAAAACAGTAACAAGGTGAGTAACAAAGCCACGTAAATCGAGATCCCGCCAATTAATGGGATCTGCCCTGTATGATGTTTACGCTCATTGGGTTTATCAACCAAGCCAACCCGTTTCGCGACCTTTCTAAAGATAAATAAACTGATGAATGAAGCAAAAAAAACAAAAGATAAGCTCAATAACAACATGGCATCTCTACATCTGAATTAGGAGGCGAGGGTATTATCCACAAAAACGCTGGAAAAGATATGATCTTGAGTAATCTATGTGATGAGACAAACAGCCACCTGATACCAAAGCACCGTCCAACATACGTCACCCAATAACCTAATCCCAGCAGCTATTTTCTATGGAATACCCGCCAACTTACTTGTATGATCCCTAGCACTAAAACTGGACACCTCACTCTAGCGAATCCCCACAAAATATCTTTCGCTATCAAATATATAGAAACGCATCTCGTTGTGTGATCTAATTAATTTCGCCAAAAACAAACCAGATTACAACGAGATGCGTGAACTTAATATCATACACCAACAGCTACAAAATCAATGCCCTTTCATTCACAAAAAGCGACTTAATTCCCTCATTGATTCCACCCATGCATTGCTTCAAGGTGACCGTCTCACCCTTACTCAACTTGGTCGCTTCATGGCCGGTAATACATCCGCAAAGCATGCCAATAAGCGTTTTGATAGGTTGCTTGGTAATGCACTGTTGCACCGCGAGCGCATCGATATTTATCGCTGGCATGCGCAGCTAACTTGCAGTCTCAACCCCTTTCCATTTGTCCTTATCGACTGGGCTGACGTGCGTGAACAGCTGCGAATGATGACATTGCGCGCATCCATTGC
>NZ_JAIMJB010000028.1 GCF_021295345.1 Motilimonas eburnea
CCATTGCGTTGTTAGCCGTGGCTTTCAACATGAGTATTCACACAGATTGCATGATTAGATTGTTAAAGAACGTTGACTCAGTGGCTTTCGCTTCACCTCGTCAGGGCTGCGCATTCTACGCTAGCCGCTTTGAAAGTCAATCGTTAATTTTAAGAAATTTTCGATTTTCTTTCTGGTTAGAAACCTCAGCTTCTGACTCCCTGATACTGCGTTGCGCCTTGCGCTCTGCCGTGTCAGTGGATGCGCATTATAGGGAGATCCGTTTTGGGTGCAAGGCCTTTGGTAACAATTGATAAAACTTAAACATTAACGAACAAAAACCACACAAATAGCGCAAAAACCAAGCATTCCCTCCACGTTTCACAGCATGAAGGGAATGCTGACAGGCTATTTACTGCGTAAAGCTAAAGTGATCACCCTCTAAATCCACTTTGATTGGTGAGCCTGGTAACAATTTACCCGACAAGATGGCTTGAGCTAATGGGTTTTCCAGCTCTTGCTGTATCGCTCTTTTTAGTGGTCTTGCTCCGTATACGGAATCAAACCCAGCTTCTGCAATATGCGATAAAGCGGCATCACTTACATGAAGCTGATAGTTCTTGTCACGTAGCCTTGCTTGTAGACGCTGTAACTGGATATTCGCAATGTCTTTAATATGTTCACCAAATAATGGATGGAACACCACAGTTTCATCAACCCGGTTGAGAAACTCAGGTCTAAAGCTTTGCGTTAGTACAGCCAATACGCGCTCTTTCATTTGTGTATAAGTCGCCTGTTGGAAATGCTCTTGGATCACATCCGAACCCAAGTTAGAGGTCATGATGATCACCGTATTTCTAAAATCAACCGTGCGACCTTGACCATCTGTCAAGCGGCCATCGTCTAGCACCTGTAATAAGATGTTAAAGACATCGGGATGCGCCTTTTCTACTTCATCTAATAAGATCACCGAATAGGGTTTACGTCTGACGGCTTCGGTCAGATAGCCGCCCTCTTCATAACCGACATAGCCTGGAGGAGCGCCGACTAGACGTGCAACCGAGTGCTTCTCCATAAATTCCGACATGTCGATGCGCACCATGTTCTCTTCACTGTCAAACATAAAGTTTGCTAGTGCTTTACATAGTTCGGTTTTACCAACCCCCGTTGGACCTAAAAATAGGAAAGAGCCAATGGGCTTATTTGGATCCGCGAGACCTGCCCGACTACGGCGAATGGCATTAGACACGGCTTCCACCGCTTCATTTTGGCCAATGACACGCGTATGTAGCTGCTGCTCCATTTTCAGCAGTTTTTCTCTTTCACCTTCCAGCATCTTGCTAACTGGGATCCCGGTCCAGCGCGATAGCACATCGGCAATTTCGTTTTCACTGACGCGATGGCGCAATAAAGTCATATCTTGCATTTCCGCTTGAGAAGCAAGATCGAGCTGCTTCTCTAATTCTGGAATGCGACCATATTGCAATTCAGACATCCGGCTTAAATCACTGGCACGACGTGCAAACTCCAGATCTAGTCGCGCTTGCTCTAGCTCGGATTTAATATGCTGCGTGCCAGATAGTGCCGCTTTTTCTGCCTTCCAAACTTCGTCTAGCTCTTTAAATGCTTGCTCTTTTTGGCTTAATTCTTCGTTTAACAGCTGTAAGCGTTTTTTACTGGCATCGTCATCTTCTTTTGCTAACGCTTGTTGCTCTAGCTTAAGTTGAATGATTTTGCGCTCTAGCTTTTCCAACGGCTCAGGTTTGGAGTCAATTTGTAAACGGATACTCGATGCCGCTTCATCGATCAAATCTATGGCTTTATCGGGCAATTGACGATCCGAAATATAGCGATGGGATAGCTGAGCAGCTGCAACAATGGCTGGGTCGGTAATTTCCACCTTATGATGCAATTCGTAGCGCTCTTTGAGGCCGCGCAAAATGGCTACCGTGTCTTCTACACTAGGCTCTTCCACCAATACTTTTTGGAAACGACGCTCTAACGCAGCATCCTTTTCTATGTATTTTCGATACTCATCTAATGTAGTGGCACCCACGCAATGTAATTCACCTCGAGCCAATGCGGGTTTAAGCATGTTGCCCGCATCCATGGCCCCATCGGTTTTACCCGCACCGACCATGGTATGTAGCTCGTCGATAAACAGAATGACTTGGCCTTCTTCTTTAGCCAGTTCATTTAGCACCGCTTTTAATCGCTCTTCAAATTCACCACGATACTTAGCACCGGCAACCAAGGCGCCCATATCAAGAGAAAGCACGCGTTTATGCTTTAATCCTTCCGGCACTTCACCATCTATGATCCGCTGCGCTAACCCTTCGGCAATCGCTGTTTTACCCACGCCCGGTGCACCAATCAAAACTGGGTTATTTTTAGTACGGCGCTGTAATACCTGAATAGTGCGGCGAATTTCATCATCACGACCGATAACAGGGTCTAATTTACCTTGCTCTGCGCGCTCGGTGAGATCTATGGTGAACTTTTCTAGCGCTTGGCGCTGATCTTCTGCGTTTTGATCATCGACTTTTTGACCTCCGCGTACCTTCTCAATCGCGGTCTCTATGGTTTTTTGATTGGCGCCAGCTTTACGCAAGATATCACCTAATGCGCCTTTGTCTTCGCAAGCGGCTAAGATAAACAGCTCAGACGAGATGTATTTATCTTTGCGCTTTTGCGCTAGCTTGTCGCAGTAGTTAAGTAATACACCGAGGTTATTGGCGAGCTGCACATCACCACCGATACCTTCGACTTTCGGCAATTGATCAAGGGCCTGCGACAGCTGTGAACGTAACGCGCTAACGTCAATACCAGCGTTGGTTAAGAGGGGGCGAATTGAACCTGCGTCTTGGTTTAACAAGGCCGTCATCAAGTGCACAGGTTCAATAAATTGGTGATCTCGACCCAAAGCAAGGGATTGGGCATCTGAGATAGCAAGTTGGAACTTGCTGGTTAATCTGTCTAATCGCATACAACAATCCTAAATTTCATCATTATCTGATTATATAGATAGGTGCAGCGATGGCAGTTTCAAGTTTTTATTTTGTTAGATAAATCAAACTGGCCATTCGCCCGGTAATACCATCGCGGCGATATGAAAAAAAGTCATTGGATTCGCTATAAGTACAATGTTCGCCGCCAAAGACTTGCTCGACGCCTTGCTTGGCCAATATTAACCTCGCGAGGAGGTAAAGATCGGCTAACCACTTACCTTGATTATCTGCGACGAAGGCTTGTTTAAATGAGGTATCTTGCTCAGTAAATTGGTCACGCACTTCGCTGCCAACTTGAAATGCATCGGGCCCAATGGCAGGGCCGAGCCAAGCTAAAATGCGTTCAGGCTTTGTTGGCGCTGTTTGGATTGCACGTTGCAAAATACCATCACAGAGTCCACGCCAACCAGCATGAACAGCGGCAACAAAAGAGCCATGATAGTCGGTCAAAAGGACTGGCAAACAATCTGCGGTCATCACAATACAAGGGCGCTCTGCTAAGTCAGTCCAACTGCCATCCGCAATCGCTGGCGGACAGTCAGCGGTTTCATCGCTGGCATCATACTTGACAATATCAACACTATGCACCTGCTCTAACCAGAGAGGTTGCCGAGTTAAACCTAACCCATCAGCCAGTAAAGCGCGGTTGCTCAAAACATGCTCAGTACAATCTGACACATGCAGCCCGAGGTTTAAACTTGCAAAAGGGCCTAAACTCACACCGCCATGTCGGGTAGTACTATATGCCACCACATTTGCAGGAGCGGGCCAGTTAGGTTTAATAAGATGCATCAATTAATAATCTTCTACAGGGTTATCTTTGGTGTCTTGTCTTAACGTTTCGGTCAATTCAATCATGTCTTGCGGAATAGGCGCCTGCCATTGCATTCGCTCGCCAGTAATGGGGTGGTCTAGTTCAAGCATAGCGGCATGCAAAGCTTGGCGTTTAAAACCGCGCAGCATGGCAACCAACTCTGGGCCAGCATTTTTCGGCAAGCGAGCACGACCACCATATAACTGATCACCTATCAGTGGGTGTCCAAGGTGTGACATATGAACACGGATCTGGTGAGTACGACCCGATTCAAGACGTAATCTTAATCGAGTGTGAGCGCGAAATTTCTCTGCGACCCGATAATGTGTCACGGCAGGCTTACCTGTTTCACGCACCGCCATTTGGGTACGATGGGTACCGTGGCGACCAATCGGCGCATCGACCATCCCGCCCGCGGTCAAACGACCAATGGCAATCGCTTCATATTCACGCGTGATTTCACGCGCTTGAAGCGCTGTAACGAGATGGGTTTGCGCCGGTACGGTTTTCGCTACCACCATTAAGCCTGTCGTGTCTTTGTCTAGACGATGTACTATCCCCGCTCGCGGCACTTCAACGATTGCCGGGTAATGATGCAATAACGCATTGAGCACCGTGCCATCCGGATTTCCCGCACCGGGGTGAACCACCAAATCCGCTGGTTTGTTGATCACCAAGATATCGTCATCTTCATATACGATGTTGAGCTCGATAGGCTGCGCTTCAAAGCGCACTTCATCTTCTAATAAGGCATTGAGTTGAATCTGTTGCCCAGGCAACACCTTCTCTCTTGGTTTGTTAACCAGGGCACCATCAATCTCAACACGATCGGCCAATATCCACTCTTTTATACGAGAGCGGGAATAATCTGGAAATAGCTCGGCCAGCGCTTGATCTAAACGTTGGCCTATTTGATGAGGGGCCACCTCTGCCTGTAACTCTAATTCTTGACTCATATACTTCTTATCATTATTGGGGCTTAAAAGCCGAATAGCATCACTATATCATTTATTTTAACTTTTCTTTTGTCTCAGCATAACGGATACTTTGTCCTTTTACGAAAACACCAAAAATTAAATTGGAATTATGAAGAAACGTGTTCGGTTCATTTCGGCGGTCGCATTCACCGCATTGTTTACCTTAGGCTGCTCATCCAAAGATGACCAGGAAACGGTACCAGATAAATCTCCAGTGGTTTTGTATGAAGATGCCCAACGTTCTCTGCAAGCGGGTAACTATGGTCAAGCCGCCGATGTGCTAGAAGCACTTGATGCACGCTACCCGTTTGGCCCGCACTCTGAGCAAGTCCAGCTTGATCTCATTTACGCTTATTACAAAAGCGAAGCAACCGCCCAAGCCATGGCCAATATCGACCGTTTTTTACGCCTTAGTCCAACTCATAAAGATATCGACTATGTCTATTATATGCGTGGCTTAACGAATATGGCGATGAGCGCGACCTTCTTTCATGGTTTATTAAATATTGACCGCTTTGATCGCAATATCATCCATTACCAAAATGCTTTCATGGACTTTAAGCGCCTACTACAGCGCTACCCTGATAGCATTTACGCGGCCGATGCGCAGGCCCGCATGATAGGCATTAAAGACAGCTTGGCCAGATATGAGATTGAAGTGGCAGAGTGGTACCTAAAGCGTGATGCTTATGTCGCTGCTATCAATCGTGGTAAGTATGTACTAACCAACTTCCCCGATACCAAAGCCACCGAAGCGGCGCTTGATGTCATGTTACAAGGCTACACAGCACTGAATGTTGAAGCGCCAAAAGCACGAACACTACAAGTGATGAAAGCCAACTTTCCCAACAATAAATGGGTTCGTTAAGTTCCTAACATCATGAACAATAAAAAAAGGCCGCAAGGCCTTTTTTATTGTTGGCTTAAAACACCAAAGGATTAGATCGCTTCTTCGTTCTCTTCTCCGGTACGAATACGGATCACCCGAACCACATCGGTGACAAAGATCTTACCATCACCTATCTTACCTGTTTGCGCAGTTTGGATAATGGCTTCGATACAACGGTCAACATCTTCTGTTTGTACCACGATTTCAATTTTCACCTTAGGTAAAAAATCCACCATGTATTCAGCACCACGGTACAGCTCGGTATGGCCTTTTTGGCGACCAAAGCCTTTTACCTCAGATACTGTCATCCCTGTAATGCCGATATCGGCTAGTGCTTCACGCACATCATCCATTTTAAATGGCTTAATTATCGCTTCTATTTTTTTCATCACTCAACCTTGTATTATGTATTGCGCCAACTGGCCTATGACCAACGGCCAAATGTTATTCAATTGTGATAAATATTCACTGATTATTCAAGTAACTAGCGCAGTTCTGGCGGCACTTCAAAAATAACGTTTTCTTCCACACCCGGATTTTCAACCACGGCATTGCCGCCCAGTTGCTCAACTCTTGCAACCACCGCACGCACTAATACCTCAGGCGCGGACGCGCCAGCCGTCACCCCAACTTTAGCCTTATCAGCGAACCACTCAGGGCGGATGTCATCGGCGGTATCAATCAAATAAGCCGTCGTGCCAGCCTTTTCTGATTTTTCACGCAAGCGATTTGAATTTGAAGAGTTTTTCGACCCCACCACCAACACCACATCGGTTTTATCGGACAAGTCCTTAACCGCATCTTGTCGGTTTTGCGTGGCGTAGCAAATGTCTTTCTTACGTGGTCCTTCGATGTTCGGGAAGCGCTCACGCAGCGCATCAATCACTTCTGAGGTGTCATCCACAGACAAGGTCGTTTGGGTACAAAACAGTAAATTATCAGCATCTTTTACATTGAGCTTCGCCACATCGGCCACCGACTCAACCAAGTAAATGCCACCCGCATCATTGCTGTATTGGCCCATGGTACCTTCGACTTCAGGGTGCCCTTGATGGCCAATTAAGATACATTCATGACCCCGGCGACTCGCACGCGTCACTTCCATATGGACTTTAGTCACCAATGGGCAAGTTGCATCAAATACCTTTAAGGCACGACGCTGGGCTTCTTTGCGTACTGCTTGTGAGACACCATGAGCACTAAAGATCACGATGGAGTTATCGGGTACCTCGTCTAGCTCTTCCACAAATACCGCACCACGGGCCTTTAGCCCGTCGACCACATATTTGTTGTGAACCACTTCATGACGCACATAAATAGGCGGCTCAAATAACTCTAACGCACGCTCTACGATGCTGATAGCACGGTGCACACCGGCACAAAAACCACGCGGGTTAGCTAATAAAATTTCCACAATTCGCTCCTAGTCTATGCTGATCACTTCAACATCAAAGGTGAGAGCTTGGCCAGCTAATGGGTGATTAAAATCAACCGTTACCGACTCCCCCGTCACCTCGCGAATAATGCCCGGCAACTCAGTGCCATCGGGTTGAGTGAACGCAATAATAGCTCCGACTTCAGCAGGAGCATCACTGCTAAACTTACTGCGCTCAACATGGTAAATATTATCTGGGTTAGGCATGCCAAAGGCATCTTGTGGTTGCAATTCAAAGGATTTACTTTCGCCTTCTGTTAAGCCTAATAAGCACTTCTCAAAGTTCACCGTTAAGCTACCATCGCCCATGCGAAACTTGGCGGGTTTATTATTCACCTTGGTACTGTCGGCTGCAGAGCCATCGGCAAGCTTGATGGTGAAATGCATCACCACTTCACTGTTCGCTGCGATTTGCTTAGTCATCTTTCACTTCCTTTGGATCAGGACGTTTAACAAAAATGGCATCAAGAATAATGATCAATGCCCCTAAGAAAATCGCGCTGTCGGCAACATTAAATGCCGGCCAACGGTAAAAACCCAGATCAAAGTCGAGAAAATCCACCACAAAGCCGTGATAGAGACGATCAACTAAATTGCCAATCGCCCCACCTAAGATCAAGGTATAAGCGGCATTAAGCCACTTCTCTTGATACGGTGACTTTTTCAGCCAGTACAACAAGACACCACTTACAAACACCGCAATGCCAGTGAAAAACCAGCGTTGCCAGCCGCCTGCGTCATGTAAAAAACTAAACGCAGCGCCATAGTTGCGCGCATAAGTGAAATTAAAAAATGGCAACACTTCAATTGATTCGTACAGATCAAAATTTAAGTGCACATAAGCTTTAGTGATCATATCGATAGCGAACACAAGCACCGCCAGCCAAAGCCAGCGGAGACCTGTTTTATCGACCATCGCAGACGTCGAATTAGGCATATTGACGCGCTTCCCCTTCGCCAGTCACGTTAGTCACACAACGGCCACACAACTCGGGATGCTCAGCCACCGCGCCAACATCTTCACGGTGATGCCAACAACGGGTACATTTCGCCGCGCTTGAGGCTTCAACTAATACCGCTAACCCTTCCATTTCAGTCACTGTGGCAGATTCAGGCGCAGTTTCCACGCTCACCTGCGCTTTAGAAGTCAGCATCACAAAGCGAAGTTCATCACCAATAAGTGCTAACTTGTCGGCTTGCGCTTGGGTTACAAACAAGGTGATATTTGCTTCTAGGCCACCACCAATCTTACCATCACGGCGTGCTTGCTCTAGGGCTTTATTCACCTCACCACGAATGCGGATAACGTCATCCCAGTAGGCATTGTTAAGTGCTTCGTCTTGCTCAAGACCAAACAAACCATCAAACCACACGCCGGTAAACACAAACTCATCTCGCTCACCCGGCATGCGTTTCCAAATTTCATCAGCGGTAAAGCTCATCACCGGCGCCATCAGGCGTACTAGAGATTCACAAATTAAATACATTGCCGTTTGACAACTACGACGCGCCACGCCATCGGACTTAGCCGTGTATTGACGGTCCTTGATAATATCAAGATAGAAACTACCCAGTTCAATCGAGCAGAAATGCATCAGTTTTTGTGTAACGGTAAGTAACTGGTAGTTATCGTAAGCTTCGACCACCGCATCTTGCAGCTCTTTAGCTTTGGCCACGGCCCAACGATCCAGTGCCACCATTTTCTCAGGTGCCACCATGTCGGTTTTCGGATCAAAGCCGTTTAGGTTAGCCAATAAGAAACGCGCCGTGTTACGAATACGACGGTAGCTGTCAGCGCTGCGCTTTAAGATTTCGTCAGACACCGTCATTTCGCCGGTGTAGTCGGTCGATGCAACCCATAGACGTAAAATATCCGCACCTAGCACGTTCATTACTTCTTGTGGTGATACCACGTTACCGATAGATTTAGACATCTTGCGGCCGTTGGCATCCACGGTAAAGCCGTGAGTAAGCACTTCTTTGTATGGCGCTTCACCGTTCATCGCGGTGCCCGTCATCAAAGACGATTGGAACCAGCCGCGGTGTTGGTCAGAGCCTTCCAGATACATGTCGGCTTTATGGCCGTTGTATTCAGGGCGCGCCGCAACAACGGCAGCATGAGTGGCACCTGAGTCGAACCACACATCTAAGGTATCTGGCACTTTACGGTATTGCTCGGCTTCTTCCCCTAATAACTCGGCAGGATCGAGGTCCCACCATGCTTGGATCCCTTTTTGTTCCACTTTTTGCGCGACTTTTTCAATCAAAGCCGATGTATCAGGGTGCAGTTCTTGGGTCTCTTTATGCACAAACAGGGCAATGGGCACACCCCAAGTACGCTGGCGTGAGATACACCAATCAGGGCGACCTTCGACCATTTTTTCGATACGGTTTTGGCCCCACTCAGGGATCCAACGTACCGACTTGATTTCACCCATCGCCGTGTCACGCAGACCATTTTGATCCATAGAAACGAACCACTGCGGCGTCGCACGGAAAATAATCGGAGTTTTGTGACGCCAACAATGTGGGTAGCTATGACGGTAAGCCACATAGTGCATTAATGCGCCTGTCTCTTTTAACTTCTCAACCACGCTGTCATTGGCCTTGAATACGTGCTGACCGGCAAAAAACTCGGTATCCGGTAAATAAACGCCGTTATCACCGACCGGGTTCGCCACTTCTAGACCGTATTTATTGCCCACCACAAAGTCGTCTTGACCGTGTCCCGGCGCGGTATGAACAACACCGGTACCCGAATCAGTAGTCACGTGATCGCCTAAGATGGCCGGCACGCTATAGTCGTAGAAAGGGTGGTTAAACTGAGCCAGCTCAAGGGCTTCGCCTTTAGCAAAACCTAGCTTACGAAACTCGGTGATGTCGTAACGTGCTAAACAATCCGCCATTAGCTCTTCGGCTAAGATTAAACGCTCTTTACCCGCCGCAGAAGTCACTTCCACTAACACATAATCAAGGTTTGCCGAAAGCGCGACCGCACGGTTAGCGGGTAAGGTCCAAGGAGTGGTGGTCCAGATCAGTACCGATACTTGGCCTTCTCCGGCATCGCCTTCTAAGGTAAAGCGAGCAACCACATCGGCATCGTCTTTAGCCGCAAAACGCACATCAATGGCAGGTGACGTTTTATCTTCGTATTCAACTTCGGCTTCAGCCAAAGCAGAGCCACAATCGGTACACCAATGCACTGGCTTAGAGCCTTTATGAAGGTGGCCCTTGTCAATGATCTTACCTAAGGCGCGGATGATGTTGGCTTCGGTATCAAAGTTCATGGTGAGGTAAGGATTATCCCAATCCCCTAGTACACCCAGGCGTTTAAAGTCTTTACGTTGACCGTCGACTTGGCGCGCCGCATAGTCACGACACTTTTGACGAAACTCAGCCGCAGTGATTTTTTGGCCCGGTTTACCTACCTTTTGCTCAACCTTAAGCTCAATTGGCAGACCATGACAGTCCCAACCCGGAATGTAAGGCGAGTCGAAGTCCGACAAGGTTTTCGCCTTGATAATAATGTCTTTTAGGATCTTGTTAACTGAGTGACCAATGTGAATATCGCCGTTCGCATACGGAGGGCCATCGTGCAGAATAAAGGATTTTTTACCCTTTTTTGCCTCACGGATCTTGCCGTAAAGATCCTTTGCATACCATTCTTTCAACATATTAGGTTCACGATTAGCAAGGTTTGCTTTCATCGGGAACCCTGTTTTAGGAAGATTCAGGGTGTCTTTATAATCGCTCATTTAATCCAAGTTCCATTATCGGGAAGGTCAGTTTTTATATTGCAGACTGGTGAAATTCACGCGCCTGAGCAATATCTAATTCAATTTGTTGTTGCAGTGCCGCAAAATGTTCAAATTTGCGTTCATCGCGTATTTTTTGTTTTAACACGACTTCTAACTGACGACCATAAAGATCACCACTAAAGTCGAAAATATGTACTTCAAGTTGCTGGCGCTCGCCATTTAAGGTCGGCCTAGTCCCTATATTGGCAATGCCATGGTAGGTTTTGGTGCCCGCCCCTTTTATGTCTACGGCATAAACGCCTTTAACGGGGGTAACTAGGCGCTTAAGCCAAATATTGGCCGTTGGCACACCTATGGTGCGCCCTAACTTCTGGCCATGGGCTACTCGCCCACTGATACTATAAGGGCGACCAAGTAATTGCTGCGCTTGCTGCAGCTGTCCCGCAGCCAGCGCATCACGAATTTGCGTGCTACTGACTCGGGTTTCACCTTGTAACAAGCTTTGTGTGGCAATCACATCAAATCCAAAGCGCGCGCCCGCCTGCTGCAATAATTCAAAGTTGCCTTGGCGGCGATAACCGAAATGGAAATCATCCCCCACCACTAAAAATTTCACGCCTAATTGCTCAACCAAGATTTGCTCTATAAATTGATTGGCATCCATGGCGGCAAATTGACGGCTAAATCGCACACATAACAGCCGGGCTAATCCAAATTGCTGTAACTGGCGAAATTTGTCCCGTAAGCGGCTTAAACGTGCTGGCGAATTTTCGCCAAGGAAAAGCTCAAGCGGCTGAGGCTCAAACGTCATCACGGTAGCAGGCACGGCAAATTGCTCAGCCTTTGCAAGTAACTGTTGCAATACGGCACGATGCCCCAGATGGACACCATCAAAGTTGCCTATGCTCAAAACACAACCTTTATGCTCAGGTCGAATATTTTGAATGCCTCGGATTAACTCCATTACGCTCTACCTGTTACCACAAAACTGGCGGATTATATAACAGCCAGCTTGAGTAATCAGCCCCCTCGCGTGCGAAGATCACCAACACGTAAGCCGAAAATAAAATTAATTGCCAAATATACCGCTGCGCCACCAACAATTAACGCAGTTAAATGAATGATTTGGTTTAATTTATCTGCCTGTACCCAAGTCGCAAGATCAGGCGTAAAGTACCACAGCCCCGCCGCCATCGCGGCCGCGGCCATAAATAGACGGATCAAGAACCAAATACTGCCCGGTTGCAATACAAATACCCCTTGCAGCTTTAAGCCACGCCATAATAAAAACGCATTCAACGAGGCCGATAGCGAAGTAGCAATCGCCAAGCCAACATAACCATAGGGAATCGCAAAAATAATGTTAAATGCCATGTTACTGACCATGGCAACAATGCCATATTTAACCGGTGTTTTCGTGTCTTGACGTGCGTAATAACCTGGCGCCAGGACCTTCACTAACATAAAACTGAGCAAGCCAAAACCATACGCCATCAGGCTAATCGAGGCCATGTCGACATCACTTTGGCCAAACTTACCACTCATAAATAGCACCGCTAACATTGGCTTGGCTAATAAAATTAACCCACACATGGCCGGCACGCCTAACAGACAAACAAGCCTAAAACCCCAATCAAGGGTTTGAGCAAAGTCTTGCTTAGAATCACTGGCATGCAAACGGGACAAGCTTGGCAAAATCACGGTTGCAATCGCAATGCCAAATAATCCGAGAGGAAACTCTAATAAGCGATCAGAAAAATACAGCCAGCTCAATGCGCCATTTTGGAGAAAACTAGCGATCACGGTATCCAATAACAAATTAATCTGGCTAACAGATACCCCAAACATAGCAGGGATCATTAAGGTGCGAATTTTAACCACGCCGGGATGGTGCCAATGCCATTTAGGTTTAACTAATACGCCCGCCTTTTTCAAAAACGGAATTTGAAACAAGAATTGCACTAAGCCGCCAACAAACACCCCAGTTGCCATGATGTATTCAGGCTGTTCAACATAAGGCGCAAATACCAAGGCACAGCTAATAATGGCCACGTTCAAAAACACCGGGGTAAACGCCGCTACGGCAAATTTACCCAGTGAATTTAAAATGGCACCGCTCATGGCAACAAAGGTGATAAACCATAAATAGGGGAAGGTAATTTTAAGCAAACTTGAGGCAAGTTCGTATTTTTCACCATCGGGGCCGCCTTGCCACCAATCCACAAACCAACCAAAACCAAATAAAGCGATGATCACAGGCGACGCAATCACCCCGACCAAGGTAATCACCGTCACTATGGTACCTAAGGTACCCGACACCGCGGCAATTAACTTTTGCAATTCAGTCGCCGAGTGCTTTTCTTGATACTCAGAAAATACGGGAACAAAAGCTTGGGCAAATGCCCCCTCAGCAAATAAGCGACGTAAAAAATTGGGGATCTTATTGGCCATTAAAAACACATCGGCCGCCGCCCCCGCCCCAAGAATATTAGCGACTACCATGTCCCTGATAAGACCCAAGATCCGCGAGATCAAGGTCATGGCACTGACAATCGCGCCCGATTTAAGTAGTTTTTTACTCAAGTATTGCCTCTTTAAACTGTTAGTGCAGCGCGATTGCTGCTAGAATTCGCCGACTAGTTTAACCGTGCTGTGGGTGAGATACCATGCAGTGGTGTTTAAATACACAAAAAGGTTTGACAAAAGACGTAAAAAGAGGCATATTCCACGGCCTTTAAATACACCCCGTTTTGACAGATTTTAGGAGTTAGAACTTGGCTAATATCAAGTCTGCTAAGAAACGCGCAATCCAAGCTGAGAAGAACCGCCAGCATAATGCTAGCCGTCGCTCCATGATGCGCACATACATGAAACGCGTTGTTGCTGCTATCGCAGAAGGCAACAAAGAAGCCGCTACTGAAGCATTCAAGAAGGTACAACCTCTACTTGACCGCTACGCAACTAAAGGCTTAATCAGCAAAAACAAAGCTGCTCGTCATAAGAGCAAATACAACGCTCAAATCAAAGCGCTGTAATTTTTGCTTGATGCAAAGTAGCTAAAAAAACCGACTTAAGTCGGTTTTTTTTTGTCTTATTTTTACGCTTAATTAGGCAAATGGCACCCTGAGCTAAGGGCACCGACATAACAACCAACTTAATTATTGCGGGCGGGACTTTCTAAGCCAGAAAACAAGGCTGAGAAGTCACTTTCGCATAAACGCTTCACTGCTGGATGTTGAATCATACGCTCGGCAAAAATCACATAATATTCCTCGGTGACATCGTGTGTTTCACCAATTAACTCAACATTACCCGAGGCGGTAATTTCATCACTGTAAATACTCGGGGCAACAAAGATCCCCTTGTTATATTCGCCAAACGCTTTCATTAATGCAGCATCATCAAATTCACCCAAAATCTGCGGTGAAACCCCAAGCTCATCAAAATAGGTAATCAGCTTACGGCCTAAAGAGGTTTTCCGTCCAGGCATAAGTAACTTACGCTCTTCTAAACAAGCAGGAAAGGGCGATTCTGGGATCGGTGTATGGCAGAAGAAACTGACACCACAATAGCCAATTTGCTTGCTAAACAAGCCGGGGTTTTGGCTGGAATCGACCGGACAGTCAGATAGGATCATATCCAATTTATGTTGGCTCAATTTTTCCAGTAACATCTCATGGGTCGACTCATAACAGCATAAGTGAATCGAGCCATCATCAGGCACAACCGTCATAAGCACGCGACTCGCTAAGCGCTTGTACAAGGCATCTGCAATGCCTACCTCAAACAGAATATTTTTATCCTTAGTGTAATTAACGATATCAATCATTTCATAACTTAGGGTAAACATGCGATCGGCATACTTGAAAATCAGCTGGCCTAAATCGGTCGCTTCCAAATTGCGCCCTTTACGCACAAATAAACGTCCACCAAGGCGTTGTTCAAGCTGACGAATCTGCCCCGTCACGGTTTGTGGCGTTAAAAATAAGGCTTCAGCCGCTTTGGTAACTGAGCCTTTTTTCTGCGTCATCCAAAAATAATAAAGATGGTTGTAATTCAGGTGAGACATGTCGCGCGCTCAAAAAAGGAACCTAATGCATTGAGATTAATATAACTGATGAAAAAAAACACCTGCAATAATGAAATTACAGGTGTTTTTCCGAATAAAAACTTGAATTGAGTTAGTTTAACCGAAGCTCTGCTTGGTTTAGCTCAGGAGCCGTTTGCTTCGCCAAGGTCATATTCAAGGTGATATAACCAATAATGGCCGCTAACGTTGAACCAATTAATATCGCCAGACGAGAGATATCGGCTAACACTGCAGCATCACCAGTAAAGGCCAGTGACGTAATAAAAATGGACATGGTAAAACCAATACCACATAACACGGATACCGCAAATACTTGCGCAAAGGTAATGCCATTAGGCAATCTAGCCCATCCCATTTTTACTGCAATGTAACTCGCACTGAATATCCCTAAGGGTTTACCTAATAGTAAACCTAGCATAATGCCCATCGGTAATGGCGCGAGAATGGCACTGAATTCAATACCAGCCAATGGCACTCCCGCATTAGCAAACGCAAACAAAGGTAAAACCATAAAGCTACACCATGGGTGTAAGCTGTGCTCCAGTTTGCTCGACATCGCCATACCATTACGATTACGTAACGGGATTGCAAAACCTAACACCACGCCAGCCAGTGTTGCGTGAACACCTGATTTTAAGACTGCCACCCAAAGCACGAGGCCCACCAGCATATATAAACTCAAACGCTGTTCGCCACGCACATTCATGGTGAATAACACCGCGCAACTTAGCGCTGCAACCAATAGCGACGTGAGAGACAAATCAGCGCTATAGAACAAGGCGATAATCACAATCACGCCAAGATCATCAATAATGGCCAACGCCAATAAGAAAACCTTGAGACTCACTGGCACGCGCTTACCAAATAGCGCCAACACACCCAATGCAAATGCAATATCCGTCGCAGCGGGGATCGCCCAGCCAGAAATCGTCACGTCATTATTAAAATTAAATGCCAGAAAAACCAAAGCGGGGATCAACATCCCCCCCACTGCCGCTGCGGCGGGCAACATGGCTTTTTCTTTGGTTGATAGATCCCCTTCAATCAACTCACGCTTGACTTCTAAGCCGATCAATAAAAAGAACACCGCCATCAAGCCATCATTAATCCACAATAACAATGGCTTATCTATATCGAGCGCAGCAATTCGTAACTGCACAGGCATATCCAAAAAGCTTTGGTATAGTCCAGCAAGCGGAGAGTTTGCGATCAATAAAGCAGCAAGAGCGGCAATGATCAATATAATGCCAGGGGCAGACTCTTGTTTTAAAAACTGTTTTAATACCATATAACGCGTTTAATCCCGTAACAATAAGGCAGGTATTTGCAGTCTACCGCGAATATCAAAGTGGAAAAAAATCACTTTTTCCAGCCAGAAACATCGGAAATAATTTAAAATAATGGAAAATACATACCTAACTACCGAAATATCACTAACCTTGTTATATGCTCATATCGTGGCGCTTAACGATGTAACAGGGACGGCTTAACATGAACATACTATTGGTGGACGATGAACCCGATATCTTGCTGTGTTTAGTGGACTGTTTGGAATTACTAGGCCATCAGGTAAACACGGCTAGTAACGGCCAGCACGCATTAGCGACCATGTTACATCAGGTACCCGATTTGATTATTTCAGATATTCGCATGCCAGAGATGGATGGCATTAAACTAAAGCAAAGCATCCCAGATCACATCCCATTTATCTTTATGAGTGGTCATCTAGATGATGAGCATACCTTGAAGCAAACGGGTTTACATTATTGCCAGTTTTTGGTCAAACCATTCAAACTCGCTCAAATTAAAGCCAGTATAGAGGCCTGTTGCGACAGGTGTTGAGGTGTATACCCAATCAACTTGAAGATCCATGTCCAGGTTGATTGGGTATAAGTGTTAGCCAAGTGGCAAACGATACCACTTGGCTAGTTAGAAGTTACATTAATGGGAAGGTATTATCATTAACCACGAGTTGACCGTCTTTGAGTGAGCCTTTAAGAACAAGGTCTTCACCTTGCTGAGTTAAAATGCCCATCATGACAGCAAAATTTAGCTGATCACCGATACCGGGTGCTTGCAATATTTGTCCAGATAGACGCGCGTTGGCATTACCCGTTAACAACCCAAGGGCCGATTGAGGGGCCATCATCACGGTTTTATCTACCGCTCCGGGTGGTAAGTCAATCTCAAGGTTGGCGCTCACATCACCCCAAGGCGTCTGCGAATTGAGCTTGCTAATGGCCACATTTGCTCCCTTGCCAGCAAGATCTAACACCAACTGCTGTACTAGCGCATCGTCTATGCTGTCAGGGTATTGTTGCAATTGCGATAATTCGATTAATGCCGCTTCATCTAAACCATTAACATTAATTTCAAGCTCACTGTTAGAAAATGCCAATACCTCGTGAGCAGAGATGACATAATTGCCCACCTTGAGCGCAACCAGCGTATCTAAGGTTTGAGGCTTTTGGCCTTGCTTAAATGCGGTTTGCATCGACATTTGGGTAAAATCGACATTGATCTCTGAGCTTCTAACCTGTCCCTCACCTAATGAAAAAAGGTAATCGTAAGTCATCAAGGCTGAGTTATTAATAATGGCAAAATCACCCTTTACCGCAAAATCTTTCAGGCTTACATTTTCCTCACCCGCGATGGTTAAGGCATCAAAGCTCAGCTCTGAGTAGCCTGACAAGGCATTTAAATCCATGTTGTAGCTAATATTAATAGGGGTCAATTGAAGAGATTTGCCGCCTTCGTCGAGGTTCATTTCAACTAACTGCCCTTGCCCCGTCAGTTGGCCAAGCAGGTTAACCTCATCCTTTGCAGTATAAGGGGTATCAGTGCCAAACAATTGCTTAACCACTTCTTTTTCGACATCACCTATCACCGAAACTGCCGAGTCAATCACCGCTTTATAGGGCCAGTGTTGAATATTGGCGTCAACTTGGAGCTGCCAAACTTCTTCTGGCATATCAGGATGCTGGATCTGCAGCTGTACTTGTGACTGAGCCGACAAAAAACCCTTATTATAACTGATCAATTGTGCATTGACGCCGGCATTTTGCTCATTCGTTTGGGCAATCATCTGCTGCACTTGCTGCTCGGTATAATTGCCAACATAGTAGATGCTACCAGCGCAAGCTATCGCAGCAACCGCGATAGCGGTAAGGGTCTTTTTCATAATTAACCTTAAATAACCTAAGTTTCGAAATAGTTTGGTTGCAGGCTAACAAATCACTCAGCATAATCCCAGCACCGTAGCAGCAGAATGCTTTTGACATCAAAAAACAATAACAAAAAAACAAGAAAAAGAATCATAAACAAGCGTAACCTCACTTATCTTAATCGTGATACCCTATTTACTAGATACTCAGTGCGGCCTAGGCACTCATTGCACAGGCTCCTGTGCGGCTAACTTAGTGTGATCATGGTTACACTTGGGCGAATGTTTTTAGCATTATCAATTTATCATAATTAATGTAGTCATAATTTTTAACCAATATTTAACAAGGAACCTTCTATGGCCGGGAAAAAAATGGCTTGGATGCACAGTCCAATTACCGGTGGCGCATTACTGGTTGCAGCAACCATTGCCGCCTTGCTTTGGGCAAACTTATACCCAGAGTATTACCATCACTTTTGGCATGCCACTGTATGGCAAGTTGGTAAAGGAACCCAAGACGTTTACAGCATTAACCTGCATGCCATAGCCAATGAATTTTTAATGGCTATTTTCTTCTTCTTTATTGGTTTGGAGATAAAGCGTGAACTGCTTGATGGTGAACTGTCATCCGTCAGAAAAGCCGCTTTACCTGTGGTGGCCGCATTAGGCGGGGTGATTGTTCCGGTTATCATCTATTTCATTTTTAATGGTGGCACAGACACGGCGCATGGCTGGGGGGTCCCCATGGCCACCGATATCGCTTTTGCTTTAGGGGTATTAGCATTACTGGGCAGCAAAGTGCCATTGACCTTGAAAGTCTTCTTATCCGCGCTAGCCATTGGTGACGACTTAATGGCGGTATTAGTCATCGCTATTTTCTACACCTCTGAAATCAATCTAGGCGATTTAATCTATGGTTTAGTGGGCCTTGCTATTCTTACGGCGGCAAACCGGTTAGGCGTGAGACAAGCTTGGATCTACTACTTAACCGGGCTTGGGATTGTCTGGGTCGGCTTTTTAGCATCAGGTGTACACGCAACAATTGCCGGTGTAGCGGTTGCTTTCACTGTCCCTTCACGCCGAGGGATGGAAATGAATGTCTACCTGGATAAGGTAAAAGAACTGCTGAAAAAGCTAGAATCAGAGCGTCATGACAAAGGTGATGTCCTGAGTAAAAAAGCCATCAAGTCGTTAAAGAAAATCAAGATCCTAAGCTACGAAGCAGCCAACCCACTGCAGTTAAAAGAAAAAGCATTGCACCCTATCACGGCGCTGTTTATCGTTCCCTTTTTTGCGTTAGGTAATGCGGGGATCCCTATCAACCAAGAGGTGCTTTCTCAATTATTAAATCCCATTGCCCTTGGGGTTAGCTTAGGCTTATTAGTTGGTAAGCCCGTGGGGATTTACCTGTTTACCCGCGCATTAGTCACCTTTGGCCTTGGCTCATTGCCTGATGGGGTGACTTGGCGCCATATCCTGGGAGCAGGCTTTTTGGCTGGTATGGGCTTTACTATGTCTATCTTCATTACCGACTTGGCCTTTACTGCCGAGGTGAATCAGATGACATCAAAGATGGCTGTTTTGGTTGCTTCGGTGATATCCGGTGTGATTGGTTACGTCTTACTGGCAACAGGCCCAACCCCTGCTGCCAATAAATAGCCAGTATACAGGCGAAAAAAAGCGCGACATTCGCGCTTTTTTTATCGCTGGCTATCGAGCAGGTGAGCGAGCCTTAAGACCGAGCACGATACCCCGCACACAAGCCGAACAACAGTAAGGCAAACCAACTCAAACTACCACCACCGCTTGAAGAAGTGATAACTGGCTCGGTGGTCGGCGCTTGCGAGGGGTTAGGTGAAGGCATAGGCGTTGGCACAGGCGTAGGAGCGACTAAGGTCAACATTAAATCCGCTGATGCACTCTCGCTTTGCCCATTGTTATCGATGTCTTCAACAAAGTTAGCCGTTACCTCATAGCTTAGGCTCGCTGGTAATGTGCCTGCCGTTGTGGTTGGTGTGTACTCAAACGCAACATTTAGGCTGGTATTAGGTAAAATCTGAGTCCCTAACATATCAGGTTGAACCTGAATAAAAGTACTTGTGGTTTGCACTGAACTTAATGTCACCACTTGATCTGTTTGATTATGAAGCGGCAAGCTAAATTCATAACCCTCATCAACCCGAATGTTACCTAGGTCAACATCTCCCAACCATACTTGCTGCATGGTTTGGCTGATCCAATCTGAGAAATAGCTCACGCTGGTATAACCGCCAGGCATGCCCGCTTCGGCGCAGTTAGAGCCGTAACCCGCGCTGACGAGCCCCACTTGCACATCTCTTCCTTGCTCACGCAATATCAAAGGGCCACCGCTGTCACCAAAACAAGCATCTTGACCTTCCTCTCCCCCCGCACAAATCACGCCAGATGGTAGGTTATTGAAGGGACAATCAACGTAAGGTACCGATACTTGCTGCAGTTGCTCGCCATATTCATTACCCGCTTTATTGGTCGCTCCCCACCCCAATACTTGTAAACTGGTTTGCCAAGGCAATTGAGCAAAATCAATCGGAGCCAGTAGATCAAGCGGCGTTGCACTGCTTGGTTTGGCCAAGTGGATCAAGGCAATATCATTCGTTAAGGTGGCAGATTGATAGTTCTGATGTGAGAAAATTTTATCGACGGAAAACAATTCACCTGACTGATTCAAATCCGTGATGCCTAAACGAACAAATAGCTGGTGACTCGTCATGTCCTCAACGCAATGAGCAGCACTAAGCACCCACTGCGGGGCAATCAAGGACGCCCCACAGATATGGGCATAACCTTGTTGCCAGGGAACTTGCAAACTCACCATCCAAGGCTGAACTTGGCTGACGTCATTTCCGCCCACAATTCTAGGTGAGATAGATGGCGATGCACTGGCGAGTAAAGAAGACGAAAAAATCAGGGTCGAGCCCAGTAGGATCCATTTCATGATTGAATACTCCATTGAGATATTCATCAACTGTAGCAAAGCCATCATCAAAACGATACGGGTGAGATTGGAAACAGAATAAAATCAGTGAGGAGAATAAAAATAGAGAAGAAAAAAAACTGCCGGTGAACTATAGGGCTCATCAAAACTGATGTCACCGGCAGACTAAAAACGCTATATCTATTATCAAGGTTTGTCCATCCTGGTCAGTAACGACTTGATGAAGATAGAATACTGCAATTTAACTTAACCAAAGCTGAATAAACTACCCATACAAACAAAACAAAAATATATGCTGGCAAGCCACCCCTCTTCGCTGGGTCTAACAACCACAAAAGGCTAAGCCTCTCCCCTAATCCGTCATAGATATCTTGACCCCATCATCTATACTTCAAATTGCTTGAAACGCTTGATAAATAACGGGGCTACATGCAACCAATCAGTGATCATGAGTTAACCACACTAGAGCAAAAGCTACGCAGCTTTCACGACAGCCAACCATTGGCTGCATGTTTATTTGAATTTATCTTTACTCGCACCCCAGCTCAAGCCACCTACCTCATTCGACAAGAGCCTGATTTTAAAGTTATTTCCTTTCAGAAGCGTGAACAGCAAGCCAAACATGGCCATTTTGATCTCGATGAAGCCTCTTTGGCCATTCCCGATGAGATGCTTTGGCTATTTTTTCAACGCGGTATGCAACTCGCGCCCTTTTATAATTACCAAGCCATTCCAGAGCTCAGCTTAGACGAGGCCAAATACGGCCACTTCGGCCACTATCGCGGCATCAACTTAGTCCAACTGCATAGCGAACAATTACTCCTTTTTATTGAATTTCCCCAAGGGGCCGAAATGGAACAAGCCGATGAGGGCGATCCGAATTTTGTCGCTCTGTTTCATCAGTTTGCGTTGGCTATACAAGTACTGGAGCTGAAGAAAAATGCATTTCAGCAAAACTTTGAACGAGACCGTAAAGAAGGCTTTTTACAAGACGAAATTAGCCGGCAAAAAATCTTTATTGAGCATATGAGCAAATTGCAAAAGGTCAATATTAAACTCAGCGATTGCCCGGATTTAGACAGCCTATACCTGAATGCGGTCACTAGCATCAGAGAAGAATTGGGGTTTGACCGCGCCAGCCTCTACCTTATCGACCACGCCACCCAAACCATGACAGGGACTTATGGTACCGATATACGAGGGGTGACCACCGACGAATACCGCGCGAACCTCAAGCTATCTAGCCTTGCTCCAGTATTTTATGAAGCCCTCAGTCAACCCAATGAGAACTTGATTGTGTTAGACGATGCACCTTTATACACCCTAGATGAAATTGTCGGTAAGGGCTGGAATGCCATGCTTATATTGCGTGACGGTGAACACCCCATCGGCTGGCTTGCCATCGACAACCTAATCAATAAGGCGCCATTACATGAATACCAAAAAAAACTGTTAAACTACTACGGCGCCGCCTTGGCGCAACAACTCGTTCGTCGTCGCAGTGAAACCGACCTTATTTTCCTTAACAATGCCATCTCCGAAATGTCCAACGCCAATAGCGTCCTCGATGTTTGCCATATCGCTGTTAAGCTAGCTCGGACTAAAATGCATTTAGATCGCGTTGCCATTATGCTAAGCAACCATGATAACACTCGACTTTCTGGCACGTATGGCACAGACGTAAAAGGGGCATTAGTAGACGAAAGCTACTATCAAGCAGAGCGTCCCGATACCGAACTGATGCGTTTAGCCACCACCTCGAGTAAAAGTTATTGCTTCATGGACCCAGCACCACTTTATCAAGATGGAAAAATCATTGGTTATGGTTGGAATATTGTGGTGTGCCTTCGCAGTCAAGACGGCATAGTAGGCTACCTAATGGCTGACAACTTATTGCACCGTCGAGCCCTTAACTCAGGGCAAAAAGAATTGATTCGCTTATTCGGCCTCAATGTCGCTCAAATGATTGCAAAACGACGAATAGAAGAGCAAGTATTAGCATTGAATGCAGATTTGGAGGCCAAAGTCGCCAAACGCACCTTTGAACTGGAAACCCTGAATAAAAAGCTTGAAGCCTTGTCCATCGAGGACAGTTTAACAGGCTTGCACAATCGCCGCAGTTTTGAACAAACCTTAGACAACGAGTGGCATCGCATGCAACGTCTCGCTAAGCCATTGTGTCTCATTATGCTCGATGTCGATTATTTTAAGCAATTTAACGACTATTACGGGCATTTAAGTGGAGATGCGTGCCTTAAGGATATTGCGGAAGCCCTCACTCAAGTCTGTCATCGAGCGACCGACTGCTGTACCCGGTTTGGGGGCGAAGAATTTATTGTGTTGTCACCCGACACCAATATCGAGCAAGGCCAAGCCATGGCAGACAAGATCCAACAAGCCATTGCCGAGCTCAATATTCCTCACCAAGAATCCAAGGCTGACTCAAAAGTCACGGTATCCATCGGCATTGCGGCGCTGATTCCCACCACCGCCACCACCAAAGAGCAACTCATAGAGCTGGCGGATAAGGCCATGTATGAGGCCAAGGCCGCGGGGCGAAATCGCATCATAGCCCACCCCGCAGACTGAGCTTAGGGTAGTTATCCTGTCGCTGCAGGCTGCCTGAGCTAATGATTCACCCCTATCAGGACGCGGTTATAAGTTAGGGCCTGTTGACCTTTTGAGCTTGTTTTTGCAGCGATTTGTTGGGTATTTATACAAGGCAGTGACTTTGCAGCATAGTCAACTATGCAAAAAGGCGCTAACGCAGTAGAAATGACCAACAAACGCTGTCCTACGGATTCGGCTAAAAGCGTTTTGTTCGTCGTTGAGCAGTATTTACTTAGAATGCTAAGCTACACACTGCTCGCCTTGCCCAAAACGCTTTTAGACAGGGTGTCTCCCACCCGAACAAAAAGTAACCACGAAAGGTCAACAGGCCCTAGTCAACTGCTCTTGAGCAAGTGATAAGTCTAACGTCGCTTTGAGTAATTTGAACAATAAAATAGCGGCATCAATTTCTTCTTTGCGGTTAGTTAAACTCTCAATATTTAAGCCAAGGGGGATCCCCAAAGGCAAACAAGCCGCAAGAATTTGCTGTAGATTATTGTGGCAAATTGAAATGGATTCTCGCAGTGGGTTTTCTGCCGCCAAGATGCGTAAACTCGTGGCTTCAGGCACCGAAATGCCTAACCATTCGATAAACTCTAAGGTCTTAGCACTGCCACAAGGGGAAAACGTTAAGATAATACGCGCAGGGAGCTTACCTTGAGTTTTACATTCCAAAGCGTAGCGCGTCAGTAAATCTATGGTTGCTTGCGCATCATAGACAGCCTGAGTAACAAAAAACTCACAACCTTGCTGGCCTTTTTGCAACAAACGTAGATGCTCATCCCCTTTCTTTGCATGACGCTCTGCGATCGTCACCCCACCAAGCTGATAGGCCAAGGGATTGTCCCCTAAGACACGATAAGCATCCGCCAAAGGTAAGCGAATGTCGCCTTCCGATGAAGGGCTGCCCACTAACACAAGGTCACGCACCCCAAATTGATGCCAAGCTTGCTCTAACCAAGCTCGAAAGTCGGCTTCATCGCGCTGTGACACACTTTTATAGGTGATCACCTCTCGACCCGATTGCTGGCGCAGTAACTGGCTGTATAAACGTGGATCATGAGTCGATTTAAATGGAAACGGTCTAGGTTTATCAATGCGTGAGGTTTCATCTTGAATATCATAAACAATCAAGCCGTCATATTCGATTTCAGTTAACCTTGCTAACAGCTTTCCAGCAATCGCACTCACCTGCTCAAGGGGAGTATCTTCCTTTGGTGGCGTCGTGCCGATAAAGTAAACACCTCGGCTAAGCTCGGTAAATTTATGTTTTAATTCAGATTCCATTTCGAGTCTCCAAGGAATGCGCAATAAGTGTGACAAGGTTTGGACTAAATTGTCGCACACCTCAAAAAAGAAACCCAATCTTGAGTTAAAAAATATCTTTTCAAACTTGCTCAATGGCTAATTTGAGCCACAATTAAAAGGAGATATGCAGATACACCGCATATCGGAGGTTAACAATCACCTTAAGTATGTAAATGTACAGGTGTGTTGGTTAGCCCTTGTTAGTTAAGTACTCAGGTTTAGCAAAGTGTAAACACAGCGCTAAATCACTTTTTGTACCGAGTTAACAAACAGAGGAGCAACGACCAAAACGGTTCAACGTGACACAAGTGACTTTTAACTTAGGTTGTAACATCTCCAAGCTCCACTTGCCCTGTCGCGTAACGCCCTTTCATAGGCTGCCGTTTAATTGCAATACTGATGTACCAAAGAGTAAGCAATAACGCACTAGTGCAGTCGATCGTGCAGTGCTGATTGTGTGAAACTGAGTAAATTTGCAAACCGCCTTCTTCTGGGATGAAAGAGTGTCATGATTCATTTAAATGACACTAACACTAGGCCATGTAGCGCCCCTATCAAAGGAAGAAGGCTTCTCCTCCCTTATTATTTTGACAAGTAACCACCTTTGACGAGTGGTAAACAAAACGCCCAACAAACCCCACACCAAAGCCAACTGTACTTAATGCTTGATAGCGATCTCAATTAGTTACCACTAAGCTCACATACAGCCTTAACAATTTGGATCAGTGTTAATCTGGGTAAATTGATCCTGTTAACAAATAATTTAACAAGTTGGCCACAAATCCCTCTAAAGATCACACCCGCCTAGATTGCACTTTGCGCTTTTGCTAGCTAAATGCAACTATTCAATCAAGATTAACAAGTTTAATTGTCTAATTAGTTAGGCTTTGGCAGGCAAATATGCGCAGCATTACGGGTAGCTTTTTAAGTCTATTTGCTATACCCAGCGGGATCTCCGTTGCAACACAAATGTTGGGCAAGGATATTGCTCTGGCTCAGCATGAGCTAAAAGTGCAACATCATCAACAAGCGTTGTTTTTTGCAGAGCGCGCAATAGAGGCTGGCGAACACTTAAGTAAAATCGCTGCGTTAACCATTAAAGCCATGATATATATGGATATAAATGAGAACGACAAACTAGTACTTGCCACTACCGAGCTTGCCCTTACCTCACAATTGAGCTTTTTAGAACAAAAAGCCCTATTACAAGAGCTCTATGCCGAACTCAACGAAATTAGACTAGGCAAGTTAGCCGCCTAGTCTATACCAATCCACTTGAAAGCCAATCCACTTGAAGATGCGTGATTGGGTATTTAACTCATTAAGTCGTTTACCTGCTGTTGTAACTGCGCGACTTGTTGTTTCAGTGTTTCCACTTCTGCCTGCAATTGTTTTAGTTGAGGCAATTCACTTGGCTCTACTGGCGCTAAACTTGCCACTTCCTGCGAGGTATCCGGGGCATTAACTAATTCATCTTTAGCGAATAAATGTAAATAACGGCTTTCCCTCTTACCCGCTTGTCGGGGTAACTTTTTCACCAATGCAGGGCTGCGCTGGGCCATTTCATCTAAGGTTGATTCCACTTCTGCCACATCACTGAAGTTAAACAGGCGCTGACTGCGACTGCGTAACTCACCGGGTGTTTGTGGGCCACGTAAAAACAGTACACAAATCAAAGCCAGCTCGGCTTCACTGAGTTTCAGTTCACCAAATTCGGTATTACAAAAACGGTGGGCATATTTATTGACGCGACTACCAAATCCCGACTCAAGGGTTACCAATCGCTTTTTGACTAATAAATCCACTGTGTTTTGTAACTCAAGCTCGCTCATCGCCAACACAGGATCGCGATTACTCTTTTGATTACAGGCAGTTAATAAACTATTAGCGGTTAACGGGTAATAATCTGGGGTGGTGACGGCCTTTTCAAATAAACATCCCAGCACTCGGGTTTCAAATAAACTTAGATCTTGTTCCATGGTCATGCTCGCTTGTTGGCTTAGCTTGGGATAATGCGAATGCGGCTATTGACACCTTCATCGGCAAAACGTTGATTAACAAGGGCGACCGCCTCCATAAAACCGAGTAAGACCTCAGGACAATGATTGATAACCATTTCGGTTCCTTCCAGCAACACGGTTAAGTGCTCATCGGCGGTTAAATAGATGCCGGTTAACTCATCATCATCCTCAATCATATTGATCATGGCATTGGTCCATGACTCCATATCATGATCGTAAAAACCAGTGAACTTAAATGCGCGAAAGCTCTCGGCATGAAAATCCTGAAAATCATAAACATTAGATAAATCTAAATAAACTCGCATGATGACTCCATGTTTGGGTTAGCAAGACGGTAACTTAGCCCACTTGCACGTAAGGTTTTAGCGCGCACCGCTTGATTTAAAATCGTTTCAGGTGCAAACAGGGTTAACCGTTGTTTGGCTCTTGTGATGCCAGTATAAATTAACTCTCGGGTCAGTACAGGTGACATCGCATCGGGCAACACCATAACGGTATGATCAAATTCCGAGCCTTGGCTTTTGTGCACCGTCATCGCAAATACAGTCTGATGAGCAGGTAAACGACTGGGCAAAAAGTGATGGACTTTGCCATCAGCCAGTTCAAAATAAACGCGATGATCGCCATTTTCATTAACCAAGCACATGCCTATATCACCATTATAAAGGCCTGCTTGATGATCATTCGCTGTGATCATAATGGGCCGACCTGAATACCAAGGCGCCACCGTGGGCTCTGACAATGACGCCGTCGTCGGCGCCTTTTCAATAGGTAAACGAAGCCACTGTGCGACCAACTCATTTAAACCTGTGACACCATAAGGGCCTTCACGCAAAGCGGCAAGCAACTTAAAGCGATTAAATGCCGTTAAAATAGCACGCACGGCATCGGGCTGGGGCGACTCCCCAGCCGGTAATGCAGCCACCCACTGTAAATATTCGCCATAACCCTCTGCAACGATTTGCTGCAATGCGGTTATCTGTTCTAATTCAAATCGAACGATGTCTTGATACTTAGACCACAACGGCGCTATCCGCGCACTTTGCCCTGCGTTAACGGCGCGAGCCAAATAGCCTATGCCCGATTGCTGATGAAAACGATAACTCTTTTGTAATTGACAAAGGCTGTCGGCAACCGTACTAAGCTGTCCTTTGTTACTCGCCTCTCCTAGGTTAAATCCGGTTAAAGCAGTGAGCTGCTGACAACGAGCATGGCTGTAACCTTGCTCGACCAAGCTACAAATATCCCCGAGTACCGAGCCGGCCTCAACCGAAGCTAACTGGTCTTTATCACCCAATAAGATCAGCTTGGCGTTACTGGGTAATGCCGCTAATAAGCGCGCCATTAAGGATAAATCGACCATCGACGCTTCATCCACCACCAGCACATCCAAATGCAATAAATGGCCTTGATGATGACGAAATTCACTTCGCCCGGGCAATACACCTAACAATCGATGGAGAGTGCTGGCTTGTACCGGGATTGCCTTGGCTACCTGATTAGGTAAGGTCAACTGACTCAACGCGCCGGTGATCGAAGCCGTCAAACGCGCCGCTGCTTTACCTGTTGGTGCCGCTAAGCGGATATCGAGTGTTTCACCTCGCTGTTGTGCCTGCATGATAAGTAGCGCCAACAATTTAGTCACTGTAGTGGTTTTACCTGTGCCTGGGCCACCGGATATCACAGCAAAAGGCGCACTGGCAGCCACAGCTACTGCCACCTTTTGCCAATCAATTTCACTCTCCTTGAGTTGGTTTGGCGCAGCAGGAAACAATTGATTTAATGCCTGAGGCAATCTTGGGTCCACTTGGTAATTAAGCGGCTGGCCAAACCGCCTTGCAATGCTTAATTCAAATTGATGATAGCGCGCCAAGTACACTCGATTTAGCTCAAAAACCAAGGGCTTATTTGCACCAACAGCGATGCTATTGGTTAATAACTCAGGCCATTGCGCTACCGGTGGTAAGGTCCAATCTTGAAACTGTTGGCCGTACAACGGGCCACCTAAACTAAACAGTTTGTCTAATTGGTCTAGATCCAAGCACACATTGCCTTGGCCTAACTCATAACTGGTGAACGCCGCGCAAAACACCACGACATCTTGCTCCAACGGCGCTTCAATCTGTTGTTTTGCTATTCGGCTAATCAACTCTGCAAAGTAGTAATCCAGTGGGCGGATCTGATCATCTTGTAATAATTTTTTTAACCGCATTAACATGGCTGCGCTTCCCCGATAAATAGCTGATCCAGAGCTTCAATCAAGGCGCGGTCTGGTTTGGTATAAAAAACACCATCACCACCCGTTTGCATGCCTCGCAAAAAGAGGTAAAACACGCCGCCAAAATGCTGTTCATAGTCATAATGGGGCATCCGCTGCTTTAAAAAACGATGTAAAGCGAGGCTGTAAAGCTGATATTGAAAATCGTAGCGATGCGCTATCATGCTTTGCGCCATCGCCTGCTGATGGTAATCACGGAGCTCATCACCAAGGTGATTCGACTTATAGTCAAGTACATAGAACTTGCCATCATGTTCGAAGGTCAAGTCAATAAACCCCTTTAACATGCCTTGCACCTGCATAAAGGCTAACTCACCCGCTTGACGTGATAGCGCATCGTATTTCACCACCAGCGCATTCACATCTGTCGCCTTGATGGGCGCCATGGGTAAGTAAAACTCCATCTCCACCAGCTTATTGGCTTCAGGGATATCGGATAAGCTAAAACCTTGCCCTAAATCTTGCTTAAGTACTTGGCTTATCCAGTCAACTAACACAGGTAACCACTCTGGTTCATAACCTTCCCGTTCAAGCTGCTGCGCAACAAGCTGTGTCAAATGAGCGGGTGAGGCTTGGCTAAAGTCAATTTGCTCAAATAAGGTGTGTAAAAATGTCCCCGCCCTCGCGCCTTTATAAAAACTAAAAACGTTCATTAACGCCTGTTGCTCGGGCTTTTCTTCGATCATGACAGGTAACTCTTCGGTGCGCACAATGGGCGAGTGCTGGTGCAAACGAGACAAAGCAGAGTAACTGGTCACCCACCAATCACGCTGGATCTGATGGTTAAATGCCTTAGGTGGGATGCGCTCAACTTGCGACCCTTGAGCAGTATAAACAGGCTCAGGAACGTCACTTGGGGCTGCTACCGCCATGTCATCACACTTGTCTACCAGCGCTTGTAGCTGCTGCTTTAAGCCAGCCATATCCATGGCCTCACCGCCCTGTAGCAGATACCCAATGGCAGATAAATGTAAATCGGTGATGGGTTTTTTACCCGCTCTGGATTTTATCGGCGCGATCCCCAGATAACAGGCAAACACACTGCGGGTTAACGCCACATATAACAATCGTAAGTCTTCTGCTAAGCGCTCACGATCAGCCGCTTCTATATGTTCTTTTTTCCCCGTCAGGTCGATAACTTGCTGACCAGACTCCTGCTCATGAAACAAGGCCGTATTTGCTTGTCGGTACGAGCTAATAAAGGGTAGAAATACAAAATCATATTCCAGTCCTTTTGATTTATGAATGGTCACGATCTGAACCAAATTTTGGTCACTTTCCAATCGTAGCTGTTGCTCATCAGCATTGCCGTTGGCTTGATTAATTTGCTCACCATACCAACGTACTAAAGCGTGCTGACCTTCTAGTTCAAAGCTAGCTTGCTGTAATAGCTCACCAAGGTGAAGCAGGTCCGTTAGTTGACGTTCACCATCTAGCTGACCTAACAAGCGGGCACTGATACCTTGCTCTAACAATAAGGTACGCAGCATGACCAACACGCCCTGCTGCTGCCATAACCTTTGATAGACGACGAATTGGGCAATTTTTTGCTCCCAACGCGTTTCATCCGCAAATAACGCGGCAAGGGAAGCGGCATGGTAATTAAACAGTTGAGAGCTTAATGCGCCACGCAGTAAACGGTCATCCGACGGATTTAATACCGAGTGAAGTATTCTCTGTAAATCAATCGCTTGTTCACACGAAAAGACACTGTCCCGATTCGACAAATACACGCTTTTAATGCCTTGGTCAGCCAACGCTTGCTTGATAATACTGGCTTCACACCCTGTGCGTACTAATACCGCAATGGAGCCTGCGGTTATCTCGTGCTGACCTTTGCTGGTTGAGATATAACTTAGGCCTTGGCCAGCAGCACTAAGTAAGCGATTGATCTCATTAGCACAAGTGACCGCCATCAATTGCTGATAATCGCTTTTATTGATGGTGCCACTGGCGGGCTCAGCAAGCCACCATTGTATAGCGGCGGGCGTTTGGCCATGATGGAGCCATTGTTGCGCTGATTTCTGCGAAGGGTAATCAACCGCTAAAAAGGCGATATCTTGTTCATAAATAAATGGCGCTTTAGCCTGCAAAAACAGCTGGTTGACACCGTTAATCATGGCTGGCGACGAGCGATAGTTGTACCCTAAGGTATAGTGATGGGTCACTTCACGGCGCGCTTTGATATAAGTAAAAATATCGGCTCCACGAAAGCCATAAATCGCTTGTTTAGGGTCGCCAATCATAAACCAACCCGCCACATTGTTAGCGCCGTAGATCTGCTGAAATATTTGGTATTGGATCGGATCGGTATCTTGAAACTCATCTATCATGGCCACTGGATATGCTTGGCCTATACTTTGCGCTAGCGCGCCACCACTATCTTGAGCCAAAGCGCGCCCCAAATTCACCAGTAAATCATCAAAGCTTAATTCATTGGTTTGTTGTTTGGCCTGAGATAAACGCACCGCAACCCAAGTGAGGGCATGATGCAAAATATGCTCTCGCACCGATAACGACTCTGCCAACAACTCTTCTATCAACTCAAAAACGTCATGACTTGGCACTTCTCCCTTGCTGGTTTTAGCCGCCAACTCAGCTTGGCTAAACTTAGCCAACTTATCGCAAATATCATAATCTAACGTGGGCCGCTGCGACCATTGCGTCACATCACCAAACCATTTAGGTAAGTTTTTACTGCTGTAACTGCGTTTATTTACACCCGAGCTAGCAATAATATCCAACAAATCTTGCGATGCTGCCAACCAAGCCGATTTCACCTTAGCAATTCGCTCAATAATCCCTTGATGCTTATCCGGTAACGGCACCGGCTCTAACGCCGGTAACACCACGAGGTTCGGCTTAGATAACAGATCATATAAATCCATTTGCAGTTGACTGGGATCGGACCATAACTGATAAACCACCCGACTGAGATCAAGATCTAAGGGGTAAAAATGAATACGCCAATAATCGACCACGGCCAAATATAATAAATGGCTTTGATCTTGTAGTAATTCTGCTTCAAACAAGGCACCCGATTCAAATGCATGCTGTTTGAGCATACGCTGACAGAAACCATGTATGGTGTAAATCGCGGCTTCATCCATTTGCCGCTCTGCGTCTTGCAATATTTGTGCGGCTTTTTTCTTATCGGGAATGTCGTCCAACAGCGCCTGGGCCACGGGATCGCCAGCGGCATCCCCCTCAATAAAACACTGGCGCTGTTGACGTATTCGTTTACGGATCCGGTCTCTTAACTCGGCCGTGGCGGCTTCGGTGAAAGTCACCACCAATATTTGGTCTATGGTCAATGGCTGCTGATGACGCGTTTGGTCATCACCGTGGCCCAATAGCAACCTTAATACCAGACTAGCAATAGTGTAGGTTTTACCTGTACCAGCAGAGGCTTCAATTAACCGAGCACCATGAAGTGGAAAAGTCGTTGCATCAAGGGGTTGTGCCATTTGCTCGTCACCAAAATATAGCCAGCTAGAATCGCTTTAGTATATACCTAAGCGAGCTCAAGTTGCACGATTGAGGGAGCCAGATCTTGCCGTGCTGTAAACCCAGTTTAGATTTGCCTTTGGCAAGATAAATAGAGTTGCACCCAGATAAGCGTCAAAGTAGAGTAAAACCTCAATCATTCCAATTATTATTAATATGAAAGCCTTAAATCTACAGCAACATCCCGGCCGCGTTATTTTACTGATTGCCCTGTGTTTGTCCGCTTATTCCAGCTACTCATTGATCTCACCTTATATTGAGCCCGTAATCATTGCTTTGCTGTTTAGCATGTTATGTCAGCCCATCCATCACTGGATCAGCCAAAAGCTTAAAGGTCGTGAAAATATCGCCGCAGGCCTGACCTGCACCTTGATCACCTGTTTGATTTTGCTGCCCATGTTCTTTGTGTTCCTTGCCATTTTGAACCAAGCCGTGAGTTACTCAAAAAGCGTATTAGATTGGATCCAAGCCGGAGGAATTGAACAGCTATTAAGTCATCCTTGGGTGAGTCAAGTGCTGGTATTTGCCAAAGAGTGGCTACCGGTTGATATGTTTGACAGTGCCAAAATAAATCAAGATATCATGGCCTTAGCATCTAGTTCAGGGAAAAAAGCCTTATCCCTTAGTGCTCAGTTTGCGGGCAGTATTTCTAGCTTTATATTTAGCTTTTTGCTCATGCTGTTTGTGTTGTTTTTTACCTTACGAGATCACCATAAACTCACCGAATTTTTACGTCATGCCGTGCCTTTATCACGCAGCCAAGAAGACACCTTAATAAATGAAATCCAACTGGTGTCTAAATCTGCGCTATTGGGGTCATTTCTAACGGCCTTGTGTCAGGGGATTGTTGGTGGTATTGGCTTTTGGATCGTTGGCATCCCGGGATTATTCTGGGGCACCATTATGGCGTTTGCTTCTTTAATTCCCGTCGTCGGCACCGCCTTAGTTTGGTTGCCCGCGGCCTTGTTCTTATTACTCACAGGTGAGTGGCAATGGGCAGCCTTTTTGGTAGCATGGGGCGTGTTAGTGGTTGGCTCTATCGATAACTTCTTACGCCCAGTATTAATGAATAATATCTCGTCGATGAACACCTTAGTGATCTTTCTTTCCTTGATGGGCGGGATCCACGCCTTTGGTTTAATGGGGCTGATTTATGGTCCCATTATTATCGCGACCACCTTTGTACTGTTTCACCTCTATGAAAAAGAGTTCAAGGATTTCTTAAACTACCAAGATAAGCACTAGATCAACGACGAGGGGGGCATTCTCTCCCTCGTTGCAATGCCTGTCCTTATTCATCCTCTATAGGTGTAACATTGGCCAGCAGCGGCCCAAACACTTGCTGGCTGTGCCCCTCAAAGTCATGCCATAGCAGACTTAAATCTTTGTAACAGCGTGCAATGTAAGGATCTTGCCCCTCACCCGTCAGTACAAATTGGCCATTAAACCGGTTTAGTGCTTCTTTACGCGCTTTATCTAGCCGCTCACCATCGAAAGTTGACTGCAGTAAATCCGTTGCTCCCATCTCACACAACTTAGTCGCCCAAGCAAAGCTGGTATTAGGGAAAAACACTAAGGGTTGAGTTTGGCCTAAAACATACAGCTCAACCAGTTGTTGTAGCTTCTGCTGAGCATATTCTTGATCAAGGAAATTAAACTCGACCCCTTGTTGCTTACCCAATAACCAACTCGATTTAGCGGGGTTGCCCATGGCGCAGTACACAAGGTGATAAAGCCAATGCTGGATCAGGTCTTTACCATTGAGTCCACCCGCCTTGTAGCTAACCAATCCAGATTGAAAATGATGCGTTAACCATCCAGTCAGGTTAACCCTCTTTAGACTAGGTAAATAGGATTGCGTGAGCTGGCAGGTTATCAAGCACGCCAGATCTTGTTCAGATTTTGCAACTAAAGGCTCAAGCCTTTGCAGTAACGACGCGACTTCCGATTCCTGACGCGCAAATGCCAAATGGCCAAACTCACCATGGGGTAATAGCCCTTGCGCCTTAACCATACTATATACTTGCTGGCTGTCACCTTGAGCTAGACGTTGTTTAAGGATCTGGTTTGCCAATAAGTAATTATCTAATCCGTCTAGACTAAAGGGTTCATGATCAAACTGGCCAATTTGTTCACTGCTAAACCACACTTTTAAGGTCTGGTTAAAGAAGCTTTGGCAAGGATGACGAAAGAACCGAACCAGCTGGTCTAGCTCGAGCTCTAACTCCTCATCACCGAGCTGCTCCGGCTGCAAATAGGATTGAACCTGGCCTTGCTCTATCGCAACAAAAGGCTGCATCGGCTGGGGCTGCTCGTCTAACCACCAGTGTGTTGCATACGTCGCAAATTCGCCGTTGAAGTATCGGGGACTAAATGGCTGTAACGGGTATTCGCGCAATAGATGTTGCTGGCAACTGCCCGCTTCATAACAAAAGCCCTGTTCGCAATAATCAAGCAACTCACTGACCAAGACTGATGGGGTCCGCTCGGTATTGTCTTTAATACTGCGGCTGACATAACTGATATATAAACCTTGTTGCGCCGAGCACAAAGCCTCAAGAAACAAGTACCTATCATCGTCACGGCGGGAGCGGTCTCCCTTTTGCATTTGCTCTGCCATTAAATCAAAACCAACGGGCGCGATGCTCCGTGGATAAACGCCGTCATTCATCCCTAATAAACAAATTACTTTAAACGGGATCGAGCGCATTGGCATTAAAGTACAAAAGTTGACTTGTCCGGCCAAAAATTTCTGCCCGCCACTAGCTTGGTTAAACTGCTGCTGCAGATAATCCGTTAAAATAGCGAGGCTAAGAGGCTCAGCAAATCGGCTTTCATCAACTTGCTGCTGCAACTGATTAAGGGTCTCCTTGATCAGAGTTAGCGACTCAAAATCATCATCGGCCATCAGGTAGAAGTCATCAAGCACGCCAAATAGTAGTTGCTGCCACTGAGACATACTGTGAGCTTGCTGCAGTTGCTCACTCAGCAAAATCAATTGTTCAACAAAGTGACATAACTTACCCAAAGGTGCGGCGCCTAGGCCTTGGCATTCGCTGTAAGGCAAAATACCCGCAACCATGGCATCGTCCATAGCATAGCCTAATAGCATACGTTGTAAGCCAAACAACCAAGTATTTTGTGCAAGAGGCGGTAGCGCAAACTTCTCACCATCTTGTTGTGTCAACCCCCAACGAATGCCGCTTTCAATGACCCATTGGCGAATTTGGCTAAACTCGTCTTGATTGATACCGAATTTGGCTAACACGGCAGGTACGGATAACAGCTCCAAAAGCTCACTGCTGGTACAACGTGAAATAGGTAAACGCAGTAGATGTAAGAAACTAGTGAAGACAGGGTTTTCTTGGCAGACACTGCGATCAGAAATAGAAAAAGGGATCCGGCACATCTGGCTTGCGCTACCAAACACGGCTTGAATATACGGGCTGTAGCTGTTGACATCGGGCATCATCACAATGATGTCTTTGGGTGTTAAGGACTTATCTTGCTCAAACATAGCAAGCAGTTGATCGTGCAAAACCTCTACTTCACGCATCGCACTATGGCAACCCACTACGATGAGGCTTTGATCACCAGCCGCCACCTCACGTTTGGCGAGCCCTTCATCAGTGGCATTGGCTAATGTAAGTATGTCCGCTTGAAGCCATGCTAACAGGTCATCGCGAACGGGGGCGATAAAGTGACTGTATTCATTTACTTCAAAATGATGAAGTTGATAAAGGAAGTCACGGCCTAGTTTACCCATGGATGCCAGTAATGGATTACCTAATTGAAAGCCGAGTTCAGGATCCACGTCCAGCTCAGATGGCACTAAACTCATCGGCTGCTGCACCGTGAGCTCAGATCCCGCTAACACAAGGTTTCGACGCTGCTTGGTACGTAGTCTAGCTAGATACTTAGCATCAACAATATCATCCCAAAATGCCTCACACGGGTTGGTGAGAAACAGGTGCACTTCTACATGCTTACCTAACTCAATTATGGCTTTTAAATACTCTGGTGCCATTGCAGAGATACCAAAGACGAACAAGCGCTTAGGCAAGGCCGGAATCGCTTTTCCCTGTTGCAAAGCGGCAATCAGGTCCGCATACAAAGCCGCCCTATGATACGGCTTTTCACCTTGGCTATAGTCAAACTCTGAGTGTATTTTTTGCTGCAAAGCTCGCCACAAAATAGGTTGCCATGCCTGTTGTTCAACCCAATCCGGAGCGCTTTGTCCCGCTTCCCAGGCGGTGATCCATTGCGGTCGATAAACTAAATATTGGTCAAAAATGTCGGCGACTTTCTGGCAAAGTTGATACCGTCTTAGATCGTTTTGATCTTGTTTAAGATAATGCCTTAAGGATTCGAATTCTGGTTGCTCAAGATACTCGGGTAATAAGCTCATTAACGCCCATGCCATCGCAGCCTTATTAAAAGGACTTTTCTCGGGCACATTAGGTAAAACCTGAGTGAAGGTTTTCCAAATAAAACTAGCGGGTAAAGGAAACTCGATATTGGCCGTGATCCCTAGCTTGTCGGCCAGTTCTAATTTTAACCACTGTGCCATCCCCGGGCTTTGCACCAAAATTTGTTCCGGAATAAAGGGGTGGTTTAGAGGCTCGCTTTGGATCAAGTGAGCCAATATTTCTTTTAAGAAATCCAGACGGTTGGAATGATATAGCTGAAACAAGGCAAGCTCTCGGTAAAGATCTAAAGCAAGCAGTTTGTAAGATCTTTAGCCTAGATGCAAATTCTGCTGCTATGCCTTGGCAAATATACAACGAAGCCGAATACTTGAACTACAAGGTATTCAAGAAATCAGCAGGCGGTACAAAGAAAATGCATCCCGTTACCGCTCGAGTGTATTTCAGTAGATGGTCATAGTGACCTTGTTCATCAGCAAAAATCATCTTGCGCAAGGAAATATTAATGACCTCTGGTGACTTAGCAAAACCAATGAACACACTACCATGTTCAATCGCATTACCGTAGGGCATGTTTTGGCGGTACATCGGAATTTCTTTGCCTGCTTCATCTGTAGACTTGCCTTTATTGATATGGGCAAATGGCGCTTTCTTTTCACCAGAGAATTCCACATTGTCTGCTTTGCTGCGACCAATAACCTGCTCTTGTTGCGATACAGCTAAATCGTTCCACTTATTGAGATTATGGACATAGCGTTGCAAAGTAATGTAACTGCCACCTTGGTAGTTAGGATCTTCATCGCCGATCAACACAGCATTCACGCGCTTTTCATCCACGGGATTCTCAGTGCCATCGACAAAATCTATCATGTCACGATCGATTAAGTATTGATAACCTTGGGTATCTTCAATTATTTCTGCAATGGGCTCGAATAAATCAGCGACCCCTTTCGCGATCCTAAAGTTCAGATCCATTCGCTCAGATTTAACATATACAAAGATATCACCTGCCGTTGCTGGAAAATGGCGTTCAGCTTGTTTCATCTCGGTAAAGGGAACAAGGGCAGAGGGCTTTTGTTGTTCAAATAGCTGCGACCAAGCCTGATCAGAGAAAGCAACCAGCCATTCAATTTGGCAAGTTGGCTCAGCTTTGTTCACGGTTGCTATCAGTTTAGGTAATTGTCGCAGTGCGGATAAAAAGTCAGCTTTAAGGTTGGCTCCATCACGTAAAGACAAAGTGATAAAATCTGCGAATGGGCGTCCGTCACTAAGGATCGCATTTTGTGTGAACATGTTTACCTCTTTCGATATCAAATGTTATTGCAAGTATCATCACGAATCACAAACAATAGCGCAATACAAACAAGTATATACAAGAGGGCATCAAAGTTAGCATTAATAGAGAGTTAAAGAGTTAATAAACTCATGCTAATCAAGCGAGTGCAGTTAAAAAGGAAATTTTTATAAGGAGATGGTGCTGATACCCGGAGTTGAACCGGGGACCTCACCCTTACCAAGGGTGCGCTCTACCAACTGAGCCATATCAGCATTTAGAAAAATGCCCTCGTCTTTGACGAGGGCTTTTCGTATTAGGAGCTTGGCGGTGTCCTACTCTCACATGGGGAAGCCCCACACTACCATCGGCGCTGCTGCGTTTCACTTCTGAGTTCGGCATGGAATCAGGTGGGTCCACAGCGCTATTGCCGCCAAGCATAAATT